>NZ_JXDG01000040.1 GCF_000820515.1 Pseudomonas batumici | reverse complement strand
CAGAAGCTGGGTATGCCGATATTTCTGTGGTGGAACACCGAACTGTGGGAGCCGGCTTGCTGGCGATGGCGGCGGCATGGGCACCGCAAGGTTCAAGGGCCTCATCGCTGCGATGCGGCGTCCCGACAAGCCAGCTCCTACAGGGGGGATCAGGGTTGGGGGAAGGGAATGCTTTCCACCACCTGCAGATCGTAGCCGGTCAGCCCGGCATATTTGAGCGGCGGCCCCAGGTGGCGCAGTTGGCCGACCCCGATGTCCTGCAGTATCTGGGCCCCGGTGCCGATCTCCGAATAGATCCGCGATTGCGAGCGGCTGTACTGGCGCGGTGGCCGGGTCAGTTGCGGTACGCGCTCCAGCAGTGCCTGGGACGACTCATGGTTGGCCAGCACCACGACCACGCCGCAGCCTTCCTCGGCGACCCGCTGCAAGGCGGCCCACAGCGTCCAGTTGCTCGGCCCGTGGTACTCGGCGCCCACCAGGTCGCGCAGCGGATCGATGACGTGGACGCGCACCAGCGTCGGGGTGTCGCGGCGGATATCGCCCATGACCATCGCCATGTGCACGCCGCCCTCGATGCGGTCCTCGAAGGTGACCAGACGGAACGTGCCGTGCACCGTCGGCAGTTCCCGTTCGCCGATACGCACCACCGTGTGCTCGGTACTCAGGCGGTAGTGGATCAGGTCGGCGATGGTGCCGATCCGGATCCCGTGCCGACGGGCGAAGACCTCGAGGTCCGGGCGGCGGGCCATGCTGCCGTCGTCGTTCATCACTTCGACGATCACCGAGGCCGGGGTAAAGCCGGCCAGGCGCGCCAGGTCGCAACCGGCCTCGGTGTGTCCGGCGCGGGTCAGCACGCCACCTTCACGGGCGCGCAGGGGGAAGATGTGCCCGGGTTGCACCAGGTCTTCGGCGCGGGCATCGGCGGCCACCGCGGCCTCGACGGTGCGGGCACGGTCGGCGGCGGAGATGCCGGTGGTCACGCCGTGGGCGGCTTCGATGGACACGGTGAAGGCGGTGCTGAATGCGCTGCCGTTGCTCGGCACCATTTGCTCGAGGCCCAGGCGCCGGCAGTGCTCGTCGGTCAGGGTCAGGCAGATCAGCCCGCGCGCTTCGCGGGCCATGAAGCTGATGGCCTGGGCGTTGCAGCAGTCGGCGGCGATCAGCAGGTCGCCTTCGTTTTCGCGATCTTCGTCGTCCACCAGCAGGACCATCTTGCCCTGGCGGTAGTCGTCGATGATGTCCTGGATACTGTCAAAGGCCATGCCGGCGCTCGCTCTGTATGAAAGTGTGATTTATGGTATACCATAATACAAAATCAACCAGCAATGAGGTCATCGATGAAGGCTTACTGGATTGCCCATGTGGACGTCACCGACCCTGAGCAGTACACCGAATACACCCGCCGCGCCCCGGCGGTGTTTGCCCGCTACGGCGGGCGCCTGCTGGCACGGGGCGGGCGCGCCGAGGCCCTGGAGGGCAGGGCGACGCCACAGCGCAACGTGGTGATCGAGTTCGACTCCTACGACCAGGCGCTGGCCTGTTATCGTTCGGCGGAATATCAGGAGGCGCGCGGGCACCGCGAAGGCGCGGCCCAGGCCGAAGTGATCATTGTCGAGGGGCTCAGCGGATGAAGTGAACCGTGCCGCTGTCGTCGTTGCCGACGTAGAGGCCGTAGACCCCGGCCTCGCGTTCCTCGATATAGCGTTCGAGAATCTGCCGGATGGCCGGGTAGTAGATGCTGTCCCACGGGATTTCGTCCGGGGCGAAGAAGCGGTAGTCGAGGGTTTCCGGCCCGTACTGGCCGGTCTCCTCCAGCGCGAGGGCGCGGAAGATGATGTACACCTCGCTGATGGTCGGCACGCTGAAGATCGAATACGGCGAGACGATCTGTGCGCGCACGCCGCTTTCTTCCCAGACTTCGCGCAACGCCGCCTGTTCGGTGGTTTCGCCGCTTTCCATGAAGCCCGCGGGCAGGGTCCAGGTGCCGGGCCGTGGCGGGATCGCCCGTTGGCACAGCAGGTACTTGCCGTCGCGCTCGATGATGCAGCCGGCGATGATCTTCGGGTTGACGTAGTGGATGTAGCCGCAGCCCCCGCACATCAGGCGTTCATGGGTGTCGCCCGGCGGCACTCGCCGGCCGAGGTCGGCACCGCCGCACTGCGGGCAGAAGCGCGGGCTGGCCATCTCAGCGGCCCATGCGCGGTTCTTTGAGGGCGATGGGCGCGGTGATCTCGGGGGCCGGGCCGGCTTCGTCCTGCTTGCGCTTGAGGTACTCCAGCGCCACCTTGGCCGCCGCGCGCACGTGGTCGACCGAGGCCTGGTGGGCGGCCAGCGGGTCGCCGCTTTTGATCGCCTCGACGATCCGCTCCATTTCCTGGTTGCTGGCGCCCCGGCGGTTTTCCTGGGACACCGAGGTGGCCCGCAGGTAGCTGATGCGGGCCTGCAACTGGCGCAGCTGGGTGGCCGCGACATGGTTGCCCGAACCTTCGAGCAGCACGTCGTAGAAGCCTTGCACCGAATCGATCACCTGCTGCAGCTCGCCGTCCTTGAGGGCCTTGCGATTGACTTCCAGGGCCTTTTCCAGGGCCTTGATGTCCTTGGCCTTGGCCCGCAGGGTGAACAGCTGGACGATCAGGCCTTCCAGCACACAGCGCAGTTCGTAGATATCGACCGCATCGTCCAGGGTGATGATGGCGACGCTCGGACCCTTGGCATCGGCGAACGCCACCAGGCCTTCGGACTCCAGGTGACGCAGGGCTTCGCGCACCGAGGTGCGGCTGACGCCCAGGCGCTCGCAGAGGTCGCGTTCGACCAGACGGTCCCCGGGCAGGAGTTGGAAGTTCATGATGGCGCTTCGCAGCTTGTCCAGCACGATTTCGCGCAGGGTAACGGGGTTGCGATTGACCTTGAAGCTGTCGTCGAGTGGCAGGCGTTTCATGGGATCCGCTCTAAAAGTTCGTGGGGCCGATCGAGGGCCGAAATCGTCGCCAAGCTTATCATGCGTCGTTCATCTTCGTCGGCCCGCACCGTGGCAAAAGGCTCAGGCCAGTGCGGGCAGCGGACCGAGCTTGCCCTTGTGGTAGATCATCGGCGTCACCGGCTGCTCGGGCAGGATCAGGTTCTTGACCGCGCCGACGATGATGGCGTGATCGCCGCCGTCGTATTCGCGCCACAGCTCGCACTCGATGATCGCCGTGGCCTTGTCCAGCAGCGGGTTGCCCAGGGCGCTGAGGTGCCAGTCGATGCCGCGGGCCTTGTCCTTGCCCTTGCCGGCGAAGGCATAGGCCTCGGCCTGTTGGTCCGCGGCGAGCAGGTGAATGGCGAAGCGCTTGCTGTCGCGCAGGATCGGGTAGGTGTCCGAGGCGTAGTTGGGGCAGAACAGCACCAGCGCCGGGTCGATGGACAGGGCGCTGAAGGCACTGGCGGTGATGCCGACGATGCCGCCCTCGGCGTCCAGGGTGGTGACCACCGTGACGCCCGACGGGAAGGAGCCCATGACTTCTTTGTAGATACCGGGTTCGATCATCTCGGTTGTCTCCTAGCGCATCACGAAGGGGTCGGGCATTGGCGCCGACGAGAGGTTGATCCACACCGTTTTCAGTTCGGTATAGGCCAGCACCGAATCGATGCCGCTCTCGCGACCGTAGCCGCTGTTCTTGAAACCGCCGATGGGCGCCATGGCCGAGACCGCGCGGTAGGTGTTGACCCAGATGATCCCGGAGCGGATGTCCCGGGCCAGACGGTGGGCCCGGCCGAGGTCGCGGGTCCAGATGCCGGCGGCCAGGCCGAACTGCGAGTCGTTGGCGATGGCCAGGGCTTCGGTCTCGTCCTTGAAGCGGATCACCGAGGCCACCGGGCCGAAGACTTCTTCCTGCATGATCTTCATCGAGTTGCGGTCGCATTCGAACAAGGTCGGCTCGTAGAACCAGCCTTCAGGCAGGTGCCCGGGGCGCTTGCCGCCCAGGCGCAGGCGCGCGCCTTCGGCCAGGGCGTCGGCCACCAGGCCTTCGACCACGGCCAACTGCTGGGCGGTGGCCATCGGGCCCATCTCGCTGCTGTCGTCCTGCGGGTTGCCGATGCGGATGCGCTGGGCGCGGGCCACCAGGCGCTCGACGAATTCGTCGTAGATCTCGTCCTGCACCAGCAGCCGCGAACCGGAGACGCAACTCTGTCCGGACGCCGCGTAGATCCCGGCGATGGCACCGTTGATCGCGCTGTCCAGGTCGGCATCGGCAAAGATGATGTTCGGCGACTTGCCGCCCAGTTCCAGGGACAGCTTGGCGAAGTTCTCGGCGCTGCTGCGCACCACATGGCGGGCGGTGGCGGCGCCGCCGGTAAAGGCGATCTTGCGCACCAGCGGGTGGCGGGTCAGGGCGGCGCCGGTGCTCGGCCCGTAACCGGTGACGACATTGACCACGCCGGGCGGAATGCCGGCTTCCAGGGCCAGCCGTGCCAGCTCCAGCACGGTGGCCGAGGCATGTTCGGAGGGTTTGAGCACGAGGGTGTTGCCCGCGGCGAGGGCCGGCGCCAGCTTGATCGCGGTCAGGTACAGCGGGCTGTTCCAGGGGATGATCCCGGCGACCACGCCCAGGGCTTCGTGCACGGTGTAGGCGAACAGGTCCGGCTTGTCCAGCGGCAGGGTGCCGCCTTCGAGCTTGTCGGCCAGGCCTGCGGTGTAATGGAAGAACTCCGGCAGGTAGCCGACCTGGCCACGGGTCTCGCGGATCAGCTTGCCGTTGTCGCGGCTTTCCAGCTGGGCCAGGCGTTCCTTGTTATCAGCGATCAGATCGCCGAGGCGGCGCAGCAGCTTGCCCCGGGCGGTGGCGCTGAGGCCGCGCCAGGCCGGGTTTTCGAAAGCCCGTTGCGCGGCCTGGACGGCGCGCTCGACATCCGCTTCGTCGGCGTCGGGCAATTGAGCCCAGGGCGCGGCGAGGGCCGGATCGAGACTGTCGAAGGTCTTGCCGGACAGGGCATCGACCCATTCACCGTCGATGCACATCTGGAAGCGGGCGAGTGTCATGCAACGATCCCCTTTATTGGATTTGGACGGGTATGCGCTGTCGCGAGGAATTCCAGGAGCATCTGGTTGACCATGCGCGGCGATTCTACCGGCATCATATGCCGCTGCTCGGGCAGCACGGTAACCCGTGCGCCGGGTATGCGCCGGGCCAGTTGCTCGGCCATTTCCGGGGTGGAGCCCGGGTCCAGTTCGCCGGTGGCGATCAGGGTTGGCACCTGGATGCTGCCCAAGTCCTCGGCGCGGTACATGTCCTGGGTGGCGAACAACTCGTAGGTGGTCAGGTAACCCAGGGGATCGTTGCCGGCCAGGGTCTGGCGGATGGCGGCGATCTGTGCCGGGTTCGCCGCCTGGTACTCGCGGCTGAACCAGCGTGACAGGGCCGCCTCGGCGTTGGCATCCGGACCGTGTTGCGCCGCCTGGCTGGTGCGGGCGATCACCCCGGCACGCTGCTCGGCGCTGCGGTTGAACACGCTGTTGAGCACCACCAGGCCTTGCAGCTGTTGCGGGTAGTGCAGGGCGAAGGCCCGGGCCACCAGGCCGCCCATGGAAAAGCCGATCACATGGGCCGCCGGCACCTGCAGGTGTTCGAGCAGTTCGTGCAACTGATCGGCGTACCCGGGCAGCCCGCAGTCCGGGTCGGGGCGGGGGCTGGCACCGTGTCCGAGCATGTCGTAGGCGATCACCCGGTAGTGCGGCGCCAGGCCGACGATCTGGCCGCCCCACATTTCTTTGTTCAGCCCTACGCCGTGGATCAGGACCACGGGCGGGCCCTCGCCGGTCGCCAGGTAACTGGTGCCGGCCGGGGTGCGTTCAGCAGTGTGCCGAATCATGGAGCGCTCCTGCCTTGCTTGTTGATTACCGGGCTTTCTCGGCGGCCAGTTCTTCCAGGTCGATGTAGCGGTTGCCGATGCGCGGGTGCACGCGGCCACCGTCGGCGCAGCCCAGCACCACGACGATCTCGTCGGCGCGCGGGGCGTCTTCGATGCGCATTTCCAGGGTGATGTAGTGCGAGCGCAGGCCTTCGTCGTCCTTGTGCATCATCGGGATCTGGATCGAGGTGCCGGGACCGCCGCGCTTGTTGGTGAAGCTCAGGTAGCTCTTGGCCTGGACCGCCTCGCGGTAGTGGTTGCCGAAGCGCAGGGTATGGATCACCGCCGAGGCGTGTTCGATTTCACCGTCGGCGCCGACCACCGCGGCCTTGCCATAGGCTTCGATGCGCTCGGCGCCGCCGATGGCCGCCACCAGGCGTTCGACCATCATGGCGCCCAGGTCGGAGCAGTTGGCGCGGATTTCCGGTTTCAGGTCTTCGACGAAACCACGACCCAGCCAGGGGTTTTTCATCACCACGGCGAGGCCGATCATGGTCACCGGTTTGTCGGTGGCCTTGCCGCCTTCGATCAGGGTCTGTTCGGCATAGCTGACGATCTTGCGGATTTCGAAACTCATAAGGGGCTCCTGAGGTGCACGTTGAACATATGGTCTGATGGTATACCATAATATTTGACGTGCAAGCCCCTTGTGAAAGTTTGTGGGTCCTGTCTCCGTATGGGATCTTGAAAATTCCGAAAAACCTGTAGGCGCCAGCTTGCTGGCGATGAGGCCCGTCAGTCTTGTATCGACTTCAGGGACGCCATCGCCAGCAAGCTGGCTCCTACAGGGGGCGGTGTTTTTTAGCGACAGCCGGTCAAGGTGACCTTGCAGGTCGACGGCGTTCCGTCCGATTCAGCGGCGTAGCGCCGGCAGTTATCCAGCGCTTTCACACTGGCGCTCTTCACGCTCGGTCCCCAGGCCAACCCGCCATCCCCCAGCGTCGGCACCGCCTTGGCGTAGCAGGCGTAACCTTCGACCGGGGTTTGCGAACGCCTCCCCGAGCAACCGGCGATCATCGAAAAACCGAGCGCCAGCATCAGCAGGCAGGGGATGCTTCGTGAGATGTGTCCGTTCATGTCAATTGTCGCTGTTGCAGAGTAAGTCCCGCCTATTGTCCCGTCTTATTGATGAACCGGATAGTCCCGTTGCAGAGCCAGGTTCAGTGCCAGCACATTGGCCCGCGACTCGCCGAACACTCCCAGCGAGGGTGCCTGGGTATTGGCCTGGACCAGCGCCAGTACTTTATCCAGGGCCACGCCGCGTTGTTGCGCCACGCGGCTGGCCTGCAGGGTGGCATTGGCCGGGCTGATGTCCGGGTCCAGGCCGGAGGCCGAGGTGGTCAGCATGTCGGCGGGCAGGGGCTGGCCGGCAAGCTCCGGCTGGGCCTGCTCCAGGGCATGCCGGTCAGCGGTCAGCCGATCGCTCAGGGCCTGGCTGGTCGGGCCCAGGTTGGAGCCCGAGGAGCTGGCCGCGTTATAGGGCGACGGCACGGTTTTCAGCGGGTCCTTGGGATCGGTGTCGGTGGTGGCCGACGGGCGTCCGTGGAACCACTGCGGGGCATCCCACTGCTGGCCGATCAGCGCCGAGCCGATGACCTGGCCTTCGGGGCTCTGCACCAGGCTGCCGTTGGCCTGCGCGGGAAACAGCAGTTGCCCGATCCCGGTGATGGCGAACGGGTAGGCCAGGCCGCACAGTACAAAGGTAACGGCCGTCACACGCAGGGCCGGTGACAAGAACTTGATCATGATCGGATCCTCCTACAGGAAGGGCACCAGGCACAGGTCGATGAGCTTGATGCCGACAAAGGGCGCAATCAGCCCGCCGACGCCGTAGACCAGCAAGTTGCGATAGAACATGGTTTCCGCGCTCTTGGGCATGAAGTTGACACCGCGCAGGGCCAGGGGAATCAGTGCCGGAATGACCAGTGCGTTGAAGATCAGTGCCGACAGGATCGCGCTTTGCGGCGTCGCCAGGTGCATCAGGTTCAACGCCGCCAGGCCCGGCAGGGCGACCATGAACAGCGCCGGCAGGATGGCGAAGTACTTGGCCACGTCGTTGGCGATGGAGAAGGTCGTCAGCGCGCCCCGGGTGATCAGCATGCGCTTGCCGATGGTGACCAGGTCCAGCAGCTTGGTCGGGTCGGAGTCCAGGTCGATGATATTGGCCGCTTCCTTGGCCGGCATGGTCCCGGTGTACATGGCCAGGCCGACATCCGCCTGGGCCAGGGCCGGGGCGTCGTTGGTGCCGTCACCGGTCATGGCCACCAGGTGCCCGGCCGCCTGCTCGCGGCGGATCAGCTTGAGCTTGTCCTCGGGGGTGGCCTGGGCGACGAAGTCGTCGAGCCCGGCCTGGGCGGCGATCACACTGGCGGTGGTCGGGTTGTCGCCGGTGATCATCACCGTGCGGATGCCCATCGCGCGCAATTGCGCGGCCCGTTCGCGGATCCCCGGCTTGAGCACGTCGGACAGCTTGATGATGCCCAGGATCCGCCCGTCGATGGCCACCGCCAGGGGCGTCGCGCCTTGCTGGCTGACGCCCAGGGCGATGCGTTCGAGGTCGGCGGGAATCTCGCTGCCATAGCTGTCTTGGACGTAGCTGACCAGGGAATCCACTGCGCCCTTGCGCACCACGCGCCCGTCGGCCAGGTCCGAACCGCTCATGCGGGTCTGCGCCGAGAAGTCCATGCCCACGGCTTCTTCCAGCCGGCTTTCTTCAAAGATGCCCTGGGCCTTGGCAAAGGCCGTGGTGGACTTGCCTTCCGGGGTGCTGTCGAACAGCGAGGCGAGGTAGGCCGCCTGTTGCAGTTCCTGACGTGTCACCCCCTTGACCGGCAGGAGTTCGGTGGCCTGGCGGTTGCCGATGGTGATGGTGCCGGTCTTGTCCAGCAGCAGGGTGTTGACGTCGCCGGCGGCCTCCACGGCCTTGCCGGACATCGCCAGCATATTGAAGCGCAGCGTGCGGTCGATGCCGGCGATACCGATGGCCGAGAGCAGGGCGCCGATGGTGGTGGGAATCAGCGCGACGATCAGGGCCACCAGGTCGGCGACGTTGATCTGCGCGTGGAGGTAGCTCGCCACCGGGGCAATGGCAGTGACCACGATGACGAAGATCAGGGTCAGCACCGAAAGCAGCACGGTGAGGGCGATCTCGTTCGGGGTTTTCTGCCGTTTGGCGCCTTCCACCAGGCTGATCATGCGGTCGAGGAAGGTGTTGCCCGGCGTGGCGGTGACCAGGATCACCAGCGAGTCGGAGATCACCTTGGTCCCCCCGGTGACCGAGGAGTTGACGTCCGAGCCTGACTCCTTGATCACCGGTGCGGATTCTCCGGTGATCATCGACTCGTCGACATAGGCCGCGCCTTCGACCACTTCACCGTCCATGGGAATCAGCTCGTTGCGGCTGACCCTGATCAGGTCGTCCTTGCGCAGCGACGCGGCGGACACCACTTCCGTGCGGCCGCCGGCGAGCAGCCGCGTGGCATTGAGTTGCGTGGTGGTCTGGCGCAACGACGCGGCCTTGGCCTTGCCACGACCCTCGGCCATGGCTTCGGCGAGGTTGGCGAACCACACGGTGATGAACAGGATGAAGGTCACCACGCCGTTGTACAGCGAGGTGGCATTCGACGGTCCGAACAGCTGCGGGTCGAGGGTCAGCGCCGCGGTCACCAGGGTGCCGATCCAGACCACGAACATGACCGGGTTCTTGATCTGCACCCGTGGATCGAACTTCTTCAGCGGCTCGACCAGGATCAGCCGCAGACGCTCCTGCCGATTCTCCTGGCGCCGGTCCTTGCGGGCCTTGACCGGGGTCGACAGCGGGGCCAGTGGCAATGCTTTTTCAACTTTCATGTCAGTCTCCTCGGCCTTAGAACAGCAAGTGCTTGTTCATGGCGAAAAACTCGGCGATCGGTCCCAGGACCAGCGCCGGCAGGAAGGTCAGTGCGCCGACGATGACGATCGTCGCCAGCCACCAGATGCCGAACAGCGGGGTGTCGGTGCGCAGGGTGCCGATGTTGGGCTCCAGGGTCGGCTTGGCGGCCAGCGAGCCGGCGACCGCCATCAGGAAGATGATCGAGGGATAGCGACCGATCATGATCACGCAGGCGATGGCGAGGTTGTACCAGGGCGTATTGGCGTTCAGGCCGCCGAAGGCCGAGCCGTTGTTGGCGGCGGCGGAGGTGAAGGCATAGAGCACTTCCGAATAGCCATGCACGCCGGCGTTACCCAGCGCGGCCACGCCATAGGGCACCACCATGGACCAGGCCGAAGGGGCGAGGATCACCAGCGGGTGAATCAGCATGGCCAGCGAGACCAGGATGATTTCGCGTTTCTCGATCTTCTTGCCGAGAAACTCCGGGGCGCGCCCGACCATCAGGCCGGCGACGAAGATCCCGATCAGGCCGTAGATCAGGAAGTTGAGGAAGCCCACGCCCTTACCGCCGAAGACGCATTGCAGCATCATCTGCACCAGGGTCGAGAGGCCGCCCAGCGGGGTGAAGCTGTCGTGCATCGAGTTGATCGAACCGGTGGTGAACGCCGTGGTGTAGGCGGCGTACAGTCCGCTCTGGGCGATGCCGAAACGTACTTCCTTGCCTTCCATGTTGCCGCCGGCCTGCAGGGCGCTGGCGTGGGTGTCGATGCCTAGCTTGGTCAACAGGGGTGTACCGGCCTGTTCCGGAATCACGCAGAGCAGCAGGAAACCCACCAGCATCAAGGCCATGACGCCGTAGATCAGCGTGCTCTGGCGGTGGTTCCTGATCATGTGGCCGAACATCACCACCAGCGCGGCGGGCAGGCTGGCCATCAGCAGCATCAGCACGAAGTTGCTCAGCGCGCTGGGGTTCTGGAACGGGTGCGCGGCGTTGACGTTGAAGAAGCCACCGCCGTTGGTCCCCAGGTTTTCAATCGCTTCCTGGGCCGCGACCGGCCCCAGGGTCAGGGTCTGGTGGCCGCCCTGGAGGGTGTCGGTCACCACGCTGGCGTCCAGGGTCTGGGGCACGCCTTGCCAGATCAGGAACAGGCTCAGCAGCACGACCACCGGTAGCAGCACCCGGGTGGTGAAGCGGATCAGGTCGCGGTAGAAATTGCCGAGATTGGCGCCGCCGTCGCTGACCAGCAAGGCGCGGATAAAGGCAATCGCGACCACGAAGCCGGTCGCCGCCGAAGTGAACATCGGAAAGGTGATGGCGGCCATCTGGCTGAAGTTGGACAGGGTGCTTTCCCCGCCGTAGCTCTGCCAGTTGGTGTTGGTGATGAAGCTGATGGCGGTGTTGAACGCCTGCATCGGCTCCATGCCGGCGAAATGCTGCGGGTTGAGCGGCAGCACATTCTGGAAGATCAGCACCAGGTAGATGAGCAGGGCCATCACCAGGTTGGTCGCCAGCATGTGGAAGGTGTAGCTCTTCCAGTTCATGGCCTGGCTGCAGGCCTGCTTGCCGATCAGCCGGTAGAGCAGGTTGTCGAACGGATCGAGCACCCGGTCGAGCACGGTTTTCTGATCAGTCACCACCCTGGCCAGATACCGTCCGACCACCAGGCTCAGCGCCAGCGTGGCGATCAATGTAATGATGATTTGTAGCCAGAGGTGTGACATTGCATGAACTCCTGAATCAACGGACTGTTCTGGCGTGCTCCAGCAAACATGAAGAGAACGCTCAGAACTTCTCCGGGTTGATAACGGCATAGAACAGGTAGATCACTACGCCGACCACCAGCGTCAATAACAGATCAATAGCCATATCGAACTTTCCTTCTTGTTGTTCCTGAGTGGGGCCGCGGGCGCAGATCGCCCGCAGCGCTGGTTCAAGCCCTGTCGATGAGCGGTTTGCAGGATCAGTTGCGGCTGTGCCGGTTTGGCAGGACAGGCTTGATGTCCGGGGCTTTCGAGGGCGTGATGACGGTCTCGGCAAAGAAGACGATCAGCCCGCACAACAGATAAAAGCCGATGATCGCTGCGAACAGGAGTGCGCTGAGTAACATGGCGTTAGTCCTCGATACCTGTAGCGTTAGTGGGCACTTTCAATCGACTGGGTCGATCTCGGTGGGTACACCTAAAGTATAAGTAGAGGATTATTCGGGCCCGATAAGGCCTGCGTCTTTTTAGGCTTTCGCGCTATCAATTTTCCGTAAAAAAACTTGGCGTAATTGATACGCAGGGTCCTAACTGACCATAAGGCGATAAAACATTTAATGGGTGGCGCTCATGCTCAAACTGGAACGGCTGGCGCAGGGGCTTATCGGGCCCGCGCGCGATCCACTGGCCCCCGATACACGCGCCCATACCTTGCTGGTCGGCCTGTTGGCCTGGGCTGGCCTTGGCGCCAGTGGCCTGTCTTCCGTCAGCTACGGTCCGGAGAGGGCCTATCTCGCCTTGGGCGCCCATCCTCAGTTGGGGGTATTCCTGGCGCTGGCGACGCTGCTGACCGTCTGGGTCCTGTCGCTGGCCTATCGTCAGGTCGTCGAGCTGTTTCCCTCGGGCGGCGGGAACTACAAGATCGTCTCGGAACTGCTGGGTCCCAGGTTTGGCCTGGTGGCGGGTTGTGCCTTGCTCGTCGACTATGTGCTGACCATCTCGGTCTGCCTGGCCAGTGGCACGGACGCCTTGTTCAGCCTGCTGCCGGTCGCTTTCCAGAGCCACAAGCTGACGGTGGAGATCGGTCTGGGGCTGCTGCTGATCCTGGTGAATCTGCGCGGTATCGCCGACTCGATCCGCTTGCTGCTGCCCCTGACGCTGGGGTTCGTGCTGGTGCACGTCGGGCTGATCGTTTATGGCGTTGCATCGAAAGCCGCTGACCTGACCGGCACGCTGGCCAGAAGCACCACCCAGACGTTGGCATTGTCCGGGGATATCGGCTGGCCGCTGCTGATGGCGCTGTTCCTGCGTGCCTACTCTCTGGGCGGGAGTACCTACACGGGGCCCGAGGCAATCGCCAACAACGTCAACCTGTTGGCCGAACCCCGGGTCAGGACCGGGCGTACCACCTTGCTCTCGGTGGGTTTTCCACTGGCGTTCATGGCCGGCGGCATGATTCTTCTATACAGCCTCTGGGGCGCGCAACCGACCTATGGCCAGACCCTCAACGCGGTGGTGTTCAAGTCCGTTATCGAGCAACTCGGGATTGCACCGGGCGTCGGCCATGGGTTGCTCTTGCTGACCCTGGCGCTGGAAGGCGGCATTGTGTTCGTCGCCGCCAACGCGATCCTGATCTTCGCCCCCTCGCTGCTCGGCAACATGGCCGCCGACTCCTGGCTGCCGCATCGTTTCTGCAATTTGTCCAACCGCCTGGTCAAGCAGAACGGAGTGGTCTTCGTCGGTGTCTGCGCGTTGCTGATCCTCCTGCTGTCACGCGGATCCCTCGGGATGCTGGTGGTGCTCTACAGCATCAATGTGTTTCTCAGCCTGGCCCTGGCCAAGGCCGGGTTGTGCCGGCACTGGTGGCAGCATCGGCGCGAAGGGCCTTGGTTGGGGCGGATACTGGTGGCGGCAACAGGCTTTTGCGTGGCCTCGGGCATCCTGCTGGTGACCCTGACGGAAAAATTCTTCGAAGGCGGCTGGGTGACGCTCTGCCTGACCCTGCTGGTGATCGGCGGATGTGCCGTGGTCCGGCATCACTACGCCAGGGTGGAAGCCCTCCGGACGCAGATGGACACCGAGTTCACACTGCCGGCGCAAGTGCTGGCAACGGTTACCCGTATCGAGCCCTCGCCGCAGGCGCCGACGGCGGTGATTCTGGCCACCGAACATTGGGGCGCGGCGATCCATACCTTGCTCTGGGTGCAACGTCTGTTCCCGAACCGCTTCACCCATGTGCTGTTCGTCGGCATCGTCAAGGTGGAGGGCCAGGTCTGGGGGCGGATCGACGGTGTGCAGCAACGCAAGACCCGGCTTGACGAATCCATGGATCAACTGGAGGCCTTCTGCGCCCAGGCCGGTCTCAGCTCGACGCGGCGGATCGGCTACGGGACCGACCCGGTCGCCGAGCTGCAGAAGCTGCTCGGCGAAGCCACCCGGCATTACCCGGGTTGCGTGTGCTTCAGCAACAAACTGATCCTGCAGAACAGTTGGGGCTTCAGCGAATGGCTGCACAATCAGACGCCGCTGTTATTGCAACGTCAGTTGCATCTGGATGGCATTCCCCTGGTGATTCTGCCCCTCAAACTGAACGGGGCCGGGCACAAGAGTGTGATGGCTTGAGTGCTCCGGGGTACCGCTGGGGGAACGCACAGGTGTTGATGGGTATCGAAGGCGGAGTGCTTGTTTTATATAAAATGTAAAAAATAGACTATTCATATAATTTTGCATATTCTCTGTCCAAGGCCTGATGTCCCTGACGCGAAGGCCGTGACCTGAACAGACTTGGGGGAAAACGCATGGCCACACTTCCGGATTTCCGACTGGAAACCTACTTTTCCAAGTGGGAATTCTCCGCGCGCTACCACATGACCGCGTCCGATGCGCAAAGCATGGCCCTCAAGGACCTGCTGGCCCTGGCCGATGCGGCGGACCGCGAAGCCTTCGAGACGCTGTCCCTGGGCTACACCCAGACATTCGGCGCCCCCGAGTTGCTGGAAGTGATCGCTTCAACCTACGAGCGCCAGACCCCGGCCGACCTGCTCTGCTTCGCCGGGGCCGAGGAGGGGCTCTACGTGGCCATGCATGCGCTGCTGGACAAGGGCGACCATGCCATCGTGGTGACGCCCAACTATCAGTCCTCGGAAACCATTCCCTTGAGTCTCTGCGAGGTCACCGGCGTGGCCCTGGACCCGGAGCAGGGCTGGACGCTGGATATCGATGCGCTGGCGGCGGCGATTCGGCCCAACACCCGGCTGATCTCCATCAACTTCCCGCATAACCCCACCGGCAAGATCCTCGAACGCGAGCGTTTCGACGCCCTGGTGAACCTCTGTCGCCGGCACGGTATCTACCTGTTCAGCGACGAGGCCTATCGCTTGCTGGGGCAGGGTGCGGGCGGGCAACTGCCGGCCGTGGCCGATGTCTACGAGCGCGGTCTGTCGCTGGCGGTGATGTCCAAACCCTATGGCTTGCCGGGGCTGCGGATCGGCTGGATCGCCTGCCAGGACCGGGCGTTGCTGTCGCGCATGGAGCGGATGAAACATTACCTGTCGATCTGTAACGCCGGCCCCAGCGAGGTCCTGGCACGGATCGCGCTCAAGGCCCGCGAGCCGATCCTGGCGCGGATTCACCAGTTGATGCGCCACAACCTGACGTTGCTGGATGGGTTTTTCCACGAATTCGACGGGCTGTTCGAGTGGTATCGCCCCGATGGCGGTTGCATTGCCTACCCGCGTTACCTGGGGGCCGAAGGGGTCGAGCGTTTCGCCAGCGACCTGGTGGAGCGCACCGGTGTGCTGTTGTTGCCGTCGAGCATCTATGAATCGGCGCTGGGGCCGGTGCCGCGGGATCGCTTCCGTATCGGTTACGGCCGGGCGCACATGGAGGAGGGGCTGGAGGTGTTCGCCCACTACCTGCGCGGTCGCCGCCCGTGAGCCCGCTGGCGCTGCCGGTCCACGGGCTGGGGGAGTTGCGCAGCGTGCTGCTGCGCAAGGACATGCTGCGGGTGGTGCGCGAGGCCTTTGTCCGTCATGCCGAGGGTGAGGTCGTCGCGCCTAGGGGCGGTGAGCTGCTGTTCCAGGACCCGCCGGGGGACTGTCATATCAAGTTCGGCCATTTTCGCGATGGCCAGGTGTTCGTGGTCAAGGTGGCGATGGGCTTCTATGAGAACGCCGCCAAGGGCCTGGAAACCAATAACGGCCTGATGCTGGTCTTCGATGCGCGGACCGGGGCGACTCTGGCTGTGCTCAATGACCAGGGTTGGCTGACCAGCTGGCGGACCGCCGCCGCCGGGGCGCTGGCGGCCAAGGCCGGTGCGCCGTCGCGGGTCTCGGCGCTGGGCATTGTCGGCAGCGGCCATCAGGCCGAACACCAGGCGCGCTGGACGGCCGAGATGTTGGGCGTCGAGCGGGTGTTTATCTGGGGGCGCAGCTCGGAAAAAGCCGCGCGGCTGGCCGCCAGCTTGAGCCATCAGGGCTTGATCGCCCAGGCTGTTTCGAGCGTGGAGCCACTGTTCGAACGGTGCAATGTGGTGATGACCTGCACGCCGTCGACCTCGGCGATCGTTCCGGCCGCGGTGGTGCGGCCCGGTACCCATATCGTCGCGCTGGGGGCCGATAGTCTCGGCAAGCAGGAGCTGGATCCGGCGATTCTGGGCCGGGCTCGGGTGATCATGACCGATGACCGTCATCAGTGCGCCGAACGAGGTGAGCTGGCCCATGCCCTGGCGGCGGGGTTGGTCGAGACCGGGGTCGATGTTTCACTGGGGCAGGTGCTGACTGGCAAGGTCCCGGGGCGTTTCAGCGACGATGATGTGACCGTGGCCGACCTGACGGGGCTGGCGGCCCATGACATCGCCATTGCCAGCCTGGCGGTCGAGTCGTTACGCAACGCAGAGTGGTAGGTGATAGCCTGTGGCCATCATTGGCGCGCTCGCTCCAGATGGGGGTATTGCGTACAATTCCCTTTCATTTTCAATAGCCCGGCTCCCCTATGGTCGATATCGCCTTCATGAACGCCGCTGCCGAGGGCTTCGCGGCGCTGCTGTTTCCCGACCTCGAAGCAGTGGTCCACGATGTCCGCAGCGGACGGATCACTCATATCGCCAACAGCTTTTCCAGGCGCAAGGTCGGCGATCCCTCGTTGCTCGACGACCTCGGTGAACTGGAGCAGGGCGCGGACGTGATCGGCCCCTACGAAAAGAACGGCGCCAACAACCGCCAGTTGCGTTCGATCAGCATTGCCGCGCGGGCCGACAGCGGCGAGATCGTGGCCCTGCTGTGCCTGAATTTCGATGTGACGGCGCTGTCCCAGGTGCAGAAACTGCTGGGCGGCTTTGCCGCCGGCCTCAAGCCGCAACCGCGTCCGCAGGCGTTGTTCAACGCCGATTGGCGGGAGAAGTTCAACGATATCGTCGAGGCTGTCTCGGTCCGCCAATGCGTGCGCCGAAGCGATTTCGGCCGCGCGGAAATCCGCCAGGCGCTGATCGAGGCCAAGGTCAGCGGGCTGCTGGATATCCGCAATTTCATCGATTATTTCGCGGAGTACTTCGAGATTTCCCGGGCAACGGTTTACAACTACCTGAAAGCCATTGCCGTCGACGACGGAAACGGATGATCCTCCGGGCGCATTAATGGCATCATGGCGCACTTGTCGAGGCGCACGAGCCTGTGCGCCGATCTTTCGAGTCTGGAGAGTTGATCAATGGCTGTGCAGCAAACCCTCACCGTGATCCCGCCGAACGCGTCCCTGAACGGAAAGGTGACGCCGCCCGGTTCGAAGTCGATCACCAACCGGGCCCTGTTGCTCGCCGCCCTGGCCAAGGGCACCAGCCGCCTGTCCGGGGCGCTGAAAAGCGATGATACCCGGCACATGTCCACCGCCCTGCGGCAGATGGGCGTGCAGATCGACGAGCCGGACGAGACCACTTTCGTGGTCACCGGCAATGGCCAGCTGCAAGTGCCTGAGCAAGCGCTGTTCCTCGGCAATGCCGGGACAGCGGTGCGCTTCCTGACCGCGGCGGTGACCACGGTGGACGGTCGCGTGGTGCTGGATGGCGACCACTATATGCGCAAGCGTCCCATCGGCCCGTTGCTCGAAGCCCTGCAACGCGGCGGCCTGGACGTCGCCAGCGAGACCGGTTGCCCGCCGGTGATCGTGAACGGCCGTGGCGGTGTGCAAGCCAGGCGCTTCGAGATCGATGGCGGCCTGTCCAGCCAGTACGTGTCGGCCTTGCTGATGCTCGCGGCCTGCGGCGAAGGCCCGATCGAGGTGGCGCTGACCGGCAAGGACATCGGTGCCCGCGGTTACGTCGACCTGACCATCGCCTGCATGCAGGCCTTCGGTGCCCAGGTCGAGGTGCTGGACGAAACCCTGTGGCGCGTCGCGGCCACCGGCTATCGCGCCTGTGACTACCGGATCGAGCCCGACGCGTCGGCCGCCACCTACCTGTGGGCGGCGCAGGCCCTGACCGACGGCCAGATCGACCTGGGCGTGGCCGGCGAAGATTTCACCCAGCCGGACGCCAAGGCGCTGGAGGTGATCCAGCAGTTCCCGCACATGCCGGCGGTGATCAACGGTTCGCAGATGCAGGATGCCATTCCGACCCTGGCGGTGCTGGCGGCGTTCAACGAAACCCCGGTGCGCTTCGTCGAGTTGGCGAACCTGCGGGTCAAGGAATGCGATCGGGTCCAGGCGCTGTTCGACGGCCTCAACGGCATTCGTCCGGGGCTGGCGAGCGTGGAGGGCGACGACCTGCTGGTGGCTGCCGATCCGGCCCTGGCCGGCACCACGTGCGATGCGCTGATCGACACCCACTCCGACCATCGCATCGCCATGTGCTTCGCCCTGGCCGGCCTGAAAGTGGCGGGTATCCGCATCCAGGACCCCGATTGCGTGGCCAAGACCTACCCGGATTACTGGAAGGCCTTGGCTTCGCTGGGCGTACAGTACGCCTGAGCGATCTGATCAGGCCTGGACCAGCGCCAGGCCCTGTTCGTTGATATCGACGGCGACCTGTAGGTAATCGGCCAGCACCCGGTGCGGGGTTTGCATCGGGTGGGCGTGGGTGGCACTGATCACCACCACCCGTGCAGCAGCGGCTTCTCCCGCCGCGATGCCCGCCGGGGCATCTTCAAATACCAGACAGTCTTGTGGCCTGACGCCCAGGCGCTGCGCCGCCAGCAGGTAGCAGTCGGGCGCCGGCTTGCCGTGGGCGATGTCTTCGGCGGTGATCACCAGGGGTGGGAAGTCCAGGCCGGCGGCGGCCATCCGGCGTTCGGCCAAGGCTCGCGGCGCCGAGGTGACAATGGCCCAGCGCTCCGCTGGCAGGGTCGCGAGAAAGGCTTTCGCGCCTTCGATGGCGATCACGCCCTCGACGTCGTCGATTTCGGCCTGGGTGATCGCCGCCGCCTCTCGTTCGGGATCGACCCCGGGCAGGTTCTGGCGGCGCACGGTCTCGACACTGCGCACCCCGTGAATGGTCTGCAGGAAGGCTTCGACATCGAGGCCGTGGCGCGCTGCCCAACGGGCCCAGACGCGCTCGGCGCTGGCGATGGAATTGAGCAGTGTCCCGTCCATATCGAATAGAAACGCCGCGAATCGCTGACCTTCAACCATCTCTGTTCTCCACTGTCGACCCCTGTCCCAGGGCAAGGCCCGCATGCTAGCACGGGCTTTTCGATTAATCGTTCAGCGCCGGCAAGCCGTTTGTGCCAGGTGAAAGGGGGGCGAGGGGCGGCAGGCTGTACCGGCATTGCCTACACTTGAATTGACAGCCCGGACGGTCCGGGCTGCTGATGCGAGGTGCGTATGGATACTCAACCTGCTTCCCCGTTCACGGCGTTTGCGCAACAGCGCGTCCAGGCCATGCCCTGGCGCAAGGTGCCGATCCCGGATGAGGACGAAGATCCGCCCAGTGAGAGCACGGACGACGAAACCGATCACGAGGCGCCGCCGCAAACCTGGAAACACCCCGATGATGGCAAGACCCTCTCGGAGCAGGACGAGGAGCTGCCGCTCAAACCCTGAAACCCGCGGCCCGGCGCGGAGCCGGGCCGCGCTGTGTGTGCGCCGCTGATACGCCGACAGTGCGAATGCGATCCTCGAACTTGAAGGTGGCGCGGCAAGGACTCATGATCGCTGACGACTTCATCTCCCTTTTCCAGGAAATACCATGAACCATGAAATTCGTGTTGTGGCCATTCTGCATGCCAAACCGGGCAAGGCCGCGGAGTTGGAAGCCCATCTCAGGGCCTGCGTGGTGCCGTCCCGTGCCGAAGCCGGCTGCCGCGAGTATGTCCTGCATGTCGATGAGGCCGACCCCGAGCGTTTCGTGTTCGTCGAGCGCTGGATCGACCATGCCGCCATCGAGCATCACCGCAACACCGGGCACTACCGGGCGATGGGCGCGGCGATCGGCGATTTGTTGAGTGAACGCCAGGTCCTGCTGCTGGATGAAGTGCCAGGGCAGTAACGAGGATGAACCTGGCGTGCCAGCGCCAGGCCCATTGCGGGTTGCCTAGAAGCGCACGGTCGCGCCGGTGGTGAACCAGCGGTCCCGGTCGCCGTTCAGGTGCTGGCCGAGCACCAGGTCGATATCGAGTTTCTCCCCGATATGCAGGCGCGGTCCGGCCTGCCATCCCTGGTCGCCACTTTGTTGGCCGAAGCGCTCGGCCACCAGGGTCAGCGACTTCAGCACATCGTATTCCACGCCGGTGCCCCAGGTCAGGCCCTCGCTCGGCTTGCCGTCGTTATAGGCGTGGTACCAGCCGGTACTGAGCGTCATGCGCAAGGCTTCGAAGGGTTTGTAGGTCAGTGGCACAGCGATATCGGCGCCGTCGAAGGCGTGCCGGCGATTCGTGGCGATGTGCGCCTGGCTCAGCACGGCGGCTTCGAGTCCGAGGTCTTCGCGACTGAAGATCGAGGCCTTGATGTGCGGACTCAGCAGGGTGGTGTGTTCACCGTCGTCGCGGCTGCGGTTGATGTCGGCGCCGAGTTGCACGGCGGGCAGGCCGGTGGGCGTGCAGTCCGCCGAGAGCACGCTCTCGCCGCGGGCGGCGTGGTGCCGTCCGCTCTTGTACCAGGTGTCGACATTGCACTGGCCGGGGTCGTTGATCCCGCCATCATCGACGACGTACGAGCCACCGGCTGCATGGGCCTTGGCGTAGAGGGACAGCAGCAGGAAGGTGCCGAAGGTGGTACCGACAAAGACCACCCCGCGCCGCAGGGCGCGGCGTTGGGCGGCAGGCAAGTGCTTGAACAGGGCGTTGGAAAGCATTGGCTGTTCATTCATGGTTGATGCTCCTTATTTCGATATTCATGGCCTTGGCCTGGGCCACCAGTTCTTCGGTGTCGCTGCCGCCCGGAAAGGCAATCACCAGCTCTGGTTTGCTGTCCATCAACATGAACTGGTTGCGCCGGCGTTCGGCCTGCTTGCCGTAGAACTGCCAATTGGACGGATAGCGCACCAGGTGCGTGCCGTTTTCCCGGGCCCAATCCTCGATTTCGCTGCCCAGGAACTGGTTGCCGCCGTGGATCAGCACACTGATCGTGCGGGTCTGGTGATAGGCCTCCAGCACCTTGCGGCACATGGCGGCGTTCAAGTAGTAGCGCCCGGCGCAGATCAGGACGCGCATGGGTAGTTGTCCTTGTCGATCAGGCTGTCGTCGTTGAGTTCAAGGGCGTGCACGGGCCCTGGCGCCGGTTCGCTCGCGCCCGGCGGCTGGGTTTCCAGGGCACGTTCTCCCGAACGTTCGAGGACCGGATAGGCCAGCGCCGCGATGTGGTGGTGCACGCGCCGGTAATCGCGCAGCACCCGTTGGAAAATATCCCCCGATTCGGCCCAGGTGCTCTTGTCGGCGCTGAGTTTGCGAAAGTGTTCGCGGCTGGCGCGGGCTTCCAGGCGGCGAATCACTTCCTTGCGCTCCACCAGCCGATGCGCGGTGGCGATGTCTTCACGCAGGAACACGGTGACCGCCAGGCTCAGGCTTTCGCGCAGTTCCTCGTGCAGCGGATGGATGTGCCCCAGCTCGAAGCCCGAGAAGCTTTCGCCACGGCGCCGACGGCGTGCCGCCAACTGGGCGAGGTTGGTGGAGAGAATGTCGCCGGCATGCTCCAGGTTGATCACGAACATCAGGATTTCCTGGGCGCGGTCGGCATCCTCGTCGCTCAGGCCGTCCTGGCCGATATCCGCGAGGTAGGCTCGGATCGCCGCGCTGAGCAGGTCCAGGGACTGGTCGAGCTGGCGGATAGCCTCGGCCGAGACTTCGCCGGGTTTCTGGAACAGCTGCAGCACACGCTCGAGCATGACCGAGAGCATGTCGGCGATGCGCAGGGCTTCGCGCACGGCGTTCGACAGACCGATATTGGCCACTTCCAGGCCGGCCTCGTCGAGGTACTGCGGCATGCCCGGGTCGGCGGCCTGTTCCGGCGTCGGCAGCAGGCGTGTCAGACCCTTGGCGAGCTCGTCCACCAGGCCGATAAAGCCCAGGGCCAGGAGCAGATTGAAGGCGATATGCAGGTAGACCACCCGATGCGCCGGGGTGACGGCGGCCTCGGCCAGGCACTTGCCCAGCAGGTCGGCGAACGGCAGCACCAGCAGCGCGCCGAACAGTCGTACCAGCAGATTGCCCAGGGGCAGGCGCCGGGCGACCGGGGTGGCGGCATTCATCAGCGAGGGCAGGGCGCCGCCGATATTGACCCCGAGCACCAGCGCCAGGGTGGTGACCGGCGACAGGGTGCCGGTGCCGGCCAGGGAGGCGATCAGCAGGACCACCGCGACGCTGGAGTGGCAGATCCAGGTCAGCAGCACCGCCACCAGCAGGGCGATCAGCAGGTCGCCGTCCAGGCCTTGCATGACCATATGGAACAGCGGTGTGTTTTCCAGCTGTTCAAGGGCGGCGCTCAGCAGACTCAGCGCGAGCATCATCAGGCCCAGGCCGATCAGGGCGCAGCCGATGCTTTCATGGCGCGAGTCGTCGCGCAGGCGGAACACCACGAAGCCCGCCAGCAGCACCAGGGGGATGGCGATCGAGGTGTCGAAGCTGAGCAGTTGCACCACCAGGGTCGAGCCGATATTGGCCCCCAGCATCACCGCCAGCGCCGGGGCGAGGCTGAGGGTGCCGGCAGCGGTGAAGGAGGTGGCCATGAGGCTCACCGCGGTACTGCTTTGCAGCACGCTGGTGATGCCGATGCCGCAGAGCAGGGCCTTCCAGCGTTTATCGAGATTGCGGCCCAGGCCATTGCGCAGCTGGGTGCCGAAGCCGCGCAGCAGTGCCGTTGAAATCATGTGGGTGCCCCACAGCAGCAGGGCAATGGCGCCGGCGAGGTGGATCAACAGAGCGGTTCCAGACATGAGGATTCTCCACGTACTGGTTTTTTACTTTCTGGGTGGGCGCAGCAGCCTCACCGAGACGCGACTGATGGTGCTGGAGAACGCCAGCAGGTAGCGCATTTCGATGGCGGTCAGCGTCCCTCGAACATAGAGCTTCACGGTGACCCGCCTGACCACTTTTGCCGCCTTGGTCAGGAACAGGACCGACAGCGCCCGATAGCTGTAGTCGAGAACGGTGAGGAACTGGGAGAGTGGTTCCATGGTGGGCTCCGGGGAATGGCCGGTTTTGTCGGGTGCGATGTTGCGAGCGGCGCGAACCCTGTAGGAGCCAGCTTGCTGGCGATAGCGGTGGTGAATGTTGCATCGCCATCGCCAGCAAGCTGGTTCCTACAGGTTCGGTTTCATTTCTTGAACCGCGTTAGAACCACTGCTTGAAGCGGCGGATGTAGAAGGTCTTCATGCCCTGGGCCACCACGCAGTAGGCCAGCAGGGTGCCAACCAGCCATGGGAAGTACGCCATCGGCAGGGGGACCAGGCCGACCAGCGTGCCCAGTTGCGAGAACGGCAGGTAGATGCCGATGGACACCGCCAGGCAGGTCATGAGGATGATCGGCAACGACGCGGTGCTCTGGAAGAACGGGATCTTCTGGGTCCGCAGCATATGCACCACCAGCGTCTGCGACAGCAGGCCCTCGACGAACCAGCCGGACTGGAACAGTGCCTGGGCTTCCACGCTGTTGGCGGCGAACACGTACCACATCAGGGCAAAGGTGGTCATGTCGAAGATCGACGAGGTCGGCCCGATCCACAGCATGAAGCGGCCGATGTTCTTCGCATCCCACTTGCGCGGCTTGCGCAGGAATTCCTTGTCCATCTTGTCCCACGGCAGGGCCAGCTGGGAGATGTCGTAGATCAGGTTCTGCAGCAGCAGGTGGATCGACAGCATCGGCAGGAACGGAATGAACGCGCTGGCCACCAGCACCGAGAACACGTTGCCGAAGTTGGAGCTGGCGGTCATGTTCAGGTACTTCATGATATTGCCGAAGGTTTCGCGGCCCTTGAGCACGCCTTCTTCCAGCACCATCAGGCTCTTTTCCAGGAGGATGATGTCGGCCGATTCCTTGGCGATGTCCGTGCCGCTGTCCACCGAGATGCCGACGTCGGCGTCCCGCAGGGCCGGGGCGTCGTTGATGCCGTCGCCGAGGAAACCGACGGTGTGGCCGTTGGATTGCAGGGCCTTGAGCACCCGGGATTTCTGCAGCGGGGTCAGCTTGGCGAAGACCGTGCGCTCCTCGACCCGCCGCTTGAGGGTCGCCTCGTCCATGTGCTCGATGTCCTGGCCCAGCAGCGGCAGGCCCGGCTCCAGGCCGACTTCACGGCAGATCTTGCAGGTGACCACGGCGTTGTCGCCGGTCAGTACCTTGACCGTGACGCCGATGTCGCGCAGGGCGGCAATCGCCGGTCCCGCGGTTTCCTTCGGCGGATCGAGGAAGGTCAGGAAGCCGCGGATGACCAGGCCACGCTCGTCGGCGGTCTTGTATTGCTCCTTGGTCTGCGCCTTGGGGATGTCGCGGGTCGCCAGCAGCAGGACGCGGAAACCGTCCTCGTTGTAGTCGTTGGCCAGGGTCAGCAAGGTCTTGCGGCGTTGCTCGTCCAGGGCCACGACCGCGTTGCCTTCCATGACGTGGCTGGAGATGGCGAGCATTTCCTCGACCGCGCCCTTGCAGACCAGCAGGTGATCGTTGCGGCTGTCCTTGACGATGATCGACAGGCGCCGGCGGACGAAGTCGAAGGGCAGTTCATCGACCTTGCTGTAGGCGAACGGTTCCTGGAACTTGGGGTTCTCCCGGGAGAATTGCAGGACCGCCTGGTCCATCAGGTTCTTCATGCCACTCTGGTGAAAGCTGTTGAGCCAGGCCAGCCCCAGCACCGCTTCATCGCGCAGGCCCGCGGCGTCGACGTGGTGTTCGAGGATGATCTTGTCCTGGGTCAGGGTGCCGGTCTTGTCGGTGCACAGCACGTCCATGGAACCGAAGTTCTGGATCGCGTTCAGGCGCTTGACCACCACCTTGCGCCGGGCCATGGCCATGGCGCCCTTGGCGAGGTTGGCGCTGACGATCATCGGCAGCATTTCCGGGGTCAGGCCCACCGCCACCGCCAGGGCGAAGAGCAGGGCATCGCTCCAGTCGCCTTTGGAAAAGCCGTTGAGCAGGAACACCACCGGCACCATCACCAGCATGAAGCGGATCAGCAGCCAGCTGACGCTGTTCACCCCACGGTCGAACGCGGTCTGTACCCGCGAGCCGACAATCGCCTTGGCCAGCGAACCGAAGTAGGTGCGCGCTCCGGTGGCGACCACCACGGCCTTGGCGGTGCCGCTGACCACGTTGGTGCCCATGAAGCAGATGTTCTGCAGGTCCAGCAGGTTGCTCTGGTCGGTGCCGGTGGTGGCGGATTTTGCCGCGACATCGCCGAGGGTGTCGTACTTCTCCACCGGCAAGGCTTCGCCGGTCAGCACCGCCTGGCTGATGAACAGGTCGCGGGATTCGATCAGGCGGATATCCGCCGGAATCATGTCACCGGCCGACAGGTGCACGATATCCCCGGCCACCAGTTCGCGCATCGGCACTTCACGCAGCACCGGCTTGTTGCCCATCTGTTCGCGCCGCAGCACGGTGGCGGTGGTGCGGACCATGGCCTTGAGGGCTTCGGCGGACTTGGCCGAGCGGTGTTCCTGCCAGAAGCGCAGGGTGCTGCTCAGGGTCACCATGGTCATGATGATGATGACCTTGGTCAGGTCGCCTTCTTCGCCGGCGCGCTCGGCCAGCCAGAAGTCGGTGAAGAAGCTGATGCCGGCGAGGATCAGCAGCACGTAGATGAAGGGGTTGTTCAGCGCCTGGAGGAACTGGATGAGGGCGTGCGGCGGCTTGTCGTGGGCGACTTCGTTGAAGCCTTCGCGTTGCAGGCGGCCGGCGGCGTCCAGTTCGGTCAGGCCGTCACGGCTGGCCTTGACGTTGCTCAATGTGGTGGCGAGGGTGTGTTGGGATTCACGGGCAGCGCGCATCGACAGCTTGGTGTCGTCCTTGGCGCGGTTTGCGGTAGGCCGGATAGGGTCTTTGACTGCGTTCATAACTATGCCTCTGTCACCTCTGTGTGACCGGGCATATAGACGATTCACCTATTCAACAGGCGAACGAATACAGGCCGAGTCACGCGGATGCGATGAATTCGAATTAGGGGGCGTATAGAGGTTTAACGTTCGCTGCCCGTCCACGAAATAATGACGGACAGCGAACCGCCTACTGGCTTCGTCCATAATGAAGTGCTCGACTGTTAATAATTAAAGACATGACAATGCCGTGCACTTCGAAGTTCGAAATGCTGTTGCGGTAGTTGTCATTGTCAGCGCAAGGCAATTAAGCGGCGCGGGCCTCGACAGACAGGTTCAGGGTCAGGCCGGCGCGCTGGGAGAGCTGCGCAAGCCCCATACTCTGCGGGTCCTGGCTGTCATCGAAATTCCAGCGTTGTTGCAGCTGGCCGGTGGTCGGGCAGATACGCCAGGCGACGCAGGCGCGTGCCGAAGCCTTGTAGGAAGGGGTCGCGAACAGCGCGTTGCCACGCGGGGCTTTCACCGACTCGCGGGACAGCTTGACGCGCATGTTCGAAGCAAAGGCGCGAACGCCTGGCATTACAGCGGATTTGAAAGTCATAACACACCTCGCGACCGGACTGGCGCCGGCAGAGGCGAGTTACGGAAGGAGCATCAAGCCCTGGCGCAGCTCACCCGACCTGTGCGTCGAGTCCCGTCATTTTCTGGGTTAAGCGCCCGGTGAACCGCATTCGCGGGAACCGGACAGCGTCTGGATACTGTGTCCATTGGGTTCTTTTGTGAGTTGAAAAAAGGCCTGAGCAGCAGGCCCGGGAAATTTACTCAGGCTCCGGCGTCAAGTCAACCTCAAATGTGCGTTTTGACGGAATTAAGTTGAATAAATGCTGAGGCGCAACTTTATTATCTGATTGTTGAGTGAGTCACAGCGTGAATGTAACGGTTTATATATCCGCCTCTATGCTTAACGGACTCTTTGAAGAAGAACTCCGATTTTGCGAGTGTCACGAAACCCAATGTAGGAGCTGGCTTGCTGCGGGCGGCGTTCCGACGATGGCGGCCGGATAGTCGCGGCAAGACTTTCGGTCCTCATCGCCAGCAAGCTGGCTCCTACAGAGGCGAGGGGGACTCAGGCCAGCACCGCCACCGCCTTGATCTGCGCCCAGAGGGTCTGCCCCGGTGCCAGCTTGAGCTGGTCACGGGAGTAGCGGGTGATCCGCGCCAGCAACGGCGTGCCCGCGGCCTCCAGCCGGACCAGCACGTGGGCGCTGTTGTCGGCGGGGATTTCACCGGTGATCGTCACCGGCAACAGATTGAGGATGCTGCTGTGCTCGCCCGGTTGCCGACTGAGGCTGACGTCCCGGGCCTGGATCTTGAAGCGCAGGCGCTTGCCCGGTGCCAGCGGCTCGTGAGCCACGCGCATGCTCAACTGGCTGCCGGGCAATTGCAGGGTCAGCAACTGATACTGGGGATCGTAGCCGCTGACCGTGCCCTGGATCACCACGCCGGCGTCATCGCCCAGGGCCATGGGCAGGTCGAGGCGCGCCAGGGTTTCACCGATGGGGCCGCTGGCCAGGGCCTTGCCCGCGCCGAGCAGGACGATATGGTCGGCCAGGCGCGCCACTTCGTCCTGGGCATGACTGACGTAGAGCACCGGGATTTCCAGTTCGTCATGCAGGCGTTCCAGATATGGCAGGATCTCGCTCTTGCGCTGGCTGTCGAGCGCCGCCAGCGGTTCGTCCATCAGCAGCAACTGCGGGCTGGTGAGCAGCGCCCGGGCAATGCCGACGCGCTGGCGTTCGCCGCCGGACAGGTGCTGCGGGTGACGGTCGAGCAAATGACCGATGCCCAGCAGCCCGGTGGCATGGGCCATGTCCACCCGGCGTTGCTCGCGAGGAATGCGGCGCAGTCCGAATTCCAGGTTGGCGCGTACCGACAGGTGGGCGAACAGGCTGGCTTCCTGGAACACATAACCCAGGGCGCGCTTGTGCGGCGGGACGAACAGTTGGCGGCTGCTGTCCTGCCAGACCTGGTCGTTGATCCGGATCAAGGCCTCGGGGGCCTTTTCCAGGCCGGCAATGCAGCGCAGGCAGGTGGTCTTGCCCGAACCCGAGTGCCCGTACAGGGCGGTAACGCCACGACCGGGCAGTTGCAGGTCGAGGTCCAGGGCGAAGTCCGGATAGTTCAGCCGCAGGCGGACCTGTATCGAAGCAGCCATGGCTCAACTCCAGCTCATTCTGGTCTTGCGGCTCGAGTACAGCGCCAGCAACACGAGGAAGGAAAACACCAGCATGGCGCCGGCCAGCCAATGGGCCTGCAGATATTCGAGGGCCTCGACGTGGTCGTAGATCTGCACCGAGACCACCCGGGTCTTTTCCGGAATATTGCCGCCGATCATCAGCACCACGCCGAATTCGCCGACGGTATGGGCGAAGCCGAGGATCGCGGCGGTGATAAAGCCCGGTCGCGCCAGGGGCAGGACCACGCTGAAGAAAGTGTCCCAGGGGTTGGCGCGCAAGGTTGCCGCCACCTCCAACGGGCGAGTGCCGATGGCACTGAAAGCGTTTTGCAGCGGTTGCACCACAAAGGGCATCGAGTAGATGACCGAGCCGATCACCAGCCCGGTGAAACTGAAGGTGAGGGTGCCCAGCCCGATGGACTGGGTGAACTGGCCGATAAAACCGTTGGGGCCGAAGGCGATCAGCAGGTAGAAGCCGATCACCGTCGGCGGCAGCACCAGCGGCAGCGCCACCACCGCCCCGACCGGCCCGCGCAGCCAGGAGCGGGTGCGGGCCAGCCAGAGCGCAATCGGAGTGCCGATCACCAGCAGGATGACGGTGACCAGGGACGCCAGTTTCAGGGTCAGCCAGATGGCGGCGAAGTCGGCACTCGAGAGCGGCATTTAGATCTGGTAGCCGTAGGACTTGATGATGGCAGCGGCTTTCGGTCCCTTGAGGTAGTCCACCAGGGCCTTGGCGGCGACGTTGTCCTTGCCTTTGTTGAGGATCACCGCGTCCTGCTTGATGGTGTCATGCATATCGGCCGGGACGATCCACGCCGAGCCGCTGGTGACCTTGCCGTCCTTGTAGATCTGCGACAGGGCGACAAAGCCCAGTTCGGCATTGCCGGTGGAGATGAACTGGTAGGCCTGGGTGATGTTCTGGCCGGTGACCAGCTTGTCCTTGACCTTGTCGGTCAGGCCCAGCTTGCCCAGTACCTGGGTGGCGGCCAGGCCGTAGGGCGCGGTCTTGGGATCGGCGATGGACAGGTGCTGGTAATGGTTGTCCTTGAGCACCTTGCCATGGGCGTCGACATAACCGTCCTTGGCCGACCACAGGGCCAGGGTGCCGACGGCGTAGGTGAAGCGCGAGCCGGGAACGATATCGCCTTCTTTTTCCAGTTTGGCGGGGGTGCTGTCGTCGGCGGCGAGGAACACCTCGAATGGCGCGCCGTTCTTGATCTGGGTGTAGAACTGGCCGGTGGCGCCGTAGGCCGCGACCAGCTTGTGGCCGGTGTCTTTTTCGAAATCGGCGGCGATGGCCTGGATCGGGGCGGTGAAGTTGGCCGCGACGGCCACCTGGACTTCAGCGGCCTGGACCGAACCGAAAGCAAGAACGCCGAGCAGCGCGGTCAGGCAGGTCGGGACAAAGCGTGAGGCACGAATGATCATGAAGCGGCTCCGTTCAAGCGTTTGGGGGCAGGCAACGGCGCCGCTTGTTATAAGAAGTATGCGGCGCTGATAGGGATGAATCGCTATATATCGAAATATATAGCGATTTCATTCCTGTGGCGAGCGGGCTTGCCGCCTTGAACGCGCCGCGTCCCTTGTAGGAGCCAGCTTGCTGGCGATGGACGTCAACGATAACGCGGAGAATCTGGATCACCGCGCTGCTCTTGCGTTCATCGCCAGCAAGCCGGCTCCTACAAGGGGGGATCAGCGGCCGGTCAGTTTTGCCAGGGCCTGTTCCGCCAATTGCCGGGTCAATGCCTCGGCCGGCAACTCCACGCCCAGGCGCAACGCCTGGCCCGCCCACAGGTTGCTGAAGTCCGCCTCGCCCTTGGCCCGCAGGGGCATCAGCGCACCGCCGGCCAGGGGGAACGCCGGGGCCATGTCGCTGATCGGCCCCAGTTCGCGCATCGCCCGGTTCATGATCCCCCGCGCCGGCCGGCCGGTGAACAGGTTGGTCAGGGCCGTCTGGCTTTCCTTCGCCGTGCGCAGCGCCTGGTGATGGGACGCCGACACCTTGGCCTCCGGGGTGAACAGGTAGGCCGTCCCCAGCTGTACCGCCGAGGCCCCGAGCATGAAGGCCGCCGCGATGCCGCGGCCGTCGCCGATACCGCCGGCGGCAATCACCGGTACTTTCACCGCGTCGACGATCTGCGGCACCAGGGCGAGGGTGCCGACCTGGGTATTGAGGTCGCTGCTGAGGAAAAGGCCGCGATGGCCGCCGGCTTCGTTGCCCATGGCGATGATCGCGTGGCAGCCGCGCTCTACCAGCCAGCGCGCCTCATCGACGGTGGTGGCGCAACCGACGATGGTCGCCCCGGTGGCTTTCACCCGGCTGAGCAACGCATCGGGCGGTAGGCCGAAATGGAAACTGACGATCTCCGGACGCAGCTCTTCCACCAGTTGGCAGCTGGTTTCATCGAAGGGCGCACGGCTGGACACCGGTGTCGGGGCGTTGAAGTCCACGCCCAGCTCACGGTAGTAGGGCGCCAGGCGCTCCTTCCAGCGTTTTTCGCGCTCCGGGTCCGGCGTCGGCGGTTGGTGGCAGAAGAAGTTGATGTTCAACGGCGCCTGGGTCGCGCTGCGAAACGTCTGCACTTCCTGGCGAATCAGCTCCGGGGTGAGCATCGCGCAGGGCAGGGACGCGAGGCCGCCGGCCCGGGCGACGCCGATCATCATGGCGGACGTGGTGGCACCGGCCAGCGGGCCCTGGATGATCGGTAGCTGGATGCCGAACAGGTCAAGAATACGGGTATCAGGCCAGGTGCTCATGACGACTTTTCTCCGGGGCAGATAAAAGGATAACGACGAGGACTGGGCAAATTTGTATCAGGAATACTGTCCGCAAGGCCAGTCGCGGTCTGTTTGAATGGACAAAAGAGTGATCGTCGGTGACGGCACCGGAGAATCCACCTAAAGTTGTCACACTTCAAAACCGCCGTTCAGGAGCACGATTCAGATGGATGTGAAACGCGTGGAAGTAGCCGCTTTCCAGGTGTCCGGCCCACAGGTCCGGACCCGTAACCAGGATGAACAGCAACCGCAAACCGCCAGGATCGGCGGGTTGTGGGGCGGTTTTTTCGCCGAGGGGTTGGCCGAACGAATCAGCACCCGGCAGCCGGATTCGCTGGTGTACGGCGTCTACTCCGGTTATGAGTCCGATGCCAGCGGTTATTTCGATGTGACAGCCGCCGTGGCAGTCACGGCGCCCGCACCCGGCCATGAGACGGTGCAGGTGCAGGGTGGTCCCTACCTGGTCTTCGAAGGGCGTGGCGCGATGCCGCAGACGGTGATCGACACCTGGGGCCGGATCTGGTCCTACTTCGAACAACATCCCGGGCAGCGTCGCTTTGCCACGGATTTCGAAGCCTATACCGGGCCTGACAGCGTTGCGGTGTATATCGGAATCGTCGAGTGACTCGGGGCTGGCCTTTGCCCACCTGTATCGGGTGGTCGAAGGCGCGGGCGGCTAACCGGCGGTGCGCAAGGTGAAGTTGAGGCGTTCGGCCCCCAGCTGCGGGTGATGGCCGTCCTTTATCGGCAGGACGCCATGAAAGCGCAGGCGGTCGACGCCGCCCCAGACCACGATATCGCCGTGCAGCAGCGGGATGCGCTGGGTCCTGTCGCTACGTGCATGGCCGCCAAACAGGAAGATCGCCGGCAGGCCCAGTGATACCGACACCACCGGTGCCGTGAGGTCGCGCTCGTTGCGGTCCTGGTGCAGAGACATCTTCGCCCCCGGCAGGTAGCGGTTGATCAGGCAGGCATCGGGGACGAAGTGTTCAAAGCCCGCCGTCCGTGCCGCCTCCACCGCCAGTTGCCGGAACACCTCGGGCATTGCTGGCCACGGGCGGCCGCTCTGCGGGTCGAGGCGGGTGTAGCGGTAGCCGTCGCGATCGCTGGTCCAGCCCAGCGCGCCGCAACTGCTCAGGCTGGCGGACATGGTGAAGCCGCCGGGGGTGACCATCTGCCGGAACGGCGCTTGCACCAGCACTTCGGCCAGGGCCGGCAACAGACGCTCCACCCAGGGCAGGGCGAAGCCGCGCAGCACGCAGGATTGTGCGCCGATGGAGTCGAGGCGTCCGGGTTGTTGCAGGTCCGCGTCGGCAAACAGGTCGAGGGTCATGGCAGGCCGTGTGCGGCGCGCTTACAGCGCCTTGCTGGCTTTCACATCGCTGATGACGTCGGCGCTTTCGCCATGAATGGCTTTCAGCGCGGCCAGGGCTTGCTCGTCGCTGCCGTTTTCCAGTTGGGCGAATTCGAAGCGACGCTCACCGTTGAGCTTGTATTTGATGACGTATTTGGTAGTGGGTTTGGTGTTCACGGCGATTCCTGTAACGGGAAGATGGACAGCGGTGCCATTCAGCGCAGTTTCGAGCTGGAGCGCCGGATGATGCGAATCGAGTGCGTCAGGTTCGGTTTGCGGGTAACGCTGATGGCGCGCTTGGTCACCACGGTATCGATGGTAATATTCCAGAAGCCGGTGCTCGGAACGGTGATCTTCGCCGGAAAGGTGTCAAACGCGCCACCGTGATAGGTGTGACGACCGCCATTCTTGAAGCTGCGAAAGTTGGCGTCGTTCATGAGGCGGATGTTGCACGTCTGGGAGCAGTCGATCACGACGATGTCGTCTTCGTTGAGGTGCTCGCGCTGGTGGATGAATTTCATGGGCGCCTCCAGAAGGCTTTTTCTACAAAATCAAAAAGATAGCATGTGGCGCAGGGCGTTTTTAGCGCGGTAGCGGATTTATTCGAGCGACCGGCTCCCAGTCTGACGGATTGCGTAGCCTTGTCGCCATAAAAGTTGGATTAAATCCTGGAGCAGGGGAGAAAAATCACCTGGTTGCTGTCCTACCGTCTTTATTGGAGATTTGCTTATGAAGTGGGGTGTGTGGGCGTTGCTGGCCCTAGCCATGAGCGGGTGCGCGAGTGTATCGGACATCGAGCAGTCACCGCCGACGATGAGCGTGATTTCGGGCAAGAAGCCCATGGCTTATGCCCAATGCTTCGATGCACGGCTGACCAAGGATCGCGGCCCTTCGTTGATCGAGCCCTATCACAAGGACGGGGTCAGGGTGGTCGTGCGTGACCGTTTCTCCACCCATCCGTCGGCGGTGCTATTGATTGAAGAGCGCTCCAGCGGCAGCAGCATCAAGGTCTTCGAGAGCATGTCCAACTTCCCGTTGCGTCCCCCAGCCGTGCTCAATGCGGCGGAGCACTGCATTTCAGGCTGAGCCGCCTGGCGAGTGCCCGGCTATTTGCACTCGACGTACACCGTGCGGCTTTTGAAATTGCCGACGTCGACGCCCAGGGTCTTGTCGCTTTCCTTGGGCGCGGGTGTGCCATCGGTGCCGACAATGACGTAGCCGGTACCGGCACAGGAGTCATCGGCTTTCTCGTAGCACTTGGCCCAGGACATGGCTTCGCCCGAGCAGTCGATGGCCAGCCCCTGCTGGCCGTTGGCCAGGTAGGTGTTGGACGCCGTCGCGCAGCCGCCAAGGGCCAGCAGCGCAATCAATGCCAGAAGCTTGTTCATGCCGTCGTTCAATCCTTGCTGCCACGGCGCCGCGCGGGGGCGGGGGTATCTTCGAACACCGAGGCCACTTCAATGGCCAGGGCTTCGGTGGGGAACGGACCGGCGACAGGTTCGCCGTCGCCCCCGGTCAGCCACCATTGGCCGTCCTTTGCTTGAGTGATCAGGTAACCGTTCACTTTTTTTGCTGCCGACATCGATCTGTCCCATGGGCTGATGAAAGGTGCCGATGATAGCTCAGATCAAGGCGCAAGCCTTCAATCCGCGGCTGAAGTCGATGCCCGCAGCGCAAACATCGACCATTGATCGGGCCACCGGGCGCCGGATGTCGCAATATTTGACACAATCCCGGAACTATCTGGCCTCAGGTTTCTCTATGTTGGCGTCAGTCTGCTATCAGCAGGGCATTGTAAGGTGGCCGCCGCCTGATTAGACTGCGCCGAAACTCGTACACACCGCCCTTTCAAGGACTTATATGATCAAGAAATGCTTGTTCCCAGCAGCCGGTTACGGTACTCGCTTCCTCCCAGCGACTAAAGCCATGCCCAAGGAAATGCTGCCGGTGGTGAACAAGCCACTGATCCAGTACGGCGTCGAGGAAGCGCTGGACGCCGGCTTGAGCGAGATCTCGATCGTGACCGGTCGCGGCAAGCGCGCGCTGGAAGACCACTTCGACATCAGCTACGAGCTGGAAAACCAGATCAAGGGCACCGACAAGGAAAAATACCTGGTCGGTATCCGCAAACTGCTGGACGAGTGCTCGTTCTCCTACACCCGTCAGACCGAAATGAAAGGCCTGGGTCACGCGATCCTGACCGGCCGTCCGTTGATCGGTGACGAGCCTTTCGCCGTGGTGCTGGCGGACGACCTGTGCGTCAACCTCGAAGGCGACGGCGTGCTGACCCAGATGGTCAAGCTGTACAAGCAGTATCGCTGCACCATCGTCGCGATCCAGGAAGTCGATCCGCAGGAAACCAACAAGTACGGCGTGATTGCCGGCGACCTGATCGGTGATGACCTGTACCGCGTACGCAACATGGTCGAGAAGCCGAAGCCGGAAGATGCGCCGTCGAACCTGGCGATCATCGGTCGTTACATCCTGACCCCGGACATCTTCAGCCTGATCGAGCAGACCGAGCCGGGCAAGGGTGGCGAGATCCAGATCACTGACGCCCTGATGAAGCAGGCCCAGGACGGTTGCGTGATCGCCTACAAGTTCAAAGGCAAGCGTTTCGACTGCGGTGGCGCCGAAGGCTACATCGAAGCAACCAACTTCTGCTTTGAACACTTCTACAAGACCGGCAAGGCTTACTGATCAGGTCTGTTTTGCAGGAAAAAAGCCGCCCAATCGGGTGGCTTTTTTTATGGGCGCTGATCCACGAGTTCGCGCCTACCATTTTTATTTCGTCCACACGCCCCCACATATTTCTGACGCTGACCCAGAAGGCTACAGCGGGTATGCTGTGCGCCTGCCGAGGAGATTGAAATGGCCTACGATTTTGACCTGTTTGTAATTGGTGCCGGTTCCGGCGGTGTGCGTGCGGCGCGGTTTGCAGCGGGTTTTGGCGCCAAGGTGGCGGTGGTCGAAAGCCGCTACCTGGGCGGGACCTGCGTCAACGTCGGTTGTGTGCCGAAAAAGCTGCTGGTATACGGCGCGCATTTCGCCGAGGACTTCGAACAGGCCCAGGGCTTCGGCTGGTCGCCGGGCGAGGCGGACTTCGACTGGGCGACCCTGATTGCCAACAAGGACAAGGAAATTCACCGTCTCAACGGCATCTATCGCACCTTGCTGGTCAACAGCGGTGTCACCCTGCTCGAAGGCCACGGCAAGCTGCTGGACCCGCATCAGGTCGAAGTCAACGGCCAACGCTACAGCGCCAAGCACATCCTGATCGCCACCGGCGGCTGGCCGCAGATTCCGGATATCCCCGGCAGCGAGCACGCCATCAGCTCCAATGAAGCGTTTTTCCTCAAGGAACTGCCCAAGCGCATCCTGGTGGTGGGCGGCGGGTATATCGCCGTCGAGTTCGCCGGGATCTTCCACGGCCTGGGCGCCGACACCCAACTGCTGTATCGCGGCGAGCTATTTCTGCGCGGTTTCGACGGTTCGGTCCGCCGTCACCTGCAGGAAGAGCTGACCAAGCGCGGCCTGGGCCTGAACTTCAACGCCGATATCGAGCGGATCGACAAGCAGGCCGACGGCAGCCTCAAGGCCACCCTCAAGGACGGTCGCGAGCTGGAAGCCGATTGCATCTTCTACGCCACCGGCCGGCGTCCGATGCTGGACAACCTGGGCCTGGAAAACACCGGGGTGATGCTGGACAAGAACGGCTTCATCCAGGTCGACGAGCTGTACCAGACCAGCGAACCGTCGATCCTCGCCCTGGGCGATGTCATCGGCCGCGTGCAATTGACCCCGGTGGCCCTGGCCGAAGGCATGGCGGTGGCCCGTCGGTTGTTCAAGCCCGAGCAGTATCGTCCGGTGGACTACGCGATGATCCCGACGGCGGTGTTCAGCCTGCCCAATATCGGTACCGTGGGCCTGAGCGAAGAGCAGGCGCGGGAGCAGGGCTATGACGTGCAGATCTTCGAAAGCCGGTTCCGGCCGATGAAGCTGACCCTGACCGAGTGCCAGGAGCGGACCTTAATGAAGCTGGTGGTGGACGCCAAGACCGACAAGGTGCTGGGTTGCCACATGGTCGGGCCGGAGGCGGGTGAAATCGTCCAGGGGCTGGCGATTGCCCTGAAGGCCGGCGCCACCAAGCAGCATTTCGACGAAACCATCGGCGTGCACCCGACGGCGGCCGAAGAGTTCGTCACCATGCGTACACCGGTGGCCGGCTGAACCATGGCCCTGGCCATGCCCCCGGACCTGAGCGACACCGACAGGCCCGTACAGCCGCTGGCGCGGACCTATCCGCGGGGCTTGTTCATCGAGCCCCACGCCCATGTCTGGGGCCAGTTGCTCTATGCGATGTCGGGGGTGATGTGGGTCGAGACACCCCACGAAGCCCTGGCGGTGCCGCCGCAGCGCGCGGTGTGGCTGCCGCCTGGCGTCTCCCATGGAATCCGGGTGGTGTCGGACCTGCAGATGCGCAATATCTACCTGCGCCCGGCGTTGGCCGAGACCCTGGAAAGCACGGTCCAGGTGATCGAGGTCGGCGGGCTGCTGCGCGAATTGATCGTGCATCTGGTGGAGCAGGGCGAGGATCCCCGGAGCGACTATTACGAAGCGCTGGTCAACCTGGCGCTGCTGGAGCTCAAGCGGGCGCGGCGGGCGTTTCTGAAGATTCCCATGCCGTCGGCCACTGACCGTCGGCTGATGAACCTGTGCCAGGCGGTCATGAGCGCACCGTCCCTGGACATTTCGTTCGAACAGCACGCGCAATCGGCCGGGGCCAGCGTGCGGACCCTGGCGCGCCTGTTCCAGGGAGAGTTGGGCATGGGCTTTGCCGAGTGGCGGCGTCAGGTGCAGCTGGCGACCGCCGTGGCGGAACTGATCCAGGGCGTGCCGGTGAGTCGTATCGCCCGGGCGCTGGGCTATTCGCCCAGCAGCTTCAGCGACATGTTCCGGCGCGCCCTGGGGGTTGCGCCGTCCCATTACCCGGCGGGCTAGCGACCGCCCCCCTCTGTAGGAGCGAGCTTGCTCGCGATGGACGTCAACGATAACGCGGGAAACCTGATACCCCGCGGTGCCCGGACCACCATCGCGAGCAAGCTCGCTCCTACAGATAGAGCGGGTTGGCCGAAATTCAGAAGCCTTTGACCGACGCCCCTGCTTTACCGGCCATAGACTCTGGGCATTCCCTCACCGAGCCTGGAGTTCGTCATGAGCTATCTTATTTCTCTCGCCATCGGCATCGCCGTCGGCCTGCTTTACGGCGGGCTCGACTTCCGTTCCCCGGCACCGCCCGCTGTGGCCCTGGTTGGCCTTTTGGGCATGCAACTGGGGGAAAAGGCCTGGCCCCTGGGCAAGCAATTGGTCGCCGGCTGGCTGTCCTGAATCCGCTGTTTTTCTCTGACTGGATGCATACCTTATGAAAGCCCTGCAATTTTCGAAAACCGGCGACCTCTCGGCCCTGCAACTGGTCGACGTGCCCACGCCTGTACCGGCTGCCGGAGAAGTCCTGGTGCAGATCAAGGCGGCCGGCCTGAACCCCAGCGATGTGAAAAACGTGCTGGGTCGTTTCTCCTACACCACGCTGCCACGGATTCCCGGCCGGGATTTCGCAGGTGTAGTGATCGAAGGGCCGCAAGCGCTGCTCGGCCAGGAAGTCTGGGGCACCGGCAAGGAGCTGGGTTTCACCGGTGACGGTTCCCATGCCCAATACCTGACCCTGCCCGCCAGCGGCGTGGTGATCAAGCCGACTCACCTGAGCTTCGCCCAGGCCGCCAGCCTCGGTGTGCCGTTCACCACCGCCTGGGATGCCCTGGAGCGCAGCCTGGTGAAGGCCGATACGCGCCTGCTGGTGATCGGTGCCAACGGCGCCGTCGGCAGCGCCGCACTGGCCCTGGCGAAGATCCGTGGGGCGCGGGTGCTGGGTGCGGTGCGGCGTGCGGAGCAGGTCAAGGCGCTGGAGGACAAGGGGATTGCCGCGATCCAGCTGGACAAGCCGGAGGACCTGGCGGCCTCGGTCAACCAGGTCTTCCCGGGCGGTGCCGACGTGATCTTCGACACCACCGGTTTCTGGCTGCCGGCGGCCGTGCCGGCCCTGGCGCCCTTCGGCCGGATCGCGATCATCGCCGCGCCGGCGGACGGTCATGTGCAGTTGCCGGCCCTGGCCCTGTATCGCAAGGGCGGTTCGGTGGTCGGGATCAACTCGTTGCTCTACGGCACCGAGGCCTGTGCGCGGATGCTCGATCAGTTCGGGCGCTTCTTTGACGAAGGCTTGCTGGAGCTGCCGACAGGGCTGCTGGAGTCGCCGCTGTCCGAGGGCCTGGCGCGTTATGCCGAGGTCGACCAGGGGGGCAGCGACAAGGTGATCCTGCTGCCCTGAGCAGGGACGCTGGCGGACCGGGCAAAAGCGTGCGGGCTGAGCTACAACTGTCTTGCCCATTCAAGGAGACAATCCGATGCTCGCACACTGGTCCCTGGCAGCACTCCATCTTCTGGCCTTCGGTATCGCCCTGGCGGCGGTATTCGGACGAGGCGGGGCCTTGCGCCGCCTCGCCGGCACAAGCCCGGCCGAGCTGCGGCAGGTGTTCATCTGGGACAATCTCTGGGGCATCAGCGCTGCCATCCTGTTGATCAGCGGCGGCCTGCGGGCTTTCGGTGGTTTCGAGAAGGGCACGGATTACTACCTGCACCAGCCGTTGTTCCACCTCAAGCTGACCCTGTTCGTGATTATCCTGCTGCTGGAGCTGGCGCCGATGATCAGCTTGATCAAATGGCGTATCGCGCTGAAGAAAGGCGCACCCATCGACATCGGTCGAGCCCGGCTGTTCGCCCGGATCAGTCATATCGAAGCGCTGTTGATCATGCTGATCGTGATTGCCGCCAGCGGCATGGCCCGGGGATTCCTGGCCGGGTAGGGCATACACCATCCTTGCTGGAACGGCTATCAGGGCTGCAGGCGCAGGCTCGCCCTGATGCCGTTGACCACCGGTTCCACACTCTTGTAGCCGTCCGCGGAGCCGGCATAGGCCAAGGAGTAGGCCTTGCCGTCGCGGGTCGCGGCCACCAGGGTCTGGGTCATCACGTGACCGCCGTTCTGGGTGATGGTGCAGGTGGTTTCCACCGCGGGCATGCCGCCCAGCGTGCTGTCGTGAATACGGTTGCACACGCTCATGAACCCGCGCTCGACAAAGTTCTTCTGCACCGCCTTGCGCATCTCCAGCAAAACGCCGGGGAGGTTGACTTCATGGCCGGGGTTGAGCGCCGACTCGGTTAATTCCATGACCATCAGCGGGTCGCCGTTGGGATCATTCTTCACCGCGCGCTGGCGCAGGCCGCTGATGACTTCGCCCGCCGCGTTTTGGGCCGGGGGCAGGGTCTGTACCTCCCAGTCGCCGGGCCAGGTGATGATCAGGTCGTCAGCCAGGGCCGCCGGGCTGCCCAGCAGTAGAAGAAGGGTGGTGAAACAGGCACGACATTGCACGGAGGTCATGGGAAAGCACTGATCGAAAGGCTGGATTTGATTGTTACAGTGTATCAATACTCTGCGCGCGATGGCTGATAAAACTGCCGGCGCGGTACACCGTTACTCAGCTAACCCTTTGCATCTCAAGCTTAATCCCGGACAATCGCGCCCCTCTTATTGGCCGGGACGCTGCCAGTGACCTGTTTTTATCCGTCCCGGTCGCGTGGTAATGACCGGCTAACGGAGATTCGACCGGATGACTGACCAGGCCAACAGCGTCGACGAACGCTATGAATCGGCGCCTGCTGCACTGAGCAGCTGGAGCCGCCAAGACACCACCTGGATGCTGGGCCTGTTTGGCACGGCCATCGGCGCGGGCACCTTGTTCCTGCCGATCAACGCGGGGCTGGGCGGCTTCTGGCCGTTGCTGATCCTGGCGCTGCTGGCGTTCCCCATGACCTTCTACGCCCACCGTGGCCTGACCCGTTTCGTGCTCTCCGGACGCGATGGCGCGGACATCACCGAAGTGGTGGAAGAACACTTCGGCCTCAAGGCCGGGGCGCTGATCACCTTGCTGTATTTCTTTGCGATTTTCCCGATCCTGCTGATCTACAGTGTGGCGCTGACCAATACCGTCGGCAGTTTCCTCGAGCACCAGTTGCACCTCGTGCCGCCGCCCCGGGCGCTGCTGTCGCTGATGCTGATCCTCGGCCTGCTGGTGGTGGTACGGTGCGGCGAGCAGGTGATCGTCAAGGCCATGAGCCTGATGGTCTATCCGTTCATCGTCGCCTTGCTGTTCCTGGCGGTGTACCTGGTCCCGCACTGGAACGGCGGCATCCTCGCCACGGCCGGCAGCCTGCCCGAGTCGTCGGCATTGCTGCACACCTTGTGGCTGGCGATTCCGGTGATGGTGTTCTCCTTCAACCATTCGCCGATCATCTCGGCCTTCGCGGTTGACCAGAAGCGTCGTCATGGCGCCCACGCCGAAGAGCGCAGCGCGCAGATCCTGTCGCGGGCGCACCTGTTGATGGTGGTGATGGTGCTGTTCTTCGTCTTCAGCTGCGTGCTGACCCTGTCGCCGGCGCAACTGGCCGAAGCCAAGGCGCAGAACCTGTCGATCCTGTCGTACCTGGCCAACCACTTCAGCAACCCGACCATCGCCTTCGCGGCGCCGTTGATTGCCTTCGTGGCCATTGCCAAGTCCTTCCTGGGGCACTACATCGGTGCCAGCGAAGGCCTCAAGGGCCTGATCGCCAAGAGCGGCCGCAAGCCGGGCGCCAAGGCCCTGGACCGCATGACGGCGGCGTTCATGCTGGTGGTGTGCTGGCTGGTGGCGACCTTGAACCCGAGCATTCTCGGCATGATCGAGACCCTGGGCGGGCCGATCATCGCGGCGTTGCTGTTCCTGATGCCGATGTACGCGATCCGCCGGGTACCGGCGATGCGTCAGTATTCGGGGCAGATGTCCAACGTGTTCGTGACGCTGGTGGGCCTGGTGGCGATTTCGGCGTTGATCTATTCGTTGTCGGCTTGACCTGAAGCGCGCTCCGCCTGTGGGTGGAGCGCGATCTTCTGTAGGAGCCGGCTTGCTGGCGATGACAACCGAACAGGCGATGCAAGACTCACCGGCCTCATCGCCAGCAAGCTGGCTCCTACAGGTTGGTGGTGTTCCTCAAGAACGCTTCAGACCCAGACATCGTTGCTGGCCGTCATATCGCCGCCTTCTTCCCCGGTATTGATCACCCCGCGCGGCTCGATCAATAGCATCTTGACCTCCCGCTCGGCGAACGGCTTGTGTTCGACGCCCTTGGGCACCACCAGCATTTCCCCAGCCGCCAGATGCACCTGGCGATCGCGAAAGTCGATGCGCAGCACGCCTTCAAGGATGATGAACGTTTCGTCGGTGTCGGCATGGGAGTGCCAGACGAAATCGCCTTCTACCTTCACCACTTTGAACTGGTAATCGTTCATTTCAGCGATGATCCGGGGTTGCCAGTGTTCATTGAACAGGGCGAGCTTTTCCGCGAAGTTGACCGGGGACGGTGGGTGCGAAGTAGTCATGGGCTGGGTCTCATAGGGGATCACGGAGGTTCAGCCTAGCACCGTCCAGGCTGCTTGATCGAATCCTGCAAGCTCACGCTGGGGTCATGTCTGAGCCGGGCCGGGTGTCGGCGGGTCTGTTAAACTCGGAGAATTTGAACGGATTGAGGTGTACCGATGAGCGAACCGATTCGTCTGACCCAGTACAGTCACGGCGCAGGCTGTGGCTGCAAGATTTCGCCCCAGGTGTTGGAAGTCATCCTGGCCGGCAGTGGCGCCCAGAACCTCGACCCGAAACTCTGGGTCGGCAACGCCTCGCGCGACGATGCCGCGGTGTATGCCATCGATGAAGAGCGCGGCGTGGTCTCCACCACCGACTTTTTCATGCCGATCGTCGACGATCCCTTCGACTTCGGCCGGATTGCCGCGACCAACGCCATCAGTGACATCTACGCCATGGGCGGCGACCCGCTGATGGCCATCGCCATTCTTGGCTGGCCGGTGAACCAGCTGGCCCCGGAAATCGCCCGGGAAGTGATTCGCGGCGGTCGCGCGGTGTGCGACGCGGCGGGTATCCCCTTGGCCGGTGGCCACTCCATCGATGCTCCCGAACCGATTTTCGGCCTGGCGGTGACTGGGCTGGTGGACAAGCGCCATATGAAGCGCAACGACACCGCGACGGCCGGCTGCACGCTGTACCTGACCAAACCCCTGGGCATCGGCGTACTGACCACGGCGGAAAAGAAAGGCAAGTTGCGCAGCGAAGACGTGGGCGTGGCCCGGGACTGGATGTGCACCCTGAACAAACCCGGCAGTCGCTTCGGCAAATTGGCGGGTGTCACCGCCATGACCGACGTCACCGGATTCGGCCTGCTCGGCCACCTGGTGGAAATGGCCGATGGCAGTGGCCTGACCGCACGAATCGTCTATGAGCAGGTGCCGCGTCTGCCGACGATCGAGTATTACCTGGACCAGGGCTGCGTGCCTGGCGGCACCCTGCGTAATTTCGACAGCTACGCCAGCAAGGTCGGCCCTCTGCGCGAGCTGCACAAGCGTGTGCTGTGCGACCCGCAGACCAGCGGCGGACTGCTGGTGGCGGTCACCGCCGAAGGCGAGGCGGAGTTCCTCGCCGTGGCTGCCGAGCTGGGCCTGAAGCTCGAGCCCATCGGTCAACTGGTGGAGCGACAGACCCACGCGGTAGAGGTGCATTGATGTCCCTCGATATCACCGACTACCGCAGTCTGTTTCTCAATGACACGCCGATGATGGATACCCGGGCTCCGGTCGAATTCAGCAAGGGGTCCTTTCCCGGAGTGGTCAACCTGCCGCTGATGAACGATCTCGAGCGGCAACGGGTCGGCACCTGCTACAAGCAGCATGGGCAGCAGGCCGCCATCGTCCTCGGGCACCAACTGGTGTGCGGTGAGGTCAAGGCGGCCCGGCTCCAGGCCTGGGCCGATTTCGCCCGCGCCCATCCCGATGGTGCGCTGTATTGCTTCCGTGGTGGGCTACGTTCGCAAATCGTCCAGCAGTGGCTCAAGCACGATGCGGGGATCGACTACCCGCGGGTCGGCGGTGGCTACAAGGCCATGCGCAGTTTTCTGCTGCAGACCGTCGAGCAGGCCGTGGCGCAGGCGGATTTCGTGTTGCTGGGGGGCATGACCGGCACGGGCAAGACCGATGTGATCGTCCAGTTGGAAAACAGCCTGGACCTGGAGGGGCACGCCAACCATCGAGGCTCCAGCTTCGGCAAGCGCGCCACCGGCCAGCCGTCGAATATCGACTTTGAAAACCGCCTGGCCGTGGACCTGCTGAAGAAGCGGAACCGCGGCATCGAGTCCTTCGTGTTGGAAGATGAAAGTCGCATGGTCGGGCGCTGCTCCTTGCCGCTGGCGCTGTACCAGGGGATGCAGCGGTTTTCCATGGTCTGGCTCGAGGACAGCCTGGAGGGCCGGGTCGAGCGTATCCTGCGTGACTATGTGGTCGGGCTCTGCGCGGAATTCGTCGCGGTGCATGCCGAGCAGGGCATGCAGTTGTTTTCCGAGCGTCTGCTGGGCAGTCTGGACAACATCCACAAGCGCCTGGGTGGCGAGCGGCACCAGCGGATGAAGGCCATGATGCAGGCGGCGCTGGAAGAGCAGGCGCGCAGTGGCGCGGTGGATCTGCACCGGGCTTGGATCGAAGGCTTGTTGAGCGAATATTACGACCCGATGTATGCCTTCCAGCGTGAAAGCAAAGGTAGCCGGATCGAGTTTGCCGGGGAGCGGGCGGCGGTGCTGGAGTATCTCAAGAGCCGCCGGCAAAGGGGCTGAACAGGCGCGCCGGCGAATTTCCGGAGTGCTACGGAGCCTGTGGGAGCCGGCTTGCTGGCGATAGCGGTGGTGAATGTGACATCGCAATCGCCAGCAATCGAGCGTCGACCGGCCGCTCCTACAGGTTTTATGGCGTCTTACAGGACCAGCATGGCCACCAGCCCGCTGGCCACGCCCACCAGCATCGTCAGCACGGCCACGGTCACCAGCACCTTGGCGTCGAACTCCTTGCGCAGCATCAGCAGCGACGGCAGGCTGACGCTCGGCAGGGTCATCAGCAGCGCCACCGCCGGCGCGGTGCCCAGGCCCAGGGTCATCATGGTCTGCACGATGGGAATCTCGGCCGCCGTCGGAATCACGAACAAGGTCCCGATAATCGCCAGCGGCACCAGCCACAACAGGCTGTTGCCCATGGCACCGTCAACGTGGGGGAACAGCCAGACCCGCGCCGCGCCCAGCAACAGCACCGCCAGGATATAGATCGGGATGGTGGTCCAGAACAGCGGCCACAGGGTCTTGCCCCAGCGCGCCATGAAGCTGCGCTGGTCCGGGCTGCTGGCATCGACCACGGCTTCCACCGCCGCTTCCGGCAGGATTTCCGGGCGAGCGACCCGCTGTGCCACCAGCGAAACCCCCAGCACCAGCACCAGGCCCGCTACCAGCCGGATCGCGGTGAAGCCCCAGCCCAGGACGAAGCCCATGAACACCAGGGTCGCCGGGTTGAGCACCGGGTTGGCAATCCAGAAGGCCAAAGCCGCACCCACCGAGACATTCTGTCGACGCATTCCGGCGGCCACCGGTGCCGCGCAGCACGAGCACATCATGCCGGGCAGGGCGAACAGCCCGCCACGCAGGGTCGAGGCGAAACCGGCGCGCCCGAACAGGCGCAGCAGCCAGTCGCGGGGAATCAGCACTTGCAGCAGCGAGCCGAGGATCACCGCCAGCACCGCGGCTTTCCAGATCGCCAGGAAGTACACCTGGGCGTAGGCCAGCGCGGCGGCCACCGGCGAGGCCGGGTTGTCGTTGATGATCGAGCCGCCGATGCTGTGGCTGTCGGCGGCGACGAAGGCCTTGGTGTAGTAGGGTGACCATTTGACGTAGTACAGGCCGATGGCGGCTACGGCGAGAAACAGCAGCGGTTTCCACCAGAGCGACCAGCCTCGGGCGGGAGCGACTTGGGTAAGAGTGGGCATAAGAGAGTATCCGGTGAAAGGGATGATGGGTGAATGATAACCCAGCCTAGGGCCTTCGCCAGCCACCAGCCCCCGCGCGGATTGAAGGTTTCGGCCTATCAGGCTGTGGGCGGCTTCTTATAGCGTGCCGGCTGCGTATCTTCGCCGGCTCAAGCACGCTTGGCGACCGGCCTGATGCTGCATTCCCCTGCGGAGGGGAGTTCTTTTCCGCAGAGGCGCCGAGCGGATGATTTCATGTCATGGGCGGCAAGCGGCGCTTGATCGGCGTCTTCTTGACGATGGCGGTGTTGGTTTCGGCGTGGTGGTTGAGGCGGTCCAGCAGCGTATCGAGTTGTTCCATATCGTGCACATGCAGGCGGGCGATAAAACAATCGTCCCCGGTGACCTTGTCGCATTCGGTGAACTGGGGAATCGCCTGGATCTGGCGCTCCACTTCCTGTAACTGGCCGGGCAGGGGGCGAATACGCACGATGGCCTGTAACAGGTAACCGAACGATTTGGGCTCGACATCGACGGTGTAGCCCTTGATCACGCCGCGTTCTTCCAGCCGGCGCAAGCGTTCCGCGACGCTGGGCGAGGACAGGCCGCTGACCTGTGCCAGGGCTTTGAGCGAACGCCGCGAGTCGCTCATCAAGGCGCTGATCAACAATTGGTCTATTTCATCAATCATTGCTGCCTCGTTAGGTAAGTTGTCAAAATTGCCTTGATAAGAAAGGCAAAGATAGATTCTAGCCTATTTCTGGCGCTGGAGAGTCGGGCAGGGGAGTTGGCATACTTTGGCCATCCACCAAGGGCCTACTCACAGGAACTGACTCATGAACACATCACTGCATCGCGGTTCGCTGGAAATGGTCGCGGCCATGTTGATCTCGGGGACCATCGGCTGGTTCGTGCTGGTGTCCGGCCAGCCGGTGCTGGACGTGGTGTTCTGGCGCTGCCTGTTCGGCGCGCTGACGCTGTTGCTGATCTGCGGGGTGATGGGCTTTCTGCGGCCTGGCATCCTGACCCGCACCACCTTCCTGCTGGCGGTGCTCAGCGGCGTGGCCATCGTCGGTAACTGGGTACTGCTGTTCGCCTCCTATTCCCGGGCCTCGATTGCCATCGGCACGGCGGTCTACAACGTCCAGCCATTCATGCTGGTGGGCCTGGCGGCGTTGTTTCTCGGCGAGAAGATCACCGCGCAGAAACTGTTCTGGCTGAGCCTGGCCTTTGTCGGGATGCTGGCGATTGTCAGTGCCCACGGACAGTCGGGAGAAAGTGGTGGCGAGTACCTGCTGGGCATCGGCCTGGCGTTGGGGGCGGCGCTGTTGTATGCCATCGCCGCGCTGATCATCAAGCGCCTGACGGGCACGCCGCCGCATTTGATTGCCCTGGTCCAGGTCTGCACCGGGGTGTTGCTGCTGGCGCCCTGGGCGCATATTGCGGCGTTTCCCCAGCAGCCGAGTGCCTGGGGGAGCCTGCTGACCCTGGGGATGGTCCACACCGGCGTGATGTATGTGTTGTTGTATGGCGCCATCCAGAAACTGCCGACGGCGATGACCGGGGCATTGTCCTTTATCTATCCGATTGCGGCGATCTTCGTCGACTGGTTCGCCTTCGGTCATCAACTGGTGCTGGTGCAGTGGGTCGGGGTGATTGCCATCCTGCTGGCGGCGGCAGGGATGCAACAGGGCTGGACGCTGGGCTTCAAGCGGGTGCTGGTACGTTGATGGCTCAGGAGTAACCGGTCATTCCTGATTCAACACCGTACGGTGGGAGCCGGCTTGCTGGCGATTGAGGCCAGCAAGTCTTGCATCGATTTTGCGGACGTCATCGCCGGCAAGCCAGCTCCCACAATAACCGTGTTGACCGCAGTTGCGAGCAAGGGTCAAGACGGTATCTGACGCCGGCTTCAGACGCCGTTGCGATAACGCGCCGCCGGCAGGACCTGACGGAAGTTCGGCAGCATTGCCAGGCGGGCGGCTTCCAGGGCTTTCCACTGGTCTTCATCGGGCAGCGGTGGAATGGTCACGGTTTCGCGGCGATCGAAGCCCACCAGCGCCGCGTCCACCAGGTCATCGACCTCCATCACCGCCGGCAGGTCCTCGATCCGCTTGCCCGAGCGCTCCCAGATTTCGGTGCGGGTGGCGGCCGGCAATACCGCCTGCACGTACAAGCCCTTGGCACCCAGTTCGATATTCAGGCCCTGGCTGAGGAACAGTACGAAGGCCTTGGTCGCCCCGTAGACGGTCATCTGGAGCTCCGGTGCCAGGCCGACCACCGACGCGACGTTGATGATCGAGCCCGTGCCCGCCTGGACCAGGCGTGGCGTGATCGCGCTGGTCAGGCGGGCCAGGGCGGTGATGTTGAGGTTGATGACCTGGCTTACGGCATCAGGCGCCTGTTCCAGGAAAGTCCCGGTGCCGCTCATCCCGGCGTTGTTGACCAGAATGCCGATACTCGCATCGTCCCGAACCCGCGACTCGATACGTGCCAGGTCGCCGGCATCGGTCAGGTCGGCCTGGAGCACATCCACCGAAACCCCGGTTTCCTCCCGCAGCCGCGCGGCGAGGCTGTCCATGCGGGCCTTATCCCGGGCCACCAGCACCAGATCGTGACCGCGCTTGGCAAAGCGGTCGGCATAAACGGCACCGATACCGGTGGATGCACCGGTGATCAGAACGGCGGGTTTGACTGTCATGACGGTAATCCTCAACGGGTTGCTTTATTCATGACGATTGTCATGTTTAGAAAATATGATGGCTGTCATGTATACTGTCAAGCCTATAGCGGAGGTTTCGAATGAAGGTCAGTCGCGAGCAGGTGGCAGAGAACCGGCGCAATATCCTCGACGCCGCCAGTCGGCTGTTCCGGGCCAAGGGTTATGAGGCGGTCACGGTGTCGGAAGTGATGAAGGCCGCCGGGCTGACCCATGGCGGCTTCTACGGGTATTTCGCCTCGAAGGACGATCTGGTGGCGCAGTCCCTGGCCCACGTGTTTTCGGCGTCAGCCCCGGCGGGCGCTGATCTTGCGGGTTATGTCAGGCAATATCTGAGTACCGCGCACTTGGAGGACTGTGCCGGTGGCTGCCCGGTGGCCGGGCTGGCATCGGAAACCAGCCGTCAGGCCCCCGAAGCGCGGGCGCAGATGACCAAAAGCATTCGTCGCCAGATCGAGCGTTTGAGCCCGAACATGCCCGGCGCCACACCCGCGGAGAAGCGTCGTGCCGCCACCGGCAGCTGGGCCGCGATGGTCGGTGCCATGGTGCTGGCGCGGGTCTGTGATGACCCGCAGTTGGCCGATCAGGTACTCGGCGACACACGCGAGTGGCTACTGGCGCAGGATCTGGAGTCCGCGGGCTAGGGGGCGGTTCTCCGCTTGAGCAAGTCCGTGGCTTATTGCGCTTCCCGATCCAGCAACTGCCGCTTGCGCTCGACGCCCCAGCGATAACCGGACAGGTTGCCGTCGCTGCGTACCACCCGATGACAGGGAATCGCCACGGCCAGGCTGTTGGCGCCGCAGGCCTGGGCCACTGCGCGAAAGGATTTCGGCGCACCGATCATCTGCGCAATCTCGGCATAACTCGCCGTACTGCCCACCGGAATATTGCGCAATGCCTGCCAGACCCGTTCCTGAAAGGCCGTGCCGCGCAGGTCCAGGGGCAGGTCCAGGCCAATGGCCGGTGCTTCGATAAAGCCCACCACCTTGGCGATCAGTTGCTCGAAGGCCGCGTCGCCACCGATGAAGTGTGCCTGTGGGAACTTGTCCTGCAGGTCCTTGGCCAGGGCATCCGGGTCATCACCGAGCAGGATCGCGCAGACACCCCGATCACTCTGGGCCACCAGAATCGCCCCCAACGAGCACTGGCCGATGGCAAAACGAATATCGGTGTTGGCGCCGCCGGCGCGATAGTCGCTGGGTTTCATGCCCAGAACGTCATTGGACGATTCATAGAACCGGCTGCTGGCGTTGAATCCGGCCTCGTACAAGGCCTCGGTAACCGAGCCGCCCCGTGCCAGCTGCGCCCGCAGTTTGCCGGCCCGGTGGGCCGTGGCGTAGGCCTTGGGCGTAAGGCCGGTGACCGCCTTGAACACCCGGTGGAAGTGAAAAGGGCTCAGTCCCAGTTGTTCGGCCAAGGGGTTGAGCGAGGGCGAGGTCTCAGACGCTTCAATGAGCTGGCAGGCGCGGGTTACCAGGGCCACGTGTTGTTCATTGATCGACGTCTGGTCGGCGGCGGCGCGCCGGCTCGGCCGGTAGCCGGCGGCTTCGGCCTGCTCGGGGCTATCGAAGAACTCGACGTTTTCCGGGTTGGGCCGACGTGCGCTACTGCTGGGGCGGCAATACACGCCCGTAGTCCTGACACCATAGACGAAGCTCCCGTCGGCGCTGGCATCCCGTGCCAGTACCGCTTGCCAGCGCGGATCATTTTCCACGGGTTTTCCTTGGGTCGAGGTTTTCATGGTGCTCTCCTGTCGGAATATTCAGTTCTCGTCCAGCGTAACGGCGTGGCGAGAGGGGAAAACTCCGAGTCTTGCGGTTGAATTCTACTGCCAGTAAGCGGGATGTCAGGTGGCGTCATGAAAGATGATGCCCAGGGTATGGCGCCGCCCTGTGTTCACGCGGCTGACGCCATGGCGCATATTCACCCGATAGAACCCGCGCGTGCCGTGCACCGGGCGTTGGGCCACGGCAAAGATCACCGCGTCGCCCTGTTTCAGCGGGACCACCTGGGGGCGGCTCTGCATACGTGGGCGCTGCTCGGTCAGGACGAATTCGCCGCCGGTAAAGTCCTCTCCCGGCCGGGACAGCAGAATGGCGACTTGCAGTGGAAATACCTGTTCGCCGTACAGGTCCTGGTGCAGGCAGTTGTAATCGCCGGCTACATATTGCAGCAGCAATGGCGTGGGGCGTTGCTGGCCTGCGTCATGGCAACGCTGGAGCAGGGCCTGGTGCGTCGGGGGGAAGGACACCGCGATTTGCATGCGCTGGTTCCAGTCATTGGCAATCGTTGCCAGAGGTGGATAGAGCTCGGTGCGTAGCTGTTGGACCAGGGCCGGGAGCGGATAGGCGAAGTATTGGTATTCACCCTGGCCGAAACCGTGGCGGGCCATGATGACCCGGGAGCGAAAGAGCTCTTTGCGTGTGTACAGGGCAGCCAGTTCCAGGCATTCGTCAGGGCTGAGCAGATTGGGCAACAGGGCATTGCCTTGCTGATCCAGGTCGCGGCCGATCGCCGGCCAATCCAGTGATTGCATTCGGATGTGCATGAGACTGCCTTGAGGAGTATCCGGGGCGTGCAGTCTAGAAAGGCCGCCGGGCGCAAACACTCCGACTCTTGCGGTTGAATTATCCTGGCACACAATGAGGTGGGCGATCCCGTTTCTCTGGCTGAGGGGGGCTGTGTTTCCCCTGCGCGCTCACCTAGGATGTTCCTTCTGTATTTTTGCCAGGAAACATTGCTTATGTCCGCCGCTTATCGTCTTGCCGTGCCGTTGTCCAAAGCCTACCGTCTGCTTAATCACGGTCCTACGGTACTGGTCAGCGCCGCTCATGACGGTCAGCGCAATATCATGGCGGCCGCCTGGGCCATGCCGCTGGATTTCGAGCCGCCGAAGGTGGCGGTGGTGATCGACAAGTCCACCTGGACGCGGCGTCTGCTGGAAGCCTCGGGCACCTTTGTGTTGAACGTGCCCTGTGTCGCCCAGGCCGATGTCGTGCAAACCGTCGGCACCACCTCCGGCCTTGAGCTGACCCAGAGTCATGGCCGTGACAAGTTCGATGCCTACGGCCTGGAAACCTTCATCGGCGAGAAGACCGATGCGCCGATGCTGGAGGGCTGTGTCGCCTGGTTGGAGTGTCGGTTGTTGCCGGAGCCGCGCAACCACGAACAGTACGACCTGTTCCTCGCCGAGGTCATTTCCGCCCAGGCCGATTCGCGGGTCTTCAGTGAAGGTCGCTGGCATTTTGAGGGGCACGATGAGCTGCGCACCTTGCACCACGTCGCCGGCGGGCATTTCCTGAAAATCGGCGACGCGGTGGACGGTGAAATCTTGCCTTCTTGACTCAGCGATTCGCCATCAGATGCGCGCCGAACAGCAGGTAGCAAGTCCCGGCGAAGCGATCCAGGCCTTTGCGGCAACGGCTGTAGAAGGCTGACATCCGCGTACTGGCAAACACCAGGGCCACGCTGGAGTACCAGCAGAAGGACAGGCTGCTCATGATCGCGACGGCCATGGCCAGCAACGGGGCGGGCGGGGAGCTGGGCATGGTGGTGGCGAAGATGGTCGCCACGAACAGCGCTGACTTGGGATTGGTCATATTGCCCAGCAGACCCCGGCTATAGGCCGAGAGCAGGCTGCGTCGCGGTTCGTGGAGTGTTGGCTGCTGACCGGCGCTGGCGGGCTGCTTGCGCAGGAACAGCTTGATGCCGAGGTAGATCAGGTAAGCACCGCCGGCGATCTTCAGCGCCAGGTACAGCGATGGCGCGGCGGTGAACAGGGACTTGATCCCCAAGCCACCGGCCAGACCCCAGAGGATGGTGCCCGTGGCGACACCCAGCGCGCAGGCCACGCCATGCTTGCGCGAGTTACCGGCGGCGAGCTGGGCGGTGGTGAAGAAATTGGGGCCCGGTGTGACCACGGCAACGACCCAGAGCAGGGCGAGGGAGATCAAGGGGCCAGCGTACAGGAGGTGCTGGTTTTCCATAGAGACTGTCCTGTTGGGGGATTGGCGACATGGCACCTTAGGGCGCGTTGACCGGCTGTCCCTACAACGGATGGCGTTGCTCGGTAATCCGTGTGCTGGCTGTCTGAGATTCTTGTACGAAACGGTGGCAGCTATTGCTGTAAATTTCCAGTTTTTATTTTTTTGGTGTTTCTAGGTTGTATGTGCTTGTGGTGTTACGGGGCTTTATTTATATGCCGCTTGAGTTTGTTAAAGGCGCGGTAGCAAGCCAAAATCGATATCTCCCTCCATGGATATGCAAAAAATCCAATCTAAATTTTGTGGTGTTACGTAAGAGTGTTGCGGAATTTCATCAAGCTCTTTTAGTGCGAGAGAGAGGTCAAGGCTTTTTATTTTATAGATGGTGTTGGTGGCAGAATCTCCTATTAGAAAGACGTTTTTTGTCGTGTCGATGGCCTTGGTTGTGATGAAGGAAAAAGCCTCTTGCTTACTCGTTGTGTCGAAGTGGGTGGTGTCTGACATTTCTTCCCATGAGATTTTTGAGCCTGAAAATGGGAAAACTGCATTAATAGTGGAGACTAGTTTGTCATGTTCGCGTATTTCCAGTTTTTCATATGAGATTTTTAGCTTGTGAAGTGCTTTGGTTAACTCGTCGTCGTAGTAGCTCATGACTGAGTTTCCTATAAGGAATGGCGAATTTATTTTCTGGGTTGAGATGGAGGTAAATTTATACTCAATGGTTCTTGAGGGTTCAGGTTTTTGGCGTTTCGCGCCATTTTATATAGAAGGCTTCCTGTTCCTCGCGGCTATTGGTGAGATCGTTTTCCTCGTAGTCAAAAATATCTACTAAATCTTTTGGTGAGGCAGATTTTCCAAGTGTTAATTCATATGCTTTTATGCCGAGAGACATTTGTGATGACATGCTTGATGGGCGAACATTTATTTTTGAGCCTTTGCAGAGGAATTTTATATTTGGATGCTCTTTTCTGACTTTGCCGAGGCATTCGTAGAAGTCCTCGGCAGTGTAGGTTTCTTCAGGGTTGTTGCTTGTTATGAATTTCATTGATGTTGTTTTGGTGTCGCACACTAGAGTTGCAGTTTGTTTTTTGCCGTTGAAGAGTATTTTGATTTTTATTGGTTTCAATTTATTTTCTCCTGGGATTTGGTATGGAGTGCCCTACGTAGCTACCGTCCGACTTCAGTGGGGTCGCACCTAAAATGTCTTCGCTGTTGATTCGGTTCGGTATAGCTATTTCCATTTCGTATTGATATTCTGAGTTTTTTCCTAGCTCTTTGTTTACGTCGCGTCCATGAACTCTTTTTAGCGTGAATAGATACCCTTTTTTAGTTCTAAAATTGGTTGCAAAATCTATTGCGACGTCTCTGGATGTTGAAGTGCTTATAAAGTTGCTTGGTGGGTCTTTGCTGTTTAGTGCATGTAGGTACAGGTCCGTGCTATCACCTTTGCTTTTGAAACCGTGTTCAAAGATTTCACTGGGGCGGTATTTGTTTTCTCCTCGATAGAGATAGCTTTTATCTCCACTAGCCTCAGGAACCTTTGGCTCCCGACTTTCGGTATGAGGTTCTTGGGAGCGGTTTGTATCGCTTTTCTTTTTGTCTGCGCCAGGACAGTCACAACTCAACCCCAGCGGATCCACCCACCCCGTAGGGTTGGGCACGTACTGGTAGCTGTTCAGCCCGCCCGCCAGTTTGATCGGGTCGGGGGTGAGGTAGCGGCCGGTTTCGGGATTGTAGTAGCGATGCCGGTTGTAGTGTAAGCCGGTTTCTGTGTCGAAATACTGGCCCTGGAAACGCAGCGGATTGTCGATATCGGCGCGGTCGAGGTGGGCTATCCGGCCATAGGCGTAGTACCGCGCCGCCCAGCGGATATTGCCGGTTTCGTCCGTAAGTTCCTGGGGCGTGCCCAGGTGGTCGAGTTGGTAATGAAACACTTCGACCTGCTCCGGTCCCTCGCCATTGAGCAGGGCCAGGGGGCGGAAACTGTCCGGTTCGTACAGGTAGCTGCGGTAATGCGCCGGACCGCTTTCGGCAATCAGTCGATCGCCTTGCCAGAGGTATTCGGTGGTCCGGCCTGCGCAGGTCTTGGCAATGCGTCGGCCAAAGGCGTCGTAGCGGTAGCTGACCGTGCCGCCATTCGGCAGGCTGACACCGACCAACCGGTGCTGGCAGTCATAGCGGTATTCGGTAACGAGCTGTGGCTCGTTCCCATTGCGCTCGCGGATCAGGTTGCCGAAGGCGTCGTAGTCGAAATGGCTATGGCCCCGGAACAGCAGGCGATTGCCCTGGGTACGTGCCATGCGAGGGCTGTCGCCCAGCAGGTTGCCGGCAGGGTCGTGGGCGAAACGTTCGCAAGGATCGCCACGGACTTCGCTCAGTCGGTCCAGCGGGTCGTACTGGTAACGGCGTAGGCCGTGGCGGCTGTCGTCGATGCTCGCCAGGTTGCCGTTGGCTTCATAGGCGTAGAAGCGTTGGTAGCGCTGGCTGTTGTCCTGGCCGAGACTGTGCTTGAGCAGCCGGCCTTGTTCGTCGTAACGGTAATGGCTGAGCAGTTGGCCCTGCTGGCGCAGGCGCTCGTGGCCGGCTTCGAAGCGGTGGCGGGTCAGGTGCCGGCCGTTGAGATCGACGCCGATCAATCGACCGCCGGGCAGGTAGCGATAGTCGATCAGGTTGCCGTCCGGCAAACGGCAGTGAATCAACTGACCCACGGTATCGTAGCGATAGCGCTGGGTGGCCCAGCCCTGGTGTTCGCTGACCAGGCGGTCCTGGTGGTCGTAACCGTAGGTCAGCGGCCAGTGCCCGTCGTCGACGCTGACCAGCCGACCCAGCCCATCGTAGTGATAGTGGGTCTGGCGGCCATCGTCGAGACGCTTGAGCCGCAGGCGTCCGGCGCTGTCGCGCTGGTAGGCGGTGACGAGCTCGCTGCCGTCGTCACCGAACTCCTTTTTCTCCAGCAGGTGACCGTTGAGGTCGTAGGTGTAGGCGGTGCGCCGCCCGTCGAAGCCGGTTTCCTCGCGGATCAGGCCGTTGGGGTAATAGTCGAGGCGGTAGTGCTCGCCACGCTCGTTCTCGATTTCGCTGAGCAGCAGCCGGGCATTGTCATAGCGATAGCGCAGCTGACTGCCGTCGGGGTTGAGACGACGACTGACCAGGTGCAGGTTGTCCGCGTATTCATAACGCGTCACCCGTCCCAGTTCGTCGGTCTCGGCAGTGATCTTTCCGTAGGCGTTGTAGCTGAAACGACGTTTCGCCCCGCCGGGCATTTCAACCTGGCTCAGACGGCCAATGGCGTCCCACGTGTAGCGGGTGGTGGCGCCGTCCGCTGTCTGGCGACGGGTTTGTCGGCCTTGTTCGTCGTAGCCGTATTTCAGCAGGCTGCCGTCAGGCAGTCGTTCTTCCAGCAGATGGCCGAGTCGGTCCCAGGTGAGGCTGTGCCGGCTGCCGTCCGGGTGACGGATCTCGTTCAGCAGGCCCCGGCGGTCGTATTCATACTCGGTGACCTGGCCCGTGGGGTCGGTCCTGCGGGTGATATCGCCCTGGGGATTGCGAGCATATTTCCAGTGCGCCCGGCCACGTTGCACGCTGCACAAGTGACCGTTGTGATACTCGTAGAGCGTCGGCTCGTCTTCGGGCGGGATAATGGCCAGCAGCCGGCCGGCTTCGCTGTAGCGGTATTCGGTGATGGCGCCCAGGGCGTCCTTTTCGGCAATCAGGCGGCCTTGGGCGTCATAGGTCTTGTGTTGCTCGGCGCCATCGGCATCGACCTTGCGGATCAGGCGCGCCCGCTCATCATGGACAAAGACTTCTTCGCTGCCGTCGATGTGCCGGGCGGTGACGCTGCCGTCGTCGCCCCAGGTGTAGCGGCTGTCCATCTGCGCAAAGCTGGCCCAGTGACGTACGCAGCGCGCCTGCTTGCCCACGCCTTGCCACTCCCAGTAGAACGCGGCGCCGCCGGCCAACTGGCGTTCACGAATGACGTGGTGTTCGTCGTAGGCATAGCGCTCGCATTCGTCGACGGCGTTGGCGGCCTCGATCAGGCGGCCCGGGTCGTCGTAGCGATAGCGGACCAGCGTGCGCAAGGTCTGCCAGCTATCGGCGGGAAACGCGGCCGCCTGTTCCTGCTGGTACTCGACCGCGATGATGCGGGCACGGTCGTAGCGCAACAGCAGGGCACGTCCGAGGCCGTTGTCCAGGCGCTGGATACGACCCTCGAGGTCATGGCTGATGCTCAGCCGATTGCCATGGCGGTCACTGAGGGAAAACAGCCGGGCGCCGTGTCGGTCGTACCTGAAGTGATAGAACCAGGGCGTGTCGCCGGCCTGGGTCAGGATCAGTTCATCGGACGTGTCGCCCAGGTAGATCGCCGCTTCGCTCAGGCTGTTGTGGATGGCCGAACGTTGTTGACTGGGGCGAGGGAAACGGATGGAGCGGTTTTCCTGGTCGGTCCAGATAACCTCGTCGCCGTCGAACCTCAGGCTGTGGGCCAGTGCATGGCTCCAGCCGGGACCGAGGCCCTGGCGAATGTCCACGGCACTGGTGCGATACAGCCGGCTCCAGGAGAACGGCAGTGGGCCGTCCAGTTCGCCATCGACCAAGGTCAGCAGTTCTTCGCCGGTGACCATCGACACCGGACAACCCTGGGTCTGGGTCTTGTCCGCGCGTTCGGCACCCTGGCCGTTGGGGTTGGCGGCTTGCCGGGGAACGTCGTCGAGGTGTTCGGTCTGGCGCAGGGTGGCGTTCTTGCGTCCGTCCCAGCGCATTTGCAGGACGCCTTGTTTCTGTGCACCCGCCACGCCCCGGGCGGCGACGGCCTTGTAGCGACCGACATAACCCATGAAGCCGTCGAGCAGGCTGAACAGGCCCTGGATGAAACGAGTTCCGGCTGCAACCATCTGGCTGCCGTATTTCTTCAGGCGCAGGGCCAGGTAAGCGACGCCGGCTCCCGCGGCTGCGACGGTGAGCACCAAGCCCAGGAGCAAGTCGATCAGCACGGAAACCAGGGTGCTCGCCACGACATGCGCGGTATCCCCGGCCAGTTGGCTCGGCGGCAGCGATGCCAACCAGATCGCGGCGGTGCGCAATAGCAGGAAGAGCGCGGCCTCGTCGCTGGCCAGCAACATGGCCTTTTCCATCACGGCCGGGGCCCGTCGCGCGAGGTCGGCCAACTCCTGGGCGCCGCTGCCCAGCCGGTCGACATAGGCCAGGGGATCCTTGAGGATGTCGAGCAGCAACTCGATTCCTTCCCAGACGCCCTTGATCGCCTCCCAGCTGCCGCTGACCAGACCCTCGCCGACGGCCAGTAGCACCGTCGAGGCGGTCTGTGCCGACCATTGCGGCTTGAAGCCGCTCCACTCGCGACGCAGCCAGGCTTCCAGGTCCCGGGTCAGCTCCGAGTAGCCATCGAACAGGCTGTCGACCTGCTCGGGCGTTACGCCACCTTGCACCCGCACCCGATAGAACTGGCCCGGTTGGCCCTGGAAGCTGCCCTTGCCCTGGGCGTCGAGCAGAATGGGGGTCGAAGGACCGCCAGCGACCGGTATGACCTCCACCAGCAGGTCGCCCAGTGGAATCTCATGGACCGACTCGAACCGGCTCTCGATGGTCAGCACGCCGTTGGCCGGGCACTGCGCCACGTTGGACAGGAAGTCTCGGTCCTCAAGTCCGACGACCTTGCGGCTGTCGCCAAGGCGGATGATCCGGTCCATGCCCAGCAACGAAGGCAGGTCCGCGGCGTGGCTGACCTGGTCGAGCGCCTGGGCATACCAGCTGCGGGTCTGCTCGCGATAGAGGGTCAGGCTGTCGTTGAAACCGTCGAGTTGTGCTTCGATGTAATCGATGCGGTTCATCGTCTTGCCTCCCTGGCAAGGTACTCCGCGACCGCCAGTTCCCGGGACAGATAGGCGAGCAGGGCGGCTTGCCGGGTCGGGCCGGGCGCCGAGCGTTCCAGGAAGCGGGCGAGCTTGTGCCGCAGGTGGGCGACGGGCACGGCGTCATACAGCGCGGGGTGGTCTTCGCTCAGCCACTGCAGGCTGTTGTCGATCAGCGTTTCGGGACACTGCCCGGACAGGTGTTCCAGCAGCGCCGGCGGAACCTCCCACCAGGGATAGGTCTTGGCTTCGCGCCTGACCGAGTGGCTGAGGGCTCGTGCCTGGCCATTGATGAGATAGCGACTCAGGCCCGGCAGCAGCTCACTGGCCTCGGGACCGAGAAAGTCGAGGGTCGGCAGCCATTGACGGCCATCCCAGAAACGAAAGAACACCGGGTTGCCCGTCGGAAGCTTCACCTGGGTCAGGCCGCGCAGGTGCGCCATGAGCTGTTCCGGGGTGTTCGACGACAGCGCAAGCCAGCCCCAATCCCGGTATTCGGTGTCGGCGATCCAGGACAGAAACGGGCTTTGCACCCTGAGTTCGACGACATGGGGCATCACCTCAAGCCAATCGGCATAAGGTGTGTCTCTCCAGACCGGCAGGGGCGCCAGCGGGTTGCCGATCCTGCGCAAGGCGGCCAGTGGTCTGGCCTCGCTGGCGTCGCTGAGTATCAGATAGAGCCGCTCGTGAGGCGCCATCGGGGCCTGGGCCAACCAGCGCTCGGGTGTCAAAGGCTCAGCGCTCACAGACACCTGCCTTGCACTTCTCGCACTCTTCGCAGAACGCCGCGCCACGCAGCAGGGTTGCCAGTTGTGCCATGGACAAGGGCGCTGCGGGGAGAGGGCGGGTAACGGCCTGAAACAGACCGGGTAGCAGGGCGGCCACCCGGGTGCCAACACCCGGCACCGCCTTGGCATCTGCGTCCGGCTCCGGGCTCAGGGTGATGCCGTTGCCATCGATCTTGATAAAGCTGCCGCCGACCTTGAGGGTCAGTTCACTGCCGGCTTCGATCACCACCCGGGCAGCGCTTTTGAGGTGGATCTCCTCGTCGGCCTGGAGCAGATAGCTGTTGCCGAGTCGTACATGCCGGCTCTGGCCGATGTTCAGGTGATCGTCGGCCCGTATCTCGGTCTTGCGATCGGCCCGGGTGGTGCGATGTTCGTCGGCCTTGAGTTCGCGGTAGCTGGTGGCGGCCACGCTGTCGTGGCGTTCATGACCGACCTGGATGACCTGATCGTGTTCGACCACCTGTTGCCAGTCACGCTGGGCGCGCAGGTAGATCTGCTCCTGGCCCTTGCGGTCTTCGATGCGCAGCTCGTTGAAGCCGCCACCACCGGGTGAGCTGAGGGTCTTGAAGACGCTACGGGTCTTGTGGGCGGGCAGTTCGTAAGGCGGCCGGTTGAGTGCGTGGTACAGGCAGCCGGTAATCAACGGCTGATCCGGGTTGCCCTCGAGAAAGCTCACCAGCACTTCTATGCCGACACGCGGGATGCTCAAGGCACCATGGCCGTTCCCCGCCCAGGCCGAGGCGACCCTCAGCCAGCCACTGCTGGCCTCGCTGTGAGTCGCTGCCCGATCCCAATGGAATTGCACCTTGACCCGGCCATGGGCATCGCAATGGATCTCTTCTCCCGGCGGGCCGGTGACTACGGCTGTCTGGCTGCCGTCGATGCAGGGCTTCGGATGGGCCAGCGCGGGGCGAAAAGGCGTGTCGGCGGGCAGGGCGCGGAAGCTGTTTCGATAACCCTGCTGGAAACTGTCCGTCGTGTTGGCGCTGCTGGCGAGTTCCTCCAGGACTTGCGGTTGTCGGCCTTCGTGGCTGATCTCGGTCAGCAGCCAAAGAGCATTCCAGTCGGCATGCGGATGCTCGGTGAGCGTCAGCAGGTGCCCGCTCGACAGAGCCGGGATATCGCTTTGGCCGTGAGCTTGCCGGAAGGTGCAGCGGTGTCGCTCCAGGGCGCGCCGCGCCCGCTGCTTGCCTTGCTGCTGGTCGGTGCAGCGCGCCGGAAAGGCATAGTCTTCCAGGTCGGGAAGCTGTTCGCCGCAGCTGATATGTTCCAGAGGCCGAGTGGGATTGTCGAAATCGTAATCCCGATGAGTGACGCTTGTGCTGCGGGTTTCCAGGCGCACGCTGAAGCGGTTGATGGCTGCTGTCGGGGCTGCCAATCCGCTGTCTTTTTGGTAACGCCGAGGCGCTTGCGTTGGGAAAAAAGCCTGGTCGTCGCCGAACACCAGGGTGTGGCTGCCGCTGTCATGCTGGAAGTGGAAGTGCAGGCCTTCTTCTTCGCACAGGCGCTGGATGAAGTGCAGGTCGGACTCCCGGTACTGCACGCAATATTCCCGCGCCGGGTAGTGGCCGCTGAGGTGGAAGCGGTAGTGGTTGCCGAACAGACCGTGGTCGTTCAGCACCAGGGCGATGATCTGCGGGACGCTGAGGTGCTGGAAGATGCGCTGGTTGAGGCGATGTTCGAGGTCGGCAAGGCGTGGGCGCAGACAGACCTGGTAATGCGCCAGGCGCCTGCCGCGTGGCCCCTGGGCGACACGATAGAACTGTCCATGGATACCCGCGCCCGAGGTGCAGAGTCTGAGAAAGGCTTGCTTGTGCAGCAGGCTTTGCAGATCGAGGTCGCGCTCGCCCACCAGTTTCAGATCGAAGCTGAAGGGCTGGTTGAGCGCTTCGTGACCGGTGAAGGCGGCGACCTGCAGTGGGTGTTCGAAGTCCTCGATCGTCAGGCTGAAGTGAGGTTGATTGGCCGGCGCTGGCATGTGCTCCTCCTTGGAAAATGCTGTGGTGTGAAATCTGGGCCGTACGAAACCTTCGCCAGTGCCGAGGGGCCGCAGCGCGCCAAAAGGTTTTGAGGGAACGGCGCAAGGCGTCGCCGGCTAGGCCGAGCGACGCCCAGGTGGGAATCAGGACACTGGGGAGCGCCAGTCATTGGAGGCGGAGGTGCCCGCCACTTCGTGGGTCCAGGTGATCTTGCGGTAGCTGAAGTACACGTCTTCCAGATGGGTGAAGTGCGCCTGGTTCGGGTCCTGGCAATTGGGCATGCGCGATTTCACGTCGACGACGATGGCGTCTTCCAGTTCGATGGTGAAATAGTGCTCCTGGGTGCCGGAGGAGGAGGTGCGGTACCACTCCAGGCGGCATTTGGTCAGGGTTTCCCCGCTGGTCAGGGCGCTGAAGATCAGCGGCGAGGACTTGTCGAAGACCTTGCTGATCATCAGCGGATGGTGCACACGCTGGCCGGTCGGTTGTCCGGATTGCGGGTCGCGGGGGATGGTGATGTCGTGAGCGAAACCCTGGACCAGGATCTGGTCTTCATGACCTTCCTGGTAGATGTTTCCGACCGAGTCCTGGGTAAAGGTGCCCGCGGTGATCAGGCCTTGCTTGAGGCCTTGCAGGGTCAGGTAGGCAGGTGTTGGCATGGATGAATTCCTTGTCCGAAGAGGTGCTGTGTGCCATCAAGGGACGCTCGATGGGTTCACAGGTCTACAGATCAAGAGTTGTGCCTGTTTTTATTTTTTGTTTAAAAACATGTAGTTATTTTGTTTTTGCAGAATGGTTCTAGGTTTGGAGGGCGTTTCTTGAGGAAAGTGCGCAAGGTGTTGCGCATGATCGCGCAAGAAGTTGCCTGGTGGGTTGGAGGCCTTGTGTAGCAGGCATTGCAGAGCTGGATGAGGCGTTTTTAAGGCCAGGGATGGGGCAAAAGTTGCGCAGGCAGGAAATCGCCACGCGATCTGTGAGAGCCGGCTTGCCGGCGATGAGGCCAGCAAGCCTTGCATTGCCTGATCGGCCGCTATCGCCAGCAAGCCGGCTCCTACAGGGGCGCGCGCGTTCAGCCCTCGGGGCTCCAACCGCCACCCAACGCGGTCATCAGGCCGATGCTGGCCTGCAGCTGGCGGGTCTGCAAGGCCTGCAATTGCCGCTGCGCCTGCAGCGCCGCAGTCTGCGCCGTCACCACGTCCAGATAGTTCACCGCCCCGGCCTGGTAGCTGTTCATCGCCAGGGTCTGGGTGTTCTGCGCCGCACTCACGGCCGCCTGCTCATCCTGGACCTCCTGTTGCAAGTCGCGCAGTTGCGCCAGGTTGTCCTCGACTTCGCGCACCGCACGCAAGACTTGGCTGCGGTAATGGGCCGAGGCTTCTTCGAATTCGGCCTTGGCCTGATGCTCCTGGGCACTGAGGCGACCGCCGTCGAAAATCGGCAGGTTGACCAGTGGTCCCAGCGCCCAGTACCGGTTACCCGTCGACAGCAGGTTGCCGCTGCCCTGGGTCTGGCCGCCGAGCAGGCCGGTCAGGCTGAAATCCGGGTACCAGGCGGCCTTGGCCACGCCGATCCCGGCATTGGCGGCGAACACCCGCCGTTCCGCCGCGGCGATATCCGCACGCCGTTGCAGCAGGCCGCTGGGCAGGGCGCCGGGCACCTTGGGAATGGTCAGGAGCGCCTGGGTCGGCGGCAGTTGGAAATCACTGGCCGGCTCTCCCACCAATTCGGCAATGGCGTGTTCGGCCAGGTTGCGTTGGCCGCGCACTTCGTCCAGCTGCGCCCGGGCCTCGGCCAGCTGGCTCTGGGCGCGGGTCAGGTCGAGTTCCGAGGCGATCTGGCCCTGGTAGCGGTCGCGGGTCAGTTGCAGGGCCTGGGTGTAGTCATCCAGGGAACTGGTGAGAATCCGGTCCTGGGCGTCCAGGCCATTGAGCTGGACATACAAGGTCGCCAACTGCTGTTGCAGGCTCAGGCGCGCCACCGCCAGGTCGTCGCCGGAGGCCTGGGCCTGGGCGTCGCCGGCGGCCACCTGGTTGCGAATCCGCCCCCACAGGTCGAGGTCGAAGTTCAGGGCAAAGCCTGCGGTATTGCTGTCGTACACCGACGGCTGGGTGCTGCCGCGCAGCGGGCGATTGTCCGATTGGCGCTGGCGCAGAGGTTGCGCGCTGGCGCTGATCTGCGGGAACAATCCGGCATGCAACTGGCTCGCGTAGGCCTGGGCGCCGTCGTAGTGCGCGAGGGCGGCGGCCAGGTCCGGGTTGGCCTTGAGCAGGCGCTGTTGCAGGTCGTCGAGCTGCTTGTCCTGGAACAGCGTCCACCAGTGTTGTGACAACCGCTCGCCCGGTTGTGCCAGGTGCCAGGGGCCGTCGCTGGTCTGCTCGCGATAGTGTTCCGGCAGGTCGAGTCGGGGCGGCTGGTAGGTCGGCGCCAGGGAGCAGCCCTGCAAGCTCGCGATCAATAGCCAGGCGCTGCGCTTAAGCCTTGGGGACATGCTGGCCTCCGGCGTCGGCGAGTTTCACCGGGTCGCCTTCGCGCAGGGCGTCCGGCGGATTGTCGATCACGGTGTCGGCGGGTTTCAGGCCCTGGTCGATGACCAGGCGTTCGCCCAGGTCCAGGCCGATGTGGATGTCGCGCAGGTGCACATGGGACTGGGCGTCGAGCACGGCCACCTGGGTGCCCTGGGCGCGGAAGATCAAGGCGCTGGCGGGAATGCTGACGCCATGGGTGTCCGCCGGGATCGGCAGGGTCGCCTCGGCGTAGTCGCCCGGCAGCAGGGCGTTGTCCGGGTTCTCGGCGACGAACTGCGCCAGCAGGGTGCCTGAGCGCGAGTCGACGGCGGTGGAGTTGCCCACCAGTTTCGCGCTGAACTGCCGGCCAGGATGTTCCGGCACGCTCAGTTTTACTTCGAGACCGGGACGGATCACGCTGGCGTAGTTCTGCGGGATGGGCACGTAGAGCCGCAGTTGATGGGTGTCGGCGATGTCGAACAGTTCCGGGTCGCTGTCGCTGTCGGCCTTGATCAACTGGCCGATATCGGTGTTGCGGGCGGTGATGGTGCCGGCGAAGGGGGCGCGGATCGTCTTGTACGCTTCCAGCGCCGACAGCCGTGCGTAGTCGGCGCTGGCGGCTTCGGCATTGGCCTTGGCCGCGGCGGCGTTGGAGCTTTTTTCATCGGCTTCCTGGCGCGACACCGAATGGGTCCCCACCAGGTTCTGCCAGCGCGTAGCGGTGGTCTCGGCCAGGCGCGCATTGGCCTGTTCCTGCAGCAGGTGGGCATGGGCCTGGGCGACCTGCTGGTCGAGGTCCGGGCTGTCGATCTCCGCCAGCACCTGGCCGGCCTTGACCGGGCTGCCGATGTCGGTTTTCCAGTCCTTCAGATAGCCGCTGACCCGCGCATGGATCGGCGCCTTGCTCCAGGCTTCCAGGCGGGCCGGCAGGCGCAGGGTATCGCCGGCGGCGTTCTGCGCCGGCTTGAACACGCTGACCATGGGCACGGCGGCGGTTTCGGTCCAGGCGCTCACGGCCTGTTCATGGCGGGTCCGCGCGGCAATCCCGTTGGCGACCAGCAAGGCGGCCAGGGTCAGCCCGCCGACGCCCAGGTAAAGCAGGCGTTTGCCCGAGGGTTTGCGATCAGTCATGGGTGTTTTCTCCAGCTACGACGCGAATGGGCTGGCGGCCGTGCACCAGGCTGAACACCACGGGGACGAACAGCAGGGTGGCAGTGGTCGCCAGGATCAGACCGCCGATCACGGCGCGTCCGAGGGGGGCGTTCTGTTCTTCGGAAAGGGCCAGCGGCAACATGCCGATGATCATCGCCAGGGCGGTCATGCACACCGGGCGGAAGCGGGTGTAGCCGGCTTCCAGGGCGGCCTTGAGGGCATCGCCGTGTTCGGCCAGGCGTTCGCGGCAGAAGCTCACCACCAGGATCGAGTTGGCGGTGGCCACGCCCATGCAGAGGATGGCCCCGGTCAAGGCCGGCACCGACAGCGAGGTGCCGCTCAGGAACAGCATCCAGACGATCCCGGCCAGGGCCGCGGGCAGGGCGGTGATGATCACGAAAGGGTCGACCCAGGACTGGAAGTTGACCACGATCAGCAGGTAGATCAATACCACGGCGCCCAGCAGGCCGAAGCTCAGGCCGCTGAAGGCCTCATGCAGGGCGTCGATCTGGCCGTGCAGGCTGACAATCGCACCCTTGGGTCGCAAGGCGGAGGCATCGTCGAGGATCTTCTGGATGTCATGGGCCACCGCGCCGAGGTCCCGGCCTTGCACGCTGGCGTAGATGTCCAGGGTCGGCTGGATGTTGTAGTGGGTGACCACCGCCGGGCTCTGGACCCGATTGATGGTCGCCAGGCCGCCGAGGATCTGCGACTGGCCGTTGCTGCCGGTGACCGGCAGCGCTTCCAGTGACGGCAGGCTGTCCAGGCGGTATTGCGGAGTGGCCGCGACCACGCCATAGGAGACGCCGTTGGCCGGGTTGAGCCAGAAGGTCGGTGCCACCTGGGAGCTGCCCGCCAGCGAGGCGACCATGCTGTTGGTGACGTCGCGCTCGGTGATGCCCAGGCCTTTGGCGCGCAGACGGTCGACCTTCACTGCCAGCGACGGGTAGCCGACCGATTGCTGGATCCGCAGGTCGGCGATCCCCGGCACGTGTTGCAGGCGCCGTTGCAGCTCCAGGGCGAAGGTGCGGTTTTCCTCGGCACTGCGCCCGGAGATCTTCACGTCCAGCGGAGCCGGTGCGCCGAAGTTGAGGATCTGGCTGCTGATGTCCGCCGGGAGGAAGGCGAAGTGGCTGCCGGGGAAGCTTTCCGGCAAGGCCGTGCGCAGCTTTTTCACGTAGTCGGCGGTGGGCTGGTGATCGGCCTTGAGGGTCACCTGGATATCGCCGTCCTGCGGGCCGATGGTGCCGCTGCTGCTATAGGCCATGTCGATGCCGCTCAGCGGAATACCGATGTTGTCGACGATGTTGTCCAGTTCCTCGGCGGGAATCACTTCGCGGATCCGCGCTTCGATACGGTCGAAGGTGGCGGCGCTTTCCTCGATCCGCGTGCCCAGCGGCAGGCGCACGTGCAGGGCCAGGGCGCCGGCGTCGGTGGCGGGGAAGAAGTCCTCGCCCAGGCTCGGCAGCAGGCTGAAGGACGCCAGCACACAGGCCAGGAAACCCAGCAGGAAGCGCTTGCGGCAGCCCAGCGCCAGGGTCAGCAGGCCGTGGTAGACGTCGCGTACCGCGGAGAAGCCGCGCTCGAAACCCTGCTGGAAACTCAGTACGCCTTGCAGCAAGCGACTGCGCGGCTGGCTGTGCTGTTCGCCTTCGTGATGGTTGATGAATTCATCTTCGGGATGATGACCGCTGCCGCCCTCAACCACATGGGGCTTGAGCAGGAACATCGCCAGGGTCGGCACCAGGGTCCGCGACAGGATGAAGGAACTGGCCATGGCGAAGATCACCGCCAGGGCCATCGGCCGGAACAGGAAACCGGCAATGCCTTGCAGCATGAACATCGGCACGAACACGATGCAGATGCACAGCAGCGAGACGAAGGCCGGGCCGACGATCTGCTTCGCGCCGTCGAGGATCGCGTCCTTGACCGCCTTGCCCTGTTCCAGGTGCCAGTTGATGTTTTCGATGGTCACCGTCGCATCGTCCACCAGGATCCCCACCGCCAGCGCCAGCCCGCCCAGGGTCATGACGTTGAGGGTCTGGCCGGTGGCGGCCAGCAGGGCGATGGCCGAGAGCACCGCCAGCGGGATCGAGGCGGCGATGATCAGGGTCGAGCGCCAACTGCCGAGGAACAGCAGGATCATCGCGCTGGTCAGCAGGGCGGCGATGATGCCTTCGCGGGCAACGCTGCCCACCGACTGCTTGACGAACACCGAGGCGTCGCCCAGCAGTGAGGTCTTGAGTTCCGGGGGCAGGGTTTCGTTGATCAGCGGCAGCATGTTGCGGATGCCGTCGACGATCGACAGGGTGGAGATATTGCCGTTCTTCATGGCCGGCATCAGCACTGCGCGGCGGCCGTCGACCCGTACGATGTTGGTCTGTGGCGGCGAGCCGTCACGCACGTGGGCCACCTGGCCGATGGTGATCAGGGCGCCGTCGACGGTCTTGATCGGCAGGTCGTTGAGTTCTTCGATGACTTTCGGGCTGTTGTTCAGCAGCACGGTGTATTCGTAGGGGCCGAGTTTGGCGGTACCCACCGGAATGATCTGGTTCTGCGCGGCCAGGGCGTTGCCCACATCCTGCGCCGACAGGCCCTTGGCGGCCAGCGCCTGGGGATCGAGGTCGAGGGTGATCTGGCGTTGCTTGCCGCCCATCGGTGTCGGAATCGCCAGGCCCGGCACGGCGGTCAGCGGCAGGCGGATGTTGTTCTGCACCAAGTCACGGATCTTCGCTTCCGACAGGGTCGGGCTGGAAAACGCCATCTGCAGGATCGGCACCGTCGAGGCGCTGTAGTTGAGGATCAGCGGCGGGGTGATGCCCGGCGGCATCTGCTTGAGCACGGTCTGCGAGACGGCGGTCACCTGGGCGTTGGCGGTGCGGATGTCCACGCCCGGCTGAAAGAAGATCTTGACGATGCCCATGCCCGGCAGCGATTGCGACTCGATGTGTTCGATGTCGTTGACCGTGGTGCTCAGGGAGCGTTCGTAGGTGTAGATCACCCGGCCGGCCATGTCCTCGGGAGACAGGCCGTTGTATTGCCAGACCACCGCGACCACCGGAATGCCGATGTCGGGAAACACGTCGGTGGGGGTCCGCAGGGCCGCCAGCGGCCCGATGATGCAGATGAATATCGCCAACACGATAAACGTGTAGGGCTTGAGCAGTGCGGTCTTTACCAGCCCGAGCATGCCTGAACCTCCGGGGAGTGGAATTGCAAACACCGGCAGTCTTGCGTCTGGAACTTAACGTTCAGCTTTCACCAACATGAAGGGTTTTTTAGATAAGGACTGAAAAACCCTTCATGTGTGTTCATTTGTACAAGCCTCTCTACTTCGCCACTCTTGGCCTCGATCAGACGGACTTACCGTCCAGCGATACCGCCCTTGAATATGAGAGGAATTCATTCAATGACACTTAAACCACTGATGCTGATTTCGGCTCTTGGATTGGTTGGCCTGCTGTCCGCCTGCGCAGCGCCGGTACCCAAGGCCGATCCGAGCGAAGCCTGGATCGGTCTCGGGCAGGGCTCCAGTGATGACCTGCTGGCCGAGCGCGTGGATGGCAAGCGCGTCGACGACGGCCGCTATTTCGAAGTGGCGCCGGGCAAACACGATCTGAACGTGCTCCTGGTCCAGGGCGCCAACGGTAATAGCGAGCAGCCCGAGTGCACCGGCCAGGTGGAGTACGACCAGTTCAAGGCCGGCAAGCACTATCACCTGGTGGAGTCGGGAGCCGGTTCCAATGTCGGCGTCGCGCTGGTGAACGACCACGGCGCGACCGTGGCCCACTCCAGGAAATTTTCCTGCATCTGACAGCCAACAGTTTTTTCATCTTTGAGGTAGGACACCATGACATTCAAACCCCTGATGCTGCTTCCAACCCTGGGCCTGGCCTTTCTGCTGTCCGCCTGTGCCGGCCCCATGCCGAAGGCTGATCCGAGCCAGGCCTGGATCGGCCTGCAGGATGAAGCGCCGAACGACCTGCTCGCCGAGAAGGTCGATGGCAAGAAAATCGACGACGGTCGTTTCTTCGAGGTGGCCCCGGGGTCCCACAAGCTGGACGTGATGCTGGTGGAGATTCCCTCGGGCGACGGCAACCCGCAGGACTGCTCGGGCGAGGTCAGCTACAACCACTTCAAGGCCGGTGAGCACTACAAGTTGGTGGAGTCGAGCCTGGGCCAGGAAGTCAACGCCCGCCTGATGGATTCCCATGGCCGGCAAGTGGCCCAGACCGGTGACTTCCAGTGCATGCCGGGCTGAGGTGAAGGGCCTCTGATGTGCCGCAGGGACCGCCTGTCTACTTCGGCGGCGGTCTCGAGGCAGATTGATATCACCTGATCTAATGTTGCATTCGGGCCAGCAAGTCCCCGGCCCAATGGACTTTCAGGGAGAACGATCATGGCACATGTACGTCGCGATGTATGGAAGTTGGACCCGGGCTGGAACGAGACCTTGTTGTGGTATGCGCGCGCTGTTGAGGCGTTGCGCAAAAAGCCGATCACCGACCCTACCAGCTGGCTGTTCCTGGCGGCGATGCATGGCATTACCCGACCGCTCTGGGAAAGTGCCGGTTATGTGACTGCGCAGACAGTGTTTCCGCCGCAAGCCGAGCAGGACCTCTACTGGAACCAGTGCCAGCATCAGAACTGGTATTTCTTCCCTTGGCATCGAGGCTATCTGGCCTCGTTCGAGCAGATCGTGCGTGCCACGATCGTCGACCTCAAAGGTCCGGCGGACTGGTCGCTGCCTTACTGGAACTACAATGCCAGTGCCCAGGCCCAGGAGCTGCCGAAGTGTTTTGCCCAGCAGAGCTGGCCGGACGGCGCGCATAACCCGTTGTATGTCGAGCGTCGTTATGGGTTGGGCGTGACTCCGATTGTCGTTCCAGCGAAATATATCCGGCTGACGGCACTGCGCGATCATGTTTTTGCCGGCTCCGAAACCGGTGTCCCTCCCGGTTTCGGCGGGCCGGAGTCGCCCTTCATCCAACACGGCGTCGCCAACGGACTGCTGGAGTCCGAGCCGCACAACAACGTCCACGGCGTAGTGGGTGGCAGTTCAGGCGACATCCGGGGATTGATGAGCGTGCCCAACACGGCGGCGCTGGACCCCATTTTCTGGCTGCACCACGCCAATATCGATCGTCTGTGGGCGGTCTGGCTCAAGTCTTATGGCGGCAACCAGAACCCTGCCGATCCGGCCTGGCTGAACGGCCCTCTCGATTCAGGACGCCCTTTCATCGTGCCGCAAGTCGGAGGTGAACCCTGGACGTTCAAGGTGCGTGATGTGCTGGATACGCGCGCGCCCAAGCTGGACTATACCTATGAAGACACCACGGCTCCGCAAAGCAAACACCCTCTGCTTCAGCATCGTCTGTTGAATCTCGGAGCCAATATCGTGGCACCGGTCCCGGAGGCGCTGATGAGCCGCAATACCGATGTCGAACTGATTGGCGCCAACGCGTCTGTGCTCAATCTGTCAGGCGGTAGCGTCGACACCTCCGTGCAACTGGATAAACCCGGTTCGCGCAAAGTGCTGAACAGCCTGAAATCCACCGCGAACTTCTCCGTGAAAGCGCCGTCGCTGCCGGACCGGGTGTTCCTGCACCTGGAGAATATCCGGGGTAACAAGGACTCGGCGCTCTTCGAGGTCTACGTCAATCTGCCCCCGAACGCCGTTCCCGACGAGCATCCAGAGTTGCACGTCGGGACGATATCGCTCTTCGGTGTCGAGCAGGCCAGTCAGGCGGACGGTCGCCACGGCGGCCATGGCGTCAGCCATGTATTGGATATCACCGAGGTGGTGGATGCCTTGCATCTCGGCGGCGTCCAGGACCTGAACACACTGAACGTGCGGTTTGTGCCCGTTACGCCTGTCGGTCCCAAGGACCAGATCACGATCGGTCGAGTCAGTGTCTACCGCCAGGGCGATTGAGCATGGGGCGGTATCTGCTGCTTTTCCTGAGCAAGGGGAGCCGGCCCTGGCTGATACTGATCAGCCTGGCCGGTTGGGGTTGGCTGCTGGGCGGGGTGCAGAGGCTCTCGGGCCCGGCGTTCTGCGGCGCCTGGCCGTCCCTGGGGTACACCGCGAGCTGGCAGGGGATTGAACAGGTGCTGCTGTTCAATCCTCCGCAGGTCTTGTTGGGGGGCTGGACATTGATGCTGCTGGCGATGATGCCCTTGCTGCTGGCGCATCCGCTGGAGCATTTGTGGCGGGTCAGCCTGTCGAGAAGGCGCTGGCAGGCGCTGGGCCTGTTCGTGCTTGGCTTCGGCAGTGTCTGGACCCTGGCGGGGGTGGGGTTGTTGACGGTAGCGGTGGGCGTCCGGGTGTTGCTGGGCATCGAGCCGTTGACGGCTCTGGTCGGCGGCTTGCTGATCTGTTTGCTGTGGCAGGCCTCGCCTGCCAAGCAGCGGAGCCTGAACCGCTGTCATCACCAACCGCGTATTTCAGCGTTCGGTTTCGCCTTTCTCCGGGATTGCCTGAAGTACGGTGTCGTCAGTGCTGTCTGGTGCGTGGGTTCGTGCTGGGCCGTGATGCTGCTGCCGATGCTGGCCGAACAGGGGCATCTGCTGCTGATGCTGTTGACCATGGCCTGGATGGTGCTTGAGCGCTTGCAGCGCAACCGGGTGCCCCAATGGCGCTGGCCATTCAGGTTGCGCTTTGCCCGTTGATCAGTAAGGTGCCGCGCTGATGGTCGCATTGCGCCAGGCATTGCGCAGTTGTTCGTCGAGCAGTGTCGGTACCGTCTTGCCCGGCTGTTGTTGCAGGCTCAGCTTCAACCCGTTGAGCGAGCGACCACTGAGGCGATTGCCCGCCAGATCCTCACGAAAGACCTTTTCGGCTTCGTCCGCCTTGCCTTGCTCCAACAGCGCATAGCCCAGGGATTCGCGCAGGGTGTAATACCAGTCCGGCGGCTCGTTGTAGCTCAGCGCATCCTGAAGGGCGACCGCCTTGCGCCAGGCACCGATGATCTGCTCCTGGTTATTACCCTGCAGTGACTTGAGGTCCGTGGCCAGGGCCTGCGAAGGGTCCTTGCCGAAGACCTTGGCGGCGGTTTCCCGCAATGAGGCCAGGTCGAGCTTGCCGTGGCTACTGGCCTGGGCCTTGTTCAGCAGGATCAGGTTGGCGATGCGGAACAATTCCACCGCCTTGTTGTTGCCGTAGCCGAGGTCCGCTTTGCGTTTCAAGGCGTTCGTCACCGCCTGCCAGTAGTCCTTGAGCGCGTCGTCGGCCGCCGCGTTGTCCAGGCCGTCCTGGGCCAGTTGCCGGTAGGCCTTGGCATAGGCGTCCATGACCTGGGTGTAAGGCGCGGTCAAGGGCTGCCAATCCTTGTCGGCCTGGGTGCAGGTCTCGTTGATGGTCTTCAGGCCTTGTTCGATCTTCGGCTTGATGCGCTCCAGTGCCGTCCAGTCCTGGAAGCGCACGGCGAAGTAATAGGGCACCGCATAGAAGTAGTCGGTCTTGGTGCGGATTTCGTCGGGGTACTGTTTGCAGAGAAAGTCCAGCGCCGAATAGCGCGTGGTGTTTTCCACCAGTTCCTCGGCCATGTTCATGGCTTCGTTCTGGCGGCCCTCGATGGACAGGGTCCAGGTCAGGAAGTGGATGTTGTGGCCCAGGTAGTGCAGCGGGTAGGGGCTCTGCGGGTCGACCTGATGAGCGTAGGCCCGGTCCACCGAGACCGCCGTGTAGTTGGCGACGCTGGCCAGGGCGTTGTTGCCGGTGCGCTGGTAGATGTGCGAAGCCATGTGCACCAGGTGTCCGATGGCCGGGTTCTGCTCGCGGAAGCGATTGGCCATGGGCAGCCCGCTGTCGGGGAAGGGCGACTCCTCGATGGCGTGAATGTAGAAGTGATTGGCACCACTGTGCAGTTTGTCCTGCACCAGCACGCGGTTGAGCACTTGCAGCGCCTCATAGGCCGCCGGTGTCGGGTGGACTTCATTGGAGACCGCTGCCTCGCCGTCCCACCACTTCCAGGGGGTGAGGTTGAGCAGCGCGTCGGCGTAGAGGGTGGCGGCATCGAGGTCGTCGAAATAGGTCTGCGACAGCGCTTTCATGGCATCGGCGTAGTGCTGTTTTCCAGCGCCGTCGAGGCTGACCTGGCCGTCCTGCAGGGTGTAGACGCTCAGGAACGCCTTGGCGTAATCGACTTCACGTTGCAGCTGCTGTTCGGTGAAGCGCGCCTTGGCGGCCGGGTCCTTGAGACGCTCATTGGCGTGTTCCAGGGCGATCTGCGCCGAGCGATAGGCCAGCTGGTCGCAACCGAGGGTGGCGTCGCTGTTGATATTGGAGTTGGCCGACAAGGCAATGCCCCAATAGGGCATGGCTGAACCCTCGTCGAAACGGCTGGCCTGGTAGAAGGCCCGGATCGCTTCGGAGAAGTTGAAGCCGTATTGCAGGGCGATGCCCTGACTATAGAAGGCTTCGACCTGATCGGCGTCTTTCAGGCTGACCATGGGGTAACGCGTGTCGCCCAGGCCTGAGAGCAACTGGCCCGGGTCAGTGTCCCGCGGGCTGACGCATTGGTGCAGGACTTCCAGGTAGGGCGTGTCGGGCGAGACCGGGGTGAAGCGCTTCACGGCTTCGGCCGTTTCGGGGCCGTGGGTATGGGCCTGGGCCACGGACAGGCCGGTGAGCAGCAGGGCAGCGACAGCAAGACGCAATACAGCCATGTAGTGATTGCTCCGTTCAGGACGCGAGTCGTTCGATCTGGGGCGCGAGGTCTTTCTGCGGGATGACGACCTGGACCAGCACGGTCTCGTCGATCACCAGCAATTTCAGCAGCAGTTCGCGCAGCTCACCCTCGGTCGAGACCCTGTAGCCCCTGGCGCCGAAGCCCTTGGCCAGGGCCAGGTAATCCCAGCTCGGCAGGATGTCGAACGGCGCGAACTCCCCGTGCTCCTTGAACGCGTTGATGTTCACGAACGCCTGCTCGATGGCATAGACCTCGTTGCTCATGACGAACACCACGGCATTCACGCGGTTGCGCACCAGGGTCGAGAGCGATTGACACATCATCATGAAACCACCGTCGCCGGCGACCACCAGGGGCCGGCGCCCACCGCCCATGGCCACACCGAGGGCGCAACCGGTCTCATGACCGAGGGAGCCCCAGATCGCATCGGCGACAAAGCTGTTTTCGGGCATGCCCATGATATTGCTGGCGGCGTACAGCGCCGAGCTTTCCCCGAGGATCAGCGCACTGTTGTCCCACAGGCGTTGCTCCCGGGCGAAGTCGGCGAGGGTGTCGAGGAACCGCTCGTAAGTCAGCGGCGTGTCGTGGTCGGTCGCCCCGAGCAGTGGCGAGAGGGGCTCGCGCGGGTGCAAGGGCAGCGGGAAATTCTCGTCCAGCCCGAGTGCGCTGGTCAGGGCGCCGAGGTACTGCGGCAGGGGAACATGGGGGTAGTACTGCAAGCCGGTACGGGCCTGTTGGGTGTTGACCAGGATGATCTGGCCGAAATCTTTCTTCAGCAGTTGCAGGTAGTCGTCGGTAAAGATCACCCCCAGGGCCAGGATGCAATCGGTCTGGTCCACCAGGTCCTGGGTCCACAGCCGCGAGGCGGTGCCGGCATAGGTGCCGATGAATTGCGGGTGGTTCTCGTCGACAACGGTCTTGGCTTCCAGCGAGGTGGTGAACGACAGGCCGCTGGCTTCGATCAGGTGCAGCGCCTGCTTTTGCAGGCCGAAACGGGCGATCTCGATGCCGAGCATGATCAACGGTTTTTTCGCCTCGCGCAGGCGTTGCACCGAGGTCTCGACCGCCGCGTCCAGCGATTGCAGATCACAGGCGGCCGGCACGGCGCGGAGTTCGCCTTTCGGCTCTTCGCAGGGTTCGCCCCAGACGTTCTGCCAGGCTTCCAGGTAGATCGGCCGGCGCTGGCTGATGGCGGCGACCAGCGCCCGGTCGATCAGTGCCGGTGCGGTGCGGCTGTCGTCCAGCAGTTCACAGGCCACCGTGATGTTCTCGAACACCTTGCGCCCGACTTCCAGGTCGCCGGTGGAGTGGTGGAACAGGACGTCCTCGGACCAGATGATCTGGCGGTTCTTCGCCGACGGGCTGGCGCTGATCACCACCACCGGGTTGCGCTCGACATAGGCGCCGGCAATCGCATTCATCGCGCTGAAGGTCCCCACGCCGTATTGCAGCGACACCGCGCCGATCCCGGCGTAACGGGCGTAACCGTCGGCGGCGTAGGCGGCACTCAGTTCATTGACTTCGCCGACCGGCCGGATATCGGCGGATTGCTCCAGGGCGTCCATGAACCCCGACACGTAGTCGCCGGGTACCTGGAACACCTTGTGGACACCCAGTTGATGGAGCCGCGCCAGCAGGTAGTCGGCGACGCTGAAGTCCTTATTCGTTGCCATGGTCGATCCCCTTGTAGGCAAACTGGGTCACTTCGTTCAGGGTGTCCGCGCAGTCCTTGCAGGCCGGGTGCCGGCCCGGTTCCAGGGCGCAGCCGTCGGGTGTCGGTACCGGCAGCAAGGCGTAGTGCTTGGGTAACCACGCCGGGCGCTTGAGCCCGAAGAAGTCCTGGAGTGTCGATTCGGCCACGGTCAGCGCGCCTTCGACCCAGCCCTGGCCATAGGAGTAGGCTTCGCCGACGATATGGATCTGCTGCTTTTCCACGGGGCGGCGCATGCGGCAGATGATCTGGTCGATGCGGTAATTGGCTTTCCATTCATGCCAGCCGCCGCCGTACGGGTCGGCGTCCCAGGCGTGATAGACCGCCGAATAGGGACGCGGCAGTTCCACCTGGTCATGGACCTGGGCGACCTGCATCTGCGCCACCCGGACCATCTCGTCGCTGACGGTGAACTGGGTCCTGGGCACCACCGGCTCGGCCTTGAGCAGGCCGGCCAGGTTGGCGGGCATGTGGCCAACGAACGGCGCGCCGTCTTCCAGGCCCTTCCAGAACGGTACGGTGCCGATGTCGTTGTAGGAGGCCATCAGCAACGAGTTGAGCGTCGGTTCGCCGCCTTTCTGCTCGCATTCGGTGCCCATGTAGTAGATCTGCCGCACCGGCAGGTCGGTGACCGAGCGCCCGGCCACCAGTCCGAGCGAGCGCCACCAGGGCTGTTCGTAGGCGAGGAAGAGCTTGAAGGCCGACTGCATCAGCACCGAGCCGAGATTGTCCTTGAGCCAGGGATCGCTGAAAAACGGCGAGTCGATCAGTTCCAGTGAGCGGCGTGGCATGGCCAGGATGATTTTCCTCGCCTTGACCACGGACTGGCCAGCGCTGTCGTGGGTACTGCCATCCACCGTGGTGGTGGCCTGGAAATGCAGGCGGTAGGGGAAGTCGGCATCCTTGGCGTAGCTGATGGCGGTCAGCCGCTGGTTCATGTGCACCCGTTGCTTGCCCGGCAATTGTCCCGGCAGCTTGGCGAAGCTGGCGGCGAGCGTCAGGGGCAGGCTCTGGAAACCCTTGGTCAGGGTCAGGAACTCGGTGGTGTCCTTGTATTCGGTGGCCGGCAGCTGGGTCACGGCGCTGGCATTGGCGACGTTGGCGTCATAGCCGCCGGCGTCCTTCATGAACTGGTAACCCTCGTTGCTCATCACCCGGTAGAGCAGGTTCCAGAAGCCATACTTCCAGATCTCCTTGCCGAACACCGAGACCTGCATCTGTTGGCACAGGCTGAGCTTGTCGAACCCCGGGTACACGTAGTTCATCACCTTGACTTGCAGGTCCTCGGGGCCGAAGCCGCGCTCGGACCAGGCCAGGTCGTAGGGGATCTTTTCCGGGGCTTCGACGAAGTCGCGATAACGGAAGCGCTTGCCGCGCAGGTAAAACAGGTTGTTTTTGGCGTAGACCGGCTTGGGCGCGCCCATGGGGAAATCCTGGCTGGGCAGCTTGAGGTGCTTGACCAGGCTGTCCACCAGCACATGGCCGTCGGCGCCCGGGATGTAGCGCATGCCACCGACCTCGGCGACTACATTGGGCAGCCCGGGTAGGTTGATGCTGAACAGGCGTCCGCCGATCCGGTCGCTGTATTCGAACAGGGCGATGTTCTGTGTGTCGCCATGGATCTGTTGCAGACGCCAGGCGCTATAGCTGCCTGAGACGCCGCCACCGACCACGGCCACGTCAAGTTCCAGTTCTTGCGACTTCATGGCGAACTCCATTTCGAGGAGACAGAGGAACCGAGCATTCCGTTCGCGCCAAGTATTGTCGAGTTTTGCCGAAATGCTAGTTTGCCATCACGTTGATTTCCAAGCCGCCAGCTATGCTCCTGTATGACTGTCATCGAGTACGAGCGAGGCCCGCCATGCCCACTGTCAAGACTGCCCTGGTGCTCGCTGGGGGCGGTAGCCTCGGCGCCGTCCAGGTGGGCATGCTCAAGGCCCTGGTGGAGGCCGGGGTGAACTTCGATCTGGTGATCGGCGCCTCGGTGGGCGCCATCAACGGCGCCTACTTCGCCGCACGACCTACCGCCCAGGGTGTGGAGGAACTGGCGGACTTCTGGCGCGGTTTGCGCAAGGGCGATGTGTTTCCCCTGTCGTTGCTCGATACCCTCGGCGCGCTGATCAATCGGCGCGGCTTTCTGTTGCAGGCCACGGCACTGGAGCGACTGGTCGCGCGTGCGTTGCCCGTGGACCGGATCGAAGACACGGTCCTGCCCCTGCATATCGTCACCACCAACCTGCTGACAGGCGCCGAAGAGCTGTTGTCCAGCGGCAGTGCGGAACAGGCGCTGCTGGCCAGCGCGGCGATCCCGTTGGTATTTCCTTGCGTGAGGATCGGCGAAAAACTGTTGATCGACGGTGGCGTGGCGAGCAATACCCCGATCGCCAGCGCGGTCGACCTGGGGGCCAGGCGCATCGTGGTGGTGCCTACGGGCTTTGGCTGCGCCTGCCCGGAACCGCCGGCGGGGCTGGTCGCCCTGGCGCTGCACACTTTGAACCTGATGAGCATGCGGCAACTGGTCCGCGATATCGAACTCTACACGGAGCGGGCGGATATTCATGTGGTGGCGCCGCTGTGCCCCCTGGGTATTTCGGTCTTCGACTTCAGCCAGACCGACGCCTTGTTGCAGCGCGCCCATGAGCAAACCTGCGCCTGGATCAAGGACGGGGGGCTGCTTCGTAGCGGGGTGCCCGATTCGCTGCAGGCCCACACCCATCCCTCGGCGCACGGGCACTGAGGGGCTGACGGCCTGACATCGAAAATTTCATGGAGCAAATCGACGCGGGAAGCACCTGGCGTCATAAAAATTCGCTACGCTCGCCTACCACAGCAAACAGCTCAAGGATGTGATGCATGCGCGTACTTCAGACCAATCCCCAGGACGATTTCCGGGTCAAGGCCTATGCCGGGACCAGCGGTGTGTTGCTGGCCATCGACCTGGCCGAATCGCGGCGGGCCGGCCTGCTCGGTTTTGCCATCGAACGGCAGGAGGGCACCCGGCCCTGGGAGTTCCTGTTCAACAGCCTGACGTTCCCTGGCAAGGAGCACACCTTTCCCCAGTACCACGCGACCCCCAGCAACCTGGCGCCGTTGCAGAAATTCCGTTGGGCCGACTACAACGTCGAGCCCGGGACCACCTGCAACTATCGGGTGCACCTGGCCTACGGCACGCCCGACGCGCCTCAGTTGGGCGAGTCACTGGCCGTGACGGTGACCACCGACAATGGCCTGCCCAAGGGCCAGCGGGTGATCTTCAACCGCGCGGTGGCGGCCAGCCAGGGTTTCGAACGCAAGTTTCCCGAGCTGGACAAACTGATCAGTACCCAGAAAAACCTACCCATCGAAGCCTGGCCCGATGCGGCGCGCCTGTGGCTGGAGAACGGCCTGCTGGAAGAGCTGCTGGGGTTTATCGCCCGGGCGACGGACGTGCAGTGGGGCCTGGATATCGCCATCTACGAATACCAGTTGCAGGCGATTGTCGATGCGGTGAACGCGGCGCAGCAACGCGGCGTGCGGATTCGCGTGCTCTACCACGCCAAGGTCGGTGACGAGGACACCACCCTGAACGAGCAGAGCCTGGCGCCGATTCCGGCCGAGAGCAAGCGCGGGCGGGTCACCAGCAATATCTTCCACGACAAGTTCATCATTCTCAGCCAGCGCGATGCCGGTGGCGAGTACCGGCCTGAAGCGGTGCTCTGCGGCAGCACCAACTTCACCGCCAACGGTGTGTATCGCCAGGCCAACGTGGTGCATGTGCTCGATGACGTCCGCTTGGCCACCGAGTACACCCAGGTCTTCGAGGAGATCTGGGCCGCCCCGACGGATGTGGCGGCGACCCGCAAGTGGATCACCCAGAACAACCCCATGGACCCGAGCCAGCCGTTGTTCGCCGGGTTTTCCCCGCGCACCGGGCAGGGCGACCTGAAGGAGTTCGTGCAGATCATCACGGCGGCGCAAAAGGACGTGCTGTTCGCCACGGCCTTCACCTTGCCCCAGGAGATTCTCGACGCCTTGCTCGGCAAGCCCCATGACGATGTGCTGCGTTTCGGCCTGCAGAATACCGCCAGCAGCATCTCCGGCATTCACGCCGACCGGACCGACGATTTCGTCGCCACGGCCTTGCTCAATACCGGGCTGGAAGGCTGGATCAAGGAAGGTCTCCTGGGCCAGAAGGGCAACCTGCTGGTGCATACCAAGGCCATCGTCACCGACTTCACCACGGATGCGCCGACCATTATCAGCGGCAGCCACAACCTCAGCGTCGGCGCCAGCGACGGCAACGACGAGAACTACCTGGTGATTCGTGGCGACGTCGATCTGGCCGATCGTTATGGCCTGGAGATCCTGCGCTTCTACGAGCATTACCGGTTCCGCTATTACGCGAAGAAGCTGGCGCTCAAGCAGGTCCAGCCGCTGTCACCGGACAACAGCTGGAGCGACGGCTACTACCAGGAGGGCGACTTGAAGATGCTCTCGCGGTTGCGGTTTGCCGGGCGCTGACAGGGTCAGGCGCCCAGGTTCTTCATCGCCGTGCGGTACTGCTTCGTCCGTCGACCGATAAACAACCGATCCAGCACCAGCGCCCACACCGCCGAGACCTCGGGGTGGGGGCGCCGGCCCTTGCTCAGGCGCTTCAACTGGTACTTGACCACCGCCATGCTTGCCAGCGATGCCAGCGGCTTTTTCTTCCAGTGGATCGGCGGCAATTGCGGATGGCTGTCGCGGCCTTCGCGCCAATGCCGGGGCAGGTGCGGTTCCACGGCCAGCGCGGTACCGATACCGGCCATGGCGATGCCGCTGTCCAGCACCTGCTCGACGATGGGCAGGCGCCGAATGCCGCCGGTGACCATCACCGGCATCATCGCCACCTTCGCCAGCTCACGGGCCATCTCCATGAAATAGGCTTCCCGTGCCAGGGTGCGACCATCCCGCGCTTCGCCCTGCATGGCCGGTGCCTCGTAGCTGCCGCCCGAGAGTTCGACCAGGTCCACCGGCAAGGCATTGAGCCATTCGATCACCTGGCGGGCATCGTCCGCATCGAAGCCGCCGCGCTGGAAGTCCGCGGAGTTGAGTTTGACCGCCACGCAGAAGTCCGCTGAAACAACGGCCCGGACCGCCTTGACCACCGACAGCAACAGCCGTGCGCGATTTTCCAGCGAGCCGCCCCACTGGTCGGTACGTCGGTTGCTCAGCGGCGAGAGGAACTGGCTGAGCAGGTAACCGTGGGCCGCATGGATCTGCACGCCAGTGAAACCTGCCTGCTCGGCGAGACGGGCGCTGTTGGCGAAGCGCCCGATCACCTCTGCGATATCGCCTTCGCTCATGGGCCGCGGCTCGGCGAACATTTTCGAGAACCCGCCCAGGTCCAGCGCTACCGCGGACGGTGCCCAGGCGATCTGGCCCAGATTGGCCATGGTCTGGCGCCCGGGATGGTTGATCTGCATCCAGAACTGCGCACCCTTGGCGCGGCCGATGGCGGCCCACTGGCGGAATTTCTCCAGGTGACGATCGTCTTCCAGCACCACGCCGCCAGGTCCGGTCATGGCGCGGCGGTCGATCATCACGTTGCCGGTCAGCAGCAGCCCGGGTTCGCCGTCGGCCCAGGCACGGTAGAGTTCCAGCAGGTGAGCGGAGGGCGTGTTATCCAGGTCGGCCATGTTCTCTTCCATGGCGGCCTTGGCGATACGGTTCGGGACCTGAACGCCATTGGGCAAGAGCAGTGCTTGAAAGGGTGACATGCTTGACTCCGGGGTGGTGGGGAGTTCAGGCTAAGCTTAAACCTAACTTTAATGTCAAGCGTCCATTCGAGGCCCCTTATGAAAATCGGTGAACTGGCCCTGCGCAGCGGCCTGGCGGCGTCGAAGATCAGGTTCTACGAAGCCCAGGGGTTGATTCGCAAGGTACAGCGCCAGGCCAATGGCTACCGTGAGTACCCGGCCGAGGTGTTGCAGACGTTGTCGATCATCCAGTGTGCGCAGCAGGCGGGTTTCAGCCTTGAGGAACTGCGGGCGTTGGTGCCGGGGGCCGAGGCGGAGAGCCTGGATCATGAGGTCATGGTCGACAGCCTGGAGCGCAAGATCGACCAGATCGAAGCCATGCAGGCGCGCCTGGCCCATAGCAAGTTGCAGTTGCTGGGGATCGTCAACAGCATCCGCAACCGGCCTGAGGGGACCAGTTGCACGGAAAATACCGAGCGGGTATTGGCATCGCTGCAGTCCACGTCGTCACGTCCGCCCTTGTAGCCGCGTCTCGGTTCTATTCATGGGCCAGTGAATAGGAGCGGGTGACGGGGAGGGGGTGGCGCATCAGACTGCCCACCGCCAATGCCCCTGACAACGCCAGCAAACCCGCCACCCAGAGCACCGTGCCGAAGCCGCCGATGAAGGCCGCGCGGGCCAGGGGCTGGACCACCTGGCGCGCGGACTCCGGCAGCCCTGCCATGGCCGCCGGCATGTCCCCGGCGACGACCCGCGAGGCAATCGCCCGGGCCTGGTCGAGCCAGGGCGCGGCCTGTGCGGCGAGGCTGGCGTGGAGCAATTGCTGGGTATGGCTGGCCAGCAAGGCACCAAACACACCGATGCTCAACATGATCGCGCTGAAGCGCATGGTGGTGCTCATGCCCGAGGCCATGCCGGACCGTTCCCGGGGCACGCAGGCCATGATGTTCTTCTGGGTGTCGCCGTTGAGCAGCCCGGCGCCGGCGCCGGTCACGGTAATCGCCAGGGCGAACGGCAGGTAGGTACCGCTGCCGACCGCCCAGGCACTGAGCAGGTTGCCGCAACCGACCAGGGTCAGGCCGCCCGCCATCATCGTCGCCGGGGCGAAGCGCGAGGCCAGTCGGATACCGATGCGCGGGCAGATCAGCATGGCCAGGGCGAACGGCAGCATGCCCAGGCCCGAAGCCACGGCGGAAAACCCCAGGCCGTTCTGCAGGTAGAACGGCAGCAGGGTCATCATCACCTGGGCACAGCCGGCATAGGCGAACATTCCCAGCAGGGCGCCGATAAAGCGCGGATGGCGAAACAGTTGCAGATCCACCATCGGCCGTTTCTGCAACTGTTCGACCCACACGAACAGGCCCAGCAGTGCCGCGCCCCCCAGTAGCCGGGCGTAGGTCAGCGGGTTGTTCCAGCCGATGCGGTTGGCCTCGATCAAGCCCCAGATCAGGCACAGCAGCGCACCACTGAAGGCCAGGCTGCCCCAGGGATCCAGGCGGGCCGCCTGGCTGTCCCGGGATTCCGGCACGGCGTGGCGGACCATCGCCATCAGTGCCAGTCCCACGGGCAGGTTGAGGTAGAAGATCCAGCGCCAGCCCAGGTACTGGGTGATCAGTCCGCCGACCGTGGGCGCGGCGGTCATGGCCACGCCCATGCAGGCACCCCAGAAGGCCCAGGCCTTGGCCCGTTCGGTCTCGTCATGAAAGGTGTGGCCGATGGAGGCGAGGGCGGAGGTCAGCAGAAGCGCGGCGCCGACGCCCTTGATGGCGCGGGCGATATCGAGGAACAGGCTGTCGGGTGCCGCGCCGCAGCCCAATGAGGCGAGGATGAACAGGGTCAGGCCGCAGAGCAGGGTCCTGCGCCGGCCGAAGCGGTCGGCGATGCTGCCGGCCGGCAGCAGCAGGGCGGCGAAGGCCAGCATGTAGGCACTGACGACCCATTCGATATCGGCGAAGTTGGCCCCCAGGTCGCGGGCAATGCTCGGCAGGGTGACGGCGACGATATTGGTGTCGAGGACGATCAGCGAGCAGACGCCGGAGGCGGTCAGCAGCGTCAGTCGTGGGCTGACCTGGCTCATGCTCGGACCTGCGGCGCCAGCGTGGAGATGGCGGCCTTGACTCGTGTGCGGGGCAGATCCGGGTCATGGATTGCCTGGTGGGCAATGGCAGGTGACGAGTCGGCCGCGGCCACCCGCGTCAGGTCCAGGCAAGCACAAGATAAGGGGATCAAGGATTTGACGCGCATGGTACAAGCTCTCTACTGTGACGATGGAAGCAGCTTATCGTGGGCCTTGCGCGGTTTTGTTAGGTGGGCTTCGGCACTTCATTACCTTTGAGCTAATACGCCTATGGAGATCCGTCATTTCCGCTATTTCCTGGCGGTGGCCCGGCAACGCAACTTCACCCGTGCGGCTGAGCAACTGGATATCGCGCCGCCAACCCTGAGCCGACAGATCCAGGACATGGAGGCCGCCCTCGGCACCCGGCTGTTCCTGCGCGGGCAACGCGAGGTCAGCCTCACCGAAGCCGGCGCGGCGTTGCTGCCGGAAGCCGAGGCGACGGTGCGCCAGTTCGAGTTCGCCCAGCGCAATGCGCAACGGGCCGGGCGCGGTGAAGTGGGGCATATCGAACTCGGTTATGTGGCGTCGGCGGTGTACTCCGGTGTGTTGCAGCGCCAGGTCAAGGCCTTCAGCCGTGAGTTCGCCGAGGTCAGCCTCACCGTGCGGGAGAGCCCGATGGCGGTGTTGCCGGGACTGATCGCCGAGGGGCGTTTCGATATCGGTTATGTGCGTTCGCCCATGTCCTTGCCCGAGGGCGTGGACGCGGTGCGCCTGAATGCCGAGGGGTTTGTATTGGCCGTGGCGGACGATGCCTGGTTGTGTCGCCTGAAACGGATCGGCGCCGAACACTTGCAGAACGAGACCTTCATTCTCCCGGAGCAGATCAGCGGCACCTTGCAGGTGGCCGCCCAGGGCGGTTATGCGCCGAAGCTGGGACCACAGCCCGGCGGGTTGGTGGCGGTGATCGCGGCGGTGTCCCTCGGCCAGGGGGTGGCGGTGGTGCCCGAGTCGGTGGTCGGGCATGTGCACCTGCCCAATGTGCTGTATCGACCGATCCACGACTGCGAGGCGAGTTCCTGGCTGTCGTTGATCCATCGGCGCTTCGAAAAGGCCCCGGCGGTGGCGCGCTACATCGAGCGGGTCAAGCGTGAGTTTCCCAGGGATGAGCCCTGATCCGTCCTCAAGTCAGGCTGGCGCGTAACGAATAAATCCTGCCGTTGGTCGGTCTTTCCGGGCCCCCGATCTGTACGGCAGGCAAGCCATGCTGAATAATGGCAAGTGGCCAATATTTCACCGTGCGCTTCATGAGGAAGCAGGTACAATCCGTGGTTTTTTTCATCGAGCCTGGGGGGCGTCCGGTTCGATGTCTTAGAGATTTGTCATGCTTATTGGTAGCTACTCCCTCGCGCTGGTCTTTATTTCTCTTTGTGTGGCGATCCTCGCCTCTTATACCGCATTGGACCTGACCGGGCGCATTGCCACGGCGCGCGGTTGGGCGGTTCATCTGTGGATGGCCGGCGGTGCCCTGGCGATGGGCGTGGGCATATGGTCCATGCACTTTATCGGGATGCTGGCGTTCAGGCTGCCCATCGAGCTGGGCTACGACGGGCCACTCACGCTGCTGTCGCTGCTGATCGCGATTCTTTCCAGCGGCTTTGCCCTCTGGCTGGTCAGCCAGCCCCGCCTGCCAGCGCTGCAGTTGGCATTCGGTGCCCTGGTCATGGGTGCCGGTATCAGCGCCATGCATTACTGCGGGATGGCGGCGCTGAAGATGCAGCCCGGCATCGACTACGACCCCACCCTGTTCGGCGCCTCGCTGGCGATTGCCGTGGTCGCTTCCGCGGCGGCCTTGTGGATCGCTTTTCGGCTACGGCGTAATACCCCCTATGTCCGCCTGGCCCGTAGTGGGGCGGCGGTGATCATGGGCCTGGCGATTGTCGGCATGCACTACACCGGCATGGCCGCGGCCAATTTTGCCCAGGGCAGCTTTTGCGGGGCGGCGGGCAGCGGCCTCTCCGGCAAGGGGCTGGACAGCCTGGTGCTGGTGACCAGCCTGGCGGTGCTGTCCATCGCGCTGTTGATCTCAATGCTCGATGCGCGGCTCGAAGCGCGGACCGCCATGCTCGCCGACTCGCTGAGCCAGGCGAACCGGGAGCTCACCCATCTGGCGCTGCATGACACCCTGACCGGCTTGCCGAACCGGGTGCTGTTGGCGGACCGGATCGACCAGGCGATGCACAAGGTCATGGCCGAAGGTGGCTGCTTCGCGCTGATGTTCATCGATCTGGATGGTTTCAAGCCGGTCAACGACGCGTTCGGCCACCACATGGGCGATCAATTGCTGCGTGAGGTCGCCCTGCGCCTGCGTGACGGCTTGCGCAGCCAGGACACCCTGGCACGTATCGGCGGTGATGAGTTCGTGTTGCTGGTGCAACTGGCCGAGCCGGACGATGCGCTGCAAGTGGCGTCGCGTCAGGTCGGCCTGATCTCCCGGCCGTTCCGGCTGGCCGAACACGAGCTGCAGATCTCCGCCAGCCTCGGTATCGTGCTGTACCCGGGTAACGGCCAGACCGCCGAGGAGCTGTTGATGAACGCCGACGCGGCGATGTATCACGCCAAGGGCTCCGGCAAGAACGGTCACAGTTTCTTCGATGCCTCGATGAACAGCAACGCGCGCAAGCAGTTGCAGTTGTTGCAGGACCTGCGCCAGGCCTTGGAACAGCGGCAGTTCCGTCTTTATTACCAACCCAAGTTCGACGCCCTCAAGGGCACGCCGGTCGGTGCCGAGGCACTGCTGCGCTGGGAGCACCCCGAGGAAGGGCTGTTGCTGCCGGACAAGTTCATCGCCCTGGCGGAAAAGACCGGCCTGATCATCGCCATCGGCGATTGGGTACTGGACGAGGCGTGCCGGCAAATGCGCCTGTGGTATGAGCAGGGCTACCAGCACTGGCGTATCGCGGTGAATCTCTCGGCCCTGCAGTTTTGCCATGCGGGCCTGGTCGACAGCGTGGCCGGCGCCCTGGCCCGGCACCAGTTGCCGGCCAACAGCCTGACCCTGGAGATTACCGAAACCACGGCCATGAGTGACGCCGATGCAAGCATGGCGGTGTTGCAGAAACTCTCGGACATGGGGGTGGACCTGTCCATCGACGATTTCGGCACCGGTTATTCGAGCCTGATGTACCTCAAGCGTCTTCCGGCCAACGAGCTGAAGATCGACCGGGGTTTTGTCCGCGACCTGGAGCATGACACCGACGATGCCGCGATCGTCTCGGCGATTGTCGCGCTGGGGCAGGCGCTGGGGCTGCGGATCGTCGCCGAAGGGGTGGAGACCGACATGCAACAGACCTTTCTCACCCGTCTGGGGTGCGACTCCCTGCAGGGCTACTTGCTGGGGCACCCCTTGCCGGCGGAAAGGTTCATGGCCGATATAGGTCGCCTCAAACAGCCGGTCGCGAGCTAGGCCCTAGGCCTCGACACCCCCCAGGCTTTCACCGGTCTTGTCGCGCATCATCACCGCGGCCAGGCCGGCGCCCAATGCGGAAAACACCGCCCCCACCAGGAAGGCGACCTGATACCCGTCGTTGAGCGCCGACAGTGCCGGCACGCCCGCCACCAGGTGCAGTTCGGTGCGCGCCGCCGCCAGACTCGCCAGCGCCGCCAGCCCCAGTGCGCCGCCCATCATGAAGGCGGTATTGACCATGCCCGAGGCCAGCCCCGACTCGGACGGCGCGACATCGTTCATCGCTGCCAGCAGCAGTGGATTGAACGCAATGCCCGCGCCCAGGCCCAGCAACAGCATGCCCGGGAGAACGTTGCGCAGGAAGTGGCCGTCGACCGGCGCCTGGGCGAACAGCAACAGCCCGAGGGTCGCCAGGGCCAGGCCGGCGGCCAGCGGCAGGCGAATGCCGAAACGCATCACCAGCTTGGCCGAGATCCCCAGTGAGAACACCGCCATGATCAGGTTGGCGGGCAGGAATGCGAGCCCCACCTCCCAGGGCGTGTAGCCCAGCACCAACTGCATGTACAGCGCCGACAGGAAGAACCAGGCGAACATCGCGGCCGCCCAGAGCACGCCGACGATATTGGCGATGGCCAGGTTGCGCAGGCGGAACAGGCGCAAGGGCATCAGCGGGGTTTTCACCCGGGTCTCGATCATCAGGAAGAGCAGTAACAGGCCGACGGCAATCAGCAATAGCATGACGGTGTGCAGCGAGCCCCAGCCCATCTCGTTGCCATTGACGATGGCGTAGACCGCCAGCATCAGCGAGACGGTCACAGTGACCGCACCGGCCACGTCCAGGTCGCGGGACAGATGCTGGTTGAGGGTTTTCGAGAGCAGGCGCAGGGACAGTGCGATCACCGCCACGCCGATCGGCAGGTTGACCAGGAAGATCCAGTGCCAGCTCAAGGTGCTGGTGAGCACGCCGCCGAGCAGGGCGCCCAGGCTGCCGCCGCCGGCGCAGACGAAACCGTAGACGCCCATGGCCTTGGCCCGGTCGGCCGGTTCGCTGAACAGGTCCATGATCAGTGACAGGGCCACGGCGCTCACCACGGCGGCGGCGAGGCCTTGAAGGGCCCGGGCCCAGATCAGCATCTCCTGGTTATGGGCCAGGCCGCAGGCCAGCGAGGCGAGGGTGAAGAAACCGATGCCAAGCAGGAACAGGCGTCGATGCCCGTAGAGATCGCCCAGGCGACCACCCAGCAGCAGGAAGCCGCCGAAGGTCAGCATATAGGCGTTCACCACCCAGGCGAGGGAAGTTTGCGTGAAGTGCAGGTCGGTCTGGATCGACGGCAGCGCGACGTTAACGATGGTGGTGTCGAGCACGATCATCAACTCCCCGAGGCACAGGACGATCAAGGCGAGCCAGCGGTGGTCCGACTTGGCTGCGGGGGAGGCAGGTGAGGTCATGAGGGGGTTCTCGTGTGAGGGCCGGTGAGTTTAGGTCGCCGGCCAAGCACGGCTCAATAGAGAAAGTGTAGGGAGGTTGTTAAGGGAGCAGGGGGACGGCTGATGATCGGAAAGCGTAGATCGAAGACTATGCCGCCGTGGACATTCGAACTGACCGCAGCCGTTATGGTTTCCAGGTGACGAACAGAGGCTTGTCCATCCAGCTGTGCCTGATAACCGAGAAACTGAAGGGCGAGTGCGCCAATAGGACGTCGTAAGGGCGCGGCTTTACTGTCATTTCCCATCGATCATTGGCGTTCGCCAACAACCCGTCCCTCACCAGCCAGTTGCCCCTGAAACCGTCGATGCTCATCGCGCCGATCGCTGGCCTATTATCGATGATCATACTCAACAGCTCGAAGCAGGTCTCGTGCTCGGCATCGGTGATGTCAGACGTTGACTCAAGGGGCTGGTCTGGAGGTAGACCGCAGAGCAGTTTATTGAGCGTCAGGTGTTGATCGAGCGTTTCGGTTTGTCCCGTAACAAGAAACTGCAGGACATGCACGGCTCGGTGTTGTGCGTTATTGCTAACGAACGCACCGGCTTCGGTCAGCAGGTCAAGACGTGAGAACAGTGGATTGAAAAAACTGTGTAGGAGAACAAGGCCGGCGTTATTGATTTGCATCGTGACTTCCCTAAAGGCCAATCGATGAGTGGAAACGTCTCGGAGAATTGAACTGTACCTGGTTTTTCCAGGCTGGGCTCAAGCCAACCTGTTGAACCGAATGGCCTTCAGGCGTGAAAGCCGTTATGGAGCCGCCACCTTCCATGGTACGGGCGACCAGCAGGATCCGGGTGTGGGAGAGCGAGATATTCGTTGTCGGTTAATTTTTCATATGCGTTTTTTCGACTTCAGCAGCGGAAAGTGGTGGGTGGTCTACAATGGCAAAATATCAAATCGCCAGATGTTTGCATGATGATGTGGGGGGGGGCGCTGGCATGTCGGTGATTCTGGAGTGGGCACCGGATCGGAGCGGACAAAATGGATTTGCGTGAGGGGGTTATGGATAATTCTGTCGCTACCGGCGAGCCGCCTGAGGCTATCCATCTCATAATTAAATTTTATACCTGCCTGCTGCTGGCAGGGTTTGCGTTTGTTCCGGCCTATCTGGTTGGCTACTTGTATTTCTTTCAGGACCCGACCCTTTTATTCGAGGACCACACGTTCCATATCATCGCGATCACGGCCGCCACCCTGGAGGGTTTGTTTGTTACTTACGTCACCTGGTGCTGCTACCAGTCATCGGGAGATCCGCTGCTGCGGTGGATGACATTGGGGTTTCTCGGTTTTGTGATGATCTATGCCTTGCATGGCGCGTTCACCGGGCTCGCCCATTCCCATATCTGGCTTTTCCTGCTTTACGGACCGGCCTCTCGACTGGTCATGGCGATTCTGCTGTTAGTCGGCATGCTGTCGTACCATCAACCACCTGATGCCGCGGACCAACGCACGAAGCCCCGCCCGTGGTTGACCTGGATCGGGCTGTTCCTGCTGGTTGACCTGGCAGTGGCATTCGTTGCGAACTCGCAGGTCGCCGGCCATCCTGCAGTACGCCTCTCGCTGGAAGGTGGTGCCCTCGTTCTTTCCACATTGAATGTGGCAGTGGTCCTGTTGCGCCGTTTCCGTTCACCACTGATGGTCATTTTTGCCATCTCGGTCACCGCGTTCGCGTTGTCATCCCTTGCATTCATCCTGGCGCGCCCTTGGAACCATATGTGGTGGCTCGCCCATGCGATCTTCGCCGCCGGATTCTTCTTGTTGAGCTATGGGGTAGCGCAAGCGTTCCTCAGCACTCGGTCGTTCTCGAAGATTTACAGTCAAGGGGAACTGATGGTGCGTCTTGCCGAGTCGATGGCATACGCGGAAAGTGCCCTGAAAGAACTCCAGCGAACCAATCAGGAGCTCGACCACCTTGCGGCGACCGATCCACTGACAGGCGCTGATAATCGGCGTCGTTTCATGGCGCGGGTCGATGCCGAAATTGATCGGGTCAAGCGTGGCGGCGCTCCGTTCTCCGTGTTGGCGCTCGACCTGGACAATTTCAAGTCCATCAATGATCGCTACGGGCATCAGGTTGGCGATGACATCCTGAAGAGGTTCGTGCAGGAATGTCTCGATTCGATCCGGCCGTATGACGGCGTAGCTCGAGTGGGTGGGGAAGAGTTCATGATACTGCTGCCCCAGACTTCACTCGAAGGCGCGCGGGTAATCGCCGAGCGTCTGCGAAGCGCCGTTGCCACTACTTCTTTCAATTTCAGCCAGCAGCGGATAACCGGGGTCACAGTGAGCATCGGCGTATCGCAATCTGGACGCGACGGGGACTCCATTGAGGAGATTCTGCGTGTAGCCGATCAACGCCTATATGACGCGAAACACCAAGGCCGTAACCGTGTGGTCACTACCGTCAAAACCAACCTGCAGCCTCTGCCCTGATCATCTATCGCCTGATCGTCCCAGTCGACGATACGGCTGGCCGCTATCCTTGAGCGTTTCAACTAGGGTGATCAGCCCCCATCGCGCGCGGTCACCTTAAGACTGGCAATAGGTCTACGCTAGGTTTCGCTACGCGCTGGCACGACAGGGCCAGCTTTTCAGCAATGCTTCGAGCTCAGCATCGTCTATCAGCCCTACTGGATATCGCTGCAATAGCGCACCTCTGTACTCAGCCGTTTGCACCACCGGCATTTGATTCCTCCGTGATGCACCGATCATTCTCTTCCGTGAGCCTGTGTTCGCAGTTAAACGGCGAATTTTTTTCCGGCATTCTGCGTTCATAAGCCCCCCCTCCAGCGTGTTGGCGAGGGAAAGCTACGGGGCTTGTGTGACAAAAATAAGTCAGGTGGGTGATATCAGATTAGTGGCGTTTCTCTAAAGCCAAGCAGGCCCTACAACAACGCTGGGGGCTGTCATTTCACCCTCCTTGAGCTGCAGCAACCTGGTGTTGAATCGCGTCGAGATATTGAGATTTCAGTTGGTCGGCCAGCGGACCGAGTATCGGATTGGCCTTAAATCCCACCAGAAGCGTATCGATGATTGCAGCGACCCTCTCGGTGGCTGTGTCGACGCTCGAAGGGACAGAGGGATCAAAGCAGATGGCCTCCAGTTCCACGTCGAGCTGCTTCAATACCGGCTCAGCCGCCTGCATTTGAGCGCGAACTACGTCTAGCGTTGAATGCATAGCTACATCCTTGGGGGCGGTAACGTCACGATTCCATTTGGGTCAGGTGATCTTGAAATTGATCAGGGCTCGGAGCGAAAGGAGCCGGTCACCTGCTGACATAAAACTGAAATCTGATTGTAGGCTATTCGTGAGCACGCGTTGTGGCCATCTCCCTTGCCGATAGTGCAAGGCGCTCTGGATGTGTTGTTTTTGTGGGTAAGGTTTTGATTTTGAAGAGATACAATCGAACCGGAAAGCACATTTTGATCGATGTGCAGGTGCGGGTAGGGCTTCAGGCCTCTGCTAACCTCATCGTATAACCTCTCAATGAGAAGTCGCGAAATGTCATTTGTAGACACGTTCGTGGTTGAGATATTGACCCTTCAGGTCGCGGTGTATCACGCGCATGCTCGCTTGGAATCCCGTACCGACCGCGAAGCTTTGCACGATCTGAGGGTGGCCGTCAGACGTATCAGGAGCTTGTTGAGGCCATTTCGGTCAATGAATGTGGTTGTCGCTTTGAGCGAGGCTGCGGCAGAGTTTGGAAGGCAGACGACGCCGACCCGCGACCTGGAGGTGATGATTCAGGAGCTTGAGGAGAGAGGATTCGCGAAGCTGGTGAAACCCAGATCGTCTCGATTGGGCTCCAGCTATGACGACATCGTTAACGGCTCGGCCTTCAAAAACCTACTGATTCAACTGGATGATTGGCCGTCGGGCTTTCGTTTGGCTGAGGTCAAAGGCGAGCTGAAGCATATTCAGCCTCAAATCAAGAAAACGCTGAGAAAACAGATCGATCGATTACATGCTGCCGTGGATGACGTTCAGTTTGATCGACACCAATTGAGAATACTGGTCAAACGAACCCGTTATCTGACCGAAGCATTCCCCGAGCTATCTCCCTTGTCGAGGGATGCCGCGCTATCACTCAAGGAGCTGCAATCAGCATTGGGCTCCTGGCATGACCACTATCAGTGGTGCCAAAAGGCTTTGGTCGAAACCGACCTGCAGCCGCTGGAGCAGACCTGGTTGTCTTCCGCGACCACCGCCCTGGAGAAAGCCGACACTCAATTGGTAGACCTGGCGCAGCGACTGCCAAAACGATCAGGCAAAAAAAAGCTGCCTTAGATGGCAGCAGGGAAAAGAGCACACGTTCGATGTGTAAGGTGAGTATTGCTGTCGATGGGTTACAAAATGATGACGTATTGGTTGGGGGTTGAGATGACTCCTCAAGATGGCTCCGCTACTGGTCTGTTAATGCTGATAGGCAAGGGGTGTGGCGCATTGATGCGATCTTTCAGCTTTTCCACGAAGGCTTCGGCCTCCGCGTAGCTACGAAATTTGACGCGCCAAGCGTCCATCACGACAAGCCAGCCAGCGTTTGTGTCCGCTTCTTCAATACTGATCAGCACCTTTGGAGTCCTTTCATGAGGTGGATGGACCAATGCCGAGCTCGGTCTTCAGTGTTCATACCTTCAATCGCTTCCCAAGCGGAGCCTGTCATTGGCGTTGATCGTTTCCATCTTACGGTTTCTTCAGTGATTCGATTCCCTTTCTGATGGTGTCGGCGTTCAAGTCGAGCGTGGCGATGGCTCCAAGAACATGACTGGAAACGCCGGTGGACCCTCTCTGGTCTATCCACATCCCTATCGACTCGATGGCGTCAGCCAGCGCGAGCTGGTTTTCATGCAGTTTTTCGAGCAGGTCAGGCAGTTGAGAGTCGGTTGGCATGGCAATATTTCCTCAGGGGAAATGTAAGCCTAGCAGCGTCAGAGTGGGTGTGCCGGTACGTCTAGAGGTTGTGGTTCAACTGAGTTGGACATTACCTTGGGTTGCTTATCTCAGTTTGAGCAGGTGTCAGGCAATCGCCCTCAAATGAACGTTGTCAGCGTCTGATGCTGACCGCTTGCTCATCCAGCACCGAGTCCATCTTCAGCTGTGCCAGCTCAATCAAATGCACCACACCCATCGCTACCAAACGATAGGGTGGTGGCTGTACGCAGGGAGTTCTCTTGCAGGTCGCCGAAATAACCGGCCTCTCCAGTGCAGGATGACTTCACGAACTGCGCTTTCTGCTCTTTCGATATGCAGTCAGTGAAGGCACAATGCGCATCCTTTTTTGACTGGCCTTGCCGGAGGCCTCGAAATGATCAAGACACCGTACTACCTCATCGACAAACAAAAGCTGCTGGCGAACATGCAGAAGATCGCCTACGTGCGCGAGCAGTCCGGGGCCAAGGCCCTGCTGGCACTCAAGTGCTTCGCCACCTGGTCGGTGTTCGACCTGATGCAGCAATACATGGACGGCACCACGTCGTCGTCGCTCTACGAGCTCAAGCTCGGTCGACAGAAGTTCGCCGGCGAGACCCACGCCTACAGCGTGGCCTGGGCCGACGACGAGATCGAGGAGATGCTCGACAACTGCGACAAGATCATCTTCAACTCCATCAGCCAGCTGCAGCGCTACACCGAGGCATCAGCCGGCAAGGTGCGCGGCCTGCGGGTCAATCCGCAAGTGAGCAGCTCGGATTACCTGCTGGCCGACCCGGCGCGCCCGTTCAGCCGCCTGGGCGAGTGGGACCCGGCCAAGATCGAGCAGGTCATCGAGCAGATCTCTGGCTTCATGTTCCACAACAACTGCGAGAACAGCGACTTCGGCTTGTTCGACCAGATGCTGTGCGCCATTGAAGAGCGCTTTGGCCATCTGCTGCACAAGGTCGAGTGGGTCAGCCTCGGCGGCGGCATCCATTTCACCGGTGAAGGCTACGCGCTGGACGCATTCTGCGCTCGCCTCAAGGCCTTCTCGCAAAAATACGGCGTGCAGGTCTACCTGGAACCGGGCGAAGCGGCCATCACTCAGAGCGCGTCGCTGGAAGTCACCGTGCTCGACACCCTCTACAATGGAAAGCACCTGGCAGTCGTGGACAGCTCCATCGAGGCGCACATGCTCGATCTGTTGATCTATCGTCTGAACGCCAAGCTGGCGCCCAGCGAGGGCGAACACACCTACATGGTGTGCGGCAAATCCTGCCTGGCCGGAGATATTTTCGGCGAGTATCAATTTGATCGCCCGCTGGCCATCGGCGATCGGCTGTCGTTCGTCGACGCAGCGGGTTACACCATGGTCAAGAAGAACTGGTTCAACGGGCTGAAAATGCCGTCCATCGTAGTGAAACAACTCGACGGTAGTGTCGAGGTGGTTCGTGAGTTTGGTTACAACGATTACATGTCCAGCCTTTCGTAAGCTGGCAGAGAAGGAGAAATAGAAAAATTGAAGAAGAACGTACTTATCATTGGTGCAGGAGGTGTCGCCAAGGTGGTGGCCCACAAGTGCGCGCAGCACAACGATGAACTCGGTCGTATTGCTATCGCGTCGCGCAACATCTCCAAATGCCAGGCCATCATCGACAGCGTCAAGGCCAAGGGCAGCCTCAAAGTGCCCGCCGATATCCAGGCCTTCTCGCTGAACGCCCTGGATGTCGAAGCGACCAAGGCGCTGATCCTCGAAACCGAATCGCAGATCGTCATCAACGTCGGTTCCGCCTTCCTCAACATGTCGGTGCTGCGTGCCTGCATCGATACCGGCGCGGCCTATCTGGACACCGCCATTCATGAGGAGCCAGGCAAAATCTGCGAGACGCCGCCCTGGTATGGCAACTACGAGTGGAAGCACCTCGAGGAATGCCAACAGAAGAACATCACCGCCATCCTCGGTGTGGGTTTCGACCCGGGTGTGGTCAACGCCTATGCAGCGTTGGCGCAGCAGCAGTATTTCGACCGCATTGATTCGATCGACATTCTTGATGTCAATGCGGGTTCCCATGGCAAGTATTTCGCCACCAATTTCGACCCGGAAATCAATTTCCGCGAGTTCACCGGACAGGTGTGGAGCTGGCAGAACAGCCAGTGGACCAGCAACACGATGTTCGAAGTCAAACGCACCGACGACCTGCCAGTGGTCGGGGCGCAGAACCTGTACCTGACCGGCCACGATGAAGTGCACTCGCTGTCGAAGAATCTCGACGTGCCCAATGTGCGTTTCTGGATGAGCTTTGGCGAGCACTACATCAATGTGTTCACGGTACTCAGGAACCTCGGCCTGCTCTCCGAGCAACCGGTCAAGACCGCCGAAGGCCTGGAAGTGGTGCCGCTGAAAGTGGTCAAGGCCGTGCTCCCTGATCCAAGCTCGCTGGCGCCCGGCTATACCGGCAAGACCTGCATTGGCGATCTGGTCAAGGGCACCAAGGATGGCCAGCCACGCGAAGTGTTCATCTACAACGTGGCGGACCACGAGCAAGCCTACGCCGAAACCGACAGCCAGGGTATTTCCTATACCGCGGGCGTACCACCGGTGGCGGCCGCCCTGCTGGTCGCGCGTGGAGAGTGGGACGTGGAGCGCATGGCCAACGTCGAGGAGTTGCCGGCTGAGCCGTTCCTCAAGGCACTGGATGTAATGGGTCTGCCGACCCGCATCAAGGACGAGAATGGAGACCGTCCCTGGAACTGAAATGCCTGAGGCCTCCACACCAGGTGTGAGTCTCGTTTCTCGTTCCGTGCACAAGAACGCCGCTCTTTGAGCGGCGTTTTGATTGGTGTAGTTTGTTTGGCGGGTGATTCTTGATCAAAATACAACAGAAAATGCCAGCCCCCTGTCGTGCCACCGGTGGCTGGATTATGGATCGCGGTTTTCCCCGAATTAACTAATCCTTTATATCGATGCCCTGGCAACCAATGGACAATCAACTGGCTGGGCTCCTGATACGTCTAGGGCTCCGATCAGGTGCCGGGCAGCCCTGCGACCGATCTCGTAGTACGGCAGTTGTACCGTTGTCAGCGGTGGGATGAACAGTTCAGCGATACCGATCATATTGTCATAGCCGAGCACGGCGACATCATTGGGAATTTTCAGCCCGCGGCCCAGCAACACCTGATAGGCACAAAAAGCAATACGGTCGTTGCCACAGATCAGAATGTCGAATTGGGGACGACTATCAATGATGTGCCGGTCGAGGATGGCTGCGGTTTCACCATAGGCGTCATGGTCGGAAAGGTCATATTGCAGGAGTGGGTCAGGCAACAGCCCGAATGCCTGACAGGCACGCTGCATGCCTCTTTGTCGCAGACCCCAGGCCAGGCTCTGCTTTGGAAGATTGATAAACAGAGGGCGCCGATAGCCTTGACTTAATGCGTGATGTACGGCTCGATATTGCCCCATTTCGTCGTCGGGCACATAACTAACCAGGCGACTGTCATCCGCCAGGCAATTGGCGAGGACCAGGGGAGTGCTCTTCAATCGCTCGGGAATGCACACCTGGCGCAACCCCATGGCGCTGAAGATCAACCCGTCGGGACGGTGCGATAACATCAGGTCGATGTTTTGGTCGGTGGGCGGGTTGCTTAACAGGTTGAGGATAAATACATTCCAGCCTGCTTGCTGCGCGGTCTGTTCGATGGACAGCAGCAGCTCGACGGCGAACGGTGTTGTCGCGGTGTCCAACGCGAACACACCGATGGTTCGAGTCTGAAGGTTGTCGCCGCGAATCCTTCGCGCCGATAGGCTCGGCACGAATTGCAATTCGTCAATGGCGCGACGCACCCGTTGATAGGTTTCGGGGCTCAATTTTTCCGGATTGTTGAGCGCTCGAGAAACCGTCATCAGGGATACGCCGGCTAGCTGTGCAACGTCTTTCACTGAAGTCATGCGAGGTGAAACCGGTCAGGTTGATGCAGAATCATGACACATGGACTGCGCTTCTCGCGACTCGAATGACGCGGTTCATAGCCATCCCGAGGCGAGTGGCCATGCCCTGGGAATGGAGACACGCCCACCACTTCCGCTTGCAAGGAGCTTCACACCCAGACTACTGGGCTGTGGGTAGAGGCGGCTGCTTAGGCTGAAGCGCCCGTTTTCGTCGAACACCTCAATGGACGAGCGATCAAGGAACACACGCAGTGCCAGCCGCTCTTGTGTTGGGTCTATCGACACGCTGCGCTGACCTGTGGCTTGCGCATCCGCACCCGAGCGGCTACGGTCAAGCACCAGACGCTGCAGCGACGCATCGTAGTAGAGCAGGGTTTCTTCATGGCCATCGTCGCTGCAGCGCAAGGCGATTCCCAGGTGGCCGTCGGTGCAGCCTAGCAAATCCAGATGCACATGGATTTCGAGCATATCGCCTTTCACTTCCGGCACCCACCGGGTTCCTGACCCCTCCCACCAGGGCGTGTCCGGCAATGGCGCCTTGCGTAGAGCGGTGAGCTCCCGTGCCGGATACACGCAAAGGCGATCTGCGCGCAGTTCAAGTTCGCGCGGCAAACTGAGCATGCCGCACCAGTGATGGGCGTTGCTCGGCATCGGGCTTTCCCACATGTCCAGCCACGCCCATACAAGGCGCCGACCATCGGCGGCCAGTTGTGTTTGCGCCGCATAGAAATCGTGACCGTTATCCAGTTCGATAAAAGGCCCTCCATTGAAGCGCCATTCGCTGTCCCGTCGGCCCACTCGATAACCGGTCTGGTACTTGTTGAGCCGTTCGTAACCTTGAGGCTGCATGCCCTGAGGGGAGTAAAGCAGTACATCCTGCCCATTCAGCCGAAACAGATCCGGGCACTCCCACATATAGCCATCGCCCTCGTTGCCGCTGGACACATAGGCAAGGAACTCCCAGTCGTGCAGGTCCGTGGAGCGGTACAGCGGCAGCAGTGGCACGTCGCCCAGGCGTGCGCCGGCAATCAGGTACCAGCCGTCATCCTCCCTCCATACTTTGGGGTCACGAAAGTGCATGATGGTGTCTTGCGGCGCGGTCTCGATGACTGCGCCATGCTTGGTGAAATGGATGCCGTCGATACTGGTGGCCAGGCACTGCACTTGACGGATCGAGCATTCGTCACCCACTTCTCCCAGCCAGGTGTGTCCGGTGTAGATCAGCGCCAAGGTATCGCCACACACCACCGCGCTACCGGAAAAACAACCGTCACGGTCGAAGTCATCACCGGGTGCCAGCGCAATGGGCAGATGCTGCCAATGAACCAGATCGGCACTCTTGGCATGCCCCCAATACATCGGCCCCCATTTCGCCTCGAAGGGGTAATGTTGATAGAAAACGTGATATTCGCCACGAAAGTACACCACTCCGTTAGGGTCGTTCATCCAGCCCGCCGGGGGAGCAATATGATAACCGGGTCGATAATCGTGGATGACGCGAGACAGGCCGTCACTCAGTGCACGCTGCGCAAGCTCAAGGGTAGCGGACATTGGGTCGCTCATGGAATTCAAGGACAAGGTCATAGGGCGCCTGCTCGTACCGAGCGCAGAGAGACTCCATCTGGCAGGGTTTCAATGGTTTGTGGGGGGCGCCTCAAGGCCGTGCCGTCGGCATCGAACAAGTGCAGATTACCGATGTCCAGCTGCAGCTCGACCCAATCGCCGACCTGCCATCCGGCGTTGACCGCACAACGACAGACCAGTGGATCGTCCTGCCCGATATCGAGGTGCACATAGGTTTCGCTGCCCAGGTATTCGACGCCGGTCACGATGACGCCAACGGTTCCATCCGCCGCTTTGAGCGATACATGCTCCGGGCGAACCCCGAGGCTTAGTAGAGTGTCCACTGCCAGGTTTGAGCTGTCGAAGGGCAGGGAGGTCATACCCAAAACCGGGGTATCGACCAGGCTGGTTTCGCCTGGGGCATGCAGGCGCGCCGCCAGAAAGTTCATTCTGGGCGAGCCCAGAAAACCGGCGACAAAGCGGCTGGCCGGGTGCTCATAGAGTTCGCGCGGTGAGCCGACCTGTTCCACGCGACCGCCATTGAGCACGACAATTTTGTCGGCCAGGGTCATCGCTTCCACCTGATCGTGAGTGACGTAGATCATGGTCGAGCCCAGTCGGGCATGCAGCCGGGCGATTTCGTTGCGCATCTGCACCCGCAAGGATGCATCCAGGTTGGAGAGCGGCTCATCGAACAACAAAATGTCCGGCTCCCGCGCCATGGCTCTGCCCATGGCCACACGCTGACGCTGCCCTCCAGACAGTTCTTTTGGCTTGCGTTGCAGCAGTTTGTCCAATTGCAGTATTTGCGCAGTTTTCAGTACCCGCTCGCGCAAGCTGATCTTTTCAGTCTTGGCCAGTTTGAGACCAAAACTGATGTTGTCGTAGACGCTCATGTGCGGGTACAGCGCATAAGACTGAAACACCATGCCGACGCCACGCTCGCGCGGCTCCAGGTCGTTGACCCGCCGCCCGTCGATCAGCAGGTCGCCGGCGCAGATCGAATCCAGTCCGGCGATCAATCGCAGCAGAGTCGACTTTCCGCAGCCCGAAGGGCCAACGAACACCACGAATTCACCTGCAGCGATCTCCAAGCTGACGTCGCGAAGAATCCGCGCGCCGCCCAATTGTTTGTTCACGTTGCCTAGCTTCAATTTGATCACGATGCTGTTCCTTGTATTTGTTGGGCATCAACCCTTTAACGCGCCGACAGTGAGACCGGAAACGATTCGGCGCTGGAATATCAGCACCAGAATCACCAGTGGGACGGTGACCAGCACCGATGCGGCCATCAACATCCCCCAAGGCAGCTCATGAGGACTCCCGCCGGAAATCAAGGCGATGGCGACCGGCACCGTGCGTTGCGTGTCTGTGAGGGTGAAGGTCAGGGCAAATAGGAACTCGTTCCACGCTGCGATAAAGGCCAATAAGCCAGTGGTGACCAGTGCGGGCCAGAGCAGCGGCAACAGCACACGGGTAAGTGTGACCCAGGGCGAAGCGCCATCCATGATTGCCGCTTCTTCCAGTTCATGGGGCAGTTGCCCCATGAACGTGGTCAGCACCCAGACGGTGAAGGGCAGGGTGAAAATCGTGTAGCTCAGGATCAACGCCCAAGACGTGTTGTACAGACCCAAGGCGCGGATCACTTCGAACAGCCCCGACAGTACAGCGACCTGGGGAAACATTGAGACGCCAAGAACCATCATCAATACCGTGCCACGCCCACGGAACTTCACCCTGCCCAAGGCATAGGCGGCGGTCAGGCTGAGAAACAGCGCCAGCGTCACCACGCAAAGCGCAACCACCAGCGAGTTACCGATAGCTCTCAGGAATGAGGATTGGTGGAGTACCGCCGCGTAATTGGAGAAGTCGGGACTGTCGATCCAATAGCTCACCTCGAACAAGGCGCTGGATGGCTTCAGCGAAGTCACGATGGCGTAGTAGAAAGGGAAGACCGCATACAGCAGCAAAATCCCGATCAGACACCAGAACCCGAGGCGCAACAGCGCCTTTTTGAGTAGACGCTGGTTCATGAGCGAACCTCCAGTTGGCGGCGTCCGAGGTAGAGATAAAGCATGGCGATCACCGCCACGACCAGAAACAGCAGAGTTGAGGCAGCGCTGCCGTAGCCAACGTCCTGGAACTCCACCAGGTGCTGGCGGGCATAGACCGACATACTCATGGTGCTCGAAGAGTTCGAGGTCAGCACATAGATAACGTCGAATACCCGCAGGGAATCGAGGATGCGAAAGATCGCCGCCACCAGCAATGCAGGCATCAACAGTGGAAGCGTGACACGCCAGAACACCTTCAGCGGATGAATGCCATCGACCCTGGCGGCTTCGTAGCAATCGCTCGGCAACATCTGCAAGGCAGCCAGCATCAGCAGCGTGACAAAAGGTACGGTCTTCCAGACGTCGACGATGATGACCGCCCACATCGACAGATCCGCCTCTGCCGTCCAGGCCAGAGGAGCGTCAATCAGGCCGAGGCTCAGCATCAGATGGTTGATGATGCCGAACTGGTCGTTAAGCATCCATGACCAGATCTTCGCTGAGACAATGGTAGGAATCGCCCAAGGAATTAGAATCAACGCACGCACCAGGGAGCGGCCTGTGAACTTGATGTTCAGCAACAACGCCACCAGCAGCCCCAAGACGACCTCCAGTCCCACCGACACCACGGTGAAATGCAACGTGTTGCGCACCGCGTTCCACCACTGTGGATCGACCAGGATGCCCGACCAGTTGGAACCGTTGTGGAATAGATAATTGCTCAAGCCTACGAAGGATCCGCCACTGGTGTCCGCCAGGTTGGCGTCGGTCAGGCTGAGCCAGAATGTCCGCAGCAGCGGCCAGGCCGCCACCAGGGCCAGACACAACAACATCGGTGTCAGAAACAGCCAGGCGGCGCGTACTCGACGACGCTGTATAGGCGTTTCTCTGGTGAGCAGGCGCTCGTCACAGGGGGCATGTGTAGTAGAAACAGACATGGTGATTTCCTTCCTTGTGGCTTACCAGTTCCGGCGTTTGATGCGGGTGAGTTCACTTTCCAGTTCAGCCAGCGCCTGATCGACAGGCAACTCACCTGCCAGCACGGCATGCACTCGATCGAAGAACGCATTGGAGACCCGTGGATAGCGATCGGCGGCTATCGATGCGGGGCGCATGACCCCATCGTTGAGAATGCTATGGAGTTGGCTGTAATAAGGCATTGCCGTGAGCAGTTCGGGATCTTGATACAGCGACTCGATAACCGGGTTATAGGCGCCTATCAGAGCACGATGTTTTTGCTGTTGGGCACTGGTCAGGTAGCTCACCAGCTCTGCGGCAAGTTTTGGATGGGCGCTGTAACGCGAGACCGCCAGGCCCCACCCACCGAGGGTGGATGCATGGTTGCCGGTCTTGCCACCCCGGGGCAGGGGAGCGACCCCTACTTTGTCTTTTACGGCACTGTCCCGGCCCTGCACCAGGGCCCAGGCATAAGGCCAGTTACGCATGAACAGCGCATTTCCCGACTGGAATACGCCACGTCCTTCTTCCTCGGTGTAATTCAGTACACCACGTGGGGAGATATCTCCCACCCAGCTTTTCGCCAGGGTCAAAGCAGCTCTTGAGGCCTGGCTGTTAACCACGATGTCTCCTTGTGGATTGATCAGCCCACCTTCCGGTTGGCTGCTGATCCACTCCAGCGCATTACACGTCAGGCCCTCGTAGGCGCGTCCCTGAAATATATAACCCCACACATTGGAGTTGCCGGCGTTGCGTTCGGCCTGTTGAACATCCCTGGCGGTCGCGGTCATTTCCTCCCACGTCTGGGGAACCGGCTTGTTGTACTTTTCGAGCAAGTCCTTGCGGTAATACAGCAGACCCGAGTCGGTGAACCACGGCATCGTCACCAGCCGTCCGTTTACCGTGGCGTTATCGACCTGCGCCTGGAAATAGCCTTGGGTAGCGTTGGCTGGAAGCACCTCGCGCAGATCCATCAGATGTTTGGCCAGCATCCCCGGCCACACCATATCGATTTGAATGATGTCGATGTCGGTGGACTGCGCACTGAGGATCTGTTGGTAGAACGACAGCCTCTCGGTCGCCGAGTTAGGCGTGGAAACCACCTCGACATTGTTGCCGGTCTGTTTCGACCACGCCTCGACAGCCTCCTTGCAGAGTTGTAACTCTGCACCCACCGCACCGCACGAGATCGTCAAATCGGCTGCGCTCGAGACGGATGGAAGTCCGGCACAGAGGGTGAGTAGCGCTGCTGGAAGGAGAGTTTTTAGTCGTTTCATAAAGCCCTCTTTATTTTTGTTTTTAGAAAAGTTAACGTTACCATCGCCAATGTAGCAGCGTATTCGGGATCTGGCACCCTTTTTTCGTCGACTCGGACAATTCACGACTCACGGAAAAAGGCTGGCCACCCGAGCAAAACAATAAAAACAAGACAGGAAATTCAAATGCAGAAAGCATCAAGCTGGCTACTCGCAGGCGTGCTCAGCACATCGGTGGCAATCGCTCAGGCCGATACTTTGGAAGAACGCATGAGTGCGTTTGAAGCTCGTGCAAGCGCAGCGGAAAAGCGTGCGGCTGCAGCCGAGCTGCAAACCCAGGCGCTCGCGAGGGAGTTGCAGCAAATCAGACTCACCAATCCCGCCTTGCAGCCCGCGGCGCCCACAGCGGCAGCCATTCCGACGCCTACTTTGGATGCTCGAGTGGAAAAACTAGAAGCCCGTCAGCAGAGCATGGAAAAGCAGGGCGGTACTGAACACCTCACTGACGGATTCAGCTTCAAAGGCTACGCCCGCTCCGGATTGCTGATTGACGAAGGGCTTGGTGGCGGTCGTGGAGGGCCTTATATAACCCCGGCCGGTTCAGTGGGTGGTGCCGTTGGGCGACTCGGTAACGAAGACGACACCTACGTGCGCATGGACCTGTCGAAAGAAATTTATGCGCAAAACGGTACCCGTTCCAAATTCACGGTCTCCATCGCCGACGGTGTGGAGACTGCCAATGACTGGACGGCCAACGAAAGCAAGCTGAACGTGCGTCAGGTATTTACAGAGCTCGACCATCTCGCCGCGTTCAAGGGCAACTCAGTGTTCGAGAACTCCACCCTGTGGGCAGGTAAGCGATTTGATCGAGATAACTTCGACATCCACTGGCTGGACTCGGACGTCGTCTTTCTGGCCGGCACCGGGGGTGGAATCTACGATGTGCAGATGAACAAGGATTGGCGCTCGAATTACTCCCTGATTGGGCGTACCTATGGGGATTTCAGTAAAGGCGGTATTGATGCAAATGTACAAAGCTACATTCTGACCTCCAACCAGTTCTTCGATGAGGGTCAGTGGCAGTGGATGTTCAATGCCATCGGCTCAAAGAAAAACGATTTCGGTACCCGCACCAACCAAGCGGGGTTGACGCCGGCAGACTCCGGTTTACACAGCATGCTGGCTAATCACCAGAAAAACTTTTTCGGCAGGGAAGGCTTCTTCAAAACGGCGCTGCTCTATGGGCAAGGTCTGGGGGCGGAGGTCAAGAATATTGGCTCGGATGGCGAGCTGATCAGCGATGCCCGCGCTCTGCGTCTGGCGCTTTACGGCGAGACACCCGTTGCGCCAGGCTGGCGCATAGGCCCCAGCTTGCTGGCCGAACAAAGCAAGAATAGATACGTCAAGGGTGACGACTACCGCTGGCTGACCCTGAACATGCGTTTGGCCAACGAAATCAACAGCAATTTCGAGATGGCCTACGAAGTGAGCTGGCAAACCATGAACCTCGACCCCAAAGGCTATCTACAACGTAATGCGGTCAACGGTAACTTCTGGAAATTTACTGTCGCCCCGACATTCAAGCCTGACGTTGGAGATCTTCTCACGCGCCCCGAATTGCGAGTGTTTGCAAGTTTCATGAATTGGTCTTCCGATCTGGACAGATACAGTACCTCAGGCTCCTTCGGCAAGACGGACTTCAACGCCGGAGGTGTATGGCAATACGGTATACAAATGGAAACCTGGTTTTAATATTTGAACGCGTCGGCCAACACGCCTTCAGCACGCCTGTCGGCTGTTGTTGCAAACAGTGATGTCGGTCGAAGCTGATCAGCCAGCAGTTATCCCTACGACAAAAAAATGAGGAAATGACGATGGAATTGCCTTGCGCAGTAGTGTTTGGCGAAGCACTGACCGACCTTGTCCAAAGCACTCCTAGACATTGGAAGGGCTACCCACGTTGCACGAGCGTTAAGTCGCTTGGGTGTTAAAGTCGAAGCGCAATACATCTCCCAATCCTGATCCCTCGTCGCCCCCGCCATCCAATCTGCTGGTGACAGGTCTGTAGCAGGGCGGCATCCCGTTAGGCAGGCCCCAATCTTTTCGCGCACCAATCCCATGCCGCATCCGCGGCCTTTCTCGGCGACGATGATCGCTTGCGGACGAGGAAATAGTCGGGCTCGATGAGGGCGGTCGTATTCGTCACCTGCACCAGCCGGCCGGCCTTCAGGTCGGCCGCCACGAAAGCCCGGCATGCCAGAGCGACGCCCTGGCCGGCCAGGGCGGCGTCCAGCGCCAGTGTCGTTTGGTTGAACACCGCTCCCGAGAGCTCGCCGCCGGATGACAGGAACTTCGGCCAGTGGTCATGGGCATCATGCACAAGCGCCAGCGTACGCAACTGCACTTCGCGGTGATGTCGGTGCTGGCGACCACCCTCTATTACTACGGGTTCGTGGCTGGGACAGCCTTGCTTCCCACCAGTGTCGCCGGCCTGTTGAGCGGTTCGATCCCGATCTTCACTTTCCTCTGTGCGCTGCTGTTCCTGCGTGAAGAACGCCCGACCCGCCGCATGGCGGCGGGTATCGCCCTGGGCTTTGCGGGAATCGTCCTGAGTGCGCGCCCGTGGGAGGGGGCGAACGGTGTACCGCTGCTCGGGGTGATCTGGATGATGGTCGGGACGCTGAGCCTTGGCGCTTCCTTCGTCTATGCTCGACGCTACCTTTCGCCGCTGAACCTTGCGCCGCTGGCCCTGGCCACGTGGCAGGCAGGGCTTGCAGTGCTGACCCTGCTGATCCTGACTGATTTCCACGGCATCACGGCGATTTCGGCGGATCTTCATGCCACGCTCGGCGCGATCATCGGGTTGGGCATGCTCGGCACGGGTGGGGCGTTCCTGATCTACTACTACATCATCCAGAAGCTCGGCCCGGTGCGGGCATCCGGCGCGACCTATATCGCCCCTGTCGTGGCTGTCATCATCGGTGCGGTGGTGGGGGAGCCAGTCACGGGCATCGAGCTGCTGGCACTGGCCCTGATTCTTGGCGGGGTGGTGCTGGTCCAGACCGGGCAGCGCAAGGTCACAGCGCCCAGCGTGAAGTTGGCCCGGTGATGGGTGTGAAGCGGCGTTGGTAACGCTGCTGTCGCTTCAATATCCTGATGAGACAGTGAGTCGTGTTGTCGTGCAATGCTCGTTGAGCCCATTCACTCTTTGCTTGATCGAGTGTGGTCGCGAGTAGATAAATGCGCTCATCCGGTATGTAAATTATTTTGCTGTCGCCAGGATTGAATCGAGTCTGAAAAAAGCCATTGACACTCATAAAATGTTACAAGTAGGATTCTGATTCTTCAGGAGCGACTATTGGGTCAGGGAATGACTAGTCCGCCGTAATGGCATGCGTGCTATAAGCACGTTCTTCGACATGGCTCCTGCATTTTGCTTGGAGAGCATCCCTGTTATCTGGTTGTGTTTGCCTCTGAGCGAGGCAGCATGGTTCATTTTGTCTTGCGAAAGATAGCGCTACCTCGGCAGTGAAATGTGCGTTTGGCGATCAGCTGATTTTTTGTGGTGTGTTGGGTTGTCTGGGCCTTACCTAGTTGACGCTAACCGATGCAGCCGCTCTGTTTGCCTCGTACTTTTGAGGTGGGAAATTCATATATTCACAAGGAACTGAATATGTTTGTTCGTAGCATCTCCGATGTTGAAAAAACCGATTTTTTCGTCGAGTGGGGCTCAGGAACCAGCCATCGCTTGCTGACAGAGCGGGACGGAGTCGGTTTTACTATCTGCCATACCGTGGTTCGAGCCGGTACCGAGTCGCTGCTTCATTATCGCAATCATCTTGAGGCCTGTTATTGCATTGGCGGCGAGGGCGAAATCGAAGATATGGAGGGCACCGTCCATACAATCCGTCCAGGAGATATGTATGTACTGGACAAACATGATTGTCACTATCTGCGCGGCGGAAAGTTCACGGACCTTATCCTGGTCAGCGTTTTCAATCCCCCTCTTGTCGGTACCGAGCGCCACGCTATTAACAACCAGAGTGCCTCTTCGTATTGAATTACGCAATGGGCTGCCTGTTTGACGAAGCCAGTTGTTTCGAACCAACGAGTAACAAGACGATATGGGTTTCTTTCGGACCAGTTGAATGACTGTGCGGAGTTGATGATATGAAATTGTTCAGGCCATTGCTCCATCGGCCCGTAGCGTTGCTGTGGGGAGGGTTGGCACTATCCTCCATTGGTGACGAGCTCTTCGCGATTGCCATCGCCTGGATGGCAGTACAGATCGCCGGTAGCGATGCGAGCTGGCTCAGTGCGTTGCGCGGTGGGGCGGCGCTGGCAGGGGCGCTGCTGGGGGGAATCTGGGCCGAGCGCTGGGACCATCGGCGCACGATGATCGGTGCCGACCTGGTGCGGGCCGGACTCGCCTTGATTCCGATGCTGGCCTGGGCGCTGGGCATCATGAGCCTGTGGATGCTGGCGGTGCCGGTCATGCTCATGATGATCGTCAACTCCCTGTTCGAACCGGCCTTGCGTGCCAGCCTGCCACGGATTGTCGCGGCGCCGGACCAGTTGCAGGCGGTCAATGCACTGTTTGACGCGATCATCCGGGTGGCTCGGGTGATTGGGCCGATGCTGGCGGCGGCCATTACTCTGCTGATTCCGCTTGAGCATCTGTTTACCCTCAATAGCCTGACATTCCTGGTCTCGGCCTGGGCGGTGATGAAGCTGAGCAAGGCATTGCCTCGTCAACCGATCAAGCTGACTAGCCGGCGCGCCGCCTTCACCGCCGGTTGGCGCAGCCTGGTCGGCCGCCGACGGATGCAGGCGGTCTATGTGTGTGCCGGGTTGGGCAACGTCGCCTGGAGCCTGGGTATTTCGATCGGCATGGCACTGGCGGTGGTCAAGTACGACATCCAGGGCTTCGGTGTCCATGGATTTGCTGCCTATGGTCTGATCATGGGCGCCTATGGTTGCGGCAACCTGATCTCTATTTTTGTCGTCGGCAACCTGACTCTCCGTCGCCTGTATGGTGGTTTTACGTTCGGCTCCGTGGTCAACGGCCTGGGTATTGCGACCATCGGTGCGGCGGTGATGTGCCTGCCGGCAGAGTACGTCCTGGCCGGCATGATGTTCGGTGCCGGTCTGGCCGCGCTCGGCGGGCCGCTGATCGACATTTCGTTCATCCTGCTCATTCAAACCACTTTCAGGCAAAGCGAAATCGCCGGGTTGGCCAGACTGCGCTTTGCCGCGCTGGGCGCCTCTATTCTCATTGCCGGGGCCTGCGGCGCGGCACTCTATGCCCGGTTCGAAACCGGTATGGTCATTGTCGGTAGCGGGATTTTTGAAGTTATCGTCGGTGCGATTGTATTGCTCGTTCCCAAGGGCAACGAAGCCGTCTACACGAGTACGGGCGAGGCGCCTCTGATGGATGGCAACGAGGTAACCCAATGAGACCTTTTCATGAATATGTGAAAAACCACGCCCAGCATACGCCGGATAAGGCCGCACTGATCGTCGCCGGGCAGCAGCTCACCTATGCTGAGCTGGACGAGCTGGCCGATGCAGCGGCCCAGCACCTGCTGGCAACGGGGATGGTGGTGGGGGACCGAATCGCTCTGCATGCTCCTACCTCCCTTGAAACCATTGCCTGCGCGCTCGGGGTGATGAAGGCCGGATTCGTGCTGGTCCTGATGCATTACGGCATTGGTACCGAGAAACTCATCCATCAGCTCAATGATATCAAGGCAAAGACCTTGATCGTGCCGGCAGGTGCAAACCTCGATGAACTGACGGGGAAGGTCGATGTACAGTTCGTCCTGCACATGGGCGAGCGATTCTGCCCGGGCCAGTGGCGCACCACCGAATTCGATGGCGTGCGTGAGGTCTTTGCGCTGTGCGATGGGGCGCTGAACAGTGCAGAGGTTTGCACCATTTTCCATACGAGCGGATCGACGAAGGACGCCAGGGGTGTCGCGGTCAGCAACCGGAACATGCTGGCGGCCTACGATGCGGTATCCAGCTATCTAGGTAGCTTCGAGGACTCGGTCGTACTGAATTTCTCACCCCTGCATTTCGATTATGGCTTCTACAACATCATGATGCCTTTGCTCGGAGGCGGGCGTTCGGTGACCGAGAGTGCGCTGCCTGAACGACCCGAGCAGATGCTTGAGCTGATTCGGCAGTATGGCATCACTGCTATGCATATCCTGCCGCCCGCTGTTCACTTCCTGTTACAGGCTGAACCGGACGCGTTTCAAGGCGAAACACTCAAGTCCCTGAAATACATCGCCAGCAGCGGGCAAGCGCTGCCAGTCAAGCATATACGTCAATTACGAGCGTCCCTTCCACATGTTGCTGTTTACTCCATGTATGGCCTGACCGAGTGCAAGCGAGTCGCGTATCTGCCGCCGGAGCAGCTCGATCAGCGTCCCGGTTCGGTTGGCAAGCCGATTCCCGGGGTCAGGGCGTTCCTGGTTGATGAAGACCTGCAACGGATCACCCAACCTGATCGGGTAGGCGAACTGGTGGTTGCTGGCGATCTGGTGATGCTCGGTTATTGGAACAAACCGGAGCTCACCCGGCGTGTGCTCAGAAACGATCTGTTCGGCGAGGCGCGGGTCTATTTCACCGGTGACCTGTTCAGAATGGACAGCGAGCAGTACCTGTATTTCGTCGGCCGCAAGGACAACGTCTTCACCCGGCGCACGTTTCAGGTCAATCCCAGGGAAATCGAGCAGGTCATTCTCTCGCACGCCGCAGTCAGCGAGGCCGTCGTGATCCCCCTGTCGGATGAGGTGGCCGGACACGTCCCCAAGGCCTGCGTAGTCCTGAAAAAAGGCTGTGAGTTGTCGGCTGACGCGCTTGTCCAGTACTGCGCTGCGCAGTTGGATTGGTACATGGTCCCCGCCATCGTGAGTTTTTATGCGGCGTTGCCGCGCAACCTCAATGGCAAGACAGCGGCGAATCTACTGACGGCCGACTAATGGCTGCAGCGCTCACTGAACATTCAATGTGTAAACGGAATTACAGAAATGATCACCGATTCGAATCCTGACTTTGTCGATTCTGCGATGAACCAACTGGCCGACTATTTTGATGACCTGGCCAGAGGCAAGGTCCAGGTGCCCAGGCAGCCTGTGACAACGAGAATACGCGAACAGATTCAGGATCAGGAGGTGCTGGCCTACCATGACCTATTGGTGGCGCAGACCGGCCCGCTTTTTGCGCATTTTCTGGCCAGTGTGCCGGGTATTCTGGAAGAGCTTTCCCATGTCGGGGTGACGCTTGCCCGCTACACCCATGAGCGGCGTAAGCAGGACGATCGCGCTTTCACCTTGTGGGAGATTGATGCGTTTGATGGGAGTAGCGGCAGGGCGTTGGCAAAATACGCCAAGGGGGCAATTCGGACACTGACCAACTCGCCGAACAAGGCAAACCAGATCCATTTCGACGCCCATGCCGACAAGGAACTTTGCGCCTTCCACTCAGGGTCGTTTCTTCAGGTGAGCCGCGAGATCGTGGCGCAGGCATTGGATTCGCAGGGGCTGTTTCGTGGGGTTGACTATCTCTATGAGATGGCGGCTTTCCAGTTCTATGGACGAAACAGGGACGAGCATCTGAGAGGTGTTTCGAGTTTTCTGCGCGAGGATGGCCTCGCATTCTTCCTGGAGAAGCTCAATCAGCCGGAGATTGACGAATACCATCGGCGGGAACGGGTAAAGGATGAACAGCACAAGTCTCATTACTTTTCCGAGGAGGAAATAGCCTGGAAAAAGAATGCCATGTTGTCGCAGATGAAGAACGGCCAGATCCTTTTTTCCGATTTCGTCGAAGCGGCTTCCCGCTATTTTTCTCATGTCTATCTCATCTGGAATGGCACCAACTTCTATGAGTTTGTTGCTTCCAACAACGAGAGAAGCATCACCCAATTCATCGAGCTACTTGGCCAGCCCATTATCCCCAACGGCTTCTGCTTCGAGCATCCGGTTGTCAGGGTGCTCTCACAGCCCGCGGCTGGTTGTTAGGAGACGATATTGATGGATTGGATGACAGCGTTACCCCAGGGGCATCATGAAACCTGTGATCGAGCGAGAGCGCTCCTCGGGCGGTGGCGAGCACTGGCTGCCGAAACTGAGCGGGCACGCTGTATTTCGCAGCAGACCGTGGACGACTTGCTTGTCGGGGGGCTTATGCAACTGGTCGTGCCAAGACGTTATGGTGGCCTGCAAAGCGATTGGCCGACCCTGGTTGAAGCCTCCCGAATTGCCGCGCGGGCTTGTCCGTCGACCGGTTGGATGATTGGCCTTGTGGGCAGCCATGCAGCGATTGTCGGACGTCTTCCTTCCTTATGCCAGGACACGGTCTTTGCCGATGGGCCGGGGCAAATCATTGCCACTGCGTCCGTGTCCAAAGGTGTTTCGATCCTGAAGGTCGACGGTGGTTTTCGTCTCAGCGGGACTTGGTGTTTCAGTTCGGGGATCGATCATGCCCATTGGGTGGTGTTGTCTGGCAAGGATCCTCGAGATGCATCGCTTGGCCAAACGCTGTTATTTACGCTGCGAAGAGAGCGGGTTCAGGTCGAGGATGTCTGGCACGTCGCTGGAATGTGCGGTACCGGATCAAAAGATCTGCGATTGGATAATGTCTTTGTGTCAGACGCGTGGGTGGTTTTGCAGTCCGAGTGTTTCGGGTCCGCACCGGTTGGCGCTGGGCATAATCCGGGCGGCTATCTGTTTGATGTGGAGTTCATTCCGTATCTGGGCAGCCTGCATATCGGCCCCGTCCTTGGTTGCGCGGAAGGAGCCTACGACGATTGCGTTGCAGCGCTGCGAAATCGCGAGGTCACTAAGGAAAATGCTGCATCAAAGACTCGGCCGATACGATTGGAGCAGCTTGCGGAGTGTGCGGCGCAACTGAGCTGTGCCAGGCACCTTTACCACTCCATTGCATTTCTACTCCACAGCGCAGGTGTCGCGGGCAGGTCGCTGTCTCTGCAAGAGCTGGTCACACTCAAGCGCGATCGTGCCTATCTGGTTCGACTGTGCGTGCAGGCCGTTCAACAGCTTGTGTGGCAACTAGGGACAGGGGGGATTTTTGATGCGAGTCCGGTGCAACGCCACTGGCGGGACCTTCAAGTGATGGCCTCCCATATGGATGTGAATTGGGACAGTGCCATGCTCGCTTATGGCGATTTTGCGATGGATCATCACCCATGTGATCCGGCTAAGGCGGAGTAGCTCAGGTCCACCTCTCGGCCCTGTCGCTTTTTGGGGCGACGGGGTCATGCCGAGAATTTGAGTCCATCTGCACTCGCGGGGGCGAAGGCTTTCGCACGGAGCCTAAGAATGTGCGTGAGTGATCCTTCTTGTGAAGAAATCAACGGCATGTTGCCGAGTACTCATCGTCTGCAGTGTCGCTGCCGGGTCGAGTCCGAAGCGTCTTGCGGAACCTGTGACCAGGCTTTTTTGAAGATCATTGAGCGCCGCAGTCAGCGACGGCTGCGCGAAGGTGGTGGCGGTCGGCGCCGATATGGAGGGTAAATCGGCACGAGCTGTACTCAGGGTGAGCAACTGGTTGAGCGTCGGCGCCGCCGCAATCCGCTTGCTGGTGAGCATGTTCTTCGCCGGGATGCCGACCCAGTCCCGCAAGGTGGCCAGAATACTGGTGTGATCGTAGGGTGCACTCGAGGTGTCCGACCTGAAGACGGTGCCAGCCTGGATGTAGGGTGAAATCACCACTGTTGGCACCCGTACGCCAAAACGCCTGAAGTCGAAGCCGTTACCCTCCGCAGAACGGGCCTGGTCAGGTGGAACGGCATTGAATGGCGGGGTGACGTGATCGAAACAACCGCCGTGCTCGTCGTAGGTGATGACCAGCAAGGTCTGGTTCCAGCCCGGCGAGGTACTGACAGCCTTCCAGATTGAATACAGGAAGGCTTCGCCCGCTTGAACATCATGAGGGGGATGCTGGTCGTTAGGGTCGGATAGAAAGCTGGGCTCGATAAACGAATAGCGGGGCAACGAGTGGGTTTGACACGCATCCAGGAAAGCGGAAAAGCCCCTGAAGTGGGGATTGAGCACCGGGTCCCATAATTTAGGGAACATCGTCCGGGTCAGGGAGGGGGTCAGGATGGTGTCGCTGTAAACGCTCCAACTGCAGCCAATCGATTCCAGGACGTTGAATATGGTCGGCACATTCCAGGCGAATGGGTCGGGAGGCGTGCCGTTGTCGACATGGCCATTGGAAGTGCCGGCGTGAACAAAAGCACGGTTAGGCCACGTCTGGCTGGGTACGGAGGCGAACCACGCATCGGACACCGCATAGGCGCGGGCCAATTGCGCCAACACAGGCAACTGCGCCGGGCTGTAACACTGCATGATCTGATCGGGGTTGGGTGTTTCCGTGGTGGCGTAATTGTCCACGAAACCCATGGGAGGCGTGTTGTCAGGGCTTACGGGACCGTCTCTGAACAGCTGGTAGGTGACGTTGGCAAAGGTTTCCTGCGGATCGGGATCTGGAATCTGAAAGCCGCTGGCATTCGGCGTCACCGCAATATGACGCGCGGGGGTGGCGTCCGAGCGAGGGTTGAACATGCCGGGGCGCAGGCCGTCAAACTGAGGGGCACTGGTCGTCGGCAAGACATGCGACGGCGGGCTGTCACTCGGATAGAGCCAGCCCAGCATCGTATCCAGTGAGCGGTTTTCCAGCATGACAACGACGACATGTTCAATCTGATTCATGGTGTTCACCTCCAGTGACCAACCACCTGTCTTGCGAAGTCGCGATCCGACGCCACCCCTTTACAGCCCGATATCGGGCGGCGTTATCCGTGCCAGCATCGCCGTGTACTCTTCGGCCGCAATTTGACGAAATTTCATTTTGGTAACGGCCTGGCGCTGGGCGTCATCTTCGCTGGGGAAGAGGCGGGCGGCAGCGTTTTCGACGATCAGATCGGGTGTCTCGATCAACGGAAACCCGGGGGAATCCATGCTTGGCCCGGCGGTGAGCGCCTGCACCAGCAGATAGACGGGGACGACATCCGCCAGTCCCACGGGAAGCAGTCTGGCTGCGTTTTCCCCCAGATGGCGGCGCACGATGGCCTGGGAGCCCAGGCGCAAGGTGAACCTGAAGGGGAATCCGGTACGGATTGAAAGCAATACCGGATCCGCCGTGGCGACCTGCTCGATGGAGCTGATGCCCTCTGCTTCCAGCGTCGCCACCACCGGTAGTGTGACGCCTTCAAGGACCAGTAGCTTATCTGAACTGCCGTCCTGCTTTTCCTGACGGGTGATCTGTGGAAAGCCCATCCTGCGCACGATCTTCATGAGCGAATCCACCGGCAGGGTACCCAAGGCGAAGGCCGTGACGATATGGGCGCCATCTCCCCGGCCAGCATTGGCGATCACCAGGGCGAGGGGGATGGCCAGAAACAACCGTAGGGAATACCAATACACATCGGAAGTGTTCAATGATTTGCGCCGGATACTCAACACCGAGTCGCTGACGACAAACATGAACGCCCCCGCCAGTGAACTCACCACCAGTGAATGGTCAAGATCATAGAGGCAAGCGATTTGAAACGTGGACAAGCAGTTCTGAGTGACATAGTTACAGGCAACTAAAGCGGCCGCTGCATAAACCACCGCCAGGAGAATGATGAACGGCACGGCAAAGGGCACCAATCCATATTGTTCGTGGTATATCCGCGCGAACAAACGTTCGCAGAGTATCGGGTTTTCATCGGCGCAGACTCGCCAACGATCGCCTGGAGCATCCTGACCCAGTTTTCCTTCGTCCTGGAGGGAATGGATGAGACTAGGCGACCAGAAACGTTGCAGATAGGCCGCCAGGGCGCCACCTTTCAAGCTGTTCTGGAATTCGTTGTAGCGGGAAAACCAGCCCAGGCTCAGGAACAGGATGAGCGGAGTGCCGACGATCACCGTGGTGAAGGCTGCGAGTAAGGCCGCCAGCAATAAAACGTTCTCATCGAGTTCGGCCACCACCCGCATGAACCACAGACCTGTCATATTGATCAGCAACAGAGTCCCGGCAAGGATCAGAGCCCGTCCCCGTGGTTTGAAGTGCGACTCTTTGAACAGCTGAGTTCGGGTCCTTTTGCCATTGGATTCTTCCATGGAGTTACTCCTCGGTCTCCTCCAGAAGTAAAGCGCGAACCTTCGGGAAGTATCACTACGAATAACACTAGCAACGGAAATTGGATCGTCGAGTCAATCATCAACGTGGGCTAGGTCGTTTTCGAATAGTCCCAATTTCGAACGGGAAACCTATAGCTGTATCCGGCGCAGTCGGCCGGTCAGGGCGGCGATACCATTCTCCGGCGTGGGCAGCGGGCGACCGGGTAACCCCATGCCTTCGCTCACCAGCACCGCACCGGGTATCAGGCACAGGTTGGACGGTGTATCCAGGCCGCGGGCAAGGACAGTGATGTGTGCGGTCTGCAGATTGCAGCTCAACAGGCGGCCACTGAAGCGCGCGAAGCCGCCATGCAGTGGCTCTCCCGCCCAGTCCTGCGGCAGTGGCTGCAACAGCCGGTCGCAGAGTTCCAGCACCAACAGGTTGCCCTCCGGGCACAGTGCCAGGCCAGTGGGCAGTTGCAGGCCGCAAAGCACACTGTCGATCTGCCCGCTGCCAGGCCAGGCCCGTATGACCTGGCCCGCCTTATCGGCAAAGTCGATGCCCTTGCGTGCCGGGGAGCGGTGCAGTTCCCCGGAGAACAGGCTGATCAGCACGGCCTCGGTCGCCGGTTCGTACACCAGGGTCACGGGCACGGCGTCCTGGCCCTGATCCAGGTCGGGCAGTTGGGCCAGGACCCGCTCACCCTGTGCGTCGGTGAACTCCACGAGCTGGTTGGTATCGGGCTTGACCGCCAGCCAACTGCGGCGCGTCGGGTGGTAACACAGCGAATTCAAATTGCCGCGGCTGCTGAAGACCGGCTCGGGCGGGGTGTATTGCAGATCCAGTATCTTCGAGCCCTCGACATAATCCGTCTGGCTGACCAGGTAGCGCCCGTCACCGCAGGCAATGTCCGAAAGGCCCATGATTTCATCCCGCAGCATGCGTGCCTGCAGGTTCATCGAGCGAAATCCCTGCGCGAGGATTTCGGGGGGTAGATAGGCGCCGGGTTGTTGCGGATCGGGTCGCCGCCGGCTGATACGACCGCTGAAGGTCTGTTCCGGCAGACCGGACCCGGCCTCAACCAGCAGCAGGCTGCCATCGGCCTCCACACACAGGCCGCGCGGGTTCAGCAGCCCCTCGGCGATAAGGCTGTTGGGACGCAAGGTTTCGGTAGGCTGGGCGGGGATAGGAATGGCAACAGACATAGGTACTCTCCATGTTCAAACTGGGGTGAGTAATTACGGCTGCATGGCCCGGGCAGCAGGTTCGGCAGCCGCTGAATCGATAATTTGATGCTCCTGTGCAGCACCGGGTGACGAGTTGCCACCCGGCGTCCTGTTGGAGGTGTGTTGTTCAGTTGTCGTAGTCACTCATACTGAGCGGCAGGGGTGGGTAGTTGCGCTTCACCAGGGACTGCGCCCAGAGCTCGAGTACGGCGCGACGGCTTTGCGACATGTCCCGGGTAATCGGCATCGCCAGGGTGCTTTCTTCCTGATACTCCTTGCTGATCAGCACAATCAACTGATCGATGGCGCCCTCGATCCGCTCCAGGGAATTGAGCGGCATGTATTTGCTCATGATTGGGTACAGGTAATAGAAGGGTTGCAGGATGCGGGGGTAGATGAAGCTATCCCAGATCAGGACCCGGGCCTCGATTTTCGTGTAGATCTGGTTCCATTCGTTGACGAAGTCCTCTTGTAGTGTCGGCTCCAGTGGCAGCACCCGCAACGGCGCGAGGAAGTCGGTGTAGGCGTCCGTGTAGCTGAAACTGAAAGGGATCTCGGGCGGTTGATCACCTTCCTGCACGAAGAAGCGCAAGGTCGGGAATCCCGGAGCCTGGCCTTTGACGGTCAGTCGGGCAATGCCGTTGGCGTCGGTGCGAATCTGCGTTACACAATAGTTCACGCTGCCGTGTTGCAGATCCTCCAGTGTGCCTTCCATGAGGATCGGAGCGTTGAAGCTCAGGCACGGGCTCAAGGCGACCGAGGCGGGCGTCGACAGATATTGTTGATAGGTGACGGGGATCGGCACATCGGATGGCGCCTGGGCGTGTACTGCCATGAGCCGGCGACCACTGCCTATGCTGGCCTGGCTGGGGGCTTTGGGAGTATCGACGAATTGCGGCAGGTTGGCGTTGTTGTTCGTGCGGTTCAACGGATAGTCGTAGAACAACGTGAAGTCGGTTTTGTTGCTGAACGCCAGGTAGTAGTTGCTGGTGCTCAGCATGAAGGCGTTGTCATATTCTGCCACCCATAGCACGGTATCGGCCGGGGCTGGCTGACCATCGTATTGCACCATGATCTGCAGTGTCCGGCTGTCGCCGACATCGATGAAACTGGCGCTTTCCACCACTTCGGCGGTCCACATCTGCTGGGTGGCGGCTGGTGTCGCGGTTTCCCCTTGCAGTTCCAGCGATCCGCTTTGCAGCTTTGCCCTGGCACCGGGGCGCAGCGGCAAGTCGAGGATGCCAGAGCGTTTGTCGAAGGCCGCCTGCCGATAGTCGTCGAAGCCAAAACTGGCCAGGGGGCTGAATTGGCCTGCGTCGTTTATCCCGAGCACGTAATTGCCGGCCTGGAATTTTTCCGCCACTGGAATGGCAGCCTCTTTGTCGAGCGGATAGAACGGGAAGGTGGTCGACAGATCCAGCGACAAGGTATCGCTGTGAGGCTGGAGCTGAGTCGAGATCACCCCCAGTTGTATGACTGCTCCCGGGGGCAGGGGCGTGTCGCCAGGTGTGGTTTTGTAAGGATTGATGGCGCCGGCAGGGACCAGGCGCCGGCCCGCCGGTGCGGTGGGGAACTCATCCTCGAACCACAGGCCCAGGGTGCCGGCGGTACGGCTGTAGGCCGGGTTGAAGAAAATATCGGCAGCATTATCCAGGCCTTTTTGATACAGATCCTGCACCTTGGCCTGCATCTCGGGGGCGGTGGAGTGGGTGTTGATGGGGGGGTAGTTGTTGAAAATACCGTTTCTGTCGTAGCAGGTCAGGAAGGTGGAAAACCGGAACATCAGCCCCTTGGCCTTTTGTAGCGCCATCTGCTCCTGGAGGTCTTTGAGCAGTTGCGAGTTGCCGATCACCCATTGCAGGTTCTCTTTGGGAAAGCAGGTCTGCCAGGTGGTGGTGACATAGATCAGGCCCCCCAATGCCCCCCAATTGAAGTTCAGGAAACGATCGAGCATCCGGTATTGGCGATTGAGGGTCAGGCCGCACTCAGCGTCCCCCAGCACCAGCTTGTCGAAGTACAGCGCCGTGAAGGTGTTCTGCCAGGGGCTGACGTCCACGAAGCGGGCGGGGGGGAGATTGTTACTGCCCAGCGGGTTGCCAAGCAGTTGGTAGCGCTTGTCGATCAGCGCATCCTGCTCAACGTAGCCGCCGCCGGGAAGTTCGCCACCAATGATCACCGAGCGAATCTGCTCGTAGTCGACCGTGCCGCAGGCGTTGTCACCGAACAGGTCCCATTCGGCAGGAATCATCGGGTAACTTTTCGGGCCGGCATTGCCCGGTACTTGCAGGGCATAGCCCGGTACGTCGCTCATCGGCAAAGGCGCGATGGCCCAGGGCATCAACGTGCTGGCGGCGTTCTCCGGGTTGATCCCGTATGTTGCGAGAAACCGCCAGTTCATCTGCATCTTGACCGCGTCGTAGAGCGGCAGCACATCATTGTTGTTGGCCGTCGGCGGGTTCCAGAACATATGGCCGTTGAGGTAGATACGGGGGAAGTTCAATACGCTCATGTCATGCTCCTTAGCGTTGCCACTGGGCGCGTTTGAGCGACCAGACAAAGTCCAGTTTGTTGTAACCGACAAAAGCCGAGTCCGGAGGGGGGGCGGTGGGGTAGACGATGCCACCCTGTTCTTTCATGGCGAAATTGAAATAGCCCTTTTTCGCCGAGTAAGCCGCTGTGTCATGGCAGGCAAAGCACGACGACTGGCTCTGAAAGGCTGACTCCAGTTGGGAGTTGGCCAGCAGAGTGGGGTTGGTCCTGGACTGGACGCCGATCAGTTCGTAGCGCGACAGTCCGGGATACTGGGCCTGGAACTGGCTATTGACCGGCTTGGCGGCGCTGGTCGGCCCGGTGGTGTTGGTCATCGGCGTGGCGGGGATAGCGTTGGTCACGGTGTACTTGCTGTTGTTGCGGTTTTCGAAGGTGGTCCAGACCCAGTCGGGATTGAGCTTGTTGATGACGTGCAAGCCGCTCAGTGCCGCATAGCCGACTTGGTATTTGCCGTCTTGCAGGTAATAGGCCTGGGCGATGTAGTAACCGTCTTTTTCCAGTGCCTGTTTGTAGTCGGTGTTGGCGCCAACCCACAGCCAGGCGGCTTTCAACTCCCAGGCCTGGGAGGGGAACTCCAGGTTGCTGGTCAGGGCGGCCTGGCCGTTCATGTTGTAGACCTTGTGTTGCACGATGTAATCGAAGGTGCCTTCGCCCATCAGCAGTTGAAAGCGCACGGGTTTTCCGCGCTCGGTCGGGGGTACGGCACCGCCCATTTCCAGCATCATGCCATCGACCTGTTGCGTGGCATTGAGGTTATGGAAGGTGCGGGAGGGGTCCAAACCCAGCGTCTTGGCTTGCGCCAGCACCTCGGTCGGGGGCGGTACGGGCGTGCCATAGGGGGTGGGCTTGGCACCATTGACCAGGTAGACCTGGTCGGTGGGTTTCATGGATTCCCACTCACGGTTGGGGCTTCCGGTGGCGGCGGGCTGGTTCAAACAGACGAACCAGTTCCAGGCTAAGGTCTCGGGACTCTGCTTGAACGCTGCCCGGGTCTTGTTGATGTCTCCTCCGAATTGAAAGAATTTGGTGCAGTCGAAGTTGTTGGTGTTCTCGGCCTGGGCCAAACCGGCCAAGGCACTCAGAACTGTTATGGAAATGGCTCGCCGCATGGAAGCTCCTTGGCATTGGCCGGGTCGGTGTGTGAATGCCCCAGGAAGTGCTCCAGGAGCAGTTGCTTCACTTCCGTGGCCGCAAGACGCTGAGGCAACGGCAGATCGCAATCGGTGATGAGTAGCGGGCCGGTCTGTTCGCTAGCGGGCAGGCGGCCATGGCTGCCGCGGACCAGGCGGGTGTCCAGCGGAATCAGGTCCATGTAGTAGCGAAAGCCGAGCTTTTTCTGCAGCAGGCGGCGCGCCACTTTCAATTTGGGGAAACGGATGGCCGGGTCGATGAACAGCTCCAGCGGGTCGTAGCCGGGCTTGCGATGGATGTCCACGGTGCGGGCAAAGTCAGGTGCCTTGCGATCGTCGAACCAGTAGTAGTAATCGAACCAGCAACCCGCCGCGGCCACGGTCACCAGCTCGCCGCTGCGCGGATGATCCAGCTGCCAGGCGCGTTGTTCGGCTTTATCCAGCACCTGCTCGATACCGGGCTGGCGCTGCAACAGCGCCTTGACCCGAGGGATGTCTTGCGCCTGCTTCACGTAGACATGCGCGATCTGATGATCGACAACGGCAAAGGCTGCACTGGCGCCGGGATCGAGCAATTCCCAGGTCAGCGACTGGCGCACCTGCAACAAACCTTCCGCGCGCAATAAACGGTTGATGGAGACCGATTGCTCGACGGCTTCGATCCCGTATTCGGACAGCAGCATCACCGCCGCGCCTTGCGCTCGGGCAAAGGCCAGCAGACGCCCCACTTCACTGTCGATGGCCCGCACCTCGTCGGCAATCGACGGATGATCCGGGCCCAGGCGCTGCAGGCTGTAGTCGAGATGGGGCAGGTAGACCAACTGCAGGTCGGGGCGATCGAGCTGGAATTCGGCCATGGCGCAGTCGACGATCCAGCGGCTCGACGCGATACCGGCCGCCGGGCCCCAGAAGCTTGGAAAGGGGAACTCGCCAATCTGCCGCTCGATACGCTCGTGTAACGCTGCCGGTGCCGAATACAGGCCGAACATCTTGCGACCATCGGCCGGATAGTGAGGGCGTGGGGTGATGGCGGCGTCCACGTCCGCATACATGTTGTACCACCAGAACAACTGGCTGCAGCGAAACCCGGGGAGCTGCCGCTTGAGTGCCTGCCAGACTTTTTCACCCTGGATCAGTGCGTTGGGCTGCAGCCAGAAACGCACTTCGGCCTGATCGCGAAAGTACCAGCCATTGCCCACGATACCGTGCTCCGACGGCGCCAGACCGGTGAGGATCGAGGCCTGCACCGTGGACGTGACGGCCGGAAACACCGGTTGCAGGCTGGCCATCTTGGCGGTTTTCAACAGGGCATTGATGTGGGGCGTCGCCGCCCCCAGCAGCGCCGGTGTCAGCCCCACCACGTTGATCAGCAACAGCGGTTGACGCGGGTGATCAGAGGGCATCGGCGTACACCTCCCGTGTCTGGGGATGCAGCAAATGCCGCTGCCGCAGTTGGTCTTCGACCCAGTGCAGTTCCGCGGCGATTCCCTGGAGTTGGGCGTGCTCGGTCGTGGGCCGCAATTGGGCGGGCAGGACGCCCCAACTGTAGGTTTCCACTTCCAGCACGGGACGAAAATCCCCATGGTCCGCCAGAAAGTCGAAGGTCTGCGCCAGGGCGATCTGACTGCCGCTGAGTTCGGGCAACAGCAGGTGTTCGCTGAACAGCGGAATGTGGAAATGAATCCTCAGTTCCGGGTATTGCCCCGGGTTCTTTGCACAATCGTCGAGGGCGGCGGGAAGGTCCGCCCAGGCCAATAAGCGGTCCTGCGCATCTCGGGCTTTCACTTGATGCAGGTAGGTGGTTTCGGCAAAGTCGCTCAATGTCTTGAGGACGTGTTCGCGCCGGTTGCTGTCTTGAAGGGGCAGGCGACAGATCAAGGCGTTGGACAGCTGGATCTTGCCGACGGGCACCCGTGCCTGACGCAGTCGGTCCAGCGACTGATAGCAGTCTTCGAACATCACGGCCTGGTGGCAGACATCAAAACACAGCGCCAGATGTTCATGGTGCGGGTCAGTGGTTTGCCAGTGACGGAAAAAGGCGATGGCCTGGTCGGTGTGTTCCAGCACGCAGTCCGGCTCCATCTCCAGGCAGAACACGATTTTCTTGCCTGTCTTCAGATGCAGCTTGGCCAGTGAAGCCGTGAGTTGGCGCAACTGAGACTCGGCACGCTGCTGCAACCTCGGGTTCCAGCTGGCGGCATAGCCCAGCGGCACGGTGGAAATCACCCCCTGGCGACAGTCTGGCGGCAAGGCCTGCGCGAGGATCCGCGCCAGATTCAGGCTGTACGCCAGCCGTTTCGGATTGGCCCAACTGGGCAGATAGACTTCGGCTTTCACCGCGCCCTGATGAAATTGGCCGTAGGGAAAACCATTCAGCGAGGTCAGGCGTAGCCCGCTGCGTTGCAGCAGATTCAGGAAGTTCGAACGGGCCGACATCTGCTGCAATTGCGCGGCGGCGAGGGCACTGATCCACAGTCCGCTGTCCTGCTCGTTGAGTCCGCGCAACTGGCGCACCCCCTGGAAATGCGCCTCGATCGAGGCGCACAGTCCGGCCAGCTCGGGGGTGGGGTGGACGTTGCTGCAATAACCGATTTGTGTGGGCATCCATGCCCTGGCCTGGCTCATTTGACCACCGGCTCCTGACCGCGCAGGGCCGAGTTTTCCTGCCATTGTCGGCGTTGATCGATGGGCAGCGGGGTGCTGACCTGGGTCTTGTCCAATTGTCCGCTCTGGGCGAAGAAGTCCACCGGATTGTGAAACAGCACCTGCTCGACCTGTGCTTCGCTGAAACCGGCGGCGAGCATCGCCTGGCCGGTTTTCGGTACCTTGAGCGGGTCGCTGATGCCCCAGTCGGCGGCGCTGTTGACCACCATCTTCTCGGTGCCGTACTCCTGCAACAGGGCGACCATGCGCTGCTCCGACATCTTGGTGTTGGGGTAGATGGAGTGGCCGCGCCAGCAGTCGCTGTCCAGCACCAGGGGCAGGGTCAGTTCGTTGAGGTGGTCGATGATCACCAGGTGCTCGGCGATACCGACCTCGCGAATCACGGCCAGGGTGCGCTTGGTGCCACCGATCTTGTCGCGGTGCGGGGTGTGCACCAGCACCGGCAGGTTGAATTGCCTGGCCAGCTCCAGCTGCGCGGCGAGGAAGCGGTCTTCTTCCGGGGTGATGTCGTCGTAACCGATCTCGCCGACCGCGACGACGCCGTCCTTGACCAGATAGCGAGGCAGGATCTCCAGCACCTCATTGGCCACCGACAGGTCATTGGCCTCCTTGGGATTGAGGCCGATGGTGCAGAAGTGATGGATGCCGAACATGCTGGCGCGAAAGCGTTCCCAGCCCAGCAGCGTGTCGAAGTAATCGATGAAGCTGCCGACGCTGGTTCTGGCCTGGCCTTGCCAGAAAGCCGGTTCGATGACCCCGGTGATACCGGCGGCCGCCATGTTCTGGTAGTCATCGGTGGTTCGGCTGACCATATGAATGTGCGGGTCGAAGTACTTGAGCATGGTGAGTCCTCGTCTAGGGGAGAGGGGCGCCGTTGAGCATCAGCTCGGTGAGGGGCTGCTGGGGCTGGGCAGGTGCTCACGCCACTCCGGCGGTAAGCGTTGCTGCTGACCCAGGTCGACCAGGCGCAGGCGTTGCGCCGGGTCGAGCAAGCCGAAGGCAATCACTCGGGGCAGCCCTGCGGACACCGTCCGTTGCGCAGCCAGCTGTTCTTCCAGCAGGTCCAGCGCCAACTGATTGAGGGTGACGCTGTGGCGTTGGGTCAGACCGACCAGGCGCCCTATGTCGAGTCCCATGCCCAAGGCTTTCAGCACCAGCTGGTGGAAGGCCCGTTCGCTGTAGTGGCGCGCCGGGTAGAGGGTGTCCAGGGCGAGGGCGGCAAACACCTGGCTGTTGCTGGTCCGTCCGGCCTGCAGCGCCAGCTCGACGCAGAGCCCGTGGCTATCGAGCCAGTCCAGGGCTTTCAAGAGGGCGATCTTTTCCTGATCGTCGCCCCACAGAAACAGCTGGCGCAGCAAAGGCAGTTGCCCGGCGGCGGGTTGTTGCTCCAGGGCCTGGGCCAGCAGCAACGCCCGCGCCAGCTGGACGTTGCTCCAGCCGGCACTGTCGGGCAGTGCCTGCTCGTTGAGGCTGCGCTTGCACTGGCTGCTCAAGAGCGCCGAGGTGTTGGCGTCCGGGTGTTGGGCGAGCCTCTCCTGCGCCTGGCGCCACCACTGCCGCTCGCAGTCATCGAGCTGTCGGGTGAAGGCCTGGCGTTGTTCGACGAGGCACTCGTGCCGCATGGCGAGGGCGGTCGATGGCTGTGCAGTGACGTCCATGTTCATGTCGGTTTGACCCAGCGCTGGAAGTGTGGAAGCAGGAAAAACACCAGGACGCATAACAGGCTGCCCAACGGTTGGTTGGCCATGGCCAGCACCAGGGCATCGAACAGCGGCAGGGCTGCCAGGCCGGCGCCGATAAAGGCGCGGACCTGCCGTTGCCGTGGGTTGGCCAGGTGGCGCCAGTAGTGCCAGCCCAGCCAGCCCAGCCAGAGCAGCAGCACGGGCCAGAACCAGTCGTTGTCGGCATAGAGCGCCAGGGCCAGTGGGCTCAGCATGAGGATCAGCGGCAGGCGGCTGAGCAACTGGTTGCGATGCTCCTGCCGGGCCAGGTAGGTCAGTCCGCTGATGTAGACGCCCAGCAAGATCGCACACAGCCAGATCGGCTCCGGTGGCACCGCCAGGCTGGCCGCGGCGGTGAGGTAGAGGGTCGAGCGGCAAGCCCCCATCAGCCAGACGCTGTGGGCGTATTTCTTGTGCAGCAGGTTGTAGCCGAGGATGCAGCTCACCAGCAGGGTGGCGCTGACCAGCAGCCAGTGCGGCTGGTCGATCAACCGGCTCAAGCCCAGCACCGAGGCGGCGGCCACTATCAGCATCAGCGCGGTGGCCAGGCCCACCTGCTGGCGGCTGACCAGCCCCAGGGTGATGGGGCGGGGGTTGTGGTGCTGCTGGTCCCAGTCGGCGTCCAACAGGTCGTTCAACAGCATGCCGGCCAGGTAGAGCGCCGACAGTGCCACCAGCAGCAGGATCCACATCAGGGCCGACGGTGGCGCCAGGGCCCCGGCACTGCTGGAGAGCAGGGCGGCGGCCAGGGTATTGGTCCACACCGTGGGCAGGTTGGACACCCGGCCCAGGGTCATCCAGGTCTTCAGGTTCGGCGCTGTGTGGCTCATGGCGCGCAGCTCTCATGTAAACCCAGCACCAGGCCGGAGCGGGTCGACAGCCGCAGCAGCGCTTCCTCCATCAGCGTGGCCTCTATTTCATGCAGGTCCACCGATTCGCCGATCCGCTTGAGCATGGGAATGGAAAGTTGCCCGCCCAGGTGCTGGCGGAACTCCTCCAGTCCGAGCAGGACCTGTGAGCGCCCCTGTGCATCTTTCAACAGCAGTTCCGGCGGGCACAGGCAAAAGCCGAGTTTGAGCAGCAGGCGCAGCACGCGATCGGTGTCGGCATCGCTCAACAGGCCCTTGGCATTGGCATAGAGTCCATCCAGGGCCATGCCCACCGCCACGGCCTCGCCGTGGCGCAGCCTGTGGCCACTGAGGTTTTCCAGTTTGTGCGCGGCCCAATGCCCGTAATCCAGTGGCCGCCCGTTACCGCGCTCGAACGGGTCGCCGGCTCCGGTGATGTGCTCCAGGTGCAGTTCGGCACAGCGGCGAATGGCATAGCGGCTGGCCGGGTGATCGAAGTGGGCGAGGGCGTCGGCCTGTTGCTCTATCCATCGGAAAAACGCCGCGTCCTTGATCAGCGCCACCTTGACCGCTTCGGCCAGCCCGGCAATCTGGTCGCGACGGCTCAGGCTGGTCAGCAGTTGGAAGTCATTGATCACCGCGGTGGCGGGGTAGAAGGCCCCCAGCAGGTTCTTCTGGCCGAAGGCATTGATGCCGTTCTTCACGCCGATGCCCGCGTCGTTCTGCGCCAGCACCGTGCTCGGGATACGGATCAGGCGAATGCCACGGTGGAAGGTGGCGCTGGCATAGCCCACCGCATCCAGCACCGCGCCACCGCCCAGGGCCAGTACATAGCTATGCCGGTCCAACCCATGCTGCAGCATGTCGGCGTACAGTTGCTGCAACACCTGTGGCGCCTTGCTCGTTTCGCCGGCCGGGACGGCAATCGGCGCGGCCAGCAAATGCAGGTCTGCGGCATGGGTGGCAAAGTAGCTATCGATCTGTTTCAGCAACTGTGGGGCGCTTTGCAACAGTTGCTCATCAGCGAACACCAGCACGCTGACAGGAACCTGATGCTGCGCTGTCAACTGGCGGTGCAGGCAGGGATTTTCCGGATCGAACAGATGATCGGTGAACACCACCGGGTAGTCGTAGCTCACTTCGAAGCGCCCGCGCAGCACTTGCTCGGAGTCTTGCTTTTGCGAGAACGCACGATACCCATGGCTGCGATTCATCAAGCATCCCTCTTGATTGTGATGACTTAATTCGTGTCAGCAACTAAAAACAGCGCGTGGCTTTTTTAAGGAAAGAGATGCCCTCCGTCTGAAGTGGCGGGTTTCATGTACGGTGAGTTGTGCTTTGAGAGGCAATGGTGAGCCTAGACCGGCATACTGCTTTTGCAAGCTTGCTGGCTGGCAGTTTGGGGGTGAACTTTTTCAGCGCAAATACACGAAGCCGTTACACTGATGACGGTGATTGCAGGCATGAAGTGGTAAAGAAAATGGACTCTGGAGTCGGATTGATCAGTGGTGAAGAAGCCGAGCGCTTGAAGGATATCGAGCACCGGCTGCTCTCGATGTCGGTCAATGCCACCCGCTCGGCCACCTGTATCGTCGATGCCGAGGGGCACCTCATTTATGTCAATGACGGGTTTGTTCGATTGCTGGGCTATGCCCGTGAAGAGGTGATCGGTCAGTCACCGCTTATATTCTTTGCCTCGGATACGCGAGCCAAAACCTATGCGCAGCAGGTGCTGGAAAAGCTCTTCGGCGGTCAATCCAATGAAATCAGCGCGCTGATCAGCAAGCGTAATGGCCAACGGCTGTGGCTGCATGTTTCCTCGACGCCGGTGTTCGATCATCAGGGCAAGGTCGAAAACATCGTGATCGTCTTGACCGACATTACCCGGACAAAGCTGCATGAGGTGCTGCAGGACAAGATCATTGGCGCGTTGTTGAAAGAGGCGTCGCTGGAGAGCGTGCTGACCTTGCTGTGTCAGGAGATCGAACACATCGCCCCCGAGGTGGCGGTCTCGATCCTCAGTGTGGACCCGGCGGGCATTCTACACCCCTTGGCCAGCCCGGGCCTGCCGACGGACTACTCCAGGGCGATCGAGGGCCTGTCAATCGGCCCGGCCAAGGGTTCCTGCGGCACGGCGGCCTACAGGGGCGAGCCGGTCCTGGTCACGGATATTCACCACGATCCGCTCTGGGCCGAGTTCCGGGCCCTGGCGAAACTGTCGGGTTTTCAGGCGTGCTGGTCGGTTCCGGTACGCAACGGTGCGGGACGGGTCGCGGCGACTTTTGCGCTCTACTTCCGGGAGTGTCGCGGCCCCGATCCTCTGCATATGCATCTGGTGACGGCGGGAATCCACCTGTGCATGCTGGCGCTGGAGCGGGAAGAGGCTCGGCAGTCCATTCGCCGAATGGCCTTTTATGATGCATTGACCGGTCTGCCCAATCGCAATTTCCTGCTGGCCCAGGCCGAGCGGATCCTGCTCGAAGTCGCTGAAGAACAGGCCGAGCTGGCGGTACTGTTTGTCGACCTGGACCGTTTCAAGCAGGTCAACGATGCCCTGGGGCACGCTTCGGGGGACGAACTGCTGCAAGTCATGGCGCAACGGCTGCGCAGCGTGCTGCGGGAGTCGGACATTGTCGGGCGTTTGTCCGGGGATGAGTTCGTGCTGGTGTTGCCACGGATGAACGCCACCCAGGTCACGACCTTTCTTGAACGACTGATGATGATCCTGAGTGTCCCGGCCACCATTGCCGGGACGGCCGTGGTGGTGTCGGCCAGTATTGGCATCAGTCTGTTCCCGGAGGACGGGCGGGATATGGAAAGCCTGCTGCATTGTGCCGACATCGCCATGTACCAGGCCAAGCGCGTCGAACGCGGCAGCTTCAGTTTCTTTCTCGAAGAGATGAACAAGATCGCCCAGGAGCGCTTGATGCTGGAGACGGCCTTGCGCAAGGCCCTGGCCGGTGACGGGCTGCATCTGGTCTATCAGCCGCAGGTCGATCTGCGCAGCGGACGTCTGGTCGGTGCCGAAGCGCTGGCGCGCTGGGTGCATCCGACGCTGGATCATATTGCGCCCAGCCGATTCATCCCTCTGGCCGAGGAATGCGGGCTGATCAATGCGCTGAGCCAATGGGTGTTACGGGAAGCTTGCGAGCAATTGGCGCTGTGGCGTCGAGAAGGATTGGTGGTCCCCTCCTTATCGATCAACCTGTCGCCGATCAACTTCCACAACCGGAATCTGGCCGAGTTGATCGACCGGCAATTGCAGCTTTGCGATTTGCAGCCCCGCGACCTGTGCGTGGAGGTGACCGAAGGCGTCTTGTTGTCCAGTAGCGCAGGCACCGAACAAACCATCCGCGATTTGCATGCCTTGGGGGTGCGTCTGGCGATTGATGACTTTGGCACCGGTTACTCCAGCTTGGGGTATTTGCGGCGTCTGCCGATCAGCGAGTTGAAACTGGACAAGAGCTTTGTCGATGACCTGGAGCGCGACGCCTCCTGCCGCGCCCTGAGTGAGTCAGTCATCGGTATCGGCAAGGGACTTTGTTTGCCGGTGGTGGCGGAAGGGATCGAGCACGCTGCCCAGCGCGATATTCTCATGGCTCAGGGCTATGAGGTCGGGCAAGGCTATTTCTTCTCGATCCCTCTGCCGAGCAAGGCGTTCGCGCAATGGGTCATGGCGCACGAGGCCGGGTTCCGTGCGGAGGTGGCGGGTGAGGTGCGAGACAGCTAGGGGACGGCTGGCATAAACTGAACGGACCATTACGTTGAGGTGGCTTCATGAGGTTGCTGTTCGGCTGCGTGCTGTCTTTCCTTGCTTTCTCGGCTGTCGCAGCCGATCTGCGCATGCTGACCGATAACCATCCGCCCCTGAATTTCCAGCAGGGTAATGAGCTGGTGGGGTTCGGCGTTGACGTGGTGCGCACCCTCGCACAAAGCGCGGGCGATCAAGTGCGTATTGAGCAAGCCCCCTTGCTTCGGGCCTTGCAAGTCGCCGGCACTGACTCGGATACGGCGGTCTTTACCGTGTTGCGTACTGCCGAGCGCGAGTCTCACTACTTGTGGGTCGGTCCTTTGATGGAGGTTGAAACGGCACTCTATGCAGGCTCCGCAACGGCGCAGCCAGTGCTCAACCTGCAACAAGCCGGCGCTGTCGACCGGATCGCAGTGCCGCGTAAATGGCTGGCTTACGATTACCTGAAAAAACAGGGGATGAAAAATCTGTATGGCGTGGACACCCCAGAGCAGATGATGAAGTTGCTACGTCTGGAGCGAGCGGATCTGATCGTCGCGGATACGCTCACCGTCGCCACACTGGCTCGCGAGGTTGGACTTGAGCCCAACGCACTGCACTACCAATTGCCACTGATGACGCAGGGCGCCTATATCGCCTTCTCCCCGCAGACGGACGCTCGCCTGGTTGCACGCTGGCAGAGCGCGCTCGATGAGATGAGCCGTGATGGACGCCTGCAACAGCTGAAGCAGCGCTGGCGGATTGATCACGTCACAAAGTAACTGCACGGGACTTGGACGATCACTACATGTCGTCCCGCCTCGGTCCCCGGCCTCAGCGGTTACTCCCTCTGGAAAGTGGCGGAATTATCTCAGTGCTCAGCCGTTAGGCTGACGGTTGCATTTCGATAACCTGGCCGCCCACACAGACCCTTCCATCAAGAACCGACGCACTGATTCGACAGGGATTCCCCAAGGCCTGTCCTTGGTAAAGGATGATGTCTCTTGCAAGGAGTACCCTGAGCGCACCTGCGGCTACCCCCGTCGCAGCATCCTCGAGGCGCTCGTCCAGATGGTTGAAGTTACGCCCCTCATACACTTGCCCTTCGCGGTGTACGTAGGCATAGCAACCGCTGATAGCAGACGTTTTCCCCCACTCTACAATCCCATGGAGGTCGGGGTGTAGCGCATGCAACGCGTCAAAGCTGACCATTTCGACCAGTAATTTCGGGCTCCCTATGGAGGCGACGGCTGGCGGCACCTTGATTGCTGATGTCGGGCAGCCGAGCAAGTTTGCAATGGCATCCCAAGAGGGCGCGGGCATCTTTACCGGTTGAGGCGTGACGCTGACATACATCTCATTTGCGGACTGGGTATAGTGCAACGCCTGTTTATTCATGGACGTCAGCATCAGCCTCGAATGCTCTGCGACACGGCTGGTTTGCAGGTAGTGGGCGGCTGCCAACGACGCATGTAAACACAGGGGGCTCCTGGCATGCGGATAATAGAAATCAAGAATACACGGCCCGAGGCCGTCGTTCTCAACGTTGATAAATACGCAAGCATTGGCATTTTGCAGGGTTGCAAAACGTTGACGATCCTCGACCGACCACTCGGAGGAACCCCCTCCAAAAATGACGACAGCTTCGTTTCCGCTGTCCGGGCCCGTGCCAAAACATTTAAATCGCTTCAAGTGCCGGTCCGGCGCATAGATAATTGGTTTCACTCCGGCATCTCACTCAATACGAAATAGGTGCGGCTTATTTTACAGCGTAAAACTTGCGCACATACCGGGTGCTTTTCCATGCGCACGGCGCGCCTCGCGGGACGAACACGGTGTCACCGGTGTTGATTGTCAGGCTTGTACCATCAGGCGCCCGCAGGATGACATTACCTTCGATCAGGTGCATCAATTCGTAGAGTTTATGCGGTCGGTCATGACGCTCGTACGGTGTCGAGTCCCAGACGCCCACACGCAGGTCGGTGGTGTTGTCTTCGAAGGCATTGTGTGAACGGCACTGCGGGATGGGCCCGATCAGTATGTGGGGGGCCGGTGCGGCCGAAGGGGAGAGCATTGCTTGCGGGTCCAGTGCTGTCAGCCCTGGTGTCGGTTCAGCCGTGGGGCCGATGACGGCACAGAATGCCCAGCGAGTATCGGGTTGCGCCAGGAGCCGGAGCGCTGTACCGCGTCCGATTACGGCGCTCGCACCGATACCCAGTTTGGGCTATTGAGGGGGTGGCAGTGGTGTTTTCTTGCGCGCGGTGGTCAACCCATGGCTTGGGTGACGAGGGCGAACTGTCGGAGGCCGTTGAGCGCTTGTGGCGGTGTGCCCAATGCCATTTGTGCCACGGTGTCGACCTGCTTGAGACCGACCTTCTCCAGCCACTCGCTCAAGCCACGAGCGGGAGTGCAAGACGATCGCCGTGCGGGCTGACAGCATCAACCACCCGGATGAATAACCCCGGATGTGGATACGCCTGTTTATGCATTGGGTTTGAACGACAATATATCGATGTTCTTTTTGCGCAAACTGCTCTGTGGGGTCAGGCGGAAATACCATTCTCGCAGCCAGCAGGCGAATCTCGACTCGGCTTGTTCGATGCCGCTCATAAAACGCGCGGCATTGACGATTCCATTGACCCGCGGATGTCGACGCGCCTGGTAGTGCGCCAGCGCGCTGCGCAGGTCTGGCGTTTGCCCCAGGTGATCGACCAGCACCACGGCATCTTCAATCGCCTGCGCGGCGCCCTGGCCCAGGCTGGGCAGCATGGGATGAGCCGCATCGCCCAACAGTACCACCTGCCCATCACAGAATTGCTCCACGGGCGCGCGATCCCGGGCATGCATTTTCAATATGGCGTTCTCGGGCGTGGCCTCGATGGCCGCGAGGACTTCTGCTGACCAGCCGGCGTAGGTGTCGAGCACCTCCTGCTTGCTGATGCGCAACGCGGCCTCCGCAGCGTTGCCGTGGTTGCAGGTGCCCCACCAGTACGCCTGGCCATCCCCGACATCGCAAAGGCCAAAGCGCTTGCCGCGCCCCCAATAATGCGCCACATAGCCTTCGGTCAGCAGCGGGTGGCTGAGTGGCGTTACCGCCAGCCAGGCAATATAGCCGGATGGGCGCGTTGGCGTTTCGCCCAACATCTGCTGGCGGATCACCGAGTTCAAACCGTCGGCGCCAATCAGCAGATCGGCCTGGTGCGTGCTGCCGTCCTCGAACGACACCTGCACCCCCTCCGGGCAATGGGCGTAACCCACGCAGCGCAACCCGGTGGTCAGGGTGTCCGGAGTGAGCTGTTGGGCCAAGGCACGTAGCAGCAATGGACGTTGGATATTCAGGCTGGGGTAACCCAATTGTTCGCCGATCTCGTGGATGGGCATGCTGGTGATGGGCTCGCCATTGTGCTTCTTGAAGAAAAACTGTCGGATCACCTGGCCCGCTTGTTCCACCGGAACGTGGGCATCGATTGAATGCAACGCGGCCATGGCGTTGGCCATGACCGACAAGCCGGTGCCGCTGGCACGTAGAGTCGGGGCCGCTTCGACAACCTTGACCTGCCAGCCGGCCCGCTGCAGTGCGATGGCGGCAGTCAGTCCGCCGATACCGGCACCTGCCACGATGGCTTTTCTGAGTTCTTTCATGCTGCGTCACCTCTCTCGGGCCCGGAACGACCGGGCGTGGGAGCAAGCGGGGCCGTTAAACCCGCTTCGTCACTGCGACCGTCGGTGACGGCTAGGCGGATATTGCTATGGACTCAGCGCTTCTAGCCCGCGCCGCGTCAATTCGTGACTTGATGATTTCACCGACCCGTCCGATATGCGGCTCGCGCATCATGGTCAGATGGTCCCCCTCGACGGCAATTCGCTCCACCTGCGGCGCTATCGAGCGCCATCCACGGTACGGATCGCGAAATGCGGTACCTACCCGCTCATGGGGAGCCTGCAGCACATCGGGCAACTCGACATCCGCGGCGAATAGTGTGAGCGGCAGATCCTGGGGCGCGAATCGGTAGTCCAGCAACGATTGCCAGTTGGCATGAAAGACCCGGTAGAGTTGATCCAGCGCAACCAAGCTGATGCTCGTGTTGAAAATGCCCTGGCTGATGCCGTGCTGTCTAATCGCCGCGAAGGCTTGTGAGTCGCTCATCGAAGAGAAGTCCAGGGCGTGGTAGTCGTAGTCTTTCTGGCCATCGCCGCTGAGCAGTTCCCACATGAACCAATTCATGAGCACGGTGCGTTCTATTTGCACCTCGCCCTGGTCGACGCGCACGATGGTGTCCAGCAGGAACACGTTGTTCAGGCGCCGCCCACGCCGCTTCAACTCGCTCGCCAGCTCATACGCCACCACGCCGCCATAGGACCAGCCGCCAATGTTCAGCGAGCCTTGGGGCGCGACCTGTTCGATGGCATCGGCGTAATGCACCGCCTGGGCCTGCACCGATTGCAACGGTGCGCGGCTATCCCAGGTGCCCGGCGCTTGCAGTGCATACAGGTGAACCTGGTTCTTGAGTACTCGCGCCAGCGCGGCATAGCACAACACGTGTCCACCGATGGGGTGCACCAGGAACAGCGTTGGCATCTGGGTGGCATTTTTGAAGTTCACCAGTGCGCCGGTTCCAGGGGCGGTGGTTTCGCTGCGCCGCAAGATGTCGGCGAATTCGGCAATGGTCGGGGCCTGGATGAAGTCGGACAATGACGGCTCGAAGGCCTGGTGCCTGGCCAGCATGGCAATTAGCCGGACCGCCTTGAGCGAGTTGCCGCCGAGCTCGAAGAAATTGTCGTGGACGCTGATTTCCTCCAGGTCCAGGGTTTCCTGCCAATAGCCCTGCAGCAAGTCTTCCAAGACATTTCGCGGCCCGGTATACGGTCGCTGCAAGGTGTTTTGAACCTCTATCTCTTGCAAGCGCCGGCGATCGATCTTGCCGGTGGGACCCAGTGGTATTTGCGCGATGCCGACCAACGTGTTCGGCAGCATGTAATCGGGCAGCGTCAGGCGCATCTCGGCCTTGAGGCGGTCCAGGTCCAGCTGGCGGCCCGCCATGGGCTGAACGAACCCCACCAGATAGCAACTGCCATCCGCCGCACGCTTGTCGATCACCGCCACTTGCTGGATATCGGCGCCGAACCGAGCGGAGTCGAGCATGGCCACTTCGATCTCGCCCAGCTCGACCCGATAACCGCGAATCTTTACCTGGGCGTCGCTGCGGCCTTGATAGACGAGGTCGCCCGAGGGCAGGTAGAACCCGAGGTCTCCGGTCTTGTATAACCGTCGGGTCTCACCCTCCAGCTGGCGATGGACGAATCGTTCCGCGGTCAGATCGGGTTGATTCCAGTAACCGTTCGCCAGGCACCGGCCTTCGATGAACAGGTCGCCCACGACCCCGATCGGGCATGGGTTGCCCGTCGCGTCCAGGACATGCAGGCGTACCCCGTCGATCGGTGTACCGATCGGTGGCATGCTCGGCCAGGTCGCGGTGGCGCCTTCAAGTCTCAGGCGGGTGACCACGTGGGCTTCGGTCGGACCGTAGTGGTTCTCGAGCTGGCAGTCATCGAGGCCATCCATCAGGTTGCGGATTTCGGCAGTGATTTTCAGCTGTTCGCCGGCCACATTGATCTGGCGCAGCGAGACGGGCCGGATACCCAGCTGCAGGGCGACTTCGGCCAACCCCTGGAAGGCGACGTAGGGCAGAAACAGCCGATTGATGTCCTGGGCGCGGATAAATTTCAGTAACCGAATGAAGTCATGGCGCAGCCCGTCGTCGATCATGACCAGCTGCGCCCCGCACGTCAGGGTCGAGAGAATCTCCTGGAACGATACGTCGAACGATATGGGCGAATATTGCAGCGTTTTCAGCGCTGCTGCCGTATTGGCGCCTTCCGCCTGCTGACGGTTCTGCCAAAGGATCATATTGGTCAATGCGAGGTGCGGCATTGCCACGCCTTTGGGGCGTCCGGTCGAGCCCGAGGTATAGAGCAGGTAAGCGTTATCTTCGTCGACGATTCCTGTGGCAATCGAGGCGACCAGGTCATTGCGCGGCAGGTTGTCGTTGAACTCGGCGACCACACTGTCCCAGTGACGCTGGTCTGCCGTGCTTGCCAGTGCCATCAGCAGGTTCGCGGACGCATCGGCGAACAGCACCAGGCGCGGCTGCGAATCCTCGAGAATCAGCCGGATACGCTCCTGTGGGTAGCTCAGGTCGATCGGTACATAGGCGGCGCCGGCCTGTATCACACCAAGCAGGGCAACGATCAGGTCGGGCGAGCGTGGCATCATGAGGGCGACCCGATCTCCCTGACCGATACCGTGTTGGTGCAGCCAACTCACCAGTTGTGCGCTGGCGTTCGCCAGCTGGCGGTACGACAGGCGGTTGTGCTCGAAACTCACGGCGGTCCGTTCGCCATGACGTGCGAAGCTGTCCAGTAGCAAGGTCGAAAGATTGCGCCGAGGGACTGTCGTGACCGGCGTCGGCAGGGTTCGCTCGAGGCTCGGCAGCCAGGCCGGTATGCGTGGCGTGGCGTGGGGGGCGGCGATCATCGATTCAAGCGTGCGCAACAGGTAGTCGGCATAGGCCTCGACCTGGCTGGTGGCGACGCGCGCGGTTCGATAGTCCATTTTCAACATCAGAGAACCGTTGGCGGGGTGACGGCCCGTCGTGGTCAGCAAGTCATAGTTACTGGCCTCCGTGGTTTCCCAGTTAGTGAGGATTTCCTTGCCCGGCGCCAGCATGTCGTCGAGCACATGAAAATCGACGTAGTTGAACACCACGTTCAAGGTGATGGAGGTTTCGCGGTGAATCAGTGCGAACGGATAGCGCCGATGGGCAAACACTTGCTGCTCCTGGCTCATCACCCCGCGGATCACCTCGAGCCAATCCTGGCCCAGGGTGCTGAAGCGCACGGGCAGGGTATTGAGGAACAAACCCAGAACCGAGGCGGCGTCCTCGAATTCCGGCCGACCATGGCTGATGACACCGCACAGCACTTCTTGCTGATTGGACAGAATGGCTTGCGCGAAACCGTGAGCCGCCAGCAATACAGCGCGCAACGGCAGGTCCTGGGCGCGGCAGAACGCTTCGAGCCGGGCCACATCCACTGCGGGTATTGCTCGATAGGCCGAGCGGTGCGGCGTTGAGTCCGGGGCAACCCCATGGACCCAACTGGTCATGGCGGCGACAGGGGCGTCGTGCAGGTATTCGCTCCAGAACCGGCCATGGGCCTCGTTTGCCATCGCCTGCCGTTCCAGGCCGATGAAGTCGGCAGGTGTGGTGGTCAAGGCCGGCAGTGCGTCCGCATCTTCCTCCGAGGTGTACAGCGTGATCAGGTCACGCAGCAACGTGGCGACGCTCCAACCGTCGAGCAGCGCATGCTGGAAACTGAACACCAGGTCGATGTCATCCGCCGCGACGAATATGCCGAACTGGTACAGCGGCGCCTGCTGCCAGTCTTGGCGATGACGCTTGCGTTCATCCACATAGGCGGCTACGGCGTTCGAACGCTCATGGGGGCTCAGCGATACGACGTCGATGACCTGCACCGGCGACGCGACCGTCGTGTGCACCCGGGCCATGGGCACTTCGGCATGGCCGACATCGAACGACATGCGCAAGGCCGGGTGGCGCTGGATCAGGGCGCGACAAGCCCGGTCCCAGGCAGCGGCATCCCAACGCAGGCGCAGGCGATAGCGGAAAATGTCGTGATAGATCGCCGACTCCGGGTGCATCATCGCGTGGTAGATCATCCCGACTTGCAGCTGCGAAGCCGCGAATACGTCATCGAACAGGCCTTTGCTGGCCAGGCGGATCGCTTCCGGCACCTGGGCAAAAGGCGCGGTGCGCGCCAAGGGCGCCAGACTCGTCGACGGACCGCCTTGCGCCTGGACGCTCTGGGCCAGTCGAGCGATGCTCGGATGCTGATAGATCTGTGCCAGCGTCAGCGCAATCCCTTGCTCGCGGGCCTTGACCTGCAAGTGAATAACTTTCAGGGAGTCGCCACCGAGCATGAAATAGTTGTCGTGGATACCCAGTGCGGCGCACTTGAGGTTGTCCCGCCAGAGGTCGGCCAACGACTGTTCCAAGGCGCTGCGTGGCGCTGTTCCGTCGCTACCGCCCAGGGCTTCTTCGGGTTCGGGCAGGGCCTTGCGGTCCAGCTTGCCGTTTACGTTCAATGGAAACCGCTCGAGCTGGATCAGGTACCGCGGCACCATGTAGTCGGGCAACTGCTGGCGCAAGGTCTCATGCAAGTGCGGCGCTGAAAGCACGCACCCCGGCTCGCCCACCAGATAGGCGCAGAGGTAGGTATCCTCCGCCGACGCCTGACGAGCGATCACCAGCGCATCCTTGATACCTTCGCAAGCGCCAAGTCGCGCTTCGATCTCGCCAAGCTCGATGCGCAGGCCGCGAATTTTCACCTGGAAATCGTTACGCCCCAGGTACTCGATGCTGCCATCGGCCAACCAGCGGCCCAGATCGCCGGTCTTGTACAGGCGCGCCTGGGGGGCGGCCTGGAAGGGATCGCGGATAAATCGCTCGGCCGTCAGCTCCGGGCGATTCAGGTAGCCCCGCGCGACACCGATCCCGCCGATGTGGAGCTCCCCGGCGATCCCTGGCGGTAGCAGTTGCAGGTTCGCATCGAGGATATGCAGTTGGGTATTGGCGATCGGCTTGCCGATAGGCACGATGCCTTCGTGCAAGCCCGGGCGGCAATGCCAGGACGTGACGTCGATAGCCGCCTCGGTGGGGCCGTAGAGGTTGTGCAGCCGCACCGCCGGCCAGTGTTCGAAAAACCGTTCCTGCAAGGCATGAGGCAAGGCTTCGCCACTGCACAGGACCTGCTTCAGATCAGGCAGGCGTTGCGGCTCTGCCTGGTCGAGAAACAGCTGCAACATCGACGGGACGAAATGCACCAGGGTAATGCCGGTGCTCGCCATGATGTCCATCAGATAGCGGGGATCCCGATGCCCGCCAGGGGCGGCGACCACCAGCTGCGCGCCACTGAGCAGTGGCAGGAAAAACTCCCAGACGGACACATCGAAACTGAACGGGGTCTTCTGCAGGAGGCGGCTGTGCTCATCGATCCCATAAGCGTCGCGGGCCCAAAGCAATCGGTTGACGACCCCGTCATGCTGGTTCATGACCCCTTTAGGCAGGCCGGTGGAGCCGGAGGTGTAAATCACATAGGCGAGGTGCCGGGGCGTCAAGCCGAGCGCCGTGGCGTGCGGATTGTGTTCCGCTTGCCGGGACAAGCGCTCACGGTCGGTATCCAGGCACAGCACGGACGTCGTCACGGCGGGCAGGCTCGTCAGTAGTGCACGGGTGGTGATCAGCGCGCTTGGCAGGCTGTCGTCCAGCATGTGGCGCAAGCGTTCGATCGGATAACCAGGATCCATGGGAACGTAGGCGCCACCCGCCTTGAGAATGCCCAGCAGACCCACCACCATTTCCAGGCTGCGCTCCAGACAGATGGCGACTCGGGCGTCCGGGCGAATGCCCGCTTCGAGCAGGGTGTGGGCCAACTGATTGGCTTGGCGGTTCAGTTCGCCATAGGTCAGCGTCTGATCTTCAAAGCGTACGGCTATCGCTTCCGGGCGCGCGGCGGCCTGGGTTTCGATCAACTTATGCAGCAGCGGCTCTGCAGGGTAGTCGACGCCGGTGCGATTCCACTCATCCAGCATTTGCCGGCGTTCAGTGGCCGGCAGAAGATCGAGGGCCTTGACCGGCACATCGAAATCAGCGACGACGCTCTGCAGGATGCTCATGAAGCGCTGTTGCAGCGCCTCGATCTGCACCGCATCGAAATAGGCCTCGTTGTAGATGAAATGCATCCACACATCGTCGTCCGCCGCGGCCTCGCGTACATGCATCGCCAGTGGCTGTTGTTCGTATCCATTGCTGAGCTTGACTGGTTGCGCAGGGGCCGGACCGTACCAGGTGTCCTGGTCGAGTTCGTGGGACACCACCAGGTCGAACAACTGCCGCCGTCCCAGGTTTTGCAGCCCGAGTTCACGGTTGAGTTCGCTCAACGGAAACCGTTGATGGCGGTAGTCCTGCTTGAGTGTCTGGGCAATCTTTCTGACCAGCTCGCTAAAGGCCAGGTCGGTACCCAGGCTGAGGCGAGCCGGGCTCATGCCGACGAACAAACCCAGCGTGGCTTTGTGCACGGCATTGGCGCGGTTGAGGACTGGCAGGCCGATCACCACCTCATCACGTTGGGCGATGCGCGTAAAATAGCTGTACAGCGCACCTAGCATCACGTGGAACACCGTCGCCTGGCCAGAGGTCTTCGCCAGTTCGCCGAGGCGATTGTAGAGCGCGCGTGGCAGGCGCCAGGCATGGTTCTGGCTGGGTGCCAGGCGTTGGCCGAATCGGCTTTCATAGTGGGGTGCCAGCAGCGGCTCGGGCAGGCTGCGATATTTATCCAGCCAGTACTGGCGCTGGCGCTGAAAGGACGGCGAGTCCCTGTCGGTACCTTGCTGTTCGACATGCGCCTGGTAAGTCGGCGCGCATACCGTACTGTCCTGTTGATCCTGGAGTGCGGTATAGGCCTGGCTGATCGCCCGACCCATCATGGCGAAGGCCCAGCCGTCGACGATCAGATGATGACAATTGGCGAAGAAGTAGTAGAGCCCCTCCCGGACCTTCAGCAGGGCCATGCGCAACAGCAAACCGCCGTCAAGGGAAAACGGGGTCTGCAGGTCTTCTTGCATCAAGGCCAGTGCGGCGGCCTCTGGAGCGTCATGTCCTGACACATCGAACCGGGCCAGCGGCACGCTGACCGATGCCAGGAAGCGTTGTCGCGGCAGGGGATGCCCGGGCGATCCGGGTTCCAGCTGGATACGCAGGGCGTCATGGCCGTCGACGACCTGATCTATGGCTTGTTGTAGCCTTGCGGCATCGACCGTACCGTTGATCCGGGCATAGCCGCCGATGTTATACAAAGGGATCTCGCCGTGCAGAGTCTGGTCCAGCCAGATATCCAGTTGGGGAGCGGTAAGTGGGTAGAGCAGAGGCTCTCCACTGGAAGCGGGCATGGCCTGGGCCATAGTCTGGTTGTGCATGTTCGTCGTCCTTGTTCGAAACTCGACAGGAAAAGGAAACGGCTGACCGTTCACTCCCTGTCACTGATCATCCCTGATGAGGCTTTGCCGTACGTCTCAGCGCGAGGTGAGCGCCTCGACTTGCAACGCTGCCGCTTGACATGCCGCTTCACCGCTTGGCATCTGTGTGCGATAGCGCTCGCAGCGGGCGCGCACTGCATGACTGTTCAACACCTTATCCAGCGCCGTGGCCAGCGACTCGGCGGAGGCAGGGGGGAGTATCCGCACGCCGCACCCCAAGCGCTCCATTCGCGCGGCGTTGTCGAACTGATCATGGGCAAACGGCGTGGCGACTTGCGGTACTCCGGCTGCTATCGCCAACGCAGTGGTCCCGACGCCACCGTGATGCACCAGTGCCGAACTCTGCGGCAGGATGCGACTCATCGGCACGTAGCGCCGCACCAGAATCCTGCTTCCGGCGGCCAGGGTCGGGTCTACCGGTTGGTTGGTCAGAAACACTCCGCGGCGTTTGATCAACTTGAGTGCACCAACCGCAGCGGCAAAATACTGGCCGCTGTCGACCATGGTCGAACCCGGGGTAAACACGACCGGTGAGGACTCATTCAAGAAGTCCGCGAGTTCGGTATCCGTCTGCAGGAAACCGGACTCATCGAACAACGGGAACCCGGTCAGTACTGTCTGGGCAGGCCAGTCGCGTTGCACGGGGGCGAACCACTCTGGAAACAATCCCAATACTCGATCTGGAGAGGAGATCCACTGGCTGATAATGCGTTTGGCCGATGGCAAGCCCAGTTCATTGCGAAAGCGATTGAGTTCCGGCGCCATGGCCCGATCAAGAAAGGTGCGCTCTATAAAACCCATTAACATGCGTTTTACGGGATAAGGCAAAAAGGCCGGCAAATTCGTTCCCGGTGGAGAGGTGGCGGGGGCGGCCGGCGACCAGAAGCCGAACGGCGACACTTGCGCGGTGATCAGCGGGACGCCGTGTTTTTCCTGGAGCAGGCGGGCGGAAAACGCCCACAAGGAACCCAGCATGACGGTCTGGTCGTCACACGCTTGCTCCAGCAGCCGATACTGTTCGCGCAACGTACTGGCGACGGTTTTCCATAGGGTGGGAAGCGACGTCCGTGGATGCCATAACGCCGGGTCAGCCATGACCGCGTCATATTCCTCACGGGTACCCAGTGGCAAGAACTTGAAGCCACAGCGCTCGATCAACGGTGCGAACGCTGCGCTGGCGCAAAACGTAATTCGATGCCCGCGTGCTGCGAGCGTGCGGCCGATCCCGACAAAGGGGTGAACGTCACCGGCTGAGCCGATGGCGGTAATGATCACATGCATAAGAATCCTTCTTGAATGATCGTGCCATTGCAGGGCATCGATGTGTCCATTGGTGCGGCTGGCAGTTTTTCAGCGGTAGGTGGTCGTTTCCCTGTTGAAGAGGAAGAGAGCAAGGAGGGCAGGAGAGAATGGTTTTGCTCTGAGCACGTGATGTGTCAGGTAGTTGAATATAAGTGATGTTTTATTGGTTTCTGTTATATCAATACTTCACCGTCACATCTTATTGCTCAGTGCATCGCTCAATCGATTTGACGGGGATGGATTATTTAAATCTACAGGTTTACAGCTGTCTGTAGGGAAAAACAGGGACATTTCAGGTTTGCCTTGCTTTTTTATCGCGCAAGGGAAAAACGCGGATCAGCGGTTTGATGAGGCTGGTGGTGGAGAGGGGGAGTCAAGTCCAGATGGCTGGTTTTTCAGTGCACGCCGCGCGCCGCATCCCAGATGTCCTGCGCGCCTAGACCGGCATGCCAGGTTTCGAATTGGGACCGCCATTGTTCGAAGGGGGGACCCAGCGGATGACGAGGGTCACCGCTCAGTGAGTACGCCATGCCTTCGACCAGCCATTTTGGCTGGGTGGCGACTGCCAGGTTTCCGAGCGTTTCCGCCTGTCGATAGTGGATCAGTTCGTGAGCCAGATAAAACGCTTTCCAGCCGCGAGGGGCAACGATCAAACCCACATTCCCAACGGCGGCTGCCGCGCGTTGTCCAAGTCCGAAGGATTCAGCGCAGGCATCAGTCGTGCAAAACACGACACGAGGCACGCTTCGAAATGGCCCGACGGCAGTGGCTGCCGTTGCATATCCTTCGTTGTACAGTTGTTGGGCGTTGCTTAATTGCGCAACGCTGTCCGTGCAGATATTCGGCAGTGGGCAAGTTATTTCCGGAATGAGCAAGGGGGCAACGACTCGGAGCGGCTTTACGAACGCCAGCACGGCAGCGGGTAACGTCAATACGGTGATGGCCGATATCAGGATTATGCGTTTCAGCTTCATACTATTCAGCGCGCGGGCATGAGTTGATAGTTGAACAGATAGTAGTGCCGCCCATCACGAATATCTATTTCCATCGTACCGCCGAGTCCCTCCAACTCGCCGGTACCCGAGTCAGGTACGACCTGAACGGTCAGTGTTCGCTGGCCTCTGTCCATACTCCCCCAATGCATCAACACAAAGCTGCCTGGCCTTCCCGCCAGATGGCCCTCGACCCGCTCCATCGCCACATAGCCGGCCGATCCCGGGGTTGTCGAGAGGGAGGCAAGCATCTCTCCCAGGCTATGAGCCTCCAGGTCCCCCTGAAACGTTTTGTGTATGGCCTTTCTACTCAGTTGAGCGGCCTCGGTACCTGGCGCAACGGAGTGGCTGGGTAGTTGGACGTCGAACGTTCCCTTGGCTTGCATGCTGTCATCCCCATGAACAGTCCAGGTCATGCTGAACCGGACCCTGTTGTTGTCGACGCCAATCCCTCGACTGTTTACAGTCAGCCTCTGCCGGAATCAGCGGCCTGTTTGACCGGTCCACACAGTCGGACCTGTCCCTGATTTGCATTGGAGCAGATGGCGATCGAAGATGATTGGAAAAACACGACTGGCAGCGACTGCTATCTCGGAGCCCGCCCGAGGCGTCCTTAATCAACGATTGAAGAGTTCGCAGTTCACTCACCTTCGCGAGGCACCATCAGGCCAGCTGGCGGAATGGGTCGAACATTATTGGCATGTCAGCTGGAATCTCGGTGATCAGCCGGCACAGCAACAGGAAACCCTGCCTCACCCCAATGTGCATCTCGTAGTGGAAAGGGGTCAGGCCCATGTATGGGGACCCCGTCGTTCCCGCTTCAGCAAGACGCTGTCCGGCAACGACTGGGCGTTTGGCATCAAGTTTCGTCCCGCCGCATTCCAACCTTTTCTGGGCGGACCGGTCAGCCGCCTGGCCAATCGATCGATCCCGGCCTCCGAGGTCTTCGGGGCGCTGATCGACAGGTTGGCCGAGCACCTCGAATGTCCGGGGATGGCCAGCCTGTGTGAGCTATCGGAAGCGTTGCTGTGTGCCTGCCTACCGCAACCCGATGAGCGTGTACAACGGCTCAATGACCTTATCGCCCAAGTCGCGTCAAACAATAGTCTGACGACGGTGGCACAGCTCAGTGAGCTGTCCGGTTTCAGCGAGCGGCAGTTACAACGCTTGTTTGCCCACTACGTGGGTGTCAGTCCAAAGTGGGTGATTGCCCGATACCGGTTACATGAAGCGCTGGCCCTACTGCAGAGCGGCGAAGCCAGGCCGGGGACAGAGCTCGCGCTCAAGCTGGGTTATTTTGATCAGGCACACTTCATCAGAGACTTCACTCGGATGATCGGCCTGGCACCCGCGAAATATGTCCAGACACACACCGATGGCCAGTGATCGGTTCAGCCTAGGTGCGGGGGGCATGGATCGGTCTGGTCGCCCGTTGCTCTTCCGGAAGCGCCTCGAACAGCTGCACCATCCAATCGACGAAAACCCGTAGACGTGCGCTCAAGTGCCGGTTCGGCGCGTAGATGATCGATATGGGCACCGAATCGGTGGGCCAGGCAGTCAGCAACGGGACCAAGGTACCCGCGTCGATATGAGGCTGGGCGACAAGACGCAGGGTATGCAGGATGCCGAGCCCGGCGAGTCCGGCTGCCAGCGCGGCATTCCCGTCATTGACCGACACAAGATAGTGGCCCTGCACGGTGATCTGCTGCGCATCGGCGTTGAGCACGATCGGCGATTTACGCCCGGAACCGGCATAGACGTAGCGGACCAGGGTGTGTCCGACCTCCAGATCCGCCGGGAGCTCGGGCGTCCCGTGTTTTCTCAGATACTGCGGGGTTGCGCACAGGACAAACGGCAGATCACCGAGAGGGCGTACGACCAGCGAGGGATCCGTGAGGTTGCCGGCGCGCACGGCGCAGTCGACCCGGTCGTTGATTAAGTCGATCGGCCGATCACTGGCGCCAATGTCCAACTGCAGCTCAGGGTAGCGTTCGTGGAATGCCGGCAGCGCAGGAATCACCAACTGGGTGGCGATCATCGAGCCCATGTCGACCCGTAGTCGACCGCGGGGGCGCCGTCGAGCACTGGTCAGGTCTGCTTCCGCTTCCTGCCACTGCTCCAGGATACGCGACATGCGTTCCTGATACGCCGCCCCCTCGCTGGTCAATGCGACGCGCCTGGTTGTCCGATTCAACAGCTTGACTTGCAGGTGCGCCTCGAGCGCCTGGACCAATTTCGTCACCGTGTTGCGAGGCAGCTCCAACGAATCCGCCGCCTTGGTGAAGCTGCCGGTTTCCACCACACGTATGAAGGCGCGAACGGCGCTCAGTTGGTCCATGGCATCTCTCGAATCAATTCATGGGGACGCTCATTATCACCTAAACAGGAACACTGGTGCGCCAAAGCTGACATTTATCAGTCTGGTTGAAGACAATAAGATCAGTGCCATACCCGCTTGGCGCGCTCTGGAACGCAAGAGCGGGATGAAAGATCGATGCCCGGCTTGGCCGGCATTCCAACCTTCATTGAACGCGAGATAAGTCATGGCACAGCATATTCGTATTTCTAAAACCGGAGCCCCCTCGGTCCTGCAGCATGAGAACGTCGAGGTTGGCGAACCCGGTGCGGGCCAAGTCCGGCTCAAGCAGGAAGCCGTTGGCGTCAACTTTGTCGACACGATGTTTCGAGACGGTACCTTTCCGGTACCGCTTCCCTTCACCCCCGGCGTTGAGGGCGCGGGTGTCATCGAGGCCGTTGGCGCGGGTGTCACCCATGTGAAGGTCGGGGACCGGGTCGGCTATTGGTTTGCGCTGGGTGCCTACGCCGACGAACGCCTCGTCGAGGCCGAGGCGCTGGTGAAGCTGCCGGCGGGGGTGTCGAGCGAGCAGTCTGCTGCGATCTTCACCAAAGGCTTGAGCGCGTGGGCATTGGTCAAGCAAGTCCATGTCGTGAAACCGGGCGAGACCGTGCTGGTTCACGCCGCGGCGGGCGGCGTAGGGTCACTCGTTGCATTGTGGGCGCAAGCGCTCGGTGCGAAGGTCATCGCAACGGTTGGGAGCCCCCACAAGATGAAGGCTGTCCGCGAGCGTGGCATCGAACAGGTGCTCGACGTCAACGATGCGGATCTGGTCGCCAAGGTGAGGGCGTTGAATGGCGGTCACGGCGTCGATGTCGTCTACGAGCTTGTCGGCGCGACGACTTTCACCGCATCGGTGGCGTCGGTTCGCGACGGGGGTGACCTCGTGCACCTGGGCAACGCGTCGGGACCCGCGAAGGTCGACAAGGCGGCTCTGGAGGCGCGCGCCATTCGTTATGTCCAGCCCGTCACTGGCCAGGTGGTGAACAGTCGCGCGATTCTGGATGCCGCGAGCCGGGAGCTCTTTGCGGCTCTGCAGGACGGCATCTTCGGTCAACTCCCCATCACGCGATACCCGCTTCGCGAGGTTGGCCGCGCCCATGAGGACATCGCGGCACGGCGGGTGACGGGGTCGGTGATCCTGATGCCTTGAGCGCTTCCAAAGGCCGGGCCTTGGTTTCAGCCCGGACCTCGGCGGTGACGGATAAACGCCTCCGGCATCGTCGAGATCAGTAGTACAAGCTCTCCTGCCGCAGTCGCGCGAAGTGCTCCAGCGCTGTGGCATCGAGCGCTTGCGCCGCATCAGCCGTCGCACCGTCGTGAATCGCTTGCCACACGGCCTGCGAGCCGACTGACGCGCGGGTCGCCGCCAGATCGAAGGTCTCGGGGTAGAGCGCGTGCAGGGTGGCGAGCAGCGTCAAGCCCAGGCTGGCGACGGGGTGGGGTAGGGATGCCGTGTCGCGCGTGATGCTCACGCCATGACAGAGTCTGCCGCGCCAGGTTGACTCGGTGGGAACGAAGTCGACCGCCTCGAAATGCGCGCCCGTATCAAGCGCATTCAGCGCGTTGGCCAGTCGAGTCGCGTCGATCCACGGCGCGCCGATCCACTCGAACGGATGCGCGGTACCGCGGCCCACACTCAGGTTCGCGCCTTCGAGCAAACCGACATCCGGGTACAGGTCCAGCTGGGGCAGTGTGCGCAGGTTCGGCGACGGCGGCACCCAACCGAGACCGGTGTCGGCAAACGTCATCGCACGGCGGTACCCCTGCATCGGCACGACGCGCAGATCCGCACCGATGTGCTTGTTGCGATTGAAAAGATTCGCCAGTTCGCCGAGCGTCATGCCGGGTACCAGCGGTGCCGGGAAGTAGCCGGTGAATGATTCGCGGCGGCTGTCCAGCACCGGTCCACCGAAGCGCTGCGCGCCGAGCGGGTCGGGCCGGTCCAGCACAAACAGCGGGATGCCACGCGCCGCCGCGGCTTCGAGCGCGTAACCCAGTGTCGTTTCATAGGTGAAGAAGCGTACGCCGGCATCCTGGATATCGAAGACCAGTGCATCCAGTCCACGGAGCGAATCGCTCGGGAAGCGCCGCGTCGCGCCGTAGAGACTGTGTATGGTGAGGCCTGTCGCCGGGTCGAGCACGTCGCCGACCCGCTCGTCCACGTCGGTGTTCAGCCCATGCTCCGGCGAGAACAAGGCGGCCAGCGTGACGCCTGGCGCGTGGGCGAGTACGTCGACGGTGCGCCTGCCCTCGGCGTCGAAGCCGCTGTGATGGGTGAGCAGGCCCACGCGCAGGCCGGCAAGCGGAGCAAACTGCTGTGCTTCAAGCACGTCGATGCCGGCCTGTACCGGGCCTGTCGAGGTCGGCAGGCGCTCGGCGGCCCGCAGGGCCGGCAACGTCGACGGCAGCAACCGGCCGATCTGCGCGGCGCTCATCGGCGGGGTCCGGCTTGCCAGCAGCGCGAGCAACTGCGCACGCAATGGGCGGGCATCACCGCCGCCGCGCGGATACACGCGGTTGCTCAGGATGACGATGAACTGATGGGTCACCAGATCGACCCACAGCCCCGTACCGGTATATCCGGTGTGGCCGATGACGCCGATCGGCGGCAGGCGGTCATGGTTCGACACCAACGGTGCGGCCAGTTCCCAGCCGAGACCGCGCCACGGTACGGCCGAGAGCGGCGGGGCGGCAGCGGTGAGCGCGGCGATGCTCTGCGGTTGCAGAATCCGCGTGGCGCCCGCGTGTCCATCGTTCAGCAGCATCTGGGCGAAGCGGGCAAGGTCGTCCGCCGTGGAAAACAGCCCGGCGTTGCCGGAAACGCCATCCATCCATTGGGCGGTCGGATCGTGCACCTGACCGCGGCGTACGCGGCTGCTGTCGGCGAGCGTCGGCGCGGTGCGTGCCGTTCGCCCGGCGTCCGGCAGAAAGAGCGTGTCGCGCATGCCCAGCGGCGCGAAGATGTGAGCCTGGCAATAGGCGTCGAGCGGACGCTGGCTGATGCGCTCGACCAGTTCGCCGAGCACCACGAAATTCAGGTCACTGTAGATGACCCGTTCACCCGGCGCGCTGCGCGGGCGCTCTGCGGCGATCGCCTTCAGCACGCCTTCGCGGCCCGGTTGCGCGGGGCGTGCGGACAGGTCCGGGCGTAGCCCCGAGGTGTGGGCGAGCAGGTCATGCACGGTCACCGCTTCTTTGCCGTTCGCCGCGAAGGCGGGCCAGTACCGCGTAACAGGGGCGTTCAGGTCGATGCGGCCGGCTTCGGCCAGTTGCATGATCGCCGTGGTGGTGGCGATGACCTTGGTCAGCGAGGCGAGATCGAACTCGGTGTTCAGCGTCATCGCTTCGCGGTCCGGGAGGGTCGCGCGCAGTCCGAAGGCTTCGCGGTAGAACACGTGGGTGGCGTCCCCGATCAGCACCACGGCCCCCGGGATGCGTCCGGCGGCGATCTGTCCCTCGACGATCTGCGTGGCTTGCAGGCGCGCTGCCGTATCGAGATCGGCGGCACCGGCCAGCTGCGCCGTCGCCAGGGCGCCCAGCAGCGCCCAGTGCTTCAGCACGCCGATCAGTGCTGCGGTAAATCGGCGGCGTCGTAGTGATTGTGCGGGTTCCATAACATCCATCCATCGCTGTCGGCGGCGTCGGCGGCCTGTATCTGCGCATTGATTGCCGTGGCGTCAAACACGCGATGATCGAACGCATAATCGCGAAAGGCCTGTAGCCACGGACGAAAGCGCACGCCCGGCAGACGGGTGCGCTTCACGGCCTCCGCCAGGGAGCGTCTGATGATCTGGCCGGGATCGGTGACCGGGTCGCTCAAGCCCGGCAGGCCCCAGGCGAAACCGGACGGGTAGAGCATCGGCGAAATATAGTCGAGCGGTGCGCCGAGCGTTTCGAGTTGCTGGCCGATCGCGGTATCGTCGAGATTCCAGCTGACGTAGCCGAAGATATCCGCGGAGACGAACACGTTGTAGGGCGCCAGGCGCGTGCGTGCGTTCTGCAGGAAGCCGACGATCGCCGCCGTCCGGTTGCGCCGGGTGCTCGGCTGGGCAAAGCGCAACCCGCCCTTGTCGGGAAAGCGCACATAGTCGAACTGGATCTCGTCGAAGCCCATCCGTGCCGCCTCTTCGGCGACATCGATATTGTGCTGCCAGACGTCGGGGGAAAACGGGTCCATCCATTGTAACTGCTCGCCATCGCGCCACGGTTCGCCCTCCGTGGTGTGCACGCTCCATTCCGGATGCGCGTTGGCGAGCGGGTCGTCCTTGAACACCACAATGCGTGCGATCAGGTACAGGTGCTGCTCATGCAGCCTGGCCAACAGCGCAGGAAAGTTCCGTAGCTGTGGTGCACGTGTGCTCACCCGGGCCGCCGCGCCGATCTTCTCGCGGGCCACACTGCGATAGGCTGTCAGGCCGCGGTCACCCTTGACGTCGATCACCAAGGCATTGATCACGCTGCTGTCGGCAAGGCTGATGGCCTTGTTGCGCAGCGTCGCGTTGGTTATGCCGAACACCGACAGATAGACGGCTTTCGGTCGAAACGGGGTCAACACCAGCGTCAACGGCGTTTCGTCGGAGACCGTCGCTTCCGTGCGCAGATAGCCTGGCGCGCGGGCTCCGACGCTCGTGACCGCCTCTGTGGTCTCGAATCGCCCGTCTTCGTCGGTACGGATCACCCCGGCAGTTGTCGTGACGATTGCGCCGACGACCGGGTTCTGCGTGCTTGAGTCGAGCACGACACCGCTGACGGCCAGGGCGCCTCGACCTGTCAGCAGGGCGGCGATGGCGAGCAGCGCCGGGATTGTGTATCGCTTCAGTGGGCGCCGGAAGGTCATTGTGGGTTTCCTGGCATGGGTGGGGTGTTCGGTTCGCCGAGCAGGTGCGCGAACGCGTTGGCACCATAGGCATCGATCATCAGGAAACGCGGCAGTGCGAGTAACCGTGAGTGGCGGTCAGCCTTGCGCGCGTCCAGCGTAAAGGCGGCCACGTAGTGCTCGTCGGCAGCGAGCGCGATCAACTCGTCGTCGTAAATGCCGAACGGCCACGCGAGCATGTCGACCGGAGCACCGGTTTGCGCCTCGAGACGGCGGCGCGAATGGTCGAGTTGCGCGCGCACGAACTGCTGGAAGTCCGCGGGTGTACGCTGTCTGCGCTCGACCTTGAAGTTGGGATGCCAGTAGGTGTGCGACTGGATGTCGATGAGCCCGGTCTGTTTCAGGGTGCGCAATTGCTCCCAGGTCAGCGCATAGGAGGCGTTCGAGATCGCCGACGGGTAGATGAACAGCGTGATCGGAAACCGCTCGCGCAGCACGATGGGCAGCAGTTTCTCGAATACCGAACGATGCCCGTCGTCCACCGTGATCACCACCGGCTTTGGCGGCAGCGTCACATTGGGATCGCGCAGCCAGTCGACCACCTCACGCAGCGGGACGATCTGGTAACCCCGCTCGTGCAGGACGCGCAACTGGCTCTCGAAGGTGTGCATGCGCACGGTCATCGAGTCGTCCGCCGTATCGGAAAAACGGTGGTAAACGAGGATCGCGACGTGCGGTTCGGCGCTCTGTGCGGCGCCGTCCGCGCCCCAGGCAAGCCCGCAGAGACATGCCAGCACGACACACAGCGTGAATTTTGCGCACATGTCGCGGCTCCCGCACGAGTCGTTTCCACTCGCGTCATCCCTCTCGCGCAAGCGAGGCGCATCCAGTGTGCGTTGAGCGCGGCATCGTCCAGATGATGCAAATCAAAGCGGTGTGGCGTGGCCTTGCCCGGAGTGTCGATTTGATCTACTTCAAGGTTAGCTCATGGTGCGATGACGCTGAGCTAACATTTCATCAATCGGCTACGTCACCATCAAGTCCCGACGGCGCTGGAAAGCTGCCATGGATCATCATGGGCCCTTTCAAGTCGCGTCAGATTCTCGCGGCGTATGGCTTTACACAACTCTTGAGCCCCGTGCGTTCTTCAATTTCACCTGAACCGCTGATGTATCCATAGCGTGACAGGTTCGGCATCAACATCGAGGCGATGAAGGTGATGCTCAGGACCGCCGCGACGTAGACGAAGAAATATGCCTCGATACCCTGTGATCGAAGCGACAAGGCGACGTATTCGGCGGTGCCGCCGAACGCTGCATTGCCGACGGCATAGGGAAAGCCCACACCCAATGCCCGTACCGCTGGTGGGAAGAGTTCGGCTTTGACGATTCCGGCAACCGGGGTGTAAAACGACGCAATGACTAGGCCGCCAAGTACCAACAGGAAGGCCGTAAATGGGCTGGTGATTGACTGCAGCGAATAAAGCAGTGGGATCACCAGTACCATGGCCAGCCCGGAAAACATCAGCATGTGCGTCTTGATCCCGACACGGTCGGCGAGCAAACCAAACAGGGGTTGGCAGAACATGAAGCCGACCAGGGCCGCTGTCATGATGAAGCTGACTGTTTCCGGGCTGAAGCCCGCGGAGATCACCAGGAACTTCTGCATGTAGGTGGTGAAGGTGTAGAAATACAGCGAGCCACCGATGGTGAACGCCACCACCAAAGCGACGGCCCGTTTGTGTTTGAACAGGCCGCGCAGGGAGCCGGCACCTTTGCGGGTCATGTCTTTTTTGGTGGCGGTTTCATGCATCGAGCGCCGCAGATACACCACGACGATTGAACTCAGGGCACCGATGAAGAACGGAATCCTCCAGCCCCATGTGTGCAACGCCTCGGCGCTGAGGGCTTGTTGGAGAATGACCACGGTCATTAAGGCCAGCAGCTGACCCGCGATGATGGTGAGGTACTGAAAGGATCCATAGAAGCAGCGACGCCCGGGTGTCGCGATTTCGCTGATGTAGGTGGCGCCGGTGCCGTACTCCGCACCGACGGACAGGCCCTGAATCAGTCTGGCGACTACAAGTAGAATCGGCGCTGCAACCCCTACGGTGTCGTAGGTCGGCATGATGGCGATCAGCAGTGATCCGGCGCACATCATGAACACCGAGATGATCATCGAGACCTTGCGGCCGCGAGTGTCAGCGAGCCAGCCGAAAATCCAGCCGCCGAGTGGACGCATGAAAAAACCAACAGCGAAAACACCGGCGGTTGCCAGTAGTTGGCTGGTGGTGTCCCCTTTGGGGAAAAACGAGGCGGCAAAGTAGATGGCGGTATAGGCGTAAATGAAAAAGTCGTACCACTCCACCAGATTGCCTGAGCATGCCCCGACGATGGCCTTTATGCGGCTCGGGGTGTTCAGGGGGGCGGTCTCGGCAGCGTGGTCTTCCGAGCCTGTGATTGATGTCGACATGATGTTCACCCTTTCTTCAAGGCGAGGCGAAACGAGGCGTACGCTGATGCGCACCCGACGTGACGACTCTATGGGTTGATGGGTTTAACGAAGAGGCGTGAATCCGCTCTTTGCCTGGTTTTCTGAAGAGAAGGGAGAGGGAGGATGGACAAGAGAGGTGAACGGTTCGTGGTCCGGAAAAATCGAACAGGCCAGGTAAGAACAAACGGTGGGGATCATGGCGCTAGCCCTCGAATCTTATTCTTGTAGTGAGTCGAGCGCTCTTTGGCGTCGACGTTGATTGAACGCTACCGCAGAGTGAGAAGGGTAATAAGCCGTCAAACAGGTCTAGCTGATATGCCCAGATTCTATAGCTAGGCGCGCAGCCCCGGCGGGCTGAGGGATACAGCGTGTCCGAAGGACGCCAGGCCTCACTGCACGTGGTTTTCAGGGTAATCCAAGGCTCGTAAATACGTTTACACTGCTATCACTGTTCCGGCGCATATCGCGCCGAGCCTGACGCTGACTGGCCCGGTAATGGATGTTGTTCAACTCAAAACCTTGATTCATGTGGCCGAGCTGGGCAGTCTTAGCAAGGCCTCGGACCGTCTTCATATCGCGCAACCGGCACTCAGCCGACAAATCAGAATGTTGGAGAAAGAGCTCGGCGCCTATCTGTTCGAGCGACACGGGCGCGGCATGGAAATTACCGATGTCGGCCGCGAAGTGCTGGCCCACGCGACTCGAATCATGGAGGAAATGGAGTCGATTCGAAGTTCGGTCGTCGGCGGCCGATCATCTTTTCGTGGAACGGTCGTCATCGGTACGACGCCCACAGTTGCCGAAATCGTTACCGTACCGCTGGTGCGCAAGATCCGCGACGTGCATCCCAATCTGGCTGTCAGATTCTCCTCGGCCTTCAGTGGTTACTTGCTCGATTGGGTTCAGCGCGGTGAGTTGGAGCTGGCTATTTCCTATGACCCGCAACCGCTGCATACGCTTCGAATTGTGCCGGTGATGATGGAGAACCTGCTGCTGGTCGGCCCCGCCAGTGCCAACTTGCGCATCGATACGCCGGTAGCTTTCGTGTCTTTGGCCGAGCAGCAACTGATATTGCCAAGCGCCCGCCACGGCCTTCGCGTGATCATGGACAACTGCGCTCGCGAAGTCGGGATCAAGCTCAAGACCCGTGTTGAAGCTGATTCGTTCGGCGCGATGATCGATCTGGTTCGCAATGGCTTTGGTTTGACGGCCTTGCCACTGGCGTCGATTTACCCACACCTTGAAGCTGGTGCGCTGTGCGCGGCACCTTTGGTGGATCCTGTGCCCATGCGCAAACTGGTTCAGGTTTTTCCGGCGGACAGGCGAGTCAGTCCGGCCGCCAAATTCGTCGGGGATGCCTTTATCGAAATTGCCGCCGATCTGGTCAATCGCAAAGTTTGGGCTGGATACATGCTTTGAACCATCGGCTGATGTGTTCACTCCATGAGCCTGCCCCCCTGCAATAACCGACCATTCTTGACCGACACCTTTCGAAGGAGACCGCCGTTGGCCTTCAACAACACGCCGCTCGTACTCATTCCCGGATTGCTTTGCGATGAGCGGCTATGGGCGCACCAAAAGGCTGCCCTGGAACACTCAAGACACATCTTCATTCCAGATGTCTCCCTCGACGCCAGTATTGCGCAGATGGCGGAACGAACACTGGATGAAGCTCCCCCGGTTTTTGCACTCGCAGCCTTGTCCATGGGCGGTTATGTGGCCATGGAAATCATGCGACAGGCGCCTGAACGGGTGATGAAACTGGCCCTGATAGACACGATGGTGCGACCGGACGATGAAGCCCGAGCCAAGGCGCGACGTGGCCTGTTGAGCCTTGCACAACTTGGCAGGTTCAAGGGCGTCACGCCGCAACTGCTGCCCAAACTCATGCATCCGCGTTGTATCGGTACCGCCATTGCGGACACTGTTCAGGCGATGGCACAAGCGATAGGAAAGGACGGTTTCGTCCGGCAACAGCAGGCGATCATCGAGCGCCCGGATTACCGCCCTGTGCTTGAGACGATTGCAGTACCTACCTTGATAGTGGTGGGGGAAGACGACGAAATTACTCCCCCGGTAGAGTCCGAAGAGATCCATAGGGGCATACCGCACTCGCGTCTGGTTATGCTGCCTGAGTGTGGACATCTGCCGCCTTTGGAGTATCCGCAACTGACGACGCAACTGCTGAGTCGATGGCTTGATGACGAGTCGATCGCTGGGCCGTAGCTGCGCAGCTGCTCACGGCTTCCCCCTGTTTCCCACCACTGATGACAATGTCTTAAACCACCCAGCACGGCGACCTGACGCATTCTGCATGTGCAGGTCGGGCTTGGTTGATGCCGGCGTAACGCACTGGAGGTGCCCATGAAAGCGGGCACGCTTTAACGTAGGTTATGTATGCCCCGGACCTGCTCCGGCCTTGACCATCGCAGGAACGTCCTGGGCGGGGATGGGGGATTCGATCTGCGGTCTAGGAATTTTGGCGAAAACGTCAAGCACATTGCTGTCGGTGTTAAAGCCGTTCACCTTGGGAGGTGGATTGGCGATATTGCTCAAGCATGACCGTCCGAGAGCCGCGTGACATTTGGCCTGGGAGGAAGCATCCAGGCTGCCTTGCATGCCAAAAATATGGCCGGGATGATCGGTCCGGGTAATGGGTAGGGCGACATTTTCGAAGTTATTGCCCTCGACCAGCACTCGGGCCGGATCGACCGCATCCAGAGCATGCCAAGAACCATCTTCGAAATAGTTGTTCACCATATGGACAGTCACATCGTCGCCGCCAATTTTGGGCGCGCGGCCCGAGAAATGGTGGAACCAGTTATAGGACATGGTGATGCTTTGCGCCTTCGCAGCCATCAGCAGGTTCCAGTAATGTTTGCCGCTGCAGTTGTGGGAATACAGATTGTCGCCATCGAAATCGTTCCAGGAAATGCTGACATGTAGGGTGGGCTGGAACCCGCCGACTATCATCTGACGTCCGATGTTCTTGAAATGGTTATGGTCAATCCAGACCTGATCCACATCATCCAGAGTTAACGCATCACCGGCGAAGATGACGCCCTGATTGATATCGCTGAAGGTCAGATTGCGGATGATGACATTCCTGACGCCCTTCAGGGCCAGCCCCTTGCCTTTCAGCGTCGCCGAAGCACCAATGCCGATCACTGTCTTGTTGGAGCCAACCTTCAGCGGATTGTTAGGGGCCTTGTCGAAGTCCACCTGAATGATTGGTTTGCCGTCGCAATGTTTGTCGTCGGAATTCAGTAAAGCCAGTGTTTCCGGTTTATATGGCGAGGAGGCTGGGCAGGCATCGCCATAAACACATCCCGGTTTGGAGTCTCGTCCCTCGGTCCCTGTGTAATCGAAGGTACCGTCCACCTCAACAATACGGGGCGTGGTGTCAGAGCAGAAACCGCCGGGACCGTAAGACTGGCACAGAGCATGCTGCAATTCATTACGGTTATGGACCCGCACCACAGCCCCACCGGCTCCACCGATGGTCCCCGCTCCAAACCCCTGCGGGGTATTCTCTGCGTAAGCGGGTAAGTAAGTGAAAAGTATAAGAGAGGGCAGAATATATCTGGTCAGAAGCATGAATTTTGTTCCCTGCATTGAAAAGATATGCTTGCGCCAATTTTGATTGATTAACTGATCAAAATCATGACATTAATCTTTCCAATTGAAGTCAGCATGCAGCATGGCAAAAGTGCGTGAATTCATAGGGCCTTATACCGATCTACTTTCAAATACATAGTTGCCAGAATTAGTCCGTGCATTCCCTACTGGTCAGGGATGATTAATGCGTTTGCCGCGGCCCATGCCCTGTCCATCGTTTGAAGGCCCTGCGAAAGTTATGGGCGTCGCTGAAACCCACTTCATAGGCCACTTCTTCGATGCTCAGGCGTGAGTTGCTCAACAGGGCAAGCGCACGGTCCTTGCGGATCTGGTCGAGTACATTCTGATAAGACTGGCCCTGGTCCGCCAGGCGCCGACGCAAGGTTCTATCGCTCATGCACAGTTGCGTTGCGACTGCCGCCAGTGCCGGCGTCTGGCGAAGGTCACGACGTATGATGCGCTCGATGGATTCGATGAATTCATTCTCTGTCGATTGTTGGGCGACCGTCATCTGTAGAAACTCCAGTGCCTGTCGATGGCTGAGCGGATCGTAGGTGGCAATCGGTTTGTCGACCCAGTGGGCTTCACACGTAAACAGGTTGTCCTTTTGCTCATAACGCACTGGGCATTTGAACACCTGCTCGTACTGCGCCGCGTAGGAGGGTTTTGGGTAAGTCAGTTCGATGGATGTCGGGTTGAACGCATCACCCACCAAGGTTCGCACCAGATTCAGGAAGATACCGAAGGTTTCCTCAACCAGAAACACCTGGATATCGGGTTCGTGGAACAGGCTGGTAGCCCGAACCGACACATGTGTCTGGCTATTGACCCGGTCAAGTTGTAGCAGCGTTCCTGCATGGCTTTGCATTTTTACACCCAGGCTGATGGCATCGCCCAGCGTAGGGCTGGTGAGCATCGCGTACCCCACCAAGCCAATGGAACCGATGGTTTCATTGATGCCGATATCAAGCCCCAGCCCTCGCTCCCGAGTCTTGGTCATTTCCAGAGCGCGCCTGATCATTGAACTGGCCTGGCGAAAGGAGACACGGCACTCAGGATCCGAAAGGTCTGCTATTTCAAAGCCAAGCCCCATGCATAAGCGGACGGGATCAATACCAAAGTCTTTGCTCATGCCAGCAAGGCAACGCAGCAGATAAACATGCAGATTGGCTGTTGTGTAACGTGCTGAACCATCCATCTGGTTATCCTTTTTTCTGATTCTGGAGCGATTCGCGGATTTGTACGCGCTTGTTTGCGTTTTGCCGAGCCGCCTTGCTCAATGCCACTGTGTCAGTGATTAACGCTGACCTGAAATGACTCTCAGCTGTCCGTTTGAGCGACAGGGAAGCACTTTGCCTCACCTTATGCTTACCGTGCAGGACTTATGTGAGCAACACAATAAGAACCCAAACGGTAAGGAGATTCAAATGGAGATGCCTTCGCTCAAGGCGCAAGTGAGTGAGCAGGAGTGGCAGCTGCGATGTGATTTGGCAGCGTGTTATCGGCTGGTTGCTTTGTATGGTTGGACGGATCTGGTGTTCACTCACATCAGTGCCCGTGTCCCGGGTCCGGAACATCATTTTCTGATCAACCCCTACGGGCTACTTTTCGAAGAAATCACTGCCTCTTCCCTGGTGCTGGTGGACCAGGAGGGGCATCAGGTCCGTGAGTCGGGATTCAATGTGAACCGAGCGGGCTTCGTGATTCACAGTGCTGTCCATGCGCTACGCACGGATGTCCAGTGCGTGCTGCATACCCACACCCGGGCGGGGGTTGGCGTCAGTGCCCAGCGAGCCGGGCTGCTGCCGGTGTCGCAGCAGGCTTCGTTCGTCCTGGGGAGCCTCGGCTATCACGATTATGAAGGTGTCGCCCTGCGTGATGACGAGAAACCGCGTCTTCAGCACGACCTGGGACAGGGAAGTTTCTTGATGCTACGCAACCACGGATTGCTCACGGTCGGGCGAACCATCGCGGATGCATTTCTGGCGATGTACATCTTTGAAAGCGCTTGTCAGATCCAGATTGCTGCGCAGGCGGGTGGTGACTTGCTTCCCATTGATCCGCCTATCCTCGAAGGCATCGCTGATGCGACGCGCGTACAAACTGACGGTTTGGGTGGCGGATTTGTCTGGCCGGCACTGTTGCGCAAGTTAGATCGCCTGGACACCGATTACAAAACCTGATTCGTTCATTCACGCGATGGGCACTTTCAATCGTCGGGCTGCGGTCTGGAAATATAGGTTCGTTAACCCCGAGTGTTCTCAGTATGGAACATCTAGCAGTGGAGTTTCTTAAAATGGAATACCTTTTCGACATTACCGAAAAATTCAAAGTTTCCGTCACCAATGGTCCAATCCCTGTCACCAGCCTGAAAGTTAGCCTCAAGGACGTGGGGTTTATTTCAGTATCGGGTACGACTGTGACTAACGACGATATCGATGCCGATACCACCATCGTCATTTCACGTAAGGATTTCGAAAGTCTGGTGGCCGGTAAGTTGAATGCACCGGTGGCGTTTATGCAGGGTAAAATCAAGATCAAGGGTGATCCAGGAGCTGCCTTGCAGTGGTTACCCGTTTTCCAGCGAAGCTAATAGTTTGTCAGCAGCTCGTAGCGAGGGCGAGTGAGGGTACCTGACGTTGGACTCGTTTGAGCAGGTTACCAACGCTTGAGACTTAAAGGTGCAAAGGATCCAGGATTGAGTGACAGGCAGTCACTCGATCCTGCTGGGCATTTGGTTAGTGCGAGCAGATGTCCTTGCCCAAGGGACCTCACTTCTCGGGCTTATAGTGTCGTTTCTGCTCGTCTTGTCTGTTGTGCCTGCTTGCCGATTTCTTCCATGGTGTCGAACAGATTGCGCATTTTCTTCGGGTCAGTTCCCAGCATACGTATTGCGCGTGCCTGTTCGGGGGGCATAAACACCTCTACCGTTTTCTTCTTGATGGCCTTGAACAGTGTTTCGGCGACGAACTCAGGCGTGACCGACTCGCTGGCAAAGGCAAACGAGGCGGCGTCATCTTGAGCTTCCTGTTCCAGCATCGGGGTTTCCGTGGAGGTTGGGTGAAGGATGGTGAAGTTCACCGGCCCGTGACGCTCCTCCAGGGCGAGTGCGTGATGAAAGGCACGCAGCGCCTGTTTCGAGGCCCCGTAGCTGGCAATCCCCGGGAAAGGCATGAACGAAGTCATGCTGCACACCGTGACTATATGGCCATGGCCTTGCTCATTAAATCGCTTGAGTACCGCCAGGGTGCCGGTGAGAGGTCCCATGAAGTTGGTATTCAGCGTTCGCTGGTGTTGTTCCAGAGGCACGTCCCGAGCGTAACCGGTGCAAACGATAGCTGCGTTGTTGATCAGAATGTCGAGTTGACCGAAGTGATGGTAGGTCGCGTCGATCGCCTGATCCCATTGGGTCGCCGAGCAGATGTCCAGCCCAATGGCGCAAGCTTTTTCGCCCAGGGAGGCTGCCAGTTCGCGTGCGCCCTTTACGTTGATATCCGCCAGCATCACGCTGTAGCCCAGCGAAATGGCATGTTTTGCGCTTGCCGCGCCAATACCGCTGGCGGCACCGGTCAGCAAGATAACCTGCGGCTTTTTATTCTTCATAATGTTGTTCCTGTGGTCACCACCAGGGTGGGCTGGATCAGTGGGAGGGTGATGGGGCGGGCTGTCCAAATGTGAAGATCGGGGCACCTTGAATATCGATGTCGCAAGAAAGCAACGTTCCGGCTTGCTCTTGGTCGTCGACCTCAACCGTAAGCGAAGTGACGAAAAGAGTACGACCGTCGGAACCGCCGAAGCAGGGCATGGTGGTGCCGATCACCGGCATCTGGAGGCTGCGCAGCAGTTCGCCCTGGGGCGAAATCTGATTGATCCTTCCTCGGTAGATACCGGCGCTCCAGTAGTTGCCCTCAAGATCAACGGTGCCACCGTCAGGCCAGCCGGTTTGTTCGAAATCGAGTGTGATGAGCACCCGCGGGTTTGAAATTTCACCACTGACAGGGTCGAAGTCGTAGGCGTTGATCGCCGCGCTGATGCCGTCGGTGTGATACAGCGTACGGTGGTCTGGGCTCCATGCCAGTCCGTTCGAGACGAACAGGTTGTCCAAGACACGGGTGCATTGACCGTTGGGGGTCACGCGATAAAGTGCACCGGTCGTGTTGATGCTGTTTTGATCCATACTGCCGACCCAGAAGCACCCGTCCGGGCCAACCTTGCCATCGTTAAGGCGATTGTCTGGGCGGTCGGGTTCCGGGTTGACCAGGAACTGCAGTTCACGGGTCCGTGGATCGAATAAATGCACGCCCGACTTAAGGCCCGCGATAATCCGATTATCATGGGTCAGGCCGATGCAGCCGATAGGAGACGGCATATCGAAGCGCGTCAGTTCACGGGTAACTGGATGGAAACTGAAGAGGGCAGGTGCATCGATATCGACGAACCACAACACCTCACGCTGAGCGTCCCATAGGGGGCTTTCTGCGAGTTCGAAAGGTGCATCGGTACAGACGGTCATCAAGGGTTCAATGATGTTCACGGATCGGTCTTCCTGATGGAGTGAGAGAACAGATCAGCCGGGCAGTTGTTGCGTCGACGTCCCCGCGACATGGAGGCCGCTGCCGCGCAATGCCAACCAGACAAAGGGCAGTGCCGCCGCGATGCCTAGCCCTAGGCCGTAGGAGAGTTGGATGCCGCCAAATTGAGCGAACAGCGATCCGGCCACTGCCGTGCCCAGGCCTGCGCCGATAAACGTGACGACAACGCTACGGGCTACCAATGAGCCGTCGGGATCAACCTCGGAAAGCAGGCCCGTCATAAACGGAATGATGACGAAGAAAGAGCAGTTGAGAGCCAACTGACTCAGGAAATACGACCAGCCATCGGTGGCGCGAAAGAACCAGATGATCGAGCCGATCAAGCCCAGTTGTGCGAGCCAAATGATTGCCAATCGATGAGGGTGACTGACGCGCAGTGAGGGGATGACCGCACCCGCGAATCCAAGCAGGGAAGACACCGACAACAAGATGCCAATCATTGAGGGCGAGAGTCCTGCGTGGCTCCCGACGATGCCGGAAACCGCCCATTGGGAGGCCTGGATACCATAAACCAGTACCGTGATGATCCAGATGGTCAGTACCAGGCGAATCGGCATTCGGCTGCTGGGGCGAGATTGAGCCGTCTGGCCGGTAAACCGGCCAATCCCATGGATCACCGGTGCCGCGAGTACTGCGACGGCGAACAACAACAGAAACAGCCAGCGCCCCAACCAGCCCTGAGGCAGGTAGGAAATGATCACCAGAATGCTGCCGTTGATAATCCCCGCCAGCAGATTGATCTTGCCCCAGAGCCGATCGGCAGCGACGCGTTGGGAAATGCCGGCGGCGACAATGACGAACAGAGCGCCTTCGCAAATGCCGGTAAAGCCGCGAGCAATACTGATGGCTGTGATCGTTGTGGCGAGGGCGCTGAACAGTTGGCCGGCGATGACGCCCAGGATGGCGACAAGGGTAGAGCTGCGCGATGCACGGGCAATCCAGCGTGGCATGAAGGCACAGCTGAGCGCCACTCCGAGTATCTCAACCCCGGCTATTTGCGTAGCGATGCTCTCGTCGAGCTGAAATCGCAGCATGACGGCGGCGACCAGAAAGGGGGTCAGAACAAGTCCGCTCGTGGCCAATGAGTAAGCCAGAGCCAGTCGTATGACTGCGCCGGAACTTAGTTCTGGACGCATGGGTGTTGCTGCAAGCGTTGACTTCATCGATTCACCTTGCTTGTTGTTATGGAAGGAAGCATTACTTTCCGAGCATCAGACGAGTGATGAACCGCGTCATTTTTCCGTAGGGAGCGGCGATTCGATGGGACATATTGAAGCGGCTCAGCTTGAATACTCCACGGGCATGGGACATCCGCACGAAACCATCGTAACCATGATAGGCACCGGTGCCACTCTCCCCGACACCGCCGAATGGCAAGTCCTCCTGGGTGGCATGCAGCATCGTGCCGTTGATCGTCACGCCGCCGGAGCGGGTCCGGTCTAGGATCTGCTTAATGACCTGCGTGTCATGGGAGAAGCAATAGAGCGCCAGTGGCTTGGGACGGTCGTTGATGAGTTCAATAGCTTGCTCGAAGGTGTCATAGCCAATGATTGGCAGGATGGGACCGAAGATTTCTTCCCGCATGACAGTGGCCTCCAAAGAAACGTCGGTCAGGATCGTAGGCACAATCTTGCGCTCCTGCGCCGCGCCCTCTTGGCTCAGTTGCCAGGTCTTGGCACCGGCCCACTTGGCTTGCTCGATCATGTCATCCAGGCGCTCGTAGTGCCGCGGGGAAATGATCGAGGTGTAATCCTTGTTGCCCGTGATGGACGGGTACAACGCTTTTGCCTCGTCGAGCAAAGCCGTGGCGAATACCTCGACCAGGTCGCGGGGGGCCAGTACGTAGTCTGGAGCAACGCAGGTTTGACCGGCGTTGAAGAACTTGCCGATGGCAATAATCCGTGCGGCTTTCTTCAATGAATAGTCACGGCAGAGTACGACCGGTGATTTACCCCCGAGCTCCAGGGTTACTGGGGTAAGGTTCGGAGCGGCCGCGGCCATGACTTGCCGGCCGATCCGGGTCGAACCGGTGAACAGCAAGTGGTCGAAAGGTAAGGTGCTGAAGTGCGCGGCTATTTCCGGGCCGCCGGTGATGACGGTGATCTGGTCCTTGGGAAAGGCCGAACCGATAAGGTCTTTAAGCAGTTGAGCGGTGCGAGGGGTGAGCTCGGATGGCTTGATAATGACGCGATTGCCCGCTGCCAGTGCTTCGATCAGGGGCACCAAGGTCAGCGTCAGCGGGTAGTTCCAGGGGGCCATGACGCCCACGACGCCCAGAGGCTCATAGATTACTCGTGCACTGGCCGGTTTAAAGGCCATGCCGACCTTGCGTTTGTGGGGGCGCATCCACGTTTTCAGGTGCGCGCGCACATATTTGATACTGTTCAGGATGGGCATCAATTCGCCCAGTTCGGTTTCCGCAAATGAACGGTTACCAAAGTCCATGGAGATCGTCTCGAGCAACTTCTGACGGTTGCTCTTGACCATCTGCATCAATGTATCCAGCGCGTGCATGCGTTGTACATAGGACGGTGCTCTGTTACGGCGCACGGCGTGCCGCTGAGCGTCGAAGAGGGACTGCAGCTCGTTGACCGAGTCGAATAACGGTGTCACTGAATGCACGGAGTGGTTCATTGTTGTTTTCCGTCGGTGGATCGCAAGGAGGGGCACAAGAGATATCTAGGGTCCGGTCAGAAGAAGCTTTTTCTTTCGCCTCGGTAAGTGCGGACGCTGTCGATCACCCGGCCGTCCTGAATGAGCAGCAGCTCGTTGAAACGCTCACAGAGCTCGCCGGCTTTGGCATGGCGGAACAGGATCGGATCGCCAATCGCCGGTGTCGTCACCCCTGAGTGGCGTATGGGGGTCTGCACTTCTCCGGCGGACTCGTTATCGATCAAGCTGCAACCGGCCGGTAGCCATGGCTGTGGCAAGCGGTTCTTGCCGATGGGGCCCGAGGCGATGTAACCGCCTCCCGAACAGGTCACGACACCGCCTTTCGGTATACGTGTTACGGGTAGGGCAAAGCCTGCGGCGGGCAGTAACTTGAATCCTCGATAGTGATCGAACAAGGTGGGAGCATAGAGACCGGAGCCTGCCGCCAGCTCTGTCACCGAAGGGTCCTGACGGGTACTTTCGAAGCTGCCCGTGCCACCACCGTTGACGAAGCGCAACCGATGTCCGTCTTTTTTCAAGGCCTCGACCACGGCCTGGCGACGGGCATTGACCTCAATGATCGACTTGCGTTTGAGGTAGCGAATCACACTACTTTTGATGGCCTCTCCCGGTACATCGTCCATCAAGCCTGCGACCTGACCTTCGTAGCCCATGAGTCCTTGCAGCACGACGCTTTTACGTCCGGCGATTTCCCGACCCAGCTTGATGGCGGTTGATACGTCATCAACGGGAGAGCGATGCACACCAAAGTAGATACCCGGAAAAGCCGAAGACATATCCAGGTCGATGGCCAGCGGAATCACGACGCCTTCGGCCACCGCGATTCGATTGATCTGAATCACCTGTTCGACGCAGTCGACCATCAGCGTAATGGATCGCCCGTTTCGAATCTGTGTTGCTGCCATTCTGATCTCGGTGGGCTCTACGCTGGGATAGGCCACCACTATGTCGTTAAACCCTTCGCTTGCCAGCCATGCCGCTTCTCCCACCGAGTAACACAGCAGGCCTCTCATGAACGGCCCGGCAGACATGATTCTGTGGATCATCTCCACCGAACGCACTGACTTGGTGACCAACCGTATTGGCAGGTTGCCTGCGCGCAAGCGCAGGTGTTCCAAGTTGATGGCGAAGTGATCGAGATCGATAAACGCTGCGGGTAGTCGATGATTAGCCAGAGCGGCACGGTAATAGGGGTAGTCGTGCATCGACATTTCAACGGATGTTCTTGTTTTTGTGGCTACACGGCTCATTGGGCGTTCTCTGCATGATCATCGAAGAGGGGGGCGCGGGCATACCTCGCTGTCGTGGAAGGAGGATAGGAGGGGGGGGCGATCGCTACCAAGGGTAAACGAGGCCGTTCTTGGGGTCCGAACAGGCCATCGCGTCCCGCATCTGGATGGCCGGAACTGACCCGAAACTGGCCTTTGGGCCTATGCGGATCCGAGCGGCTCTGGTTTTACACTCGAATCCAGCAACAAGCCCCCCAATAAGAAGAAAGGTGAAGTGATGCGCTATGCATTGATTACGGGAGCATCTGGAGGGATCGGGGCCGAATTGGCCAAGTTGTTCGCCCGTGATGGTATCGGTCTGGTGTTGTGCTCCAGTCCACGCAGCCGTGACAATTTGCAGGCGCTGGTTGCCGAGTTGAAGGGGCTATACCCCATCGAGGCGTATGGACTCTGCGAAGATCTGTCCTTGCCCGGAGCGGCAGGGCGTCTGATCGAGCAAGTGAATGCGCTTAAGCTACCGGTCGAGTTCCTGGTCAACAACGCGGGGGCCGGTATCGTCGGCCTCGCTTATCAAGACTACGACGCGACACAGCTCACCGCGATGCTTCAACTCAACATCGTCACGCTATCGCAACTCACCCTGCATTACGTGAAGCCGATGATCGAGCGGGGGCACGGTCGGATTCTCAATCTCAGTTCTTCGGCCGGGTATGTGGTGCCCCACGGTCTAGAGGCGGCTTATGCGGCCTCCAAGGCTTATGTCATCAGCGTGTCCGAATCGCTGTCCCATGATTTACGGCGCACGGGCGTGACCTGTACCCACCTTGCTCCAGGGCCGACTCGAACCAACTTTTTCGTGGCCGCCGGGCTGGTTGATGAGCGCCGCATGGCCAAACTCGGCTACAGCCAGCCGGATGATATTGCACGGATCGGCTACCGGGCCATGCATGCGGGGCGCTCCGCGGTCATGCCTGGGATCAGCAATAACATCGTGACTTGGCTGGCACGTATTTCACCCTCCAGAACGCTGACCGGAAATATTTCGGCGTATGTGGTTTCCCGTGAGTTGGATTAACTCACGTATTCGCCCGGTGTTTTGCAACGGATGTCGTGCGGGCTTGATGTAAACAGTTTTGTCTGAATGTTGATGAGTTCATCCGCAGGCTCACCTCATGGGTGGCCCTGAGAGTACGCGCACTGCCCCTTAGAGGTGAGGCGTAAAAATAATAATAACTGCCGCGGAGCAATGTGAGCATGAGCAAAGACGATGCGAAGTCTGGGAAGGTGTGCTTGCGCACCGGAATTAATCGGGTGCTGGCAGGCTTATTACCCTCGGTGTTAATTGTTCCCTCGGTGGGTGCCGTGGAGTTCAGCTTTCTGGACAGTCAGGTCAAGGGGTCGCTTGATTCGACGGTCTCTTATGGAACTGCGTGGCGAGTGCAGAGCCAGGATAAGAACAACGATGCCTTCAATGGTAATGACGGTGATCGAAATTTTGGTCCGGGCCTTATTTCGCAAGTGTATAAGCTGACGTCAGAGCTGGGCGCTACGTATCAGAACTACGGTGTCTTTCTCCGCGGAACTGCTTTTTACGACAGTCAGATCATGAATGATCACACGGATTACTACAAACATTCGGACATCGTTGAACCCAGTCAGAACTCTCCCAAAGACGACCGCTTCACTTATGAAGCACGGCGTGATGCCGGGCGAGGTGCGCAAGTACTCGATGCTTATGTCTACGGTAAATGGGACCCGCTGGATCACCCCCTGTCGGTTCGTGTGGGCAAGCAAGTATTTAACTGGGGGGAAAGCATATTCTATAGAGGGGGTGTTAATACCACCAACCCCTTGGATGTCACCAAATTTCGCTTACCCGGCTCTCAACTCAAGGAGGTTCTGGTTCCGGTAGGCGCTCTCAGTTTCAACTTGGGGCTGACCGATAACTTGTCCATGGAGGCTTTCTATCAGGTGGACTGGAAGGAAAGCGCCCTGGATCCGGTGGGCACCTACTATTCCACGACGGACCTGTTTGGCAAAGGTGGTAAACAGGCCTATGTACAACTCCCCGCATTGGCGCCGGCCTTCGCCGCCTACCAGAGCCTTGCAGCGGGGGTTCCCGCTACGCGTCTGGGCGCCGGGCCTTATGGTCTTAACAGTTTCATGGACCCGAGTACCGGTATCTTCAAGGTGGCCAATGTCGGCAACGACGAAAAGGCCCGGGACAGCGGGCAGTTTGGGATCAACTTTCACTACATTGCGCAAGCGCTCAACTACACCGATTTTGGTTTTTATTTCGTTAATTACCACACCAAGGAACCACTGGAGTCCGTCAGTCTCGGCAATTATCAAGGGGTTAACCTGTCCACTTTGTCAGGCGTGGCAGGCAGCAGCGCGGGGGCCATCGCTACTCTGGATATGGTGGGTAACGCCGTGGTGCAGCGAGCGTATATCGAAGATGTTCGTATGTACGGCTTCAGCTTCAATACCACCTTGGGCAATGCTTCGTTGTTTGGTGAACTGGCCTATCGACCCAATTTGCCCATCAGTATCAGTGCCACCAATGATCTGTTAGGCGACATCCTGGGGCAGGGAGTCTCCGGGACCACCAATATTTATGATGCGTCGGTGCCAGGGGCTCAAGCGTGTGTCCAGGTTTCAGGTAAACAGCTTTGCCGCAACGGGACGCTTAATAACTATGCGCGGGTAGAGTCCTTCAACGCCTCCGTGGGGACGATCTACAATTTTGGTCCGGCGCTGGGCTTTGACTCGCTGGTCGGTATTGCCGAGCTGGCGACTGAGAGTCTGCGTGGTAGCCTGACCTATACCGCTTTTACCCCCACTCCAGAAGTTCGAAAATTTGCCGGGACACCTGATTTACCTGATTCACCGATCAGTCGTGAATCTTACGGTTATACCGTGGTTGTAACGGGTACTTGGAATGATGTTTATGCCGGTGTCAATGTCTCGCCCTCTTTTAACTATTCGGACGATTTCAAAGGTAACTCCGATCTTGATGGGAATTTCATGGAGGGCCGTAAAGCGTACACCTTCGGTATCAAGGCGGCTTATCGAGGCGGCCTGGAGACCGAACTTCAGTACACCACATTTTCCGGTGCTGGGAGGAGCAATACCCTGCGTGATCGGGACAATGTCAGTTTTGACGTCAAGTACTCCTTCTAATCAGTCGTATTTTCAATACACCGCTTGCGGAGATTCACTATGTTTAAAGTAGCATCGCTTTTGAGCATGGCCATGATGCTCGGATCTTTTGCGGTCACGGCCGAAGCGGCTGTTTCTGCTCAGGAAGCACAGAAACTCGTTACCGTTTTAATGCCGCAGGGTGGGGAGAGGGCCGGTAACGCCGATGGCAGCATTCCAGCCTGGACCGGGGGCTTGGTAAAGCCGCCGATCCCTTACAAATCGGGTGATCACTACGTTGATCCCTTTCCAGAGGACAAGCCGTTGTTCACCATCACGGCGGCCAATCTGGAGCATTACAAGGACAAGCTGACACCCGGTCAGATTGCGATGTTCAAGACCTATCCAGACAGCTATCAAATGCCGGTTTATCAGACCCGGCGTACGGCCGCTGCACCGCAATGGGTCTATGACAACACCCTGAAGAATGCAACCACCGCGAAACTGCAGGAAGGCGGCGACGGTTTTTCTGATGCCTTCGGAGGGATTCCATTCCCGATACCTCAGAGTGGCGTCGAAGCGGTCTGGAACCATCTGGCGCGTTACCGTGGAACTCATCTGGTGCAGCCACTCAACGAGGCGTCGGTGGACACCAATGGCAGCTTCACGATGTACAGGTACCAACAGGAGGTGCTGTTCAATTACTACGATCAGAAATCGAGCTTTGCTGAGCTGCAAAACGTGATGTTCCACTATTTCAGCGTCGCCATCAGTCCCCCGCGAAGTGCCGGAGAGGTGGACCTTGTCTATGAAACCATGGACCAGGTAAAGGAGCCGCGTCTGGCGTGGGCGTATGAACCGGGAACACGTCGAGTGCGGCGTGCGCCGACGCTGGCCTACGATACGCCTGGAGACAACGACGGTCTGATGACTCTGGATAGCAAGGATATGTTCAACGGATCGCCCGATCGTTTTGACTGGAAGCTGATTGGGAAAAAAGAAATCTATATTCCTTACAACAATTACAAAATGACCCGCGCTGACGTGGCGTATAAGGATCTATTGAAGCCTGGACACCTCAACCCCGCTTACACGCGTAACGAACTGCATCGCGTATGGGTAGTGGAGGGGACATTGAAGGCGAGTGCGCGTCATTTGTACTCTAAACGCACCTTGTACTTTGACGAGGACAGCTGGCAGATCGTCCTGGCTGATCAGTACGACGGCCATGGTGAGTTGTGGCGAGTGTCCATTTCCTATCTGATCAACTACTACAACCTGCCGACTGTCTGGTCGGCGGTGGACGTGTTTCATGACCTGCAGTCTCGTCGCTACGTGGCGCAGAAACTCGACAGCGAGGAACCGCGCGGCATTGACTTCGATCAACCGAACCCGCCGAGCGACTACTTCAACCCCGCGGAGTTGAGGCGTCGTGGTACGCGTTGATATCCGGCCCCATTTCGCCCCTCTCGAAGCTGAAGGTCTTCGAGAGGGGCGCGGTTGCAAAGCTTCATGGCGGTGAGTCGACGGGACCCATCGGGTCCATATGGTTGGTAATCAGTTCTAGATACCCATCACCCTGCAAACCTTGCGCGACATCAGTCAGTTGCTGAGTGTTTGAATGGGGACCACCGAAGCCGGCATCGCGTTACCGCTGGCGGTGCGGCCTGAGGTCACTTTGAAGCGACGTACCAATCCACTCAGATCGCCTGCGAGCCGCGATAGCTCCTGACTGGCAGAGTGCGTTTCTTCGGCGCCTGCTGACGTCTGGATCGACAAGTCACGGATGCGGATCAGGTTCCTATCAACTTCCCGGGCCACTTGTGCCTGCTCTTCGGCCGCGCTGGCGATCACCATATTGCGTTCGTTAATCCCCGATACCGCATGTGCAATAGTGCTGAGAGCATCATTGGCTGCTTTGGCCTGCACCTGCGTCTGGCGGGCTTGGTCTGCACTGATTAGTAGGGCATCCACCGTCTGGTGGGTACCTTGTTGAATGGTGCCGATCATTGTTTCTATTTCGCGAGTCGACTCACCAGTGCGATGAGCCAGCGAGCGGACTTCATCAGCAACAACGGCAAATCCGCGACCAGCTTCACCTGCACGCGCAGCTTCAATCGCCGCGTTGAGTGCCAGCAGATTGGTCTGCTCAGCTACGGCCCGTATGACGTCGAGCACTTTGCTGATGTTCCGTGTCTGTTCGGCCAGGTTCCGAGCTTGATCAGACGCATCAACCACGTTATCGGTGAGGGCACTGATAGCCGTTAGGGTATCGGCTAACTGCACTTGTCCCTGGCGTGCGGTTTCTGAGGCCGCTCTGGATTCGTTGGAGGTCGCAATCGCATTGGAGGCTACCTCTTCAACGGCCTGACTCATCTCGGTGACGGCTGTTGCCGCCATTTCTATCTCGTCGTTCTGCTGATGTAAGCCTTGGGAGCTTTCACTCATGACAGCGCTCATTTCCTCAGTCGAGGAGGCAAGTTGTTCAGCAGAATTACCAATGTGGTTGAGTGTTTCGCGCAGAGTGGTTTGCATGGAGGCCATTGACTTGATAAGTAGTGCTGCTTCATCTACGCCCGTGGTGTCCAGATGCTGCGTTAAATTTCCCGACGCGATGGTTTCAGCAGCCCGCACGGCTGCATCAAGGGGGATTGTCAGGCTGCGAGTCAGGCGCCAGGAAAGCAGGATGGTCAGTAAGAGCGCCAGTGACATCTCGACGAGGGTGATCGTTTTGGATTCGCTGTAAAGCACCTCCCCCACTTGGGTATGGTGGCTAGCAAGGTCCAGGTTATACGTCTGGAGTCTTTTGGCGAATTCATTCATCCGGTCGCCGCTATTTGCCATGGTAGACATGATCTGAATGCGGGCTTGGTCTAGGTTGCCTTGCTTGACGAGTGCCGCAAGCGTGTCCACTTGAGTCAGATAGTCACGATAGGCTGTCTGCAGTTGGTCAAAGGTGGTGCGTTTTTCTTCGGTAAGGCCCAGCGCCTTGTATCTAGCGAATTCTGCGTCAACGCCCTGGCTAATCTTCTTGATCGACTCTTGAGTGGTCTCCACGGCGGAGGGGACAGCCGCTAACCGGAGTGTCTCTACTCGAACTCTTGCCAGCTGTAGGGCCAGATTGTCAACGGAGACAATACCCGGTATGGCATCTCTTTCAATCAGCTCGCTTTCAGTGCGTATATTGGACAGTTGGTGTAGGCCGAACAGACCCAGTGCGGCGACTACAACGGCTATCACCCCAAAACATAGCGTGCTGCGAGGGGCTATCTTAAGAGAACGGAGGTCCATGTCGAGTCCTGTGTCAATGTTGTTGGGATGTCGGTGCAGCTAAATTATCGGCGGTGTGGGTTGGATCTGAAGAGGGTGCTGAATATATAGTCGAATTATTGGTGGCTCTCATCTTCGGAGGAACGAGATGGGCGAAAATTGCATTTGGGATATATATCGCTAAAGGTGATGTATTGGAGTGACTATTTTTCGCTTGATTATTTTTGTATTGATGGTTCTGGGTTGTGTTTGGCCGCAGTCTTACGCGAGCGTACGTGGCGCTCGCAAGAGGGGACGGTGGTTGCGGCTTAGAGTGTTTAGTCAGAGATGGGCTTGTCGGTGGGGTCGGTAATCATTTCCTTAAAAGTTGGGTTCATTGGGAACTTAAGGTTCAACCCCTTTGGTGGGATTGGTTGATTGAACCACTTGTCGTAGAGCAATTTAATTTCGCCCGATGAAAAGATTGATTTGATAGCGTCATTAACAATTTTTTTGAACGCAGGGTCACCTTTGCGCATCATGCAGCCGTAGATCTCGTTGGATTGCGGGGTACCGGTCATGGTCCAATCGTCTGACCTTTTGGCCTTCGCCATCTCCCCCGCAAGCTGAGCGTCGTCTTGCATGAAGGCTACTGCGCGTCCACTCTCAAGCATCTGATAGGACTCACCAATATCTTTGGCTGAAATGACATTCATGCCTATTTGCTGCTTGGCATTCATGATCTTCAGTAACCGTTCGGATGTGCTACCTGCCGTGGTCACCACATTTTCGTTCTTCAGGTCTGCGAAGTCTTTATAGGGCGAGTCTTTCTTGGTTAAAAGGCGTGTACTGATTGCGAAAATGCCAATCGAGAAGTCAACCAGTTGTCCACGTTCGGTGTTGTTCGTAGTAGAGCCGCACTCTAAATCCACGCTGCCGTTTTGTATCAGTGGAATGCGGGTTTGGGAAGTGATCAGGTTGTATCGAACGTTAAGGTTGGGCAGATTTAGCTCTTTTCTGAGCGCCTCTACGATTCTTAACTGAATGTCCTGAGAGTAACCGATTGGGGTGCCCGAGGCATCAGCGACGTAGGAAAAAGGAATAGATGAGTCGCGGTGGCCCAGGGTGATGTTACCGGACTCCTTGATTTTTCGAAGCGTGCCGGTGAGCTCGGTGGCCATTAGCGTTGGGCATATAAGAGCGGCGGTAATCGCGCCACTCACTAGTCTTGAGATCATGCGCATCAAGAACTCCTCAGATTGTTAAGTCAGGTCTTTTTCGGACCCTGGCCTTTGACAGCTCGGCGGTAGATAATACCGAGCTTTATGAATGTTGATTTGACGCTGGCAGGCTTTCAATGAGAAGTACTGAGGTGCTTGGATTTAGTGCTGCTGCACTAGCAGGTATTCCCCCGTTTACTGTCAACACACCTGCGAGTTGGGAAAGATCGCTATCTTGGGTAGCCGATAGGACCTGCCGTCCACATTGTTGTGGTTGCAATGGGGTTCTATAGGACGACTATTGCAGATGGCCTTCATCCGGTCTATTCCGAAAAGCAGATGAATGCCATACGCTAGACCTATAAATTAGTAGTCAGTTTTCGTTAGCCATGGTGCCACCGTGGGGTCAGCTCGCAAGCGCCAGAATGGCTTGCGCGCGACCCATGACCGGCGCGTCGATCATTTGCCCATCCAGCACGAAGACGCCTTCACCTGAGCTGGCTGCTTCCATGATGCGGTGCGCCCAAGCCAGCTCCTCAGGAGCTGGTTTTAGTGCCTGATGGATGATGCTCACTTGGGTCGGGTGGATACACAGTGAACCCCCAAAGCCCATGTCCCGGGCATATTGGATGGCACTGTGCAGGCCTGCGGTGTCCTGGATGGACGGAAATACACCGTCCAGTGCCGGGGCGAGTCCAGCGACTCGAGTGCTGAGCAATACGGCATAGCGGGCATGACCGAGGATTTCTTCGGCGGCACGGCTGCCGGTGGTCAGATTCAGGTCCAGGCCCAGATCGAGGCTGCCGAATGACAGGCGCTCAACGCCCTGGGTTTCGGCTATCTCACTGAGTGCGGCCAGCCCCTTGGCACTCTCGATGATGGGCCAGATCAGCTTTCCGGTTTTACCTGCGGTAAGCACTTGCGTCGCGCTTTCGGCTTTGGGCAGCAAGATTCCGATCACGCCCGCATGGCGCCGGCACAGATCCAGATCCGCGGCGTGCGCCCAGTGGCCCGGGGCATTTACACGCACCAGAATCCGTGCCTTGGGGCTGTCGCTCAGAAACCGCTCCAGGTTGTCCCTGGCCTGTTCCTTGAGGGTTTCCTGCACGGCATCTTCCAGGTCGACAATGACCCGGTCCGCGCCGGTGGCAATGGCTTTGAGGATACGCTCCGGGCGTGTGGCCGGTACAAACAGGGCGGAGCGAACAATCGACGAACTCATAGTGTCTCTCCGTCGCTGAACTCGATCTCTCCGATCTGTGCGGTACCGTCCTGATTACCCGCCCAGACCTGCGCCTTGCCTGTGTCGATCAAGCGTCCACCCACCTCGAACGGTTGGGGTGAAATCAGGGGGCGGACACCTCGGAAGGTGAAGCACTTCAAGCGTGCTGTCGGGTGCGCGTGGGTAAAGGCACGCAAGTTCAGAGTGGCGATCAAGGGGCCGTGCACCACCAGGCCTGGATAACCTTCGGTCTCCGTGACGTAAGGCCAGTCATAGTGAATGCGATGTCCATTGAAGGTGACCGCGGAGTAGCGGAACAGCAGGGTCGAGGAGGGTTTGACCTGTTCCTGCCATTGCCCCTCGGGAAGTACTTCGGTGCCTCTGAGCTTTGGCGGCGTCGGTTCCCGGTAGACGATGTCCTGCTCATCTTGCAGAGCGCGCTGGCCGTTCTGGAAGTACTCATGGCGCACGGTGACAAACAGCAAGGAACCGGTACGCCCGTGTTTTTCTTCGATATGGATGATGGTCGAGACGCAAGACACTTCCGCCTCCACCTGTAACGGCTGGTAAAACTCCAGTCGGCTACCGGCCCACATGCGATTACGCTTGTGGGCGGGCGGCAAGAAGCCACCGAGTGCTGGATGGCCGTCAGGGCTCAATTCGTCTGCGGCAACCGGCTCCTGGAAGAACGCCCAGTGCCACAAGGGCGGTAGTGGTTCCCCCGGCTGAGGGGGCACCTCGCCTAAAGTCGCAGCTATTCGTTTCACAAGGTTGAAGCTGATCCGATCCTGGCTTTCCTGACGACGGCCAATCCAGGCTGAAAAATCGACACTGCTCATACATATTGCTCCTGTCGGTCGTTGATCAGGCCAGGGCGGCCAATTCAGGTATCGCTTCAAAGAGGTCAGCGACCAGGCCGTAATCGGCCACCTGGAAGATTGGCGCCTCTTCGTCCTTGTTGATCGCAACGATCACCTTGGAGTCCTTCATACCCGCCAGGTGCTGGATCGCGCCGGAGATACCGACGGCGATGTA
>NZ_JXDG01000004.1 GCF_000820515.1 Pseudomonas batumici | reverse complement strand
TCCAGGAGGGGCCGCGACGAGGGGAGGGAGGGCCGGGCAGGTTTCGTGACACGGCCACGCCAGATGTCCTGTCCGATTTGATGGGAGGCGAAACCGACTTTCAATTCATTGCGGACGAATACAATGCACGTTTTAAAGCGCTCTTGGCTGATACTGAACAGGCGCTTGAGCAACAAAAGCAGGCGGCTAAAGGTGAGCGTTCTCTGTCTCCCGAAGAAGCGGCAAGGCTAGATCAAACGGTTACGTTGGATCTGATCGATGTAAAGAAATCACAGTATATTTCTACGGCGCCAACCATCTACGGTCTTTATGGCCATAATCCTTTTTTCATGATGGAGGTTTTACCTCGCCAGAGAATGCGTGAGCTTTGGAACTCAGGTGCTGCTACCCCCGAATCCGTAGGGAACTTGCATGTTCTCTTTGATGCTGTCTACAGGGCGGCACTGGAACTCAAGGTATTGTCGCTCTCCATGGATGTCCTGGCCGGAAAGCTCGCGGAGCTGGACAACAGGAGACGCCAGGCAGAGTCGCTGGCGTCTGTAAATGACGCTACCTGGCAGGCACTGTTGGAACAACGTCTTGGCATCATCGGCGTGGAACGGGATATTCACGTCCAGTGCTTGCCGGAGTTTCTTCAAACAGAACTCTCCGCCGCCGCGGGCTCCGTGGCAGGTCTGACACCCGCTCAAACATTGACTCACTACAAAGTTGTACTGGACGGTCTGATCGCCGGCAAGCTTGCCGCGATCCAGCCCATCCACGCGCCGCCGCCCTGGACGAGCGGTGGGATAACCGTCACCTTCCCTCCTACAAACCCCAAGATCGTTTCTCCCTTGAGCAAGCCGGAGCTGGAGGCCCTGGCCAATCTGGTCCACTTGCAGGCGACCGGGCAGATCGGTTCCAAATGGGCGAGCTATCACGATGCCCTGCTGAAGTCCGAGTCAGCCAGACACCTGACCGTCACCTCGAATGCCTTTGGCGCCCTGGCGGAGCGTGCAAGGGAAGTTGCTGTAGAGCAGGCCCGGCTGGCAGCCGAGGCTGAAGCGCAAGGCAAGGCGGCTAAAGCACACACTTTCAGGCTTGCACCGGCAGGCGCAACCCAACTGAGTGTGGCAGCAGGCAGCGTCGCGATCACGGCGGGCTCCAGTCTGACGCTGGAGGCAGCCATCCAGGCAGGGATCCAGGCCTTGAAAGCCCTTGGCGGCGCTGTGCTAGATCGCGCCACGGGAGTCGGTATTGGTCTGCTGCTGTATTCCCCCTCGCTGGGCAACAGTGACCTGTATCCGCCGACCAGCTTGAGTCTGCCAGCCAAGGACCTGATACCGGATTTGCCGGACAACCTGTCGGAGATAGCGGCGGCCGGTGGCACGGTGGATCTGTCGTATCGGGTTTACGGCGACCGTTCGAAGTACTCGGTGATTGCCACGCAAGCCAATGGCGGGGTATCGCCGAAGGTGCCGGTCAGGGCCTTGAGGCGGGACCCGGTGGCCAATGCATACACCTTCACCACGGCCGATACGCCACCGATTACCCTGACCTTTCCGATTGCGGTGCCCGGTGACAGTTCCACCGTGACACCGGTACAACCTGTAGAGATCCCGATCTACACGGGGATCACGCTGACCCCGATCGAGGTGAAGGCCGAGTCCTTCCCGGCGGTGGATCAGTGGAATATCCGCGATGCTATCTATACTTTTCCTGCGGACTCGGGATTGCCGCCGATTTATGTGGTGCTCAGTGAGTCTTTGGATTCTGGTATTTTCACAAGAGTTCAACTACAGGCCAAATACAAGCATGCAAAAAATTTCGGGGTAATGGACATAAATCAAAACAATGACAGCCTCAGAAAATTTAGAGATGCGATTAAAGCCCATTTAGAGGATAAGGACACAGTCGAAAAGGGCTCATACCACCATGCAAAAAACTCCAAGGTATATTTTAATCCAAAAACTAACAATGTAGTTATTTTGACCAAGGATGGAAAGTTTCTTTCTGGATGGCAACTTAAAGAAGGTACGGACCAACACAAAAATTATATGAATGGAGGAGTACTGTAATGACACTCAAGACAATTGAAATGGCAATACGCTTTATCAATAGCGATGCACAAGCAGAAAATTTTGTGAGTCTCTATATAGATCAGTGGCATGGTATGTCGGCTGAAGAGCTGACGTCGGAAGGGGTGAATTCAGATAGAGCGTCATCAGATATATTCATGCTGGCAGACTGTTATAATCCGGCACCTGATCGTGATGAATCTGAGATAGATGAAGCGGAACTTCGTAAAAAAATCAAGGAGACCTTAGAAAAGTTCCAGCTTCTCTGAGCATCTCCTCCAGCGCAGAGTTAGCCAAGAAATACGCCATTACCCCATCGAAAAATAAATGGCATTTTTTCTTGAGCAACCTATTGAAGCACACAAAGGAGCTGAGGAATGAGCAAGTTAATCAGTGAAATATCAGAGGCTGACTTTCTGAGCCTCATCATAAAAATATACACCAATGAATACGCAACTGAAGATGAGCACATTGACGCGGTTCTGGAGTTCGAAGCGCTGACCGAACATCCCTCGGGCTCGGATCTATTATTTTACCCAGAAGAGGGAAAAATTGGCCCGGAAGCGATACTAAAAGAAGTGAAAGAATGGCGAGCCGCCAACGGTAAGCCAGGCTTCAAAACAGCTTAATTAAAGGCCGCCAAGCTCAATCGCCGAGGAAAAACGGGGGTTGAGCTTTGTGTCATTTAAGCGCCATCGCTACGGCGGTTGCTGAAGCCCGCTTCAAATCTCAGACCTGCGGCACCGCCCGGCGCGTCAGCAACTCGATAAACGCCTTGGCCATCGGTGATTTCTGGTCCTTGCGTTGCACCAACCACACCGCCGATACCGCATCCGGATCAAGCAACGGTCGATAGACCACGCCCTCGATCCGAATCCGCTGATAAGACGCTGGCAACACCGACACCCCCAACCCCGCCGCCACCAAGCCGATGATGGTCATCGCCTCCCCCGCCTCCTGGGCAAAGTGCGGACTGAACCCGGCCTGCCGTGCCAAGGTCAGCAACTGCGCATACAAGCCGCTGCCGTAACTGCGAGGGAAAAACACAAAGGGCTCCAGCGCCAGCTCGGACAGATACATCCCGCCCTCACTCCCTGCCGCCAACGGGTGCTTGGCACTGAGCACCGCCACCAGCGGCTCACGCATCAACTCCACGACATCCAAGGCCTCCGGCAACGACAAAGGCCGCATCAAGCCCACTTCGATGGACTCATCCATCAAGCCATCGGCGACACTCTTGCTGCTCATCTCCCGCAGGTTCAGGTGCACCGCCGGGAACGCCTGGCGAAAGGCAAAGATCGCCTGGGGAATGGTCGAATTGAAGGGTGCCGACGAGGTGAAACCGATCTTCAGTTCCCCCAGCTCCCCCAACTGCGCCCGCCGTGCCACGTCCGCCGCCTTGTCCACCTGCGCCAGCACCAACCGCGCCTCTTCCAGAAACAGGCGACCCGCCTCGCTCAACTCGACCCGACGATTGGTCCGCTCGAACAACCGTGCCCCCAGCTCCTGCTCCAGCGCCTGGATCTGCTGGCTCAACGGCGGCTGGGAAATCCCCAACAGCTCTGCCGCACGGCCAAAATGCAGTTCTTCGGCCACCGCGATGAAGTAGCGCAAATGCCGCAATTCCATGAACACCTCAACAAGTCGTAAAACCTATCAAACAGGTCGAACAATATATTGGAAGTAATAGTTAGCCAGCTATATGCTTTTTCCATTGCCTGACCGGCTGCTCTTCCCGAGGTCCCCGTGAAAACTGCTGTCGCTCCCCTCGCCCACGAAATGCCCCCTGCTGCACCGGACGCGGCTGTCGCCCCACTCAACGAAACCTACATCGAAAAAGGCACCCCGGCGTTCATGCGCACCGTGCTGGCGCTGTTCTCGGGCGGCTTTGCGACCTTTGCCCTGTTGTACTGCGTACAGCCGATGATGCCGGTGTTGTCGAAGGAATACGGGATCAACGCCGCCCAGAGCAGCCTGATTCTCTCGGTGTCCACCGCCCTGCTCGCCATCGGCCTGCTGATCACCGGACCGATCTCCGACAGCCTCGGGCGCAAGCCGGTGATGGTGGTGGCGTTGTTCGGCGCGGCGCTGTTCACCCTCCTCGGCGCGTTGATGCCCAACTGGCAGGGCGTGCTGGTGATGCGGGCCTTGGTAGGCCTTTCGCTGAGCGGCCTGGCGGCGGTCGGCATGACCTACCTGAGCGAGGAAATTCATCCCAAGCACATCGGTCTGGCGATGGGTCTGTACATCGGCGGCAACGCCATCGGCGGGATGAGCGGGCGCCTGATCACCGGCGTACTGATCGACTTCGTCAGCTGGCACACGGCGATGCTGGTGATCGGTGTCCTGGCGCTGATCGCGGCGACGGTGTTCTGGAAGATCCTGCCGCCGTCGCGCAACTTCCGCGCCCGCCCATTCAACAGCCGCAGCCTGATCGACGGCTTCACCGTGCACTTTCGCGACGCCGGCCTGCCGTGGCTGTTCCTGGAAGGCTTCCTGCTGATGGGTAGCTTCGTCACCCTGTTCAACTACATCGGCTACCGCCTGCTGGCCGAACCCTACGGCATGAGCCAGGCCTTCGTCGGCCTGCTGTCCATCGTCTACCTGTCGGGCATCTACAGCTCGGCGCAGATCGGCGCCCTCGCCGACAAGCTGGGCCGGCGCAAGGTGCTCTGGGGCATGATCCTGATGATGCTGGTGGGCATCGCCCTGACCCTGGTGACCCCGCTGCCGGTGGTGATACTCGGCATCCTGCTGTTCACCTTCGGCTTCTTCGCCGCCCACTCGGTGGCCAGCAGCTGGATCGGCCGCCGGGCGCTGAAAGCCAAGGGCCAGGCTTCGTCGCTCTACCTGTTCAGCTACTACGTCGGCTCCAGCGTGGCCGGGACCCTCGGCGGGGTGTTCTGGCACTACGGCGGCTGGAACGGTATCGGCCTGTTTATCGGCGCGCTGTTGGTGGTGGCCTTGCTGGTGGCGTTGAAGCTGGCGCGATTGGCGGTGTTGCCGGGTAATGCGCAAGCCTAGTCACGATTAACCGGCTGGTGGTTAGGTGTTCAGTCCCGCAAAACCCCTTCGGCCATGTCCTCGCCCGTTGCGCGGAGAAGTTGCTTACCCCTTAAACTCTTCTGGCATGAATCTGCTGGTATAACCCGATGGTAGGTTCTGCGAGCAATTTAGTGATAGAGGATGGACCACGCTTGTGCGCTTCTTTCATTAAAGCTTCATAAGAAAGCAGATTTGCATTATCTGCATGTTGATAAGACCGGCATTTAAACATTATCCCTGTCGTATTTCTTCTCATTTCATAGCCGAAATGCAAAAGACCCAAAACTTCTCTTGCGGTGACAACATGATAACCCGCTTCATAATTCCAGAGATTTATAGGGGCCAAGTAAGACATCAGGTGAAAATCTGCATACCGGTGTATCCCACCTAACAACCAAGCATCATTTAGCGCCCCAGACCATTTATCGATAACAAGAATATTACCCTTTGCTTGCCGCGCCCATAAGTTTTCCCCCTTATTCATTAAATACTGTTTAAATATTTCCTCTTTCCATACATCAGCCTGACGCCCGATGCGCATAGCCCCAACGGAAGTGACAGATTTTTGATACGCCTGCCAGCAATACTCCGTCAGGCAGTTGATATGGTTTTTCTTGGGTGCCCCATAAGGGTAACGACCCATCAGTTGTTTATGGAGATTGCTATCTTCTTCCCATAAAAAAGGATTTTGATGACTTCTGACTCCGAGACACTCAATGTCTTTTCTCATTGTAATAAAGCTATAACGACTCATGATAAAACCTTTGTTAGCATTGTGAACCCCGTGCAATAGAATGCGAGCCGGGCAGAATAAACACGAGCCGAAGCATTTCGTTTGCGAGCCGATACACTTAATCAGCACGCCACGCAACCTGTGCCAGCAACGACGAGTCGCGCTTCTCCAGGCTCAACGACTGCAACACCGCGCCAGATTGTTCCGTTTGATCCAACCACTGCAGCAAGGCCAGTGCATTGCCACTGAGGGTAACCCGCAGCGACTGGCCGTCCTGGTCCAGTTGCTGCAATTCCAGCCCCGCCGCCGCCACCGTTTCACTCAGCCGGGTCGACAGCGGTCGGGAGGGGGTCGAGCGCTGAGTCGCGGGCTGGGCGCGCTGGACTTCAGCCGCCAGCAACAGACGTTGCTGGTACACGCGCTCACCCCGTTCCAGACGCTGTTGCACCGGTTGCCACAGCCCCTTGAACAAGGTCACCACCATCAGGAAAATCCCCAGGCCGACCAGCATCCGTCGATCCCGAGGTCCCAGGTTCTGCCACCCCTGCGTCAGCGCCGCCGGTAAAGCCAGTGACCCGATCATCCGTTCTTCTCCTCCAACATCAACACCGCCTGCACCCGCTCGCGATCCTTGCTGGCGCTGCCCAGCCTGATCGGCAAGCCGCTGCCCTGGCCGCGCTCGCGCAAGCGCTCAAGTTCGCTGAAGCTGCCCGCCGTCAGCAACAGCGTCCAGCCCGTGCCGGCCCGGTATTCGATACGCTGGACTTCAACGCTGCTGCCACCGACCACCTGTTCGACCAGCTGCACCAGACGGCCCATCTGCCGACTCGACTCATCGGTCCGGCCCTGCAAGGCCTTGAGCTGGGCCGCCAGGTCGACGATGCGGGTCTGCTCGGGATACAGGCTCTGGAAGCGCTGCACGCTTTGCTCGTACAACTGCGCGGCAGCACGTTCCAGGTAGTGAGCACGCGCCAGGGTAAAACCCCAGGACACCGCGAACAGCGCCAGCGCCGACACCACCAGCGCCCCCCACGGCCAACGCGCTCGCACCTGGCGAAACTCGCCTTGCAGCAAGTCCAGGGCACGCGAGCGCCCCGTCATCAGCAACGCCGCGATATCGCGCTGTCGATCGGCCCCCATCCAGCACAGTGCCTCCGGCAAGCGCGGGCGCAACACCTCCAGATCCTCGGGCGACAGCGCCAGCCGGGTCTCGATAGCGCCACCCAACAACCATCGTCCGGCCCACCAGACGCCATAAGCCTGATCATCCGGCAACAAGTCGGCATCCACCTTGACGCTGACCACCTGCAGCCCCGAGGCCTGCAACAACGCCAGGATCGCCTTGAAGCGCTCCTTGTGAATTGCCAGCAACGGGTAGCGCGAATCCTTGGCCGCCACGCCGACCGAGATATGCAATCCATCAAGCTCCTCGGCCAGCAGGTCTTCGACGGCATAGGCCAGCGCCTGGACCGTAGGCTTGCGTCGACCAGGCCAGGGCTCGCTGCGCAACCCGCTGCAGATTTCCATGGGCAGGATCACCGCTACGGCTTGGCCCCGCAGGAGCGTCGCCGCCTCGGCCAGAGAGACGCTGCGGAACTCGCCGTCCGCCTGCCAGCAACCCACCGGCCAGGTCGCGTCGCACGTCGCCAGTCCTTCGGGAGTGAGATAAAGCCAGTTGCTCATAACGGGGATTCACCTTGAGTCGGAGCCAGGAAGCGGCGTTGCAGGACGCGCAGACGGAGGCTGTCGCGAGGCCGCTCCAGGTCGCTGACCAAGCGCAGCCGCGCCGCCCCCGCGCTGACCTCGACCGTGACCCGGAACCAGCGGCTGTCGACACCCAGGCCATGGCTGGCGATGCCTAGCCCATCCAGCCCCGGTGCGCGGGTAAAGGCCTGGGCATCGGCATAACCTTCCAACGGGCGCTGGGCGACAAAGGCGCGGGCATCGGCAGCCGTCATGCCTTCCAGCATCGCCAGCTGGGTTGCCGAAGCGGTATTGACGTTCAGCGTTGCCTCGGCCGGCAGCAAGGCGACGAAGGGCTGCAGGCGTTGCAAAAGGTCCTGGTCGACACCGGGCAACAGGCGCAACTGGCTGGTGTCGCTGACCTCGGTGCCACGCAACGGCGCCAGATCGAGCGCGGGGATTTCCAGCGCCTCCAGCAACCGGGCCCAGCGCTCCAGGCTGATTTCATCGGCCTTGCCGGGGAGCAGCAGACGGGTCAGGTTGAACCGCGCGGCCAGGTCTTCGATCTCGAGCCGTACCTCGACACCCGGCAGGTCGAACGGCAGCGCCGGACGCGCCCAGGGCTGGGCCAGGTTGATCGTCTTCGCCTCGAGCAGGTCAGGCGGCTGCAACAACTCCCGCGCCCAGCTCTCCGCGGCGATGGCCCACTGCCGCAGCTGCACCTGATGCATATGCTGCGCACTGCTCTGCAACGCCTGCGTATGACTGCGCAACAGGCCGCCGACCACGAACAGGGCCAGGGTCATGATCAGCAGCACGCTGATCAACGCCACGCCACGCTGGCCGGCACCGCTCATGCGCCCTCCGGCAGCAGGATGATCCGGCGGATCTGCTCGAAGCGGCCGGCGGACAGGGTGATTTCCAGCGCCCGTGGATGCCCGGCGGAACGGCCCGGCGTCGATGGCCAGTCAGTGCGCCAACCGTTCTTTTGCGCATACAGCCGCCAGCGCAAGGCGCGCACGTCCTTGAGCAGCGGCAGCTTGTGAATCTCGGGCAGATCAAGGCTGCGGCGATAGCGCCATAAGGTGCCTTCCTCCAGGCGATAGGCAATCTCCTGGCGCTCGCTGCGGGGCTCATCCAGCGGATTGCGCCCATTGCCGCGTTGCAGGTTCAACTGCCCGGCCCCCAGTGTCACGGCCTGCCCCTCTTTCGGGATCGTGGCCTGCAGGACATCGCGCTCCAGCACCGCCAGCGCCCGTTGCAGACTGCGCAATCCCTGCTCATGCGCGCTGACCCGGGCCTGGGTCGCCAGCACCCCTTCGTACAGGCGATAACTGGCCAGGCCGATCAGGCTGAAAATCGCCAGGGCAATGACCAGTTCGACCAAGGTAAAACCGGTTTGCTTATTCATCCCGAGCCTGTACCCAGGCACTGGTGTGGTGCAGCACCGGCCCGCCGTTATCCAGCCGCACCGCGATCTCGACCTTGAGCAGACGGGGGTCGGCGGTAGGCATGACCACCTGCTCCAGGCGCCATTCGCGCTGGTCGAAGCGCTGGCGAAACGCTTGTCGTCCCTGGCTCGGGGAAGCCTTCAGGCGCAGCTCATGCAACTGATTGTCCGCCAGCCAGGTGGCGAACAGGCGCTCCTGCAACGTGCCGCTCTGCTGCAACACGAACTGGCTGGCGGACAGCACGGAGGCCGCCAGCAAGGCAAAGATCGCCAGGGCGATCATCACCTCCAGCAAGGTAAACCCCGACTCAGCTTTCATCGATGGCCGGATCGCCCAGGCCGTCACCGGACACGCTCACCCAGCGCTGCTGCGCGGATTCGTAATGCAGGGTGAAGGCGCTCATTTCATCGCTGCTCAGCACCAGCAACTGCGGCTGGTTCACTCGGTCGCCGAGTTTCAGCGGGCGGCCCTCAAGCTCCAGGCGAAAATACAGGCCGTCGGGCAACCGATAGGCCGCCCCCGCCGGTCGCCAGTCGGGCCGTTCGAAAACCATCACCTGATAGCCCTCGGCACCGATCCGCAAACCATATTCCTGGCTGTTGACCACGGCGTACTCGCGCAGCTGTTGCAACAGATGCACCAGGGCACCGGCCTCCTGACGGGCCTGACGCGCCGGGCTGGGGCTCATGCCGATGGCGATCATGCCGGCCAGCACGCCGATCACCACCATGGACACCAGCAACTCCAGCAAGGTGAAACCACGCGAACGTCCGGGCATGGATCAATCGCTCCAGTTGCCGATATCGGCGGCAAAGTCTTCGCCGCCGGACACACCGTCGGCGCCAAAGGAGTACAGGTCGTAGCCCTTGCTGCGGGTGCCCGGGCTCAGATACTGGTAAGCCGTCCCCCAGGGATCGACCGGCAGGCTTTTCAAGTAGCCCTGGGGGTTCCAGCTCCTCGGCTCCGGCACGCCCAGCGGCCGCTTGACCAGCGCCTCCAGCCCCTGCTGGGTCGAGGGGTACTGGAAGTTGTCGAGCCGGTACATCTCCAGCGCGGTGCCGATGGCCTTGATATCGGCGCGGGCGGCGGTGACCTTGGCCTGGTCCGGACGACTCATGAACTGCGGCAGCACCATCGCGCCGAGCACGCCGATGATCACCACCACGACCATGATTTCGATCAGGGTGAAACCACCTTGTCGCTGTGTTCCGAAGGTTCTCATAAGATCAGTTCACCAGTTGGTTGAGGCTAAGAATCGGCAACAGAATCGCCATGACAATCAACAACACGATGGCCCCCATGATCACCAGCATCGCCGGCTCGAACAGGCTCACCACCAGCGCGATACGCGCCGCGAGGGTTTTCTCCTGCTGCTCGGCGGCGCGGGCAAGCATGCTGTCGAGTTCGCCCGCACGTTCGCCGCTGGCGATCATGTGCAGCATCAGCGGTGGGATATCGCCGCTGCGCTCCAGACCACGGGTCAGGGTGCCGCCCTCGCGCACCGAGCGCGCGACCTCGCCCATGCGAGCGCGAATCGGCAGGTTGCCGATCACCGCCGCGGCGATTTCCAGGGCGTCCACCAGGGGCACGGCGCTCTTGCCGAGCAGCGCCAGGGTGCTGGCGAAACGCGAGGCCTCCATCGCCTTGAGGACCCCGCCGATCAGCGGCGCCTGCAGCAGCCAGACATGCCAGCGCCAGCGCACGGCGGGGCGGGCCAGCGCCCAACGCACGAGCAAGGCCAGCCCCGCCAGCCCGAGCAACAGCAGCCAGCCATGACGCTGCAGGGCCTCGCTCACGGCGATCAGGCCCTGGGTCAGCAGGGGCAAGGCCTGGCCGTTGTTGACAAAGACCTTCACCACATCCGGCACCACATAGCCGAGCAGGCCGCCAACGATGGCCAGCGAGGCGAACAACAGGATCAAGGGGTAGACCAGCGCCAGCTGGATCTTCTGCCGGGCCTGCTGGCGAGCCTCGGTGTACTCGGCAAGCTGTTCGAGCACCGGGCCCAGGTGCCCGGAGCGTTCGCCGGCGGCGATGCTTGCGCGGAACATGTCCGGGAACGCCTTGGGAAAGCCCGCGAGCGCCGACGCCAGGTCGTAACCTTCCATGACCCGGCTGCGCACCGCCGCCAGCAGGTTGCTGACCCGACGCTTATCGCTCTGCGCCGCCACCGCCCGCAAGGCCTCTTCCAACGGCAAGCCGGCCTGGATCAGGGTCGAGAGTTGCAGTGTCAGCAAGGCCAGTTCACTGGCCTTCAGGCCTGCGGAGCGGTTGCTGCCGTTGCTCGTCCCCGGCTGCCCCCGGACGCTTTTCAACTGTGTGGGCAACAGGCCGCGCTCACGCAGCAACTGGCGGGCGTGACGCGGGCTGTCGGCCTCCTGCTGACCGCGACAGCGACGACCGTTGGCATCCTGGGCCTGGTAATCGAAAGTCGGCATCCTCAGTCCTCCTGGGTGACGCGCAACAGTTCGTCGAGGCTGGTGCTGCCTTCGAGGACCAGTCGTTGGCCGTCCTGGAACAGGCTGCGCGATGCCATGCGGGCTTCACGAACCAGTTCGGGCTCACTGGCGCCGTTGTGGATAAGCTCCGCCAGCGTCGGGGTGATGCCGATCAGTTCGTAGAGCCCGATGCGACCGCGATAACCTTGCTGACAGTGTTCGCAGCCCGTAGCCCGGAACAGCCTCGGCGGCTTGCTCGGCTCGACCCCCAGGCGCAGGCAAGCGGCCGTGTCCGCCACATAGGCACTCTTGCACTCGCCGCACAGGGTGCGCACCAGGCGCTGGGCCAGCACCCCGACCAGGGACGACGCCAGCAGATAGGCATCCACGCCCATGTCCAGCAACCGCGTGACCGCGCCCACCGCGCTGTTGGTGTGCAGGGTCGACAGCACCAGGTGTCCGGTCAGCGACGCCTGCACGGCGATCTCGGCGGTTTCGCGGTCGCGGATCTCACCAACCATGACCACGTCCGGGTCCTGGCGCAGGATCGCCCGCAAGCCCCGGGCAAAGGTCATCTCGACCTTGGGATTGACCGGGGTCTGGCCGATGCCCGGCAGGTGGTACTCGATGGGATCTTCGACGGTGAGGATATTGCGGGTCTGGTCGTTGAGGCTGCTCAGTGCCGCGTACAGGCTGGTGGTCTTGCCCGAGCCGGTGGGGCCGGTGACCAGGAAGATGCCGTGGGGTTTGCCGAGAATGCGCTGGAAGCGCACCAGGGTATCCGCCGGCATGCCCAGGCGTTGCAGGTCCAGGCGCCCGGCCTGCTTGTCGAGCAGGCGCAGGACCACCCGTTCGCCGTGGGCCGAAGGCAAGGTGGAAACCCGCACGTCGACCTCATGCCCGGCCAGCCGCAAGGCGATCCGGCCGTCCTGGGGCACACGCTTCTCGGCGATGTCCAACCGGGCCATGACCTTGATCCGCGACACCAGCAGGTTCGCCAGCTCACGGCGGGGCTTGAGCACTTCACGCAATTGGCCGTCGATACGCATGCGCACCGACAGGCTGTGCTCGAAGGTCTCCAGGTGCACATCCGAGGCCTTCTCGCGCACGGCCTCGCCGAGCAACGCGTTGATCAGGCGAATGATCGGCGCGTCGCCTTCCTGCTCCAGCAGGTCGGCGGTCTGCGGCAGTTGCTCGGCCAGGCTCATCAGGTCGAGTTCGTCGTCCAGCCCCTGGGCCACCTGCTGCGCCGCGCTATGGCCGTCGCTGTAGGCGGCGGCGAGGCGAGCGGCGAATACCGACTCGTCGAGCAGTTGCAACGGCAGTTCGCCAGCGATCAGACGGCGGGCCTCGGACACGGCGCTCAACGGCGTGTCGGCGCGGATCGACAGGCACGCCCCCTCGCCTTGCTGCTCCAGCAAGACCCCATGGCGGCGGGCAAACCCGAATGGCAGGCGCGGCTTCATGGGGCCCCGGCCTTCTGCCGTCGCAGGTCTATCGCCGGCTCGCTGTCATGACCATCGAACAACTCCCGGGCCTCGCGCGGCAACAGCAGTGAGTTGCTCTTCCCGGCGGCGGGCTGGCTGAGCTGGCGCAGGGCGTTGTAGCGGTTCTCGCTGACCGCGGAGATATCCTCCTTGGACCGAACGATGGTCGGACGCAGGAACACCATCAGGTTGGTTTTTTCGTGTTTCTCGCTGTTCCAGCGGAACAAGGCCCCCAGGTACGGGATGTCGCGCAGCAGCGGTACACCGCTTTCCTGGGTACGGACGCTGTCCTTGATCAGCCCGCCGATCACGATGATCTCGCCGTCGTCGGCCAGGATCGTGCTCTTCAGGGCGCGCTTGTTGGTGATCAGGTCATTGGTAATCTCCGCACTCTTGGTCAGCTCGGAGTTTTCCTGCTCGACCTGCAGACGCAGGGTCGACCCCTCGTTGATATGCGGACGGATCTTCAGCTTGATCCCGATATCATGGCGCGTGACCGTGGTGAAGGGCTTGTCGTTACCCGTGCCGGACGTCTGGTAGGAACCGCTCTGGAACGGCACGTTCTGCCCCACCAGGATCTCCGCCTCCTGGTTGTCCAGGGTCAGCAGGCTGGGCGTGGACAGCACGTTGTTGTGGGTGTTGCTCGCCAAGGCGGACACCAGCATGCCGAAACGATCACTACCGACGCGCAATACGGCACCATCGGGCAGCTTGGCATCGGTTCCGTTGAACTTCGGCAGGGTAATACCGGCCCCGTCGAAGATGATGCCCCCCTGGACACTACCGGACGTGCTACCCCACTGCACACCCAGGGCCTCGTTGATATCCCCCGAAATCTCGACAATCGCCGCATGGATCAACACCTGCGAACGCGGCTGGTCGAGTTGCCGAACGATGTTTTCCAGGGTGCGGACCTGGCTTGGCTCGGCGATCAGCACTAACGCGTTCTGACTTTCGTCGGCCTTGACCACGGCCTTGGCGGAAGCGGCGTCGCGGCTGGCGGCAGCGCCGGCTTCCTGGCCGAGCCCCTGCCCCATGGCGTCCAATACCTCGGCCAACTGCTTGGCATCGCTGTGGCGCAGGCGGATCACCCGGGCATTGTCGGTCACCGCCGCCGTCGGCGTGTCGAGGGAGCGGGCAAGGTCCATCAGGCGCTTGCGCACGTCCTGGGTACCGATGATCACCAGGCGGTTGTTGCGCGAATCGGCAATGACCTGACTCCCCGATTCGGCGCCTTGCCGGCCCAGGGATTGCTCCATCATCCGCGCCAACTCGTTCGCCAGCCCGTGGCGCAACTGGATGACGTCATGGGCATTCTTCTGCCCCAGGTCCAGTTGCCGGACGATCTTTGCGATCCGTCGGACATTCGCCGCACTATCGGTGATGACCAGGGCATTGGCCGAGGCCGACGGGCCGACATAACCGTTGACCGAGACCAGCGGCCGCACCAGCCCGGCGATATCGGCCGCGACGCTGCTGCCGAGCGCCACCACCTCCGTGACGAACTGGCCGGTCTGGGCACTGCTACTGTCGGCGCTACTGGCGCGGGTGCGGGCATCGGCCACGGGCGCGATGAGAATGCGGTCGCCTTCGTCGATCACCGTGAAGTTGTGGGCGTCGAGCACCGAATAGAACAGTCGGCGCACCCCCTCGCGGTCCAGGGCCTGTTCGGAGAGAACGGTAATCCGCCCCTGCACCCTGGGGTCGAGCACCACCGTGGTGCCAAGAATCGAGGACATTTCCCGCACCACATCACGCAACTCGGCATCGTTCATCGCCAGTTGCCATTGCGGCTCATCGGCCAGTACACCCGAGGGCAGTAACAAGGTGGCGATCAGGCTCAAGAGCCTCAGGCAGTGCCGGCCGGGGACGAAGGATCTGTTCATTTACTCACTCTGACGCTTCGTGGCGGTCGGTCGAAGATAAAGGGAAGAGGCTGGGGCTACGGCGCCAGGAGCGCTGCCCTTGATCGCCTGCAAGGTGGTACGGCCCGGCGGTTCCAGCGCCAACAGCTCCTCGCGACCATTGCGCCAGAGCAACACCCGGCCGATCTCGATCCGCCGCAGGACACTGCCACCCGGCAGGCTTTCCCCCACCCGGTAGATCCGTTGGCCGTCAGCCCCCGCCAGCAGTGCACGGGAGTCGCCCACGCTGGAGACAAAGCTGGCCTGTAGCTTCAAGGGTTCGGCGCTGCGGGCCAGGGCGCCCTGGGCTACCAGCCCCATCACCGTGGCAACGGCGGCATGATTGAGCGGCGCACGTTCGGCAGGCGCGGATCGGCTATTGGCCTGCACCGTGGGTAACGTCGGCAATGCCTGACGGAAGCCCCGCTCGCCCCACAGCGACAGCGCGGCATAACCCAGCGGCAATGCACATAACGCCAGGCCCAGGATGCCCATTCGGCCCGTGAGGGCTCGCGCACTCACCACAGCATCCGCCTGAGTATTCGATGACCGGAAACTTCATGACGGATAACCGCGCCAATATGCAAAACCACCAAGACCGCCAGAACAACGCAGGAAACATCATGGATTTTTTTGAAAACAGCGACGAGTCCGGCACTTTCAATGGGGGCGGGTATCAAGAGCAGGTCAAATAGATTGATGGCCCGATCCATCATCATGACGCCGGTTGCCAACACGACACCGGTCACCAGATAAATAACTTTATGCACCCAAAAAGCCGTCCACTGCGCGAGCGTTCGGTCAGTCTGCTTTCCCCGAAAAAAAGAAAGAAAAACCCTGACCACAAAAAATGGAATAAATGCTGCCGTGATCGAAACATTAAAAAAATCGACGGATTCCTTGAGCACCAAGGAGGTGTCAAATACAGCAACATAAAAGCCACTGATCAACGCCCATAAAATAATGGCGGCGGATAACCAGTGAAGAAAAATTTGTGCTTTAGAGTAAAACAATTGGTGCTCACCTAAAATCCGGCAATAACAACCACAAAAAATAGCCAATAAACAGAATACGCCGGACTGCCCAGCAGTCCGGCGCTTGTCACGGGTTGTTACTTAGCGATCCAGGCATCCGACCAGTTCGGGCCGACACCGGGCACATAGTGGTGGCTGTTGATCTTGCACCAGCCTTCTGCGGGGAACGGCTTGCATTCGTAGACGTTACCGTTGGACAGGACCGTGGTGCCGGCCTGGTAGCTGGCAATACCTTCCGGATAGACGAAGTCGTAATCCTGGCTGCCACCCTCACCGCCGAGTTCCACGGACGCCAGGTCCTGACGGGTGGTGCGGCCGTCTTCAGTCACGCCGACCAGCTTGAGTTCATGGGTACCCGGCTCGCTGCGCACGTCCACGTTCAGCCAGGTGCTACCGGCCTCCACCAACTGCGTCATAACGCCTACCGGCTTGTTGGCCGCATCGAAGACCGTGGCCTCGACGTTCATTTTCCGGTTCGTGAGCACCGGGAAAGGCATCGCCAACCGTCCTTCCTTGAGTTCGAGATTGGTAGCGATGGCGGAGATCCTCATGCTGGCATCGGCGTCTTCCTGCATCAGCACATCGAGCTCATAACGATTCACACCGCTTTCAGCCTTGGCGAACAGGTTGTTCACGCCCTTGACCGGCTCGATCGCCCCGTCTTCGCCACGAACACCGGCGCGCACCAGCGTCTGGCCCTGGTTGATGTGCTCGGCCAGCTTGAACGACCAGTTCTCCGGCTTGCCTTCCTCGTTGTCGGCGATGGTGATTTCAGCGCTGTAGCTGGAGCTTTCACCCTCGGCGGTCATGGCCCGGGCCTTGACCTTGTCACCGGCCAGCAGGGTCTGGGTCGGGGTGATGTTACCGACGGTTTTCCAGCCATCCGGTGCCTGTTCCTCGGCGACGATATTCACGTCGACCACGTTGTGGAAGGCACCGCCGGTGTCAGCCACAGTCCACATGCCGAGGATCACGTGATGCCCGCTCTTGTCGGCAGGAATCTCGCACGGGTGCTTCTCTCGGGCAGGGCCGTCGCTGCCTTGGGGCTGGTCGGTGGGCAGCCGGCCGCCGGCGTCCACGAAGCAGAACGGAGTCAGGTCGAACGAAGCGCGTGTCAGAGGCTGGTTGGAGTTCCAACCGTTCCTGGTGATGAAGTACTCATACTTGCTCGCCGGATGAGTGGCCCTGTAGTACCAGTCAAAGTTGATCGTACGGTCGGTGATTTCGGTCTTGTACCAGCGGCTCGCCGACTGGACATCCATGGGCGCGAACAGGGCTATCCCACCACTGGCAATCTTGCCATCGGCCACTCCGGTAGCCGGGAAGCCCTTGGCGGTTTCACCGACGCTTTGTGGCTCGTACTGCGCTTGACCGCAATCCTTGTTCAAGCCCTTCTGGCAAGCAAAAGCCCGGGACGGTGGATCGTTCAGGTAACCGTGCGCGGCAACCTGCTGCGAGGCGACCAAGGTCGCGATCACCGCCAGGGAAGAGACACACCCCGACGCCTTGCCGAGTGCCGACATCTTTCTTTTCATTCGATTCAACTCCAGACTTATCCTATTTATTGGGTTGCAAGCCATCCCTCCAAGATGAACTGCCCCCTTTACTGCTTCCATCGGTGTTCAATCGATCTACGCAGCCATCCTGACCACAGAGATCAACCGTGAAAGTTCCGCGCCCTATCAATTTTTTTCAAAAGGGCACCCGTCCCTTAGAACAAAGGCCCGCACCTATCCAAGGTTATTTCCAAGGAGTATCAACAATCAGAAATGGAGGGGCCGAGTGCCCACTCCCACGACTTTTAACTTCAGAGCACTCATTGTACGAACTTGTATTTTTTTATATGTAGGAAAAATCTTGTGAAGACGCGCGACTGCTCTGCACTTCATTCATTCAGGCAAGCACCCGGATTTTTCCTATAAGTTTGTAACCAAACATAACAATCTCTAAAGACCTCGAACAAATGTCTCCGTATTAACGTTCAGAAAAAGAATACTCCGACATTCCATAGAGGAAGGCTTTACGGACGGGTCTATAACCCGGCGGTTATCCGGACGGCGAACCGAATATGTCGCGCCCCATGAGCCAGTAGCATCAGGAAAAGGAAAAACGCGCAGGGCTAAACGCAAAAACCCCGCCGAGGCGGGGTCATTGAGGACGCGGGAGAGGAATCAGCGATGGTACTGCGCGGAAAACTCGTGCACGGCGTTGATAAACGCACCGGCATGTTCCGGGTCGACTTCCGGCGTGATGCCGTGGCCGAGGTTGAACACGTGGCCGGAACCTTCACCGTAGCTGGCGAGAATCCGCGCCACTTCAGCCCGGATGGCCTCGGGCTTGGCATAGAGCACGGTGGGGTCCATGTTGCCTTGCAAGGCGACCCGGTTGCCGACACGACGACGGGCCTCGCCCAGGTCGCAGGTCCAGTCCAGGCCCAGGGCGTCGGCCCCGGCTTCGGCGATGCTTTCCAGCCACAGGCCACCGTTCTTGGTGAACAGGATCACCGGGACCTTGCGCCCTTCGTGCTCGCGGATCAGGCCGCTGACGATCTTGCGCATATAGGCCAGGGAAAATTCCTGGTAGGCCGCCGCCGACAGGTTGCCGCCCCAGGTGTCGAAGATCTGCACGGCCTGGGCACCGGCGCGGATCTGACCGTTGAGGTAGGACGTGACCGACTGCGCCAGCTTGTCCAGCAACAGGTGCAGGGCCTGGGGATTGTCGTAGAGCATGGCCTTGGTCTTGCGGAAATCTTTCGACGAGCCGCCCTCGACCATGTAGGTGGCCAGGGTCCAGGGGCTGCCGGAGAAGCCGATCAAGGGCACGCGGCCATTGAGTTCGCGGCGAATGGTGCTGACCGCGTCCATGACATAGCCCAGGTCCTTCTGCGGATCGGGGATCGGCAGGGCCTCGATATCGGCCAGGGTGCTGATGACTTTCTTGAAGCGCGGACCTTCGCCCGTTTCGAAATACAGGCCCTGGCCCATGGCATCGGGGATGGTCAGGATGTCGGAGAACAGGATCGCGGCGTCGAGGCCCGGGTAGCGGTCCAGCGGCTGCAGGGTGACTTCGCAGGCGAACGACGGGTTCATGCACAGGCTCATGAAGTCGCCGGCCTTGGCGCGACTGGCGCGGTATTCCGGCAGGTAGCGGCCGGCCTGACGCATCATCCACACGGGAGTGACGTCTACGGGTTGCTTGAGCAGGGCGCGAAGGAAACGGTCGTTCTTCAGGGCAGTCATGTCGGCATCCGGAAAAAAAGTGCGGGCATTTTCTCAGAGCGCGACGCAAAAGGCACGGCGAGAGCCGTGCCTTTTGTCTATCGGGTCAATTTGTCGCGGGTATCAGGCGATACGCATGCCCTGTAGGAGCGAGCTTGCTCGCGATGGTGGCTCAGGCGCCGCGGGGTATCAGGTGCCCCGCGTCATCGTTGACGTCCATCGCGAGCAAGCTCGCTCCTACACAGGATCAGGCATGGATCAGAGACCGAGGTAATCCAGGATCCCCTCGGCGGCATTGCGCCCCTCGAAGATCGCCGTCACCACCAGGTCGGAACCGCGCACCATGTCGCCACCGGCAAAAATCTTCGGATTGCTGGTCTGGTGCTTGAACTGGCCCTGCTCCGGAGCCACCACACGGCCCTGGCTGTCGGTCTGGATGCTGAACTGCTCGAACCACGGCGCCGGACTCGGGCGGAAACCGAAGGCGATGACCACGGCGTCGGCCGGGATGATCTCCTCGGAGCCCGGGATCGGCTCGGGGCTGCGACGGCCGCGGGCATCCGGCTCGCCGAGACGGGTCTCGACCACCTTCACGCCTTCGACCTTGTCTTCACCGACAATCGCGATCGGCTGGCGGTTGTAGAGGAATTTCACGCCCTCTTCCTTGGCGTTCTTCACCTCTTTGCGCGAGCCGGGCATGTTCGCCTCGTCACGCCGATAGGCACAGGTCACCGACTTGGCGCCCTGGCGGATCGAAGTGCGGTTGCAGTCCATCGCCGTGTCGCCGCCACCGAGTACCACGACCTTCTTGCCCTTCATGTCGACGAAATCTTCCGGCGACTTTTCAAAGCCCAGGTTGCGGTTGACGTTGGCGATCAGGAAATCCAGGGCGTCATACACCCCCGGCAGGTCCTCGCCGGCAAAGCCGCCCTTCATGTAGGTGTAGGTGCCCATGCCCATAAACACGGCATCGTATTCGGCGAGCAGCTGCTCCATGCTCACGTCCTTGCCCACCTCGGTGTTGAGGCGGAACTCGATGCCCATGCCGCCGAAGACTTCGCGACGGTTGCTCAGCACGGTCTTTTCCAGCTTGAACTCGGGGATACCGAAGGTCAGCAGGCCGCCGATTTCCGGGTTCTTGTCGAACACCACCGGGGTCACCCCGCCGCGCACCAGCACGTCGGCACAGCCCAGGCCCGCCGGGCCCGCGCCGATGATCGCGACGCGCTTGCCGGTCGGCTTGACCTTGGACATGTCCGGACGCCAGCCCATGGCGAACGCGGTGTCGGTGATGTACTTCTCCACCGAACCGATGGTCACCGCGCCGAAACCGTCGTTGAGGGTGCAGGCACCCTCGCACAGGCGGTCCTGCGGGCACACCCGGCCGCAGACTTCCGGCAGGGTGTTGGTCTGGTGGGACAACTCGGCGGCGGCGAGGATATTGCCCTCGGCCACCAGCTTCAGCCAGTTGGGGATGAAGTTGTGGACCGGGCACTTCCATTCGCAGTACGGGTTACCGCAACCCAGGCAGCGGTGGGCCTGGTCGGCCGACTGCTGGGGTTTGAAGGGTTCGTAGATCTCCACGAACTCTTTCTTGCGCTGACGCAACAGTTTCTTCTTCGGATCCTTGCGCCCGACATCGATGAACTGGAAGTCGTTACTCAGACGTTCAGCCATTACAAAAACCTCATCAAACTCTTCAGGCGCATCACTGCGGGTTGGCACGGGTGCTGGAAAGCAACGATTTCAAGCTGGCCGCCTTGGGCTTGACCAACCAGAACCGACGCAGATAGTCGTCCAGGTTCTCGGCGAGGTTACGACCCCACTCACTGTCGGTCTCCTCGACGTACTCGTCCAGCACGCGTTGCAGGTGGCTGCGGTAGGCTTCCATCGCTTCGCCGCTGATCCGCTGGATCTCCACCAACTCGTGGTTCACCTTGTCGACAAAGGTATTGTCCTGGTCCAGCACGTAGGCGAAACCGCCGGTCATGCCCGAACCGAAGTTGTACCCGGTCTTGCCCAGTACACAGACGAAACCGCCGGTCATGTACTCGCAGCAGTGATCGCCGGTGCCTTCCACCACGGTGTGGGCGCCGGAGTTACGCACGGCGAAACGCTCGCCCGCGGTGCCGGCGGCGAACAGCTTGCCGCCGGTGGCGCCGTACAGGCAGGTGTTGCCAATAATGGCACTGTCCTGGGTCTTGTAGGCGCTGCCCTTGGGCGGAACGATGACCAGCTTGCCGCCGGTCATGCCCTTGCCCACGTAGTCGTTGGCATCGCCTTCCAGGTACAGGTTCAGGCCACCGGCGTTCCAGACGCCGAAGCTCTGGCCGGCGGTGCCCTTGAAGCGGAAGGTGATCGGCGCTTTCGCCATGCCCTGGTTACCGTGGACACGGGCGATTTCACCGGAGATCCGCGCGCCGATGGAGCGGTCGCAGTTGCAGATATCCAGGGCGAACTCCGCGCCACTGAGGTCGTTGATCGCCGGCCGGGCCATCTCGACCATCTTCTCGGCCAGCAGGCCCTGGTCGAACGGCGGGTTGCGGTCGACCTGGCAGAACTGCGGCTTGTCCGCCGGAACATGATCGCTGCCCAGCAGCGGGGTCAGGTCCAGGTGATTCTGCTTGGCGGTTTCGCCTTCGAGGACTTGCAGCAGGTCGGTACGCCCGATCAGTTCCTCGAGGCTGCGCACGCCGAGCTTGGCCAGCCACTCACGGGTTTCCTCGGCGACGTAGGTGAAGAAGTTCACCACCATGTCGACGGTCCCGATGTAGTGATCCTTGCGCAGCTTCTCGTTCTGGGTCGCCACGCCGGTGGCGCAGTTGTTCAGGTGGCAGATGCGCAGGTACTTGCAGCCCAGGGCGATCATCGGCGCGGTGCCGAAGCCGAAGCTCTCGGCGCCGAGGATGGCCGCTTTGATCACGTCGAGGCCGGTTTTCAGGCCGCCGTCGGTCTGTACCCGGACCTTGCCGCGCAGGTCGTTGCCGCGCAGGGTCTGGTGGGTTTCGGCCAGGCCGAGTTCCCACGGAGCACCGGCGTACTTGATCGAGGTCAGCGGTGATGCACCGGTGCCGCCGTCATAGCCAGAAATGGTGATCAGGTCGGCGTAGGCTTTCGCCACGCCAGCGGCGATGGTGCCGACCCCGGCTTCCGCCACCAGCTTCACCGAAACCAGCGCCTGCGGGTTGACCTGTTTCAGGTCGAAGATCAGTTGCGACAAGTCTTCGATGGAGTAGATGTCGTGGTGCGGCGGTGGCGAGATCAGGGTCACGCCCGGTACCGCATAGCGCAGCTTGGCGATCAGGCCGTTGACCTTGCCGCCTGGCAACTGGCCGCCCTCGCCGGGCTTGGCGCCCTGGGCCACCTTGATCTGCAGCACTTCGGCGTTGACCAGGTATTCCGGGGTCACGCCGAAACGGCCGGTGGCCACCTGCTTGATTTTCGAGCTCTTGATGGTGCCGTAGCGAGCCGGGTCTTCACCGCCTTCGCCGGAGTTGGAACGCGCGCCCAGGCGGTTCATGGCTTCGGCCAGGGCTTCGTGGGCTTCCGGCGACAAGGCACCAAGGGAGATACCCGCCGAGTCGAAGCGCTTGAGGATCGACTCCAGCGGTTCGATTTCGCTGATCGCCAGCGGCGTATCCAGGGTTTTCACCTGGAACAGGTCGCGGATCATCGACACCGGACGGTTGTCCACCAGCGCGGTGTATTCCTTGAACTTGGCGTAGTCGCCCTGCTGCACGGCGGCTTGCAGGGTGTTGACCACATCCGGGTTGTAGGCGTGGTATTCGCCACCGTAGACGAACTTCAGCAGGCCGCCCTGCTGGATCGGCTTGCGCGCGCTCCAGGCTTCGGTCGCCAGCAGTTTCTGTTCGGCTTCGAGGTCGACGAAACGCGCACCTTTGATCCGGCTCGGCACGCCGCGGAAGCTCAGGTTGACCACTTCCTCGGACAGGCCGATGGCTTCGAACAGTTGCGCACCGCGATAGGAGGCGATGGTGGAAATCCCCATTTTCGAGAGGATCTTCAGCAGGCCCTTGGTGATGCCCTTGCGGTAGTTCTTGAAGACTTCGTACAGATCGCCCAGCACTTCGCCGGTACGGATCAGGTCGCCCAGCACTTCATAGACCAGGAACGGATAGACCGCCGACGCACCGAAACCGATCAGTACGGCAAAGTGGTGCGGGTCGCGAGCGGTCGCGGTTTCCACCAGGATGTTGCTGTCGCAGCGCAGGCCTTTCTCGGTCAGGCGGTGATGCACCGCACCGGTCGCCAGGGACGCGTGCACCGGCAGTTTGCCCGGGGCGATATGGCGGTCGCTGAGGACGATCTGGGTCCGTCCGGCACGCGCGGCTTCCTCGGCCTGGTCGGCGATGTTGCGCACCGCAGCTTCCAGCCCGACGCTCTCGTCATAGTTCAGGTCGATGACCTGGCGGGCGAAGCCCGGACGCTCGAGGTTCATCAGCGAGCGCCACTTGGCCGGGGAAATCACCGGCGAGCTGAGGATCACCCGCGAGGCGTGCTCCGGCGACTCTTCGAAGATGTTGCGCTCGGCACCGAGGCAGATCTCCAGCGACATGACGATGGCTTCACGCAGCGGGTCGATCGGTGGGTTGGTCACCTGGGCGAACTGCTGGCGGAAATAGTCGTACGGGGTGCGCACGCGCTGGGACAGGACCGCCATCGGCGTGTCGTCGCCCATGGAGCCGACCGCCTCGTAGCCCTGCTCGCCCAATGGGCGCAGCACCTGGTCGCGCTCCTCGAACGTGACCTGGTACATCTTCATGTACTGCTTGAGTTGCTCGACGTTGTAGAACGACGAACCGTGGTCGTTGTCTTCCATGGTCGCCTGGATGCGCAAGGCGTTCTTGCGCAGCCACTGCTTGTACGGGTGACGCGACTTCAGGCGGTTGTCGATGGCATCGGTGTCGAGGATCTGGCCGGTTTCGGTGTCCACGGCAAAGATCTGCCCAGGACCGACCCGGCCCTTGGCGATGACATCTTCCGGCTGGTAGTTCCACACGCCGATTTCCGACGCCAGGGTGATATAGCCGTTCTTGGTGGTCACCCAACGGGCCGGACGCAGGCCGTTGCGGTCGAGCAGGCAGACCGCGTGGCGACCTTCGGTCATCACCACGCCCGCCGGGCCGTCCCACGGCTCCATGTGCATGGAGTTGTATTCGTAGAACGCGCGCAGGTCGGCGTCCATGGTGTCGACGTTCTGCCATGCCGGCGGAATCAGCATGCGCACGCCACGGAACAGGTCGATGCCGCCGGTCACCATCAGCTCGAGCATGTTGTCCATGCTCGAGGAGTCGGAACCGACACGGTTGACCAGCGGGCCCAACTCGTCGAGATCGGGGATCAGGTCGTTGGCGAACTTGGTGCGCCGGGCCTGGGCCCAGTTGCGGTTGCCGGTGATGGTGTTGATCTCGCCGTTGTGCGCCAGGAAGCGGAACGGTTGCGCCAACGGCCATTTCGGCAGGGTGTTGGTGGAGAAGCGCTGGTGGAACACGCAGATCGCGGTTTTCAGGCTCGGGTCGCTGAGGTCCGGATAGAAGGCGGTCAGGTCCGCCGGCATCATCAGGCCTTTGTAGATGATGGTCTTGTGGGAAAAGCTGCAGATGTAGTGATCGGTGTCGGCGGCGTTGGCCACCGACGAGCGACGACGGGCACTGAACAGCTTGATGGCGAAGGCCTGGTCACTCAGGCCTTCGCCGCCGATGAACACCTGCTCGATCTGCGGCAGGCGCTCCAGGGCCAGGCGGCCGAGGACGCTGGTATCGATCGGCACCTTGCGCCAGCCCACCAGTTGCAGGCCGGCCGCGAGGATTTCGCGATTCATGTGTTCGCGGGCGGCTTCGGCTTTGACCGGGTCCTGGTTGAAGAACACCATGCCCACCGCATATTGCTTGGGCAGATCGCTACCGAATGTCGCTTTGGCGACAGTACGCAGGAACTGGTCCGGCTTCTGGATCAGAAGACCGCAACCGTCGCCGGTCTTGCCGTCGGCGTTGATCCCACCGCGGTGGGTCATGCAGGTCAGGGCCTCAATGGCCGTCTGCAACAGGTGATGACTGGGCTCGCCCTGCATATGGGCAATCAGGCCGAAACCACAGTTATCCTTGAATTCATCTGGTTGGTACAGACCTGCTTTCATAGACACTTTCTCACCAGGCTGCCTCTTTAACGAGGCAAATTTCTTTTCAATTCAACCACTTACCATCCACGCCGAACGTACGCCGGCTTTGCAGGGGCAAAAGGGAGGTCATTGTACACACCGACATAGACGCCCCACAAATTTAACGACGAAATGTCGAAAATTCATGTCGCATTTATGAAAGGTTTAAAGCGATATCTCGTGCTAGTCAAAATATTTTTGAATTTTGACCGTGACGACTCAAAACCACTCTAACGCAGACACCACAAGGCACGCGGCTTTGGAAGCAGCATGCCGTTGCGGAAATTTTGAGGTGCCGGGAGGGCGGCCTGGATAAGGCCGCCGATTCTTCAGCGAGTTGTAGCGAGGTCCTGTTGGACGCTGGCGACAGTACGAGGCCAAGGTTTACCAGCCTGAACCTTCGCTGGCAAGGCCTTGATGGCGTTGATGGCGGCATCGCGGTTGGAGAAGCTGCCGTAGGTGATCACGTAGAGCGGCTTGCCGTTGAGCACTTTCTTGAAGTAACGGTACTCGCCGCCCTGCTCCTTGACGAAATTCTGCGCGGTGGTCTCGGAGCTGGTGCCGAGGATCTGCACCACGTAGTTACCCGGCGCCTGGCCGCTGTACCAGCTGTGACCGGTCGCGGTCGCGACGGCCTTGGCCGGTGCCGCCGGTTTCTCAACGGCCTTCTCGACGACCTTCTCCGGCGCCTTGGCGACCGGCTTGGGCACCGGAACCGGAGTCTGGGCCGGTTTGGCAGCGGCCACCGGGGCGGGGGCCGGCTTGGGCACCGGAGTCGGCGTCGGGGTCGGTGTAGGGCCCGCTGGCACGCCGACAGGCGGCGCAATGGTGGTGACGGTCGGTGGCTTGGCCGGACCACCGTCAACCGGCGGCGCAACGTCATCATCGCCTTCGAGACCGCCACTGCCGCCAGCCGCTTCGGCCAACGGACCGCGCATCACCGGCTGCGACTGACCGACCAACGGTAGCGGCATCGGTTGCGAATTACCGGCGAATTCCACCGTCGGGTTACCCGAGGCGTTCGGCTTCGGTGCCTGCCCCAATGGCAATTGCGCCTGCTCGCTGGCGGTTGTGCCGGCAGTCGACGGCGCCTTGTTGCGCCCCGGAATCACCCAGGCCGCGGCGACGGCGACCACTACCACGGCGGACAACGCCAATACCTGCTTCTTAGGCATCTTGAACCCCATACTTGGACGCTTCACCGCGGAGCGGCTGGCGATCATGGCTTCGATCATGGCGTCACGGGCGACCTGGTTGATGTTGCCAGGCCAACCCTCGGCGCCTTCGTGAATCTCAGTGATCTGCTCAGCGGAAAAAAGTTCGATTCCCTGACCTGCGCCATCAAGACGCTGCGCCAGGTATTCACGTGTTTCTTCTTCGGTGTAGGGCTGCAGTTCGATCACGTGGAAGCGTTCTTCCTCCGCGCCATGCTGCTCCAGCGCCGCGATCAGCGACGATTCGCCGAACAGGAACACATGGGGACGACCTTCCGGCGCGCCGGCCGCCAGGGCCAGCAGGGCCTCGATGGCGGAGTCGTCGAGCGACTCGGCATCGTCCACCAGCAGGTAGACCTCCTGGCCGGTCAGCGCCAGTTGCACCACCTGGTTGAGGATCTCGCGGATATCGGCCTGGGCGACATTCAGCGCCTGGGCGATCTGCCGCAGCACACCCGCCGCATCGCCGGCGCCGCGCGCGGAGACCACCACGCTTTGCACCGACTGCTTGTTGGTGCTCGCCACCAGCGCCTGGCGCAGCAGCGTCTTGCCACTGCCCTGCGGGCCGGTGACCACCAGCAGCAACTGGCTGTAACGGGCCAGGTGGTGCAATTGCCCGAGCACCGGCTTGCGCTGGGCGGGGAAGAACTTGAAGCCAGGCACCCGGGGAGCGAAAGGGTCGTGACTTAACTGGTAATGGCCGAGGAAAGCCTCGTCGGCATGCAAACTGGTCATCGGAATCCTATCAACCTTTAAGCTGAGCCAGAGCGCGGTAGTCCGCCCCCAGCGTGGCCTGTAGAACTTCTTTCGGATAATCGTCGGTCACCACGGCTTCGCCCATTCGGCGCAACAGCACCAGGCGCAGGCGACCGTCGATCACTTTCTTGTCAATTGCCATATGTTCGAGAAAATCGGCCTCGGTCATTTCCTCCGGCGGAATGACCGGCAAGCCGGCACGCTGGAACAGACGAATACCGCGATCACGCTCCTGGGCACTGATCCAGCCCAGGCGCGTGGACATTTCCAGCGCCATCACGGTTCCCGCCGCCACGGCTTCGCCGTGCAGCCAGACACCATAGCCCATGTGGGTTTCGATGGCGTGGCCAAAGGTGTGCCCGAGGTTGAGCGTGGCCCGCACGCCGGACTCGCGCTCATCGGCACCGACCACGGCGGCCTTGGCCGCGCAGGAGCGCTCGATGGCGACGGTCAGGGCGCCCTGGTCCAGGGCGCGCAACTGGTCGACATGGGCTTCGAGCCAGGTCAGGAAGGGTTCGTCGCAGATCAGGCCGTACTTGATCACTTCCGCCAGGCCCGCCGACAGCTCACGGGCCGGCAGCGTGTTCAGGGTCGTGGTATCGATCAGCACCACATTGGGCTGGTAGAAGGCGCCGATCATGTTCTTGCCCAGCGGGTGGTTGATCCCGGTCTTGCCGCCCACCGACGAGTCGACCTGGGACAACAGGGTGGTCGGCACCTGGATGAAGTCCACGCCGCGCTGGTAGCAGGCCGCCGCAAAGCCGGCCATGTCGCCGATCACCCCGCCGCCCAGGGCGATCACGGTGGTGCGGCGGTCATGGCGGGCCGTCAGCAGGCCGTCGAAAATCAGTTGCAGGGTCTCCCAGGTCTTGAAGGCCTCGCCGTCGGGCAACACCACCGAGATCACGGAATAGGCCGAAAGGCTGCGGGTCAGGCGCTCGAGGTAGAGCGGAGCGACGGTTGCATTGGAGATAATGGCAACCTGCCGACCGGCAATGTGCGGCGTCAGCAGCCCGGGCTGGTCCAGCAGCCCTTCGCCAATGTGAATCGGGTAGCTACGCTCGCCAAGATCGACCTTAAGTGTCTGCATGTGTCCCCACAGTGAAGATGGACGCGCCCGTCCAGTCTCAGGATTAACGATTGTCGGCGGCGTCTGGTGTGGACGCGGCCCGATGGCTTTGAGCCATGAACGACCCCGAGCATGGCGGTGGTCGAGAATAGCGCATTTCCTCCCACGCTTTAACGGGGAGGCAGCTGCTGCAAGCGTTCAAGGATGTCCAGCACCACCATACGCGGCGGTCGCTCATCGGTTTCTATCACCAGATCGGCGATTTCCCGATACAGCGGATCACGGATCGCCAGCAGGTCACGCAGGGTCTTGGCCGGGTCGGCGGTACGCAGCAACGGCCGGTTGCGATCACGCGCCGTGCGCCCCACCTGCTGCTCCACCGAAGCGTGCAGGTAGACCACCCGGCCACCGGCGTGCAGGGCCTGGCGGTTTTCGTCGCGCATGACCGCGCCGCCGCCGGTGGCCAGCACCACGCCGTCAGACGCGCACAGCTCGGCAATCATCGCCTGTTCGCGGTCGCGAAACCCCGGCTCGCCTTCCTTGTCGAAGATCCACGGGATATTCGCGCCGGTACGCAGTTCAATTTCCTTGTCGGAATCTTTGAAAGGCAGGCGCAGCTCTTTGGCCAGCAAACGGCCTATGGTGCTCTTTCCAGCCCCCATAGGCCCTACAAGAATCAAATTTCGCACAGAATCAACGACTCACAGCAATCGCCTGGTTATTCATGATACGCGGAGTCAGGAATACCAGCAGCTCGGATTTTGCTTCCGAGACAATGTCTCGACGGAAAAGACGGCCAACATACGGCACATCGCCGAGAAATGGCACCTTCTCTTCGGTTTTGCTCTGGGTATTGGAGAACACGCCGCCAATCACCACGGTTTCGCCGTCGTTGACCAGGACCTTGGCGTTGACCTGGTTCTTCTTGATCGGCGGCACGTTGTTCAGCACGTTCTGGTAGTCCGGCTCATCCTTGGTCACCTTCACTTCCATGATGATCCGGTTGTCCGGGGTGATCTGCGGGGTCACTTCCAGGGACAACGAGGCTTCCTTGAAGGCCACCGAGGTCGCGCCGCTGGAACTGGATTCCTGGTACGGAATCTCGGTGCCCTTGAGGATCTTGGCGGTTTCCTTATCGGAAGTGACCACCTTGGGCTGGGAAACCACTTCGCCGTTACCGGTTTTTTCCATGGCACTGAGTTCCAGGTCCAGGGTCGTGTTGTTGGTCACGAAGCCGATGCCGATCCCGGAGGTGGCGGTGGTCGCCCCGAGGTCGACGAACGGCGTGCTGCTGCTCTGGCCGGTCAGCTTGGAGAGGGTCGGCGAGCCACCCGAGGTATTCCAGTTGCCGCCACTGATCTTGCCGCCCCAGCGGGCGCCGAGCTGCTTGTCATAGCCGACGTTGGCTTCGACGATACGCGCCTCGATCATCACCTGGCGTACCGGAATGTCCAGCTGGGCAACGATGCGCCGCAGCTCGTCGAGACGGTCCTGGGTCTGGTAGGCGATGATGTTGTTGGTGCGCTCATCCACGGTGATCGAGCCACGCTCGTCGGCCTTGGACTCGGCGCTGGTCACCGACTGGAACAACTTGGCGATATCCGCCGCTTTCGCGTAGTTGACCTGCAACAGCTCACGGCGCAACGGCGCCAGCTCGGCGATCTGTTTCTGCGACTCCAGCTCCTGGCGCTCGCGGGCGGCGATCTCGTCCGCCGGGGCCACCAGCAGCACGTTGCCGATCTTGCGCTTGTCCAGGCCCTTGGTTTTCAGCACCAGGTCCAGCGCCTGGTCCCAGGGCACGTTCTGCAGGCGCAGGGTGATGCCGCCCTGCACCGTGTCACTGGCCACCAGGTTGAGGTTGGTGAAGTCGGCGATCAGTTGCAGCACCGAACGCACGTCGATGTCCTGAAAGTTCAGCGAGAGCTTTTCGCCGCTGTAGACGAAACGCTCGGTGTTACGCCGCTGCACATCGTCGGCGGTGAGCGGGCGCACGCTGATGGTCAGCTTGTTGTCGGTCTGGTACGTCGAGTAATCGAAGGCACCGCTGGGTTCGATGGAAATGCTCGCCTTGTCGGCGGCGGCACTGGCGTTGACGAACTGCACCGGCGTGGCGAAGTCCTTCACGTCCAGGCGAACCCGCAGTGGATCGGGCAATTGGGTCTTGGCGAAGTCCACGCTGATCTTGCCGCCACGTTCCTGGATATCCGGGCTGATGGACGGATCGGACAGCTCGATGATCACATTGCCCTCACCCTGCTCGCCACGCTGGAAGTCGACATTACGGATCGCCCGGCCCACCGCCGCATAGGGTCTGGGCGCCGTCCGCGCCGGCAGTGCCACCGCCGCCGCGGGCCTTGGCATGCTGGCTGCTGCCGGGGCACCCGTACCCTGCCCCACCACCACGAACAGGTTGCTGCCTTCGATACGCGTACTGTAGGGCGCCGGCTTGGTCAGGTTGATGATCAGCCGTGTGCGGTCCTTGGCCTCGACCACGGTGACGCTGCGCGCATTGCCCACCCCCAGGTCGCGGGTCTTGTTGGCCAACTGGCTGGAGACACCGGCCAGGTCCAGGGCGATACGCGCCGGCTGGTCGGTGGTGTAGCCGTGGGGCGCGCTGGGCGGGCTGTCGAAGCCCAGCTTCAGCTCCACCCGATCCCCGGGCAACGCCGCCACATCCAGGGTTTTCAGGTTGGCCGCCAACACCATCGGCGATACCAGCGCTATCCATAGCGAAATGCCGAGGGAGGAAATGATCCTGTTCATATCGAATTCCACTATGAGTGCTCTTTCAAAGGGATGGTGCGCGGTCGTTCCAGCCAGGCGCCTTCGCCATCCGGAACGATCTCGATCACCTCGACCTGGGAGTCGGTGATGGCCACGATACGGCCATCATTGCGTCCCAGGTAGTCGCCCACTTTCAATCGATGAACACCACCGGCCCCACGCAACAAGGCAAAGGTGCCGCTGGCATTGGATAGCGTGCCGACCATCTCGAACTGCTCGATGTTGAAGCCCTCGAGGAACTGCTTGGTCCGATTCGGATCAGGCTTGACCTCGTGGGAGCCTTTCTGGCGATTGACCAGGTCGATCTTCATCGGCGGCTGGAACGGGCTGCGCAGCGCGGCGGCACTGTAGGTGAACGTCTCGTAGGCGCGAAACTTCGGCGTCGGCTCGATACTCCCCGCCGGACGCGCCCGCACCTCTTTCATGTACGCATCCAGGTCGCTGAAGTCGTTGCCGTTGCCGCAGCCACCCAGCATCAGCGCCAGCAGGGCCATACAGATCGCTTGCAAGCGGCTCATTTCTGCAGCCCCTTGTCGTTGTAGCGATAGGTCTTGGCCAGAATGCTCATGCGCAACTTGTTGCCGCCGGACGCGGACGGGGCAATCGGCTTGATCTCGAAATCATGCAGGGTCACGATCCGTGGCAGGGCGGCCACGCCACTGACAAAGGTGGCCAGGTCGTGATAGGCACCGGTCACGGTGATCTGGATCGGCAACTCGATATAGAACTGCTGCGTGACTTCGGGCAAAAGCTTGATCTCCTCGAACTCCAGCCCGCTGCCCAAGCCTGTGCGCGTGATGTCTTCCAGCAGTCCCGGCACTTCGGTGTCGCTCGGCAACTGCTTGAGCAAGGCGCCGAACGAGTCCTCCATCTCCTGCATCTGTCGGGTATAGGCTTCAAGGTTGGCGGCCAGGTGCGCCTTGGTGGCGAACTGCTCCTTGAGGGTCACTTCCACCCCGCGCTGCTGATCCAGTTGATCGGTCAGGTCCTTGATATAGAAGTTGTACCCCAGGGCCAGGACCAGGATCGCGGTCAGTACGCCACTCGCCACCTTGACCACCACCGGCCAGGAGCCGATGTTCTGCATGTCGAGGTCGGCAAGGTCGATCTTGCGCAGGCTTTCCATCCAGGTGGAAACATTCATTTGGCCGCCCCCTCGGACTTCGGCTGGGTCTGGCGCACGCTCAACTGGAACGTATTGGCCTGGTCCACCGCGCCGGCGGTGGTCGCCTTGACCTCGGTCAACGTGGGGCCGGTGAGCCAATCGGAGGCTTCGAGGTTGCGCATCAGATCCGAAACCCGGTTGTTGGACTCGGCCGCACCGCTGATCGCGATGGTCTTGTCTGTCATCTTCACTGCGGTGAAATACACGCCGTCCGGCAGGGTCCGGACCAGTTGATCGAAGACCCGCCCACTGATGGAGCGGTTGCCCTGCAGGTCCTGGATGATCTTCATGCGCTCGATCAGTTGCTGGCGACGCGCCTTGAGCTCGCTGATCTGCTTGATCCGGCTGTCGAGCTGGGCGATTTCCTTGTTCAGGTAGGCATTGCGAGCGACCTGCCGGTCGACGGCGCCGCTGAAGTAGCGGTCCGTCAGCAAGACCACGCCGACCGCCACCACCAGCACGCCGACCAGGGCCGTCAGGAAACGCTTGCGACGCTCTTCGCGCAGTTGCTCGCGCCAGGGCAGAAGGTTGATGCGCGCCATATCAGTCGAAACTCCTCAAGGCCAGACCGCAGGCGATCATCAGGGCCGGCGCATCACTGGCCAGGGCGCCGGCGTTGACCTTGCTGCTCAAGGCCATGTCGGCGAAGGGGTTGGCCACCAGAGTGGGCGTACCGAGCCGCTGCTGGATCAGGTGATCGAGCCCGGCAATGGACGCCGTGCCGCCGGCGAGCAGGATGTAGTCGACATCGTTGTACTGTCCGGAGGCGAAGAAGAACTGCAGGGAACGGGACACCTGCTGGACCACGGCGTCCTTGAACGGTTGCAGGACCTCGGCGATATAGTCGTCCGGCAGGCCGCCCTGCTTCTTCGCCAGCCCCGCCTCTTCGTTGGACAGGCCGTAGCGCCGCTGGATTTCCTCGGTGAGCTGGCGACCGCCGAACAATTGTTCGCGGGTGTAGATGATCCGGCCGTTATGCAGGACGCTGAGGGTGGTCATGGTGGCGCCGATGTCCACCACCGCCACCGTCAATTTCTCGTAGTCGCTGGCCAACTGCGCGGCGAGCAGGCCGAAGGAGCGCTCCAGGGCGTAGGCCTCGACATCGACCACCTGGGCTTCGAGGCCGGCCAGGGCCAGGGCCGCTTCGCGGACCTCGACGTTTTCTTTCCGACAGGCGGCAAGCAGCACTTCGACACGCTCGGGATTGCGCGCCGAATAACCCTGGATCTCGAAATCGATGGCCACTTCTTCCAGGGGATAGGGAATATACTGATCAGCCTCGATCTTCAGCTGGTTTTCCATTTCGTCATCGGAAAGCCCGGCATCCATCTCGATGGTCTTGGTGATCACCGCGGAACCGGCCACCGCCACCGCCACGCCGCGCACACTGGTCTTGGCCTTTAGCAGCACCCGCGCAAGGGCCTGCCCGACGCCTTCGAGCTCGGCGATGTTCTTTTCGACCACGGCATTGGCCGGCAGCGGTTCCACGGCATAGGACTCGACTCGATAGCGATGGCCGGAACGGCTCAATTCGAGGAGTTTTACCGAGGTGGAACTGATGTCTATCCCCAGGAGCGAATGCGCTTTTTTGCCAAAGAGTCCAAGCACTACCGATTCCCTTTTACTATCCGCGACTTACGGACCCTTTATGATCAAGGGCATTTAATAGCAGTCTTGACATAAGCGCAAATGACGCTCACGCCCAAAAATGCTTATAATGCCCAGCGTTTTTTTCCGAATCGCGGAACCTGCGCTTGCTGCGAATTTAGCCTGACGCCTAACTCATTCTTTTATCTGGAAATCCACAAGCCTTGATTCGTCTGCTGAAGTTTTTCGGGTGGTCTTTCGTCGCCGTGTTCTGCGGGCTGCTGCTCGTCTTGAGCGGCGCATTTCTTTATCTTAGTCCGGGCCTGCCGTCCGTCGAGACTTTGCGCAGCATACAGTTGCAGATTCCGCTCAGGGTCTACACCAGCGATGGCAAGCTGATCGCCGAGTTCGGCGAAATGCGCCGTTCGCCCCTGCGTTTCGCCGACATTCCGCCGAACTTCATCAACGCCTTGCTGAGCGCCGAGGATGACAACTTCGCCAACCACTATGGCGTCGACCCCAGCAGCCTGATGCGCGCCGCGACCCAGCTGGTCAAGAGCGGGCACATCCAGTCAGGCGGCAGCACCATCACCATGCAGGTGGCGAAGAACTTCTTCCTGTCCAGCGAGCGCAGCTTCTCGCGCAAGACCAACGAAATCCTCCTCGCCTTGCAGATCGAGCGCCAGCTGACCAAGGACGAGATCCTCGAGCTGTACGTGAACAAGATCTACCTGGGCAACCGTGCCTATGGTATCGAAGCGGCGTCACAGGTTTATTACGGCAAGTCGATCCGCGACATCACCCTGGCCCAGATGGCCATGATCGCCGGCCTGCCGAAGGCCCCGTCGCGTTTCAACCCGCTGGCCAACCCGGTGCGCGCCAAGGAGCGCCGCGACTGGATCCTGGGCCGCATGTACAAATTGGGCAAGATCGATGAAGCCGCCTACCAGGCCGCCATCGTCGAGCCGATCAACGCCAGCTACCACGTGCCGACGCCGGAAGTGAACGCGCCGTACATCGCCGAAATGGCTCGCGCGGAAATGGTCGGTCGTTATGGCAGCGACGCCTACACCGAAGGCTTCCGCGTCACCACCACCGTGCCGAGCAACCTTCAGGAACTGGCCAACCACGCGGTCGAGGAAGGCCTGATCACCTATGACCAGCGCCACGGCTACCGTGGGCCGGAATCGCGCCTGCCGGGCAAGACCCGCGACGCCTGGATCGCCGAGCTGGGCAAGCAGCGCACCATCAGCGGCCTGGACCCGGCCATCGTCACCCAGGTGGACAAGACCAGCCTGCACGTGCTGACCCGCAACGGTCCGGAAATCGTCGGCTGGGACAGCATGAAATGGGCCCGTCCGTACCTCAACACCAACAGCCTCGGTGCCGCGCCCAAGCAACCGGCCGACGTGGCCCAGGTCGGCGACCTGATCCGCGTACAGCGCCAGGCCGACAACAGCCTGAAGTTCAGCCAGATACCGGCGGCCCAGAGTGCGCTGGTCTCGCTCGACCCGCAAAACGGTGCGATTCGTGCCCTGGTCGGTGGTTTCGCCTTCGAGCAGAGCAACTACAACCGTGCCACGCAGGCCAAGCGCCAACCGGGCTCGAGCTTCAAGCCATTCATCTACAGCGCCGCCCTGGATAACGGCTATACCCCGGCCAGCCTGGTGAACGACGCGCCGATCGTGTTCGTCGACGAATACCTGGACAAGGTCTGGCGGCCGAAAAACGACACCAACACCTTCCTCGGCCCGATCCGCATGCGCGAGGCGCTGTACAAGTCGCGCAACCTGGTTTCGATTCGCCTGCTGCAAAGCCTGGGCGTCGACAAGACCATCGACTACATCGCCAAGTTCGGCTTCAACAAGCAGGACCTGCCGCGCAACCTGTCCCTGGCCCTGGGCACCGCGACCCTCACGCCAATGGAGATTGCCACTGGCTGGAGCACCTTCGCCAACGGCGGCTACAAGATCGCGCCGTACCTGATCGAGAAGATCGAAAGCCGTAATGGCGACACCCTGTTCGTCGCCAACCCACCGAGCGTGCCGACGGGCGCGGCGGCCAGCAGCGGCATCGCGGTACCAAGCCAGCCAGCCTTCACCGTCAACAACACCAGCGAAGCACCTGCGCCGGCGGCCCAGGCACCGGCGGTGGCCGAACAGATCATCGACGGACGGACCACCTTCATCCTCAACAGCATGCTCGAAGACGTGATCAAGCTCGGCACCGGGCGTCGCGCACTGGCACTGGGTCGTGGCGACCTGGCGGGCAAGACCGGTACCACCAACGAATCCAAGGATGCCTGGTTCACTGGCTACAACTCCGACTACATCACCACCGTCTGGACCGGCTTCGACCAACCCGAGAGCCTGGGTCGCCGCGAATTCGGCGGCACGGTGGCGTTGCCAATCTGGATGGACTACATGGGCGCCGCGCTCAAGGGTCGACCGCTCCACACCCAGGCGGAGCCGGAAGGCATCCTCAGCCTGCGAGTGGATCCGGTGAGCGGCCGTGCGGCGACACCGGGCACGCCGAACGCCTACTTCGAACTGTTCAAGAGCGAAGACACGCCGCCGTCGGTCAACGAAATCGGCAATGGCGGCAGCGCCCCGGGCAGCCCGCTGCCGGCGGACGAGGCGGCGCCGATCGACCTGTTCTGATCCGAGAGGGTCATCACGCCCTCTCTGTAGGAGCTGGCTTGCCAGCGATGAGGCCTCCGAGCCATGCACCGCTCATGCGGACGCCATCGCCAGCAAGCCGGCTCCTACAGGAGATCGCGTCCAGCCTCACTGATTTACCCCTCAAACGGCAGCCACAAAAAAGCCCCGACTCATTCGAGCCGGGGCTTTTTGTTTGACGCTACAACGACTTAGCCGTTGAACACGTCATCCACGCTTTTCAGCGGGTAGTGCTTCGGATACGGAAGGGTCGCCACGCCGGTCTCGATCGCGGCCTTGGCCACGGCATCGGAGATCAGGGTGATCAGGCGAGCATCCATTGGCTTCGGAATGATGTACTCACGACCGAATTCCAGCTTGATACCGCCGTAGGCGTCGCACACTTCCTGAGGCACCGGCAGCTTGGCCAGTTCACGCAGGGCATTGGCCGCCGCCACTTTCATCTCTTCGTTGATGCGCTTGGCACGAACGTCCAGGGCGCCACGGAAGATGAACGGGAAGCCGAGGACGTTGTTGACCTGGTTCGGGTAGTCCGAACGACCGGTGGCCATGATCACGTCGCTGCGAGTGGCGTGAGCCAGCTCTGGCGAGATTTCCGGATCCGGGTTCGAGCAGGCGAACACGATCGGGTTGGCCGCCATGGACAGCAGGCCTTCAGCGTCCAGCAGGTTCGGGCCGGACAGGCCGACGAACACGTCAGCGCCCTTCAGCGCGTCAGCCAGGGTGCGCTTGTCGGTCGCGTGGGCGAACACCGCCTTGTACTGGTTCAGGTCGTCACGGCCGGCGTGGATCACGCCAGTACGGTCAACCATGAAGATGTTTTCGATCTTGGCGCCCATGCTCACCAGCAATTTCATGCAGGAGATCGCGGCGGCGCCGGCGCCCAGGCAGACGATCTTGGCTTCCGGCAGGGTCTTGCCGGCGATTTCCAGGGCATTGATCATGCCGGCCGCGGTAACGATCGCGGTACCGTGCTGGTCATCGTGGAACACCGGGATATCGCACTGCTCGATCAGAGCACGTTCGATTTCAAAGCACTCAGGTGCCTTGATGTCTTCCAGGTTGATGCCACCGAAGGTGATGGAGATACGCTTGACGGTGTCGATGAAGGCTTGCGGGCTTTCCGAGTCGACTTCGATGTCGAACACGTCGATACCGGCGAAGCGCTTGAACAGCACGCCCTTGCCTTCCATGACCGGCTTGGACGCCAATGGGCCGAGGTTACCCAGGCCGAGAATCGCGGTGCCATCGGAAATGACTGCAACCAGGTTGCCCTTGCCAGTGTACTTGTAGGCCAGCTCAGGATCGCGGGCGATTTCGCGTACTGGTTCGGCTACGCCAGGGCTGTAGGCCAGCGACAGGTCACGGGCGGTAGCGGTGGCTTTGGTGAGCTCGACGCTCAGCTTCCCCGGACGAGGATTGGCATGATACTCGAGAGCGGCAGTTTTCAAATCTGACATGTGGGCATTCCGCTTTTTACTGTGGGACAGACGGACCGCCGAGGATACTCGTGTCGCCAAGTCCTCACAAGACTGACCAGTCACTGGTGTCAAGCACCTGTCCCTACTACTTTGGCCCAAGAGCCAGGAAATACAAGGGCCAAGACTGTGCACAATCGAGCAGAAAAATGTCTACAATTTTTTATACAGAGGCCGCCGACACAAACGGCGCCCACAAAAAAGGCGTCCACGCGGGACGCCTTTTTCATCGACCGGGAAAAACCAGCGGCTTTTCCCGGAGCGATCAGCCTCAGGCCTTTTTGACAGCGCCGAACATGCCGAAACGGTCGGCGAACTTCTGAACGCGGCCGCCGGTGTCCAGGGTCTTCTGCTTACCGGTGTAGAACGGGTGGCATTCGTTGCACACGTCGATCGGCAGTGCCTTGGCGTGGGTCGAACGGGTCACGAACTTGTTACCGCAGCTGCAGGTAACGTCGATGTCTACGTATACTGGATGGATATCGGCTTTCATGGGGACTTCCTCAGGCTGGCGTGCCGCCGCTCAACACGATTGTTGAACACCGCACGTAATTTAGCCGGCGATCATACCAGACCTTTGCCATGACGCAAGCGGCCATGAGGCCCTCCGTCGGGAAGACACTGCCCGGGCGGTCTGCTAGGCTCGCGCCCTCCATGAAGCCCTCCCTGAGAAAACCGCGTGCCCGACGCCATCCTGCGCCTTGCCCTGCCCTCGCCACTGCGTCGTCTGTTCGATTATCGGGCGCCGGAGGGCGTGCCGCGTAGCGCGCTGCAACCCGGCATGCGCCTGCGGGTACCGTTCGGCCGCCGGGAGATGATCGGCATCCTGGTGGAGGTCGCCGCGCACAGTGAAGTCCCGGCGGACAAGCTCAGGCGCGCCACGGCCCTGCTCGACGCCACCACCCCGCTGCCGCCAGCATTGTTCAAGCTGTGCCTGTGGACGGCCCAGTATTATCAGCACAGCCTCGGCGACACCCTGAACTGGGCGCTGCCGGTGCTGCTGCGTCAGGGCGAGCCGGCCGAGGTGCGCCAGGAACGCTTCTGGTCGATCGCCCCCGGCGCCCGCCTCGACGATCCGCGCATCGCCCGCGCCCCGCGCCAGCGCGAAGCCCTGGCGACCCTGGCGCAGCATCCCCACGGCGTGGCCCATCAACTGCTGAGCAAACTGATGCTGAGCAAGGACAGCCTCGACCTGTTGCTGGCCAAGGACCTGGTGCAAGTGGAGGTTCGCCGCCACGCCCCCGGCGAGCGCCACGAACACTGGCTGGCGCAACCGGAGCTGCCGCTCAACAGTGAACAACGCGCCGCCTGCGCCGCCATCCGCGCCGGGCTCGACAGTTTTCACGCGTTCCTGCTGGCCGGCGTCACCGGCAGCGGCAAGACCGAAGTCTACCTGCAACTGATCCGCGAGACCCTGGAAGCCGGCAGGCAGGCGCTGGTGCTGATCCCCGAAATCAACCTGGGTCCGCAGACCCTGGCGCGCTTCGAACAGCGCTTCAATGCGCGCATCGCCCTGCTGCACTCGGCGGTGAACGACCGCGAGCGCCTGGACGCCTGGCTCGCCGCGCGCGACGGTGAGGCCGACATCATTATCGGCACACGTTCGGCGCTGTTCACCCCGATGAAAAATCCCGGGCTGATCATCATCGACGAAGAACACGACGGCTCCTATAAGCAGCAGGAAGGCTTGCGCTATCACGCCCGCGACCTGGCGCTGGTGCGGGCCCGCCAGGAAAACATCCCGATCGTGCTGGGCTCGGCCACGCCGTCCCTGGAAAGCCTGCACAACGCCTACACCGGGCGCTATGGCCTGTTGCGCCTGAACGAGCGAGCCGGCGGTGCCAAGCAACCGCGCTTCCTGCGCCTGGACGTGAAAAGCCGCCCGCTGGACAGCGGTATTTCCGGCCCGATGCAGCAGGCCATCGGCCAGACCCTCGCCGCCGGCCAACAAGTGCTGGTGTTCCTCAACCGTCGCGGCTTTGCGCCGACGCTGCTGTGCCACGACTGCGGCTGGATGTCCGAATGCTCACGCTGCGATGCGCGCATGACCGTGCACCAGCGCTTCGGCGAGCTGCGCTGCCATCACTGCGGCTATGTCGAACGGGTGCCGCGCAATTGCCCGCAGTGCGGCAAGGTCGACCTGCGACCGGTAGGCGCCGGGACCGAACGCGCCGAAGAACGCCTGGGCATCCTGTTTCCCGACTACCCGGTACTGCGGGTCGACCGCGACAGCACCTCGCGCAAGGACGCGATGAACCAGTTGTTCGCCACGATCCAGAAAGGCCAGCCGTGCATCCTGGTGGGCACGCAGATGCTTGCCAAAGGCCATCACTTTCCCCGGGTAACCCTGGTGTCTATCCTCGACGCCGACGGCGGCCTGTTCTCCGGCGACTTCCGCGCCAGTGAGCGCATGGCCCAGCTGATCGTCCAGGTGGCGGGCCGGGCCGGGCGGGCGGAAGAGCCGGGCAAGGTGATTATCCAGACGCACCTGGCGGACCATCCGCTGTTGGTCCAGCTGACCGAGCAGGGCTATTTCGCCTTTGCCGAGCAGGCCTTGAGCGAGCGCCGGGGGGCCGGACTGCCGCCCTTCGCGCACCTGGCACTGCTGCGGGCCGAAGCCCACAAGCCAGGGCAGGCCGAGGGATTTCTCGACGAAGCCTGCAGCGAGGCCGAGCGTTTGCTCGCCGAGATGGGCCTGGGCGGCCTTGAGCTGCTGGGGCCGGTACCGGCGCCCATGGAGCGCCGGGCCGGACGTTACCGGGCGCAGTTGTTGTTGCAGGCCAATGGCCGGGCCTCACTGCACCGACTGTTGAGTAGTTGGTTGCTGGTACTGGAACAGATGCCCAGCGGGCGCCAGGTGCGCTGGTCGCTGGATGTCGATCCGGTGGATTTGTATTGACCCAACGGACGTCATCGCCGGCAAGCCGGCTCCCACAGGGGACCGTATGTTATCCACAATCATTGTAGGAGCCGGCTTGCCGGCGATAGCGATCTGAAGGGCACCACGACACAGCGGCCTGTCGACTGAGGTTGGCAAGCTCGCCCCGGCAACGGATAATGCCCAGTTTTTCCACCTGCGCCTCGAAGCGCCGCCGCGCTTGCGGTCGAAAGAGAAGACCATGAAAGACACCATTCGCCAGCTGATCCAACAAGCCATCACCCAACTCGTCACCGAAGGTGTGTTGCCTGAAGGGCTGTCGCCGGCGATCCAGGTGGAAAACACCCGGGACAAGACCCACGGCGACTTCGCCAGCAACATCGCGATGACGCTGGCGAAGCCGGCCGGCCTCAAACCCCGCGACCTGGCGGAAAAGATCATCGCCGCGCTGCCCGTCGTCGATAGCGTCAGCAAGGCCGAGATCGCCGGCCCCGGCTTCATCAACTTCTTCCAGAACACCCAGGCCCTGGCCGCGCGCCTCGACGCCGCCCTGGCCGACGCCCGGGTCGGCGTGCGCAAGGCCGGCGTTGCGGAGCGCGTGGTGGTCGACCTGTCGGCCCCCAACCTGGCCAAGGAAATGCACGTCGGCCACCTGCGCTCGACCATCATCGGCGACGGCGTGGCGCGTGTCCTGGAGTTCCTCGGCGATACCGTGATCCGCCAGAACCACGTCGGCGACTGGGGCACCCAGTTCGGCATGCTGATGGCCTACCTGCAGGAAAACCCGATTGCCAGCGACGAGCTCTCGGACCTGGAAAACTTCTACCGCGCGGCGAAGAAACACTTCGACGAATCGCCGGAGTTCGCCGACCGCGCCCGCGGCCTGGTGGTCAAGCTGCAAGCCGGCGATCCGGACTGCCTGGCGCTGTGGACCCGCTTCAAGGACATCTCGCTGTCCCACTGCCAGAAAATCTACGAGCTGCTGAACGTCAAGCTGAGCATGGCCGACGTCATGGGCGAAAGCGCCTACAACGACGACCTGATCAACGTCGTCAACGACCTGCGGGCCAAGGGCATGCTGGTGGAGAGCAACGGCGCCCAGTGCGTGTTCCTCGACGAGTTCAAGAACGCCGAAGGCGAACCGCTGCCGGTAATCATCGTCAAGGCCGACGGCGGCTACCTGTACGCCACCACCGACCTCGCCGCCGTGCGCTACCGCAGTGGCCAGCTCAAGGCCGATCGCGCCCTGTACTTCGTCGACCAGCGCCAGGCCCTGCACTTCCAGCAGGTATTCGCGGTCGCCCGCAAGGCCGGCTTCGTGACCCATCCGATGGAAATGGAGCACATGGGCTTCGGCACCATGAACGGCGCCGACGGCCGTCCGTTCAAGACCCGCGACGGCGGCACCGTGAAGCTGATCGACCTGCTGACCGAAGCCCAGGAGCGCGCCTATGCCCTGGTCAAGGAAAAGAACCCGGCGCTCGCCGAGGAAGAACTGCGCAACATCGCCCGCGTGGTGGGCATCGGCGCGGTCAAGTACGCCGACCTGTCCAAGCACCGCACCAGCGACTACAGCTTCAACTTCGAGCTGATGCTCAACTTCGAAGGCAACACCGCGCCCTACCTGCTGTATGCCTACACCCGCGTGGCCGGTGTGTTCCGTAAACTGGGCACGGACTTCACCCAGGTCGACGGGCAGATCAGCCTGGACGCCCCCCACGAGCAGGAACTGGCCGCCAAGCTGGCGCAGTTCGGCGAAGTGCTGGGCAGCGTTGCCGAGAAAGGCACGCCGCATGTGCTGTGCACCTACCTGTACGATGTCGCCGGCCTGTTCTCCAGCTTCTACGAGAACTGCCCGATCCTGGCTGCCGACACCGCCGAACAGAAACAGAGCCGCCTGCGCCTCGCCGCACTGACCGGCCGCACCCTCAAGCAAGGCCTGGAACTGCTGGGTCTGGAAACCCTGGAGCGTATGTAAGTTGGCTGCCAAGAAAACCCCCGCACCCAAACGTGGCGCCAGCCGTTACCAAGCTCCTGCAAAAAAACCGATCCCGGGTTGGTTGTGGCTGGCGATCGGCCTCGGCGTGGGCGCGTTCATCGTCTTCCTGATGAAGCTGGAACCGGGCAAGGGCGATGACGTCAAACGGGTCAAGCAGGAACAGGTGAAGGCGAGCAAGATCGCCGAAGCCAACAAGACGCCGCCGAGTCCGACCCAGCCGGTGAAGCCCAAGTACGACTTTTATACCCTGCTGCCGGAATCGGAAGTCATCGTGCCGCCGGAAGCCGTGCCGGAGAAAACCCTGCCGACGCCGCAGACCGTGCCGACGCCGACCACGCCGGTCACCCCGGCCGAAGCGGCGAAGATCGACACCGCCCGGGCCCAAGCCGCCCTGGCCGGCATCACCCCGCCGCCACCGCCGCCAGTGGCCAAGCCGGCGGCGGTGATACAGTTCTTCCTGCAAGCCGGCTCGTTCCGCAAGGAAGCCGATGCGGACAAGGTACGGGCGCAAATCATCCTGCTCGGGCAGTCGGTGTCGGTGGAATCCGGGACTGTGAAGGACGAAACCTGGTATCGGGTATTGGTCGGACCGTTCAGCAACCGCGAACAACTGACCAAGGCGCAGAAACAACTGGCCGGCAGCGGCTTCAACAACCTGTTGCTGCAACAGCGCCAGAGCCGCTGAAAAGGGTAGTGAGCGGGCTTGCCCGCTCACCCTTTCCTACGCCGCTCATCCTCTACTCCCGCCCACGGTTGAAAAACCCACCACCACCCCCATATGAGTTTCCATCAGGCATTTTCGCCCCGCTGCGTGGAGATTCTCCCTTGACCACCATCGTTTCAGTTCGTCGCCACGGCAAAGTCGTCATGGGTGGCGACGGCCAGGTTTCCCTCGGCAACACCGTCATGAAGGGCAACGCGAAAAAAGTCCGGCGCCTCTATCACGGTGAGGTCATCGCCGGTTTCGCCGGTGCCACCGCTGACGCCTTCACCCTGTTCGAGCGCTTCGAAGGCCAGCTGGAAAAACACCAGGGTCATCTGGTCCGCGCCGCTGTCGAACTGGCCAAGGAATGGCGGACCGACCGCTCCCTGAGTCGCCTGGAAGCCATGCTGGCGGTCGCCAACAAGGATGCTTCGCTGATCATTACCGGCAACGGCGACGTCGTCGAGCCGGAAGACGGCCTGATCGCCATGGGCTCCGGTGGCGGCTACGCCCAGGCCGCGGCCAGCGCGCTGCTGAAGAAAACCGATCTGTCGGCCCGGGAAATCGTCGAAACCGCCCTGGGTATCGCCGCCGACATCTGCGTCTTCACCAATCACAACGCCACCATCGAGGAGCAGGACCTCGCGGAATAACCAGCCCGTCCGGCTGCCGTTCCCGCTTGAGGACCCACATATTATGCCCATGACCCCCCGCGAAATCGTCCACGAACTCAATCGCCATATCATTGGCCAGGACGATGCCAAGCGCGCCGTCGCCATTGCCCTGCGCAACCGCTGGCGGCGGATGCAGCTCCCCGAGGAACTGCGCGTCGAAGTGACCCCCAAGAACATCCTGATGATCGGCCCGACCGGCGTCGGCAAGACCGAAATCGCCCGGCGTCTGGCCAAGCTGGCCAACGCGCCGTTCATCAAGGTCGAAGCGACCAAGTTCACCGAAGTCGGCTATGTCGGCCGCGACGTCGAATCGATCATTCGTGACCTGGCGGACGCCGCCATCAAGCTGCTGCGCGAGCAGGAGATGACCAGGGTCCGCCATCGCGCCGAAGACGCCGCCGAGGACCGCATCCTCGACGCCCTGCTGCCGCCGGCACGCATGGGCTTCAACGAGGACTCCGCCCCGGCCCAGGACTCCAACACCCGTCAACTGTTCCGCAAGCGCCTGCGCGAAGGCCAGTTGGACGACAAGGAGATCGAAATCGAGGTGGCCGAGTCGTTCGGCGTCGAGATCGCCACGCCGCCGGGCATGGAGGAAATGACCAACCAGTTGCAGAACCTGTTCGCCAACATGGGCAAGGGCAAGCGCAAGAGCCGCAAGCTCAAGGTCAAGGAGGCGCTCAAGCTGGTGCGCGACGAGGAAGCCGGACGCCTGGTCAACGATGACGAGTTGAAGGCCAAGGCCCTGGAAGCCGTCGAGCAGAACGGCATCGTGTTCATCGACGAAATCGACAAGGTCGCCAAGCGCGGCAACGTCGGCGGCGCCGATGTGTCCCGTGAAGGCGTGCAGCGCGACCTGCTGCCGCTGATCGAAGGCTGCACGGTGAACACCAAGCTGGGCATGGTCAAGACCGACCACATCCTGTTCATTGCCTCCGGCGCGTTCCACATGAGCAAGCCGAGCGACCTGGTGCCCGAACTGCAAGGCCGCCTGCCGATCCGTGTCGAACTCAAGGCCCTGAGCCCGGAAGACTTCGAGCGCATCCTCAGCGAACCGCACGCCTCGCTGACCGAGCAGTACCGCGAACTGCTGAAAACCGAAGGCCTGACCATCGAGTTCCAGCCGGACGGCATCAAGCGCCTGGCGGAGATCGCCTGGCAGGTCAACGAGAAGACCGAGAACATCGGTGCCCGCCGCCTGCACACGCTGCTTGAGCGCCTGCTGGAAGAAGTCTCGTTCAGCGCCGGCGACCTGGCCAGCACCCACAGCGAAGAGCCGATCCGCATCGACGCCGACTACGTCAACAGCCACCTGGGCGAATTGGCGCAGAACGAAGACCTGTCGCGGTATATCCTGTAATCCTCGACCTGTAGGAGCCGGCTTGCTGGCGATAGCGGTGTATCAGGCGACAACGATGTCGACTACCAGACCGCTATCGCCAGCAAGCCGGCTCCCACAGGAGGCTCTTACATCGACAGGTCAGCGTTAACCATGACTACCAGACTGCCCACCGCCATCAACCTGCACAAAGCCTCGAAAACCCTGACCCTCAAGTACGGTCCGGACGAGGAATACCACCTGAGTGCCGAATTCCTGCGGGTGCACTCGCCCTCCGCCGAGGTCCAGGGCCACGGCAAACCCATCCTGCAATTCGGCAAGCTCAACGTGGCTTTGAGCAAGCTCGAACCCGCCGGCCAGTACGCACTGAAATTGACCTTCGACGACGGTCATGACAGCGGATTGTTCACCTGGGAATACCTCTACGAGTTGGCGCGCCGCCAGGATGAGCTGTGGGCCGACTATCTTGTCGCACTCCAGGCGGCCGGAAAATCCCGCGACCCGTCCGAGTCCGTCGTCAAGCTGATGCTCTAGCCCGGACCTCTGGTCGTTTTGGGGGGCATTTTCTAATCACATCTGATTCAATCCCCCACGGCGTGGCTAACGACTGGCGCGCTTGCGAAATAAATAAAACTCGGGTAACCAATGGGGCTGGCAAGTTCCGTGCATTTAACGATGCGCAATCAACGGTCACCCGAGCAGTAGTGCCTGGTATCAGAAGCAAGTGGCATTCGCTGTGCCATTTGCACAGCTGTACCCGGTACTCGTCTCAGGACAATGGAGCGTCGTAGATGAGTAACAAGAACAACGATGACCTGCAAAGACAAGCCTCGGAAAACACCCTGGGCCTGAACCCCGTCGTCGGCTTGCGTAGAAAGGATCTTCTTACTTCTGCACGAATGGTACTGACCCAAGCCATCAAACAACCCATCCACAGCGTCAAGCACGTCGCCCATTTCGGCGTCGAGCTCAAGAACGTGCTGCTGGGCAAGTCCGGCCTGCAACCGGAAAGTGACGACCGTCGCTTCTGCGACCCGGCCTGGAGCCAGAACCCGCTGTACCGGCGCTACCTGCAAATCTACCTGGCCTGGCGCAAGGAACTGCACGCCTGGATCGACGAGAGCGCGCTGTCGCCCCAGGACATCAGCCGTGGCCATTTCGTCATCAACCTGATGACCGAGGCCATGGCCCCGACCAACACGGCCGCCAACCCGGCGGCAGTCAAGCGCTTCTTCGAGACCGGCGGCAAGAGCCTGCTCGACGGCCTCTCGAACCTGGCCAAGGACCTGGTGCACAACGGCGGCATGCCCAGCCAGGTGAACATGAGCGCCTTCGAGGTCGGCAAGAACCTCGGCACCAGCGAAGGCGCGGTGGTGTTTCGCAACGACGTGCTGGAGCTGATCCAGTACAGCCCCATCACCGAGCAGGTGCATGAGCGTCCGCTGCTGGTGGTGCCGCCGCAGATCAACAAGTTCTACGTGTTCGACCTGAGTCCGGACAAGAGCCTGGCGCGCTTCTGCCTGCGCAGCCACGTGCAGACCTTTATCGTCAGCTGGCGAAACCCGACCAAGGCGCAGCGCGAGTGGGGCCTGTCGACCTATATCGACGCCCTGAAGGAAGCCGTCGACGTGGTGACCGCCATCACCGGCAGCAAGGACGTGAACATGCTCGGTGCCTGCTCAGGCGGCATCACCTGCACCGCCCTGCTCGGCCACTACGCCGCCCTCGGCGAGAAGAAGGTCAACGCCCTGACCCTGCTGGTCAGCGTGCTCGACACCACCCTCGACACCCAGGTGGCGCTGTTCGTCGACGAAGAGACCCTCGAAGCCGCCAAGCGCCACTCCTACCAGGCCGGCGTGCTGGAAGGCAGCGACATGGCCAAGGTCTTCGCCTGGATGCGACCCAACGACCTGATCTGGAACTACTGGGTCAACAACTACCTGCTGGGCAACGAGCCGCCGGTGTTCGACATCCTGTTCTGGAACAACGACACCACGCGCCTGCCGGCCGCCTTCCACGGCGACCTGATCGAGATGTTCAAGAACAACCCACTGGTACGCGCCGATGCCCTGGAAGTGTGCGGCACGCCCATCGACCTGAAGAAGGTCGATGCCGACATCTTCTCCCTGGCCGGCACCAACGATCACATCACGCCCTGGAAGTCCTGCTACAAGTCGGCGCAACTGTTCGGCGGCAAGGTCGAGTTCGTGCTCTCCAGCAGCGGCCATATCCAGAGCATCCTGAACCCGCCGGGCAACCCGAAATCGCGCTACATGACCAGCACCGAGATGCCGGCCAAGGCCGACGACTGGCAGGAGAACTCCACCAAGCACACCGACTCGTGGTGGCTGCACTGGCAGGCATGGCAGGCCGAGCGCTCGGGCAAACTGAAGAAATCACCGACCAGCCTGGGCAGCAAGGCCTACCCGGCGGGCGAGGCAGCGCCGGGCACCTACGTGCACGAGCGGTAGGGATTCAAAAACACCGCGCTACCTATAGGAGCCGCTTGCCGGCGATGAGGCCCTTGAGCCTTGCGGTGTCCATTCGGACGCCATCGCCGGCAAGCCGGCTCCCACAAGGGCCGCGCCCAGCTTCAACATCAGGACACACACCCTGAACCAACAGGGACCACGTTAGATCAGGAAAACCGGTTTTAACCACAGGGCTTCGAGCATGCCGCAACCGTTCATCTTCCGAACCATCGATCTGGATGGCCAGACCATCCGCACCGCGGTTCGCCCCGGCAAGCCTCATCTGACGCCCTTGCTGATCTTCAACGGCATCGGCGCCAACCTGGAGCTGGTGTTTCCGTTCGTCCAGGCCCTGGACCCGGACCTGGAAGTCATCGCCTTCGACGTTCCCGGCGTCGGCGGCTCGTCGACCCCCAACCGGCCGTATCGCTTTCCCTGCCTGGCCAAACTCACCACGCGCATGCTCGATTACCTGGATTACGGCCAGGTCAATGTGGTGGGGGTGTCCTGGGGCGGCGCCCTGGCGCAACAGTTCGCCCATGACTACCCGGAGCGCTGCAAGAAGCTGATCCTCGCCGCCACCGCCGCCGGCATGGTGATGGTCCCGGGCAAGCCCAAGGTGTTGTGGAACATGGCCAGTCCGCGGCGCTACCTCCAACCGTCCCACGTCATCCGCATTGCGCCGACCATCTACGGCGGCGCCTTTCGCCGCGATCCGCACCTGGCCGCCGAGCATGCCGCCAAGGTCCGCTCCGCCGGCAAGCTGGGCTACTACTGGCAACTGTTCGCGGGCCTGGGCTGGACCAGCATCCACTGGCTGCACAAGATCAACCAGCCGACCCTGGTGCTGGCCGGCGACGACGATCCGCTGATTCCGCTGATCAATATGCGCCTGCTGGCTTGGCGAATTCCCAATGCCCAGCTACACATAATCGACGATGGCCATTTATTCCTGATCACCCGGGCCGAGGCCGTCGCACCGATCATCATGAAGTTCCTCGAGGAAGAACGTCTGCGGGCGGTGATGCACCCGCACCCGACACCTTTCAAGAGTACCTAGCAGTCTTTTTCCTGGCAGTAGGCGTGCACGGGTAGGAAGCCCGTGTCGCGCAACGAGGTCCGGGACCGACGAGCCTGCCCGCGCGGCCCCGGTGTTGGTTGATAGCTTGATGACGAAGGAGTGTTGACTCATGCGAGACAAACCAGCGACGGGTTCGATGCCCACACCCGCCACGTTCATCAACGCACAGAGTGCGATTACCGGCCTGCGCGGCCGGGATCTGTTTTCCAGCCTGCGCAGCGTAGCCGCCCATAGCCTGCGCAATCCGTTCCACACCGCCCGGCATGTCCTGGCCCTGGGCGGACAACTGGGCAAGGTGCTGCTCGGCGACACGCTGCACAAGCCCAACCCGCAAGACGCGCGCTTCGCCGACCCGACCTGGAGCCTCAATCCGTTCTACCGCCGTGGCCTGCAAGCCTATCTGGCCTGGCAGAAAGAGGTCAGGCTCTGGATCGACGACAGCCGGATGAGCGCCGACGATCGCGCCCGGGCGCACTTTATCTTCACCCTGCTCAACGACGCCCTGGCCCCCTCCAACACCCTGCTCAATCCGTTGGCGATCAAGGAGCTGTTCAACACCGGCGGCAACAGCATCGTGCGCGGCATCAGCCACCTGGTGGACGACCTGCTGCACAACAATGGCTTGCCCAGCCAGGTCACCAAGCACTCGTTCGAAGTCGGCAAGTCCGTGGCGACCACCCCCGGTTCGGTGGTGTTTCGCAATGAACTGCTGGAACTGATCCAGTACCGGCCCATGAGCGAAAAGCAGTACGCCAGGCCGTTGCTGATCGTGCCGCCGCAGATCAACAAGTACTACATTTTCGACCTGAGTCCGTCCAACAGCTTTGTGCAGTTCGCCCTCAAGAACAACCTCCAGGTGTTTGTCATCAGTTGGCGCAACCCGGATGTACGTCACCGCGAATGGGGCCTGTCCAGCTATGTCGAGGCCGTGGAAGAGGCCATGAACGTCTGCCGGGCGATCACCGCCAGCCGCGAGGTCAACCTGATGGGCGCCTGTGCCGGCGGCCTGACCATTGCCGCCCTGCAAGGCCACCTGTTGGCCAAGCGGCAACTGCGCCGGGTGTCCAGCGCCACCTACCTGGTCAGCCTGCTCGACAGCCAGCTGGACAGCCCGGCCGCCCTGTTCGCCGACGAACAGACCCTGGAAGCGGCCAAGCGCCGCTCCTACCAGCAAGGCGTACTCGATGGCCGCGACATGGCCAAGGTCTTCGCCTGGATGCGGCCCAACGACCTGATCTGGAACTACTGGGTCAACAACTACCTGCTGGGCAGGGAGCCGCCGGCGTTCGACATTCTCTACTGGAACAACGACAACACCCGCCTGCCCGCGGCGTTTCACGGCGACCTGCTGGACTTCTTCAAGCACAACCCGCTGAGTCATCCGGGCGGCCTGGAAGTCTGCGGCACCCCCATCGACCTGCAGAAAGTCACGGTCGACAGCTTCAGCGTCGGCGGCATCAACGACCACATCACGCCCTGGGATGCGGTCTACCGCTCGACCTTGCTGCTGGGGGGCAATCGCCGCTTCGTGCTGTCCAACAGCGGCCATGTCCAGAGCATCCTCAACCCGCCGAGCAATCCCAAGGCCAACTACGTCGACAACCCGAAGTTGAGCAGTGATCCGCGGGCCTGGTACTACGACGGCAAACAGGTCGATGGCAGCTGGTGGAACCAGTGGCTGCTGTGGGTCCAGGAACGCTCGGGAGCCCAGCGTGAAACCCAGATGGCCCTGGGCAATGCCAATTACCCCCCTATGGAGGCGGCACCCGGCACTTATGTCCGGGTGCGCTGACGATGACCGATCACGGCTGCCGGGCAGCCGTGGCGAACTGCCGGAACGACCTAAGAAGGCTGGATGAAAACCCGCGACCGGATCCTTGAATGTGCCCTGCAACTGTTCAACCAGAAAGGCGAACCCAACGTTTCGACCATGGAAGTGGCCAATGAAATGGGGATCAGCCCGGGCAACCTCTACTACCACTTCCACGGCAAGGAGCCCCTGGTCCTGGGCTTGTTCGAGCGCTTCCAGGGCGAACTGACTCCCTTGCTCGACCCACCGGCCGACGCCCGGCTGGCGCCCGAGGACTACTGGTTGTTCCTGCACCTGATCGTCGAGCGGCTGGCCCATTACCGCTTCCTGTTCCAGGACCTGTCCAATCTGTCCGGGCGCCTGCCCAAGCTGGCCAAGGGTATCCGCAACCTGCTCAATGCCCTTAAACGAACACTGGCGTCACTGCTGGCGCGGCTGAAGGCGCAAGGGTTGCTGATGAGTGAAACCCAGGCCCTAGGGCAACTGGTGGAGCAGATCACCCTGACGCTGCTGTTTTCCCTGGATTACCAACGGATCCTCGGGCGCGAAGGCGAGGTGCGACTGGTGGTGTACCAGATCATGATGCTCGTGGCCCCACACCTGCTGACCCCGGCGCGGCTGGCGACGGAGCAGATGGCGCTGCACTATCTCGAAGATCACGACTGAGATGTAGGAGCCGGCTTGCCGGCGATGGCGCCCGGACGGACACCACAAGACTCAAGGGCCTCATCGCTGGCAAGCCAGCTCCCACAAAGGTCCTGGCAACACGATGTTTCGCGGTGATACGCAGACTTATTGTGGGAGCCGGCTTGCTGGCGATGGCGCCCGTGCAGTCGCTGCAAGACTCAAGGGCCTCATCGCTGGCAAGCCAGCTCCTACAAAGGTCGTGGCAACACCATGTTTCGCGGTGAGACGCAGATTTATTGTGGGAGCCGGCTTGCTGGCGATAGCGCCCGGATGGACACCGCAAGACTCAAGGGCCTCATCGCTAGCAAGCCGGCTCCCACAAACAGGCCCAAACAAAAACGCCCGACCTTCACAGGTCGGGCGTTTTCATTCAGCGGGTAACGACTCAGGCTTGAGAGGCTGGAGTCGGTGTGCTGGGTGTCGCCGCCGGAGCGGGCGCCGATGCCGGAGCCGCAGCGGAGTTGGCGGCCGATACCGGAGCCACGGCAGGCTTGGCCGCAGCGGTAGGAGCCGGCTTCGCGGCAGCAGGCTTTTTCGCCGCTGCCGGTTTGGCGGCTGGCTTCACAGCCGGTTTGGCCGCTGCTGGTTTCGCCGCGGGCTTGGCGGCGGCTTTCGCGGCTGGCTTGGCCGCTGCGGTTTTCGCCGCAGGCTTGGCAGCAGGTTTGGCCGCGGCCTTCACCAAGGGCTTGGCTGCCGCTTTTGCCGCAGGCTTGGCCGCAGCCGTTTTCGTCGAGGCCCGGGGCACTGCCTCACCCGTGAGTTTCTCGATCTGCTTGGTCAGGGTATCGACCTTGCTGTGCAGCGCTTTCACTTCATTGCGGCTCGGTACGCCCAGGCGCGAAATAGCGCTGTTCAGGCGCTTGTCGAAAGCCCCTTCCAACTCGTCCCACTTGCCCAGCGCACGGTCCTTGACCCCGGCGATGCGCGACTTGGCGGAACTGGCGGAGTCCTTGGCCGCATCGACTTTCTTGTCGACCGCGGTCTTGGTGAGTTTCTCGGCCTTCTCGCCGTCCTTGACCAGCGACTCGAAGAGTTTGCTGCCGTCGGTATCGATCTTCGAGTACACGCCTAAACCAGCCAGCCAGATTTTGCGGGAATACTCCTCAACCTTCCCGATCCACGAGCTGCCTTCTTTCTCGGTATTCTTCTTGCCAGCCATCCCGTTCTCCTTAATGTTTACGCGCAACACGTTCGAGCAATGCCGTCAGCTCATCGAGCTTGGCAGAAAGTGTTTCCACATCATGTTTAGACGGAATCCCAATGCGATTCAAGGCACTGGCGACCCGATGGTCGAAGGCTTTCTCGACCTTGTCCAGTTGCACTTCCACCTTGCCCTTGAGACTGGTGACTTCGCCCTTCACGCTGTCGATCTGACTGTTGGCCGCTTCACGCTGCACGCCAATCAGTTTTTTACCTTCCTTTTCAACGTCTTGACCGGCTTTCACGAGCTCCTTGAAGTACTCGCTGCCTTCCCGGCCGACCTTGGTATAAGCACCCAGACCCGCCAGCCAGATCTTGCGCGCATACACTTTCACTTCAGCCAGGGCGGTTGGCTGACCGTCGGATTTTTTCTTCAGACTTACTTTGGCCATGGTGCACCTCACGGGTGAACGGTTGGAGGATCTGCCCACCGGAATGGGGGCTCATGCACAAAGTAATGAGAAAAATTAGAATGGGCACCCTAACCCGAAGCCACCCTGCTCCCCTCTTCGCGGGAGCAGGAACGGCGTATCAGGCCAGCGCCTTGTCCAGGGCCCTTTCGATCTCGGCCTTGATGGTGCCGCTCATGGCCGACATCAGCAGGCCCAGTTCGACATCGATGCGGATCGTCTCGTCGCCCACATGCACCGCGCCCTTGACCCCGGAACGCCTGAGGTTCAGGGTGTCGCCGGACCACTGCGGCTCCAGGCCATACTGCCCGGCCAACTTCTGCGCCAACTGATCGGCCTTCTCGCGCGCACCGGCCTTACCCAGGCGGTGGACGCGTTCAACACTAATACGGGCCATCGAATGACTCCTGCTCTATCGGGTCTTGCCCGGCGAATCCTGACCCTGAATGCGTCAAAACGTCCCGGCGGTTGCCTATCTTACATGCACCCTTGCCAAGACAAAGCCGCCCACCGGGATTAGAATGCCCGCACTCTCTTCTGGTGACAGCGACATGACTGATCAGCGCAAAGGCAGCGATGCCGAACCCACCACACACTTCGGCTTCAAGAACGTACCGGAAAGCCAAAAGGCGGAAAAGGTCGCCGAGGTGTTCCACTCCGTGGCCGCCAAGTACGACTTGATGAACGACGTGTTGTCCGGTGGCCTGCACCGCCTCTGGAAGCGCTTCACCATCGAGCTGTCCGGCGTGCGCCCGGGTAACCGGGTGCTGGATATCGCCGGCGGCACCGGCGACCTGACCCGCAAATTCTCGCACCTGGTAGGCCCCACCGGCCAGGTGGTGCTGGCCGACATCAACGCCTCCATGCTCAAGGTCGGCCGTGACCGCCTGCTGGACCTGGGCGTGGCCGGCAACGTCGAGTTCGTCCAGGCCGACGCGGAGAAACTGCCCTTCCCGGACAACCATTTCGACTGCGTGACCATCGCCTTCGGCCTGCGCAACGTCACCCACAAGGAAGACGCCCTGCGCTCCATGCTGCGGGTACTCAAGCCCGGCGGCCGCCTGCTGGTGCTGGAGTTCTCCAAGCCGACCAGCGCGCTGATGTCCAAGGTCTACGACGCCTACTCGTTCGCCTTCATGCCACTGGCCGGCAAGCTGATCACCAACGACTCGGAAAGCTATCGCTACCTGGCCGAATCGATCCGCATGCACCCGAACCAGGAAACCCTGAAATCGATGATGGTGGAGGCCGGTTTCGACCGCGTGACCTACCACAACATGACCGCGGGCATCGTCGCCCTGCATCGCGGCATCAAGCCCTGATGCTGCTCAGCGGCCTTCTCGCCGGCGTCGAGCACGGTCTCAACCGGGTGCTGCGCCTCGACGGCACGGCCTTGAGCCGCCTGGGCCACCTGACGGGCAAGCTCATCGAAGTCGACTGCGCCAGCCCGGCCCTGAAGCTGTTCATCCTGCCCAGCGACCAAGGCCTGCTGCTGGCCGCGCACTGGGCCACCGAGGCCGACTGCATCCTCCACGCCCCGGCCTCGAGCCTGCTGAGCCTGGCCCTGAGCCGCGACAAGACCGCCGTCCTGCACAGCCCCGAGGTCAGCCTGGAAGGCGACAGCGCGGTGCTGCTGGACCTGGCCGGGGTCCTCCAGGACCTGGAGCTGGACTGGGAGTATGAACTCTCGCGCTGGCTCGGCCCGATCGCCACACCCTTGCTCAGCGGCCACTTGCGCAGCCGGGCCGGCTTGTACCGGCAGGGCCTGGTCAGCCTGAAGCAAAACCTGGCCGAATACCTCAGCGAAGAATCCCGTGCCCTGGTGGGCACCCACGAGGCCGAAGCGCGCTTCGACGAACTGGACCGGGTCAAGCTCGACCTGGAACGTCTCGAGGCGCGCGTCGAGCGCCTTTCCCGATCCCTCAACTCCAGCGATAACGCATGAAGCTGCTTGCCGTCCGCCGTCTGTTGCGCATCCAGCGCGTCGTGATCCGTTACCGTCTCGATGACCTGCTGTTCGAGCTGCCCCTGCCCTGGTTCCTCCTGGCACTGCGCTTTGCCCTGCCCTGGCGCTGGCTCCCGCGCAAGACCCTGGCGCTGAGCCGCGGGGAGCGGTTACGCCTGGCCTTGCAGGACCTGGGACCGATCTTCATCAAGTTCGGCCAGATCCTCTCCACCCGCCGCGACCTGCTGCCCGAGGACATCGCCGACGAGTTGATGCTGCTGCAGGACCGCGTGCCGCCGTTCGACTCGCAGACCGCCGTCGCGCTGATCGAGGCGCAACTGGGCAAGAAGGTCGGCGAGGTCTTCAACCGCTTCGACATCGAACCGCTGGCCTCGGCCTCGGTGGCGCAGGTCCATGCGGCACAGTTGAAGAACGGCGAAGAAGTGGTGGTGAAGGTCATCCGTCCTGGCCTCAAACCGGTCATCGCCCAGGACCTGGCCTGGCTGTTCCTGCTCGCCCGGGCCGCCGAGCGGGTCTCGGCCGACGCCCGCCTGCTGCACCCGGTGGACGTGGTCAGCGACTACGAAAAGACCATCTACGACGAACTCGACCTGCTCCGCGAAGCGGCCAACGCCAGCCAGCTGCGGCGCAACTTCGAAGGCTCGGACATGATGTACGTGCCCCAGGTCCATTGGGACTGGTGCCGGCCGAAAGTGCTGGTGATGGAGCGCATCTACGGCATCCAGGTCACGGACCTGGCGACCCTGGCCGACCAGCGCACCGACATGAAACTGCTCGCCGAGCGCGGTGTCGAGATCTTCTTCACCCAGGTGTTCCGCGACAGCTTCTTCCACGCCGACATGCACCCCGGCAACATCTTCGTCAGCACCGTGAACCCGTGGAGCCCGAAGTACATCGCCATCGACTGCGGCATCGTCGGCAGCCTGACCCCGGAAGACCAGGACTATCTGGCCCGCAACCTGTTCGCCTTCTTCAAGCGCGACTACCGCCGCGTCGCCCAGCTGCACATCGATTCGGGCTGGGTGCCGGCGCACACCAAGCTCAACGAGTTCGAGGCGGCGATCCGTACCGTGTGCGAGCCGATCTTCGAAAAACCGCTCAAGGACATTTCTTTCGGCCAGGTGCTGATGCGCCTGTTCCAGACCGCGCGGCGCTTCAACATGGAAGTCCAGCCGCAGCTTGTTCTTTTGCAGAAGACCCTGCTCAACATCGAAGGGCTGGGCCGCCAGCTGTACCCGGAACTGGACCTGTGGAGCACCGCCCAGCCGTTCCTCGAACGCTGGATGCGCGAGCGCGTCAGCCCGAAAATCCTGCTGGGCAACCTGCACGGCCAGATCGAGCAACTGCCGCACCTGGCCCACATGACCCGCGACCTGCTGGAACGCCTGGCCCAGCCCCATGTCGTCACTCCCGAGCCGCATGGAAACCGGCGCAAGGACGACTGGCTGCTGCGCCTGCTCGGCTGCGCGCACCTGGGCGGCGGCGCAGTACTGGCCGCCAGTGGGCCGCTGCACGAACTGGGTCACTGGCCGGCGGGTATCATGGTCGTCGTGGGCTTGTATCTGATCGTGCGCCGATAGCCAGTCAGGCCGTGGGCTGGCACACTGTTCATTCACCGAGGCACAACCACGCGGGTGGTGCCCGGTTGTCGGAGTCGAAGATGAAAGACTGGCTGGACGAGATCAAATGGGACAGCGACGGCCTGGTGCCGGCCATTGCCCAGGATCACAAGACCGGGCGCATCCTGATGATGGCCTGGATGAACCGCGAATCGCTGCAGCTGACCGCCGCCGAGAATCGCGCCATTTACTGGTCACGTTCCCGTGGCAAGCTGTGGCGCAAGGGCGAAGAGTCGGGCCACGTGCAGCACCTGCACGAAATGCGCCTGGACTGCGACGCCGACGTGATCATCCTGATGGTCGAGCAGGTCGGCGACATCGCCTGCCACACCGGCCGCCACAGTTGCTTCTACCGCGTGTATGAAAACAGCGGCTGGAAGATCGTCGATCCGGTCCTCAAGGACCCGCACAGCATCTACGCCGCAGGACACTGAACATGACTGACACCCTGAACCGTCTGGCCCAGGTGCTGGAAGAGCGCAAAGGCGCCGCCGCCGACAGCTCCTACGTCGCCAGCCTCTATCACAAGGGTCTGAACAAGATCCTGGAAAAAGTCGGCGAAGAATCGGTCGAGACTATCCTGGCCGCCAAGGATGCCGCGATCAGCGGCGACTGCAGCGACCTGATCTACGAAACCGCCGATTTGTGGTTCCACAGTCTGGTCATGCTCGCCCAACTGGGGCAGCATCCGCAGGCCGTGCTGGACGAACTGGATCGTCGCTTCGGCCTGTCCGGACACGTCGAGAAAGCCTCGCGTCCGTCCGCCTAACAACTTTCGAGAGGAGCAGCACCATGGGCATTTTTGACTGGAAACACTGGATCGTTATCCTGATTGTCGTCGTGCTGGTGTTCGGCACCAAGAAAGTGAAAAACCTCGGCGCCGATGTCGGCGATGCGATCAAGGGCTTTCGCAAGGCCATGAGCGACGACGAAAAGCCTGCCGAGCCGACAGCCCCTCCTGTAGTGCAACCGGCGCCGCCGGTGCAGCCGCAGGCCACCACCCAGCAGAACACGCCGCATACCATCGACGTGCAGGCGCAGAAGGTTGAAGAACCCCGCAACCACTCGTGAGCACTGACTAATGTTCGGTATCAGCTTCAGTGAACTGCTGCTCGTGGGCCTGGTGGCCCTGCTGGTGCTCGGCCCCGAGCGCCTGCCCCATGCCGCGCGCACGGCAGGCCTGTGGGTCGGCCGGTTGAAGCGCAGCTTCAATGCGATCAAGCAGGAAGTGGAACGCGAGATCGGTGCCGACGAGATCCGCCGGCAACTGCACAACGAGCACATCCTGTCCCTGGAGCAGGAAGCCCGCAAGATGCTCTCGCCGACGCCCGCGAGCACCCCGGCCGAACCAGTGGTGGAACAGACGATCCACACCGTGCCGCCGGTGTCGCCGGAAGTCCCGTTGACGCCAGTGAGCGCCGCCGAGCCGGTAGCGGTCGCCGGCGCCGTGGAACCCGCGGCGCACCCGACAGAACCCGCAAGCGCGACGCCAAGCGGCACGCCTGCGCCTCATGACCCTACTTTGCCGCCGCGAGCCCCATGAGCGATATTCCGGAAAATGACCAGCACATGCCGCTGGTTTCGCACCTCACCGAGTTGCGCACCCGCCTGCTGCGCTGTGTCGCGGCGATCTTCCTGATCTTCGCCGGGCTGTTCGCCTTTACCCAGCAGATCTACACCTTCGTTTCCATCCCGCTGCGCCAGTACCTGCCGGCGGGGGCGACGATGATCGCCACCGACGTCTCGTCGCCGTTCCTGACGCCGCTCAAGCTGACCATGATGGTCTCGCTGTTCCTGGCCATCCCGGTGATCCTGCACCAGATCTGGGGCTTTATCGCGCCGGGCCTGTACAAGCATGAAAAACGCATCGCCGTGCCGCTGCTGGTGTCGAGCATCGTGCTGTTCTACACCGGCATGGCCTTCGCCTACTTCCTGGTGTTCCCGCTGATCTTCAAGTTCTTCGCCGCCGCGACCCCGGCCGGCGTGGAAATGATGACCGACATCACCAGCTACCTCGACTTCGTCATGACGCTGTTCTTCGCCTTCGGCGTGGCCTTCGAAATCCCGGTGGCGGTGGTACTGCTGGTGTGGATCGGCGTGGTCGACGTCAAATACCTGAAGAAGATCCGCCCCTACGTGATCATCGGCTGCTTCGTGGTCGGCATGATCCTGACCCCGCCGGATGTGTTCTCCCAGACCCTGCTGGCCGTGCCGATGTGGCTGCTGTTCGAGATCGGCGTGCTGTTCGGCGGCCTGGTGCGCAAACACCGCGATGAAGAGTCCGCCGACAACGACGCCCAACCGCCAGCCCCGCTGACGTGAACCTGCTGCTATTGGAGGAGGCCGACTTCATCGCGGCCGACCTCGTCGTGCTGCGCGACCGGCGCCTGACCCATATGCAGGAAGTCCACCGGGTGGCGGTGGGCGACAGCCTGCGGGTGGGGCGTATCGGCGGCCTGATGGGCAGCGCCGAGGTGCTGCGCCTGGACGCCAACGAGGCCGAGCTGCGGGTCAGCCTGGATCGAGCGCCACCGGCGAAACTGCCGCTGACCCTGGTGCTGGCCCTGCCGCGCCCGAAAATGCTCCGGCGGGTGTTCCAGACCGTCGCCACCCTGGGTGTGCCCAAGGTGGTGCTGGTGAACAGCTACCGCGTGGAAAAGAGCTTCTGGCAGACGCCGTTCCTGGAGCCCGAGGCGATTCGTGAGCAACTGATCCTCGGGCTGGAGCAGACCCGCGACACCGTTCTGCCGGAAGTCATCATCGAGAAGCGCTTCAAGCCCTTCGTCGAGGACCGTCTGCCGGCCATCAGCGCCGGCACCCTCGGCCTGGTTGGCCATCCCGGCAACTACCCGCCCTGCCCACGTGGCCTGGATGAGCCGGTGACCCTGGCCATCGGCCCGGAAGGCGGCTGGATTCCCTACGAGATCGACCTGCTGGGCAAGGCCGGGCTGCAACCGGTACAGCTCGGCGAACGCATCCTGCGGGTCGAGACCGCCGTGACCGCCCTGCTCGCCCGCCTGTTCTGAGTATTTCCGGGCTATCCATTGCCTGCCTGACCGAGCGTCGTTTCCGGCGCTCTGACTTAATAGCGTTTATTTAAGCGACATTGATAAGAGCCTATAAAAATATAGGACTATCGGTACAGGCGAGCTTCCTGGAATTAGATATAGGACACGTCTGAATCGCGCAGTTTTTTAGTAATAAGCCGATAGTTGTTCACTGCCCCTATTCCGCTGTTTCCCAACCCGAAATACAGGGCTTACGTTGTTTTTTTGGTCCATTACTCCTCAAACCCCATTATCGTGAAACGGTTTAAAGGGGGATAGGGTTATGACTGGAAAAGAACAGCGGCCTTGCTATATTCAAAGTCCTCAGGACGGACAAGGAAGTTTTCAGGCTTCGTCAGGGGGCATTTTTCGCGTGTCGAAACAACAAGGAGAAGTACCATGAGCAATAAAGTCAATCAGGAGCGTTTGGCCACGGTAGTTGGACGTGCCGTGATGGATGAACAATTTGCCAGTGCTCTGCAGAGCGATCCTGTTGCTGCAGCCAAGAGTATCGGCGTGCATTTAAGCACTGATGAAGTCGCGGCGGTCAAAGGAATTAATGCCGCACAGCTGACAGTCGCCTCTTCCGGTATCCGAAACAGCCTGGGGACGCGTGCCATATTTGATACCCAGCAGCAACAAGCGCGGATGGATTAACCACCGCTGATGCCATTTGGCGTGCCCCGAAAGATGAGTCTTTCTGGGGGTACGTCGAATGGCTTTATGAACCGTCATGAGACGAAGCGGTCGAGTGCGGAGTGAATGACACATGTCTGTCACCTTGGCTCCCATGGATGACGCGGACTTTATCAGGTTCGCCGAAAGAGCGGTTGCTGAATATAGCGACGGTATGGTTGCCGCGGGCGAATGGACCCGGGTGCAAGCGTCGCAAAAGGCACGAAGCGTCTTCGAGCAATTGTTGCCGCAAGGACGACTGACTGAAGACAACCAACTCTGGGTGATCAAGACCCAAGAGCATCGTATTGGCGAATTATGGGTGGTCGAACGATACGCCGGTGTCGGCAAGATCGCCTTCATTCTGGATATTTACATTGACCCTGGAGAGCGTCGCCAGGGTTATGCCAGACAATCACTGCTGGCCCTTGAGTCATGGGCACGCCAGGCAGGATGCGAAGAAGTGCGACTGCATGTCTTTGGTTCCAACGCTGCGGCGCGTCGACTTTATGAACAACTGGGTTATGGCATCGCCAGTCTGACGATGGCGAAGCCGTTACCGTCTACCTGAGGGAAAGTTGAAAAATGGACATCGGGAACAGTGGTCTGCATGAGCTATCCGTCGACGATTTATTTCAGGGCACGACCTTCCTGCCAGATGCAGATCATTCACGATTTGAAGCATTACTGGAACGTGTCAGTCAAAATCGCTACACAAATTTTGTTGAGCTGTACACCGAGCTTTTTCAACTGTTTCCCCAGGCTCCGCATTTGGCGGATTTTTTCGAGCAGGCGTTCAATCTTATCGTGCCTCCGAGCCACGAACAGCGTTTGATCATTAATGACCCGGTGTTTCAAGTGTGGCAGGTATTGACCACTCATCATGTCAACCTGATCATCACAAAAAAGGTGGCGGATACACAGGCGCTGGAAAACATGTTGCTCGAGTTTCCACACATGTTGCTCCGCGTGAAAACAACCGACCGTGCTCGTACGAACGATTATTGCCCCCCGGTGTATCGGTTCGATGTCGACCCGCTGGTGGCGAGGGTGGCACCTCCCAGTTATGAGTTTCCGGAAGATGAAGCGACCCGTAAACAATTGCAGCGCAATGGTCATTCCGTGAATTTCTTTTGCGATGTGGTGAATATTGCCTTGTTGCGGATAGAACGCACATGGCCCGCCTGCCGTGAGCAGTTCAGAAAACTGGTCAAGTCTATCTGTTATTTGCCCGACGGTTCATTTCGAAGCTGTTCGGCTTCGCGTTTCACCAGCGTCATCCTCCTATCGAACCGGGATGATTCGATACTCGACCTGGAAGAGTCACTGGTGCATGAGGCCACTCATCAGTTGCTCTATAACATTGTCGAAGTGTGCCCGGTGGTCAAGGAAGAGGCCTCTCGCGAGGCGTCGTTCACCTTGCCGTGGTCAGGACAGAAACGTGATTTCTATGGCTATTTCCATGCGTTTTTCGTCTACATCGCGTTGGTCAAATACCTGGGGCGGGTTCACTCGTACCCACCCCGTGAGCTGCAACGGGCTCAGAGCCGCCTGGTGTTCATCCTGCAAGGTTTGATCAAGGCATTGCCGGATTTCGAAGCCAGCGCTGATTTCACCCCCCAGGGACGCCAGCTTCTGGAGAACCTGGCCAAAGAAGTCAGGGCACTGGAAAGTCAACACGCCGGACTATTGGTGATATCGAGATCGGCGGGGGATGGACAGTTGCTGGGGCTGACCGCTTGAAGCCAAGGAGGCGAGCATGACGATGTTTGATGCTTCGAACTTTCCCGAGGCCGGAGTCGGGCTGGAATACCATTTGCCACGGCGCTCCGCTCAGGATGAATTATCGGAGGCGGGGCTCGACCGGACTGTCGAACGGATTCTCACCGAGGGTTTGCCGCACTTCGATTACGTCGAGTTTCAACCGACGCACTGCATTCTGGAGCCTCGCCTGATTGAGCTCGGCGCCCGGGTGCCGAGCTTGCTGCATTCTTCCAGTTTGTCCCTGGGCAGCGTGGGCATCGCGATGGACCGCGAGTATCTGCAAATGACTCGGCGACTGTGCGACAAAACCCGTTCGCCCTGGCTGGCCGAGCATATTTCCTGGTCGCGCTTTCAGGGCGGAGACACTCAGCATTTCATCTTGCCGAGCCTGGCCCAGGAGGTGGCCGACACGGTGGTGGCCAACGCCATTGAATTGCGTGAACTCACGGCAACGCCGCTGGTGCTGGAAAACGCGCCGCGGTTGTTTTCGTTGCACGATGCCCAGGCGCAATCCGAAGGCGAGTTCATCTCCCGCGTGGTCGAGCGCAGCGGCTCGGGCTTCCTGCTGGACCTCGACAGCGCGATCACCACCGCCAGAACCCTGGGTTACGACCTGAACGACTACTTGCGCTCATTGCCGCTGGACCGACTGATTGAAATACACATCGGCGATCCGCAGCGGGATTGGGACATCTTGCGTCAGTTGCTCGCCTCCTCACCGGTGAAAGCGATCACCTTGGAGTGGGATATTTCGCAAAAAGCCGATGACGCAGAACTGTTGACGTTGATCACGGCCATCAAATCCCTTCGGCCCAGAGCCTTGTTCTGGCGGGGCTGCGACCGGCAGGAGGCACAAACACAATTCGAGCAGGGGGCAAAAGCCCTGTTGAAGCTCAGGGAAAGCACCTGGCTCAGTGTTGGCTCGGCGTCGTTCTTTATCCGCGATCGGCAGCGGGATCTGAGCCTGGAGTTTGGTGTGACGTTTCTGCCGTTGCTGCGCCATTTCCTGAGTCCCCAGACGCTGGCCAGTGCCTTGTTGCTGCCGGGTGTTTTGCAGAGTCCCACACAGGGTGAGAACCTGGCGTTCCTGCGGGCACTGATCAGCCACGGTGTGCTACTGCCGGTCGCAACGCCATCGGACACGGCCACCGGCGATGAGCGCAACCCGCCACTCGAGCTCTGGACCCATTGGGACGCCGCGCTGGAGTTTTACCTGAGCACCCGGACCGGGCTGCACACGCCCTACATCAGCGTCAGCGATCTGGAAACCGAGCTTGAGCACAAGGCCTCGGAGCAACGTCAGCCGTCGGCGTTCAAGGACTATTTCTCCCATCCGTTCATTCCCCTGGAGAACCCGCTGCTGGTGCCTTCCGGCGCGACCGCTCAAGCGACGTTGCTCGATTCGCTGTGCAATCGCCGCACGACGCGAACCTTCAGTGACCAGCCGTTGAGCGCTCAGCAACTGTCCCTGTTGCTCTACTACACCTGGGGCGCAACTGTCATGGAACAGAACCGCATGGGCGACTATTTCCTGAAGAAAACCTCACCGGCCGGCGGTTCGTTGCAAGGCACCGAGGTGTATGCGGTGCTGATGAATGTGCAAGGTTTCGAACGCGGCCTCTATCACTACTCGGTACGCCGCCATGGGCTTGAGCTGATTTCCCTGGAAGATCCGCGAGCCTGGATCTGCGAGGCCTGCGGTGAGCAGCCGTGGATCAGGGACGCCGCAGCGGTGTTTGTTTCCACGGCGCGGGTCGAACGAATGGCCTGGAAATACGCGTTCAGCCGGGCACTGCGGGTGGCGCTGATGGATGCCGGGCATTTGAGCCAGACCTTTTCACTGGTCGCCACCGCCCTGGGCCTGGGCAGTTTCACCACCGCGGCGTTACGCGATGAACTGTTCGAAAACCGACTGGGACTCGACTATCTGGAGGAACCGGTGTTTCTGGTCAATGGGGTAGGAGGGTGATCTCGACCTGGGTTGGTCGAGCGTAAAAACCTTCATATTTCAAAGAATTACCCTACAGCCCATTCAGGTCGCGTCTCCCGCCGCCAAGCCGATGAGAGGACATGCCCCACGCATTTGCGCGTGAGGGCCATGGACTCATCTGTTTGGCAGGAGATTCACCATGTTCCGTTGGCTGACCCGCGCACTGCGCGACCGCAGTATCCGCTTCAAACTGGCCCTGGGCTTCGGCCTCGTACTGCTCTTGACCCTGGGGGTCACCCTGACCGGCTGGCACGCCCTGGGCACCACCATAGAGCGCTCGCAAACGCTCTCGAGCATTGCCAGGCTCAGCCGTCTCACCAGCGACATGCGCGCCGACCGCATCGCCTTCCGGGTGCTGAACGACCCACAGAGCCGCACCCGGATCACGCGCCAACTGGCGGGCATCGAGAAGCTCTTGAGCGGGCTTCTGCCACGCCTGCCGGACCCGAGCGACCGACAGGTCCTGAACGACCAGCAACAGGCGATCCAGGGTTTCCAGACCACCCTCGACGATCTCGATGAAAGCCTTCGCGACCGCGAACGCGCCCGCAAGCGGATGAATGCCGGCGTGATCCAGGCCACGCAGGCGGTGGCCCGCTTCGAAGCCCATCAACTGCGCGAGGCGAGCAAAAACACCCAGGACCTGCAGTGGCAGGCGCCGCTCAAACGGGTCGAAGCGCTGCGTCAACTGATCAACGACACCCACGCCAGCATCCAGGCACCGGCTTATCTGTCCGATTCGCTGCAGGCTTATTCGGAGCAGGCGCTGAAGGCGATCGACCGCCTGGGGCAACTCGAGGCACAAGTGATGCCACTGACCCCGGCCCTGGCCGACGACCACAAGCGCATGCTGGTGGAGCTGCGCCACTATCGCGAGGCGCTCCAGCAGTTCAAGGACGCACAACTACTCGCCGAAGCCGCTCACAACGTCATGGAAGGATTGGGCGACAGGCTGCTGGCCGGCAACGAGGAACTGAGCCGCAGCCAGACCCAGACCCGCGACCGTCAGGCGCAGGCGGCCAAATGGATGCTGGCGAAAATAGCCCTGCTGGCCTGGTTGATCGCCAGCCTCGCCGCCTGGCTCCTCAGCCGCCAGTTGCTGATCCCGCTGTCGCGCAGCCTGAAGCTGGCGCGCCACATCGCCGCCGGCGACCTGAGCCGCGATGTGGCGGTCGATCGCCGCGACGAGCTCGGCCAGTTGCAGCAGGCCATGCAAGGCATGACCCTCGGATTGCGGGAACTGATTCGTGGCATTGGCACCAGCGCTTCCCGGGTGGCGAGCGCCGCCGAGCACCTGTCGACCAGCACCGAACAGACCGATGCCAGCGTCAGCAGCCAGAACGCCGCTACCGAGCAAGTGGCCGCCGCCATGAAACAGATGACCGCCAGCGTGCGGGAGGTGGCCCGTCACGCCGACGCCGCCTCCCTGGCAGCCACCCAGGCCGACCAGCAGGCCCGCGACGGTGATGGTGCAGTCGCCGATGCCATCGAGCAGATCGAACAGCTCGAGCAACAGATGCAGCTCTGCTCCCAGGCCATGGACGGGCTCCAGCGGGAAAGCGAACGGATCGGCAGCGTACTGGACGTGATCAAGTCGGTGTCCCGGCAGACCAACCTGCTGGCCCTCAATGCCGCCATCGAGGCGGCCAGGGCCGGCGAGGCCGGGAGCGGTTTCGCCGTGGTTGCCGATGAGGTGCGCAGCCTGGCGCAACGCACCCAGGACTCGGCCCAGGAGATCAAGGAGCTGATCGCGGCCTTGCAAGGCGGCACCCAGCAGGTCGCGGGCATGCTCGACAGCAGCCGCAAGCTGACTCGCAACAGCGTCGAGTCGAGCCGCCACAGCGGCGGCAAGCTGGAGGCCATCAGCCGTAGCGTGTCGCAGATCCTCGGGATGAATGAGCAGATCGCGGCGGCAGGCGAAGAACAGAGCGTCGTGGCCGAGCAGATCAGCCGCAGCGTGCTGCATGTGCGCGACATGTCACAGCAGACCGCCAGCGCTTGCGACGAGACCGCCGCCGCCAGCCTGCAACTGAGCCAGTTGGGCGCTCAGTTGCAGCGCCTTGTGGAGCGCTTCAAGGTGTAGGAGCGGTCAATCGATCTCGGCCAGCCAGTCGCTCGCCTTGAACCACTGGTCATGGATACGATCGTAGGTGCCGTCCTCGGCGATCTGGTGCAGGAAGTGGTTGATCCAGTTGAGGCTGTCGTGGTCACCCTTCTTCAATCCGAAGGCCAGCGGTTCGTAGGTGAACGGCTGGTCCAGGCACAACAGCTTGCCGTCGCCCAGCTTGTTCACCGCCACCAGGTTGTAGGGCGCATCGTGGACAAAGGCATCGGCCTTGCCCTCGAGCACCGCCCGCACCCCCTCCTCCTCATTGGCATAAGTGCTCAGCTGGGCCGCGCCCATCATTTTCCTGGCGACAATCTCACCCGTGGTCCCGGCCTTGGCCGCGATGCGATAACCCGCCTCGTTCAGGTCTTCGAAACCCTGCACCTTGCCACCCAGCGCCAGGGGAATCAGCAGCGTCTGCCCGACCACGATAAAGGCATCGCTGAAATTGAGCCGCAGGTTACGTTGCTGTGTCAGGGTCATGCCGCTGGCGATCAGGTCGAACTTGTTCGCCAGCAAACCGGGGAGCAGCTCAGCGTAGGAGCTGGACACCAACTCCAGCTTCACCCCCAGCGCCCGACTCATTTCACGCAACAGATCGATTTCGAAACCGATGATTTCGCCGCGCTTGTTCGTCATCTCAAAGGGGATATAGGTGGGATTGGTCCCCACTTTCAGCGTGCCGCGCTTGACCGCATCGTCAATGGCCCCCGCTTGCAGCGCACACGCATGAGTGAGCACCACGACCCCCAGCAGCAACATCGACAGAAACCTTTTCATCCTGAAACTCCCCTGGGCCGCTTTTCCGGTCGTGCCGGCGAGCCCCGCGACGCCTGCGTGAACGCACAGTCGCCTGGGTCTGGCGGGCACAATTTTGGGGGGCGATCCTAACGTACTCGGGTGCGGGGCAACACCGAGGGGAGACGGGTCTTTTGTTACCAAATGACAAAGGGGCCGCGGTGTTCGTCACACCGCGGCCCCTCGGGCGTCAGGCGGGCTGGGCCGCCGATGTGGTCGGCTGCAGGGGCAGCAGCGGCGCATGGGGATCGGCCTTGATCGAATCGCGCCAGGCCCCCAGCCACTCGGCATGGTCTTCGCTCCAGACCAGCGCATGCAGGCGGGTCAGGGCCACCGGATCGCTCAGCAAGTGCAGCCGCGACTGATTGTCCAGGCCGGCCGGGCCGACCTTCAACGCATGCCGTACACGCTCGACACGCAGCCATTCGATAGGCTCGGCGTGACCGTGACGGGCGGTCGCCAGGGCGCAGGCCAGGGCGTTCTGCCGCGGATCGACCACGGCCCGGACAAAGCCGTCATTGAGCGCATGCCAACGGTTTTCGTGGGTGTACTCATCCGTCGCCAGCAGCGCCTGGGGCGGATTGTATTCCTCGGGGATGAGGAACAGGCTCTCATCCTTGGAACGCAACCCCAGGTTGACCCGGCTGGAGATCACCGAGACCGGGATCGACAGCATCAGCGAACCGACGATCGGCACCAGCCACCAGAGGAAGCTCGGGTTGAGCCAGATCACCAGCAGCGCCCAGAGCGCGCCCAGCAGGGTTTGCGGACCATGGCGGCGCACCGCCTCGCTCCACGGCGTGGAGTCGTCGTCACGCTGCGGAGAGTTCCAGGTCGCCGCCCAGCCGAGGAACGCGGCCAGGACGAAACGGGTGTGGAAAATCATCCGCACCGGCGCCAGCAGCATGGAGAACAGCATCTCCAGCAGCATCGACACGGTGACCTTGAACTTGCCGCCGAACTCTTTCGCGCCCTTGGCCCAGATCAGGATGATGCTCAGCAGCTTGGGCAGGAACAGCAGCACGATGGTGGTGGAGAACAGCGCCACCGCCTTGTCCGGATGCCATTGCGGCCACAGCGGATAGAGCTGGCGCGGCTCCATGAAGTATTGCGGCTCCATCAGCGTGTTGACCGCCAGCAGGGCCGTCGACAGCACCAGGAAGAAGAACCACAACGGCGCCGACAGGTAGGACATCACCCCGGTGAGGAACACCGCGCGGTGCACCGGGTGCATGCCCTTGACCAGGAACAGGCGGAAGTTCATCAGGTTGCCGTGGCACCAGCGCCGGTCGCGCTTGAGCTCGTCGAGCAGGTTCGGTGGCAGCTCTTCATAGCTGCCCGGCAGGTCGTAGGCGATCCACACGCCCCAGCCGGCACGGCGCATCAGCGCTGCCTCGACGAAGTCGTGGGACAGGATCGCCCCGGCGAAGGCGCCTTTGCCGGGCAACGGCGCCAGGGCGCAGTGCTCGATGAACGGCTTCATGCGGATGATCGCGTTGTGCCCCCAGTAGTGGGACTCGCCCAACTGCCAGAAGTGCAGGCCGGCGGTGAACAACGGACCATAGACGCGGGTCGCGAACTGCTGCATGCGGGCGTAGAGGGTGTCCATACCCGACGCCCGTGGCGCGGTCTGGATGATCCCGGCGTCCGGCGTGGCTTCCATCAGGCGCACCAGGCTGGTCAGGCATTCGCCGCTCATGACGCTGTCGGCGTCGAGCACCACCATGTACTTGTAGTCACCGCCCCAGCGACGGCAGAAGTCGTCGAGGTTGCCGCTCTTGCGCTTCACGCGACGACGGCGACGGCGGTAGAAGATCTTGCCGAAGCCCGAGGCTTCGCGGCAGACGTCCAGCCAGGCCTGTTGCTCGGCGACGCAGATATCGGTGTCGTTACTGTCGCTCAGGACGAAGAAGTCGAAGCGATCCAGGTCGCCGGTGGCGGCGACCGACTCGAAAGTCGCGCGCAGGCCGGCAAACACCCGTGGCACGTCTTCGTTGCAGATCGGCATGACGATGGCGGTACGCGCATCCTTGGCGATCGGCTCGCTGCCGGCGCTGGCGCCGGAGATCCGGTACTTGTCATGCCCGGTGAGCAATTCGAGGAAGCCCATCAGGGCGGTCCAGAAACCCGCCGAGACCCAGCAGAACAGGATCCCGAACAGCACCAGGATGCTGGTTTGCAGCAGATAGGGCAGCACTTGCTGGGCGGTCTGCAACAGCGGTTGATGCACTACTTCGTTGAGATCGACGAACGACCAGCCCTGGTAGGGCATGATGCCTTTCATGTACCAGCCGGCGACAACGGTCTGGCCGAGCATCAGCACCAGCAGGATATAGCGGCGGATGGAGCCCACGGTGCGCCAGCGCGCATGGGGCAGCTCGCGTTTATCGTCCTTGGGCGCGGGCGGGTTGCTGCGCCCGGTCAGGCGCCGCCAACCGCGCACCAGGATATTGGTGCGCCACGGCTCCGGGACAACCCGGGTCCGGCGGATCGGCGGCGTGGCCTTGAGACACACGCGCCCGGCGGCATCCACCGCGAGCATCTCGGCGTCTTCCAGCTCGGCCGCCGAGTCGAGGATCAGGCGCTGCCCCACCGAAGCCTGCGCGGCCTCGGCGGAGTCAACGGCCGGCTGCGCGCTCAGGCGCTCATGCAGCTCGGCGAACGAGGTGCAGCTCGACAGCTCCGCACGCTGCTCATTGCTCATCGGCAAATGCGCCAGGTACTCGGAAAGAGCCTCTGGCTGTACGATCGGGTTACTCATCGGCAGGCAACTGGTAGCTCCAGGTCTCGGTCAGGACTTGTTCAGTCGGCACCGGTTCCGGGGTGGGTGGGGTAGCCTCGGGAGCAGGCGCCGCGGCGGCTTGCTCTTTCTTGTCCTGGGCTTGCTCTTTCTTCTCCTGGGCCTTCTCTTTCTCTTGCTGCTTGGCCGCGACCTTGTCGGCCTTGACCACCTGGGACGAGACCGAGATCTTCGCCGAATCCGCCGTAGGGAGGTCCTTGACCAGGGCCGCACGCAGTTCGGTGGCCTTGCCCGGTTCCTTGACCTTCAGGCGCAGGGTCAGGCGCCAGCCCTGGGTTTCCGGGTTGTAGCGCAGGCTGTTTTCCACAAGTTCCGCGTTGTCGCCGACGCTGACCTGGCTGCGAACCGGCGCGTCTTCAGGCAAGGCCTTGAGGGACGGACCTTCGAAGTCGATCAGGTAGGCCACGCTGCCGTCCGGTTGGCGGATCAGGTTCGACTGCTTGACGTCGCCAGTGGACTTGAGGGTCTGCTTGACCCAGGCGCTCTCCGGCGAATGCAGGGCCGCTTCGTCGGTGGTCCAGTGCAGGCGGTAGGCGAAACTCATCGGCTGGCCAACGTCGGCGCGCTCGGCGGGGTTCCAGAAAGCGACGATGTTGTCGTTGGTTTCGTCGGCGGTCGGAATTTCCACCAGGTCGACCGTGCCCTTGCCCCAGTCGCCCTTGGGCTCGATCCAGGCGCTTGGACGCTTGTCGTAGCGGTCGTCGAGGTCTTCGTAGTGGCTGAAATCACGGCCACGCTGCAGCAAGCCGAAGCCCCGCGGGTTTTCCACGGAGAAATTGCTCACGGCCAGGTGTTTCGGATTGTTCAGCGGACGCCAGATCCACTCGCCATTGCCGGCGTGGATCGACAGACCGCTGGAATCATGCAGCTCGCGACGGTAGTTGAGGACCTTGGACGGCTGGTTGGCGCCGAACAGGAACATGCTGGTCAGCGGGGCAACGCCCAGCTTGCCGACCTTGTCGCGCAGGAACATCTGCGCGTCCACGTCGACGATGGTGTCGGTGCCGGGACGCAGGGTCAAGCGGTAGGCGCCGGTGGCACGCGGCGAGTCCAACAGGGCGAAAATCACCAGGTGCTTGTCGGCCGGCTTGGGTTGCTGGATCCAGAACTCGGTGAAACGCGGGAACTCTTCACCGGACGGCAAGGCGGTGTCGATGGCCATGCCACGGGCCGACAGGCCATAGGTCTGGCCCTTGCCCACGACGCGGAAGTAACTCGCGCCGAGCATGGTCATGATCTCGTCCTGCTTGTCGGCCTTGTTGATCGGATAAAGCACACGGAAGCCGGCATAGCCCAGCTGCTCGGTGGCCTTGGGATCGAACTTCACATCGCCGAAATCGAAGCGGGTCGGGTCGTACTTGATCTCTTTCACGTCGTCCGCGGTGATTTCGTTGATCTTCACCGGCGTATCGAAATGCATGCCCTGATGGTAGAACGACAGCTTGAACGGGGTTTTCTCGCCCGCCCATTCGGCCTTGTCGGTCAGGAAGCGGATTTTCTGGTAGTCCGCGAACTTCATGTCACGGAACTCGTTCGGCAGATTGCTGCGCGGAGCTTCGTACTTCTGCCCGGCCAGCGTCTTGGCCTTGGCCGCCACATCATCCAGGTTGAACGCAAAGAGTTGTCCCGCGCTGAGCAGGCAGAGCAGTGCCGAGCCCGCCACCAGCGCTTTTCGTAACCCTTTGGCAGTCAGTGTTGAAGCATTACAGGGACTAACAATCACGAGCAACCCTCGCCGAAAACAGATCAAAAACCAACGGCTAGCTATCTATATGCCAGGTTGGCGAGCATTGTTCCGACTCCGCTGGGGCCAAATGATTCCCCAAACGGTCGCGGACAAGTCTCTACCTAAGTCAAAATGGACCAACGAACGCCGATCCCCGTAGCGCGCGATTATCTAGTAGGCCGCGTTACAACGCATCAGGTGAAACAAAGTATTTATCGCGAAAACCCCCTGTTTTCAGTCAAATACGTCGTTTTTGGTGCTTTCAGGTCTGTAACAGGAAGGTTACCGGGCCATCATTGACCAGATGCACCTGCATGTCCGCCCCGAAACGCCCGGTCGCCACTTGCCCATGCAAACCTTGCGCCTGTGCCACCACATAGTCGAACAGCGCCTCGGCCAGCGCCGGGGGCGCGGCCGTGGAGAAACTCGGACGCAATCCGCTCTGGGTATCGGCCGCCAGGGTGAACTGCGACACCAGCAGCAAACCGCCACCGGTGTCCGCCAGGGACAGGTTCATCTTGCCCTGCGGATCGCTGAATACCCGATAGTTAAGCAGCTTCTTCAGCAGTTTGTCAGCGTGCGCCCGGGTGTCGCCCGGCTCCACCGCCAGCAGCACGAGCAGGCCCTGGTCGATGGACCCGACCACTTCTCCCGCCACCTCCACCCGCGCGCCGCTGACGCGTTGCAGCAAGCCCTTCATGCTTCTTCGAGTGGCAGGTCGAGCAGACGGCGGGCCATCCGGTCGGCCGCCCGCACCAGCGCATCGGTGATGCCCGGCTCGGAAGCCGCGTGACCGGCGTCGCGAATCACCTGCAACTCGCTGTTGGGCCAGGCCTGGTGCAGTTCCCAGGCGTTGTCCAGCGGGCAGATCACATCGTAGCGACCGTGCACGATCACACCCGGCAGGTGGGCGATCCTGTCCATGTTGCGGATCAGTTGATCGGGTTCGAAGAACGCGTTGTTGGTGAAGTAGTGACATTCGATCCGGGCAATCGACAGCGCGCGCTGCGGCTCGGAGAAGCGGTCAACCACCAGCGGGTTCGGGCGCAGGGTCGCGGTACGGCCCTCCCACAGGGACCAGGCCTTGGCGGCGTGCATCTGGGCGATCTGGTCGTTGCCGATCAGGCGCCGGTGGAACGCGCCGAGCAGGTCGTCACGTTCATCCAGCGGGATCGGCGCCACGTAGTCCTGCCAGTAGTCCGGGAACAGACGGCTGGCGCCGGCCTGGTAGAACCACTCGATTTCCTGTGGGCGGGCCAGGAAGATACCCCGCAGGATCAGGCCGTGAACCCGCTCCGGGTGGGTCTGGGCGTAGGCCAGGGACAGCGTCGAGCCCCAGGAGCCGCCGAACAGCACCCACTTGTCGATCTCCAGGTACTGGCGAATGCGCTCGAGGTCCTCCACCAGGTCCCAGGTGGTATTGTTCTCCAGGCTCGCGTGCGGGGTCGAGCGTCCGCAACCGCGCTGGTCGAAGGTGATGATGCGATACAGGTTGGGGTCGAAATAGCACCGGCTCTGGGCATCGCAACCGGCTCCCGGGCCTCCGTGGATGAATACCACCGGCAATCCTTCCGGCGAACCGCTCTCGTCGACATACAGCACATGTGTTTCATCCACGGCCAGATCGTGCCGGGCGTAGGGTTTGATCTGCGGGTACAAAGTCTGCATCACGCGCTCCGTAGGGGTCGAGGTCATCCCTGCTGGGGACTTCATATTATTCTGTCGTCCGGCATCATAAACCCGAATCACGGAATCGGCATGCCCTTGTCAAAAGCGCGGGCATGTGGGCGCATTCATCGCGGTCTCCCTCCCGTCGGACGCTGCCTAGCCATTCGGCCAGTGTTCAAGTCCGCCCGATAAACGCTTCAATAGCGAGGTCACAGAGAAAGGCAGGAGCCGTTCTGCCGGGGTATCCGCGCAAAAGTGAAAGGGAGTTTCCAATGCAGCAAGACTGTTTGCCGGGCCTGCTTTCCTACCCGGAGAAGGCCATCATCCTCGCCGACAACGAAATGTTTATCCGCGCCCTCTCCGAGCTGGGTCTGGACGCCGCCGCCGTGGACTCACCGCAACCACTGCCGGCACAAAGCCTGGTGTTTTCCTTCACCAGCCAGGGCGCCCGGCAGTTCTATGAGCGAGCGGCCAGGACGCGGCGCAAACAAAGCATTCTCTGCCCGCTGCACGCCTTCGACCCGGGCCTGGAGAACGCGCTTTACAGCCTGATGCTGTTGCTGCGCAGCGACTTCGCCAACTGCCTGAGGCGCCAGCGCGACCACCTCCGGCTGCTGAACCGGCACCAACGACTGCACCTGGCCGGCGAGGGATCGCGGGCCGACGTCTGGTTGAAAAGCCGCTCGGCCCCTTACGTCACGACCCGTGATGAAATCAGCGAGCATTTCGTGCTGTGCGTCTCGGAGTTGTTCGAAGTGCACTACGCCCATATGCGCCCGGACAGCCCCGACCTCTTTCAATTGAACGGCATTTTGCGCATCAGTGGCCTGTTGACGTCCCAAGGCAGCAGCCGGGCGCCACTCGCCCTGGGCGTCGATGAACAGCTGATGGAGCTGGCCCAAGGTGTTGCCAGGCACCAGGCCTGGCTGCACATCGAACACAACCAGGTGCGCTCCTTCAAGGTCGCCGGGCAGGAACATGTCGGCCTGCTGGCTCGGGCCGCGGGCGACAGGGGGCTGAATCTGAGTGAATTCGCCATCGGCGTGAACGACACCATCGGGCCGAACATCAACTACAGCCACAACTCGCCGATGAACGAGGGCATCGGCGGTGTGCATGTGGGCCTGGGGGACGGTGCCAGCGGCTATCACATCGACTTCCTGAGCCCAGGCGTCGATGTGCTGCCGGGATAATTGTAGGAGCCGGCTTGCCGGCGATGAGGCCTGTGAGCCTTGCATAGCCCGGTCGACCGCTATCGCCGGCAAGCCAGCTCCTAGAAAAAGCGCATTCAGCCCGTCTTAGCGGCCGTAGTGCTCGCGGCCCCAGGCCAGAAGGCCTTGCAGCAGCTCCTTGAGCACCACCCGCGTCGGCTCGGCCAGGTCGCTGCGGTAGTTGAACGGCTCGAACTCTTCCATATAGGTGCACTGCCCCAACTCGAGCTGCACCGCGTGGATGTCCTGCGCCGGATCGCCGTAATGACGGGTGATATGCCCGCCCTTGAAACGTCCGTTCAACACATGGCTGTAGGCCGGATGCCCGGCACAGATGGCCTCCAGTCGCGCCGCCAGTTGGGGATCGCAGCTGGCGCCGTTGAAGGTGCCCAGGTTGAAATCCGGCAGCTTGCCGTCGAACAGATGCGGGATCACCGAGCGGATCGAGTGGGCATCGAACAGCAAGGCATAGCCGAACTCGGCCTTTAGCCGCGCCAGCTCCTGCTGCAGGGTCTGGTGATACGGGGTCCAGACCTGCTCCAGGTAGTTGGCCCGCTCCGTGGCCGACGGCTCCTGCCCCTCGACGAACAGCGGCACGCCATCGAACAGGGTCGCCGGGTACAGACCGGTGGTGGCCCCGACATACATCGGCTTGTCATCGGACGGCCGGTTCAGGTCGATGACAAACCGCGAGTAACCGGCGGCCAGGGTGCTGGCACCCAGTTCGGCGGCAAAATCATAGAGCCGCGGGATGTGCCAGTCGGTGTCCGGCAGGCTTTGCGCCTCGGGGATCAACCCGGCCTTGACCGCCGGGGTCAGTTGCACCCCGGCATGGGGCATGCTGATCAACAGCGGCACGCGACCTTGTTTGAAGCTCAGAACGTTATCCACAGGACAGTCTCCTAGATCAATACTTCGACACCATGGCGCACCACGCGCTTGCCCAGATCACCACCCAGCCAATAGGCCAGGTCCGCCGGACGTTCGATCCGCCAGGCGACGAAATCCGCGAACTTGCCGACTTCCAGCGAACCGTGGGTGGCGCCCATGCCCAGAGCCGTGGCGGCATGCTGGGTGACCCCGGCCAGGGCTTCTTCCGGGGTCATGCGGAACAGGGTGCAGGCCATGTTCAACATCAGGCGCAGCGACAGCGCCGGCGAGGTGCCGGGGTTGAGGTCGCTGGCGATGGCGATCTTCACGCCGTGCTTGCGCAAGGCCTCCATCGGCGGCAACTGGGTTTCGCGCAGGAAGTAGAACGCCCCCGGCAGCAACACCGCGACGGTACCGGAGGCGGCCATGGCGATGGCATCCTCCTCGGTCATGAATTCCAGATGGTCCGCCGACAGCGCCTGGTAACGCGCCGCCAGGCTGGAACCGTGCAACGACGAAAGCTGTTCGGCATGCAGCTTCACCGGCAAGCCCAGTTGTTGCGCGACCTTGAACACCCGCTCGACCTGGGCCGGGGAAAACGCCAGGTATTCGCAGAAGGCATCCACCGCATCCACCAGGCCTTCGGCGGCCAGGGCCGGGAGCATCTCGGCGCAGATATGCTCGATGTAGTCGTCGGCCCGCCCGGCATATTCCGGTGGCAAGGCATGGGCCGCCAGGCAGGTGCTGCGCACACTGACCGGCAGCTCGGCGCCCAGGCGGCGAATCACCTTGAGGATCTTGCGCTCGCTGTCCAGGTCCAGGCCGTAGCCGGACTTGATCTCGACACTGGTCACACCGTCGCGCAGCAGGCAGGTCAGGCGTTGCCGGGCGCTGGCGAACAGTTCGTCCTCGCTCGCGGCACGGGTCGCCCGCACCGTGCTGGCAATACCGCCACCGGCGGCGGCGATCTCGGCATAACTCACGCCTTGCAGGCGCTGCTCGAATTCGCCGCTGCGGTTGCCGCCGAACACCGTGTGGGTGTGGCAATCGATCAGCCCCGGGGTGACCCAGGCGCCTTCCAGATCATTGACCTGTGGATAATCCGCAGCCGGCAGTTCGGCGCGCGGGCCGATCCACTCGATCTTCGACGCCACGGTCACGATGGCGGCATCCTCGATGATCGAGTAGCTGCCTTGCGCCATGCTTGCAACGTGACAGTTCTGCCAAAGCGTTTTCATCCGGGGTCTCCGTTAGGTTATCGACTAGACAAAGCAGGGGCTTGCTGAACGCGGGCATCCCGGGCCGCCGCCGGCTTGACCCAGACCTGGTAGGCCAGCATCAGCAGGCCGATCCATACCGCGCCGACGATCAGCGCCGGCCGGGTGTCGGGGAAGTAGCCCAGCACGCCGAAGATGAACACCATGAAGGCAATCGCCGCCATCGGCGCATAGGGCCAGAACGGCACCGGGAACTTCAGTTGCGCGGCCTCTTCACGGCTCATGGAACGGCGCATGGCCACCTGGGTGACCAGGATCATGATCCACACCCACACGGTGGCGAAGGTGGCGATGGACGCGATCAGCAGGAACACGTCTTCCGGGATCAGGTAGTTGAGCAGCACCCCCAGCAACAGGGCGACGGCCATCACCAGCACGGTCATCCACGGCACGCCGGCGCGGGACAGCTTGGCGAAGCCCTTGGGCGCATGGCCTTGCTGGGCCAGGCCGTACATCATCCGGCCGGCACCGAAGATATCGCTGTTGATGGCGGAGATCGCCGCCGAAATCACCACGATATTCAGGATAGTGGCCGCCGAACCAATTCCCAGGTTCTGGAAGATCTGCACGAAGGGGCTGCCCTGGTTGCCGATCTGCTGCCATGGGTAGAGGGACATCAGCACGAACAGGGTCAGCACGTAGAACAGCAGGATGCGCAGCGGCACCGCGTTGATCGCCCTGGGGATCACTCGCTGCGGATCCTGGGCTTCACCGGCGGTGACGCCGATGATCTCGATGCCGCCGAAGGCGAACATGACCACCGCGAACGAAGCGATCATCCCCGCCGCGCCATTGGGCATGAAGCCGCCCTGGCTCCAGAGGTTGCTGATACCGACGCTCGCCGAGGGCGTGGCGGTGCTGATGCCGAAGAACAGGATGCCGAAGCCGCCGAGGATCATCGCCACGATGGCGCCAACCTTGAGCAGCGACAGCCAGAACTCCATTTCGCCGAAGACTTTCACCGTGCACAGGTTCAGGCCGCCGATGACGAAGACGACGCCGAGCACCCAGATCCAGCGGTCGACCTCGGGGAACCAGAAGCCCATATAGATGCCGAAGGCGGTGACGTCGGCCAGGCCGACGATGACCATCTCGAACGCGTAGGTCCAACCGAGGATGAAACCGGAACGGGGACCGATGTAGGTGCTGGCGTAGTGGCCGAAGGAGCCGGCCACCGGCTCGTGCACGGCCATTTCGCCGAGGGCGCGCATGACCATGAACACCGCGGCGCCGCCGATCAGGTAGGCCAGCAGCACGGCGGGGCCGGCCATCTGGATGGCCGAGGCGGAACCATAGAACAGCCCGGTACCGATGGCGGAACCCAGGGCCATGAAGCGAATATGTCGGGCCGAAAGCCCGCGTTTCAAACCTTTGACTTGCTGTTGCATTGCTAGTCCTTGATTGTTCTTATCGGTGAACCTCGATGAGAATCAGACTGGAGGCGAGTGTCTTGCGACCGGCCGGCCGCAAAAGGGGGCGCAGAGTACCCAACCCGGCACGCGCAGGCAAAACGCGCTGCCGGGTGGGGCCCACTGTAGGAGCGTCATTCACGCCCCAGTCTGCTCTCAAGCAATGCTTACAGGCTTGGCAACAACTTCGCCGGTACCAGCTCGTTCAGGCAACGCGATGCCAGCAACCCGGTGGCCGCCTCGATATCCGGTGCGAAGAAACGATCCTTCTCGTAATACGCCACCTGCTCGCGCAAGGTCGCCCGGGCGATTTCCAGGGCCGGCGAGGTTTTCAGGCCATTGCGCAGGTCCAGGCCCTGACACGCCCCCAGCCATTCCACGGCGAGGATCCCACGGGTGTTCTCGGCCATTTCCCACAGACGCTTGCCAGCCGCCGGTGCCATCGACACGTGGTCTTCCTGGTTGGCGGAGGTCGGCAGGCTGTCGACGCTATGCGGGTGCGCCAGCGCCTTGTTCTCGCTGGCGAGGGCCGCCGCGGTGACCTGGGCGATCATGAAGCCGGAGTTGACGCCGCCATTGGCCACCAGGAACGGCGGCAACTGCGACATGTGCTTGTCCATCATCAGGGAGATGCGGCGCTCGCTCAGGGAGCCGATTTCGGCAATCGCCAGAGCCAGGTTGTCAGCGGCCATGGCCACCGGCTCGGCGTGGAAGTTGCCGCCGGAGATCACGTCGCCTTCAGCAGCGAACACCAGCGGGTTGTCGGACACGGCGTTGGCTTCGATCACCAGCACTTCGGCGGCCTGGCGGAACTGGGTCAGGCAGGCGCCCATGACCTGTGGCTGGCAGCGCAGGGAGTACGGGTCCTGGACCTTCTCGCAGTTCTCGTGGGAATCGGACACTTCGCTGCGCTCGCCCAACAGGTGGCGATAGCCGGCAGCGGCATCGATCTGACCGCGTTGACCACGGGCCGCGTGGATGCGCGGGTCGAACGGCGAGCGCGAGCCCAGCACAGCCTCGACTGTCAGCGCACCGGCGACCAGGGCGCCGGCGAACAGGTCTTCACCTTCGAACAGACCGCGCAGGGCAAAGGCGGTGGACACCTGGGTGCCGTTGAGCAGCGCCAGGCCTTCCTTCGCGGCCAGGGTCAGGGGCTTCAGGCCAGCCTGTTTCAGCGCGGCGTGTGCATCCAGCCATTCGCCCTTGTAGCGCGCCTTGCCTTCGCCCAGCAGCACCAGGGACATATGGGCCAGCGGCGCGAGGTCGCCGGACGCACCGACCGAACCTTTCAGCGGAATGTGAGGGTAGACCTCGGCATTGATCAAGGCGATCAGCGCGTCGATCACCTGGCGGCGAATCCCGGAGAAACCGCGGCTCAGGCTGTTGACCTTGAGCACCATGATCAGGCGCACCAGCGCATCGCTGATCGGCTCGCCGACACCGGCGGCATGGGACAGCACCAGCGAGCGCTGGAGGTTTTCCAGGTCTTCGCTGGCGATGCGGGTCGAGGCCAGCAGGCCGAAACCGGTGTTGATGCCATAGGCGGTGCGGTTTTCGGCGAGGATCTGTTCAACGCAGGCAACGCTGGCTTCGATCTGTGCCGAGGCACTGTTGTCCAGGGTCAGTTTCACCGGCTGCTGATAGACGGCACGCAGTTGGGCCAGGCTCAGTTGGCCGGGAATCAGGTTCAAAGCAGTCACATTCATTCTCCTTTTGAGAGTTTTTATCAACTACCAGACGCTCCGGAGGTTTCCGTTATCCGTCGTCGCCGGCTTTCTTGAGCAGGCGACGCCTTGGCACGCTGGTTATTCTTGGTATCAGCGCAGGTCGGGAAACCTGCCCTGGATCAATGTCGGGTCCTTGAGCAAAGCCGCCGCGCGGGCGATGTCCGGGGCCAGCCAGCGGTCCTGGTCATAGGCCGGAACGCGCTCGCGCAGCAGTTTCCAGGCGACGTCGGTGCCGGCACCGAAGCGTTGCTCCTTGAGGAATTCGAAGGCCTGGGCCGCCAGCAGGTACTCGATGGCGAGGATCTGCGTGCAGTTTTCCAGGGCCCGGTGCAATTTCAGCGCGGCGTTGGTGCCCAGGCTCAGGTGGTCTTCCTGCAGGCCCGAGGTGACGTAGTTGTCGAGCACCGCCGGCTGCGCCAACTGGCGGTTTTCCGCGCAGAGGGAAGCGGCGACGTACTGCACGATCATCATCCCGGAGTTGACCCCGGGGTTGCTCACCAGGAAGGCCGGCAGGCCGCTGACGTGCGGGTTGATCAGGCGGTCGAGACGACGCTCGGCAATCGAGCCGACTTCCGCCATGGCGATCGCCAGCAGGTCCGCCGCCAGGGCGACCGACTGGCCATGGGGGTTGGCCTGGGACATCACCCGGTAGTTGTCCGGCGTACCCAGCAACAGCGGGTTGTCGGTGCAGCCGTTGAGTTCGGTTTCGATCTGCCGGGCGGCATGGGCCAGTTGATCACGGGCGGCGCCGTGCACCTGCGGGATCGAACGGATGCTCAGGGCGTCCTGGGTGCGAATGCCCTTGCTGGCGGCAATCACTTCGCTGCCGTCGAGCAGGCTGCGCAGATTGACGCCGACCTGCTGCATGCCGGGATGCGGCTTGAGCGCGATGATTTCCGCGTCGAACGCAGCGATCTGCCCGCGCTGGGCCTCGAAGCTCATGGCCCCGACCACGTCGGCCCATTGCACCAGGCGGGTCGCGTCGGCCAGGGCCAGGCAGCCCAGACCGGTCATGCACGGCGTGCCGTTGACCAGGCAGAGACCGTCCTTGGCCCCCAGTTGCACCGGTTGCAGGCCTTCCTCGGCCAACGCCTGTTGCGCCGGGACGATCCGCCCGCGATAGCTCACCTGGCCGACACCCAGCAAGGCAATGCCGATATGGGCCATATGGGTCAGGTAGCCCACCGAACCCTGGGCCGGCACTTGCGGGGTGATACCCCGGTTGAGCAGGGCCAGCAAGGCTTCGACCACCTGGCGGTGCAGGCCGGACTTGCCGTGGCTGTAGTTGACGATCGCGGCGCAGATAATCGCCCGGGTCTGCTCATCGGGCAGCGGCGCGCCGACCCCACAGGCATGGCTGAGCAGGGTATTGCGCGACAACTGGCTGAGCTGTTCGCCGGACAGCGACACGTTGCACAGGGCGCCGAGGCCGGTGTTCACGCCATAGGCGCGCTCGCCGCTGACGACGATGCGCTGGACGATGGCCTGGGCGTTGTCGATCCGGCCCCAGGCCTGGGGCGACAATTCGAGCAGCGCGCCATGACGGGCAACCGCAACCACATCCTGCCAGCGCAACGGCGCATCGGCGATAACGATTTTTTCAGACTGGGACATCTTCAACCTCATCTGCTTAAACGATCGCGGCACGCCGCTGAACAAACCGATCCACATACTCATCCGCCGGCGAATGCAGGATCTCCTGCGGCGTCCCGACCTGGATCAACTTGCCATCCTTGAGAATCGCGATGCGGTTGCCGATCCGCACCGCCTCATCCAGGTCATGGGTGATAAACACGATGGTCTTGTGCAACGTCTTCTGCAGCTCCAGCAACTGATCCTGCATCTCGGCACGGATCAACGGGTCCAGGGCACTGAACGCCTCATCCATCAGCAGGATGTCGGTGTCCGCCGCCAAGGCCCGGGCCAGGCCCACACGCTGGCGCATACCGCCCGACAGCTGGTGCGGGTACTTGTTCTCGTAGCCCTTCAAACCCACGGTATTGATCCAGTGCAAGGCGCGCTCGGCGCACACCGCCTTGCTCTCGCCACGCACCTTGAGGCCGTAGGCGACGTTTTCCTGCACGGTCTTGTGGGGCAACAGGCCGAAGCTCTGGAACACCATGCTGATCTTGTGCCGGCGAAACTCGCGCAACGCCTCCATGTCGTGCTGGAGGATGTCCACGCCATCCACCAGGATCGCGCCACTGGTCGGGTCGATCAGGCGGTTGAAGTGCCGCACCAGGGTCGACTTGCCGGAACCGGACAGGCCCATGATCACGAAGATCTCGCCGGTACCGACGGTCAGCGACAGGTCGTTGACCCCGATCACGCAACCGGTCTCGGCCAGCACCTGGTCCTTGGTCTTGCCCTGGCGAATCAGGCTCATCGCGTCATTGGCGCGTGAACCGAAGATCTTGAAGACGTTCCTGACTTCGATCTTGCTGACGATGGGCTCGCTCATTTGCTCACCTCATGGCGCGGACGCCCGTAGGCTTGCGTAATACGGTCGATCACCACCGCGAGAATCACGATCGCCAGGCCCGCTTCCAGGCCGCGACCGACGTTCAGGGTCTGGATGCCCACCAGCACGTCTTCGCCCAGGCCACGGGCACCGATCATCGAGGCAATCACCACCATCGACAGCGCCATCATGGTGGTCTGGTTGATCCCGGCCATGATGCTCGGCAGGGCCAGCGGCAGTTGCACGCCGAACAGTTGCTGCCAACGGTTGGCGCCAAAGGCGTTGATCGCCTCCATCACCTCGCCGTCCACCTGGCGGATGCCCAGGTCGGTCAGGCGGATCAGCGGCGGCGCCGCGTAGATCACCGTGGCGAAGATCGCCGGGACCTTGCCCAGGCCGAACAGCATCAGCACCGGAATCAGGTACACGAAGCTGGGCATGGTCTGCATGATGTCCAGCAGCGGCATCAGCACCGAACGCAGGCGGTTGCTGCGTGCCGAGAGAATGCCCAGCGGAATGCCGATCAGCACCGAAATCAGCGTGGCCACCAGCATCAGCGCCAGGGTCTGCATCAGCTTGTCCCAGAGACCGACCGCCCCCACCAGGAACAACAGGCCGACGATCACCACGGTGGTCAGCCACTTGCGGGTGGCGTGCCAGGCGATACCGCCGACGATGGCCAGCATCAGCCACCAGGGCGCCATGCGCAGCAGGCCTTCCAGGTTGACGATGGCCCACAGCAGGGTGTCGGAGATCTGCCGAAACACATCACCGTAGCGGGTCACCAGTGCATCGACCCAGGCGTTGACCCAGTCGGCGATGGAAAATGTGAAACGTTCGGGAAACATTGGAAACTCTCAATCAAGTGGATGTGGCGAACTTCCCGGCCCGCCTCTCGGTTAGCCGGGAGGTAGTCGACCTACAGAGCCGCGTTGATTTTCCTGGCAGCGTCAGCGCTGACCCAAGCCTGCCAGACCTCAGGGTGTTCCTTGAGGAAGATTTTCGCCAGCTTCGGCGATTCGATCCGTTCCTTGGCCATGCGACCCAGGTTCTGGTTCAACAGATCGATGGGCAGGTTGGCCTTTTCCAGTACGGCGACCAGCTCGGGCGCTTGCTCATGGAAGGCCTTGGACAGACCGACCTTGATGCTCACGTGCTTGTCGACACCTGGCTTCTCTTCCAGTTTCACCAGGTCGACCTGGCCCATCAGAGGCGTCGGCGACCAGTAGTAGAAAAGAATAGGCTCGCCACGCTTGTAGCTCGACAGCACGGCGGCGTCCAGTGCCGGGCCGGTTCCAGGGCGAAAGTTGGTATAGGACTTTTCCAGGCCGTAGCTTTTCAGCATTTCGCTGTTGTCCAGCTCGCAGGTCCAGCCGGCCGGGCAGTTGTAGAAGCGGCCCTTGCTCGGTTCCTCCGGATCCTTGAACAGGGCGGCGTACTGGCCCAGGTCGGCGATGTGCTTCAGGTTCGGCGCCAAGGCCTTGAGGTTGCGCTTGGCGTCGCCTTCGATCACGTAGCGCGGCACGTACCAGCCTTCGACGGCCCCCACCACCGGTGCGCCGACACCGACGACCTTGCCGGCCTTTTCCGCCTTGTTCCAGACTTCGCTGCGGCCTACCCACTCCTCGGCGAACACCTGGATATCGTTGCTGCTCAGGGCGTTTTCCATGGTGATGGAATTGCCCGGCAGGCTGTCGGTCTTGCAGTCGTAACCCTTTTCCAGAACGAATTGCAGCACGTCGGTCAGGAGCATGCCGCTTTCCCAGTTCAGACCCGCGAACTTCACCGGCTTGCCGGATTCGCACCAGCCGGCGGCCTGGCTTGCGCCGGCCGCTACCAACAGGCCGAGGGACAGCACCGTGGTCAGCAGGGTCTTGGTCATGTTCATTCTGTGCCGCTCCAAATCATCAAAGGGTTAACGCCGCAAGCGACATCCGGCTAGTTCGCCGCCGGTTGCACACGACCATTGGCCTTGGCTGCCACGGTCTCGCCCGGCTCCACCGGCAGGATCAAACGATCGGGAACCGCCCCATGCCACTTCTTCGCCGCGACGTAGTACAGCGCCGCCGGCACCACCAGGCCGATGATCCAGGAGATATCGGTATCGCCCAGGCTCGCCACCAGGGAGCCGGTATAGAAGTGGGTGGAAATGAACGGCATCTGGATCAGCACGCCGAACACATAGATGCTGATGCCCATCAGGTTCCAGCCGCCGTAGCGGGCCTTGGGATCGGACAACGCGGGGATGTCGTAGCGTTCCTTGGTGATGCAGTAGAAATCCACCAGGTTGATCGCGCTCCAGGGCGTGAAGAACGCCAGCAGGAACAGGATGAAGGCGGAGAATTCCTTGAGGAACGAATCCTTGCCCAGCAACGCCAGGGCCGCCGATACGCTGACCATGACGAAGATGTACAGCAGGCGCACGCCGCTGGAGATATGCCGGCTGCCGCGGAAACCGCTGATGATGGTGGCAATCGACATGAAGCTGCCGTAGGCGTTCAGGGTGGTGACCGTCACCTTGCCGAAGGCCACGGCGAAATACAGCGCCGCCGCGACGGCCCCGGTGCCGCCGAGACTGACGATGAACGAGACTTCGTGGTGGGAGAACTGCGAGCCGGCCAGGGCCGCGGCGAACACGCCGAAGACCATGGACGCCTGCGCGCCGATCACCGAACCCAGGCCCACGGCCCAGAAGGTTTTCACCGCCGAAGTGCTGCGCGGCAGATAACGCGAGTAATCCGCCACATAAGGCCCGAACGCGATCTGCCAGGATGCCGAGAGCGACACCGCCAACAGGAAACTCGCCAGGGAGAAATGCTTGTTGTCCAGCAAGGCCGAGATATCGTTGCCGGCCAACAGTTTGTAGAACAGGTAGAAGAAGGCGATCACCCCCAGCACGCTGGCGATCCGGCCGATGCCGTGGATCACCCGGTAGCCGAAGATGGTGCAGACCATGATGCTGGCGGCAAACAGCACGATGCCGACCCAGTCTTCCACGTGCAGCAACTGCGCCACCGCCTGTCCGGCCAACAGCGAACCGCTGGCGGAAAAACCGACGTACATCAGGCACACCAGCACCAGCGGGATCACCGCGCCATAGACGCCGAACTGCACCCGACTGGAAATCATCTGCGGCAGGCCCAGTTGCGGACCTTGCGCGGCGTGCAGTGCCATGACCCCGCCGCCGATCAGTTGCCCGATCAGCAGGCCGATCAGCGACCAGTACACATCGCCGCCGAGCACCACCGCCAACGCACCGGTGACAATCGCGGTGATTTGCAGGTTGGCCCCCAACCACAGGGTGAACTGACTGAGTAGACGACCGTGTCTTTCCGCTTCCGGGATGTAGTCGATCGAACGCCTTTCGATCAACGGTTTGCTGCTTGCACGATCATTTGACGCAGACATTGTTCAACCTCTGTGGATTGTTTTAGTTAGGTGCACAGCGTTTGTGGAACATGCTCCAGGTGAAACACCGTCCTGTAGGAGCTGGCTTGCCGGCGATGAGGCCCGTGAGTCTTGCATCGACTGTTCGGCCGTCATCGCCAGCAAGCCGGCTCCTACATGGGCGCTATCTCTGCAATCCCTTACTTGCCGGTGATCATCGGCAGGTTCAGGCCCTGCTCCTTCGCGCAGTCGATGGCGATCTGGTAACCGGCATCGGCGTGACGCATGACCCCGGTGGCCGGGTCGTTGTGCAGTACGCGGGCGATCCGCTCGGCCGCCTCGTCGGTACCGTCACAGACGATCACCATGCCCGAGTGCTGGGAGAAGCCCATGCCGACGCCGCCACCGTGGTGCAGCGAGACCCAGGTCGCGCCGCTGGCGGTGTTGAGCAAGGCGTTGAGCAGCGGCCAGTCGGACACGGCATCGGAACCGTCCTGCATCGACTCGGTTTCGCGGTTCGGGCTGGACACGGATCCCGAGTCCAGGTGGTCGCGACCGATCACGATCGGCGCCGACAGCTCGCCGCTACGGACCATTTCGTTGAACGCCAGGCCGAGTTTGGCGCGCAGGCCCAGGCCGACCCAGCAGATCCGCGCCGGCAGACCCTGGAAGCTGATGCGCTCGCGGGCCATGTCCAGCCAGTTGTGCAGGTGGGCGTCGTCCGGGATCAGTTCCTTGACCTTGGCGTCGGTCTTGTAGATGTCCTGCGGGTCACCCGACAGCGCGGCCCAGCGGAACGGCCCGATGCCGCGGCAGAACAGCGGACGGATGTACGCCGGCACGAAGCCCGGGAAGTCGAAGGCATTTTCCACGCCTTCTTCCTGGGCCATCTGGCGGATGTTGTTGCCGTAGTCGAAGGTCGGGATGCCTTGTTTCTGGAAGTCGAGCATCGCCTTGACGTGCACGGCCATCGA
>NZ_JXDG01000039.1 GCF_000820515.1 Pseudomonas batumici | reverse complement strand
TCGACGCCGGAATTGTCCGCCTTGACGCGAACCTTGACGTTGTAATCGACAACGCGTTTGACAGCTACCAGGATCTTCATTGGGCAGTGTTCTCTCGAAACTGTTTGATTGTTGCATTCAGGCTGCGGGTTATCAGCGCGTGGCTAAATCGCTCCGGCAGCGCGCATTTGTTCAATGCGGTCGGCTCCCAGCCCCAGTTCCCTGAGCACCTGTTCGGTGTGCTGGCCAAGACCCGGCACAGCATCCATACGGGGCTCGAACGCGCTGTTGCTGCCGGGTGGAATCAGGCTCGGAATGGAGCCTGCAGAGGTTTCAACTGCTCGCCAGCGTTCTCGGGCCTGAAGTTGTGGATGGCCCCAGACGCCTTGCATGTCGTTCACCCGGGCATTGGCGATTTGCGCATGGTCAAGGCGATCGATCACCGCCTCGAAGTTGAGCGTGGAGAACGCTGCAATGATCAGTTCCCGTAACGCATTACGGTTTTCGACACGCTTGAAGTTGGCAGAGAAGCGCTCGTCTTTGGCCAGTTCGGGTTGAAGCAGTACCTTCTCGCAAAACAGCTGCCATTCACGCTCGTTTTGCAGTCCCAGCATCACGGTGGTGCCGTCACCGACAGGGAAGGGGCCGTAGGGGTAAATGGTGGCGTGCGCGGCGCCAGCACGAGGCGGCGGCGGTGCTCCGTTGTAGGCGTAGTACATCGGGTAGTTCATCCACTCGACCAGGCTTTCCAGCATGGACACATCGAGGTGGCTACCTTCGCCGGTACGTTCACGCAACAGCAGGGCAGACAGAATGCCGGTGTAGGCGTACATGCCGGCCGCGATATCGGCGATCGAACATCCGGCCTTGGCCGTTTCTTCATCGCCTGGGCCGCCGGTGACCGAGAGAAATCCGCCTTCGCTCTGGATCAACAGGTCATAGGCTTTTTTCTTTTCATAGGGGCCACCGACGCCATAGCCTGAAATGTCACAGACAATCAGGCGTGGAAATCGCTGATGCAAGGTCTCAAAGGACAGCCCCATTCGTGCGGCAGCACCGGGTGCCAGGTTCTGTACCAGGACGTCGGCACTGCCGAGCAAACGGTCCAGTACCTCGCTGGCCGAATCCTGCTTCAGGTCCAGGGTCAGGCTCTCTTTCGAGCGATTGGTCCAGACGAAGTGCGAGGCCAAGCCGTTGACGCGTTGGTCGTAGCCTCTGGCGAAATCGCCTGTGCCCGGACGTTCGACCTTGATCACGCGGGCGCCCAGGTCGGCCAGTTGTCGGGTGCAAAAGGGGGCGGCAATCGCATGCTCAAGGCTGACGACGGTAATGCCATCGAGCGGACGCAGGCCTTTGGATTGGCTCATGATTGTTACCTCTCTTGTCATGGATCCCCGGCGGCGCCTGCCTGGGCCGACGCGCTGGGGTGTTGCGCCGATCACTTAGAAGGAGCGCGGCAGCTCAAGCAGGTGCTCGGCCACATAGGACAGGATCAGGTTGGTGGAGATCGGCGCCACCTGGTACAGGCGGGTCTCGCGGAACTTGCGCTCGACGTCGTATTCGCAGGCGAAGCCGAAACCGCCGTGGGTCTGCAGGCAGGCGTTGGCTGCTTCCCAAGAGGCCTTGGCCGCCAGGTACTTGGCCATGTTGGCGCTGGCCCCGGCGTTCTGCCCGCTGTCGTATTCCTCGCAGGCGCGCCAGCGCATCAGGTCGGCCGCCTCGATCTCGATATGCGCTTCGGCAATCGGGAACTGCACGCCCTGGTTCTGCCCGATCGGCCGACCGAACACCACCCGGTCACGGGCATAGGCGCTGGCCTTTTCGATAAACCAGCGACCGTCACCGATGCATTCGGCGGCGATCAGCGTGCGTTCGGCATTCAGCCCGTCGAGGATGTAGCGGAAGCCCTTGCCTTCCTCGCCGATCAGGCTGTCGGCAGGGATTTCCAGGTTGTCGAAGAACAGCTCGTTGGTCTCGTGGTTGACCATGTTGGCGATCGGCTGCACGGTCAGGCCGTTGCCGATGGCTTCGCGCAGGTCGACCAGGAAAATCGACATGCCCTCGGATTTCTTCTGCACCTCGGCCAGCGGCGTGGTGCGCGCCAGCAGGATCATCAGGTCGGAATGCTGGATCCGCGAGATCCACACCTTCTGGCCGTTGATCACGTACTTGTCGTCCTTGCGCACGGCAGTGGTCTTGATCCTGGTGGTGTCGGTGCCGGTGGTGGGTTCGGTGACACCCATCGATTGCAGGCGCAGTTCGCCGCTGGCCAGCTTCGGCAGATAGAAGCTTTTCTGCGCCTCGCTGCCGTGCCTCAATAGGGTGAACATGTTGTACATCTGGCCATGCACCGTGCCGGAGTTGCCGCCGCAGCGGTTCACTTCCTCGAGAATCACCGAGGCTTCGGCCAGGCCCAGGCCGGAACCGCCGTATTCCTCAGGGATCATTGCCGACAGCCAACCAGCTTCGGTCATGGCGTTGACGAAGGCTTCGGGGAAACCTTTCTCTTCATCGACCTTGCGCCAGTAGGCGGCATCGAATTCGCCGCACAGGGCGCGTACGCCCTCGCGAATGGCATTGAGTTCTTCAGAGTTGCTGTCAGTCATTATTATTTTCCTCAACGCGTCACGCACAGCATCTGCCCTGCGTGAGCGGGTTCGGGCATAGAGCAATCAGATCGGGTTGAAACCCAGCGCAGCCCGAAAGCGATTCTTGATGTAGTTACCATCACGCGGCGGCAGCACCCGTGGCGGGTTTTCCGCTTTGATCTTGATCGTCGCGAGCTTGACTCCATCGCGCGTTGCGAAGCGCTCGCGTAGGTTGTGTACGCCTTCCATATCGCGGATTTCATCGGTCCAGCTAAAGCCGCAGGTCTTGGCGACCTGATCGAGCTGGATGCCGAAACCTGCATGACTGACCTGCATGCCGGTCTCACCGAAATGGCCGTTGTCGAGCACGGCTATGGTCAGGTTGACGGGCTTTTGCAGCGCGACGGTGGCCAGCGCACCAAAGCCCATCAGCAGTTCACCGTCACCGGTGATCACGACTACCGATTTGTCCGGCTGGGCGTTGGCCAGGCCCAGGCCGACGGTGATTGCACTGCCCATGGCGGCCCAGAGGTAGTAATTCAGATCATGGTCACCGGCCGCCATGACGTCGTAGGACGCCGATCCCAGGCCGGTCACGACCAGCACGTCCTTGCGGTCGGCCAGCAAGGCCTTGACCACTTCGCGACGGCACAGGGCGTGGTTTGCGCTTACTTGACCCATTTCTTTTCTCCAATCAGACGCTGACCGAGCAGCAGGGCACAGGAAGAATCACCGTTGAATGCCATGGTGGCGGCACCGTGCAGCAGTGGGGCGACGTCTTTCGGATCATCGGCGCGCCAAGTCATGACCTTCATCAGGTTCAGGGAGGCCTCGGTAGCCTGACCCATGGGGTTCTGCCAGGCGTTGAATTCGGCCCAGTCGCCGCGCATGGTGACCACCATCAGCAGCGGGAAGCCTGCGCAGACCTGAAGTGCCAGGGTGTTGATGCAGTTGCCGACACCGCTGGATTGCATCAGCAGCGCACCACGTTCACCGCCGAGCCAGGCACCGGCGAGGTAGCCGATACCTTCCTCTTCTGTGGTGAGGACGACGGCCTTGATGTCCGGGTCTGCATACGACATGCGGATGGCCGCCGAGTGACCTGCATCCGGTACGAAGACCACATGTTTAACGTCATGGGCCTTGAGTACGCGGAATACGTCCTCCTGCCAATCCTGCCCCACGGTTTGTTCAGCTTCTGTTGACATGCCAGTCTCCCAAGCACAGCAGTTTTTGTGTTGTGCCTCATTCTGGAAGGGCATGAAGCGAACGACGACTACCGTTTTTGTCTTTGAGATATGCCCATTTTGTATAGCTGTGCGGTGGAGGGGTGGCCGTTGCGCCATAACATTTGGGCATAACAGCTAGAGCGAGATCCGCTCTTATTGAGGGGGCAGGACTAGGGTAGTTTTCCGGCAACGTCGTTACGGCGCGTAACTGACGCAACTACAACTATAAGATCCGAGGGTTGCACCTATGTATAACAGCCTCCTGCAGTTGGCTTGTCCCGTCCTGTCATCTGTCCATGATCTGTTTCGCTCGCATCCACCCTCGGCCTGCCGGTATCGGCATTTTGCACTTGCCTTGTTCATTCCTTAGTACGTCGGTAGCACACCGTCCTTTGATGGCCATTGCCTGATCAAGGGGATGTTGTTCCCGGCTATTTCCAGAAACACGACAACAGGTGCTCTATGAAAAACAGGCTACCGGCTGCGGCAGGCATTCTGATCGCCATGCTGCTGGGGATCCTTATCGGCTACATGATTTTCCTCAACTTCCCGGACAAAGCGATGGCGACCAAGGTTGCCAGTTACATCTCGATCGTCTCCGACGTCTTTCTACGCCTGATCAAAATGCTCATCGGCCCCCTGGTGTTCTCGACACTGGTGGTGGGTATCGCGCATATGGGTGATGCAAGTGCTGTCGGCCGGGTATTCGGCAAAGCGCTGGCCTGGTTTGTCACCGCTTCATTGCTTTCGCTGTCGGTGGGGCTGGTCATGGCCAACCTGCTGCAGCCGGGGCACAACCTGGGCTTGCCATTGCCAGATGTGACCAGCGTGACCAACTTGCAAACCTCGGTGTTCACCCTCAAGGATTTCGCCACGCACTTGGTGCCCAGGTCGTTCGCGGAGGCCATGGCCACCAATGAAATCTTGCAGATCGTGGTGTTCTCGATATTTTTCGGTGTCGCTCTGGCCTCCTTGGGCAAGAAAACCGAGCGGTTGGTGAATGTCATCGAGGACCTGTCCCACGCGATGTTGAAGGTCACCGGCTATGTGATGAAACTTGCACCGCTGGCGGTGATGGCAGCTATGGCAGCGACCGTGGCGGTCAACGGGCTCTACATTCTGGTCAAGTTCGCGGTCTTCATGCGCGACTTCTATTTTGGGTTGATCGTGCTCTGGACGATGCTGATATTTGCCGGCTGGATGTTCCTGGGGCGGCGTGTATTCAAATTGGTGGTGCTGATCAGAGAGGCTTTCCTTCTGTCTTTCGCCACGGCCAGTTCCGAGTCGGCTTACCCGAAGATTCTCCATGCGCTGGATCGTTTTGGAGTCAAGCGCAGAATCTCGAGTTTCGTCATGCCCATGGGCTATTCCTTCAATCTGGACGGCTCGATGATGTACTGCACGTTTGCCGTGTTGTTCATTGCGCAGGCGTATGGCATCGAGATGTCCATCGGCACGCAGATCAGCATGCTGTTGACGCTGATGCTCACCTCCAAAGGCATGGCTGGCGTGCCGCGTGCTTCGCTGGTAGTCATCGCCGCGACCCTGACCCAGTTCGATATTCCGGAAGCCGGCTTGTTGTTGATTCTGGGGGTCGACACGTTCCTCGATATGGGCCGCTCGGCGACCAACGCTGTGGGCAACTCGATTGCAACGGCGGTGGTGGCCAAGTGGGAAGGGGAATTGGTGAGCGAGGATGAAGCCGGGCGCGTTGCCGACGGGCGAGATACATCGGATCGCACAGGGGAGAAACCGCTGACGGTCTGACCCGTTCGCTGGGCGGGTTCAAGATCGAAGGGTGAGCATTCACAAAGGTGGTTGCTCACCCTTTTTCGTTTTTCCGAAAGGGGGGGATGGTCATACACGCCGGTCATTGGCAAAGGCTCTGGATACACTCGCAGGAATAAAAAGCCCTCACAGCGCTGTCGTGGGCAGGCTGTGAGGGCAAAAGGGGGAGACGATCAGGGCTTACGTTGCAGGGTGTGATAGCCCAGCACCGACCGGGCTTCCCTGAGGGATTTTCCTTCAGCGATCAAGGCCCGGATATCGGCTTCCACCGCTTCGATCGAGTGTGCGTGGGCCGCCACTTCATGGGCTCGATCCCGGGGCACGATCACCACGCCGTTGGCATCGGCGATCACGATATCTCTGGCGCAGACGCGGGCTTGGCCGATGGAAACCGGCTGATTGATGGATTCTACTTCGACCCGATCCTTGCCGGTGCGCATGAACCGGCCTTTGCTGAAGAGCGGATAGCCGTCACCGAGTGCCTTGCTGACATCCCGGCAGACGCCGTCGATCACGGTCGCCGCAATCCGCTTGCTCCCGGCATATTGGGTCATGATGTCACCCCAGACGGTGCAGTCGGTGCGCCCGTCGTTGTCGATGACCACCACATCGCCTTCCGCCACATCATCGATGAAGTCGCCAACCGTTCCAGGTGGGCAACTGGCGGTGACGTAACGTACGGTGAAGGCCGGGCCAACGACTACCTGGCGATAGTTATCCAAGGGCATGACGCCCAGGCACTGGCCAGGCAGGCCCAGTTTGTCCAGGGCGTCGGACACTCCTGGCGTATCCAGGCCTTCAAACAGCGCAACCAATTCTTTGTCTTGGGGGGACATGCATAACACCTCACAGCGATGACAGAATCGTTCATACAAAAGCCGCTCAAACGAGCGGCTCGGTTTTATTCAGGGGGCAGGAGTAGCCGATCGCGGCCGTGGCTCGGAAATGGTCAGCAAGAGGATGAAACTGAGAAATGACCCGATCGCCAGCCAGGCAAACACATAGTTCCAGCCATAGTTGTCCAGCAGCATCCCGGTAATGAAGGGCGTGGCCGCGGCGCCTAACTGACCGATCATGTTCACGATGGCGTTGGAGATGGGGAACGTCTTTTTGCTGGCCAATCCCATCGGGTAGACCATGTAAGAAGAGAAGCCCAGGCTGAGGACGACGCCGGTCAACATCAGCAACAACCCATAGGGCAGCGGTTCGGCAGGCGAGTTGATCAGCAGGTACATCATCAGCGATGTGCCCAGCGCAGACAGCAGCATGCCGGGTTTGCGCCGTCCACCCAGCAGCCGATCCGAGCAGAGGCCGCCAATCAGGTTGCCGAGCACGGCACCCACCCATGGCGCTGCCGACACCAGCCCCATGTTCATGATCGAGAATTGTTTGACGGTCATCAGGTAGGTTGGAATCCAGGCCAGCAATACGCTGGATACACCCAGTTGGAAGCAGTAGCTGGTGGCGCAGCCCCAGATGTTCCAGGACGTGAACACCTGCTTGTTGGTTTCCAGGGGCGCTTCATGACGAGCGCGTATGACGCGATCAAGTTTTCCCAACCAGGCAGGGGGCTTCTGGGGGCGGGTTTGCTGAACCGTCTGAGTGCTGCCGGTTGCTTCGGTGATGTAGTTGAGCTCGGCTTCATTGACGAACCGACTACGGGAGGGATGGTCGGTGACAACGAAGTACCAGACCACCGCGAGTACGATGCCTGGTACGGCGAAAAAGTAGAAAATTTCTCGCCAGCCCCAGACAGAGATAATCACTGCACAGAGTGGTGGCACGATCACCGGGCCGAACTTGACGGCGGACAGGAAGATCCCCGATGCCGTGCCCTTTTCTCGTGGGGGAAACCAATTGTTGATGGTCGTGGTCATGCTGATCGGCAGTGGACCTTCAGCGACGCCAAGGCCCAGGCGATAGAGTTTAAGCGCAAGCAGCGACCCGGCTGTACCCACCAGGCCGGTTAGCAATGAGGTCAGTAGCATGGCGCCAGGCAAGATCCGGCTGACGCCGAAACGCCCGAAGGCAAATCCGCAAGGAATCTGTATCAAGGCATAGGCCAGCAGAAACAGGCTCATCAAACCACCGGCCTCGGTGTTGCTCATGTCGAACTCTTTACGAATAAACGGCAAAGCGACACCCAGGTTGGCCCTGTCAGCGGCAGCGATGGTGTAAATCAGAAAAATCAGGGCCGCAACCACCCAGCGGTAATTGCTGCGCACAGCAGGTTTTATGACTTCAGGCATAGACATGGGGGTAGACCTTATTTTTCTATCGGTGTTGTCCGGTCAAAGTAATGAGTGTGAATCTGCAAAAAAAGCGACAAATACTCCTGGCAATAAATCACTTTTATTGATGGGAGTGCCCCCATCGAATGCGCGCTTTACAGAATGCGCGGGCCTAAAAAAACCGGGCAGGAGGCCCGGTTGGATTGCACGGTGAGGCGCGCGCATAAGGTGATTCTGGATCGACTCAGTTCGCCAGACCGGCCTTCTCCAGAACCTTGTCCAGCCATGACTGATCAATGGCGCCGGTGGCGATTTCGGCCTTGACCTGCTGTTCGTGGGCCTCATGTTCGCGCGCCTTGAGCAGAACTTGTTCGGCGTGCTCAGGGGCGAATGCAATCAGGCCATCTTCGTCACCGACGATGATGTCGCCAGGGTTGACGATCATCCCGCCAATGGACACCGGCACATTGATCTCGCCGGGGCCGCTCTTGTAGGGGCCGCAATGCACTACGCTGCGGGCATAGCACGGTGTGTCTTCAAAACTGGCGACATCGCGGATGGCTCCGTCGACGACAAAACCGACACAGCCACGTTGTTGCGCATAGAGCTTGATCAACTCACCGATGACCGCATTGGTCTCGTCCCCTTGAGCGTCGATTACCAGAACATGCCCCGGTTCGATCAGCGTCAGTGCCTTGTAGATATAAAGGTTGTCGCCGGGGCGAGTCTTCACCGTCAAGGCGGTGCCCACCAATTTGCCGGTGTGGTTATAGCGCGTTAGACCCCGAGCACCGATGTGACGCCCGAGGTTGTCGCTGATATGCGGCGTGACGACGTTCTGAAAGGCTTCCAGAAGTGAACGTGGCGCTTGGGGAGGAGAAGGGTAGATGCGTGAACCGGGCAATGACATAGCGACCTCCATGAACGGATGAACCTTTGTGGGTTATGAGTTCATCTTAAGAAAGGTCGATCGGTACTATTAGCGATATTTATCTATGCAAAAGCATCGCTTTTCTTCTCGAATCCAGCGCTGAACTACAACACCATGTGGCTGAAATCGCAGCAGTGCGCTGCCAGGCGCGCCACTTCGACGCTAAGGCCCTGAAGGCGATCGGCACGGTGTACGGCGATGTAGTGGATGGGAGGCAACGCGGGTTCGGTTTCGATGATCTGCAGCCGGCCCTGCTCCACCAGCGGCGAGAGGCATTGGCGAGGCAGGTAGCTGATGCCGATGCCGGACAGGGTCAGCCCCAGTTGGGCGATCAGGTAGTTGCTTTTGATCGTACGGTTGACCCGGACGTCGTTCTGGGCAAGCCAGCGCTCGTAGATCAACCCGGTACCGGAGCCACCTCCCTGAGTCAGAACGGTGTACGAGGAAATGGCCTGCATGTCCATTATCCCGTTGCCCTGGTGCAGCGAAGGCGCGCACATCCAGGCGTTCTCCACCGAACTCAGCGGAGTGCTGACGAAACGTGCGTCGGCAAAAATATCGGGAACGATGATCAGGTCGAGCTGATCGCTCTCCAATTTTGCTACCAGTTCGGTGCTGAGCTCGATCGAGGGTTCTAGCACCACTTTGGGATAAGCACTGCGTATACCCTCGATCAGTACCGGTAGCCAGGTCATGGCGGTCAGTTCGGTGACGCCGATGCGAAAGCGCCTGACCAGCACCTCCTTGGAGCTGACGCGTTCAAGCAGGTAATCGCGTTGGCGCAAGATCTCCGAGGCCTGCTCGAACAGTTCCGTGCCTTTTTCCGTGAGGCGTGCACTGCGTTTGGATCGATCAAAAATGGGCATGTCAAAGGCCTCCTCCAGCTCCTGGATACGCTTGGAGATGGCTGACTGGGACATGTTCAGTTTCATGGCTGCGGATTCAAAGCTACCCAGCTCCACAATCCAGTAGATCGCTTCCAGTTGCTTGAACGTGATCATTGCTCAGGCTCGATTGAAAAAAAGTGATCCATTATTGACGAAATGCATCGAGTCCGCTTGACCATAAAAACGAAACCCGGCGATTGCCGGGTTCGTTCAAGCACAATTGGGTCAGCGCAAGGCGGTACAGAGCGTGCGGATGGCTTCGCAAGCTTGGCGTAATGACGCGTCATCCAGGGCATAGGCAATGCGAATGTACGGGCCAAGGCCAAAGGCGCTGCCATGAACCACCGCTACATTCGCTTCGTCGAGCAGTGCATGGGCGACCTCTTCATCGCTGTGCAGCACTCGCCCGCCTGGGGAGGTGCGGCCTATCAGGCCGGCGCAGGAGGCGAAGGCGTAAAACGCCCCGGCTGGACTGACGCATTCAAGTCCGGGTATGTCGTTCAGCAGTGTCACCATCAAGTCCCGGCGGCGCTGGAAAACCGCCCGGCTTTCGTGGATGAAATCCTTGGGCCCCTCCAAGGCAGCGAGTGCCGCTTGTTGCGAGACCGAACTGGCTCCCGAGGTCTGTTGCCCTTGCAGCTTTTCCATGGCGTCCAGCAGCCAACGTGGCCCCGTGGCGAAGCCGATGCGCCAACCGGTCATGGCATAGGCCTTGGACACACCGTTCATGGTCAGTGTGCGTGGCGCCAGCCGTGGTTCAACCTGGGCCAGGGTATGAAATGGCTGATCGTCGAAGATCAGGTGCTCATAAATGTCATCGGCCAGAATCAACACGTGAGGGTGAGCCAGCAACACCTCGGCCAGGGCCTGCAGTTCCTCCCGGCTGTACACCGCGCCGGTCGGGTTGGATGGCGAATTGAGAATCAGCCAGCGGGTCTGCGGCGTGATCGCGGCATTCAATGCCTGGGCGGTCAACTTGAAGCCTGTGTCGGCCTCGCAGGTGACGATCCTGGCTTCACCGCCGCACAGTTGAACCATCTCCGGGTAACTGACCCAGTACGGTGCCGGCACGATGACCTGATCGCCCTCGTTGAGGGTGGCGGCCAGTGCGTTGTAGATCACCTGTTTGCCGCCGTTGCAGATCAGCGTGTCCTGCCAGGTGACGTCCAGGCCGTTCTCGCGGCGGAACTTGGCGGCCACAGCTTCACGCAATGAACGTACACCGGCGACCTGGGTGTAGCGGGTGTGGCCGTGCTCGATGGCATGAATGGCCGCTTCACGCACATGTTTGGGCGTATCGAAGTCAGGTTCGCCCGCGCACAGTGAAATGATCGTTGCGCCTTGCGCCCGCCGTTCCGCGACCCGATCCATGATCCGGTAGGTCGCCGACGGTTGCGCACTGGCCAGGCGTTGGTTGAGACGTTGGATATCGCTACTCATGCTTTCCTCTGCAGGCTGTGGTAGCCCAGTGCGTCCCGGGCTTGCTTGAGGGTTTTGCCCTGGGTGAGCAGGGCGCGGATGTCGGCTTCGACCGCTTCGATCTGGCGGGCACAGGCCGCCACTTCGGCGGCACGGTCCCTCGGCACGATGACCACGCCATTGGCGTCGGCCACCACGATGTCGCGGGTACAGACCCGCGCCGTGCCGATGGACACCGGCTGTTTGACCGACTGAACCTGTACGCGGTCCTTTCCGGTACGCATGAACCGGCCTTTGCTGAAGATCGGGTAGCCGTCACCCAGGGCCTTGTTCACGTCTCGGCAAACACCGTCGATGACGGTGCCGGCAATCCCTCGTGTGCCGGCGTACTGGGTCATGATGTCGCCCCAGACGGTGCAGTCGGTACGGCCACCGTTGTCGATGACCACCACATCGCCGGGCGCCACGTCTTCGATGAAGTCGCCCACGGTGCCTGGCGGTACGCTGGCCGAGACGTACTGCACGGTGAACGCCGGGCCGACAATCACCTTGCTGTAGTTGTCCAGGGGCGCAATCCCGAGGCATTGGCCGGGTAGGCCGAGCTTGTCCATGGCATCGGATACGCCCGGGGTGTCCAGGCCTTCAAACAAGGCGACCAGTGTTTGATCTTCAAGGTTCATCGAGTGTGCTCCACCTGGATGGCTTCAAACTGGGTGTCATGCATTACCTCGGCCACCGAGCGGCCGCTGCGAACTGCCTCGACCATGCCGTCCTGACGGTGGGCGATACGCTCGCCAAGGTCGAGCACCTTCTCGATTTCAGCTTGGGGCACGAAGACCGTGCCGCAGCTATCGGCGATGACATAGTCGTCTTCACTGACGTCGACACCGGCCACGTTGATCGTCACGGCAGCATCGATCTGTACCACACGATTGCGCGCACTGATCATCGTCACTCCACGGCCGTAGACCGGGTAACCAATTGCCTCGCTGCCATCGATGTCGCGACTGAAACCGTCGATCACCGTACCGCGCACCTGCTTGCCGGACGCGGCATTGGCCAGGATATCGCCCCAGCAGGAAATACCTTCGATACCGCCGGCAATCACCAGCACACGGTCATCGCTGTGGATCTGCTCGACCACCGGCGTGATCAGGTGCACGGTGGGAGCGCTGCCGGACTTGGGCGCCAGCAGTACGGTGCTGGCCCGTCCGACGATTTTCGGACAGTTCCACAAGGGGCGTAGCCCCACGGTGGCGCCGGGCAGACCGAGGAAGTCGAGCGCGTCGGAGACCGTGTTGGTATCCAGCGCCGCCAAGCGATCCAGCAAACTCTTGTTAGTCATGGGAGAGCCCTTGTGGTGACGGAGGTTCCCAGTGTCGGTGAGGTCATTCGATAGGTATATTACTAATCACAGAAGCGTTAGATACGCTGAACCTATGGATTAGCCATGATCAATTTCCGCCTGATTCGTCACCTCTGGTTGTTCCTGGCGGTTGCCGAGGAACAGAATTTCGGCCGTGCCGCCAAGCGCCTGGGAATGTCCCAGCCACCGCTGAGCGAGCAGATCCAGGTCCTGGAGCAGGCGCTCAAGGTCACGCTCTTCGAGCGTTCGCGGCGTGGGGCGAAACTGACTCCGGTCGGGGCCGCGATCCTGCCGGCGGTACGCAAGTTCGCCGAGCAACTGGAGCGCCTTGAACTGGCCGTGGAGGAGGCGGTGGCGGGGCAGTCGGCCCTGTTGACCATCGGTGCGATCTCAACGGCCATGTTTGACGTGTTGCCGGGCCTGATCGAACAACTGAAGAGCGAGTATCCGCACCTCACCGTGTCGGTGCGGGAAATCGACAGCGTTGAAGCCGTCCCGGCACTGGAGGCCGGGGATATCGACCTGGCGTTTGCCCGTCTGGACGGTGATCTGGGGGCTTCGATCAAGTCGCTACCGTTGACTGAGGATCGTCTGATGGTGGCGTTGCCCAATGATCACCCTTTGGCTTCGCGCACGCGCATCAGCCTGTCGAGCCTGGCCAGCGAGCCCTTGGTGATGTTCTCTCGAAAGGTCAGCCCGGTGTATTTCGATAACTTGATTGCAACCTGCCGGGCCAGCGGTTTTTCCCCGCGCGTGCTGCATGAAGTGCGTTCTGTCGCTTCGCAGATTGCCTTTGTCAGCTGCGGGCAAGGCATCGCGCTGGTACCGGCATCGCTAAAGAAGTTGGCCCCCGACAATGTTGTGTTTCGAGCGCTTGGCCAGAAGCTCAACGTCGTCACTACCGCGGTGGCCTGGAATGAAAGCCGGTCCAATCCGTTGGTGGAGGCATTGGTCGCCCGGTTCAGGGCCAAGGCGTGACAGAGGGGCAGGCTGATAGGTTTGGCGTATGAAAGCCTTCCGAAATCGGTCATTTACAGACGGCCTGGTCCCCTTGAAATTGCTGCCTGTGCCGCCGGCAACCCTTGTCTCGGCGACAACGTGTTCGTTCAAGGAGTTATTCACGTGTCTTCGCCAGAAACGTTCATTTATACGCAACTTCCGCTGACGGTAGAGGGTGTTCAACTGAACGTCGCCGCTATTTATCGCCAGGGGGCCTTGGCGCCCATTGTATTCCTGCATGGTTTTGGCTCGACTAAAGAGGATTACGCCGACATCGTGCAGCAGGCTGCATTTGCCGGTCATCCCTTTGTCGCTTATGACGCTCCGGGGTGTGGCGAGAGCCAGTGCGGTGATCTGTCGAAGATCTCCATCCCCTTTCTGCTTAACACCGCGTTGCAGGTGCTGGAGCATTTCGGTATCGAGCGCTTCCATCTGGTCGGCCACTCCATGGGCGGACTCACCGCGCTGATGCTCGCCCATCAGTTTCCGGAGCGGGTGCTCAGCTTCGTCGATATCGAGGGCAATATTGCCCCGGAAGACTGTTTTCTCAGTCGTCAGATCGTCGACTATCCGACGGATGATCCCGAGGTGTTTTTTGCGGCGTTCATCGCCCGTACCCGACAGGCACCGGCTTATGCCAGCGCGCTTTACTCGGCAAGCTTGCGGCATAAGGTGCGGGCCGGGGCGGTGCGCGGGATCTTCCAGTCGATGGTCGATCTTTCCGATAACGCCAACCTGATGGGCAAATTCCTCGGACTGAAATGCCCGCGCATGTTCATGTACGGCGAGCAGAACGCCTCACTGTCCTACCTTTCGCACATTCAGGCCGAAGGCGTGCGACTGGCGCCCATCGCGCAGTGTGGGCATTTCCCCATGTATTCCAATCCGATTGCGATGTGGCAGCAGATCGCCGATTTTCTGAGCAGCGGTCATTCAGGCTGAGACAACTGGAGGAGGGCCGAATGGAGCAAAAGGGTGAGTGGGCACATCCTTGGCTGCCGAAACAGCTTTCCAATTTCCATGTGCTGGAATAATGTAGATGTATCTACATTTTTTCGATCTATCACTACATGAAAAATTGGTTGGCGCTGATCCTGGGGTTACCGACCGCAAATGCCACCGAGCGCATGCGTGCCTGGCGCGCGCTGAAAGCTTGCGGGGCCGCAGTTTTACGCGATGGTGCCTATCTGTTGCCAGATACCGGGGCCTGTCGAGAAGCGCTGGCCTCGGTTGAGCGCGATATCCTGGCCATCAATGGCACCGCCTATGTCCTGCCTGTAGTCGACCCGGATGGTGAACGCTTTATCGGGTTGTTCGACCGCAGCGAGGACTACAGCAGACTGCGCACTGAAATCGAGGAGTGCCGGGGACAGCTCACGGCCGAGAATGCGCTGTCCACCACCAGGCAGATTCGCAAGCTGCGCAAAGGCTACGAACAGCTGGTCAGCATCGATTACTTTCCAGGCAAGTCGAAGCAGCAAGTCGACGCGGCTTTGCAGGAGCTTGAGACAGCGGTCAGCCGGGCCTTGTCGGCTGACGAACCGCATAGCCGGGACCTGCCCATAACGGCACTCAGTCTTGGCGACTATCAGGGGCGTGTCTGGGCAACCCGCAGGCGTCCCTGGGTCGACCGCCTGGCTTGTGCCTGGTTGATCCGCCGGTTCATTGACCCCACCGCCCAGATCCTCTGGTTGAACAGCCCTCAGGACTGTCCAGCCGATGCGCTGGGGTTTGATTTCGATGAGGCGACCTTCAGTCATGTCGGCAACCGCGTGACCTTTGAAACCTTGCAAGCCAGTTTTGACATCCGGGAACCCGGTCTGGATCGCCTAGCTGCCCTGGTGCACTACCTCGACATCGGCGGTATTCAGCCGGTAGAGGCAGCAGGCATCGAACGGGTGCTGGCAGGGCTGCGTGAAACCATCACCCATGACGACCCTCTGCTGGCGGCTGCGAGCGCCATCTTCGACGGCCTGCTTGCAGCGTTTGTGAAAGAGGAACAGCCCAATGAGTAAAGTCTTGGCACCAGCGGTTGAAGAGGAACTGTCGAGGCCGGAAGCGATCAGTTTGCGCGAGGCGTTCTGGTTCTGGCTGAAGCTCGGCTTCATCAGCTTCGGCGGGCCGGCGGGGCAGATCTCGATCATGCACCAGGAGTTGGTGGAACGACGGCGCTGGCTATCCGAACGGCGATTCCTGCATGCCCTCAACTTCTGCATGCTGCTCCCAGGGCCGGAGGCTCAGCAACTGGCGACCTACATCGGCTGGCTGATGCATAGAACCTGGGGCGGCGTGATTGCCGGGGGGCTCTTTATATTACCCTCGCTGTTCATCCTGATTGCCCTGTCCTGGATGTATATCGCGTTGGGTGACGTACCGCTGGTGGCGGGTCTCTTCTATGGCATCAAGCCCGCCGTCACGGCCATCGTGGTGCAGGCGGCTCATCGGATCGGTTCCCGAGCCCTGAAGAGCGGTTGGCTGTGGGCCATTGCGACCGCTTCATTCGCGGCGATATTTGCATTTGATGTTCCCTTCCCGCTGATCGTACTGAGTGCGGCGTTGCTCGGTTACCTGGGCGGGCGCCTTGCTCCCGAGAAATTCAGAATCGGGGGGCACGGCGCGGCCAGGAAATCCTATGGCCCAGCCTTGATCGATGACGACACCCCGTCCCCTGAGCATGCCCGATTCAGTGGGGTAAAACTGGTTCTGGTGGTACTCGTCGGCGCTGCGTTGTGGGCGTTACCCATGGGCATCCTGACCGCACTCTTTGGCTGGGAAGGTACCTTGACCCAGATGGGCTGGTTCTTTACCAAGGCGGCGCTGCTGACATTTGGCGGTGCCTATGCGGTACTGCCTTATGTCTATCAGGGCGCGGTCGGCCACTATGGATGGCTGACGCCAACGCAAATGATCGATGGCCTGGCCTTGGGAGAAACCACTCCCGGGCCGCTGATCATGGTGGTGGCTTTTGTCGGTTTTGTCGGCGCCTATGTCTCCAAGGTGTTCGGTGCCGATCAGCTGTTCCTGGCGGGGGCCCTTGCTGCCACGTTGGTGACCTGGTTCACCTTCCTGCCTTCGTTCCTGTTCATTCTCGTGGGTGGTCCGTTGGTGGAGGCGACTCAAAACGAACTCAGGTTCACCGCGCCGCTGACCGGCATTACCGCCGCCGTGGTCGGGGTCATTCTCAATCTGGCGGTGTTCTTCGGCTATCACGTGCTGTGGCCCAAAGGGTTCAGCGGCACCCTGGATTGGCCCTCTGCGTTGATCGCGATTGCGGCAGCGATTGCCTTGTTTCGCTTCAAGCGTGGGGTGATTCAGGTATTGCTGGCCTGTGCCGTCGTTGGTTTGGCGGTGCATCTGCTGCGCTAGGCTGCATGGGCAGCTACGTGGCGGCACCGAATGCCGCCACGTAGCGGGTGAGTTGAAACACTCAAGTGTCGCCTTATGCGTTCAAGCCGATCCAGCCATGGATACCCACGTACAGGCCGACGCCGATGATCAACACGCTGGACAGGTAGGGTGCTCGACGAGCAACGCTGCCCAACCAGGGCCAACGGTTGGATGCCTGCCTGGCGCCAATGGCCGCGGCAGCACCTACAGTCACCAAAGTGATTGCCAAGCCGATGCTGAAGCACAGGACGAGCATCCCTCCCAGTGCCACCTCTTTAACCTGAAGACACAACAGCAGGACGGTAATGGCGGCAGGGCATGGAATCAGGCCGCCGGTCAGACCAAACATGACGATCTGTCCCGTGGTGACTTTGCGGTTGGTGAAGCGCTTGCGGATGTCATTGGCGTGCGCACGCTCGTGCGCATCCTGATAGCCATCAATCGACAACTCCAGGCCTTCCAGCTCGGAATGCACGTGCCCGTGATCATGTTCCTGGTACTCCAGGTCGTAATCGTGGGAGTGCCCCGCATGTCCAAGGCTCAAGCGTGCACTGAACTCATGCGGTTCCGGGATATCGACCGTTGATTCCAGGAAGCCCTCGCGCTCGATGAAAGCGAACGACTGAGTGCTACCGTCCGGACGGGTAGTCGTCAGGCGAACATCCGAGGCGGACCAGGCATGGCCGGTCAAGGTCTTGAAGCGCCAGTGCGGTGGCATGCCTTCTTCGAAGATCGACAGTTCGATGCGGCCATGGCCAGTATCGATTCGATGGGTTTCATCAGGGTGACCATGGTCATGCTCTCCATGATGGTGGTGATCATCCTGCTCGAACCTGGCCATCCGCTCACCGTTCCAGGTACGCCACAGCATCCAGAGCGCAATCACGATGATCAGCGCGGAGGAGGCGAGCTGAAAGTAAGGCTCGGTGGTTTGGGCATCCAGACCTTTGCCCAGGTACATACCGCCGATGGCAACCAGCCACACCACCGCCGTGTGCGAAAGCGTAGCGGCCAGGCCCAGTAACACGGCCTGTTTCAGCGTGCCACGGATGGCGATGATGAAGGCGGCCATCATGGTTTTTGAATGACCCGGTTCCAGGCCATGCAGGGCGCCAAGCAGGATAGCGCTCGGGAAATACAGCCAGGCGTGTGAACCGCCTTGTTGCAAGAGTTCAGCGAGGTTTGGCATGTCAGACCTAGAGGTACTTGGTGATTTGTTTAAAGGCTTCCAGCGGTGCGCGCTCGCCAGTGTTCAACGCCGAAACGGTGTCTTCCAGGCAGTGATCGATGTGATCCTGGATGAGCGTGCGCTTGGCCTGGCACACCGCCTTCTCCACGGCATGCAACTGCTGGGCGATGTCCACGCACTCACGACCTTCTTCGATCATGGTGATGATGCTGCGCAGATGGCCATCCGCCCGTTTTAGGCGCTTGATGATCGCTTCATGGCTTTGGTGGATGTGAGGGTGGCTGTGTTCGTGTTCATGTTCATGCTTGCTCATGGCTTGGGTCTCGATGAGTGGCGTAAATATACTATCCCCCACTATAGGATGCGGTCAAACGCATCAAGGCTCAAAAACTGGCCATGGCCGCGTTGCGGCCCTTGATCCCGGCTATTCAGTCAAGGAAATGGGATATTGAAAACGCCGCGTAACCTGTAGGAGCGCCGGTCGACGCTCGATTGCCAGCGATGAGGCCATTGAGCCTTGCAGCGCCCATGCGGACGCCATCGCCGGCAAGCCAGCTCCTACAGGGACGGTGTTCGGCCTTAACTGAATGCAGTTCTTAACGGACAGACATTGCCCAGCCTGCCGATCAGAACCCAGCCATGGCCTGTTTCGCCTCAATCAATCGGCTGGCTGTCCAACTCGGACGGTACCTGATGAGACGGGGGCGCACCCTCAAGCAGGGCATCCACCACCGCGCGCGCTACCTCCACCGAATGCAGCATGCCCCAGAACGGCACCCTCTCGACCGGGTTGGTATGCAGGCCATTTCGCCTGTTGATTGAGCGCCGCCGAACTGTGTGTGGGGCACATATCAGCCGCGCACGCTGCTTAGATATTCAAATAACTTGGCCGCCTCCGGAGCCAGTTGCGCCGCATCTTTGACCCCGACGAACAAGGTGCGCTGCGCCCAGTCATCGCTCAAGTCGACGGCCATCAGTCGAGAACCGAGCAATTCGCTGCGTACCGCTTGCAGCGGCAAGATCCCGATACCCAGGCCGGCTTCGATCATGCGGCAGATACCGTCGAAGCTGCTGACCTGGATGCGCACCTTGAGGATCTTGCCCGCACCCACGGCGGCGTCGGTGATGCGGCGCAGCAACGAGCTGCCCTGGTTGAGCGCCACATAATCGAAACCGAGCGTGTCCGTGAAGGACACGCTACGCACATTGGCCAGTTCATGGCCGACGGGTACCAGCAACACCAGGCGGTCGTCACGATAGGGCAGGGTGTAGAGCCCTTCGGCCGGTACGTTGTCGGCAAAAATACCGATATCGGCACGCCCGCTTTCCACTGCTTGAATGATCGGTTCGCTGAGGGCTTCTTCCAGCCCGATACGCACGTTCGGGTTGGCCTGGAGGAACTGCGCCAGGTCATCTGGCAGGAACTGGACCACGGCGGAAGTGTTGGCGCACAAGCGTACATGCCCGCGCACCCCCACCGCGTAATCACTGGCGTCACACGCCATGCGGTTCACACCTTCGAGAATGGTCCTGGCGTGCTCGACCATCCCTTGTCCCGCCGCCGTCAGTTCAAGTCCCCTCGGCAGGCGCACGAACAACGGGCACTGGGTCGTGCGTTCCAGCTCGGCCAGGCGTTTGCTGGCCGCCGAGACCGTCATGTTGGCCTTCTCGGCGGCCCGGGTCAGGTTGCCGGACTCGGCGGCGAAGATCAGCAGGCGCAAGGACAACAGATCGAAATGCAGGGGATTGATCATCAAGGGGGTCCGAGGTTTTCCATTCTGGAAAGGGTAGTGGCGAAATATGAAATTTTCATCTGCCCGGTTTCTGTCGATTATCCAGGTCACAAGTACTCGACAAGAACGGTAAACGTCATGGAATTACCTCTGCAAGGTGTCAAGGTCGTGGAGCTCGGTCAACTGATTGCCGGACCCTTTGCGGCGAAAATGCTCGGTGAATTCGGTGCGCAGGTGATCAAGATCGAGCCGCCGGTCACCGGGGACCCGCTGCGTAAATGGCGCCTGCTGCACGACGGGACTTCCGTCTGGTGGGCCGCGCAGTCGCGTAACAAACGCTCGCTGACCCTCGATTTACGCCAGCCCGAGGCACAACAGGTGGTGCGTCAGTTGGTGGCGGATGCCGATGTGCTGATCGAGAATTTTCGCCCGGGGACCCTGGAAGGTTGGGGGCTGGGCTGGGACACGCTGCACGCGCTGAACCCGAAGCTCATCATGCTCCGGGTCTCCGGTTATGGTCAGACCGGGCCTTACCGCGACCGTCCCGGATTTGGCGTGATCGGCGAAGCCATGGGCGGGCTGCGCCATCTCTCCGGCGAGCCCGGGCGTACGCCGGTCAGGGTCGGCGTTTCCATTGGCGACTCGTTGTCGGCCTTGCACGGGGTGATCGGCATTCTGCTGGCCTTGCGTCACCGCGAACAGAACGGCGGGCAAGGGCAGCAGGTCGACGTGGCGCTGTACGAGTCGGTGTTCAACATGATGGAAAGCCTGTTGCCCGAATACTCGGTGTTCAACGCCATTCGCGAGCCCGCCGGCAGCAGCTTGCCGGGGATCGCGCCGACCAATGCCTATCGTTGCCGCGACGGTGGCTTTGCCCTGATCGCCGGCAATGGCGACAGCATCTATCAACGCCTGATGGAGGTGATCGGCCGCCGTGACCTGGCGAGCGATCCCGACCTTGCGCAGAACGATGGCCGGGTATTGCAGGTCGAGCGCATCGACGCCGCCATCGCCCAATGGACCGCGCGGCTCGGCCTCGATGAAGTCCTGTCGATCCTGACCGAGGCGCGTATCCCCGCCGGCAAGATCTACAACGCCGCCGACATCGCCCAGGACCCGCACTACCGGGCGCGCGACATGCTGCTCGACAGCCGGCTGGACGACGGCACTGCGGTGACCTTGCCCGGCATCGTGCCCAAGCTGGGCAGCACGCCGGGGCGCGTGGCGCACTCGGCGCCGACCCTGGGCCAGCATACCGCCGAGATTCTCGGCGAGCTGGGTATCGACCCCGCGCAGCAGGCCGACTGGCGCCAACGCGGCATCATTTGAACCCGAGGAATGTCCATGCAACGTCTGTTTTTGCAGGAAGTCGCCACCCGTGACGGCTTCCAGAACGAAGCGCGGTTTATCGAAACCGCCGACAAGATCGCCATGATCGATGCCCTCAGCCAGTGTGGTTTCGCCAAGATCGAGGTCACCTCATTCACCTCGCCCAAGGCCATTACCGCGCTGCGCGATGCCGAGGCGGTGATGCAGGGCATCCGGCGCAATCCGGCGGTGGAGTACACCGTGCTGGTGCCCAACGTGCGCGGCGCCGAACGGGCGCTGGCGTGCAACATCGATGAAGCCAACCTGGTGATGTCGGTCAGCGAACCGCACAACCGCTCCAACCTGCGCATGAGCCGCGAGCAGTCGTTCGCCCAGCTCAGCGAAGTGTTCCGCGTGATCGGCCAGGCGCCGGTGGCGATCAATGTGTCGTTGTCGACGGTGTTCGGCTGCCCGATGCAGGGCGATGTACCGGTGGGCGAGGTGTTGCACTGGGTCGAGCGCTTTGCCGAACGGGGCGCCCGTGGCGTGACCTTGTGCGACACCACCGGCATGGCCTATCCGAGCCAGGTCGAGGCACTGTCCCGGGCCGTGCGCGAGCGCTTTCCGGCGCTGCAACTGACCCTGCATTTCCACAACACCCGTGGCATGGCCCTGGCCAATGCCCTGGCGGCCATCGACGCCGGTGTCGAGCGTTTCGATGCCTCCCTCGGTGGCCTGGGCGGTTGCCCTTACGCGCCGGGGGCCAGCGGCAATGTCTGCACCGAAGACCTGCTGCACATGCTGCAGTTGATGGGTTTCGACACCGGGGTCGACCTGGACCGCGTGCTGGCGATTGCCGCGCAGTTGCCGGGGCTGGTCGGCCACGACATTCCCAGCCAGATCCTCAAGGCCGGCAAACGCCTGGACCTGCACCCGATTCCCGCCCATGTCGCCAACCTGGAAAAGCAGGTGCCGTCGACCCGAACCCAGGAGCTGCAACCATGATCGACCATCTTGACCACCTGGTACTGACCACCATCGACCCCGTGGCTGCCGAGGATTTCTACGTGCGGGTCATGGGCATGCAGGTGCAGACCTTTGCCGGTGGGCGCAAGGCGTTCGCCTTCGGCCAGCAGAAGATCAACCTGCACGTGCGCGGCCACGAGTTCGAGCCCAAGGCGCACCTGCCGGTGCCGGGGGCGCTGGACCTGTGTTTTATCGCCTCGATCCCCCTCGATCAGGTGATTGCCCACCTGGCCCGTGTCGACTGGCCCATCATCGAAGGCCCGGTGTTGCGCACCGGGGCCACCGGGCCGATCCGTTCGGTGTATGTGCGTGATCCGGACCTGAACCTGATCGAGATTTCCGAGCCCGTAGAACCGGAGCGTGCAGCATGAGGGTGGTGTTTCTCGACAGCGCCAGCCTGCCGGTGGGCCTTGCGCGTCCGGCCTGGGTCAGCGACTGGCAGGACCGTTCCGACACGCCACCGGACCAGGTGGTGGACGCGGCCCGCAATGCCGATGCGCTGATCACCAACAAGGTCCGCATTGGCCGGGCCGAACTTGAACAGTTGCCCAACCTGCGCTTTATCTGCGTTGCGGCCACCGGTTACGACTGCATTGACCTGGCGGCCTGCCGTGATTTCGGTGTGACGGTAAGCAATGTCCCGGCCTATTCGGCGCAAAGCGTCGCCGAGTCGGTGATCGCCTCGATCTTCGCCTTGCGGCGACAGCTGTTCGCCTACCAGGCCGCCGCACAGCGGGACTGGCCGACTTCGCGGCATTTCTGCGTCCATCGCGCGCCGATCCAGGATGTGCAGGGCAGCGTGCTGGGCATCATCGGCCGGGGCGCTATCGGCCTGGCCGCCGCACGCCTGGCGAGTGCCCTGGGCATGCAGTTGCTCTATGCCGAACACCGTGGCGTGATCCCTGTGCGCAAGGGCTACCAGACCTTTGAAACGGTGCTGGCGCAAAGCGACGTGATCTCGCTGCACTGTCCGCTGAGCGAGCACACCCGCCACCTGATCGGTGCCGCGGAACTGGCGCAGATGAAGCCCGGTGCCTTGCTGATCAATACCGCGCGCGGGCCGTTGGTGGATGAAAGCGCGCTGCTCGCGGCACTGGACAGCGGCCGCCTCGGCGGCGCGGCCCTCGATGTGCTGGGTCAGGAACCACCGACGGCCGACCAGCCATTGCTCACCAGTCGCCATGCCAACCTGATCGTCACGCCCCATGTCGCCTGGGCCAGCCAGAGCAGCCTGCAACGGCTGGCCGACGGGATCCTCAGCAACCTGCACGGCTACTACTCGGGGAACCCGATCAACCTCGTGTCGTAAAGGCTTCACCACCCAACAAGAAGGTCCGCCCATGACAACCATAACAATAAGAGAACCGCGCCATTCACGGCTGCGCGGCGTGTTCCGCCATCTGTATGTGCAGGTGCTGCTGGCGATCGCGCTGGGCATCCTCTTCGGTCATTTCTACCCCGGTCTCGGTGAGGAAATGAAACCGCTGGGTGACACGTTCATCAAGCTGATCAAGATGCTGATCGCGCCGATCATCTTCTGCACCGTCGTCAGCGGCATTGCCAGTATGCAGAGTCTCAAGCGCATCGGCCGGGTCGGCTTCAAGTCGTTGCTGTACTTCGAGGTGCTGACTACGCTGGCGCTGGTGGTCGGGCTGATCGGCGTGAACCTGATGCAGCCCGGCGCGGGCATGCACATCAACCCGGCGAGCCTCGATGTCCATGCCATCGACAGCTACAGCAAGCTGGCCCATGAACAGAGCGTGGTGGGCTTTCTCACCCATATCGTGCCCAGTACCGTGTTGGGCGCGTTTGCCGAGGGTGACATCCTCCAGGTGCTGTTCATTTCCATTCTGTTTGCCTTCGCCTTGCAGATGCTGGGTGCCGCCGGCAAGCCGCTGCTGCACCTGATCGACCTGGTGGCCCAGGCGTTTTTCCGCATGGTCAGGATGGTGATGTATGTCTCGCCGCTGGGGGCCTTCGGCGGCATGGCCTTTACGGTTGGCAAGTACGGCGTCGGCTCCCTCGGGGCGTATGGCCACTTGCTGATCTGCTACTACGTGACGGCGCTGTTCTTTGTGCTGGTGATACTCAACCTGGTGGCGCGCCTGGCGGGTTTCAGCCTGTGGCGGTTCCTCAAGTACATCCGCGACGAGCTGTTTCTGGTGCTGGGCACCTCGTCTTCGGAGTCGGCCTTGCCACGCCTGATGGGCAAGCTGGAGCGTCTGGGCTGCGAGAAGTCGGTGGTGGGGCTGGTGGTGCCTTCGGGTTACTGCTTCAACCTCGACGGCAGTTGCATCAACATGACGGTGCTGGCGATCTTCATCGCCCAGGCGCTGGATATCCCCCTCGACCTGTGGCACCAGGTCACCTTGTTGTTGATTCTGCTGCTCACCTCCAAGGGCGCGGCCAGTATCACCGGCGGGGCGTTCATTACCCTGGCGGCCACCCTCGGTAGCCTGGATGTGATCCCGGCGGCGGGGTTGGTGCTGGTGCTTGGGGTCTACCGCTTCATTTCCGAGGGCGGGGCGTTGATCAACGTGATTGGCAACGGTGTGGCCACGTTGTTCATTGCCAAGTGGGAAGGGGCGCTGGACGAAGAGAAGCTGGCGGCCGAATTGCACAAGGGTTGTGCCCGCGAGCCAGAGGTGCAGCCCTGAACGAGTTGTCGTGAGACAGCCCCAGGACCGCTCAGTCCACGAACACTGGACGGTCCTAGGTTTCCGAGACGGCTTGTCTCAAACCGTAGCTCTTGGCGTGGCGGGCAACAGGGGCGCGAGCATTTCCGTGCGGCAGGCCTCGAGAATCTCATCCGCCAGTGGCGAGTCATCCGGACAGGCGCGCGACAACACGATGGCACCGATCGCCTGGGCCAGCAGGTTGATCATCTTTGCGCGCACGTTGTGCTGATCCATGTCGCCCGGCGCCGTACCTTCGCGCTCAAGGACGGCCAGCGTGTTTTCGATCCCGTCGGCAAAGGTCGTCCTGATCTCTTCCGGCTGACGCGCGGCGTCCCCGCAGAGGGCCGCCATCGTGCAGCCAAGGCTGCGGGCATCACGGTGCTCCCGTGACACGTAAAGGTTGACGAACTCGGCGAGGTCAAGGCCGGCGCTATTGGCCAGGGTCTGGGACAGCCCGCACGCGGCGGCTTCGGCCATCAAATCGGCTTTTGAGCGGAAATGCTTGTAGAACCCGCCATGGGTGAACCCGGCAGCCGCCATCAGGTCTGCCACCCCCACACCGTCATAGCCACGTTCGCGAAACAGGACGGAGGCCGTCTCGACGATGCGCGCCCGGTTCGCCTGGGCCTGCGCTTTGGTGACTTTCATATCCCAATGCCTCTTTGCGTCTGCCAACCGTCAGGTGGTCACTATACATAGATGTCGATCATCATCAAAGATGTTGACGGTTTGGATTATGATCATCATCATAAAGATGCGCCAATACCTGTCATAAGCGACACCCCTACGAGACGCGCGGAGTCAAGCATGAGCCATGCCCACAAACAGCTTCACCCAGGGCCCGATACACCGTATGGACAGGCTGCGAACCGCTCGATCAATGTCGGCGGGACGGCTTTTGCCTACCGTGACCTGGGCCCTCGCAGCGGTGTGCCATTGATTCTTCTCAATCATTGGGGGGCGGTATTGGACAATTTCGACCCGCGGATCATCGATGGCCTCGCCAGCAGGCGCCGGGTTATCGCCACTGACTACCGGGGTATCGGCGCGTCGGGTGGAACGGCCCCCGTGACCATCGGCGCCATGGCACAGGATGCAATCGCCCTGATTCACGCGCTGGGCTTCGAGAAGGTCGACCTGCTCGGCTTTTCCCTTGGCGGATTCGTGGCGCAGGACATGGCGTTGAGAGCCCCCGAGCTGGTCCGCAAGCTGATTCTGACCGGTACGGGACCCGCCGGCGGCAAAGGTATCGACAGGGTAGGGGCCACGTCCTGGCCCTTGATGATCAAGGGCTTGCTGACGCTGCGCGATCCCAAGTTCTACCTGTTCTTCACCGCCACGGCCAATGGTCGCCAGGCCGCGAAGGACTTCCTGAAACGATTGAAGGAACGCAAGGAAAATCGGGACAAGGCTCCCACGCCTGCGACCTTCCTGCGGCAGTTGAGGGCGATCGAAGCCTGGGGCCGGCAGGCGCCCCAGGATCTGGGCAGCCTTCGGATCCCGGTACTGATCGCCAACGGCGATAACGACATCATGGTTCCTACCGTCAACTCTACCGATATGGCGCGTCGCATTCCTGATGCGCAACTGATCATTTACCAGGACGCCGGGCATGGCGGGATTTTCCAGCACCATGCCGACTTCGTGCCCAAGGCCTTGTCCTTCCTCGACGCCTGACACCCTCCAGAGAGCTGAATCACCATGAAGGCATTTTTTATCGATCGCTATGGCAAGCGTCATGGACGTATTGGCCAGTTGCCCGACCCTGAGATTCGGGACAACGACGTGCTGGTCCAGGTCCATACCTCCAGCGTCAACCTGTTGGATTCCAAGATCAGGACGGGAGAGTTCAAACTGATCCTGCCGTATCGCTTTCCACTGATCCTGGGCAATGACCTGGCGGGTGTCGTGGTCCGGGTGGGGCCTGGCGTGACTCGGTTCAAGCCGGGCGATGAGGTCTATGCCCGCCCTCGCGAGGATCGTATCGGCACCTTCGCCGAGCTGATTGGCGTGACGGAAGACGCGCTTGCGCTGAAACCCCGGAACCTCGGCATGGACGAAGCCGCTGCCGTTCCCCTGGTTGCGCTGACGGCCTGGCAGGTGCTGGTGGAGACCGCCAAGCTGAAGCAGGGGCAGAAGGTGCTTATCCATGCCGGCTCGGGTGGGGTGGGCACGATCGCCATCCAGCTCGCCAAGCATCTGGGGGCGTTCGTGGCGACGACCACCAGCACAAGCAATGTCGAGTGGGTAAAAGCGCTGGGCGCGGACGTTGTGATCGACTACAGGAAGCAGAACTTCGAGAGCGTGCTGCAGGACTACGACGTCGTACTGAACAGCCTGGGCGCAGATGTCCTTGAGAAATCACTCAAGGTCCTGAAGCCGGGTGGCCAGCTGATTTCCATCTCCGGTCCACCGACCCCGCAATTTGCCGAAGAGCAGGGACTGTCCTGGGGACTGAAGCAGGTCATGGGGCTCTTGAGCTACGGCATCCGGAGGAAAGCGCGCAAACTCGGTATCCGCTATGTATTCGTCTTCATGCGGGCCAGTGGTGCTCAACTGCGTGAGATCAGCGCCCTTATCGAGTCCGGCGCGATCAAGCCGGTAGTGGATCGAACCTTTCCATTCGAGTCGACAGCCGATGCCCTGAACTATGTCGAACAGGGGAGAGCGAAAGGCAAGGTGATCATCAAGGTCAGGTAATGACGCGTCACTCCGCCGGGCTTTCGTTATTCGTGGCTGTCCATTGCCAACTGGCGTGGGTCAACGCCACACATCTGAGCCAGTACCTGGACGACCAGTGCATGATCTTCGCGCTGGGGGAGCCCGGAAACAGTGACTGCCCCCACGCATCCCACGGTGCGGACTACTATCGGGAAGCTGCCGCCGTGGTCGGCGTAATCACGCAGCGGCAGGCCCATCGAGCTTTCGAGTGACTCTCCCTGCAGCTCAAAGGTGCGGCCAACCCGGTAGGAACTGAGTTCCATCAGTTCGACCACATTGCGCTTGCGTCGCGCCCAGTCGGTGTTGCTCGCAGCGGTGCCCGGCATCGCGTAGAAAAACACCGTCTCCCGGGCCAGCCTGACCTCGATGGTGGCGGACACGCCTTGCTTCTCGCAGGCAGCCTTCAAACGAGTACCCAGGTCCCAAGCCGTGGTTTTATCGAAGCGTTCGAACTTCAGGGCTTGCTCTTGAAGTTCGATTCGCTGCAGATCGTTTTTTAGGTCCATGTTCTCTTACTCATAAACACTGGGTTGGGGGAATGCTCGTCGCCCTCTAAGTTATAAAGTTTGAAGAGGATTCAGCGAGAGCCACTGGTCATGTCTTATATCTCATCAGCTTTTCTCTGAATAATTTGTTTCTAACGAACCCTGAAATGGCTCTTGGATTTTTGTGCCCGCCGCTTATCTCAAACTCATCGATTTTTTGAAATCATACCACCCATGTATTGATTTAAATCGCGTAGATCCTTGATGCTCCAAGAGTGTGGCGATAGCTTTACACCATTCTCTTGCAAAGTTCTTGGAATCAAATCTCCATTTGGGCGAAGTATTATCGATGATACAATAACGCCCGGATAATCATTTAGTCGTTTTTTGAAGGTAGATGTTGTAAGGTCAGGTGTAGGAGGATTGCTTTTATTAGCCAATGGTCCTGTTCCTTTGAGATCTATTCCGTGGCACATGACACATCTCTGTGAATAGAGATTTTTCCCATTGACATTGTCCGCGAAGGATAGTGATGCTTGAATTAGCGATAAAACTCCTAGCGAAGCGATGAATAATATTTTTATTTTCACTTTCCATGTGGCCTTGTTGTATAAATCAGATCTGAATCGAGGGCAAACCCCGGAAGTGCCACTGTAACATTTCAAGGTTTGACGAAGCGAGGTCGCTCCCAAGCTTTGAATGGGAGCGACCCTCTGATCATCGAACGGTCCGTCAAGGTAGAACCCTATGAGCAAGTGCCGTTACACCAGTTTGAAGGGCAACTGACGCACCGGCTTACCCGTGAGACTCGCGATCGCATTCGCAAAGGCGGGGGCCAAGGGGGGCAGGCCGGGCTCGCCCATCCCGGTGGGTGGCTCGGCGCTGGGTACGATGTGGATGGCAAACTCGGGCATGTCGGTGATACGCGGAACGCTGAAGTCAGCAAAATTACTCTGTTGCACGACACCCTCTTTCAGGGTGATAGCACCGCCCGGCAGGCACATCGACAAGCCCATAAGGGCAGCACCTTGCACCTGGGCTTCAACGCTGCGCGGGTTGACCGCCAGGTTGCAGTGTACGCCGGCGGTCACATGGTGCAGCACCGGACGGCCGTTCTGCACCGAGGCTTCCACGACGTAGGCCACCACCGAACTGAAAGACTCGTGTACCGCAACGCCCCAGGCCCGGCCGGCAGGCAGCTCACGTTTACCATACTGGCTCTTGTCCACGGCCAATTGCAGCGCCGCGCGATGGCGCGGACTCTGATCGGCAAACAGTTTCATCCGGTAAGCCACTGGATCCTGCTTCGTGGTTCGGGCGATCTCATCGATCAACGTCTCCATCACGAAGGCGGTGTGGGTGGAGCCCACACTGCGCCACCACAACACCGGTACGTTGAGTTTCGGGTGATGCACGGTCAGGCGCATCGGCAGCGGGTAGGGATCACGCATTCCTTCCGTCGCCGTGGGATCGATGCCGTTCTTCACCCGTCCCCCGAACATGGTGCCCGTGATGATGGACTGTCCGACCAATACGTGGTCCCAGGCCAGCACCTTGCCGCTGTCGTCGAAACCGATGCGCGCGCGGTGCAGGTGCATGGGGCGGTAATAGCCGCCCTTGATGTCGTCCTCGCGGCTCCATAGCGTGCGCACCGGTACATTCAAACCGGCCGTTCGTGCTGCCTTGGCCACCTCGCAGGCCAGCACCACAAAGTCGCTAGTGGCTACGCCACGCCGACCAAAGCCGCCGCCAGCCGTCTGCACGTTGATCTGAACCTGCTCGGGCTTGAGATTGAGTACGCGGGCGGCGGCCACGCTGTCGGTGCCGGGAAGCTGGGTACCCACCCACAACTCGGCGCGGCCCTCGGAAAGCTGGACCGTACAGTTCAACGGTTCCATGGGCGCATGGGCCAGGTACGGGAACACGAACTCGGCTTCCAGTTGATGCGGTGCTGTTGCCAGCGGCGCCATGTCCGCCTCGAAGTGGCGTGGGCCGGGGTGGCCTGCCAGCTCCCGGTAGTCGGCCAACTGCTTCTCGCTGTCGACCTTCTCTACGGTCGATGTGTCCCATTGCAGCTTGAGTGCATCACGCCCTTGTTTGGCCTGCCAGTAGCCGTCGGCCACGACTGCCACGCCTTCAGCCCCCCCATCAAGCGGGACACGCAGCACTGCCTTCACGCCTTTGACGGCGCGGGCCGCGCTGTCGTCTACAGAGGAGAGCCTGGCGCCGAACACCGGTGGGCGGGCCACCACGGCGGTGAGTTGCCCTGGCAGGCGCACATCGATACCGAAATTCTGCTGGCCACTGCTCTTGGCCTTGGCATCGATGCGCGTGGTGGCATGGCCAATGATGCGGAAATTTTTGGGATCCTTGAGCGTGATCTTCTCGGGCACGGGCAGCGCCATCGCGGCCTCGGCCAGTTCGCCATAGCTGGCTTTGCGGTCCGCCGGGCCGAGCACCATACCGGCATGGGTGCTCAGGCTCGCCACGTCCAGGTTCCAGCGTGCTGCAGCCGCGGCAAGCAGCATGGCGCGAGCACGAGCGCCGAGTTCGCGATACTGGGTATAGCTGTTCTTGATCGAGTTGGAGCCGCCGGTGAGATGCATGCCATAGAGCGGGTCCTGGTAGGCGATATCGCTGGTGCCGTTGCGACTGCGCACGAGGCTCCAGTCGGCATCGAGCTCTTCGGCAAGGATCATCGGCAGGCCTGTCTGCACACCCTGGCCGAACTCCAAGCGGTTGATGGTCACCGTGACCTCTCCATTGGGCGCGATTTGCACGAAGGCGGAGGGTTGCTCATTCGGCTTGAGGGGGCCTGCGGCGACGCCGCTGTCCTGTTGCGCCAGGGCCAAGTGAGGAAAGGCACCCAGCGCAAGGCCGCCGACGCCAAGGATCTTGAGGAAGCTGCGGCGGGGGAGTGTGGCGGGACCGTCGGCCTGATCACGCTCAAGCATGTGTTGCAACGCGTGAGGGAGCTCGTCCGGGTAGGTGTCGTTGAACATGGCGAACTCCGGTCAGGCGAGGGCTTTAGCGGCATCAGCCACCGCAGCTCGGATACGGGCGTAGGTGCCGCAGCGGCAGATGTTGCCGGCCATGGCCGAGTCGATCTCGGCCACCGAGGGCTGCTTGCCCTTGGGGTGGGCCTTGAGGAAGGCCGTCGCGCTCATGATCTGACCGCTCTGGCAGTAACCGCATTGCGCCACGTCGTGCTTGACCCATGCCTCACGTACGGCGGTACCGACCGGGTCGCTGCCATTGGTGGTCGCTTCGATCGTCGTGATCTTCCTACCCTCGGCGGCTGCGATAGGCGTGACGCAGGAGCGAATGGCCTGACCATCCAGGTGAACGGTGCACGCACCGCACAGGGCGGCGCCGCAGCCGAACTTGGTGCCGGTCATGCCCAGCGTGTCGCGCAAGGCCCAAAGAATGGGGGTGCCTGGGTCTATATCAACCGTGTAGTCACGGCCATTGATGTTGAGGGCACTCATAATGGGATAGCTCTCCGGGAATGAGTTGGATCAGTATTTCGAAATGACGTGTGTCGAAGGAAGAATGATCGCCACCGGTGATTGTAGGATGAGTTTTCCTTGATTGCCGAACGCTGAAATCGGGATAGAGTCATAAGCTGAGTTAATTAATCACGTGTTGCCATTCAGCAGAGGCTTTCCGGCACGTCGATCTGCAGCGCAAGCGTGAACTTCGTGGCGACATCCGCGGCGGGATCTATCGCCGCCTCCACCATGGCCTTGACGGCGGTCTGCGCCAGCGCCATGACCGGATGGGAAAGCACGGCTTGAACGACACCATCACGCAGGGCTGCCCGGGTGAGCGTTGTCAGGTCGTGGCACACCACGCTGGGCAACGCGATCTTCCGGGCTTGCAGTTCGCGCAGGGCGCCGATGACCCCCTCGATGCCGCCGCCGGCCACATACAGGCCGACCAGGTCGGGCTGGCTGCTCAGCAGGTCGAGCGTGCCGGCATAGGCGAATTCCTCATCCTCCAGGGTGAGGCGTGTCGCCAGTAGCTCCCAGTCCTGGGATTGCTCGGCAAGGAAGGAGCGGAAGCTCATTTCGCAAAGTTCCTGGCACTGGAAACGCTGGGTGCCCACCATCACTGCGACAGGCCCCGCCTGGGCCGCCAGATGCTTGATGAACCAGCCCGCGGTGCGACCCATTGAGCGGTTGTCGACCCCGACATAGCTGGCCTGGGCCGAGGCACTGAGTTCCGACACCAGGGCAACAGTGGGTATGCCGGCGGCCCGCAACTGCGCCATGGCTTCGCGCACGTCCGGATGATCGGCCGCCACCACACCGAGGGCGTCGACCTCGCCTTGCAGCTTGAGGATGCGTTGCGCGGTGGCGTCCGGGGCGAGGTCATCGATGTAATGGATCATCACCCGCACCTGCGCTCGGACGCTGGACGCGGCGGCCTCGCCCAGGGCCCGGGCCAAACCCTGGTAGAACGCCACGCCGCGCTTTTGCAGCAGAAACCCCAGGCGCACGGTCGGGCGCTGCTGAAGCAGGCGTTGCTCGATCACATTGCGACCGTAGAAGCCCAGCCGGGCAGCCGCCTCGGCGATACGCCGGGCGGTATCGGCGCGCACATTGGCCCGCAGGTTCATCACCCGATCCACCGTGGACAGGCTGACGCCCGCGGCCTCGGCGACATCCTCCATGGTCGGACGGCGAGTGCTCGGGTGGTTGGGCTCTGACATGAAATGAAAGCTTCCTTGTTGGTTTTGACAGGTTATGACAGGTATGGCCGACGGACTATAGCAGCCGAGTACGCCGGCCACTTAGGATTTCCCTGAGCCAAACAGCCCCTCATAACAACAATCCCAGGAGCCTGACATGTCCCTTCATATCTCCACTGCCCCTTGTTGCTGGGGCGTAGACGACGTCAACAACCCGCATCTGCCCGAGTGGCAACAGGTCCTCGGCGAAGCCGCGCAAGCCGGCTATCGCGGCATCGAGCTGGGACCGTACGGTTACCTGCCGCTCGATGCCACCGTGGTGGGCGCAGAGCTCGCCGAGCAGGGGCTGCGGGTGGTGGCCGGTACGATCTTCGACAATCTGGTCGATCCGGCCAACCTGCCGAATCTGCTGGAGCAGACCCGAAATATCTGTACCTTGCTCAAGCAGTTGCCGGAGATTCCCAAGGAGCCGGGGCAGCGCTTCGCCATGCCCTGCCTGGTGGTCATCGATTGGGGGCATGAAGTGCGCGACTACGCGGCCGGACACTCCGCGCGTGCGCCGCGCCTGGCGCCCGCCGCCTGGGCGGGCATGATGAGCCATATCCGGGCCATTGCCGATCTGGCCTGGTCGGCGTTCGGCGTGCGCACGGTGATCCACCCCCATGCCGGCGGCTACATCGAATTCGCCGACGAACTGGCGCAACTGGTCGCCGACATTCCCCATGAAGTCGCCGGGTTGTGCCTGGACACCGGTCATCTTTATTACGCCGGCATGGACCCGGTGCAGACCTTGCGCCAATACGCCGATCGCCTCGATTACCTGCATTTCAAGGACATCGACCAGGCCGTGTTCGATCAGGTGCTGGGCGAACACATCAGCTTTTTCGCCGCCTGCGCCAAGGGCGTGATGTGCCCGATCGGCCAAGGTGTCATCGACTATCACGCCTTGCGTGAGCTGATTACCGAGCTCGGTTACCAGGGCTACATCACGGTCGAGCAGGAACGCGATCCGCGTAATGCCCATGGCAGCCTGCGCGATGTTGCAGCCAGCCGCGCCTACCTTGCCCAGGTCGGTTTCTGATTTCTCCCACGCGAAGGACTTATCGATGATCAATGGCAGCAAGCGTATTTCCCAACCTCTGCGTTGGGCCATGGTAGGCGGCGGACGCGACAGTCAGATCGGCTACATCCACCGCAGCGCGGCATTGCGTGACCAGTCGTTCGCGCTGGTGGCCGGCGCCTTCGACCTGGATCCGCAGCGAGGTCGGGCCTTCGGTATCGAGCTGGGGGTCGACCCCGAACGCTGCTATACCGACTATCGCAGCCTGTTTGCCGGGGAGGCCGGGCGGCCCGATGGCATCCAGGCGGTTTCCGTGGCGACCCCCAACGGTACCCATTTCGCGATCACCAAAGCGGCTCTGGAAGCGGGGCTGCATGTGGTCTGCGAAAAACCGTTGTGCTTCACCCTTGAAGAGGCGCAGACCCTGCGGGAAATCGCCCTGTCCAGAAACCGGATTGTCGGGGTGACCTACGGCTACGCAGGGCATCAACTGATCGAGCAGGCCCGGGAAATGATTGCCGCGGGCGAACTGGGCGACATCCGCATGGTGCACCTGCAGTTTGCCCATGGTTTCCATTGCGAGCCGGTGGAGACGCAAAGCCAGGCCGCTCAATGGCGAGTCGATCCGCGCCTTGCCGGCCCCAGCTATGTGTTGGGCGATGTCGGCACCCATCCGCTGTACCTGTCGGAAGTGATGCTGCCCGAGCTCAAGATCATAAGGTTGCTGTGCACGCGCCAGAGCTTTGTCAAAAGCCGCGCGCCGCTCGAGGACAACGCCTACACACTGATGGAGTACGAAGGCGGGGCCACGGGCAGTGTCTGGTCAAGCGCGGTGAACGCCGGCTCCATGCATGGCCAGAAGATTCGCGTGATCGGTTCCAGGGCCAGCCTTGAATGGTGGGACGAGCGGCCGAACCAACTGTCCTTCGAAGTCCAGGGCAAACCCGCCCAGGTGCTGGAGCGCGGGATGGGCTACCTGCATCCGCAGGCATTGCTCGATGACCGGATCGGCGCCGGGCACCCGGAAGGGCTCTTCGAGGCCTGGGCCAACCTCTACTACCGTTTCGCCCTGGCCATGGACGCTGCCGACCGTGGCGATCAGCAACGGCTGGCGACACTGCGTTACCCGGATATCCATGCCGGTGTCGAAGGCGTCCGTTGGGTCGAGCGCTGTGTCCAGTCGGCCAATGGCGGTGGGGTCTGGGTCGACTACTGAGACGCGTTCAACGAGGTGTCACCCGCATGGCAGCACCCCGGCAAACCGTCATATCTTGAAGTGTGTCACCAGGTGCTGCAGCCTGACGGCCTCACGCTCCAGATCAACGCAGGCATTGAGCGTCGAATGCAAGTTCGTCACGCCGTGATGGTTCAAGACATCTATCTGCGCCATGTCGTCGTTGATCGAGAGCACCACCGCCGTCTGCTCCTCCGTGGCGGCCGCGACAGACTGGTTCATCGCATCTATTTCACCGATGCGCCGGGCAACCCGACCCAGGCGTTCCCCCGCCTGGTTGGCTACCGTCACGCTGGTCTCGCTTTCGCGCTGGCTCTCGGTCATGGTCACCACGGCGGCTTGTGCGCCGATTTGCAACTGCTCGATCAAGGTGTGCACTTGTTGCGCCGAGTCCTGGGTGCGATGTGCCAGGTTGCGCACTTCATCGGCGACCACGGCAAAGCCTCTGCCGGCTTCCCCGGCACGTGCCGCCTCAATGGCCGCGTTCAACGCCAGCAGGTTGGTTTGCCGCGATATGCTGGTGATGACCTCGAGAATCTGCCCGATGTCGGCAGTCTGGGTGGCGAGCTGCTCGATGGTAATACGCGACTTGTCGATATTTCTCGACAGCCGATTGATCGCCTCGATGGTCGTTTCGACAACGTTTTGACCGTCATCGGCCAACTGCCGAGCGTCATTGGAGCTTTGCGACGCCAGCGCCGCATTGCGGGCGATCTCAGAAGATGCCGCGCCCAGTTGATGGATCGCCGATACCACGCTCTCGGTGCGTGCCGCCTGCTCATCGGAATGGCTCATCGAAGTGCTCGACACCCGGGTCACCAACGTCGCGACGTGATTGAGGCTGGCACTGGTGCTCGCCACCTCGCGAATGGAGCCTTGAATGAATGCCAGAAAGCGATTGAACGACTGTGCCAGTGTCCCGAACTCATCACGGGAGTTGATCGGCAGGCGCTGGGTCAGGTCGCCTTCGCCATTGGCGATGTCTTCCAAGGCTCGTCCCATGGTGTGCAGCGGCCGCATCAGCCAACGGATCAACACACCGAGCAACAGGATGATGATGGCGACCGCTATCAAGGTGGCGGTGATCGCCAGGGTGCGTAACTCACCCAGCATCGAGAACGCCGCCTGTTGGTCGATGACCATCACCACGTACCAATTGGCCGAAGGCACTCCCTCGACAGGGGTGAAGGAGACGAACTGCGAGCCGCTGCCGCTGCGGATTTCACGGACGCCTGAAGTGGGTGCCGGCGTGCCCTGTGGGAAGACCTCCTTGAGGCCCTTGAGGATGTACTGGTTGTCCGGATGGACCAGCACCTTGCCGTCGGCGCTGACGATGAAGGCGTAACCATGCCCGCCGAAATCCAGGGTGTTGATCATCTTGCTCAAGGCGTCGAGGGACAGGTTGGCACAGGCCACGCCGGAGCGGTCTTGATACTTCACAGGCGTCGCCACGGTCATCACCAGCTTTCCCGAAGAAGCCGCGACGTAGGGTTCGGTAAATACGGTCTGTTGCTTGTCCTGCGCCGCCTTGTACCAACTGCGCACCCTGGGGTCATAGTCTGCGGCGCGCACACTTTCCGGCAATGAAAACATCGAGCCGTCGCTACCACCGTATGAAATCAGCTGGAAGTTTTCTGCATAGACCGGCAAGTCGATGGCCTTGAGCAGGGTGGCCTTGTCAGTCCCCTCGACGTTGAGTCGTTGGCCCAGTGTCTGGATCAACTGCATGCGGCTTTCCAGCCAGGCCTGAATATCGTGGGCGGTCAGCCTGCCCAACTGCTGTAACTTCGCGTCAACATCGCCGCGCAAGGTTTGCCGCTGCCGATAGTCGCTGACGTAGATGAAAGCACTGAAGACCACGATGACGATCAGGGCGGCGGCGATCAATATTTTGCGACTGAAACCCAGGCCTTTCATCGGCACACCTCCTCGATAAATCGGCTACGAACGAGCCGATGAAACCTGCGGGCAGCCGGGTACCGTCCGCAGGCATTGGGTATTTTGAAATCAGGGGGGAATCAGAACAGCGGCAAGCTATAGCTGATCATCAGTCGGTTATGGTCGGCATCGGCGGTACCGATCGCCGCCTGGCTGCGATAGGTGGCGTTGCGCCAGGTCACGCCCAACCCCTTGAGCGGACCATCGGGCAGTACGTAGGCGATGATCAGGTCACGCTCCCACTCCCGGAGTCCACCGGTCGCCGAAGCGATCTGGTCGCCCTTGTAGTAGGACACTGTACTGGTCAGCCCTGGCACGCCAAGGGCGGCAAAGTCATAAGCGTACTGGCCGATCCAGGTGCGTTCGCCAGCACGGGTGAAGTTGCTGACCAGGCGATCGGTGTTGAGATAAACGCTGGCGCCATCGCCTTGGTTGATGAACGGCATGGCGCTATCCCCCGAGGATTTCTGGTAACCGAGGCTGAACGCGTGGCCGGAAAGGCTGTAGGTGAACAACGAGCTGAACAGGTCGTTATCGACCTTGCCGTGAGTGACGCCGTTACCGTAGTAGCCGGTACTGGTGTAACCCTCGGCGCGGCCAGCGGTGCTGCCGTTCTTGCCATCCGAATCACTCACGAAATAGCGCAGGTCCGATTTGAACGAGCCCACCGGCAGCGGTAGCGTGTGAGTGAGGCCAAAAAAGTGTTGTTGGTAAAAATTATCCAGTTCGCCGTAGTAGTACTGGGCGAGCAGGTTTTTGCTGACCTGGTAATCGCCACCTGCGTAGTAGAAGGCGTTGCTGCGGCGCAGGTTGCTGGTGCCGGGCACATTACCCGCGCCACCGATCGACAGCGCCTGATTATCGGTGGACGCCCGGGCCTTGGCGTGCTCCAGGCGCCCGCCGACCAACGTGAGATTGTCGATTTCCTTGCTGGTAACCTGGCCGCCCTCGAACGTTTGTGGCAGCAAACGACCGTCGTTGGCATAGATGACCGGTAGTTTCGGTTGTAGCGTTCCGTAGCGAAATTCGGTTTTGGAGAGTTTCATCTTGGCCGCCAACCCGAGGCTGGCGTATTCATCTACCGGGCTGCCGTTGCTCAGAGGCTCCAATACACCTGGGGTGCGGTCGCGGCCGGCCTTGGTTGCATTGCCACCCGAATCCAGTTTCATGCCCAACAAACCAAGGGCATCGACGCCGAAGCCGAGGGTGCCCTGGGTGAAACCGGACTGATAATTGAGCATGAAGCCCTGTGCCCACTCCTTGATGTTCGGCGTCGTGCTGTTGCGGGTATCGTTACTGATGTAAAAGTTGCGCAAGGTCAGGTCGGCGTGACTGTCCTCGATGAACCCGGCGGCTTGCACCCATCCACTCATGAGCGGGCTGACGGTGCCTGCGCCCATCATGATGATCCATGGCATTTTTTTCATTCAACGCATCTCCAGTCGTAGCAAGGGGGAAGGGGGGAGAGTGGGATTTGCGAGGACGGGTGCTAGTGCGGGATATCCAGCACCTTGGCCAGTCTTACGACGGTGACGCCAGGGCTGAGATGCCTGAGCGACGGCTGGACCAGCACGCAGTTGTCATAGGGCGTGACGATCTCCTGATCACCGTCCCGAGCGATGACCGTTCCAGCACGGGCGATCAGCTCCAGTCCGCGGAAGTCCTCGACAAAGTTAAAGTCCATGCTGTTGGCGACCACCGGCTCAGTGACCTGGAGGAAGCGCTGAGGTCCGGGTTCACGGGGGCTGAGAAACGCTGCGACGTCTTCTTCGGACACCGCCTGGGTGGTGATCAGAAAGCGCGCCGCCACATCCAGTGCGACCTGCCGGCTGCGTTGCGAAAAGTGCTGGCCGGTCTCGACCAGCAATGCGTTCTTCCTGCTGGCGGCATCGTTGAAATCAGCGTAATCACGCAGGCGACGACCGTTGGCGTGACCGGCATCGACGACGACGGTTGCCGGCACTCCCAGCGTTGCGGCGAACTCCAGGCCCTTGGTGCGTGCACCGCACATCATCAGCGGCGCGGACTCTTCATGCATCGAGTGGATGTCAAGCAACAGGTCGACGCTGTCAATGAAGGGGCGCAGTTCGCGGGCCCGGCGCAGTTCGAGGGACTGCTGCTCACTGTCGAGCTTCGCGGGTAGCCAGACGCGATTCATGTCTTCGTCGAGGTAACGGGTCGCATCGATGTCCTGTGGGTCGAAGCGGTGATAAGCCTCGACGTTGCCGAAGCCCAGGCTCAAGCGGCCCTGGCGAGGGCGCAAGCCACTGCGTAGGAACGCGTCCACGGCAATAGCGCCGCTGACTTCGTTGCCATGGGTCAGCGCCATGATCATCACGTGCGGTCCGGGTACGCCACTGTCGAAGCTGTGGACGTAGTCGACCCCGCAGTTACCGGTTTTCCATGGGCGGATATCGGGGAATTCAACCTCCACCGGGTACGGTTTCAGGGACGCACGAACTTGTTCAAGGGTCTTCATTTCGGTCTCCGACAGACAATAGCTTTCGCTTGCCGTGCAACCTGCAGGCGCGGCATGGACGATGGTTTTTACTGAAAAAGGAAGGGAGCGGCTGAAGGTCAGCTCGAGGTGTTGCGCTGCATGCGGCGGCCAAGGCTGACCACGGCGATGACGCTGATCAGCGCAGTCGCCATGACGTAGAAGCTGGGCGCCAGCTTGTTGCCGGTGGCATCGATCATCCAGGTCACGATCAGTGGGGCGAAACCACCAAACAGGGTGATCGAAAAGTTGTAGCTGAGCGCGAGGCCAGTACCCCGGATGCTGGTGGGGAATATGTCGGCCAGCATCGCCGGGATCGGTCCCAGGCACGCGGCGATCAAGATGCCAACGATGGCCTGCACCAACAGCAGGACCGAGACACTGGGAAAGGTGTTGAGCAGCAGAAACATCGGGTAGGACGACAAACCGGTAATCAGCAGGGCGACGCTCAGCACCCGAAACCGACCATGGCGATCCGAGAGGCCGCCGAACACCGGCGCCATGATCATCAGGGTAGCTCCGGTCACCAGCGCCCCGAGGTACGAGGACGTGGCCGCGATGTGCAATTGCTTCAAGGCATAGGTCGGCATGTAAAGCTTGTGTACGTAGTTGAATGCCGTTGCACCCGCGACCACCCCGATGGCCAGCAGCAGGCTGACATGACCTTTGATCAACACATCGCGCAGTGGGGTTTTCTTCTGCACGTTCGCCACGGTCTTCTGGAAATCCGGGGTTTCATCGATCTGGCTGCGGATGTAGAAACCCACTGGCCCGATCAGCAGGCCCACGGCGAAAGCGACGCGCCAGCCCCAGGCATTCAATTGCACATCCGACAACAGGTAGCTGAGCAACGCGCTGACCCCGGCCGCCAACACCGTCGCCAGGCCCTGGGTCGACAACTGCCAGCTGGCGAAGAAACCACGTCGTTTGGCATCGGCGTGCTCGATCATGAAGGCGGTCGCGGCGCCGAACTCCCCGCCGGTGGAAAAACCCTGCAGCATGCGCGCAACGATAATCAGCAGCGGCGCGGTCAGGCCGATCTGCTCATAGGAGGGGACAAAGGTGATCAGTGCGGTGCCGAGCATCATGATCAGGATCGACATCGTCAGCGAGGCCTTGCGCCCCACCCGGTCGGCATAGGTGCCCAGCACGATGGCACCCAGCGGGCGCATCAAAAAGGAGATGCCGAAGGAACCGACGCTGAGCAGGAGTGAAGTGGTTTCGTTGTTCGACGGGAAAAACAGCTTCCCGATCACCACCGCGAAATAGCCATAGATCAACAAGTCATAGAATTCCAGGGCATTGCCGATACTGGCGGCGACGATTTCCTTCCAAGGGCCTCGCTGGGTTGAAACCTGTGCCGAATGCACGATGGATGATTGAGTGGTCATGAGAGAGTTCCGGGTCTGTTTCACAGTTGTCTATCGTATTCAGCGAGCCGCGGTGCGGTTCGATGACATCGATGGCAGTCATTGTTATGGGTGAAAACAACCGGACAGCGGGTGAAGATCTGCGCCTTCATGGCTGTCCGGCCCGGAGTCGAAATTGAATCAAGCCTTGGGTGATGGCAATTGCTGTTTCGGCACATCCTTGAGCTGATTGCGCACACGCCTGTCGGCATGGCCTTTTCAGGATCATCGGAGCGCTGATCTTTTTTTCGTGTGCCCGTAATCAGTGCACGTTTGAGAGGGCGGTCATGCCAGGTTGGTGTCGTGATTCGATCCGTGCCCCGCATGCCGCAACAGCAGACCCTGCCATATCTTCATCGCCCGTTCGCTCTGATTGGAGCGCAGGCGATGCAAGGACACGTCGAAGCTGATCTGAAACTCCGGACCGCCGGCGATCAGCAACTCGCCGGATGCCAGGGCACCTTTGGCGACCATTCGTGGCAGCCAGGCGAGGCCACTGCCGCGCTTGGCCATTTCCAGAATGGCCTCGTAGGAGTCCGCTTGATAGATCATGCGCAACGCCAACCGCTGGGGCAGGCGTGCCAAGTGCTGGGCGAGTACTCCGCGCAGGGCGAGGGTCGGCGAGAACGCCAGCCAGGGGATGGTCTGCGCGCTGCTGTGGGCGGAAATATGGAACAGGGGTTGTCCATGGGCGTCCGGGGCACTGACCGGTAGCAGCTCTTCGTTGGCGAGCACCAACGAGTCGAAACGCTCCGGATCGATCAGGACCTGGGTCAGCGGGCTGGAAAAGCTCAACAGCAAGTCCACGTCGCCGGCCGACAACTTCATGATCGCTTCCTGCGCACCGCTGGTCACCAGGGAGACGGGGAAGCAGCCGAACTGTGGGTTCAGAGACGCGTACCAGTCGGGGAAGAAATCACTGGCCAGGGTTCGTCCCGTGGCAATGCGCACCGGCTCATCGCGGCTCAATCCGCCCCCCTGGAACTGTGCCCGCACCGCGGCCAGCAACTCCACCGATTGCGTTGCGGCTTCCAGGAACAGCAGGCCGCCGGGCGTCAAGGACAGCGGTTGCTTGCGTTCGATCAGCGAAGTGCCGACCCATTCCTCCAACGCGCGAATACGCCGGCCGAATGCGGGATGTGTCACGCAACGGATCTCGGCGGCACGAGACAGGCTGCGAGTGCGAGCCAGTTCGATAAAGTCTTCGAGCCATTCGAGTTGCATGGTGATTTCCTGCTGGGAGGCAATGGGGGCGAGCGCAAAGAAATACTAACGGATTTGCTGTTCAACTACTTGGCCGTGGAAGCAGTCATCAGGCCAGTCTCGATCCATGCACTTTTATAATGCGTCATGGGGCATGACTTGCACCAGTCGGAGGCGGAGCAATGAGCTTTCGCCTCCGCCAGCCCAAGCGTTCCGAGTGATTGTCCCGTCAATTCGCCTTGGCGTCTCTGCGTTGCCGACTGGCACAAAGGCTGCACATATTTCTGGGAACAGCCCCCTCGGTCAACGACGATCGATTGGCCGAACAGGTCAGGGCAACCTTGGTGACCAGGCATGAACGCCTGGTTTCAGCACCGAGAAAGAACAGGCAAAGGCGCCTGGAACCGCAAGGTTTCAGGCGCTTTTTTTTGCCTTTTTAACCGTGAACAGTATTGGAGGCCCCTATGAAAACAGCCGCGCAACTGCTCAAGCTCAAGGTCGTGCAAAACCAGCAGGTGCATAGCATCGCGCCAGACCAGATGGTGCTGGAAGCGCTGAAGATGATGGCCGAAAAGAACGTCGGCGCTCTGCCCGTCATAGAGGCGGGGCAGGTGATCGGCGTGATCAGTGAGCGCGACTATGCACGCAAGGTCATTTTGCAGGGGCGCTCTTCGGTCGGGACGCAGGTTAGGGACATCATGAGTGCGCCGGTGGTGACGGCAGACAGTCAGCAGAGCATCGAGCGTTGCATGGCGGTCATGACCGACAGTCATCTGCGCCATCTGCCGGTGATGGACGGCGATCAACTGATTGGCCTGTTGTCGATCGGCGATCTGGTCAAGGAAGCCATCGCCGAGCAGGCCGACCTGATCCGGCAACTGGAGCACTACATTCGCGGCCATTGAAACGACCCGGGGCACAGTGAGTCCGGGGCTTATGGGGCATGAAGTTTTCAAATGCGCTGCCCATCGGGCAGGTATTAATCGGGGAGCATTTGAGATGGCCAAGCTAAGCACGGCACAGCGTATCGTCATCGGCTTTGCCATTGCGCCGTTGTTACTGACAGGACAGGCGTTGTATGCGTTGCACGATCTGGCGACGCTCAAGGAACAGGCAATAGTGATCGTCAAACAGGACTGGCCGAAGATCGATCCGATCATGGTCATTGCCACCGGTGTGCGGGACAACGCCAGGAACACCCGGGATCTGCTGATCGACAAGGATAATCAGCAAGCCCAACAGTCGATCGATACCACCAGGAAACGGATCACCCAGGCACTTGAAACCCTCGAGCCGCTGTTCTACCTGCCAGAAGGCAAGGCCGCCTATGCGGTCCTGAAAAAACATCGCGAGGCCTACGTCGCCGCGTTCACCCAGGTGCAGGTGTTGATCCGGCAAGGGGCTTTCGAGGCCGCGATGACACAGCTCAAACAGCAAGTCGTCCCTGCCGAACAGCAGGTCTATCAAAGCCTGGACGCCCTGATGGCTCTGCAAGGGCAGATCTTCGTCGATCGTGAGCGGTCGGCGCAGGCGCTGTACAGCGATGCCCGCCTGAACATGCTGGGCTTGTTCGTGTTCTGCCTGGTCTCGGTCATCGCCGCCGCGGTGATCGTCACGCGCAGTGTCACCCGGCCCTTGGGGGGCGAGCCCGATGATGCGGCGCGGGTATTGAGTCAGATCGCGCAAGGCGACCTGACGATTCACGTGCCCGTGAGTGCCAATGCTGGCGACAACATGATGATAAGCATGCAGCAGATGCAGCAAAGCCTGAACACGATGGTCCGGCACATCGCCGTGTCGGTCGATCAGGTGGCCAGTTCGTCCGAAGAGTTGAGCGCGGTCAGCAGCCAGACCAGTAGCAGTTTGCAGTTGCAGGGCCAGGAGATCGAGCAGGCCGCTGCCGCGGTCAATCAGATGAGCGCCGCCGTCGACGAGGTCGCCCGCAATGCGGTCAGCACCAGCGAGGCGTCCCGGGTGTCGGAGCAAACCGCGCAGCGTGGCCGTGAGCAGGTGCAGGAAACGGTGGCCTCGATAGGGATGCTGGCGGACGGCATGACGGATACCTCGCAGCGTATCCAGCATCTGGCCGGACGTGTGCAGGACATCAGCACGGTGCTGGAGGTGATTCGCAGCATTGCCGAGCAGACCAATCTGCTGGCCCTCAACGCGGCGATTGAAGCGGCCCGTGCCGGTGATGCCGGACGGGGTTTCGCGGTGGTCGCCGATGAGGTGCGGGCGCTGGCCCATCGTACCCGGGTGTCGACCGAGGAAATCGAGCAGATGATCGGCAACGTGCGGCTCGACACCGGGCACGCGGTGAGCGCCATGCAGAGCAGCAGCCACCTGGTGCAGACCACCCTGGAGGTTGCGCAACGCTCCGGCGAGGCACTGGAAGAGATCACCCGGTCGATCTCGCAGATCAATGAACGCAACCTGATGATCGCCAGTGCCACGGAGCAGCAGGCCCTGGTGGCGCGCGAGGTGGATCGCAACCTGGTGGGCATTCGCAACCTGTCCGAGCAGGTCTCGCTGGGGGCCCGGCAGACTCACACCGCCGGTCTGGAATTGGCCCGGATGGCCGGCAGCCTGCATCAGACCGTGGGGCGCTTCAGGACCTAGGCTCTGTACGATAACTGCCTGCGCGACGACCATGCTGCGTTAAAAACAGGCTCGGAATGCTCATGTAGGCCCCTACACTCCGCTTCCTCGCCTGTTTTTGCCTTGCCTGATCGCCGCTCGGCGAGTTCTCGTACAGACCCCAGGCCGGCAGGGGGCAGGGGGCAGGGGGCGGGTCCTTGCCCCTTGGGCGGTCTTTCAAAAACGATGTTAAAAAATGTTATTTTGAAAAAATACTTCACATATTCTGTTCATTGGGGGATTATCCGCTCAACTTGATGGAGTCCCCTCATGAATAACAAGAATGTCGGTGTGGTCGGTTTGGGCGCGATGGGGCTGGGCATTGCCCGCTCGCTGTTGCGCAGTGGTTTCCAGGTGCATGCCTGTGATGTGCGGGCGGCGGTGACGGAGCAGTTTGCCGGTGAGGGTGGGGTGGCATGCACTTCGCCCGCACACATGGCCGGCGAGTGCGAGGTGATCATCACGGTGGTGGTGAATGCCGAGCAGACCGAGACCGTACTGTTTGGCGAAGGCGGCGCCGTGGCCGCGCTGCGTCCTGGCAGCCTGGTCATCGGCTGTGCCACCGTGGCGCCTACCTATGCGGTCGATCTTGGCCAGCGCCTGGCCGAGAAGGGCCTGCTGTACCTGGATGCGCCGATCTCCGGCGGCGCGGCCAAGGCCGCCGCCGGCGAGATGACCATGATGACCTCGGGCCCGCAGGCGGCTTACGCCAAGGCCGAGGCGATTCTCGCGGGCATGGCCGGCAAGGTCTATCGCCTGGGTGACGCCCATGGCCTGGGCTCGAAGGTCAAGATCATCAACCAGCTCCTGGCCGGCGTGCACATCGCGGCCTCCGCCGAGGCCATGGCGTTGGGGCTGCGTGAAGGGGTCGATGCCGACGCGCTCTACGAAGTGATCACCCATAGCGCCGGTAACTCCTGGATGTTCGAAAACCGCGTGCCGCACATTCTCAAGGCCGACTACACGCCGTTGTCCGCGGTGGATATTTTCGTCAAGGACCTGGGCCTGGTGCTGGATACCGCGCGCGCCAGCAAATTCCCGCTGCCGCTGTCGGCCACGGCCCACCAGATGTTCATGCAGGCTTCCAGCGCCGGTTTCGGCCGCGAGGACGACTCGGCAGTGATCAAGATTTTCCCGGGCATCCAGTTGCCGACGGCCAAGACCGAGCCTGTTTGAGGACCGCACCATGAACTCCCGTCCATTACTGGGCTGCATCGCCGACGATTTCACCGGCGCCACTGACCTTGCCAACATGCTGGTGCGCGGCGGTATGCGCACCGTACAGAGCATCGGTATCCCGAGCCGCGAAGTCGCCGCCGGGATCGACGCCGATGCGATTGTCATTGCCCTGAAGTCACGTACCACACCGGTTGCCGAGGCGGTCGAAGCGTCCCTCGCGGCACTGACCTGGCTGCGTGAACAAGGTTGCGAGCAGATCTTTTTCAAATACTGTTCAACGTTCGACTCCACGGCGGCCGGCAATATCGGTCAGGTCAGCGAAGCGCTGCTGGCGGCCCTGGGCAGTGACTTCACCCTGGCGTGCCCGGCGTTTCCGGAAAATGGCCGGACGATCTTTCGTGGCCACTTGTTTGTCCAGGATCAACTGCTCAACGAGTCGGGCATGCAGCATCATCCCTTGACGCCGATGACCGATGCCAACCTGATCCGGGTGCTGCAATCGCAGACTGACCTGGATGTCGGCTTGTTGCGTTACGACAGCATTGCCCAAGGGGTCGAACAGGTGCGCGCGCGAATCGCCGAATTGCGCGGGCAGGGTGTCGGCATCGCGATCGCCGATGCCTTGTCGAACCATGATCTGTACACCCTGGGCGCGGCCTGTGCGGACTTGCCGTTGCTGACCGGCGGCTCGGGACTGGCCCTGGGCTTGCCGGACAACTTCCGCCGCGCCGGCAAGTTGCGCGAGCTCGATGCGTCGGAGCTGCCGCCGGTCTACGGTGATGAAGTGGTGTTGGCCGGTAGCGCTTCAGTGGCGACCAACGGGCAAGTGGCCGCCTGGCTCGAAGCCGGTCGACCGGCACTGCGTATCGATCCGCTGGCCTTGGCCGCCGGTGAGCCGGTCGTGGCGCAAGCTTTGGCCTTCGCCCGAAATAACAGTGAAACCGTCCTGATCTATGCCACCAGTTCGCCGGAAGAGGTCAAGGCGGTGCAACAGCAGTTGGGTGTCGAACAGGCCGGTAGCCTGGTGGAAAACGCCTTCGGCGAAATCGCCCGGGGGCTGCGTCAGAGCGGCGTGCGGCGCTTCGTGATTGCCGGTGGCGAAACCTCGGGCGCCGTGGTTCAGGCCTTGGGTGTGCAACTGCTGCGGATCGGTGCGCAGATCGATCCGGGGGTGCCGGCGACGGTCAGCACGACCGATGAGCCGCTGGCATTGGCCCTCAAGTCCGGCAACTTCGGTGGTCGCGACTTCTTCGACAAGGCCTTGAAGCAACTGGCCCAGGCTGGAGAGGCGCAATGAGCAATGAAAACGCCTTGCGCGAAGAAATCTGCGAGGTCGGCCGCAGCCTTTACCAGCGCGGTTATACCGTCGGCAGCGCCGGCAATATCAGTGCGCGCCTGGACGATGGCTGGTTGATCACCCCGACTGACGTCTGCCTCGGGCGCCTCGACCCGGCGACCATTGCCAAGGTCAACCTGGCCGGCGAATGGGTGTCCGGTGACAAACCCTCGAAGACCCTGGCGCTGCATCGCCAGGTCTATGACCGCAACCCGGGGGTTGGCGGCGTGGTTCACACCCATTCCACCCACCTGGTGGCCTTGACCCTGGCCGGTGTCTGGCAACCCAACGACATCCTGCCACCGCTGACGCCGTATCAGGTCATGAAAGTCGGGCATATTCCGCTGATCGGCTATCAGCGACCCGGCTCGCCGAAGGTCGCCGAACAGGTCGCCCAACTGGCCAACAGCGTTCGCGGCGTGATGCTCGAACGGCTGGGGCCGGTGGTCTGGGAAAGTTCGGTTTCCAAGGCCAGCTACGCCCTGGAAGAACTCGAGGAAACCGCACGACTCTGGTTGATGAGCAACCCCAGGCCCGAACCGCTCGATCAAGCGGCGCTGGACGAGCTGCGCGAGACCTTCGGGGCGCACTGGTAGAGCACGGATTAGCAGCACAGATCGATAACGCAGGCCCTGTCCGGGAGACGCACAGCGACTCTCGATGGCCCCGGCTTGCCTGAAAAAACAATAACAACAGGAAATCCAAGCATGACTTACCTTCACCAAGGCACTTGCAGGTCCAGCGGCGCAACCGCTGCGTTCACCCGGCGCGGAGGGCTGCCGAAATGAGCCCGTTGATCCTGATGGTGACCGCCGGGCTGGGCATCGCGCTGTTGCTGTTCCTGGTGCTCAAGTACAAATTCCAACCCTTCGTCGCCTTGATGCTGGTGAGCATCCTGGTGGCCCTGGTCGCCGGGGTGAAGCCGGCGGAGCTGGTCGCCACCATTGAAGGCGGCATGGGCAAGACCCTGGGCCATATCGCGATCATCATTGCCCTGGGCGCGATGATCGGGCGGATCATCGAACTCTCTGGCGGTGCCGAGGCCCTGGCCAGGACGCTGATCAGCCGTTTCGGCAACCGGCGTACACCGCTGGCGCTGACGATTGCCGGTTTCATGGTCGGGGTGCCGGTGTTCTTCGAGGTCGGGGTGATCATCCTGATGCCGCTGGCCTATGGCGTCGCTCGCAGTGCGCGCAAGCCGTTGCTGGTGTTCGCGCTGCCGATGTGCGCGGCCTTGCTGACCGTGCATGCCTTCCTGCCGCCACACCCGGGCGCCGTCGCCGCTGCCAGCCAGCTGGGTGCCGACCTTGGCCGGGTGCTGATGTTCGGCCTGCCGATCACCGCGCTGCTGTGCTATGTCGGCTACCGCGTGGCCGGACGCATGACCCGTCGGGTGTACCCGATGACCGACGATATTCGTGCCGAGGTCTACGGTCCGCATGTCACCCATGAAGACCTGGTCGCCTGGGGCAATGGCAACGACATCAGCACAGCGCAGGCGGCGGTGGCTGTCTCGCACATGGGCCTGGAAGAGTCCACCGGCAGCCTCGTCGCCAAGCTGCCGCCGGCGCCGCCACCGGGTTTCGGCCTGATTGTCGGGCTGATCCTGTTGCCGATCATCCTGATTCTGCTGGGCACCCTGGCCACCTCGCTGCTGCCTGCCGACTCGACCCTGCGCGGTATCATGACCGTACTCGGTGCGCCGCTGGTCGCGCTGCTGATCGACACCTTGCTGTGTGCCTGGCTGCTGGGTTCGCGGCGGGGCTGGAGTCGCACCCAGGTGTCCGATGTGATCGGCTCGGCCTTGCCCGGTGTGGCGATGGTGATCCTGATTGCCGGTGCCGGCGGTGTCTTCGGCAAGGTCCTGGTGGATACCGGCATCGGCGCCGTGGTCTCCGATCTGTTGCGCACCACCGGTCTGCCGGTGCTCGCCCTGGGCTTTCTGCTGACCCTGCTGCTGCGCGCGGTACAGGGCTCGACCACGGTGGCGCTGGTGACCACTGCCGGGATCATCAGCCCGTTGATCGCGACCCTCAACCTCACCCCAAACCACCTGGCCCTGCTGTGCCTGGCCATGGGCGGTGGCGGCCTGGCGATGTCCCATATCAATGATGCCGGCTACTGGATCTTCACCAAGCTGGCCGGGCTGAATGTGGGTGACGGTCTGCGCACCTGGACGGTGCTGACCACCTTGCTCGGTACGCTGGGTTTCTGTATTACCTTGCTGATCTGGCCGTTTGTCTGAGCCTTTATCCTGGGAGCTACCATGCCTCGTTTTGCTGCAAACCTCAGCATGCTTTATCCGGAAAAGGGCTTTCTGGAGCGCTTCGCCGCGGCCGCCGCCGATGGTTTCGAGGCGGTGGAGTACCTGTTTCCCTACGACTACAGCGCCCAGGAGCTGAAGCAGCGCCTGAGCGACAACGGCCTGGTGCAAGCGCTGTTCAATGCGCCGCCGGGCGATTGGGCAGCGGGGGAGCGGGGCACCGTGTCGTTGCCGGGTCGCGAGGGTGAGTTTCGCAGTGGTTTCGACCGCGCCCTGGACTATGCGGCGGTGCTGGGCAATTCACGTATCCATGTCATGGCCGGCCTGTTGCCCTCCGAGAGCGAGCGGGCACGGCATCATGGCATCTACCTGGAAAACCTCGCCTATGCGACGGCCGAAGCGGCCAAGGTCGGGGTGACGGTGTTGCTGGAGCCGATCAATACACGGGACATGCCGGGATTTTTCCTCAACCGGCAGGATCAGGCCCAGGCCATCTGCAAGGAAGTGGGCGCCAGCAACCTGAAGGTCCAGTTCGACTGCTACCACTGCCAGATCGTCGAGGGTGACCTGGCCAGCAAATTGCGCCGGGACTTCGACGGGATCGGCCATATCCAGATTGCCGGCGTGCCGGACCGCCACGAGCCGGACTTGGGGGAGGTCAACTATCCCTATCTGTTCGAGCTGATTGACCAGTTGGGCTATGACGGCTGGGTTGGTTGCGAATACCGGCCGCGCGGCGACACCTCGGCGGGCTTGCAGTGGCTACGCGACTGGAAGGCGCGCTAGGTTTGAGAGGGCGGCGGATGTAAATCCGCCTCCTACTCGATAGACCTTAAGGCGTCACGCCGGAGGGCAACATCAGTTCGACGCCTTGTTTTCGAATACCGTCGGCCGCCGCAGTGGCCAGCGCATCGTCGCTGATGATGATGTCGAACTGTTCCAGTCCGGCGATCTTGTACATGCTGAAGGTGCCGTACTTGGAGCTGCTGGCCACCAGCACCACCTGGGACGCCGACTGCATCGCCACCTGCTTGACCTCCACCTTCAGCGCCGAAGGCGTGGTCAGGCCGCGACGCAAGTCCCAGGAGCTGGTGGAGATGAACGCGATATCGGTGACCACCTGGCGCAAGGTGGCGACCGCCAACCCGCCCACGCAGGAATGGTTGGAGTGATCCAGCTGGCCGCCGGTATGAATGACCGTGACCTGGGGCGCGTCCATCAAGGCCTGGGCGATACCGAAGTCGTTGGTCACCACGGTCATGCCGGAAAGCGCCTTGACGTAGGGGACGATCTCCAGGGTGCTGGTGCCCGCATCCAGGTAAATCGTCATGTCGGCGTGCAGCAACCGGGCCGCGAGTTTCGCCATCGCCTGTTTCTGCGGCAACTCGACCACGGCCTTGAGCTGGTGGCTGGGCTCGCTGTGCAGTTGGCTGGCGATCCGAACGCCACCGGTGACCGAATAGGCCCGACCTTCCTGCTCCAGCAGCGCAATGTCGCGGCGCACCGTCATGTGCGAGCACTCGAACATTTCCATCAACTGATGAACGCTCAGCACCTGGTGCTTGCGCAACTGTCGCAGCATCAACTCACGGCGCTGTTCAGGAATCATCGGTGCGCCGCTTTCGGCGGCGATGTCCTTTTGACTAGGCATTCGGGCTCCACAATGAAGAAATCCGCCGACAAGGAAAGCGGAGCAAACATAGTAGCGAATCCGCGTCAAAGGAACGAGGTGTTGCGGCTCACCAACGAAAAATGCCCCGTAGCTTTCGATACGGGGCATTTTTTTCATCTAGCTTCGATTACGCCTCTGGAACGGCCTGGAAGGGCGACTCCTTATCCGTACGCTCCTGGCTACCCCAGGCCGAGACACCGACCTTGATCGCATAGAACAGGATGCTGAAGACCACGAACAGGAACAGCGCCGTCAGCGTGGCGTTGGTGTAGGCGTTGAAGATCACGTGCTGCATCTGGGTGATGTCCTTGGCCGGGGCGATCACCTGTCCGGCTTCCAATGCGACGCTGTACTTCTTCGCCAGGGCGAGGAAACCGATGGCCGGGTTGGCATCGAACAGCTTGATGAAGCCGGCGCTGGTGGTGCAGATCAGCAGCCAGGCGGCGGGCAGCAAGGTGACCCAGATGTATTGCTGGCGCTTCATCTTGATCAGCACAACGGTGCCGAGCATCAGCGCGATACCGGCGAGCATCTGGTTGGAGATACCGAACAGCGGCCACAAGGTGTTGATGCCACCCAGCGGGTCGATCACGCCCTGGTACAGCAGGTAACCCCACATCGCCACGCAACCGGCAGTGGCGATCAGGTTGGCGGTCCAGGATTCGGTACGCTTGAGCGCCGGAACGAAGGAACCGAGCAGATCCTGCAGCATGAAACGCCCGGCACGGGTACCGGCATCCACGGCGGTCAGGATGAACAGCGCTTCGAACAGGATCGCGAAGTGGTACCAGAACGCCATGGTGTTCTCACCAGGCAGCACATGGTGGAGGATCTGCGCGATACCGACCGCCAGGGTCGGCGCACCGCCGGCACGGGCCAGCACGGTGGTTTCGCCGATGTCCTTGGCCACTGCCAGTAGGGCGTCCGGGGTGATGGTGAAGCCCCAGCTGCTGACGGTCTGCGCCACGGCTACTGCATCAGCACCGACCACGGCGGCCGGGCTGTTCATGGCGAAGTACACGCCCGGATCGATGACCGAGGCGGCGACCATCGCCATGATGGCCACGAAGGATTCCATCAGCATGCCGCCGTAACCGATATAACGGGCATGGCCTTCGCTGGCCAGTAGCTTGGGCGTGGTCCCGGACGCGATCAGCGCATGGAAGCCGGACACCGCGCCGCAGGCGATGGTGATGAACAGGAACGGGAACAGACCGCCTTTCCAGACCGGGCCGGTGCCGTCGACGAACTGGGTCAACGCCGGCATTTTCAGCACGGGCATGGTGATCAGGATGCCGATCGCCAGGGCCATGATGGTGCCGATCTTGAGGAAGGTCGACAGGTAGTCGCGCGGGGCCAGGATCAGCCACACCGGCAACACGGCGGCCACGAAGCCGTAGCCGATCAGCATCCAGGTGATCTGGATCCCGGTGAAGGTGAAGGCCTTGGCCCACACCGGGTCGGCGGCGATCTGCCCGCCCAGCCAGATCGAGCCGAGCAGCAGGAGCACACCGACAATGGAGATTTCACCGATGCGGCCCGGGCGGATGTAGCGCATGTAGACGCCCATGAACATCGCGATCGGGATGGTCGCCATCACCGTGAAGATCCCCCATGGGCTCTCGGCCAGGGCCTTGACCACGATCAGCGCCAACACGGCGAGGATGATGATCATGATCAGGAAACAGCCGAACAGGGCGATGGTCCCCGGGATGCGGCCCATTTCCTCGCGGACCATGTCGCCCAGGGAACGACCGTTGCGACGAGTGGAGAGGAACAAGACCATGAAGTCCTGCACCGCACCGGCCAGCACCACCCCGGCAATCAGCCACAGGGTGCCGGGCAGGTAGCCCATCTGCGCCGCCAATACCGGGCCGACCAGTGGTCCGGCGCCGGCAATGGCGGCGAAGTGATGGCCGAAGAGAATATGTTTGTTCGTCGGCACGTAGTCCAGGCCATCGTTGTTGACGACGGCGGGAGTGGCGCGCATGGGGTCGAGTTGCATCACCTTGTTGGCGATGAACAGGCTGTAATAGCGGTAAGCGACGAGGTAGATAGCGACTGCGGCGACTACGATCCAGAGGGCATTGATGGCTTCGCCGCGGCGCAGGGCCACGACACTCAGCGCAAACGCTCCCAGGACAGCCACGGCAAACCAGGCGAGGTGTTTAGCCAGACGGGTCATTGCGTGTCTCCTGCCGACAGTCGGTAGACTGCGGCGGTAATTTTTATAATTGTGTCCGCTGTGCGGAGCTGGCCCAATATCCGTGTATACCGTCAACAAAAGTATCCGCACGACTACGTACGCAGCGTCTACGTAGTTCTACTGAGAGCCCCGGTAATCCGTCATGCAGCTCAAGCACAAAATCGTCGCCCTGGGAATCTTGCCGCTGGTCATGGCCATCGCTGTCATCTGCGCGCTGGTGATTTCCCTGAACCGCCAACTGGGCGATCAACAGGCGCAACTGATCGAAGACAGCATTCTGGCCAGCAAGCGCGCCGAGCTGAAAAACTACGTCGCCATGGCGCAAAGCCTGATCGCGCCGCTCTACGACGACGGCAAGGGTGACGAGCACGCCCAGCAACAGGTGCTGGAAGAACTGCGCAAGCTCAGCTTCGGGGTCAATGGCTACTTCTTCGTCTACGACCGCGAGGGCCGCAGCCTGATGCACTCGCGCCAGTCGGAACTGGTGGGCCAATACCTGTGGGACATGAAGGACCCCCACGGTCTGCCGGTGATCCAGGCGTTGCTGAAAAGTGCCGAATCAGGGGAAGGCTTTCAACGCTACGCCTGGAACAAACCCTCGACCGGCCAGGTGACCGACAAGCTCGCCTATGTGGTCATGCTGGACCGCTGGGGTTGGATGCTCGGTACCGGCATCTACCTCGAGGACGTCGAGCGCGCGACACAGCAGGCCCGTGACGAGGTGGCCCTGGGCATCCGCAAGACGATGCTGGCGATTGCCGGGGTCGCCCTCGTGGCGGTGCTCCTGGTCTTTGCCGGCGGCATGACCCTGAACGTCAGCGAACATCGCCTGGCCGACAGGAAACTCCAGCGTTTGACCCAGCGAATCGTCAGCTTGCAGGAGGAAGAGCGCTCACGGGTTTCCCGTGAGCTGCATGACGGTATCAGCCAGGTCCTGGTGTCCATCAAGTTTCAGTTCGAGCTGGCCAGCCATGTGCTGGAGAAAGGGCAGGACAGGGGCCTGGGCATTTTAAGAGAAGCCATCGAGCGCCTGGGGGAAGCGATTGGCGAGGTCCGCAGCCTCTCTCACGATCTGCGCTCGTCGCTGCTCGACACCCTGGGCCTGCCGGCGGCGATCGGTCAGCTCGCTGCCGAGTTCGAGCAGCGCAGCGGGCTGGTGGTGACCTACGACAACAACGCGTTCGAGTGCGAGCTGGTCGATGGGCTGCCAGTCGCGTTGTTTCGGATTGTGCAGGAAGGTCTGACCAATATCGAACGGCATGCACAGGCGCACCACGTCTCGATTACCCTGCAGGGGGCCGCAGAATTTGTGCGCCTGACGGTGGTCGACGACGGTATCGGTTTCAACGTCGCCCAGGTCGAGCGTCGTCACTCGGGTATCGGCCTGCGCAATATCCGCGAGCGTGTCGAGCATTTTGGCGGACGACTCGAACTGGCCTCCATGCCGGGAAGGAGTGTACTGGATGTTCTGCTGCCGCTTAAAATTGCCGCTGCAAAGTCCTGACTCAGCCCACAACAAGAGCGAACGCCCCTGATGAATCTGCTCCATCCAATCCGCGTCGCCCTGGTCGACGATCACTCCCTGGTCCGGGATGGGATCAAGGCCTTGCTGGCGGTGATGCCCCCCCTGGAAGTGGTGGGCGAAGCCGAGAATGGCGCCGAAGCGCTGGAGATGGTGAAGCGCTGCCAGCCGGATCTGCTGCTGGTGGATATCGGGCTGAAGGACATGAATGGACTTGAGTTGACCCGCGTGTTGAGCAAGCAGTACCCGCTGCTCAAGATTCTGGTGCTCAGCATGTACGACAACCATGAGTATGTGAGTGAGTCGGTGCGTTCCGGCGCCAGCGGTTATGTGCTGAAGAATTCACCTTCGCGGGAAATCATTGCGGCCATTGAGGCCATCGCCAGCGGCGGGACGTTTTACAGTGCGGCGATCGCACAGCGGCTGATCGCCGACAAGAACACCGATAACGAGCTGACGCCGCGCGAGAGCCAGGTGCTGCGCAAGATGGTCGAGGGCCTGAACAACAAGGAAATGGCCCGCGAGCTGGACATCAGCGTGCGCACGGTGGAAACCCATCGTTTGAGCATCCGCCGCAAGCTCAACATCGACAAGCCCGCGGCCTTGGTGAAGTACGCGATTGACCACGGAATCATTTCGCATTGAGGCTCGATTGGCCCGATCGCCTTGGATGCTGTTGCGCGTTAGTGATCGTCCACGCAATGCGGGGTAAGGGAATGCCTACCTTGTCGACAATTATGCCTACTTGAAAATCAGCAAGGTCCGATGGTCAGGTAATCCACATGACCTGCATCATTTATCTGTACTGGCATGATGCCATTTGCCTTGCGGCGTATTAGAGGGCATGACTGGCAGGCGCGAAGCATGACCATCCTCTCTGCTCCCCACACACGGCGATAAATCCCGGCTCCGGTCGGGCGCCTCAGTCAGAGATAGGCCGATGAAAAATGGTGACTCCCGCACGTGTAAGACAAGGTGGCGAGCATGACCGAGAAGCTGCCTTTTTGCAGCCCACCCGGGGAGCTGGCCTCTACCTGCGTCGACCTCTATCAGACGGCATTCGCGAACAGTACCGCTTGCCTGGCGCTGTTTGCCATCTGTGAAGACGCTCGTCTGCGCTTTATCGACGTCAATCCTACGATGGAGAGGCTATTGGGCCTGTCCAAAAGCGAGTTGCTCGGCCAGTGTCCAGACGAGCGATTGCCTGAGGCTATCACGAGTCGAATAGCGAGCAGCAGCCAGGCCTGCATCGCCACCGGCAGCTTATTGAACGATGAATACGAACTCCAACTGCCCATCGGTCGTCGTCTCTTCTTGCAGAGCCTGATTCCCTTGCGCAATGCGAGCGGGCGCATCACGAACTTCCTGTGCTTTGTGCGAGACATCACGCAGAGCAGGCACCCTGAGCAACAACTGCTGAGCGACAAGCAGGCATTCCGCACGCTGGCGGAGCATACCCCCGACACCATCGCTCGCTACGACCGCAATCTCCTGCGTACCTATGCCAATCCCGTATTCGTGCACATGATCGGGTTGCCCGAGACGGCGGTACTCGGCAAGAAACCCAGTCACGCTTCCAACACTCCCGAGATACTGGCCTATGAAGCAACGCTGTTGGGGGTGCTGCGTAGCGGGCATCCCGACGAACACGAGTTGGTCTGGCAGGGCTTCGATGGTCGGCAGCTCATCAGCCATATCCGCGTCGTGCCGGAACGAGCGGCCGACGGCGAGGTGACCAGCGTGCTGGCGGTGGGGCGTGATATCACCGGACTGCGCCGTGCCGAACAGGCACTGAGGCTCAAGGAGCAGGAATTCCGCACGCTGGTGGAGAACTCGCCGGATGTCATTGTGCGCTATGACCTCGAAGGCCGGCGTGTCTACGTCAACCCCGCCTATGAGCAGTTGTATGGTATTGCGCTCAGCGATGTCGTGGGTACACCGATCAGTCACAGAGGCCCGTTGTCGGAGGAACTGACGAGCCGCTACCAAAAGGGCATCATGGATGTCATGCAGAGCGCCCGGCCCGTCGCCCTGGAGGCCACCTGGACCAGGGCGAATGGCGAGCAGGTCGTCCAGCATGTCCGGGCGGTGCCTGAGTTCGACTCGCACGGCCAAGTCGCCAGCGTATTGACCATCGCGCGCGACATCAGCGAGATCAAAGCCTACCAGCAGCAGTTGCATACCATGGCCTTTTACGACTCTCTGACCGCGCTGCCCAATCGCGAACTCTTCAAGGACCGACTGCATCAAGCAATAACCCACGCGAGCCGATACAACCGCCAGGTGGCGGTAGCCATTCTCGATCTCGACAATTTCAAAGTGATCAACGACACGTTGGGTCACAGTGCGGGCGATGATTTGCTGCAGGAAACCGCCAGGCGCTTGCAGCGTGCGGTGCGCGACAGCGACACGGTCGCCCGCCTGGGCGGCGACGAGTTCGCCCTGATCCTGCCTCTGGCGACAGGCGTCAGCTTGAACGCCTTGGCCGGCAAGCTGCTACAGGCGATCAGTGGGATCTACCCGATCCGGGAGCGGGAGCTGTTCATCTCCGGTAGTATCGGTATTGCCTGCTACCCAGGCGATGCCAGCACGATCAGTGAACTGCTGCAGTACGCCGACTCGGCGATGTATCATGCCAAGGAGCAAGGGCGTAACAACGTACAGGTCTATTCGGCACAGCTCATCCAAACGACGACAGAGCGCATGGCGCTCGCGGCCAGCCTGCGCGATGCTCAGCCCAACGGAGAGTTGGAAGTGCATTACCAACCGCAGGTCGACTTGGCCAGCGGGCGTTTGATTGGTGCCGAAGCCTTGTTACGATGGAACCACCCCCGGCACGGGCCGGTACCTCCAGACACGTTCATTCCGATCGCCGAGGAAACCGGGCTGATCGTCGGTATCGGTGAATGGGTGTTGCGTAAAGCCTGCCAGGTCGCGGTAGCCTGGAATCGCGATGACCGACATCCGGCGCTGAAGGTATCCGTGAATCTCTCGCCTCGGCAGTTCAGGATGAACGATCTGGCCAACTCGATCCGCGTCATCTTGCAGGACACCGGCTGCGAGCCAGGATGGTTGACGCTGGAAATCACCGAAGGTCTGTTGCTGGACAACAATATAGCCGTGCGCGAGATCCTTGAGCGGCTGTTCGCCATGGGACTCACCATCGCCATTGACGACTTTGGCACTGGCTATTCGGCACTCGGTTACCTGAGTCGCTTTCCGGTTGAAGTCCTGAAGATTGACCGCTCCTTTATCCGTGGTATCGACCACCACCGTGAGAGCGTCGAGTTGGTCAAGGCCATTATCTCCATGGCCCATGCCCTGGGCATGGCGCTGGTGGCCGAAGGTGTCGAAGAGCCCTCTCAGGAAGCCTTTCTGCAAGGCTCCGGTTGCCACAGCGCGCAGGGCTATCTGTACGGCAAGGCCATGCCGCGGGAAGACTTCGAACAACTGCTGCTCTACAAGGCCGGTATCCGATGACTTGTCCCCGGTCGACGTACCCGTGTACGCACTCTCATTAAGACAGGTAGAGAAACACCATGATCCGACTGATGATCGCCGATGATCACGCCATCATGCGCGAAGGATTGAAGCGGCTGTTCGCCCTGGACGACGACCTGCAGGTTGTCGCCGAAGCGGAAAACGGCCTGGTGCTGCTCGAACGACTGCGCCAGGGCGGCATCGACCTGCTGCTGCTCGACATGAGCATGCCCGGCATCAGCGGTGAGGATTTACTGTTTCGCATCCACGCGCACTATCCGTTACTGCCGATCCTGGTATTGAGCATGTACAACGAAGTCCCCATCGTCCTGCGCGCGCTCAGAACGGGCGCATTAGGCTACCTGACCAAGGACAGCGACCCTGAAACGCTGCTCCTGGCCATTCGCCGAGTGGCCACCGGCGGACGCTATATCGATAGTCGGCTAGCTGAACAGATAGCCTTCGCCGCTGGCGGCCTGGAATCGCACTGTGAGCACGATGTCCTGACCGACCGTGAATTGCAGATCATGCGCCTGCTCGCAGGTGGACTCAGCGTCATGCGGATTGCCGCTGACCTGGCGATCAGCCACAAGACCGTCAGTACCCATAAAGGCCGCCTGATGGAAAAAATGGGATTTTCCAGCACCGCCGATATCGTTCGCTATGCCATGACACAACGATTGCTCTAGACAGGGCCTGGCGGCACTCAAACTCGAAGGCGTGCGCAGACGGGGTAAGGGGAATCCTAGTAAAGAACCAGCATGCACTGATGGATAGTGCTTCACAGGGTTTGCACAATGCATTGTGCCAATGTTCTGTCGCCAGTCTTTTGGTGAAAGCGTGCCCTGAGAGAGATTGAATGAATAAAGTGTTCGGCAATATCAGCGTCAGCCTCAAACTGGGCCTGGGATTCGGATTGGTTCTGCTCTTGACTACCCTACTGGCCCTGATCAGTTGGAACAGCATGGACAACCTGATCTTCCGCAGCAACCGAACGGGGGAGGTTACCCAGTTAAGTACATCGCTGTATAACCTGAAGGTGAGCCGCCTGGAATACATGTTGAGCAACGGGGATGAAACCGCCGCACAGAACATGCAGGCCCATATGGATACGTTCATCGCCCAGTTGCAAAAACTGCTGGGTAGTTTCAAAAATCCGGAAAGCCTCAAGCTGGCCAAAGAACAAGCGGTTATCATCAATAACTACCAGCAATCGCTGAATAAATTGCGCGATGCGTATCACACTCGCCGCAGTGCACAACAAACTATCGCTGGCATCGGCGAATCGACCTCCAAGTTGATCGACGAGATTCGCACTAGCGCGTTGCAAATGAATCCAGGCGACGCGGGCCGTTCCGAACGTCTCCAGGCCATCGGCCATGTCAAGGAGCAGTTCCTGCAGAGTCGTTTCGAGGTTCGCGGTTACAGCGCTGACAGCACCCCGGATACCGAGAAGAAGGCCTTCAACCAGGTAAATGAAACCGTCGATGGCCTGAGACAGCTTGGCGAGTATCTCAGCTCGTCTCAGTCGGATGCGTTGCGCCAGCTGGAAACGGCCCTGGGCAACTACCGCGCCGCCTTACAGGCCTACAAGACGGCTATCAACGTCACTGCCTTGATACGCAAGGACTTGACCGAGCAAGGGAGTGAGATCTTTACGCGCAGCGATGCGATCTACCAGATTCAACTGGATAGCCGCGACAGAGAAGTCGCCCAGACGCGTACCTTGCAGTTGGGCAGTACCTTATTGGCCTTGCTGTTGGGCATCCTGGCCGCCGTCATCATCAGTCGCCAGATCACCCGTCCGATCCGCGAAACCCTGGACGTTGTCGAATGCATTACGGCGGGCGACCTTACCCGCAACCTGCTGGTCACCCGTCGCGATGAACTGGGCGTGCTGCAGCGAGGCATCCAGCACATGAGTGAGGCCTTGCGCGACCTGATCAGCGGCGTTCGCGAGGGCGTTACGCAAATCGCCAACGCCGGCGAAGGGTTGTCGGCGGTCACCGAACAAACCAGCGTCGGGGTTAACAACCAGAAGACCGAGACCGATCAGGTCGCCACCGCCATGCACCAGATGACCGCCACCGTCCAGGAGGTCGCGCGTAACGCCGAGCAAGCCTCGCAAGCCGCCGCCGATGCTGACGGCGAGGCCCGCGCCGGTGACAAAGTGGTGGCCGAAGCCATTGCGCAGATCGAACGCCTGGCCACTGAAGTCGCTCGTTC
>NZ_JXDG01000038.1 GCF_000820515.1 Pseudomonas batumici | reverse complement strand
GACATCTGGCGTGGCCGTGTCACGAAACCTGCCCGGCCCTCCCTCCCCTCGTCGCGGCCCCTCCTGGAGGCCCCAGCCATTGCCATTTCCAGCGTAACCTCCCCCTGTGCCAGAACCGAAGCTCTGTGGTCTTCCCGCAATGATATACAAGGGCTTGATTTCAAAAGCTTGTCCGGCTACATATCTCTCGTCCGCCATCTCAAGTCTCCACTTAACCAGTTGGAGTGCTTACTGTCGTTTACTCCGACAGCGGGAGATGCAAGAAGAGAACTTGTCTTTTGACGGGAATAGCGCTTTATCGTGTAAGGCAACAGCTACACGCTTACTATCTCATGTAGGAGTTGGCTTGCCGGCGATGAGGCCCGTAAGTCCTGCATCGACTATCAGGACGCCATCGTCGGAACGCCGCCCGCAGCAAGCTGACTCCTACAAGGAGGCAGCGGCAGCCCTCAGCCGGCCGCGTGTTCGACCAGCCGCACCAGTCGCTGTGCACTGCCAAAGGCCAGGGTCATGCCCAGTGCACCATGCCCAGTGTTGACGTACAGGTTGCCTGCCAGGCGTTCCAGCACAGGCCTGCCGGTGGGCGTCGCCGGTCGCCAGCCGCTCCAGGGCTGGCAATCGTCGGTATTCCAACCATCACCGAACAACGCCTCGGTCGAGGCCTGCAACTGCTCGATCCGCGCCGCCGGAATCGACGCATCCATCCCGCACAACTCCACCATTCCCGCGACCCGCAGGCGGTCACCGATGCGGGCGAACACAGTCTTGCGGCGCATATCGGTGATGCTCACCGTCGGCGCCCGGGTGTGCTCGGTAATCGGCAGGGTAATGCTGTAGCCCTTGAGCGGATACACCGGTAAGCGACTCCCCAACTGCGCCAGCAGGCCGGTGCTGTAGGCGCCCGCCGCCAGCACCACCGCCTCGCTGTGCAGTACTTCGGCCCCTTCCTGGGCATGCCTCAGGTTCAGGGCGGTGATCCGCCCACCACGGCGCTGGAAACCTTCGACCTTGCGGTCGAACAACAAGCGCACGCCCTCGCCGGCCATGATCCGGGCCATTTCGCGACACAGCTTGAGACCATCCACCGCGCACTCGCTGTCGGTGTGAATCGCGCCATGAAACGCCGACTGATAGCCGGCCAGCGCCGGCTCGATCGCCACCGCCTCGCTCGCGCTGACCACCTGTTGTCGCGATCCCAGGCCCGCCTGGAAACGTAGCTGGTTCTGCGCCTTGTCCAGCCCTTCGGCATCCGGGTACAGCACCAGCTTGCCGGTGCGGGTGAAATCGCAGTCCAGGGGCTGCGCCTGCATGAACGCCTCCAGGGCCAAGCGGCTCTCGGTCGCCAGCGCCAGCAACTCCACCGTGGTCTGGCGTGACACCGACGTCCGGCAAGCGGCCAGGAATTCCATGCACCAGCGCCATTGTTCCGGGCTCCATTGCGGGGTGAAGCGCAAAGGCCCGCTACGGTCGAGCAACAGCTTCGGGATACCCGGCAACAGCGACGGATCGGCCAGCGGTTGCACATAGCTGTAGCTCAGCTGCGCGCCGTTGCCAGCCACGGCGCCCATGCCGGGTCCGGGCGCCTGGTCGACAACCGTGACGCGATGCCCGGCCCGGTGCAGGAACCAGGCACTGCTCAGGCCGACGATGCCCGCGCCCACTACGCAAATCTCCATCACACCGCCTCCTTGCCCAGGGCCCAGCCGCTCAGACTCAACCGGTGCAGTCGGTCCGATGCTGATAGATCGGAGTCATTATGCGGCGCATGACCAGGCACTCAAACTACCGGTGGGCCATACCCCGTTCAAATAACCCGCATCAGCGACTCAGCTCGCTATCACGCCAACCACCAGCGCAACAGAAAGAAGAACGCCATGCTCAGCAGCATGCTCAGCAAGGTGTTGCGGGTGTAGATCACCAGGCCGATGGCCACCAACGAACTGATCAGGTACGGATTGTCGTACTGCAGGTTCAACTGGTGATCGGGCATGAACACGATCGGCCCGCAGATCGCCGTGAGCATGCCCGGCACGGCAAAGCCGAGGAACTGCCGGGCGTTGCTGCTCAAGCGCACCGGCAGGCGCGGTTCGAGAAACACATAACGGTTGAGGAACACCAGCAAGCCCATGCCGACTATCACCGCCCAGACGATCATTCGCGCCCCCGATACAGCTTGTTGCAGACAAACCCCGCCGCCATCCCCGCCAGTCCCGACAGCACCAGCGCCGAACCCCAGTGCCAGTAGCTGAACAGCACCGAACAGAACAACGACACGGCTACACAGACCACCGTCGGCACATTGCGCACCACCGGGGTGATCAAGGCGATAAAGGTCGCGGCGATGGAGAAATCCAGCCCCAGGTGCTCAAGACCGGGAATGCTGCGGCCCAGCACGATCCCCGCCAGGGTGAACAGGTTCCAGGCGACATAGAACGTCAGCCCCACCCCCAGTGCATACCAGCGGTTGAACTGTTGCTTGTCGTGCTGGCTGGTCAGGGCGAACAACTCGTCGGTGAGCAGGAAGCCCAACCCGAGCCGCCAACGGCCGGGCAATGGGGAAATCACCGAGCGCATGCTCATGCCATAAAGCAGGTGCTGCGACGTCAGCAAGGCGGTGGTGAGCAGGATCGAGAAGATCCCGGCGCCGCCCTTGAGCATGCCGATGGCCACCAGTTGCGCGGCCCCGGCAAACACGATGCTGGACAAGCCCTGGCCCTGCAGGGGCGTCAGGTCGGCCTCGATGGCCATGGAGCCGGCCAGCAATCCCCAGGGTGCGGTCGCCAGGGACAGCGGCATGATGGCCGCGGCACCGCGCAGGAAGGCAGTGCGAGGTAACAGATGATCGGACATAGGACTCGGGCACAAGGAAAAAGACGCCGACTTTGCCAGCCCGTAGCGCTTCTGTCTTGAACATTTGTGCACGACCGCGCACCTGAGCCCTGGCCCCGGTGGCAGCGCGTCGAGTCAAACGCTGCCCAGGCATCCCGGACCGATCAGCGAATCGGCGGCACGCGTACCGGCCCTTGTCGGCACTGATTCCTGACACCCTTGCCACACTCGCCGAAGCCCAGGTCCTTGGTCAGGCACACCCGCACCTCGGCCAGTTCAGGTCCGCTGCAGCGCACCGTCACCCCGCCCTCGAGCATCCCTGGATTGCTCTGCCGGAACAGTTGGACGATCTGCTCGGCGGAATATTCGCGTGGTGTCGTCGAGGGTTGCAGGGCCTCGGGAACCACGACCGCTCCCAGTGCCTTGTCGGCAGCCTTCAAGTAGCCCGAGGCGCCCAGGCCACTGCAGGTGCCGTGCTTGTTCCACTCATGTTCCAGCAGCTTGCCGGAGGGAAACAGACCGAGGCCCTTCTGCCGCTCCTGCTGGGTCAAAGGCGTCAGCGGCGGGCAGGATTGCGGCCAACCGCCCTTGGCATATTGCGGCCACAAGCCATGGAGCACAAAGCCGTAGCCCTTCCCGCTGCACTGCTGAGCATTGGCATGGGTCAGACAGAAGGTCGGCGACCAGGACAGGGTCAGCAGGTAGTAATCGAAGACGCCCGCCACCGACTCCGTCTGCGGCCTCGATTGCCGGGCTTCACTCACACCTGCATAGCCCATCGTCAAGACAATGAGCAATGCGACTACAGAAGATAATTTCATTGGTTTTCCGATTCCTTCAGGCGCCATCATGGCAATTAACGCAGCACAACCATGGCGTCAGATTGATATCCGGCTCTAACAAAAACTGTTAATAGCCACTGCAAAACAGTAACATTCAGCACTTTTTTCAGGCTTTACCGCGCCGTCCCGGCGCACGCCACCCGTGACAGTAGTCGCTCCAGGGAGCAGTGTTTCATGAGTACTCGCACCATCCGCAAGAAAGCCGTCTCCGTCCTTTGGGTCCTGGCCGTGCTCTTGCTGATCTACAGCTTTCCGAAAACCATCCTCGGCTTTCTGCTTCTGGTCGGGGTCTGCGGCATCTATGACTTCCTGCGCAACGGCATCTACACCGCCGAGCTTGCGAAGAAGTACTTTATCGGCAACGGTCGCAACACCTGGGTGCTGTCGCCCTTCAACTCGTTGTTCGACCTGATCAGCAAGCCCAACCGCGGCGTCTACCGGATGCAGGACCTGCCGCAAGACTGCCAGCGCGACCTGCAGCAGGTCATCGACAAGGCAATGAGCCACAAGGACGAAATCATCGAGTACCTCGACTCGCGGATGGCGGAAAACCGGCGCGGCATGCTGTTCTTCCAGTGGTACGGGCGCAAGATCGACACCGAACTGGACATCTCCGAACTTCAGCAGAAGTTCCCCTACGTCAAGACCGTGGGCGTGTCGGTGTTCAATGAAAACCGCTCGACCTCCTTCCACTTCGGCCCGTTGCGCATGATGTTCCGTGTGCTCTACAACATGGCCCCGGCGCCGCACCATGAAGGCGTCTACATCCAGTGCCGGAAACAGAAACATTACTGGCACGACGATCCGCTGTTCATTTTCGACGACACGCTGCTGCACGCGTCCTTCAACAAGAACGACGCCAAGCGTTACTGCCTGTTCATCGACATCGTCCGCCCGTCCTACGCACCGTTCATTCTCAACGGCGTAATCTCGGCGTTCGCTGGCGCGGCGTTCACCTTGCGCCGGGTCTTCTACAAGAACTGGAAAGTCATCGAGTAACAACAGCCAGGGTTGCGCAGCGTCTTCGACGTTGCGCAATGCAGATCCCCCGGCAGGCGCTGGATGACCAGCCCCTGCCGGGGTCCTGACTCAAGCCTGGATCAGATTGACGATCGCCACGTCCGGGCTGACGTCGGCATCGTAATCCACACCTTCGACCCCGAAACCGAACAGACGCAGGAACTCGGCCTTGTAGCCGGCAAAGTCCGTCAGTTCGTTGAGGTTTTCAGTGGTCACCTCATCCCACAGCTTCGCCACCTGCTCCTGGACCTGCGGCTGCAGCTCCTTGTAGTCGGCACGCAGGCGGCCTTCTTCGTCGAGGATCGGCGTCGGCGAGTACAGGCTGTCCTTGTACAGGCCGTAGACCTGCTCGATGCAGCCTTCGTGGGTGCCCTGCTCCTTCATCACCTTGAACAGCAACGACAGGTACAGCGGCATGATCGGGATCGCCGAACTGGCCTGGGTGACCACGGCCTTGAGCACCGAAACCCGCGCGTCGCCGCCTTTGGCCGCCAGACGCTGGCGAATCTTCAGGACTTTCTGGTCCAGGTCCTTCTTGGCCGCGCCAATGGAGCCGTTCCAGTAGATGTCGTGGGTCACCTTTTCACCCAGGTAGGTGAACGCAGTGGTTTTCGCACCGTCCGCCAGCACGCCGGCTTCGTCCAGGGCGTCGATCCACAGCTGCCAGTCTTCGCCACCCATGACCTTGACGGTACCGTCGATTTCTTCCTGGGTCGCTTCGGCCAAGGTGGTCACGTTGACCTCTTCCTTGTCGGTGTTCAGGCCACGCTGGGTGACCGACTTGCCGATCGGCTTGAGCGTCGAGCTGTAGACTTCACCGGTTTTCGGATCGGTACGACGCGGTGCCGCCAGGCTGTAGACCACCAGGTCGATCTTGCCCATGTCGCGCTTGATGGTCTCGATGGTCAGGCGCTTGACTTCATCGGAGAAGGCATCGCCGTTGATGCTCTTGGTGTACAGGCCCTTGGCTTCAGCGAACTTGTGGAACGCGGCGCTGTTGTACCAGCCGGCGGTGCCGAGCTTGCCTTCGTCGCCTTCGCGCTCGAAGAACACACCGAGGGTATTGGCGTCGCAGCCGAAGGCCGCGGTGATGCGTGCCGCCAGGCCGTAGCCGGTGGAAGCACCGAGCACCAGGACGTTCTTCGGTCCGTCACTGACCGGGCCTTGCTGGGTGACGTAGTCAATCTGTTGCTTGACGTTGGCTTCGCAACCCACAGGATGGGTGGTCACACAGATAAAGCCACGAACGCGTGGTTTGATGATCATAAGGTTCCCTTTTCTCATAGGCCGATATCGACACCGATGGTAAGCAGCGTCGCGGATTCTAGTCATAGACGTTCAAAAAGCCGAGGCGTCACTGCTTTTACAACACAGGCCCCTGTGGGGAAAGCAAAATCCCTTGCCTTGTATCGCCCGGACCTTGATCAGCCGACGAGCGTGCAACATTCCGGCGCCCCTCTGCGCCAGGTGTTTTTGCATTCCCATGTATCCGTAGCCCGCCAGATACACTGCAATACAAAGGCCCGATGCCATCCGCCGCCGCCCTCGCTAGACTGTGCCCTGAACCTACACTGATGGAGCCTGGCCCATGGATCATGTCGATCACATCCTGATCGTGGACGATGACCGCGAGATCAGAGAGCTGGTGGGCAACTACCTCAAGAAGAACGGCCTGCGCACCACCGTGGTCGCCGACGGCCGGCAGATGCGTGCCTTCCTCGAAACCACGCCGGTGGACCTGATCGTGCTGGACATCATGATGCCCGGCGACGACGGCCTGCTGCTGTGCCGCGAATTGCGCGCCGGCAAGCACAAGAACACACCCGTGCTGATGCTCACCGCGCGCAGCGACGAAACCGACCGTATCATCGGCCTGGAAATGGGCGCCGATGACTATCTGGTCAAACCCTTCTCCGCCCGCGAACTGCTGGCCCGGATCAACTCGGTGCTGCGCCGCACCCGGATGCTGCCGCCCAACCTGGTCGTCACCGAGAGCGGCCGGCTGCTGGGTTTCGGTCGCTGGAAACTCGACACCAGCGCCCGTCACCTGCTGGACGAAAACGGTACCCTGGTGGCCCTCAGCGGCGCCGAATATCGCCTGTTGCGGGTGTTCCTCGATCATCCGCAGCGGGTCCTGAACCGCGACCAGTTGCTCAACCTCACCCAGGGCCGCGACGCCGATCTGTTCGACCGCTCCATCGACCTGCTGGTCAGCCGCCTGCGCCAGCGCCTGCTGGACGATGCCCGCGAGCCGGCCTATATCAAGACCGTGCGCAGCGAAGGCTATGTGTTCTCGCTGCCGGTGGAAATCCTCGGTACGCAACCATGACGCCGTCCCTGCGCTGGCCGCGCACGCTGGGCTCGCGATTGTCGCTGATCTTCCTCGGCGGATTGATCCTCGCCCAGGCACTGTCTTTCGGCGCGCAGTCCTACGAGCGCTATCAAAGCGCCAGGAGCGCCATGCTCGGCAACCTCGAAACCGATGTCTCGACCGCCATCGCCATCCTTGAACGCCTGCCGGCGAACGAACGCGAAAACTGGTTGCCACGTCTTGAGCGGGGCAACTACCGCTACCTGCTGGGCGACGGCGAACCCGGCACGCCCATGCGACCGGACGAAGTGCCGATCGCCGTCCCCTCGCTCGAAGAGGCCATTGGCCGTGACTACCCACTGACCTTCAGCGACATTCCCGGCCCGCGCAAACACTTCCAGGCCCATCTGAAACTGCACGACGGCAGCCCGGTGACCCTCGACGTCACCCCGTCGATCACGCCCATGTCGCCCTGGCTGCCCTTTGTATTACTGGGCCAGTTACTGCTGATGCTCGGCTGCGTCTGGCTGGCGGTGCGGATTGCCGTACGCCCGCTGACCCGCCTGGCCCATGCCGTGGAACACCTCGATCCCAATACCCACGGCGTGCCCCTGGACGAAACCGGCCCGACCGAAGTGGCCCACGCGGCGGCGGCCTTCAACGCCATGCAGGCGCGTATCGCCGCCTACCTCAAGGAGCGCATGCAACTGCTGGCGGCGATTTCCCATGACCTGCAAACCCCCATCACCCGCATGAAGCTGCGGGCCGAGTTCATGGACGACTCGACCGAGAAGGACAAGCTCTGGCAGGACCTGGGCGAGATCGAACACCTGGTTCGCGAAGGCGTGGCCTATGCCCGCAGCGTGCACGGCGCCACCGAAGCCAGTTGCCGCATCGACCTGGACGCCTTTCTCGACAGCCTGGTGTTCGACTACCAGGACACCGGACAAGCCGTGGAACTGATCGGCAAGAATGGCATGCTGATCGACACCCGCCCCCATGCCCTGCGGCGGGTGCTGGTCAACCTGGTGGATAACGCACTGAAATTCGCCGGGCAGGCGCAGATCGTGATCACCACCCGGGAAAACCGGCGCCTGTCAATCCAGGTCCTGGATCGTGGCCCGGGGATCGCCCAGGCTGAGCTTGCGGAAGTCCTCAAGCCCTTCTATCGCGTGGAAAACTCACGCAACCGCAGCACTGGCGGAACCGGACTGGGCCTGGCCATCGCCCAACAACTGGCCATTGCCATGGGCGGGACCCTGACCCTGAGCAACCGTGAGGGCGGTGGCTTGTGCGCGGAGCTCGAGCTGGATAGCGACGCGAGTTGAGCACTGACGACACGTCTACGGGTTTCGCGGCGCGTTAAAATCCTGCAAGCTGAACCGACCGGCACCAACCACCTGGGTGCCGATTTAGCTATGCTAGAACCACGCGTGCGCGCGAAGCCTTTCTGGTGCGGCCGGCGCCTTGTGGCCCGGTGGCATCGCCTTGATGGAATAAAGCATGACCCAACGATCGGTAATCAACGCCTCGGTTAGCCCCAAGGGCAGCCTCGAAACCCTTTCCCAACGTGAAGTGCAGCAACTGAGCGAAGCCGGCTCCGGCAGTATCTACACACTGTTCCGCCAATGCGCCCTGGCCATCCTCAACACCGGCGCCCATGTCGACAATGCCAAGACCATCCTCGAAGCCTACAAGAGCTTCGAGATCCGTATTCACCAGCAGGATCGCGGCGTACGCCTGGAACTGCTCAATGCCCCGGCCGACGCCTTCGTCGACGGTGAAATGATCGCCAGCACCCGTGAAATGCTGTTCAGCGCCCTGCGCGATATCGTCTACACCGAGAACGAGCTGGAAAGCCAGCGCATCGACCTGGAAAGCTCCCAGGGCATCACCGACTACGTCTTCCACCTGCTGCGCAACGCCCGCACCCTGCGCCCTGGCCTCGCGCCGAAAATGGTGGTGTGCTGGGGCGGCCACTCCATCAGCAGCGGGGAATACCAGTACACCAAGAAGGTCGGTCACGAACTGGGCCTGCGCAGCCTGGATATCTGCACCGGCTGCGGTCCCGGCGTGATGAAGGGGCCGATGAAAGGCGCCACCATTTCCCACGCCAAGCAACGCATCACCTCCGGCCGCTACCTGGGTCTGACCGAGCCGGGCATCATCGCCGCCGAGGCACCGAACCCGATCGTCAACGAACTGGTGATCATGCCCGACATCGAGAAACGCCTTGAGGCGTTCGTGCGGGTCGGCCACGGCATCATCATCTTCCCGGGCGGCGCCGGTACGGCCGAAGAGTTCCTCTACCTGCTCGGCATCCTGATGCACCCGGACAACCGCGACCTGCCCTTCCCGGTGATCCTGACCGGTCCGCGCAGCGCAGAAGCCTACCTTCAGCAACTGAACGACTTCGTGGTGGCGACCCTCGGCGAGGCGGCGCAGAAACACTACGAAATCATCATCGACGACCCGGCCGAGGTGGCCCGGCAGATGGCCCAGGGCTTGAAGGAGGTCAAGCAGTTCCGCCGCGAACGCAACGACGCCTTCCACTTCAACTGGTTGCTGAAGATCGACGGCGGCTTCCAGCGCCCGTTCGATCCGACCCATGCCAACATGGCGAGCCTCAATCTCAGCCGCAACCTGCCCGCCCACGAACTGGCGGCCAACCTGCGCCGGGCGTTTTCCGGGATCGTCGCCGGCAACGTCAAGGACAAGGGCATTCGCCTGATCGAGGAGCACGGCCCCTACGAGATCCACGGCGATGCGGCGGTGATGCAACCGCTGGACAAGCTGCTCAAGGCCTTCGTTGCACAACACCGCATGAAACTCCCCGGTGGCGCGGCCTATGTGCCTTGCTATCGCGTGGTGAGCTAAACCCGCCACAACGATCTGTTTGTACCCGTCGAGCGGGTGCAAACAGATCGCCCTCCTGCGTCCGATACACAGTGCCTGTAGGCCTCGTCCCCAAATCACCTGGGAAACGTAAGCAGGCCCAAAACCTCCATTGAAGTCCCCGGCAAAACCCTTCAATCTTGACCCACAACATCAGTGCAACTATATTTAGTTGCAGCAAGGAGGCTTGGTGTCCAAGAATGAAAAGAGGACTGATTTCGTGAGTAATCAGCTGCACTACAAAGGCTATTACGGCTCCATCGAAGCCAGCGTCGAGGACAACTGCCTGTTCGGCAAGCTCCAGTTCATCCGGGCGTTGGTGAGTTATGAGGGGCAAACCGTGGCGGAACTGGAAGCGGCGTTCAAGGCCGCCGTCGACGACTATCTGGAGACCTGCCGGGAGTTGAAGCAGGCCCCCGAAATGCCGTGCAAGGGTTCGTTCAACGTACGCGTGGGCCACGACCTCCATCTGGCCGCCGCGCTGACCGCGACACGCCAGAAAGTGACCCTCAACGACCTGACCCGCCAGGCGTTGAGCGAGTATCTGCTGCAGCACGCCTGATCGACTCGGGCCGAGGCCCTGAGCAGGTTTCAGCGAGTCGCGACCACAAACAACCTGGGAAACGGCAACAGCACCGTTCCATCGGCGAGCGCCGGATAGGCCTCGCTGACCGCCGCCAGGTAAGCCTCCAGAAACGCCACCTTCTGACCCTCGTCCAACGGTGCCAGGTACGGCCGTAGCGCCGAGCCCTTGAACCACTCCACCACCGCAGCGTGACCACCGGACAATGGATGGTGATAGGTGGTGCGCCAGACATCCACGTGGCTGCAGTGCGGGCGCAACAGCTCATAGTAGAAGGTCGCGTCGTGCCGTGGCGGATGCCGCACCGTCGCGATCTTGTCGGCCCACGGACCGTTGGCGGCTACTTCACGCGCCAGCCGGTGGGACGGCTCCTGCAGATTGTCCGGGGTCTGCACCGCCAGGCTGCCACCGGCTACCAACTTGCTGACCAGATGGGGGTAAAGCGTCGCGTGATCCGGCACCCATTGCAGAGAGGCATTGGCCAGGATCACATCGAAGGCCTGGTCCGGGTTCCAGGTGGCGATATCGGCCAGTTCGAAATTCAACGCGGGCAAGCGCGCCCGGGCACTGACCAGCATGTCGTCGGAACTGTCCATGCCGGTGACCCGCGCCTCGGGAAAACGCTGAGCTAGGACCTCGGTGGAATTGCCCGGGCCACAACCCAGGTCGACGGCCACGCGGACCGTTCGCGTGGGGATGGCGGCCACCAGATCGCGGACCGGGCGGGTGCGTTCTTCTTCAAATGTCGAATACTGCTTGGCTGACCAGGTCATCACGCGTCCTCTTGTGTGTAGGGAGTGAGCACAAGCCTAGGTTTTGCACGCCATGATGACAAATGCTAATAATGACAAGCTGCCATACTGAAAAGGTATTGAAATGCTTGAGCTGCGTCGCTTGCACGCGTTTGTCGTGATCGCCGAAGAAGGCCATATCACCCGGGCGGCGGAGCGCCTGCACATGCAGCAGCCGCCCCTCACCCGCCTGTTGCAGAAGCTCGAGGCCGAGATGGGCGTGCCGCTGATGGAGCGCTTGCCGCGCGGTGTTCGCCCGACCACGGCGGGCCTGGCACTGCTTGAGGAAGCTCGTGCCGTGCTGGCGCGGGCCGAGGGCGTGACCGAGGTGGTGCGCCGCGCCGCCCGTGGCGAACAGGGGCGGCTCGGCGTCGGCTTCACCAGCTCGGCGGCGTTGCATCCGTTTGTGCCGGGCGTGCTGCGGCATTTTCGCGAGGCTTTTTCCGGCGTGTCGGTCGCCTTGGAGGAAGCCGGTACTGGCGAGCTGATGGATGCCCTGGTGCACGAGCGCCTGGATGCGGCCTTCGTGCGCTCGCCCTTGAGCGGCACACCGACCTTGCAGGCCGAACCGATCCTGGTCGAACCGATGCTGCTGGCGCTGCCGATGGATCATCCCCTGGCACAGGACACCCGCACACCACTGCCCTTGTCCGCGCTCGCGGGCGAAGCCTTTGTGCTGTATCGACGCCGGGTGGGGCTGGGACTTTACGACGCCATCCTGGTGGCGTGCCGTGAAGCCGGTTTCAGCCCACAGGTGATTCAGGAAGCCCCGCGCATGGCCGCCACCTTGAGCCTGGTCGCCGCAGGCCTGGGGGTTTCCATCGTCCCCGCCTCGATGCAGCGCCTGCGTGGCGATGGAATCGCCTATCGCGCGCTGTCGCAGTGTCCGGGGCTGATCGCACCGTTGCACCTGGCAACCCGCGTGGGAGATAGCTCATCGGTGCTGCGGCGGTTTCGGGAATTGGTGATCGAGGCGGCGGTGGCGGAGAATCAGTCAGACCGGACCTGAAGACGTCGGAACCTCCAATTAACAGGCATCGGCAATTGACAAACCCTTCGCCAGCTTTTAAAACTGAGCGCCTGATCCAGGGTGTAAACAAACATGTCCGCAACGCTCAACCTCATTGCTGTCGCCGTTGGCTTGAATGCCAAGGCAGCGGCGTGCGTTGCGTTTGCCCCTAAATCGAAGAAACAGTCGCTCATGTGACCGGGGCGCGCTGTCCCGTCAGATGAGCTGACAGGACATTGAGCGCGACGACGGGTCACCCCTCCTCCTCCCCAACTTCCTTCTATGCTTCTGACGGTGACGACACGGTCAACCATCAGGAGAAAGTGCATGTCATCGTTTCAAGGTATCTGGGTTCCCCTCGTCACGCCGTTTGTGAACCAGGCCATCGATTTCGTCGGTTTACGGCGCCTGGTCACGCATCTGCTGGATAGCGGCGTCGACGGCATCGTGGTCTGTGGCACCACCGGGGAAGCCGCCGCACTGGGCAAACATGAACAACTGGCGGTGTTGGATGCCGTGCTGGAGCTGGTCCCGCCGCAACAGGTGGTGATGGGCCTGGCGGGCAACAACCTCAGCGAGTTGCTGCAGTTCCAGAGCGAGATACTCAAGCGTCCACTGGCCGGCCTGCTGGTGCCCGCGCCCTATTACATCCGCCCCTCCCAGGCCGGCCTGGAAGCCTTTTTCAAGACCGTCGCCGATACCTCCAGCGTACCGATCATTGTCTACGACATTCCCTACCGCACCGGGGTGAGCTTCGAGCAGGCGACCCTGCTCAGGATCGTCGCCCACGAGAATATCGTCGCCATCAAGGACTGCGGCGGCAACCTGGGCAATACCCTGGCGTTGCTGGCCAGCGGTAAGGTCGATGTGCTGTGTGGCGAGGACAACCAGATGTTCAATGCGATGTGCCTCGGCGCAACCGGTGCGATTGCCGCCTCGGCGCATATCCATCCCGAGTTGTTCGTACAACTCCACCGGCAGATCCAGGACCAGCAGCTCGCAGCTGCCAGGACGACATTCTTCCAACTGACACCGCTGATCCAGACCCTGTTCGTCGAGCCCAATCCCGGCCCGGTGAAAACCGCCCTCGCCCTTCAAGGACTGATTCGTGACGAACTGCGCGCACCGATGCAAACCAGCAGTGAAACCACGACCCAGCGCCTGAAAGACATCCTCGCGACGCTCAAGCACAACGCCCGGTAGAGGCCGGACCGCCCACCCGAGTAGGATGTCCGGACTTACCCCATGGACCTGCCAAGGAAGTCGAGATGTTCTACCGGATAGCAGCCGACGGGCTGGTGTCGTTTCACCTGCTGTTCATCCTGTTTGTGCTGTTTGGCGGGCTGCTGGTGCTCAAATGGCGCCGATTGATCTGGCTGCACCTGCCCGCCGCGACCTGGGGCGTGGCCGTGGAAGTCTTCCACCTGGAGTGCCCGCTGACCCGTTGGGAAAACCTCTTTCGCCAGGCCGCCGGACAAGGCGGTTATGGCGAAGGTTTCATCGAACACTACCTGATTCCGCTGATCTACCCCGCCGGGCTGACGCCAACCATACAACTTGGCCTGGGCGCCCTGGTGGTGCTGCTCAACCTCATGGTCTACCTGCGCCTGTTCAAGACCCGTCGCCCGAAAACCGCCCTCTAGACACCTCGCCGAGGGGCTGCGACGAAACAGCGCGTTGCCGTTCCTCGGATTGACCACCTGAGAAAACCACCATATAGTGTGCTAATATTAAATAAAAAACACTACATGATGTGCCAAACCTCTCCTACCGGCACCTCTCATCGCCCTGGGATACCAGGGTTTTTCGATGCCTGCTTATGCCGTGAATCCTGTTGAACGGGAGCTCTGAACACGTGTCTACCTGCCTGACGAAAAGGCAGTGAACCAGGCCTACAAACACCCCACACAAGGAATATCCGATGCTCAGCTGGGACGAATTCGACAAGGAAGAAGGTGAAGTCGCCGTCAAGGGCGCCAACGCCGGCCACGCCACCGAAGCCAACCTGGACCGCCTCGACAGCGCCGGTGGCGCCGCGGCCCTGGAAGCCGTTGTTCGGTGATGGTTGGAATACCGACGATTGCCAGCCCTGGAGCGGCTGGCGACCGGCGACGCCCACCGGCAGGCCTGTGCTGGAACGCCTGGCAGGCAACCTGTACGTCAACACTGGGCATGGTGCACTGGGCATGACCCTGGCCTTTGGCAGTGCACAGCGACTGGTGCGGCTGGTCGAACACGCGGCCGGCTGAGGGCTGCCGCTGCCTCCTTGTAGGAGTCAGCTTGCTGCGGGCGGCGTTCCGACGATGGCGTCCTGATAGTCGATGCAGGACTTACGGGCCTCATCGCCGGCAAGCCAACTCCTACATGAGATAGTAAGCGTGTAGCTGTTGCCTTACACGATAAAGCGCTATTCCCGTCAAAAGACAAGTTCTCTTCTTGCATCTCCCGCTGTCGGAGTAAACGACAGTAAGCACTCCAACTGGTTAAGTGGAGACTTGAGATGGCGGACGAGAGATATGTAGCCGGACAAGCTTTTGAAATCAAGCCCTTGTATATCATTGCGGGAAG
>NZ_JXDG01000037.1 GCF_000820515.1 Pseudomonas batumici | reverse complement strand
CCGGCTTGCTGGCGATGGCGATCGCATGGGCACCGCAAGACTCGAGGGCCTCATCGCTGGCAATCGAGCGTCGACCGGCGCTCCTACAGTGACCGCGCCAGGCGGTATATACCCTTCACCCTTTAAGGCAAGACCCCGAGCAACCTCCAGATCCGCTGGATATCGGGGTCGGCCTTGATCAGCTCGCCCAGCAGCTCGGGCAGCTCCATGTTGCCCCAATCGACCGCGCGGTTGATCAGGTAGGGCACCGGGCTGTGGGGCTCCACGCGTTTCAGGTAGTCGGAAATGACCTTCAACTGTCGGTAGGCGGCCTGGCGTGACTCCGGCAACGACAGCGGCACGGCTGCCGTCGTGACGGCGGCAGGCTCCTCGACCGTCGGTTCGACAGGCAGGCTGACCGGTACAGGCAGCGGCTCCGGGTGCATGGCGATAAACTCCCGTAAAGCGTGAACGTGTAGATCGAGTATATTTTGCAAGGCGGCAAAGCTCGGGGCTTCGCCACCCAGTTGGCTGTCGCACCAGCGGTTCAACTGCTCAACACTCTGCAAACAGGCATTGAACAACTGCAAGCGGGCGTCGAGCTGGCCGACGGGAACCCGCAGGAGCGCCTCGCGCCAGTCCCTCAGCAGGTCCTGCGACTCCTGCGCCAAGGCCTTGGCCTTGCGCTCCTCGCTTTTGTTCAGCGCCTGTTTCTGCGCGCGCATCCACTGTTCCAGTGTCAGGTTCTCGAATCCGCGCGCCGCAGTACCCAGCAGGGGCAGGCGGATATTCAGCAACAGGCTGTACTGACGAACCAGCAAGGCCAGTGGCGGTGCCAGCCAACTGGCGTCGTCACCCTGCGCACGGGGATGGAGTGCCGGTCCATAACGCTCGCAGAGGCCCACCAGCAGTTCCAGCGCCACGCACAATCCGGGCAATTGATAACGCTGTAACCAGGCTTCTCCGAGCCAGGTCGCCACCAGCAGGTCCTTGCTGCGCCGGGTCAGCAACTCGCTGGCCAGGGTTTCCACCCGGGCCCAGTCCGCGCGCTTGAGGTCGGTCTGCCAGATCCCCGTGGGCAAGCTGGCATCGTCTTCGCGGCGGGCCTCGCGCAACAGGTCCATCTCGGGCGCCTCGCGCAGGCTGACGCCGGCCGGGTCGGCACCGGGCAAAGGATCGATCAGGCCCGGCAAGCGCAGGCGCAGTTGATCGAGGGAGGAGGTGTCGATGGTCATGGCTGGCCCTCGGTACTGGCCACTGGCAACGGGAACACCGACCCGTAGGGCGAGGCCGGGACACGAGTCGGCAAGGCACTCAGGATCAGCGGCTGCTTGCCGCCGACCGCCTTGAGCGACAAGCGCAGGAACATCAGCGCGTTGGCATTACCGGGCAGGGGCGAGCGCAGAGGCAGTTGCAGCGCCAGCGGCCGGTCACTCTCGTCCTGGGTCGCGAAGTGATTGCCGGCCTGGTTGGCGTGGATAAAGCGCAACAGGGCCCAGGCGCCTTCGTATGACCAACTGGCTTGCAGGTCGGCCACGGCCAGCGCCGGTTGTTTCGGATCGTCCAAGGGCCGTTGGCTGCTGCCCTTGGCCCAGCGCAGGGCCAGGCGGACCGGTTCGCCGACGGTCCAATTGGCGTGGCTGAGGTTTTCCGCCGGATAGCCGACTTCCCGCGATCCGGTGGCCAGGCTCCAGTCGATCACCTGGTCGGCGCCACGTTCTTCCTCGCGGTCGGTACGCCAACGCACCTCCAGGTCCAGGCCGCGCACGCCGTCCTTGTCACGCAGCAACAGCGGTCCGAGCCAGGCCCGGGCATTCTGCAGATTGAACAGGAACTCGGCCGCCGCCGACGATTGCGCCGAACGGTTGTTCTCCAGGCCGCTGAACGCGTTGGGCAGGTTCTTGTCGATCAGATCGAGGAATTCGCGGACCCGGTCGGGGTTGGCGTCGATCAGCGTGTCGTCGCGGCTGAACGGAAAGCGCCCGGCCAGGTAGGTGGTGAAGTAATCGCCCAGGCGCTTCCAGGCCACCGCGGCGGCGTAATTCTGCAAGTTGTTGCAACGTTGCCGCGCCTGGTCATGGGCGCCGCGGGCAAGCATCGCGATATTGCCCCGGCCCAGCGGCAGGATCGTATCCGAGAGGGTCTTGGCGCAGTTGCCCAGGTCCATGTCGTTGAAGTCGCGCAGGACCATCTGCTGGTACTGCATGGGCGAGCTGGCCGGATTCTGGTCGTTGTACTTCTTGAGCTCGGCACTCATGTCGACAAAACTGTCGAGGGTCTCGTCATCGCTGGGTGACAGCCGATCACGCTGTTGATCGAGCCATTCGATGGCCGGGCGCGCGGTGCTCAACGAATCGCCGATCAGGGTGAACTGCCGGCTCAAGTCCAGTTTCAGGGCCTGCGGATCGCTTTCCCGGAAGCTGCGCAGCGACAGGTTGCGGGTGCCGTCCCATTGGCTGAAGTTGATGGGCTGGCGGAACAGCGGCAGGGCATCGATCTCGGCCATGGCGCGATGCAGATCGTTCAGTGCCCGGGTATTCAACTCCTGGCGTAGCGCCTCGGTCTGGCGAGCATCGCCAATATCGCTGAACACTTGCAGCACTTGCAGGGCCTTGTCGGCGGGCAGATTGAACGTGGTGCTGCGATCGACGCCCAGGGGCTTGCTGCCGCCCACGCTGGAGACGCTGTTCAGGCTTTGCCACATGGCGTCGGTGGTCGCCGAGCGGGCGCCGCTGATCAGGGCCTTGCGGTAGGGCGCGGGCAGTTCCGCCACGCTCTGTTGCAGCCAGAGTTGATAGCTGTCGTGATAGTGCAGCGCCGCGTCGAGCTTGGCGCTGTCCAGCTCGTGCAGCCCCTGGCCGCTCATCGGCGCATCATCGCCCTGGTTCAGCGCCACCTGGCTGAAATCCTGGTGCAGCAGCGCCGTGAGCGCCTGCCCGAGCTTGTCGACGTTGGCTTGCAGCTCCAGGCCACCGCTGCTTTGTAGCCGCAAAATACCCTGGTCTTCGTCCCCCTGTTCCAGCCAGCGGTCGTGGAAGGTCCGTTTGGAAGTCTCGGCATAGCGCTCGACCTGGTCGACGGCACCCGTGCCGATCAATGCACTTTGCCGGGCCTTTTCGAGTCCTTCCTGATAACCGGGTGCCAACTGCGCGCCGTTGCCCTGGCTCCAGGCCGCATTGGTCAGGGCCAGCAACTGGCGCAGTTGGGCGATGGAGGCGTCCAGCTCTTCAAGCTCGGCAAGGCTGTTGCGCTGGCCGCCCTGTAGCGCTCGCAATTGACTGTTGACGGCGCCGGCCGTGGTGCTGAAGTCGGAACTGGCGAACAGGCTGTCGAGCCATAACCGCATGGCATCGACATAGCGCGTGGCAATCTGCGGCTTGAGCGGATCCAGTTGCAAGGGAGTGGCCAACGGCACCTCTGCCGTGGCCAGCAGCTTGTTGTAGTCGTCGCCCAACGGCAGGCCCTTGGTCTGGAAATTGAACCCGAACAACTCGTTGGCCAGGGCGATGGTGTCGTCCAGCGGGCGCTGGTCGCCTTGCAGGCTCTGGGCGAAGCGTTTGTTGTGGCGCTCCACCGCCAGGGCCTGGTCGAGCACCTGCATGGCTTGGCGGTAGGCTTCTTCGTTGTTGCTGCTGCCGGCGCGGGGACGCATCGCCGCGCGGGGCGTGATCAAGCTATTGAGTTCGTCCTGCAGTTTGCCCTTGAGCGGCGCGAACAACTGCCCACGGGCCCGGGCGCGGAGTTCCTGCGCCAGTTGCCGGTCCAACGCGGAAAACCAGGAACCCGGCAGGATCGACGTGCGCATGTGCCAGCGTGGCGCGGTCTGGAGCAGGCGCCAGAAACTGGCGATGCGCTCGCGCCCGGCGTCATCGTCGACGGTCACGGGGTTGTGCACCTGGTCGTCGTGGAGCAGACCGCTCAACTGCGTCGCGGCATCGCTACGCTCGTGCCAGACCCAGAGCATGCCGATCACCCAGACCAGCCCGATCACACCCACGGCCATTGCCACCATGCGCTGCCAGCGTTGGCGCAATTGCAGGATGCGAGCGACCGGCTGCGCCAGCCCTTGTTCGGCGATGATCCGTTGCCGCCACAGGCGTGGGCTGAACAGCGGCGGTGCGGGGGGCGGCGCCGCACCTTCGGCGAAAGGGTCGGCATCGGCGGACGCGGCAGCGGGACTGGCCTGGGCGTTGAAGTACAGGCCACGCAAACGTGGCGCCTCACCCATGGCATTGGCCTGGAACACCGGATCGCACAAGGACCGCAGCGGGTCATGCAAGCCTTGCAACTGTCGAGGCAGCAAGTACAGGTCGGCGGCCACCTGGCCGCGCAGCGTGCCGATTTCCACCAGCAGGTCGGCCAGGGTCTGTTCGACCTGACCCAGCCCCTGGTTGATCCAGTCCGGATGCCAAGGGGTTTGCGCCGTGTAGGGGGAGGTCCAGCCAAAGGGCGCATCCTTCGCCGCCGTCGGCAACACCTCCAGCAACGCGGCGCTGCCGGGCAGGCTCTCGAAACCGCTCAGCAGCATGTAGACCGGCAGGCTCAGGCCGAGACGCTGTTGTACATCGACGAACTTGCGCCGGGCCGCGAGGCCGGCCGCGGCGCTATCCTGATCGGGCGCCAGTTGCTCCAGGTCGCACAGCCAGATGATGCCGTCCGCCGGCCGATTGGCCCGGGCCTGCAACAACAGTTCCAGCAGCTGGCGCCAGAGCTTGAGTTGCACGCTGGCACGCTCGCCATGGCTGAACAAGGCCGGGGGCACCACCAGCACCGCGCCGTCGGGGCCGTACCACCAACGCCCGAACCAGGCCGGTTGCGCCGTGCCGGTCAGCCCCCAGCCACTGAGCAGAGCCTCGAGCTGCGGCGTATCGCCGAGCATCAGCAGCCAGGGCGTCTCATAGCGGTCGTGCACGCCCAGCGCCTGCTCCCACTCGTTCACCGCGGCATAGAAGGCGCGATTGGCACCGTTCAGGCGCGCGGAATACTTCCACAACAGCGTCGCCAGCAACACCAGCAGGAGCAGGGCGGCGAGAATTTCACCCAGGTAAGCCATCAGCGCTTGAGCTCCGCGGCCAGTGTTTGTCGATCCTGATCAAGACCGGGCTGTACCCGGTATTGAATGTTCCACCAGAACAACTGGCTGATGCCGAGCAACAACAGGAATCCCAGCCCCAGCACCAGACCCAGTCGGTAACCGTCGGGCAGGCTGCGGCGTACGGGTAGCTGTTGCGGTGCGAGGGCACTCGGGCGCTGCAGTTGCACGGCGATATCGTTGGCGCTGGCACTGCGTTGACGAATGAAGGTGAACAGGCTGCGCCGCCATTTTTCGTGCAGGGCCGGACCGCTGCCGTTGCGCAGTCGGCCCTGGAAGCCGAGGATCAGGCAGTAGAGGTAGACGCTGCCCAGGTCGCGCAGGGCCGGATCGCGGGTTTCCAGGAGCTTCTTGATCGCGACCGGAATCCGGTCGCCCGCCGAGCGACTGCCGAACAGGCGGGCTTCCATGGGCCGCTCCTGCCAGGCGGATTGCCCCGGCCAGTCTTCGAACAGCAGGTGTTCGTCGACCAGGCCGACGAAGGCGAAGAGCGTCGCCTTGGCTTGCTGGCCCTGGGCATCACCGACGGCTGCGAAGGTGCTGCGCCATAGCCGTCGGGCAATCTGGCTGACTTGCTCGGCCACCTGCGCGACCTGCACCTTGGCCTCGGTGGTATGCGGCAAGGCTTGCCAGAACACCAGCCATTCATTCCAGGCCCGGTTGAAGGCTCTGCTCAGAGGTGCCGCCTCGAAGGTGTCGAACGCCGCTAGTGGGTCATTATCCAACATCGCTCATCAATCCCTGATCAGGTTCAGTCCCGCGTGGCGTCGAACATCAGTATCTCAACAGGATCGCGCCATTCGCTACCCGGTGGCATGTACAGGCACAGGTAGGCCTGGGGATCGAAGCACCCGCCACTGGCCTGCAGGCTGAACAGGCGAATGTCCTCGGCGACGCCATAGGCCACTTGTTCGTTGCGCCCCAGCACGCTGTACGCCAGGCCCTGGGAACGCTGCTTGACCAGGCCCGGCAACTGCGGCTGCGAAGCCCTGAACGCGTTCTCCAGCCAGTCCGCGGCCGCCTGTGGGCTGGCGCCGGACGACATGCGCAGGCCGATCACCAGTTGCTGGACCGGCGTCTGCTGGTCCTTCAGCTCGATGGCGAAATACTTGCCCTTGTATTCGAAACTGCGCCGGCTGTAGCTGGCGCGAATGTTGCCCAACTGCGCCTCGATCCAGTCCAGCACGGGGCTGAATCCCGACAGCAGATCGTCGAATTTCAGCGGGCCGAAGGCCGGCACCGCCAGCTCCGGCTGAAGCCCGTACAGCGCGCCGGCAAAACCGTTCAATTGCAGGAACAGGTCGGCGGGTGAGGCGATCCCGGTCTCCAGCATCGCCTGCAATTCCGGCAGGCGAGCCCAGATGGCCACCAACTGTGCCCGCAGTTCGGCACTCTCCAGGGTCTTGCCGGCCTCCTGCGCCTGACGCCAACGGCCGCTGAGGAACTCGCATTTGCTGCGGGCCAGCGCGCACAGGGCACTGATCCGCTTGCCGATCAGCGACTCGGCATCCAGGACGGGGCAGGGCGGCACATAGTCCAGCTGGCTGAAGACACCGCCGGAGTTGCTGATCTTGAACAGCGGCAGGCACACGGAGTCGGAACGACGGTCGCTGGTGACCAGGCGCAGGATCGGTCGCCAGGCCGTCACGGTTTCGACCCTCGGGTTTTCCCGGTCGCTCAGGTCCACGGCGTCGACGTCCAGCGAACGCAGACGCCCGCTGACTTCGCCCAGCAAGCCGGCGCGCCACAGCGGATCCACCGCCAGGTAGACCATCAGGGTGGTCTGGTCGTGGAAGTCCTCAGGCTTGACCTTGAGTTGGAGAGGGTACTGGTCCTTGTCCTTGAGCGGGTCGAGATTGACCACCAGGCCATCGGGCATCACCGCGTCCAGGGCCTTGACCGTGATTTCGCCGCTGTCCGATACCTGTTGCTCGAGGTTCTGTACCCCCCAGTACCAGGGCCGGGCATTGGCCGCGAGCCGAGCACTCAGGCCCTCGGCACGCAAGTTCTGCAACTGGAAATGCTGTGGAAGCAGATGCATGCCTTCACTCCAACAGATCGCATCCGGTACCACATCCGGTATAGCGCGCATCCTTTACTCCTGAGCCTTCCTGGAATACGGGTTTTACTGGCCTTGGGCATCGAGCAGGCGCATCTCGCGGGCGCCGACCTTGAGCCAGATATCCGGTTGCTTGTCGAGCAGCAAGCGGTGTGCGCCCGAGGTGCTGTAGCCGGCGAACAACAAGACACCTTGGGCCTTTTCACCTTGCAGGGGATTGTTCGCGAACGTCACCAATTGCCCGGGAACCACCTCCAGGCTCCACACATTCAAACCCTGCGGGAAGTCGCGACGCAACTGCTCACGCTGGGCGAACCACTGGTTCGCCGGCGTGCCCTTGAGACGCTCCAGCAGTTGCGGGTCGGCGACGGCGACGAAATCCAGCGCCAGCGGTGTATTGCTGTTGGCCTTGGGCTCGACATCGACTGTGACTTTTTGCAGCGAAACCGTGGGCGCGAAGAGGCTGCAACCACTTATCTGAAACATCATGAAAAAAGCTAGCGCGCAGCAACTGCCGAGGAACTTAATTCGTTTCATAGGATTCAAATTCAGGTTTTGCCAGATATTTCTTGCTTGTCTTATAGACCTCTTCTAAGGTTTTGGACAGTCGATCTTCCTACGGAAAATTCGTACTCAGGCTGTCGGAAAAGGTTTCCACCACCAGGAGCGCGTTGCCGTTCGGTTGGCGCGCCAGAAGGAGAAGGGCATGGCCGCTGATCAGGAAAGCAAGCAGAAGTATTTGGGTCGTAACCGCCCCCCGCGCGTACAAATCACTTATGACGTTGAAATCGGCGACGCCTTCACGAAGGAAGAGCTGCCGCTGGTGGTGGGCATCCTGTCCGACCTCTCCGGCAACAACCAGCCGAACAAACCCGACCCGCTGACCACGCGCGGTTTTGTCGACATCGACCGGGACAGCTTCGATACGGTATTGAGCCGGATCAACCCCCAGCAGAAGTTCAGCGTACCGAACGTCCTCGATGGCGGGAAAGGCAACCTCTCGGTCGAGTTGTCCTTCAAGAGTTTCGAAGACTTCAGCCCGGAAAATATCGTTGCCCAGATCGATGGCCTGAAGGACCTCTACGACAAGCGCCAGAAGCTGCAGGATCTGCTGATCAAGCTCGATGGCAACGACGAACTGGACAAGAGTCTCATCGCCAGCTTGCACGATGACACGGCGGTCCTGGCGTTCCAGGCCGACCTGCAAAAGGCCCTGGCCCCACCGGCGAACGACCCCGTCGCCAGCGTGGATCCGGTCAAGACCGACCCTGTCGTGACGCCCGCGGCCCCCGTCGTGGATCCCGCCCCGTCCGTGGACCCCGTGCCACCTGTCGAACCTAAACCCTAGTTGATCCGCGCCCCTTCATGGAGGAACCGCGATGCCAAATGACAGTACTTCGACGAGCACCACCACCACCACGACCGCGAACGCCCCGGCGGCCGACCAGACACCTCAGACACCTTTGCTCGAGACCATCGTCGACGCGATGATCCGGGGGGCCGAGGACCAGGCCCAGAAGAAGTATGCGCAGCAGATGCTCAGCGTCTTCGCCGGCGAAGTGAGCGAGAAGAAAGTCGAGGCCAGCGATAACATGCTGATCACCATCAGCCAGCGCATCGCCGACCTCGACCGGCAGATCAACGCCCAGCTCAACCTGGTGCTGCACGACCCGTCGTTCCAGGCCCTGGAAGCGTCCTGGCGTGGCCTGCACCAGTTGGTGATGAACACCGAAACCGGCGAGTCCCTGAAGCTGCGCCTGTTCAACGTCACCAAGGAAGAGCTGCGCCTGGACTTGGAAAAGGCCATCGAGTTCGACCAGAGCGTGCTGTTCAAGAAGGTCTACGAGGAAGAATACGGCACCTTCGGCGGCAGTCCGTTCAGCGTGCTGATGGGGGACTACGAGTTCGGTCGCAGCAGCATCGATATCAAGATGATCACCAACCTGTCGAACGTTGCGGCGGCGGCTCATGCGCCACTGATCACCGCCGCCAGCCCCGGGCTGTTCGATCTCAAGTCCTTCGCCGACCTGGGCGTGCCGCGTGACCTGGCCAAGGTCTTCGAAAGCGGCGCGCTGATCGAATGGAACGCGTACCGCAAGACCGAGGACTCGCGGTATGTCTCGATGGTCCTGCCGCATTACCTGTCGCGCCTGCCGTACGATCCGGTGAATAACCCGGTGCCGGGCATGTCGACCTTTGTCGAGGACGTCAGCACCACCCCCGCGACGCCTGCAACGGCGACGGCTGCGGCCGACGCTACCGACGCCAAGAAAGTCATCGATCCCGATTCGCAGAAATTCCTCTGGGGCAATGCCGCCTGGCTGCTGACCCAGCGCATCACCGACGCGTTTGCGCAATACCGTTGGTGTGCGGCGATTCGCGGGCCGGAAGGCGGCGGTACGGTCAGCGGCCTGCCGGTGTACCAGTTCAATACCCTGGCCGGTGACCTGGCGATCAAGTGCCCGACCGAAGTGGCGATCACCGATCGCCGGGAAAAGGAACTCGACTCGCTGGGCTTCATTGCCTTGTGCCATCGCAAGAACAGCAATGTCGCGGTCTTTTTCGGTGGCCAGACCACCAACAAGCCGCAGACCTACAACACCTTCGAGGCCAACGCGAACGCACGGATCTCCGGCCTGCTGCCGTACATCCTGGCCGCCTCGCGTTTTGCCCATTACCTGAAGGTGATCTTGCGCGACAAGGTCGGCAGCTTCGCCACCCGCGACAACGTGCAGACCTACCTCAACAACTGGATCGCCGACTACGTGCTGATCAACGACAACGCGCCCCAGGAAATCAAGGCGCAGTACCCGCTGCGTGAAGCCCGGGTCGATGTCAGCGACGTGCCCGGACGTCCCGGCAGCTACAGCGCCACGGTGTTCTTGCGGCCGCACTTCCAGCTGGAAGAGCTGACCGCTTCGATCCGCCTGGTCGCCGCGTTGCCGGCGCCGGCCGCCGCCTGATCCAGCCCATGCCGCCCGCCGTGGCCCGGCGGGCCTTCCCTTTTCAGCCGTGCAAGGAATGACACCCGATGGATGCGATTATTCTTGACCTGGGCTCTACGATCAAAGGCGACTCCCTGCTGGAAGGCTACGCCGACAAGATCGAAGTCATGTCCTACAGCCACAACGTGGCCATGCAAGTCACCAACGACGTCAGCAACTCGGAGCGCACCTCCGGCAAGCCGCATATCGGTGAGTTCACCCTGACCAAATTCATCGACTCCGCCACCCCGAGCATCAATGAGTACTGCTGCGCCGGCAAGCCGATTGCCGAGGTCAAGGTCACTGTCGGCCGCAACGCCGCCGAGAGCAGCGGCCAGTTGATGCCGTTCATTGTCTACACCTTGACCAACGCGGTGGTCTCCAACGTCAGTGTCAGCGGCGGCACCGGCGGCAAGCCGGTGGAAACCCTGTCGCTGAACTTCACCAAGATCAAATGGGAATTGACCGCGCAGAAAGACGATGGCACCAAGGAAGGCACCGCGGCCTCCACCTGGGACCTGGCGGCGAACAAACTCATCAAGGGTTGATCGCCTGTTTTCATCCGGCTGGAGATTGTCATGCGTGTTGCGTTGTTCGACCTCCTCGCGGGGGACACGGAGGCTCACTTCGATGCCGGTGATCCGCTGCGGATCGTCGAGTCCATTCGCCTGGAGCTGGAGCGCCTGCTCAATACCCGACGCACCGAACGGGCTCACGGGTTCGACGCGAGCATCATCGACTACGGGATGAGCGACTGGAGCATCCTGTATGCCGACCGCGAAGAGGATCACCGGGTATTGATCCGCGATATCCGCGGGGCCATCACCCGCTTCGAGCCGCGCCTGGCGCTGGAGGATGTCGACGTACAGGCGCTGCCGGGACAACGTACACGCATGACGGTACGGGTGAACGGGTATGTCCGGGGCCAGGATTGCGCCCCGAACATGTCGTTCGTCCTGGACCTGGGTGAGGGTGGTTTCGAGGTCAGGCATGAGTGATTCGATTGATGCCCGACTGCTGGATTACTACCAGCGCGAGCTGACCTGGCTGTACCGCGCCGGCAGCGACTTTGCCGACAACCATCCCACCTTGGCCAACAGCCTGAAGCTATCTTCCAATGGCTCCCAGGACCCCCATGTCGAACGCCTGATCGAAAGTTTCGCCTTGCTCGCCGCGCGCCTGCAACGGCGGCTCGACGACGGCTACTCCGAATTCAGCGACGCCCTGCTGGAACAGTTGTACCCGATGGCGTTGCGACCGATGCCTTCCTGCGCCATCGTGCAGTTCGGGCCGGACCCGACCAAGGGCAGTCTCGCCGCCGGCTACCGGCTGCCGCGTGATACGCAAGTGTTCAAGGCCCCGGAGAAGGAACAGCTCGACAGCCTGTATTTCCGTACCTGCGCCGAGGTCACCCTGTGGCCGGTGGAAGTGCAGGAGGTCAGCCTGCTCGAAGGCAGCGCCGCGCAGACGGTGACCAGGATCGCCAATGCCGAGGCAGCGTTGCGGCTGACCTTGAAATGCAACGGTGAAAAGCCCTGGTCCGAATTGCCGATCCAGACCTTGCGTATTCACCTGGCGGGGCCGGCGGTCAATCGCGCCCGGCTCTATGATCTGTTGGCGGCCCATAGCCTGGATGTTGTCTGCGGTATTCCTGGTAGCCCCGGACAAGCACTCGGTGCCCGGCCTTTGCCGGTCGGCTATGACGATGCCGAGCGGCTGTTGCCGGAGGAAGACGGCGTGCACCCCGGGCTGCGCCTGTTGGTGGAGTATTTTGCCTTCCCGGAGAAGTTCGCCTTTTTCGATCTTGCGCTGAAAATCCCGCCGCAGGCCACGGATCTGCTCGAGGTCTACATCGCCTTCGACCGTACGCCGGAAAGCCGTATCAGCCTGCAACGCGAGGACATCGCCCTGGGTTGCACGCCGGTGATCAACCTGTTTCCCCGTACCGCCGAAACCCTGCGCCCGGACGGCACGCAAAGCGAATATCGCCTGGTGGCCGATTCGCACCGCGACAACAGTGTCGAAATCCACAGCATCCGCAAGCTGGTGGCCACGACCTCCGCCGGTTTCCAGCGCGTGCCGTCGTACTATGGCTACCAGCACGAGGACGGCCAGGACGGGCTGTTCTGGCATGCCAGGCGGGTCAGCGCGAGCACCCCCTCGCGGCCTGGCACCGACCTGATGCTGAGCCTGGTGGACAGCCAGTTCCAGCCGCGCAGCGCGGCACCGGACGCGACCTTTACCGCGCAGGTCTGGTGCACCAACCGGCACATGGCGCAAAACCTGTTGACCGGCACTGCCTTGAAGTTCGAGCGCAGCGGTCCGGTGGCCACCATTACCCTGCTGAGGAGCCCCACGCCACAATCGCTGCCCGACCTGGAAGGGGCCTCACGCTGGCGGCTGATCTCGCAACTGAACCTCAATCACCTGTCGCTGACGGAAGGGCCGCACGCGCTGGAGGCGCTCAAGGAAATGCTCACCGTGCATAATCTGCGCGACGAGCCCGCGGCCCGCTTGCAGATCAACGGCATTCTCACGCTGCGTACCGAACGGGTCGTCGGCCGTGTCGGCAAGGATGCCTGGCGCGGCTGGCGCAACGGTCTGGAAGTGCGCCTGGAACTGGACCCGACAAGATTTTCCGGCAGCAGCCGGGTGCTGTTCTCCGGAGTGCTGGCGCACTTTTTCGCGCTGTATGCCAACGCCAACTGTTTTGTTCGCACCCTGCTGGTAGAGGGCGATAAGGAGATCAAGCTATGGAGCCCGAGCAGCAACCCGATCCTGGCTCTCTAGGCGCATTCCTGCGTCAGGCTCCCCAGCATTTCGAACTGCTGCAAGCGCTGATGGTGCTGGAACGCGAGCAGGCCAACGCCGTATCGCTGGGGACCGGCAGCGACCCCCAGCGAGAGGTGGTGCGCCTGCGCGGGCCGCTGTTGCCGGAGTTCGCCCCGAGCGAGATCAGCAGCCTGCGGCGGGTCGACAATGCGCAAAGGACCCGTTCCAGGTTGACCTTGCACACCCAGGTGTTCGGTCTCGGTGGCCCGGACGGTCCGTTGCCCTATGCCTATCAGGAATGGTTGCAGCAACGGGCACGCAACCGCGATTACGGCACGGTGGCGTTTCTCGATCTGTTCCAGCACCGCCTGTTGAGCCTGCTGTATCGGGTACAGCAGCGCCAGCGCATCGCCTTGCCTTATCGGGATCCGCTACTCAGCCCGGTGTATCAGCAGTTGCGGGCCCTGTGCGGGTTGTCGTCGAGCACCGTGGAGCAGACCACGATGCTGCCGGAGAGAGCCCTGATCGCCCGGGCCGGACTGCTGGCCAACGGACGGCGATCCCTGGCCGGGTTTCAGAACCTGCTCAAGCACTACTTCGATCTGGCCGTGGAGCTGCGGGGTTACCAGGGTGCCTGGCGCCAGATCGCCAGCAGCGACCAGAGCGTGCTGGGACGCAAGGGGCGTAACCTCAGCCTGGGACGCAACGCGTTGTGCGGTACACGGGTCTGGGATGAACATGCCGGCATTCATATCCGGCTCGGCCCGCTGGAGCCTGAAACTGCCGAGCGCTTCATGCCGGGACGCGACGCCCACCAGCAGTTGGCGGCGCTGGTGGCGTTCTATTTCGGCGCGCAGCTGCAATGCAGTGTGTCCGTACACGTCACCCGCAGCGGGATACTGAAGATTGGCCGTGAGCAGCAAACGGCGCTGGGCCGAGGCACCTGGTTGAACCGTGAAGCACGCACGGGGGATTTCCGGATCGACCTGCGCCTGAACCAGGAGGACAGTGCCTGAGATGGAAATCGCCACGCTGATCTCACGCTTGAACCACCCGTGTCGCGCCGCCATGGAGCGGGCCGCCCAGCGGAGTTGGCAGCGCAACCAGCACTTTGTCGAAATCGAACACCTGCTGCTGGAACTGCTGGAGATCGAAGGCGGAGACCTGGCCTGCCTGTTGCCGGCCCTGGGCTTGGAGCGTGACCGCCTGGCGGCCGAAATCAACCTGGCCCTGGAGCTGTTCAAGACCGGCAACACCCGCACGCCGACGCTGTCCAAGCAGCTATTGGCGCTGATCGAGGACGCGGTGGTCCAGGCCAGTGTGCTCGGCGCCACCGGTGTACGCTCCGGGTTGCTGTTGCTGGCGTTGCTCGACCGTGACGAGTACCGGGCCCTGCTGCAAGGCAGCATCCCTTCATTGCTCGGTATTGCCCGGGAGCCCTTGCGTACCCGGTTCGCGGCCTTGACCGAACACTCCTGCGAAACCAGCGTGCCGGCCGGTCCCGGAAAAACCACGGCGCGAGGCGGCGGCGCTGACGCTTCCCTGCTCGAGCAATACACCCAGGACCTGACGGAGGAGGCCCGCCAGGGGCGCATCGACCCGATCATCGGTCGCGATGGGGAGATTCGCCAGTGTGTCGATATCCTCCTGCGCCGTCGGCAGAACAACCCGATCCTGGTGGGCGCTCCCGGGGTCGGCAAGACCGCGGTGGTCGAGGGCCTCGCACTGCGCATTGCCCTGGGCGATGTGCCGCCGCCGTTGCAGGAGGTCAGCCTGCGGGTACTGGACCTTGGACAGCTGCAAGCCGGGGCCGGGGTCAAGGGCGAATTCGAACAGCGACTCAAGGGGGTGATCGAAGGGGTACGCACTGCCGCCGGCAAGGTCATCCTGTTTATCGACGAAGCCCATACCCTGATCGGTGCCGGTGCCGCCGAAGGGCAGAGCGATGCGGCCAACCTGCTCAAGCCGGCGCTGGCCCGTGGTGAACTACGGACGCTGGCCGCCACTACCTGGCTGGAGTACAAGAAATACTTCGAGAAAGACCCGGCGCTGGCCCGACGCTTCCAACTGGTCCAGGTCGAGGAACCGGACGAGCAGACCGCCGTGCAGATGTTACGCGCCGTGGCCGGCAAGCTGGAGCAGCACCATGGCGTCGAGGTACTGGACGCAGCGATCCAGGATGCGGTGAAGCTCAGCCAGCGCTACATCTCCGGGCGGCAACTGCCGGACAAAGCCATCAGCGTGCTCGATACCGCCTGTGCCCGAGTGGCCCTGGCCCAGCATGACGTGCCGCCGGCCCTGGAGAACCTGCGCCACCGCCAGTCGGCGACACTCGACGAACTGCAACGCCTGCGCCGCGAGCAGGCCATCGGACATGATCACGACCTGCGCATCCGGCCGCTCGAACTGCAGGAGCACGAGGACCGCCAGGCAATCGTCGAGCTGGAAACCCGCTGGCACAAGGAGCGCGAGGCGGTCACCGAGTTGCTCAGGGCGCGCCGTGAACTGCTCGCGCTCAACGAACGGGTCGATCCGAACCGCGATGACGAGGAGCTGGACAACCGCCTCGAACAACTGGCGATCGAACTGGTGCGCCTGGAAAGCGGCCTGAACACCATTCGCGAGGACGATCCGCTGGTCCCGGAACAGGTCGATTCGAAAGTCGTCGCGGCGGTGATTGCCGGCTGGACCGGTATTCCACAAGGCAAGGTGCTCGCCGACGAAGCCTATGCGTTGCGCACCCTGGCTGAACGTCTCGGCCAGCGGGTGATGGGGCAAGGGCCCGCCCTCGGCGCCATCACCCAACGCTTGCAAGCCTATCGCGCCGGGCTCACCGACCCGCAGAAGCCGGTCGGGGTGTTCCTGCTGCTGGGCCCCACGGGCGTGGGCAAGACCGAAACCGCCTATGCCCTGGCCGATGCGCTGTACGGCGGCGAGCGCAACCTGATCAGCATCAACCTCTCCGAATACCAGGAAGCCCATACCGTCAGCCAGCTCAAGGGCGCGCCGCCGGGCTACGTCGGCTATGGCAGCGGCGGTGTGCTGACCGAAGCGGTGCGGCGCAAGCCCTACAGCGTGGTGTTGCTGGACGAAATCGAAAAAGCCCATCCGGATGTGCTCGAAGCCTTCTACAACGTGTTCGACAAAGGGCTGATGGAAGACGGCAGCGGCCTAGTGGTGGATTTCAAGAACACCGTGATGCTGGCCACCAGCAACGTGGGCGCCGAACTGATCCTCGACAGTGCCGCCCAGCAACAAAGCGCCGAAGCCTTCAGCCAGAAGTTGCACAATGTTCTGCTACAGGCGTTTCGCCCGGCCTTTCTGGCGCGCATGACCGTGGTGCCCTACCGGGCCCTTGATGACGTGACCCTGGAAGGAATCGTCCTGGCCAAGCTGGAGAACCTGCGGGCGCGTTACCTGGCGGCCACCGGCAAGCGCTTCGACTACGACGACGGCATCGTCCAGGCCGTACTGGCCCGTTGCCGCGCGGCGGGCGCACGGGATGTGGAACATGTGCTGATGGAGCAGGTGGCGGGACAACTGGCGCAGTGGGTGCTGGAATGAACACAGGTAGTCAACGATGATCTTCAAGGAAACCCATGCCGCGTCCCACTGATACCAACACCACGCTGTCTTTGAGCGGTGCGGTCATGGCACCGTTGTTCCCCGAATCCCTGAGCGGCGAAGAGTCCCTGAATCAGTTGGGGGCGCTCACCGTCACCGGCTACTGTGTCGAGACCTTGTCCATGGCCAGCGCCGTGGCCTCCCATGTGACCCTGACCTTGCATAATGACGCGCAAAAACGCCCCTTGGACGGGCTCTGCGCGCAGATTCGCCAGTTGCCGGCCGACGCCACCGCCGAACGCTACAGCCTGCAGTTGCGCCCCTGGCTCTGGTGGCTGACCCTGGCCAGCAACAACCGGGTGTACCAGAACCTGTCCACCAGCGACATCGTCACCAGTATCTTCAAGGCCCATGGTTTCAGCGACTACGAGTTGAAACTGTCCGGCAGCTACGAGCCGCGCGAATACTGTATCCAATATGGCGAAACCGATTTCGCCTTTGTCTGCCGGTTGCTGGAGGAGGAGGGCATCTTCTGGTTTTTCAGCCATGCCGAAGGGCGACATACCCTGGTGCTGGCGGACAGCAACAGCGCCTTTGTCGCCTGCCCGAACGGCGCCAGCATCGCCTACCTGGGCCAGCAGATCGGCAGCCGGGAGTTGCAGGGCATCCGCTCGGCGCAGCTCAGCCAGCAGGCGGTGTCCGGCGTCTACAGTGCCACCGACTATCAGTTTGTAACCCCTACGACGTCGCTGTACGGCAGGGCCGAAGCTGAGGCGGGGCCGAAGGCGGTCTATGAGCACCCCGGCGGCTACACCGCCAAGGCACGGGGCGATGCCCTGGGCAAACAGCGCATGGACGCCTTGCGCACCCAGGCCCTGCGGTTGATCGGTGAAAGCGATTGCCGCTGGTTGCAGCCCGGCTACACCTTCACCCTGACCGGGCACGACGACAAGGCGGCGAACATCGAATGGCTGCTGACCTCGGTCAGCCACGACGCCAACCACGAACACTACCGCAATCGCTTCGAGGCGATTCCCAAGAGCGTCAACTACCGCCCCTTGCGCCTGACCCCGAAGCCGACCATGCATACCCAGACCGCCAGGGTGGTGGGCAAGGCCGGCGAGGACATCTGGACCGATGAGTACGGGCGGATAAAGGTCCAGTTCACCTGGGACCGCCAGGGTGAAAAGAACGAGAACAGCTCGTGCTGGGTCCGCGTCGCCCAGGGTTGGACCGGCAAGGGTTTCGGCATGCAGTTCATTCCGCGCATCGGCCAGGAGGTGGTGGTGACCTTCATCGACGGCGACCCGGATCGTCCGCTGGTCACCGCCTGTATCTACAACGGCGAGAACACGCTGCCCTATGCGCTGCCGGCCAACCAGACCCAATCCGGGATCAAGACCCAGTCGTCCAAGGGTGGCGAGGGTTTCAACGAATTGCGCTTCGAGGACAAGAAAGATGCTGAAGAGGTCTTTCTCCAGGCGCAGAAGGACCTCAAGGTCAATGTGCTCAACGACACCACAGCCACCGTCGGGCACGACGAAACCCTCACGGTGCAGAACGCCCGTACGCGCACGGTCAAGGAGGGGGACGAAACCGTCACCCTGGAAAAGGGCAAGCGCACGGTCACCCTGCAGACCGGCAGCGACACCCTTGACGTCAAGGGCAGTCGTACACTCAAGGTCGGCGGCGACCAGACCCATACCACCGGCGGCAATTACACCCACACAGTGAGCGGCAACTACCAACTGACCGTGGACGGCAACCTCACCATCAAGGTGACCGGCACCCTGACCTTGCAAAGCGGTGGCGATCTCACTGCCAAAAGCGATGCCAATGTCAGTGCCCAGGCCGGCATGGCGCTGAGCAACCAGGCCGGGACGTCCTTGAGCAACAAAGCGGGGACCTCACTGGAAAACAAGGCCGGTACCACGCTGACCAACGACGCCGGCGTGAGCCTGATGAACAAGGGCGGCGCCGAACAGACCGTGGACGGCGGGGCGATGCTGACCATCAAGGGCGGTCTGGTCAAGGTCAACTGAGGAGGGCATATGGACAAACCAGCCAAGGTCGAAGTCGTCAGCGGCGACAGCCAGCTCAACGCCACCCTGATCGGTGGTCAGTTGGAAGGTCCGGCCCGGGTGACGGAGAGCGGCCGACCGCAGGCGGCGCTCAGCTTTCGCGAGGGAACGCTGGAGGGGCCGATGCTGGTTTATCACCCCAACGGCCAACCCTCGGCGCGCCTGAACTTCCATCAGGGCAAACTCGACGGCCAGGCACTGTTCCACAGCCCGCAAGGTGCGTTGATCCGCGAAGCGCAGTACCGCGCCGGCTTGCTGCACGGGCAGGTCATCAGTTACTTCGAAAACGGCACCCTGGCGTCTCGCGAACACTATCGGCAAGGGCAATTGCAGGGGCTTTACCAGCGTTTCCATGGCAACGGCCAACTGGCGGCGCGAATCGAATACGACAAGGGCCAGCCGCTCGACGGGGCGCAATCCTATGCCGCGGACGGACGCCCGCTGGATGAGTCGGGAAAGCCCATGGCGCGCTGGAAGGCCTGGTGGTTGAAATGGCGGCAGCCGCCCGACGCCTGATCAGGGGATCAGCATCTGTACCTGGCCCGGGAAGGTGATCTTGATCAGCCCGCCCCAGTTGCACATCAACGTGCTGTTGGCATCCAGCGCCGGCATCGGTCCCAACAGCATGGTCGGCGCACCGCCGGGTATCCAGGGTGCGGCGGTCACGGGAATACAGGGCATCGGCACCAGGACCCCGAGAGCCGCCGCCGTCGCGGCCGCCACCATGGGATTGGCCAGGCTCTGGCACATGCCGAACGGGGTGATGTTGACCAGCGGAATATGGTCGAGCAGATTGGCCGCGGGCACACCGGACACCAGGGTTCGGTTCTGCGGCAGCACGTTGAGTACGCCAGGCGCCAGGCCAAACGTGCATTGCAGGGTGGCGCCGGCACAGACTTGGGGACATCCCATGTAAAACCCCCTGTGAATGATGCCGAGTATAGATCCACCGGTAAAACGGGGAGCCTTTGCTCCCCGTCTCTCTGTCAGACCGTCATGACCTCAGTGCGGTGCGCGATGAATCGTCTTGAGCAGATCCTCGGGACTGATATGCCCGACGACTTGCTGCACCCCGCTGCCCGGTTGCGGCAGGTCGAGGATATGCCCCTTGATCTTGCCGATCACGTGCATCTCGCAAGGCTTGCAGTCGAACTTCAGCGTCAGCACCTCGTCACCCTGTATCAGTTGCATCGGCGCGACCTTGGTTCGTACCCCCGTAACACCCTTGGCCTGCTTGGGGCAGAGGTTGAAGGAGAAGCGCAGGCAGTGTTTGGTGATCATCACCGGCACCTCGCCGGTTTCCTCGTGAGCCTCGAAGGCCGCGTCGATCAACTTGACGCCGTGACGGTGATAGAAATCGCGGGCCTTCTGGTTGTAGACGTTGGCCAGGAATGACAGGTGCGACTCCGGGTACACCGGTGGCGGAGTGGCCTCGGCCTTGCGACCGCCGCGTGGGTGAGCCTTGACGCGGGCTGCGGTCAGCGCTTCGATGACTTCGCGGCGCAAGGTCTTGAGCTGCGAGTTGGGAATGAAATACGCCTGGGGTGCATCCAGCTTGATATCGGTGGCGTGGTACTGGGTGGTGCCCAGTTGGCCGAGCAGGTCGTGCAGTTGTTCCAGGGCCTGTTCCGGCTTGTTGGCGATCCCGAACGGCCCCTCCAGGGCAACGCTGGCGCTGACGCCTTCCTCGCTGGTGGCGGTCAGTTCCAGGCGCTCCTCACGCAGGCGAGCCACCCAGGAAAGACCGATCCGGCGTTCGGCAGACGTCTTGAGCAAGGCCTGCTGCCAGTTGTGGTCCAGGTTGCGGCTCAGCGGATGGTTCGACCGCAGGCGGTGCATGCCCTCCGGCATTTCGTTGGGCTCGACGCGGTAGCGGTAGCGCTTCTCGCCGTCTTCGTCGAATTCGCCCTTGGGCTCGGCGATGTTGGCGCGGAAGCCCACCACCTCGCGCTTGATCTGCACATTGAGGCCGTCGCCATTGGACAGCGGCTCATGGGTCACCACCTGCAGGTCGCGCTTGCCGACTTTCTCCACCACGCCCACCGGCAAGCCGGTGAAGGTTGGCGTATCGAAGGCGCCAATGTCGATCTTGCGATCAGTGACAAAGTAGTCGGTGCTGCCGCGGTGAAAGGTTTTTTCCGGATCGGGCAGGAAGAAGTGCGCGGTTCGGCCGCTGGAAGCGCGGGCCAGGTCCGGGCGGTCTTCGAGGACGTCGTCCAGGCGCTGGCGGTAGTAGGCGGTGATGTTCTTCACATAGCCCATGTCCTTGTAGCGGCCCTCGATCTTGAACGAGCGCACGCCGGCTTCAACCAGGGCGCGAATGTTGGCGCTCTGGTTGTTGTCCTTCATCGACAACAGGTGCTTTTCAAAGGCAACCACGCGCCCCTGGTCGTCTTTCAGGGTGTACGGCAGGCGGCAGGCCTGGGAGCAGTCGCCACGGTTGGCGCTGCGGCCATTCTGCGCGTGGGAGATGTTGCATTGACCGGAGAACGCCACGCACAGCGCACCGTGGATGAAGAACTCGATCGCCGCGTCGGTCTCGTCGGCGATCGCGCGGATCTCTTGCAGGTTCAGCTCGCGGGCCAGTACCAGTTGGGAGAAGCCGGCCTGGTCGAGGAACTTCGCCCGCGCCAGGGTGCGGATATCGGTCTGGGTGCTGGCGTGCAGCTCGATCGGCGGGATATCCAGTTCCATCACGCCCAGGTCCTGGACGATCAGCGCATCGACGCCGGCATCGTAGAGTTGGTGGATCAGCTTGCGGGCCGGCTCCAACTCGTTGTCGTGCAGGATCGTATTGAGGGTGGTGAACACCCGGGCGTGGTAACGACGGGCGAACTCCACCAACTCGGCGATATCGCTCACCTCGTTGCAGGCGTTGTGGCGGGCGCCGAAGCTCGGGCCGCCGATGTACACGGCATCGGCGCCATGCAGGATGGCCTCGCGGGCAATGGCCACATCGCGGGCGGGGCTGAGCAATTCCAGGTGGTGCTTGGGTAGGGACATGTTTTTTAGTCAGGCTTCACGGGCAAGGCGTGCATTGTAGCGGCGAAACGCCTGACCGGCACCCGTAGGCTGCCGGTCGGCGACCACTCGCCGGGCGGGGCTGTAGATCTTGGCGTGAACTCAGCCCTTGGCCGCCATCGCGGTGACTTCCACGCGCATGCCTTCGACCGCCAGGGACGCCACACCGACGGCGGCACGCACCGGCCAGGGCTTGGCGAAGAAGCGTTGGTAGACTTCGTTGAAAGCGGCACGGTCAGCCATGTCGGTGAGGTAGATGGTCAGGTGCAGAACCCGGTCCATGGAACTGCCGGCGCGCTCCAGCGCGACCTTGAGCGCCTGCAGGGTGCATTCGCTCTGCAGGGCAATGTCGCCCAGTTCCAGGCTGCCATCGGCACGGGTGGGGATCTGGGTGGAGACCAGCAGACCGCCGAAACCGGCGACATCGGAGGAGATGGAGTCCGAGTCGGGGTCGGGGAGGAAAGTGAGGTCGTGGTTTGCCATGGGGGTCTTCCGCGGGGTCATCGTCGTGATCAGTGATATTGTTCCAGTCATCCACGCGATACGTGCACGAGCCCTCGAGGGAGGGCCGTACCGTGGATGTCTGATTTGGGGTTGCAGCATAACATCCTGGAGGAGGGGACAGCCTTATCGACTGCGTTCGAGCCGGTTGCGCACCGTGGCCAAGTAATCCGCACGGTATTGGCGCAAGATGTAGTCCTGGAAATTTTCCTGTTCCAACTCTTGCCAGGCAAGTTTTCTGGCGTCACCTGAGCGTTCGGTGGCGACCTGCGACATGTGAGTGTCAAATGCAAAGTTGGCCTGCGTCATGGGTTCATACCCATATCGCAACATGAACTCCTTGGACAGGGTCTCGATCATCTCGATCTCGTGAAGTTTCAGTTGCCCTTTGAACTTGTCAATGTTCGTGGTGATCGGAGAAAAGCAGTTCGATGACCAGAGCGCCGACATCTTTGAAATCTGCCTGGCCTCCTGCGACTCGGAGATATCCAGCATCTTGTCCAGAAATTGAATATCGAAGAATGTGCAGATCTGCTTGAGGGTGGTTTCTTCATCGAGCAGAAAGTCTTCATAGCGTATGGTCAACACGCGCCCCGGGTAGCGCTCGATCAAGGACTGGGCCGCTCGATGCGCAGCCACCCAGGTCTGGGTGTTGATCAAGGTATCAAAGTCATGAATGATCGCACGATTCATCGAAGCGACCTGAGCCCGTGGGTCGCGTACGACATTGAGCAGCAGCATGTGTGGAAAAAGCTGCATGAGCTCATGGGCGTAGTGCACATCGTCGAGAGACTTGTCCATCACAACACGCGCTTGATGCTGTTCAGCGGCGCATAACAGCAGCTCCCAGGCAATTCGATGAACGCTGCGTGGTTCGTGGCGGACCCTCTCGAAGATATCCACCGGATCGAAGGCCATACCCGGCCATTTGACGATGCTTGCCGCCTGCAGGCCGACAACATCGACCACCATGCGAAAATAGGCATTGTCATCGGCTATATCGCCGTACAGGGGGACAATCGGCATGAAGTCGGCGAGGTGCAGCGGATAAGGCGAATAGAACTGTGGATTGAGATTGAGGCGTAGCCGCAGTGCGTGACTGCCGCACCGACGCAGCGGGATCATCAATATGGGCCGCGGACGCGCTTTGCCATCGGACACAGGTTTGTCAGTGACGTTCACATCGTTCTCCTTTGGGACACAGCGGGCTCAACAGGGTTGGACGGCATTGAACTGACATGACGCTATTGCTGTTCAGGACTCATGAAGGAGGGAGGAGGGGAGGTAATCCAGTTCGACCAGGGTGGAAATGATCAACTCCACCGCCTGGGCCGCACTCAAACAGGCAGTATCAATTCGCAAATCCGGACTCAGCGGTGGTTCGTAGGGCGCGTCAATACCCGTCATCCCCTTGAGCTGCCCGGCCCGCGCCTTGGCATACAAGCCCTTTCGGTCACGGCTCTCGCAAACTTCCAGGTCCGCCGCGATGTAAATCTCGAAAAAGGCCGTCTTGTGCGTCATGGCCAACTCTCGACAGACCTGACGCGTGCTCGCATAGGGGGAAATACAGGCGCATATGGCGACACCACCGGCCCGAGCGATCTCGACAGCCACAAAGCCGATGCGTTCGACATTGGTCTCACGGTCCTCTTTCGAGAAGCCGAGTCCCTTGGAGAGGCTATGTCGGACAATATCGCCATCCAGCAAGCTGACGGTTCGTCTCCCGTCTTCGCGCAGTCGCACGGCAACGCCATTGGCAATCGTTGACTTGCCGGCGCCCGACAGCCCCGTAAAGAAGAGAACAAATCCCTGTTGTTGTTTCGGACGATAGGATCGACGCAATTCCGCGACGATATCGGGTGTACTGAACCAATCGGGAATCTCGGCACCGCTGGCCAGCTTTTCTCTGACGGCTGTTCCCGACAGGCTCAGCACGGCAGCGCCACGTGGCACCTCCGAGGCCGGCGCATAACGCCGCTCTTCCTTGAGGTATAACATTTCCTCGAAGGCAAGAATCTTTAGGCCGATTTCCTGCGCATGTGCCAACGCCATTTCCTGGGCGGCATAGGGGGCGTAAAAGGCCTTGCCTTGCTTGTCATTGCCGGGGCCTGCGTGATCACGTCCGACGATGAAATGCGTTGCCCCAAAGTTCTTGCGAATCAGCGCATGCCAAACGGCTTCGCGGGGACCACCCATTCGCATGGCCAGCGGCAGCAACGACAGCAATACGGCATCGGTTGCGTAAGACTTCAAGGCGTGTTTGTAACACCTGACACGCGTGTAGTAATCGATATCATCCGGCTTGGTCAAACCCACCACCGGCTGAAGCAACAAGGCCGCATTGGCCTGTTTCATGGCACGACGGGTCAATTCGATATGGGCACAATGCATCGGGTTACGTGTTTGAAAGGCAACGACTGCCTTCCAGCCGCGCCGGGCTATTTCCTGTTTGACTTGACGGGGTGACAAACGCAGGTCAACAAAATCATAGTGCGTAACCGAGTCAACTTTTTTAATGCTACCGCCGACATTAAAAGGATGTTGACGAAACAATGCCGCCACGCCTGGATGGCTCTTATCCTGGGTGCCGAAAACGCGCAGCGCTTCGAGGTGATGGTCCGGCTGGTAGATCGAGTCGATCGTCAGCACCGCCAGCGTGACACCCTCCGGATCACGTAGAGCCAACTCGCCCCCCGGCACCAGCTGATCAGCCAATGTCTGCGGGATATCCAAGGTGATGGGCATGGGCCAAAGGGCACCGGAGCCCAATCTCATGTGGTGAACGACGCTGAGATAATCCTCCAGGCCCAGAAAACCGCTTAGTGGCGAAAAGGCTTCGTTGACGATCATCTCCAGATCGCAGAGTTGTCTCGCGGATAGCACCCAGAAAGGAAGGGAGGAGATTCTATGTTTTTCTTGGTAGTGTTCCATCTATCCATCTCCCTTTTTTCGTTCGACCTGATCCGCTTCAGCGCGCGTTGCCAACCACGGCGTCCATAGGATTCATGGGGGAGTACATTGCCGTTTGCCTTCGGACATCACGCTGCGGAATACAAGTGCCGGCCATGGGCGAGTATCCATTAAATGACAGCTGATTTCAAAAACAGGGGTTTTTCAGAGGGGGGAAATTCGATTGCTTCAGAATCCTTGTCCATGCGCTGACTCCCTGGATACAGATGGCGTTACGCAAACCAGAGTAAAGATTGATGGCAAAGAGCTGTCAATGCATATCCATAGAACAAAACAGAATTAAGGGGACGACCAGGTAGCGCAAGTTTTGTTGATCACAATGTTTCGCTTGGCCTGAAGGAGCCGTGCCGCGAACCTGGCCTTGCTGGACGACGGCAGCCTACAGATCCTCGCCGCCGGTGAACTGCCGCAGGTGGTACCTCCCGGCGACCCAGGCGTCGAATACGGCGCCAGTTCTGCCAATGTCTGTCTCCACCCCCCTCCGCGTTTTCTCGTAGCAGGTGAAGAGCGTGTGGCCGGAGTCCGCATTGAGGATGAACGCCAGGAACACGTCTGTGCCGGTGATCGGGAAATAGTATCCGCCACGCCTGTCGTTCGACGGACTGCCGAGGGCGCGCCCGGCGGCGTCGGCGAGTACATCCAGTGGGATCGCGTGATCCGCACCGCGTTGACCGGCGATGTTACTGCGTGCCTCGAAGCTCAGGATCAGGTCACCGGCTGGCGTCGTGAGACGGTTGCCGTGATGGATCCTGGTCCCGGCGAAAACCGCCGTGACATGGTTCACGAGGAGATCGTCGATCACCTCGCGGAACGGGTGGAAGGTCAGGGTAGCGGTCCGCCTGGGCTTGACCGTGTAGGCCCCGTCGGAGGGACGCGCGCCGAAGTCGAACGCACCGCCGAGCCCCGAGTTCACCGTGGCAACCAGCACGCCGTTGAGGAACAGGTCCACCGGCGTGGCGGCGGGCGCCGCGCCGTTGATGGTCAGCGCGCCGCTGATGGTGAACGTGCGTCGAGTGAGAACGAAGTTGACGTTGTTCCGGTCCGCCGCGATGCCGGCGATCGCCACGTCGGCCGGATTGCTGTCGAAGTGCCCATCGTTCACCCGTACGCGACCGTCATGCCCCGATGGCACGTTGCTGAAGGTAAAGAGCCCGCCGCCGGCCGTCGTCACCTCCCGGGTCTTGGAGAAGACGCTGCAACGAACTTTGATGCCATCCAGACCCGCGGCTGCGACGCCCGTTACCCGTCCGCTGATGGTGTGACGTAGCAACGTCGCCTGGATAGTGACCGTCTTGTTCCGGTCGATTGCCCGCACGTCAGCTTGATCGGGAGCGAAGGTGTGATGGGGGGATGCGAGAGTGACCCTGTAGTCCTCTCCGGCAGGGACCACCTGTTGCCGAGCGCCGTCCGCGTCGGTGGGGAGGTTGGAGTCGATGCCGCCGCCGGCGATCCGCACCGGGACGCCCCCCAGCGGCTGGCCGCTGAGCTTCAACTCGCAGCGCAGGGTGAAGGTCCTCACGGTGGCGATGAAATCGACCTGGGTGTCGGCGGTGATGCCGTCAACGGCTGCGTTCCTCCGATCGTAGTCGTACCGGGTCCGGCGTCCGCTGACGGTGTACGACCCGAGCGCCGACACGTTGAACTCGTAGTAGCCGCCGCCGGCCGTGGCGACCTCGGCCTCCTGGTCCCCGTTGAGGTGGACCTGGATGCCGTCCACGCCGCCGCCATCGAGGGTAAAGCGTCCATGGATGCGGTAAGTCACCAACGTCGCTACGAAATCGAGGGCCTGGTCCTGCGTCAGCGAAACGATGCTCCGACTCGCTGGCGCGAAAGTGTACTGGGCGAGCGTGGGCGTCACCGTATAGTTGCCGAACGCGGGCAGAGGGATGTGGTAAGCACCGGCATTGGTGTTGGCGTGCTGCCTTGAGTTTCCGGAGATCGTCATCCGAACGCCGTCGAGCGGGTTGCCGTCGCGGGTCACCTGCCCATGGATGGCGTAGTTGCCCCGATCACTGCGGAACGGGGCATCCTGATCGGACCTCAGGTTGTTGAACGGCCGGCTGGCCGGGGTGAAGACGTGGTGCGCGAGCGTTGGCGTGACCACGTAGTTCCCACCGGCGGTCACGTTGAACGAGAAGGTTGCGCCGACGCCCGTTGTCGCGGTCGCCGCCGCCGAACCGCTGAGGGTGACCAGCACACCGGCGTGGTCCTGCCCGTTCGCCAGCCGGATGCGTCCGCGGATGACATAGCGGGTACCACAGAGGAGAGTGGTGCCGCCGACGACTAGGCTGGCCACGCCAGTCGCCAGCGCCGTGTAGGGGTCGACGTAGCTCGCGCAGTAAAGCAACGCGGCCCCGGCCGACATGACAGCGCTGCCGACGCCCACCACGCGCTTGCCGGTCGGGCTGACGGAAGGCAGGGTCATGGGGGACTCTCGAAGGTGAGCGCCTCCAGGTAGAAGCGCGCCGCCAACGCAAGCTGGTCGACCCGCGCGTCCTCCTCCGCGAGCGCCGGATCGCCAAGGACGGCGCCGGCCCACGGCAACTCGGGGTTGGTGTCGTAGTCACGGCCGAAGAGGAACAACAGGCGAACGTAAACCGTGACACCGCGCGCGGTGGTGATGCCGTACGCCCGCGCCCGGGCGACGCCGTGCCGGATCGTCTCCCGCGTCCCGTCGGGCCCGAGCGCAGCGTGGTGCTCGGGGAGGGCCAGGCGAAAATGCTCGGCGAGATCGTCGACGAAGCGATTCATCGATGACCGTTCGAACCTGTCCATCTGTTCGGGCCGTATTGTCAGCATCGTTCTCTCCCTGGGTGCCTCGCGCCTGCGCGATCATGCGCAGAGAGTATAAGCAGGCGAGTGATCACGGTCAGATGATTTTCTTTTCATCGGCCACTTCGACTGAGCCGGGTGTGGCCGGCCACGCCCGCATGGCTATCCTGGCAGGTCGGCAAGAAATACCCGTAGCCATCATGCAGGCTGGCCGGGGGTGTCGACGCCCGGCCAGCCTGCATGATTGGCGATCATCGCCTTGAGGAAGGTCTTCCCGGCGCTGAGCACCTCAAGCTGGGCTTCCTTGGTGGGCATGGCCCGCGCCATCAGGACGGTTCCGACCATCTGGGCAGTGAAGGCCCACGCCAATGCTTCGCTGCCGAGCCTTTCAGCCAGTATGGCGATGTTCTTGCGCTGTTCACGCTCGAACAGCGTTTTGACGTCGGGAGCCGCGCGCCCGATTTCGGCGCTCAAGGCCGGGAGCACACATCCTGCACTTGGACACTTCACGTGGGGCAGGCTCAGATAGCGATCCACCTCGAAGTCTATCCATGCCTGGGGCGAATCGTGTGGGTTGGTCTCCCAGATGGCTCGGCTTTGGCACAGCTCACTGACGACAAGGGCTTGCAGCAGCTCATTCTTGGAGGCGAAGTTGCTGTAGAAAGCGCCGCTCGTGACCCCGGCTTCCGCCATCAATGCATCGACTCCGGTGGCGGCAAATCCATTGTTCTTGATCAGGGCGCCGCTGCTCTTGAGCAACTGTTGGCGTCGCTCCTCCTTGTAACCGGCTGGATATCGCATGCTTCCTCTTTAATCGTAATGTCTTGACAGCCCATACATCGTAGCATAGCGTTCGTTACGATAACGAACGTTATCCAATCGATCCAAGGAGGTCATATGAGCGTCAGCCAGTTCCAGATTGAAGAAGTCTCCAATGCCTATTGGCGGGTCCGCTTCGAGAACCCTCCCGTCAACCTCGTCAACGCGCAGACGGTGTTGCAGTTCCAGGCCGTGGTCGATCGCATCGAGGCGAGCCAGACACTGCGCGTGGTGGTCTTCGAAAGCGCCAATCCCGACTATTTCTTTGGCCGCTACGATCTTGCCCGCGTGGCGGATACCCCGGTTTCCAACGGCCCCAGTGGTCTACCGACGTGGATCGACATGACGGTGCGCCTGAGTCAGGCCCCAGCTGTCAGCATCGCCTTGATTCGTGGTCGAACGCGGGGCGGCGGAGCGGAACTGGCGTTGGCCATGGATATGCGTTTTGCCAGCATCGAAGGAGCAATCCTTGGCCAGCCCGAGGTCGGCGCCGGGGTGCTTCCCGGCGGTGGCGCGATCGAGCGCCTGCCGCTGTTGACCGGCCGCGCCCGCGCACTGGAAATCATGCTCGGCAGTGACGACTTCGATGCCTTGACGGCAGAGCGCTACGGGTGGATCAATCGCGCGCTTCCCGATGCGCAGCTGGACGGCTTCGTCCACGGGCTCGCACAACGGATTGCCTCATTTGACCGCGAAGCCATCGCCGAGACGAAGCGTCTGGTCAACCGTCGGGCGCTACCGGATCCACGTGACCTCGTCGAAACGCAGGACGTGTTTCTCAATACCATGGTTCATTGGCCATCAACCGGCGAGCGCCAGGTACGGATCGGCAAGAAAGTGGCGCAAGTCGGCCCGGCCGAATTCGAGCGCAACATGGGTCACCACCTGGCCAATCTCTGAATTCGTGTTTGAATTTCGAGTCATGGAATAACGATCGTTACTAAAAAAATAAGGAATCCTCAAATGAGCACCGGCACGTCCCAGTTCAAGCTGACCAAGGTCACTCCGGGTTACTGGCGCCTGACCTTCGAAAACCCGCCGATCAACATGATCGACCCCCAATCCATGCTTGAACTCCAGGAGCTGCTCAGCCAATTCGAGACGGATCCGGAGCTGAAAGTGGTGGTGTTCGACAGTGCCGATCCTGAGTTCTTCATTGCCCATTTCGATATCAACAAGACCGCGGAGATGTCGAGGACACCGGGTCCGACCGGCTACTCGCCGTGGATCGATGTCACCCTGCGCCTGTCGCGCGTCCCGGTGATCAGCATCGCGGCGATCCGCGGTCGTGCGCGGGGTGTCGGCAGCGAGTTCGCCCTGGCCTGCGACCTGCGTTTCGCCAGCCTGGAGAAGGCCATCCTGGCCCAGGTGGAAGTGGGTTCCGGCCTGCTCCCGGGTGGTGGCGCGGTCGAGCGCTTGCCCTTGTTGACCGGTCGTGCGCGCGCCTTGGAGATCATGGTCGGCTCCGGTGACTACGACGCGGCGACCGCCGAGCGCTACGGCTGGATCAACCGTGCCATTCCCGATGCCGAGTTCGATGCCTGGATTGACGCCTACGCCCGCCGGGTGGCCTCGTTCGACAAACAGGCGCTGGCGACCACCAAGGAGCTGATCAATCGGCACACCGTGCCCGATCCGAACGAGCTGCTTGAAACCGCCAAGATTTTCATGTCGGCGTTCACCTGGGAGGGCTTTCGCGAACGCTCCGGCAAGCTTGCCGCTGCCGGCATCGGCAAGCGGGGTGATTTCGAGCTTAACTTTGGCGATCGCCTCGCAGAGTTGTGAGACAGCGCCTGGCGGCCTTGCGAGAACCACGGCGCTGCCAGGCAGTATCCACCACCCCGAAACCAGGAGGCACCATGACCGCCACCATCCCACAAACCGGTCTGCAACTGCGTTCATTGATCACCCGCGCCGGGCAGCTGGAGCTGTCGCTGATCGACCAGCCCGTGCCGACCCCGGGACCGGATGAGGTACTGATCCGTGTCGAGGCATCCCCGATCAACCCGTCCGACCTCGGCCTGCTGCTCGGGCCAGCCGATCTGTCGACGCTCAAGGTCTCCGGCACCGCCGAGCGGCCGGTGGTCACGGCAACCGTTCCAGAGGCTGCCTTGCGCGCAGTGGCAGGGCGACTCGATCATGCCATGTCGGTGGGCATAGAAGGCGCCGGCCTGGTGGTCGCGGCCGGCTCGTCACCGGCGGCGCAAGCGCTATTGAACCGCCGGGTTGCGGCGATGGGGGAGGCGATGTATGCGCAATATTGCTGTGTGCCGGCCCAGCAATGCATGGCGCTGCCGGACGACGTCAGTGCGGTCGATGGTGCATCAGCCTTCATCAATCCGATCACCGCGCTGGGCATGGTAGAAACGATGCGTAGCGAAGGCCATGGCGCGCTGGTCCATACCGCGGCCGCGTCGAACCTGGGTCAGATGCTCAACCGCATCTGCCAGGCCGAGGGTGTGAAGCTGGCCAATATCGTGCGCAAGCCCGAACAGGCCAAGCTGTTGCGCGAGCTGGGCGCCACTTACGTTTGTGACAGCAGCGCGGAAAACTTCATGGCCGACCTGACCGATGCAGTGGCGGCCACGGGCGCCACCATTGCCTTCGACGCCACAGGCGGCGGAAAGCTCGGCGGACAGATCCTCGGTTGCATGGAAGCGGCCCTCAGACGCTCCGCCAAGGAGTACAGCCGCTACGGTTCGACCACCCATAAGCAGTTGTACGTCTACGGTTTCCTGGACAACAGCCCGACGCAGTTTTCGAACAGCTGGGGCATGGCCTGGTCGATGGGGGGCTGGCTGCTGATGCCCTTCATGCGCAAGGCGGGCCCGGTCGTCATGCAGCGCTTGAAGGATCGGGTGGCCCGGGAACTGAAGACCACGTTTGCCAGCCATTACTCCGCGCACGTTTCACTGGCCGAGGCGCTGCAGGCCAGTGCCATAGCGCACTATTCACGGCGTGCCACTGGCGAGAAAGTGCTGATCGTACCGAACAGGGATTGATGAGGTGGTGCGGATTGATCTTGAAGCGCTATTTTTCCTGGGAAAAATAGCTCTTCTGAATAGCTTTACGGGTCGAGGTAATGATTTCCTTGCGAGTTCGTTCTGTCTCGACGGCTCGGGACAGGACCAACGCTCCCACACATTGAGCAATGACGGCCCAGGCCGCATCAGGATCATCGAGACGATTGGCCCAAGCCTTCTGCACTTGCCTCAGTCCTTTTTCGACGACCCCTCGTACCTCCGGTTCGGCGCGTGCAATTTCTCCTCCCAGGGAGGGAAGAACACATCCTTCTTCAGGATGAAGGACATGAAAGGTACTGAGATAGTTGCGCAGGCATTGCTCCAACTGTTCGCCTGATGCGTTTTGTTCACCTGCCAGCATTTCACTGCTGTTTCGGATTTCATCCTCAATCACTGCCTGAAACAGTGCTTGCTTGGACGGGAAGTGACTGTAGAAAGCCCCCCCGGTCATTCCGATGGCGGACATCAGCGCATCGACTCCCGTCGAGCTGAAGCCACCTTTCTTGGTGATCGCCCTGGCCGTTTCAATCAGCTTTGTGCGCGTCTCGGCCTTGTGCGTTTTGGAGTAGCGCATTCGCGTTCCTCAGAGTTCGATTGGCATTGGATGGATCGTAGCATATGCCCCGTTTAATAAACGTTCGTTCTCAATACGCCAGTGACGCTCCGCGCGGGAACGATTATCTGCCGACTGGGCCTGGCGGCGACCGTAAATCCTTGCGCAAGATTTTGCCCACCGATGACTTCGGCAGCGCCTCGACGAAGGTGACGTACTTGGGCACCTTGTACCCTGTCAGGCCCGAGCGGCAGTGCGCCTTGATCTGCTCGACTGTCACTGTCGAGGTTCGCGCCACGGCAAACAGATGCGGCACTTCGCCCGAGCGCTCATCCGGGACACCGATGCAGGCACATTCGAGGATGTCCGGGTGGTTGGCAACCACGTCCTCGATCTCGTTCGGGTACACGTTGAAGCCCGATACCAGAATCATGTCCTTCTTGCGGTCCACCAAGTGCATGAAGCCGTCTTCGGCCACACTCACGATGTCGCCGGTCTTGAACCAGCCGTCGCCAGTGAAGGCCTTGCGTGTTTCGTCTTCATTTTTCCAGTAGCCCGCGAACAGCTGCGGGCCCTTGACGTGCAGTTCGCCGGTACCGCCCGATGGCACCTCCACACCTTCATCATCAACGATACGCAGCTCGGTGGACGGCATGGCGATACCGATGCTGCCATTGCGTCCACGCGGGTTGAACATCATGCAGGGTGAGGTCTCGGTCAGGCCGTAAGCCTCGGTGATCGGCGCACCGCCGGCAGCGATCCAACGCTCCACCACCGCCTGCTGCACCGAAGCGCCGGCGCCGATGACGACATAGGTGTTGGTGAAATCCACGGTTTTCAGTTGCGGATCTTCCACCAGGCTATTGAACAGCGTATTGACCCCCATGAACATATCGAACGGTGCACGCTTGAGCTCGTTAATCACCGACGCCGTATCCCGTGGGTTAGGGATCAGCCGCAGGTTTGCACCCAATGCGATCGACATCAGCGCTACTGACATCGGGTACACGTGATACAGAGGCAGTGGCAAGACAATCGACATGGGATGAGTATCGTTGTCAGGCGTGAGCCACAGCAGGATCATTTTCAGACTGGCACCGACGCTGCGATGGGTGAGCACCGCGCCTTTCGACACACCGGTGGTACCGCCGGTGTATTGCAGAAAAGCGATGTCGGCGGGGGTCATGTCCATCGGCGCCAGTTCCGCCCGCTCGCGGTCCTTGAGGGTCGTTGCAAACGCCAGTGCATGATCGCTGACGATCTGCTCCAGCAGCCCGATGACCGGCGTCGCCAGTACCTGCCTGATGGCAGTGCGTTCGATGATCGGTTCCAGGGTGGAGAGAAGGGGTTCGGCAATCACGATGCAGCCAGCCCCCGAGTCGCGAAGCTGATGCTCCAGCTCCCGGGGCGTGTACAACGGGTTGATGTTCACCACCACCATGCCGGCTTGAATCACACCGGCAAGAGCGATCAAGTAGGGCAGGCTGTTGGGGATCATCAGGGCCACGCGATCACCGCGTTGCAGGCCGGACTGGTGTAGATGAATGGCGAAGTTTCTTGAGAACCGCGCCAGTTGTTCATAACTCAACTGCTCGTGGAGGCAGGTGGCGGCAATCCGCTGGGCGTGACGTGCGAACGATTGTTCGAGGGTGGTGAGCAGTGTTTCTCGCTCTCCCAATTCTATTTCATCGGGAAAACCGGTGGGGTAGGCTGGATTTCTGGCGCGTTGAAGCATGATTCACTCCTGTGTCATTGTTCTTGGGCAGGCGAGAAAATACTTACTGTCAGATGAAACGCCTCAGGACAACGCTTCCTCCACGAAGACGAGCCGGTCCTGACCAAAAAACATCTCGTCTCGTACAAACATCGTTGGGGCTCCAAATACGCCGCGCTCAAGGGCTTCGTCGGTCGTGCTTCGAAGTTGCGCCTTGACGTCCAGCTCATTGGTCAAGGCCAGGACCTCATCAATGGAAAAGCCCGCCCGAATGATTGTGCGGCCGACCAGCGCCGGCTCGTTGAGGTTCAGTGCTTCGACCCACAGGGCATTGAACAGCTGCGCCAAGAAGGACTCGAACCGTTCCGGGTGGCGCATTTGCACGCCGGTCACAGCCCGCATCAGTTGCAGGGTGTTGATGGGGAAGTGCGGGTTCATCACCAAAGGCACGCCGTAACGATGAGCGAAGCGACCCAGATCGATACTCGAGTAACGACCTTTGGCGGGCACGGCTGCAGGAGAGGCATTGCCGGTGGCCTGAAATATCCCGCCCAGCAACATCGGCCGGAACACCAGCTCGGCGCCTTTTGCGGCGCATATTTTTGGCAGTTGCGTCCACGCCAGATAGGACGCCGGACTGCCCACATCAAAGAAAAACTCCACCTTCTTCATTCGCATACACCCTAATAGAATACGGTCGTTTACTAAACGTACGTTATTCTAGCGTTTCAGCTCTGTCAAACCGCCGCCTTGAGATTGCCCATGGGGCATTCGAGAACACACTGAAACATCACCTGCTCAACCCCGACGCCTCTTGACTGACCGAGCAATGGGTGGCTTGACCGTCGTTGAGGCTGAGCGTATGTTTTTAAAAAAACGACCGTTCACTAAAGGATCTGCAATGTACAGTTCAACCGAAGCCAAGGTAGCGTTGATCATTGGTGCGGGTGATTCCACCGGCGGTGCCATCGCCAAAAAGTTCGCTGCTGAGGGTTACATCGCCTGTGTGACCCGTCGCGATGCCGAAAAGCTGCAACCGCTGGTCGACAGCATCCGTGAGCGGGGCGGTGAGGCCCACGGTTTTGCCTCTGATGCGCGCAAGGAAGAAGAAGTGGTTGCGCTGGTCGAGCATATCGAGGCGAACATCGGACCGATCGACGTCCTGGTGTTCAACATTGGCGCCAACGTGCCTTGCAGCATCCTTGACGAGACGGCCCGCAAATATTTCAAGATTTGGGAAATGGCCTGTTTCTCAGGCTTCCTCAACACGCGCGAAGTGGCCAAGCGAATGGTGACCCGGCAGCGCGGCACCATCCTGTTCACCGGGGCCACGGCCGCCTTGCGGGGTGCTGCCAACTTCTCGGCCTTCGCCGGCGCCAAGCACGCACTACGTGCCCTGGCCCAAAGCGCGTCTCGAGAGCTGGCGCCGCAGAATATCCATGTCGCCCACATCGTGGTCGACGGCGCGATTGACACCGACTTTATCCGCACCCAGTTCCCGGAGCGCTACGCGCTCAAGGATCAGGATGGCATTCTCAACCCGGAACACATCGCCGATAACTACTGGTACCTGCACACCCAACCGCGTGACGCCTGGACCTTCGAGCTGGATCTGCGTCCGTGGATCGAGAAATGGTAAAACCATGGGATTTACCGAATCCTTTCGTCTTTGACCTCGCCGTTGACAACGCGGATATCGATGAGTTGGGGCACGTCAACCACTCGGTGTATGTGAAGTGGTTGGAGCATTGTGCCTGGTCGCATTCCTTGAGCCTGGGCATCACGCTGGCCGATTACCGGCGGTTGGATCGCGGCATGGCTGTCGTGCGCAATGAGGTCGATTACCTGGCGAGTGCCTATGAGGGGGAGAGGCTGCTGATCGCCACCTGGATCGTGAGCGTGCAACGGATCACGTTGGTTCGTCATTTCCAGGTGATTCGCGCGGCGGACATGTGTGTTTTATTACGCGCAATCACCACGTTCGCCTGTGTCGAACTCTCCACCGGCAAGCCAAGGCGGATGCCGGAAGAGTTTGCCACGAGCTTTGGCGGGGTTATTGTCGCCGAGGTATCGAACACCTGAGAGAACACCTGGCAATCAGTTGACGGACACCACGATTTTCCCGATCTGTACATTCGATTCCATATGACGATGGGCGTCAGAAATCTCGCTGAACGGGAATACCTTATCAATCACCGGCTTCAATTTACCCTCGGCCAGGCCTTTGGATACAAAGGCCTTGGCGTTTGCGAGTCTTTCGGGGTGGGTCGTAATCTCAAACAACTCGTAGCCCCGCAGGGTGAGGTGCTTGCCGAGGATTTCCATCACCGGGACGGGAATATCCCGTTCGTCCAGAGCGCCATACTGGAAGAAGAGGCCTTCATTGGAGAGGGACTTGAGCAGCTTCGCGGCTTCCGGGCCACCCACGGGATCAAACGCAATCCGAGCGCCTTTACCCGCGGTGATCTTTGCCACTTCGGCAACCAGATCCTGCTCTTGAGTGGCGATGACGTACTTGGCGCCGGCATCCAGGAGCGCTTGGCGTTTGGCGCTGGTGCGGGTCAGCGCAACAGGGATAGCGCCGAGCATATTGGCAACCTGGATGGCGGCCAAGCCGACGCTACTTGATGCGGCAGGAATCAGCACCGTCTGGCCCGCCTGCAGGTTGCCATATTCGACCAGTGCCCCGTATGCGGTGACAAACATCATCCAGCTCGCAGCGGCCTCTTCAAATGAGAGGTTGGTCGGGTGTTTGACGACCGCGTGGACTGGCGCATTCACGACTTCCGCGTACATGCCGTAGTCGGCAAAAGAGAAGGCCGGTATAACGCTGACAACATCGCCCACGGCAAAATCGCTGACACCGCCACCTACCGCCCGAACGATACCGGCAGCTTCATAGCCCAATTGCGCGGGGAATACCGGGTCAATCACGTATTGGCCGGTGCGATACATGATCTCAGCACGGTTCAATCCCAGCGCCTTGACCTCGATCTGGACTTCGCCCGCGGCAGGTGGGTTGACCACTACGTCGTCGATCTGCAGAACATCGGCGTCGCCAGTACGATGAAAACGAATAGCTTTAGTCATGTTGGCCTCGAAAATAGGATGGATTGAATTGAAGTACTGAGGAAACCTCGAAAAACAAGGCTATCTAAATCTTGAGGGCTCAGTGCCGTAGCGCTCAGTGAAGCGCTTGCTGAAACTGGCCGCGGAGTTATAGCCGACCTTGGAGGCGATGGTTTTTACCGGCAACTTGGACGTCATCAGTAATCGCAAGGCCTCCGATACGCGGGCGTCGGCGATAATGGTGCGCAGATTGGTATGCTCATCGGCGAGTCGTCGGCGAAGCGTAGGCCCGCTGATACCGATGGAAGATTCAATCTGCTCGGTAGACCAGCTTCGGGCCGGGTCATTCACGACCATCCGCCGGATAGTGGTCGCCAGGCTGGCGGCAGGTAATCTGAGCAAGCCGCGCTGCCCTTGGCCGTGGAGATGAATCACCACCTCGACCATGGCATGGAGCGACAACGCCCTATGCCCATCTGCCATCGCTCTCGTCCAGCGCTCAAGAGGCTCGAGGAGGGTGGCGACTTCAACGGAAGAGATATGGCCCAGTTCGTTTTCAGGCGGTTGTGCGAGCAGTAGCCTGGCCGCCTCCAATTGCTCATCCAAAAGGACGACACTGAGCGCAATGAATTCATGCTTGTCAGGGTCTGGAATGTATTCGATGTCAAAGCATCGAGCGTTGGGGACCACCAGGATGTTCCCGGGATGAACCTCACGCCAGGTTTGATTGTCGTTGTAGCGAAAGTGGCCCAGCAAGGGAAAGGCCAAGGTTGGGCCATCGACATCGTGTTTTTTCACAAGATGAGATTGAATGGAGCGCAAGCAGTCACACGGCAGTGACCGGCTGGATGTCGCTAACGACAGCAGGCTGGCCAGGATCCCATGGGTAGCGACCGTGGCGTTTTCACTGATCACGTGGCTTGCTCCTTTCATTTACAAGGCCGGCGACCAGAGATCATAGTCCAGCACGTAAGTAGACGCTTCTCGACGGATAAGCCCACTGGTTGGCAGGTTGAAGTGCATGCCGGTCACCTTCAGCTTGTCGGTCGCCACTTGATCAAGCAACCGACTGCGAGTGGACGCTGCCTGAACAGAGTCGCTGTCGAAGGCGATGGTCACTTCAGGCCGCGCGACCTGGATGTGGGGGAAGTGGACGATATCGCCCCAGATCAATAATGATTCCTTGCCTTCGCCGATCAGATAGCCGGTGTGGCCTGGCGTATGACCTGGGAGCGCGACGGCTTGGATACCGGGAAGGATGTCTTCGCCAGTGAAGGTTACGATTCGCTCGTCATAGGCATCGAATGCGTTCCGAGCGACCTCGAAAAAGGGCTTGAAACCGTCCGGAGCGTTCGACCGGATCGTATCGTTGCGCCAGAACGAAAGCTCGTTGTCATGCACGAAAAGCTGTTCGACATTTCGGAAGGTCGGGGTCTGTAGTGGACCTGCCAGGCCACCGATATGATCGGGATGGGCGTGGGTCAACAGGACGGTGTCAATCTGCAGTGGATCGATACCTGCTGCTGCCAGGGCGACTTGAAGCCGACCGCCCCAGCCATTGATGCCGCCGGCACCGCTGTCGATCAGGATGGTGCGGTCGCCTTTCTGCACCACGTAGATGTTGATGTTCATGCGGGGGAGTGGGGCTACACCACGCTTTTCCAGCAGCGCCTCGGCCTTCGACCCCTCTATGCCGCTCAGGAGTTCGAAGGACACGTCCAGGTAACCGTCACTCAGCATCGTGACGGTCATGTCGCCAAATTTCTTGCGGTTGATGGCCGGTGCCTGGAACGTTTGGATCAGACTCATACCTACCTCGATCGAGTTCGAATGTGAGCGCTGGGGGAGCGCGTCTAGATCCACAGATTAAAGGCGGCGGTGCATTCGATTCGCTCAACCTGGTGCGTTTAACGCTCACTACAAGGAAGCACCGCCGCACATGACCAGGCTTTGTCCGGTCATGGCGCCGGCATCCGGTCCCAGCAGAAAGGCTGCCATGCCCGCCACCTCCGCGGGTTGTACGAAACGGCCGATGGGTGGCAGCTTCGGGGGCGTCCCTTGCCGTGCCGGGTCCTGCAGCATAGGGGTCTGCGTAGCACCCGGTGCAATCAGATTGGCAGTGATACCCCTGTCCGCCAGTTCCAGCGCCCAGGAGCGCACCATCCCTTGCAGTGCGGCCTTGGTGGCCGCGTACTGGCTCCGGCCAGCGGCTCCCTGCATGGTGCGGCTGCCGATCATGACAATGCGCGCGCCCCAGGCCAGCCGCGTATACAGGCTGTTGACCAAATGGCTGGCGGCCGCCACATGCAATTGCCACATGGCCTGGCCATCTTCGGGATCCAACTGGCCAAGGGGGGCTGTGCGCATGAAGCCCGCGGCGTGGACAGCAGCTCCAGATGTCGCTTATGGAGCCAAGGGTGACGGAGTCGCAGATCAATAAAAAACGATGTTCAGCGATTCAGACTATCGATCCGCTCGATCATTGAAAGTGGTGATCATCCCGATAGAAATCTGCAAAAAAATGGCCGAGGGATATCCCTCCGGTAGGCGCCCACTATGGAGCGGCGTAGGTGCACCAGGTAGTGTAATCGAGCACCATTGGGTTAACTCACATCACAGGGACAGCCGCTGCTATGGCCTATCCAGGACAGCCAATCGTCAACTACATCGCCAGCCTGAGCCCGCTCTACCAATCAGAAGAAATTCTAGGCTTCTGCGCAGCGAGGTCTCTGCGGGACGGGACATTGATCCTGCCGCATCCAGAAAATGATGGGGAATTGGAGGACGCAATGGTAGTTGTTTGGTGGCAGGGTGATTCGAGTCGGGCAACCGAAGTGCTCGGGTCTATCATGGTTACCAACGCGGTCGTGGATTACGTTGGATTCCATAGCCTAGGTAAGGAGAACGGTCACTCGACAGCGCTCATGGCACAACAGTATGAGCATTTTGAGCGCAAGACGGGGGCGACCCTGTACCTGCCATATTTCGAGGATGAACTGCCTCTCCTGGCTAAAATCTTCCGCCTGGTGAAAAGCATGGGACCGAAGTTGGCCTTTGACGCTTTGCGAAAAATGGCGGGTCTATAAAGTCGGATTTGGCCTGTGCCTACGAGTCATAGAAAACGGGCAATAATGCGCATCTACTTTTTAGGCGGTGACCATGGACAGGCTTGAGATTGTTGATCGACGTAGCCAGTGATAACAATCGTCGAGTTCAACACCTACTACGCAACTCACTGGGCTTTCCAGCCTAGGACAAGCAGCCAGGGATGACCCAGTTAGCGCTCTGACGGGACAGAATTTGAACTCTGCCCCTACCCTGAGAGGGGACGCTGATAGCTATCAACCAATACCAAGAAGTCGATAAACCTCGGAACGCTCTTCATCTTCCTTAAGGCTTTTGATATCCCCAGCCTGGTTGTGCAGGACAGGAAGGAGTCGAGCAAAGTTGGTTGTAATTTGGTAGCTGGTCGTCGTTAGACCTTCCGACTCGTTGCGCGAAACATCACTGACAGAGAAGCACTCCAGCAATAAGCGTAAATCTCTGTCGTCGGTGAAAAACTTGGTCTTGGCATATCCTATCCTCTGCTTGCGCCAAATTTCAAGTATTAGATTGGACATGTTAGCTATGCGTTGTATCAGCTGAATATCTCCCAGGGCATTGCTCGCATTAAATTCGGCTGGATCTTCCTTGAATTTTATGACTTTGAGTGCAGGCACAAACCCATAGACGCAGGCTACTGAAGTTATAACCACCGGGTGATTTTTTAGAATTCCGAGCTTTTCTGCTTTGGAGCATATCTGCGCTACGAGTTCAAGGCGCTTGTCCGCAGCCGGAGCATCATATAACTTCAGTGAATTGATAAATATAAGAAACTGATGATAGATGGGGCCTAGCTCTTCGGGGTGCTCGCCTTTAAGCTCAAGAATCTGATCAGGCGTAATGTGACCCCCTTCGTAAACCTTGGCGTTTTTGAAAAACTGCTGCAGAGCGGTCAGGTCGCACTCTACTTCAGCGACAAGCCCTTCATCAGTTTTCGGATGGTTTAGATCACTGGTTTTTTCCAAAAAAGCCGCAAGGTATGAGATCCCGTTGCCTGGCACATCAAGCTTCCGTAGTTCAGATATAGACTCCCGAACCGGGGCGTCAGGATCTGGCGATTTTTTCAAGTGGGTTTTTATATGACTGATGGCGCAGACGTCAAGAAAGTGCAAAGTTGGCGCCTGATTCGCTAAGCGCCGCCATTGCGTTAAGGCTGCCGTGGAGTGATGGTCTCCTGCCGGGATCTCAAACCTTACTTTGATGCTGACTCTCTGAAACCCAAATTCCTTGTTGGATTGCTCGTTCACCTGCCCACCTCTTTGATATTGATTAGCCGAAGGCTCGACAGTCTTTAGCCTGCGGAAAAGCGTCGTTCACATTGTGCGTCATTCTGGCTGGCGAGGCGATGCTCAAAACGTTGAGCGAACGCCGTCAGTCAGGTCACAGCCGCAGAAGGGTAGTGGCATGTGTGACTGAATTCCGAGGGGGCCTTTTGGCGTGCATTCCTTGCGTAGGTCCTTATCATCGCCTCACACCCACTCTCGTTATAGGAATTCTATGGACAAGCGAATCGATCCCACCTTAGGTAAGTCAATCTACGAGACGGCGACTGCGTACATGGCGACGCTGGCCGTTATCGGGTCTTTTACGATGACGCTCGCCGGCACCGCCAAAGCCTTTATCTCTCCTGCTGTGGCACTCACGATTGTCGCGGTCGTGGTTGCTCTCGCTTTTCTGCGTGGTGGTGAGTACCGGCGTCGAGTCGATGAGTTCCTGGAGCGCGCTGACTTCATGATGCTTGTGGAGATCTGCGCGAAAGCATGGCCATTCTGGCTGTCGACGATGTTTTTGATTGGCGTCGGGCTGGGGATCATCTCAATGATGCAGTACGACACCTGGAAACATTTCATGTCGGTTGGCGGCCTTGTGGGGCTCGGGACTCAATACCTTGCGGGCCAGGTGTTCAAGTTCTGATTTAGATGCGTTCTGATACGGCTTGTGCCGGTGGGATACATCTCTCGTCACAAGCTGTTCTGTCAGTGGGCTTTCCGCTCGCGTCTTGTCTCATATGACGCAGGCACAGCACAGCTCACCAGTGGTGCCAAACAGTCTGGCGTGTGATCCCGAGTTCCTCGGCGGCCTCCGCCATGGTCAGTCCTTTAGCCTTCAGGCGTTGCACATCATCACGTCGCCGCCGAGCAGCGGCTACCCGACCATGAAGACGATCCGATTGGTCGACCTGAAGCGCAGCAAATGAGCCCCCCAGTGGCGTCACTTCGATGGATATGCGCTCAAGCAGATCCGTAGGCACCACGGACTCCTCTGCCCGTAGGCAAGGGCCAGCACCGTGAGCGGGTGGACACCCAGCTCCCGGGCGATGGAAGTTCAGCTTTTCAACGATCACACCGCTCTGGGCGCGTTCCACCCGGCTTGTGTGAACGCTGCTGAGGTACCTGGCATGGTCGGGGGGGGAGGGGGAAGGAGCGTCTTGGTCAGCAGATAGACAGTGTCAGAGCGGCGCGGTAATGTTTCTGCGAAAGCGGCTATGGGCCATTATTTGACGTTTTCTAGAGGGAATTAGAGTGCGCGTTAAATCGATTAAGCTGACCAATTTCAAGAAGTTCAAAAATGATCACCTTGAATTCAATGATGACGTCAATATCTTCGTAGGCGATAACAACGCTGGCAAAAGTACGATTCTGGAGGCATTGGAAATAGTTCTTAATTACAGCTATCGTGGCCGCCCCTTCAACACCGAATTCACGCCAGACATTTTCAACAAGGATGCCGTCCAGCAGTTTTTGGCATCCGACAAATCTGCCAAGCACCTGCCTAGTCTGGTTATCGAAGCATTCATCGACGGTGTGCCTGACTATCGAGGTGCGAACAACTTTTCGAAGGTTGATGCTCAGGGCGTCACCGTGCAAGCGTGCTTTGATGCTGCGCTTGAAGATGTCTATACCGAGTACCTGAAGACGAATCCAAGCATCACGAGCATCCCGATCGAGTTCTACAAGCTGGAGTGGCTGGATTTCGGGTGGAACCCCATCAAAACGGTGGCCAAGAAATTCAGGGCGTTGTACATCGACCCGACCCGTATCCACCCCACCTTGGGTAAGAACCAGTACATTTCGACCATCCTGAACACCGCACTGGACAAGGAAGAGCTTGTCAAGCTGACGCTCAACTACCGCGAAAATCAGCAGGTGTTCAACGATTCGGGCGAGGTCAAAGCGGTCAACGCTGGCCTGGATGCGGATCACCTTATCACTGATAAGAAGCTGTCCATTGCAGCGAGCACCTTGCCAGCCGGGTCTATTCAGACCGGGTTGCAGCTTGAAGTGGATGACGTGCCATTCCAGTTCATCGGGAAGGGTGAGCAGAGCAATGTGCAGATCAAGCTCGCTATTCAGAACAAGTCGAAGGATATCGACCTGGTGATGATGGAGGAGCCTGAAAACCACCTCTCGCACACCAACCTAAACAAATTGGTGCACTATATCGAGAAGCAGCGCGGCTCCAAGCAGCTGTTCCTCACTACCCACAGCTCGTACGTTCTCAACAAGCTGAGCATCGATAAAATCTGCCTCGTGCAGTCGGGCTACCAGCGTCTTCACAAACTGGATCCCGATGTCGTCAAAACCCTCAAGCGGTTGCCGGGCTATGACTCGTTACGCGTGGCGTTGTCACCTAAGGTGATCTTGGTCGAAGGGCCTTCTGACGAGCTGGTGCTCAAGAAAATTTACTACCGCAAGCACGATCGCCTGCCGGAACAGGATGGCATCGACATCATTGTGGTGCGCGGGGTCGGGTTCGATACCTTCATCGCTGTTGGCATGGAGATTGGTACTCAGATCAACGTCCTCAGGGATAACGATGGTGCCTACCAGGACAACGTTGTGAAGGCCCGTGAAGCCTACGTGACCTATCCCAATATCAAGCTGATCTCCTCGGACAAAGATGAGGAGTTTTCGCTTGAGCCCGCCATGATTTATGCCAATGCGAGCGACCTGAAAACGCTGAACGCCTTTGCTAAAGAGGTCTTATCCAAGCAGACGCACAACCTCTACACGGAGGTTGCCGGCTTAGACAAACGACGCGAATTTCTGATCGAGTGGTTCCGAAGCGTCAAGGGCAATGGCAAGGGGGCGCGTAAGGTCGATTCAGCTATCAGGCTGTTCGATGGGAACCTGGAATTCAAGTACCCGGCATTCCTCGATGAGGTGTTCGACTTTGGCTAATGAATTCTGGATCGCCGGTGCGGGGTCGGGCAAAACTCACAAAATCATCCAGGACGCCATCGAGGTGATCGAGGCGGGCGGACGCGTCTTGGTAGTCACTTACACGACGAGCAATCAGGCCGAGCTGCGCTCACGTTTCGTAGAGGTGTATGGCAAAAGCAGTGATGATTTTGTCGTCAAAGGCCTGTTCTCCTTTTACTTGGAAGACCTGGTGAGGCCCTACCAAAACGTTGTGTTCCCTGAGCGCATCGCTACCACAGCGTTCACGGAGCATAACCCTCACCTGAGACCTGGTACGAAGAATTGGTTTCCCAACAGGGGAGAGAAGATTGGAGACGCCCTGAATCCGCTGCATTTTCTGACCTCCTGTAAGACAAAAGCCTATACCGGCCTGCTAGCGAAACTGGCGACGAGGATCGCGACAAAGTCAAAGAATGCCCCTGCCAAGCGGCTGAAAGACATCTATCAGCGGGTCTTTTTCGATGAGGTTCAGGACTTGGTGGGTTGGGATTACGACGTCATCAAAGCGCTCAGTAAGGTGATGCCTGATTCGATTTGCTGTGTCGGCGATTTCCGTCAAACCATTTACACGACTACGTTCGGCCACAAGGCGCCAGAAACGCCGGTGCAGAAGATAGAATGCTTTCAGGGCTTGAAGTTTGAGCAGCGCTCGCTGCCGAAGAATCGGCGGTGCATCCAGGAAATCTGTGATCTGTCCGATACGATTCACCCTGGCCTCTATCAGAAGACGCTGTCAGAGGTTGAGAACGTTCCTGATGAGGTGGCTCATCACTATGGCGCCTTCGTCATCAAGCCGTCACAGGTGAGCGATTATCTCGCCATGTTCAAGCCTCAGGTCTTGCGATGGTCATCGTCGATGGGCAAAGGCTACCTCCCGCCGAGCCTGTCCTGCCATACCTTCGGGTCAAGCAAAGGTCTTGGTTTCGATCGTGTTTTGATTGTCTCACCGGAGAAGCATCTCAAGTATCTAGGTGGTGACGACAAGGTGTTCGACAAGGACAAAACAGAAGAGTCAAGGAACAAGCTGTACGTGGCGATCACCCGAGCGCGCTATAGCTTGGCGTTTGTGGTTGAGGATGAACTCATAGACAAGATGCAGTTGCCTTTGTGGGATGGGGATCCGCCAGAGGTTTTGAGGGGAGCTGATTAGACAGGCTGTAGGTGAAGGCCGCTAGCGCAGCTGCAATGGATTCGGACGTTACTACGTAGATTCTGGATCTAGATTTGGAATCACGGCTAAGGAAATCGTATGGAAATGACCTACCTGGGTCGGTACACGCTGAACTTTGATGCGAAGACATTCAGTATCCTGTGCCCCCTGAAGAAAACAAGATTCTCAGGTCTGGCCACATCTGATCGACCAAAACTTTACGTGATCAGCGTTGAAGGCTACCAGTAGCCTATCTATGTGGGCATGACCAAACAACCGATGAGAAATCGTCTGCACATAGGTTGGAAGGCCAACGGTACAAAGGGCTACCACGGGTATGCATGGCGGAGGCATTTCTTCACTGCAACCATGGACATCTGGTGTCATGCCGATGCGATAGGAGGCGATTGCATCGACGTTGAAACTGTAGAAGCCGAGCTGGTTCATTTGATTCGCCAGGCCGGCCAGTGGCCTGCGTTCCAAACTGAGATCCATTTTCATAAATCGACCGAAGAGCACCGCAAGGTGGCTAGGGAGATTGGGGCTCTCTACAATCTGAGCCCTGAAGTGGAGCGGGAGAGTCCCAACTCGTTCGAGGCGACACACTCGGTCGGGATAGATGAGATCCAAAGTAACCTGCAGTGGTCTAATTAGGTGGCTCTGCGGGTTAGTGTTGATACGGTTTATTTCGGGCATGTATTATTATGCTCGTAGTTTGTTCTTTCAGAAAGCTGTTACCTGGCAGGGAGAGAACGAGGCGCGCTCGATTATAGTGAATCTCCCAGAGCAAGTAGACATCGACTCTAGAAAGCTAAAGTATAAGCTTGAGCATCTGGGGGCGATTGTCTTTGGGGCAAAAACCTCAGCGCTCGAAAAATATAATGTGGTTCATATTATTCATGATAAATGTCGGCCCGATGATCTGGAAGAGTTTAAGTTTTATCAAGCTTTTTTAGCGATACTGCTGGCGAAATGGGCAAGGTTGAGCTTTTTGGCATGCGCTATTCAAAGCGGCCTGACGATAATTCGAACTAACTAAAATTATTATTGGGCGTGTTGGGAGCTGCATGTGCAATGTGAGGATGGGCTTCAGGGAAAAGCGGTGGCAGCTCTTGGCATCATTCCATTAGCGTTTGAGGCGGTATCGCAGATTTGTGCCGCCCGTGGAGTCGATCTGAGGCAGCCATTGGCATACGTTGCCCATGCTCGCCGATTTTCTGGCATCAAGTTACCCTTAAGCTCGCCGCTGGTTTTTGCGCTATGCCTCGCTAAGATCCCCACGTGGTCGATCATGCTTGGTGCGCCTCAAGAAGCGCATTGGCTATTAGGTGCGCTTGGCATTCGTTCCACTTGCGGCATAAAGTTCAGACAATACGCCTGACTCGCCCGGCTGCTGTAGGATGCACAGTACCACGCGAAATCGTCGGCTGTGCGGCAGCGGACAAGCCGAGGCAAGACGCTAGGCAAGCTTAAGGAGGCCGTACGAAGCGATGAGTAGGATGAGCACCCCGCAGAGTTCAACCACAAATCTCAGGGCACGATGCCCACCGTAAAGCGCCCTCATTCCTTCAACGCTGTTGCGTGTTGTGAAGTGCTGAAGGCCACCCAAAACTATCAAAACCAGCAACACGGCGAAGGGTTGGGTCAGGTTGTTATCATCTGGGACGAACGCAGGTTGTCCGGCTTTATCCCACCACTTGATCGTGTGGAACAATCCAGCGCCGTAGATCGCAGCCCAAAGCCCCCAGGAGGAAGTGTTGACTAAGAAATAAAGGAGATGAGGTTTTGTAAGTCCAGGCCACCATTTTCTCAGCAACTTAATTGCAGCACAGTGATATCCCCAACGAAGCATACTGATACCGTAAAGGCCTGCCACCGAAATCGCAATCACAAACGGCTCGCCGATCATCTTGATGCGACTCAGATGCTGCAATGCGTCGGCCAAAGGTGCTGAAGGATCAGCTGTCTTGCCGTAACCCCATTCGACAATAGAGCTTACGAGCCCAGCCCAGACTCCACCAACAACCAGCGGCAGGCTCCACAATCCCTTTAGACGTACGTGGAGCGGTCGTTTTTCACTCCGCAACGGAATGAAGTCCAATGGCTTCACAAAAATGGGTGTGAAAACGAGCAGAGCATACTTGGTTGCCTTGGCATCGCGCAGCTTTGACCAGGCATATCGGAATAGGGGAGGCATCGCCACCTCAAATTTGGACTGGGGCCCTTTATATCGACCATAGGTTCGCTTGCTTGAGGTCAAGTTTAGACAGTCTCATTACCTACAATGGCGCAGGGCGCTACCTAGCGTAGACACCATGGATGAAGCATTCACCTACTACACAGCCTCCGGCCAGCTCGCGTACTACCAGCACCGATTCGGTAATGCTGCCACGAAGCTGTTTCTGCTGCTGCCAGCGAATACTGCTTCTGATTTCGCCGCGGCCCCAGGTCGACATCCATATGCTTTTTGGCGAGGCCGGGGTATTCAAGGGACTTGATGGCGCGAGCCTAGAAAAGGTGTTTTCTTATGTCTCTATCCCGTCGGTCGCGTGTGCCTCACGCTGGCGGCGTTTCAAATCTGCTATTTTTCGAATCATCTCGAGTGCGGTGTATCCATAGATTATAAGATTGAACACGTGCATCAAGAGCAGTATCACGTCTTTGCGTCCTAAGGCTGCGTCGCTAGCCCAAAACAGATAAATGCCCAGGGCCGAGAATCCAATAATTGTTATGAAGAAAGCGACGATTATGAATCGCCTGAGATAGTTGAAGGTCTTTGTGCCAATGCCAAGTAGCTCTGCGCGCTGCTCGGGTGAGGTTTTGACCCAATCGAAGAGGATTTTTGCGATCAGTCCAACGACAGCTATTGCGATGGTCCATGTATTCATGACGTCTCCTTGGCATCGGAGCAATCATATTCGAGCATGCAGGGCAGTCAAATGGCTTTTTGATATCATCGCTCAATTGGCGCTTTATTTAACATAATATACATTATGCGAACTCTCTCATACAGGCTTGCGCGTCCTTCCCATCGAAATCCAGCCTAGCTGGTGGCCCCATCGTCCCGCCGCTGTAAAACAGCCACAGACGGATCCCATCGACCGTACCCGGCCTTTCACCGAACATCCTGTTCCGCTAACGTTGTCCTTGACCGAGTTCTGACACGCCGTCAGCCCCAGGGCTTCATCTATATCCCCAGCTGTGTACGTCACGAAATGAGATTGCACGGTCCGCGCTTAATGCCACTGACGCTTTATTTCCTGCCACTGGATGTCTGATAACCACTTATCTGCCATTGGAAAGAAAATACTCTCCTCAGCTTCCATATGATCGTAGTATTTCCTGATGAAGTCATCGATGGCATCAGCGATGACTTTCGTCTCCTGAGTTGAATCCTCCAACGTCTTGAGCTGTCCAGCAATACGCTCAAATGCCTGATGATCTCGCTCAATGTCCTTGACCCGTTGGTGGATCGGTGCGTTCGTCACTAGCAAGGCTCGCCGAATAAGCTCTTCATTTTCATGATGGTGTCGCTCTGCATCACCATGCAAGGCTTCCAGCATCTTAAACAACAGCTTGCAGTCATCGGCACCATCGGATTCATGCCTCATCTTCCCCAGCAATTCTTTGATTCGAGTAATTTTGACAGCCACCTCATGATGATAGGCGTGCAGTTTATTCAACAAAACGTTCATATCAATTCCTCACAATCACAGAAATCCATTTGGCCGATTTCAGGGGTCGGTTTGTCATCGAGGACAATCCGGTTTTTTTCGACGAAAATAGCGGCCTTCCTGGTTGCCTATGCTCGAGTCTCAGACTGCGCCGGGGTCGCGGACGAGAAATTGATCATGGTCAATAATTACGGGATTGGAGGTGTAGCGAACGACCGTATGTCGGGTGACGGGGCCGGCCTCTCACCCGTTTGATACAGATCAAGCTCGGGCGCCTGGCTAACGGCACGATCAGACTTGGACTCAGAAACTGACGACTCGTCGCATCCATGGAAAGTCGCCGACGTTGCCTCTACCCATGAGAGGTTTGTCATGTCTGCCCAATCACGTTTCATGCTGATTGTCTCGTCGCTGATGCAACACAGTCCCAGCCTTCGACAGGGCCGTTGCACTGACCGAGGCCGAAGGTGCGGCACTACACGTCACAGCGCCAAAGGCGCTGAAAATCCAGTGCTGAAAGCTCCAAAATCATGTTCGTGGACAGAATGAGTCCACGCGCGGAGAACCGCATGAAACGCGAAGACGTCAAAACCAAACGCAGTGAAGGCATGCACTTCGAAACGCATGTGATAACCAACCCGGCTAACACGAACGAGTGGATCGTCCTTTTCGAAAAAGAGTCGGGAATAAGTTACTTTCTGGTCAATGACAACGAAGAAGTCGAGTCATTTGGGCACCTGGATGACCTGATTCATGAGCTTCGGTATATTGGCATCAAGTCCGCCGAAGTTCACTTATGATTATATCGATCGAAGATATCTCCAAGAGCGTAAGTCCGCCTTGGGACTCAAACGCCTGTCTAGCGGCGTTGAGTTTTATTTGACACAACTCAAATAGATATCAATCGACGGCCATCGGTGCTCATGGCCCACTTGTTCAGGTAGCCGAGGTCATTCCGCCTCTGGCCTGACAGGAAGCCTCACATGACCACCCTTCTTCACATTGATGCCAGCGCACGAACTGATCGTTCCCTCAGCCGAAAACTCTCGAAAGCATTTGTCGAGGTATGGGTTGAGCAAGATCACCAGGCAGATGTCATTACCCGTGACGTAGGCCACAACCCTCCTCCGTTCGTCACCGAGGACTGGATTGCCGCTGTATTCACCCCAGAAGAGCACATGACTGTCGAAAAGCGCGAGGAGGTCCGGCTCTCGGATGAGCTGATCGATGAAATCGATCGTGCCGACGTCATCGTTATCGGGACTCCGATGTACAACTACGGTATGCCGGCTTCCCTCAAATCCTGGTTCGACAAAGTGATCCGGATCGGCAAGACCTTTACCTTTGATCTGGCCCGGGGCGACTATCCCCTGGAACCCATCATGAGCGGCAAGAAGTTGGTCATTTTGACTTCGCGAGGTGAATTTGGATTTGGCCCGGGCGGTGTTCGCGAGAATATGAACCACCTGGAGACTCACATTCAGACCTGTGCGCACTATCTTGGCGTGAATGAAACCCACGTTATAGCCATCGACTACCAGGAGTTCGGCGACGCTCGCCATGAGGCTTCCATTGCTGATGCCTTCGATGCCGTTCCAGTTCTGGTCAAGCAGATGATCGAAGATCGATCCTTGGCGCTGCGGCAGGCGTCAGGAAACAAGCTCCAGCCGATTTCCCGACAAGCTTTCTCTAAACGATTTTGCTTCGCTCAGCAGCCACTCCCTGAACAACGAGAGGCTTCGACGTGAGCCGGAGCTTGTGTTTTCTATCAAGTGGTAGGTAAAACCCGGCAAGGCCGGTCCTTCCACTCGACGCATGCGGCCGGAGCGAAGCTCATCGTCAATCAACACATTGCTGCACAGCAGCAGCCCCAACCCTCGCTCCAGCGCATGTAACGCGAGGGTTTCTTCGCTGTACCAGGAAATACGCAAATCCCTGGGGGTATCCTGCTCGCCCCGGGCAAGCCAGGCTGACCAGGAGGGCGCTTCGAGCGCCTGATTCTTCCATTTGAAAGCCAGCAGGGAGCGGTTGTGAAAGTCGCTGATCGTTGCATTGCTATCAGCTGGAAAAAAGCTGTTGTTCGCCACTGCAACATACTCATCCTCGAACAACACCGGCCCCCGCCCATCCGCGTCGGCCGGGCCATATCGAATAGCCAGATCGATGCTCTCGGTGCGAAGATCCACGACCTTCTCCGAGGCATGAATGTGAACCGTGATGTTCGGATAAATTGCGTTGAATTTTGCCAGACGAGGCATGAGCCATCGCTCGGCAAACGCGCGCGTGGTGGAGAGCTGAATGGCATCCCCCTCCTTTGGCGCACCTATCAGGGCAAAGGCCTGGGCAATCTGCTCAAAGCCGTCGTGCAATAGCGGATAGAGCGTTTTACCCACGGGGGTAAGGGTCGTTGTGCGGCCCCGCTCCAGGAGTTTTTGCCCCAACCCGGCTTCCAGCTGACGGACCTGATGGCTGACCGCAGCGACAGTGACGAAGAGTTCGTTGGCCGCTGCAGAAAAACTCCGGTGGCGCGCTACCGCCTCAAAGGCTCGGACGGAATTCAAGGGTGGTATTTTTCGCATGGCCTTCTCCAGAGACTTATCCATGTGCTACCTGTTTTGGCAGCACGACTCACACGGCCATGCGCGTTAGCCCCCGAGTAGAAATCTTAGCAACAAAGCCCGTGCCGAGCGCAGCTACGGATTACAGGCATTCCTGCGCGGCACGTTTGAAACTCGAAGGCGTGAAGCTCGACGCCAGCAAGTGGCGCTCATACAAAAACACCTTGCCGCCGTTCGGCGCCTTGTGGGCTTCCAGCACGTTGTCAGCCGCCATTTTGCTCGGCACCACGATCCGGTAGCCGCCCTGGGTGTGCGAGACCGTCGGAGTCAGTCCACTGCCTTGCAATTTCGGAACTACGCAATCTGCGTACTCGGAAGGCGTTTTTTTCGTCTGCAAGATCAGCGTCGGGTCGTTCGGCGCGGAAGCACAACCCGCCAGCAACAAGGAGGCAAAAGCCAGGGCGGGAACCAATAAAGGGCGCATCAGTGAAGTCCTGAATTAAAAAGTCGGGGTCGTTGAGCGACGTATTCAAAGCTGGCAATTGTCCTCTATCACCTGACAAAGCAAAACTGGCATTTCTTGATTGTTACTATCACTTGAACCGATAGTCACGCCGCATGCAGCCAGATGACGGCCTTTGCTCACGCCGCCTGTCACTCACACCCGCGTCTTCAAATCCGCTACGCAAGGCTGGGAGCGCTATATTGGTAGCTGTAGTGGCTGCACCCGCTGACGTCCTGCTACGTCGACTTGGCTGGAACACCCCCGGAAAGAGGCTCGATCGTGAACAAACAAGACACCGTTTTCTGCCGTCTCCTGAGTGAAATCGCCCAGGGCAAACACGAGGTCAAGGATCCCGCCGAAGTCGATACGCTGGAAAAGTTGATCAGCTTCGACTATGTACAGGCCGTGCCCGACGTCAGCAACCAGCAACTGGTATACAACAATGTACGGATGACCAAAATGGGCACGGCTTTCCTGACCTGCAATGCACCCGAGCATCCCATCAGGTAGGCGTTGCGTCCGATACCCAAGATCACCTGGCCACCCAAGCTCCACTAGGACGGAGCCCTCGATATCAGTAGCTCCCTCATGGTTTCAGCCATCAAATCCACGCTACTCTAAGTCAGCGGCCGCCATGATTTCTCCGGGCATTTCCGGGAGGTGCCAGCCGTACTTGAGATATCAGGTGATGAGCCAGATCAAACGCATATCCGGTTGTACCCAGGCGCTTTGCGCAATGCTCCTGTCCGTATGGCTATTGCTGACCTATAACGCGTATGGCGCACCCTCGCCCATTGAACTGTTTATCCTCGACGCTCCGCCACTGACGGTTGTCGATGATGCCAAAGGTCACGGAATCGTCGGAGATGTCGCCCTGATGGCCATTGCCAAGGCTGGCTATATCGCCCATATACAGGCGCTCCCCTGGGCCAGATCGCAAAAATACGTCAGCGAGAAGCAGGACCTCCTGATAGCTCCCCTGTCACGCACTCCGGAGCGTGAAGATCGCTTCACCTGGATCGCGCCCATCATGACCATGGAGCGCGCTTTTTTCAGCCTGGAACACCAGGTGAGCAGCTTTGCGGAAGCCAAGCGGGTTTACCGCGTGATCGGTGTAGGCCTGGGCAGTGCGCAGGAAGAGATCCTGCGTGCGCAAGGCTTCAGCAACGAGCAGATCTACCCGTTGACCATCGGTGACAATCCCGCGCAAATGCTCTTGAAGGGGCGCATCGATGCCTGGTTCAACGGTGTCCCGGAGAGCCAATACATCTGGCCCAAGGTGTCTGAACGCACACTGCTCATGAGTCCGGTCATGAGCACCGTGGATCTCTATCTCGCCTGCTCGAAGCAGTGTTCCCCCGAACAGGTACAAGGCTTGCGCGACGCGGTTGAAACGCTTCGCCGGGACGGTACCCTGGCGCGGATACAAAAGCGCTATTTGTCGCAGGAGTGAACCCTGCCCCTTTGTATCACAGTGTGTCTCAAGAGCACTGCGATGCATGGGCTTACACCCGATGGTTTTCTTGAAACAGGCCAGATACCTCGCTGCGTTCAACTATGAACCAGCCAGCACACCTGACCCATCGTTTCGAAGGAAACCTCAACATGAAGACGCCTCTGCCGAACCCTAAACCCGAGCAAAAACGCCGCCGTCTGGTCGTCCCGTCCGTCCTCGCTTTCACGCTGATGCCGCTCGGCGCCCTCGGTCTTGCCAACGCACAAACCGCCAACACCGACGCCGCGCCCAACGTCAGCACCACCGGCGCAGCCCCCTCCTCCTCGTTCGGGCCGCTCAAGCATATCAACGCCGGTGTGCTGGACGTGGCCTATGCCGAGACAGGTCCTGCCGAAGGCCCGGTGGTGATTCTTCTGCACGGTTGGCCCTATGACATCCACAGCTATGACGAAGTCGCGCCACTGCTGGCGGCCAAGGGCTACCGGGTGCTCATGCCGTATGCACGCGGTTATGGCGACACGCATTTCCTTTCCGCCAAGACCGTTCGCAATGGCCAACCGGCCGCACTGGCCAGTGATGTCATCGACTTCATGGACGCGCTCAAGATCAAGCAAGCCGTGCTCGGAGGCTACGACTGGGGCGCGCGCTCGGCTGACATCGTCTCGGCACTCTGGCCGGAACGGGTGAAGGCGCTGGTCTCGGTCAGCGGGTATCTGATCGGTAACCAGGAAGCCGGCAAGACCCCCTTGCCACCCAAGGCCGAATTGCAGTGGTGGTATCAATACTACTTCGCCACCGAGCGGGGTCGTGCCGGCTACGAAAAGAACACCCACGACTTCGCCCGGTTGATCTGGCAAACGGCGTCGCCGAAATGGGCATTCGACGACGCCACGTTCAATCGCAGCGCCGCCGCCCTGGACAACCCCGACCATGTCGCCATCACGGTCTTCAACTACCGCTGGCGCCTCGGCCTGGTTCAGGGCGAAACGAAATACGACCCCTTGGAGCAGAAGTTGGCCAAGGCCCCCTCCATCAGCGTGCCGACCATCACGCTTGAAGGCGACGCCAATGGCGCACCGCACCCGGCGGCCGAGGACTATGCCAAACGCTTCACCGGCAAGTATGAGTACCGGCTCATCAAGGGCGGCATCGGCCACAACCTTGCACAAGAAGACCCACAGGCCTTTGCCCAGGCAGTGATCGACGCTGATCACCTTTGACGCCCATTGAAAGGAGCGTTCCGATGAGAGACCGCGACTCAAACGTCGGAATGCTCCTCGGCGCAGGCACCGGGAACGGATGTTCGCTGCCAGGCCCGCTGCAACAGATCAATGACCTCCTCATCCGACGTCTGGGAGAAATCCATGTACCAATAGCCGATCGACATGAGCCATCCGGGGATGAGCGGGCAGATCAGTTCGTCCACTTCCATGCGCAGCATCTCCGCCGTATCAAAGGGTGCAACCGGCACGGCGACGACAATGCGAGACGGCGCCTGCAAACGCGCCGCCCGTATCGCCGCCCTCATCGAGGCCCCGGTTGCCAGGCCATCGTCGATCAGCACCACCACCTGCCCCTTGAGTTGCACAGGCGGGCGCGTTGCACGGTATACCTGCTCGCGACGCAACAGCTCGCGCGCTTCCCGTGTGACCACGGCGTCGAGCGTTGCCCGATCAATCGAGTAAGCCCGCAGCGTCCCTTCATCGACGTACTGTATACCGCCGCTGGCAATGGCCCCCATGGCGAACTCCGAGTGCGATGGAACCCCCAGCTTGCGCACCAGCATCAGGTCCAGGCGAACGTCCAGGGCCGTGGCCACCTCATAGGCCACCGGAACACCGCCACGGGGTAAGGCAAGGACGATGACATCGGGCCTGTGGGCGTATTTGAGCAAGGGTTCCACCAGGCTCCGGCCGGCAGCCACCCGGTCAGGCAAGAGGGTTTGCAACGAGAGATCATGAGTCACTGGAAACCTCCCCAGGCAATCGTGCCTGTCGGTTCGTATCCAGGAGGTTCCTTTTCTGGAATAGGGGTTCTACAACACCTGTGTCCTTGCAGGCTCCATCAAATGACTATAGGCCAACACCTCCCCCTCGACACGGATGGCCACCTCATCCCCTGGCCGCGGGCATAGATGCCCCGGTAACCGTGCAATCAGCGCCGTCGATGAGGTCGGCTCAGCCAATAGACTCAGGTGCACACAGGCATCGTGGCCGTAGTAATCCACCTTCAGCACCCTCCCCCTCGCCTTACCGGCGCCCCACTCTACGCCATCATGGACGGCTGAAAGCCTGATCTGCTCTGGTCGCAACAACACCTGTACCGGTCCGGCGGGCATGGCCGCCATCAGGCGCAAGGATCCCAGGGCACACCCAACGTTGGCGCCATCGGCGATCCCGGGCAACAGCATGGCATCGCCAACAAAGCGCGCGAGTTCCGGGTTCACAGGCATCCGGTACAACTGCTCGGGACTCGCCACCTGCACCAGTTCACCCTTCCATAACACCGCTACCTGGTTTCCCATCGACAACGCCTCGGACTGATCGTGAGTGACCAGCAAGGCGGTGGCGCCGGCCGCCGACAAGGCCTGCGCCACCGCCTGCCGGGTTTCCACGCGCAACGCGGCATCCAATGAGGAAAACGGCTCATCCAGCAGGACCAATGCCGGCGCCGGCGCGAGTGCCCGTGCCAGCGCCACCCGCTGCTGCTGCCCGCCGGACAATGAATGCGGTGATCGATCGGCAAAGTCGCCGGGCAAGCCAACCAGTTCCAGCAACTCGGCGACCCGGTGGCGAGCCCTGCGCAACGGCCGTGACAGGCCGAACACGATATTTTCGGCCACCGACAGGTGCGGAAACAGCGCGCCCTCTTGCGGCACATAGCCGATATGGCGCTTCTCCGACGGAACAAATACGTTCGGGCCGCAGACCTTCTGCCCATTGATCTGAATCGTCCCCGCGTCACCGCGTTCGAAGCCGCACAGCAGGCGCAACAGCGTGGTCTTGCCGCTGCCGGACGGACCGAGAATGGCCACCAGGCTGCCGGAGGCCACCGACAAGTCGACGCCGCGCAAGACCGGGGTGTTGCCAAACGTTTTGCGCAGGCCACGAATTTCTACATCAGCCATGTCGATACCTATGGTTGGAAGCTACCCAGCACTGCCGATTTGCCGAACAACGACATCAGCAGCCAGGTGGAAAACAGCGAAATACCCACCAGCATGGCGGCATACGGCGCAGCGGCGGCAAAGGCCAGTGCCGAGGTATCGACCCAGACCTGGGTGGCCAGGGTCTGGGTACCGATGGGCGACAGCAACAAGGTGGCGGTCAGTTCCGTGACGATGGTGATGAACACCATCGAGGCCGCGGCACCGATGCCAGGCCCGGCCAGCGGCAAGATCACCCGCCATGCCGTTTGCCACCAGCGCAGGCCCAACGAACGAGCAGTGTCCTCGAGACGGGGTTCGATCTGCCCCAGGGTGGCGTGCACCCCCACCAGGGCCAGCGGCAAGAACAGGATCGAATAGGTGAGCAGCAACAAGGCCGTGCTCTGGTAAAGCGGTTGAATGAACCGGATCGAGATCGAAATCACCGCCAAGGCGATCACGATTCCAGGGACGCCCTGCCCCAGATAAGCAATACGCTCCAGCAAGGTGCTGATACGGCCTGGATAGCGCGCCAACAGGAAGCCCAGCGGCAAGGCAAGCACGGTGGTGAGCAGCGCTCCGGCCAAACCAAACCCGAGGGATGCACAGGTGGTACTGATCAATCGCTCCAGCGACACTTCAACCGGCGTCACGGCGGCCTCGCTGTGCTGCAGCAGCCAATAGCCGATCATGCCCAGGGGAACGCCCAGGGTGGTCGTCGTCAAACCGGCAAACCCACCCCATACCAGCCATTTCGCCCTGCCCAGTCCGTAACGAGTGGCCGCTCGGCGTGTGCCACGGTCGAGCCGGTCATAGCGCGTGAGCCCGCGCACCTTGAATTCCGCCACCAGGCACATCAGGCACAACAGCACCAGGACGCAGGCGAGCAACGCCGCACCGGAGCCGTCGAAGCTGGCGCGATATTCGGCGTAGATCTCGGTGGTGAAGGTGCGAAAGCGCAAGAGCGCGAATGCGCCAAACTCGGACAGCACACTGAGCGCCACCAGCAGGACCCCGCCCAGCAGCGCGGGCTTGAGCTGCGGCAGCACCACGCGAAAGAAGCAGCGCCACGGCCCCAGCCCGAGGGAACGGGCGGTTTCCTCCAAAGCCGGGTCCATGCCCCTGAGCGCCGCGGATACCGGCAGGTAAACCAGCGGAAAGTAGGCGGTGGTGACCACCAGCAAGGCACCGGCGAAGTCCTGCAACGACAGGCTCAAGGAGACCCAGGCATAGCTGGTGATAAAGGGTGGCACCGCCAGCGGCACAGCCGCGAGCACCGCCCAGACACCTCGACCTGGCAGATCTGTCCGCTCGACGAACCAGGCCACCGCTGTGCCTATCAACGCCGAGGTGAATGTGGCCATAGCGACAATGAGCAAGGTATTGACCGCCAGTTCGCCGACAATCGGCCGGAACAACAACTCGATCGCGTCATCGTAGCCGAAGCCGGCCGCCTGCTTCAGTGTGAAGGCCAATGGCACCAGCACCAGCAGCGCCACACCGACACAGACCACCAGAAGTCCGAACGGTGTACGCCGTCCGGACTTGACCGCAACGGTCAGGTTGGCCATTTACAGCAGGCCGGCCTGGCGCAGCAACTTGACCGCGTGGCTATCGTCACCCAGCGTTTTCATATCCAGCGCTGGCGGTGCAAGCTGGCTGAACGGCGTGAGCAGAGGATCAGGAGCCACGCCTGCGCGCAGCGGATACTCGTAGGTCACCTTGCTCTGTGCCATCAGTTGTTGAGCGCTCTCGCCGGTCAGATAGGCGAGGAACTGATGGGAAGCGTCCTGGTTGTGCGTGGTCTTCAGGACAGCGGCGCCCGAGACGTTGATCAGACCGCCGACATCACCGTTGGCAAAGTGATAAAGCGCACTGTGCGTGCCCTTGTCGCCCAGTTCGGTATGCAGGCGGGCCCAGTAGTAGTTATTGATGATGCCAGTAGCGACCGCGCCCCGGTTGACGGCGGCGGTCACGCCTTCGTTGTCGTTGAAGATCTGCGAGTTGCTACGCAGGCCCTTCAGCCACTGCAGGGTGGCGGCTTCGCCCTTCATCGCCAGCACCGCGCTGACCAGCGGCAGGAAATCGCCATCGGCGGGAGCAATGGCCAGCTTGCCTTTCCAGGCCGGGTCGGCCAGGTCGAGCAGCGAGCTCGGCAATTCGCCAGGCTTGCTCAGCTTGGTGTTGTAGATCAGCACGTTCTCCCGTGCCACCACGCCGACCCAGTCGCCGCTCGGCGAATTGTAGCGAGCCGGGATAGTGGACAAGGTGGACGGCTGCACTTTCTCCAGCACGCCCTTCTCTTCCAGCAACATCAGCTCAGGGGAGTTAGAGGTGAAATACACATCCGCGGGCGAGGCACTTCCTTCGGCCAACAGTTGCGCCGCCAGTTCCGGCCCTTCGCCGGTGCGCACTTTTACCGAGATGCCGGTCTGTTTTTCGAAATCCTTGACCAGCAGATTGACGGTCTGCTCGTGCTGGGCACTGTACAGGGTCAGTGAGGCCGCCTGGGAAACACCGCCAGTCAGCAGCGCGGCGGCCAGGCACGCGAATTGGAAGGTGCGCGGCAACCTGTTGTTAAAAACCTTGAAAGACATTCGCAATACTCCGGATACAGCGATGATTACAGCCCAGGGAGCGCATCCCCTCGAGGGATGCGCCCTGCTCGACAGCCCTTAGCTGTCGAGCCCTTCGAACAACCCGGCACCGATGAACGAACCCTCGCTGGCACCTGGTGGGCAGGCAAAGATCGCGCTCCCCACATGGGTGGTGAACTGGTTCATGATGTCCTGGGTGGCCAGTTTCTTGTTGATCTTGATAAAGCCGCTGCGCGGGTCGCGCTGGTAAGCCACGAAGAACAACCCGGCATCGAGCATCATGCCCTGGCGCCATGGCGGCCAGCGCTCGGCATAAAAACCCACGCCGTCGTTGTAGGAGTAGGCGCGTCGCAGGATCTGCGCGCCGTCGTTTTCGGCGGCGGCCGACAGGCGCGCATGGGCATTGTCCGGGATGACCGGGTTGCCCTCCTTGTCCACGGCTTCAAGATCCAGCGGATCGGATTCGTGGGCCTTGCCCAGCGGTGCGCCGTTGGCTTTGTAGCGGCCCACCACCTCCTCCTGAAAGCCCAGCTCCGTCTTGTCCCAGTGCTCAAGCGAGATACGGATGCGGCGCACTACAAGGTAGGAGCCCTCCTTCATCCAGCCGCCTTCGTCACCGACCCAGACCACCTTGTTCATCGTTTCGCTGCTGCGGGTGGACGGATTGTTGGTGCCGTCCTTGAACCCCATCAGGTTGCGCGCGGTACCGCCGTCGGCCGGCGGGCTGGTGAAGCCGGATTGCATCCACTTGATCAGGGCCACGCCGTCCGCCAGGGCGAGCAGTTCGCGCAAAGCATGGAAAGCCACCTGCGGATCGTCGGCACAGACCTGGATGCTCAGGTCGCCGCCGCACTTCTCGGCCACCAGTTGGTCGCCATTGAATTTCGGCAGGTCGACCAAGGCCTCCGGGCGCCGCGAGGCGAGGCCATAGCGGTCCTTGCCGTCGCTGATGAACAGCCCCGGGCCGAAGCCAAAGGTCACGGTCAGGCGAGCGGCCTTCAGGCCCTCCGCCGAACCGCCATCCAGTGGCGCGGCATCCTTGGGCGCAGTCAGCGGCCGCGCGGTCTCGCCACGGCTCAGGCGGTTGGCCGCCACGGTCCAGCGCTTGAGCAGCGCGATCACGTCCGCCCGCGCGGTGGTTTCCAGATCGAACGCGGCAAACAGCGAGTGCGTCTGCTGCGCCGTCACGATTCCGCCCTGGTGCACGCCATAGAACGGCTCGACCCCGGACATCGCCCGGGCAGCGGCACGGGGCTTGGCCAGGCTTTCGGCGGCGACCGCACCGCCTGTGCCGATCACGCCCGCGGCAACCGCCAGGCTGCTGGCGGCACCGAGGAAACGCCGTCGGGACAGGCCGGGAGCACTGTCGTCGTGTCTGTTCATTTGGCCAGCACCAGCATGTTCACGTCGTCTTCCACGTAGTAGAAACCGTCACCGCTGGGGGTCATGGCAAGGCCGAACAGATCGCCGTTACCAGGCGGGACCTGGGCCTTGTTGGCGTCGATCCACTGGGCATAGAGCTGCTTGCCGGTCTGTGGATCGATCTCCACGACCTTGCCGTTCAAGCCATTGGTGGTCAGCAGATGACCGTTGGGCGCAGTGGCCAGCGCCAGCGGACGCAGCAACATCCCGTCCTTGGTCAGCGTGCGGCCGACACCCGCGCTGGTGGTACGGGTCGTGGCATCCCAGATTTCGCTGATGCGGTTGGCGAGCGTATCGGAGACGTACAACTTGTCGTCCTTGCCCATCGCCAGGCCGGTCGGCCCGACGAGAAACACACCTTTGTCAGCCTGTGCGCTGAAGCCGCTGCCGACGACGGTCTGGCTGTTGATCACCGGTGGCTTGCCTTCCGGAATGGTCAGGTCCAGGCGCAGTACCGTGGACTGGATCATCACCGGTGGCGTCCCTTTCGCGCTGCCGACACCAAAGCCCGCATTGCTGACGAACAGCGTCGCGGTGGAACCGTTGTCGATGACGGCCATGTTGCCCCAGGGGTCGTTGATGTTCGGACCGGACCAGACATCGGCGACCTTGCCGTTCGGGTCCAGCACCACCAGGCAACCCGCGCCCTTGGTGTCGGTGGTCCCGTCATTGCTCGGGGTACTGCCGACGATCACCCAGCCGCTCTTGAGCATGGTCATCGCGGTACTGAGGCCCACGCCCCCCGGGCATCCGGGCAGGTCATGGGGTAGTTGGGCAAACAACGACATCTGCTTGGTGGTCGGGTTGTAGTCGACAATGGTGCTGCCGACACCCTGCAGGTTGGCCGCGTTGTTGAAGTTGTCGACCAGTACGTCATCCTTCTGGATTTTCCCGGCGGACACCGGTGCCACGGCAATGGCGTACGGGTTCTGGTCGCCATTGTCCGGAACCGTGGACGTCAAGGTGAGGTGCTTGTGGATGTTCGGCAAGAAGCCCTGGGGCTCATCGGCGTGTGCCGGCAGGACGACGCTGAAGGTCAATAGCGTGGCCAGGGCCACCAGGCCCTGGCGCAGGGGCGGCAGGCTCGAATACGTCATGCAATACTCCTGGTTTCTCGAAGTCGACAGACCCTGTCAGGCAGGGCCGAAATCAAACAAGGCGGGTTGCTGCGGCCAGGCGAGGGAAAACCGCCCGGCCATCCCCCGCTCTAGAGGGTGATGTTGGTGCGCAAGCCCCAGACCAGCGTGTCGCCCATGCGCAGCGTCGGGTCATCCGGGTTCTGGCCAGCCCCCGGATTGAGCGTGTACTGGATGTCCGGCTGCAGTTGCAGCCAGGGGGTCAGTTGGTACTGATAGGTCGCTTCCAGGTAGGTTTCGCCGTTGCGCATGCGGTTGCCAGCATCGAGATCCAAACCGGCGGCATTGCGGCCGACCTTGGCGTAGCCCATCCCCAGGCTGACCGTATCGGTATCGCGACCTTCGAAGGGCGCGGTCAGGGTGATCCCGGCGTTGGCACTGAAGCTGATCAGGTTGCGGTCACCCGGAGCGCCCATGAGCCGGGTGAACACCCCCACCGAGCGCGCGCTGTCCGGGGCCTTACGCCAGATCATCTGGTCGGCCACGGCATACACGCTGTAGTTGCCCGAGTGCTGGGCCGCGTTGCCATTGCTGTTTGGATCGGCGAGCGACAGCCTGTCGGTGCCGTAGCGCTGGTCGGCGAAGTCCTGCGTGTTGTACCAGGCACCGAGTTTGTAGGTACCCGGCAGGCCGGCGTTGGCGGTTTCCGTCTGGCCCAGCGAGGCCTGGTTGACGCCGTACTGCAGCTCGGCGATGTACAGCGCGCCGGTGTGCAGGTCGAAGTTGGTGCCGTGGGCGTTCTGGCGCTGCGGATCACCCTCGTTGGTGCCGGCCGGGTTACCGTCGTAGACACCGGCGAGCACGGTGATCGCATCGGTCGGATGGACCCGCACACGGATCCCCAATGCGGACAATGGATAGGCGGGACCGCCGGCCGGCATGTCGTAGGACGGCACCGCCGGCCAGCCGAACATGGTGTTGACGAAGGTGCTGGCGTACTGGCTGACCATGAATTCCTGGTCGATGCTTTGCTGCCCGGCGCGGACGTCCAGGGTCTCGTCGAGGAATTTCTGCTGGTACCAGGCCTCCCACAGGCGGGTACCGGTGTTCGCCTCGATGCCGCTGGCGGTTTGCAGCGTGCCCAGCTTTTCCGAGCTCAGGTTGCGCCCGTGAATGCTCACGCCACTGATGTTGAGGGTGCCGCCGGCCAGGCCGAAGAGCTTGAGGGTGTCGAGCTTCAGCGTCATGGTGGTCAGACCGTCATAGGCCCCGCCGCGCTTCAAGCCGCCCTTGGCATTGTTCAGGTATTCGCTGGTTTCCGTCAGCGCCAGGGTCGCGCCAACACCTGCGAGGGCCGAACGCAGCCCGCCGATATCGCCGAGCATGTTCTGCCGCGTCCAGAAACCGGTCCACTGGTTGGCCGGCTCAGCCTTGATCGCCAGGTCGGCTTCGGGCAGGTCGGCGGGGTTGACCTCGTCGGTGGCCACGGCTGGATTGCCGGCAGCGGCTGCTTGCGCCGCATAAGCGGGATTGACCCATAGCCAGGCGACGGAACAAGCCAGGGCTGTCGACAGGACAACACGCTGTGTGGATCGGTGGTACGACGTTGCGCGCATCGATGACTCCAGTAGAACTTGATCCTCGCTGCAACGCGGCACACCAGCTTTGGCCTCGGCGCTCAGATCAAAACGATAATCTTAATGAGAATTGGTATCGAATTTGCGCGCATGGTAGGCCCTGAATTTATTTAATTCAAATTGTTTCAGATGAAACTTTTCCCTCGAAGATGAAATTTGCTGATTTGCGCCGGAACTGGCTTGACAAGAAAAGACAGACCAGGCCTGCCAGTTAAGAAATCTGAAGCCGAGCACGATTTTGTGGCGAGCGGGCTTGTCGGAACGCCGCACCGCCGCGCTCAGCTGCGAAGCAGTCGTAAAACCGGTCATCTCGATCTGTCTGATAGACCGAGTTCTCAGGTTTTAGGGCCGCTTCGCGCCCCAGCGCGGGCAAGCCCGCTCGCCACAGGCCACAAGCCACAAATCTCGGCCAGACTTGAGTGAGGGTGTCGCTGTCAGTGCGCAGTCAGCAAGGGCGTCACCAACTGATCCAGCAACGGCTGATCGATTTTCGGCTCTCCCACGCTACCGTCCTTGCGCACCACGCCATGCCTGTCGATGACGTAAGTCATCGGCATGCGCCAGACTCGACCGAATCCCTTGAAGTCGGCATCGCGCTGGAACGCCGCCGGATAGCTATAGCGCGCCATCACCTTGTGCACCATGGCGTCGTCTTCCGGCTCATCCATGCTGATCGCGATGATCTTCAGCCCCTCGCCTTTGTGCTGCTGGTAATAGGCTTCCATGGCCGGCATTTCCTCTCGGCACGGCTCGCACCAGGAGGCCCAGAAATTCACGATCACCACCTGGCCGGCCTGTTTCTGCAGGTCAAAGGTCTCGCCAGTCAGCGTTTTCGCTGTCAGATCCGGGGCATGCTCACCCACATCAACCGCCCACGTGGGCAGGCAAACCAGGCTGCAACAGAGCGCAAGCCATGGCAGTCGTCTTTTGGCGTACATCGGGTTTCCCTCGCTGTCATTGATCACTAGAACGCGTAACGCGCGCCGATGGTCGCGGTATAGCGCGGAGCAAGCTGCACACCGTTGACATTCTGGTACACCGGCACCTGGACGAAGCTGTACAGCGAGGTCTTCTTGCCGACCGGCACCGTCACCCCCGGGCTGAGGTAGGCCAGCGTGCCGCCGGTACTGACGGTGTCGGCATTGGCGCCCTCATCGCGCTCGACATGGCGCACATTCAACTGGATTTGCGGCATGACGTAGGCGTTGCCCATGTAGCGCAGACCGACATTCAGGTTTATTCCATCGCCAGGGCGGTAGTGATCGCTTGAATCCAGCGCCCTCTGCAGCAGGGCCTGGCCGAAGTAGTCCCAGTTCTTGTTGAGCGTGTCCATGTAATAGACCCCCAGGATGCCGTCGGTGGTCCCGGTGCCCGGTTGCAGGCCGCGATCGATCGCGACCGGGCCTGGAGCCGTCGGATCGGTCGAGGCAGCGGTATCGTCATGAGCCCCGGTGGGCAGTTTCAAGCCGAACATGACCCCCAGGTTATGCTGCGGTGTGAAGCCCTGGTAACGACCGATGACCTTGATATCGCCGAGACTGGAGGTGTGCGAGCTGTACTGGCCGCCGCCATCACCCGGAGTGACACCATCCGATGCGGTGCCCAAGGTGCTATGGCTGCGGAAGATATAGGGTACTTGCAGGTCCACGCCCCAGCTCGCATTGAAGCTGTAGTCCAGGCCCATCGTCAGGTAGTCGTTGCGCGTGTACTTCTCGACTTCCTGGGGGTTGCCGTTGTTGGAGATCTGGCTCGCGGCGCCGGGAGAAATGCTGTGGCTACCGCTGCGCAACTGGTTCTGGTTCAGGTAGTCGTAACGCAGGTCCAGTTTCAGTCCCGAGGAGTTGCTGATACCGAGCGTGTCCCAATCGGAACTGAGGGTGCAGCCGCAGCTGGCGCAGGCCAGCGCGAGGTGTGGGAAGAAAGCGGTGACAGACAAAGTCGCGAGCGGCAATAGGCTTCGGCGGGTACGGCGCAGTGATGGCATGACCATGGGTTTGGCATTCCTGAATTAAGTTGCAACGCATAGGGGCAAACCTCCCAAGCAGGCCGGGGAGGATTTGTCATCGCAAGGAAAATCAGGAAAAAGCCGGTGGACCGCGCGGCTCGGAGACCAGCCAGACGGTGCTGGCATAGTGTGGGTAGATCGTCTGCGCAAGGACTACGTCAGCGCGGCCGGACTGCTGCCACTGAACGACGCTGGGCGGTAAACCGATATCCACGGCATGGACGACGCACAGCAGGCAATGGCATTCGTGATACTGGTCCGGCGTGGGATCGTGGCTGCCGGGGGCCTGGACGTGTCCGGTCATGCCGGCCATGTCGCAGTGTTCGCCCATCGCCAGCGGCTGCCCATGGGCAGCCGGCAGCAACAGCATCATGCTCGGCAGCAATGCCGCAAGCATGGCCAGGCAAATGGCAAGCTGACGCAATGAGTGGGGAACCCGGGACCTGGACACGAAAATGACGTCGCTGAGGGTGATGGGCGGCAAGGGTGACAAACAACAGTCCCCCATACAACGTATCGATACGGGCTGCGGCATTGTGCCGCAATCCGTATCGTTTCGCAGAATAGCGCAGGACTGCCCAGCACGCCTGCCTGAAAGGTTTCAGCCCAGGTCGCCGCCTCCCACCGGCAAGGTCACGCCGGTGATGTAGGAGGCCTCGTCGGAGGCGAGGAAAAGAATCGCCCCGGCCTGTTCGTCGATGCTGCCGTAGCGTTTCATCAGGCTGCTGTCCACGGTCTGCTCGACGATTTGCCGGTACCAGGCCTGTTCATCCTCGCTTTGAGCCTGTGGGTTACGCGGAATACGTCGCGGCGGCGCCTCCGTACCGCCCGGTGCCGTGGCATTGACCCGAATCCCGCGACCGGCGGTCTCGAAGGCCAGGCAAGCGGTCAGTGCGTTGACGCCGCCCTTGGCAGCGCCATAGGGCACCCGGTTGACTCCGCGCGTGGCCACCGACGAGACATTGACGATGGCACCGCTGCCCTGCTCCAGCATGTAGGGCAACACCGCATGGCAGCACCACAGGGTCGGGAACAGCGAGCGGCGTACTTCGGCTTCGATCTCACTCTCCTGATAGTGCTCGAAAGGCTTGGCCCAGATGGTTCCGCCGACGTTGTTGACGAGGATATCGATTCGGCCGAAACGCTCCTGGGCGGCGCGCATGACCTCCATGCAAGGAGCGTGGCACTCCAGGTCGGCGGTGAGGGTGAGGGTCCGTTCGCCGCGCAACTCGTGGATCAGTTCGGAACGATCCACGGCGACCAGCCAGGCGCCCTCCTCCAGCAGCCGTTCGGCCACCCGTCGACCGATCCCCTGGGCCGCGCCGGTGACCAGCGCGACCTTGTCCTTGAAACGTGGGTTCATCACGATCTCCTCAGGCGGCATCGCCGGTCACGATGCTGTTGGGGGTGAACTTCTCGTAGTGGAAGCTGTTCGGGGTCACGCCCTGGGCATTGAAGTGCTGCCGTACGGCATCGACCATCGGCGGTGGCCCGCACAGGTAAACGTCGACGTCCCCCTCGTTGAGTACCCCGGGCACCAGGTGCTGGGTCACATAACCCTGACGCGAATGCTGCGTTTGCGGGTCGGACACACAAGTGACGAAACTGAAATTCGGCAAGCGCTCACGGAACCCTTGCAGCGCCTCGAGCATGACCAGGTCCTGGTCCCGGGACACGCCATAGACCAGGCTGATCGGCTGGCGCTCGTTGCGCTCGGCGAGGACTTCGAGCATCGACAGGAACGGTGCCAGCCCGGTACCGCCGGCGAGGAACAGCAGCGGCCGAGTGACCGGGCGCAGGTAGAAACTGCCCAGCGGCCCGGTCATCGACAGCTTCTCCCCCGGTTGGGCGCGGCCCAGCCAGGCACTCATGAGCCCGCCCGGGACCTGCTTGATCAGGAAGCTGGCGTGGCGTTCGCCAGGCAGGCTGCTGAACGAGTACGAGCGGGTCTGTTCACTGCCGGGAATGCCGATGTTCACGTACTGTCCCGGCAGGAAGGCCGGCGCCTGGTCGAGCTCGAAACGGACTTCCAGGGCCGCGTCGGCATGGGCGGTGATGCCGGCCAGGGTCGCGTCGAAGCGCGAGGTGCCGGTCTTGCAGGCGCTGGACGGCACCGGCACGGCCAGCACACAGTCGCTTTCGGGAACCATCTGGCAGGTCAGCACCCGCCCCTGCTCGACTTCATCGGCACCCAGCGCTTCCTCCAGATAGTCTTCGCCGAGGTCGTAGGCGCCGCTTTCACAGCGGCACTTGCAGGTGCCACAGACGCCGTCAGAGCAGTCCATGGGCAGGTTGATACGTTGGCGAAAGGCGGCGTCGAGCACCTTCTCGCCCACTTTGCAGTCGATGAAACGGGTGACCCCGTCCTCGAAATTCAGGGCTATGCGATACGTCATGGGAAAGCCCCTCAAATGTGATAGATATCAATGACCTGGTGGATGTAGTCGTTCTTGAGTATCACCTTCTTGCGGGTGATCAGCGGTTGTTCGCCACTGACGTCAAGGCGATAGAACGAAGTGCCGAAGTACGAATCCGTGGTCTTGTAGCGATGGCTGAGGGTGTGCCAGTTGAAGCGCAGCTCCACTTCGCGCTCATCGCCGCCCAGCACTTCCAGGTTGGCGATCAGGTGCACGGTGCGCGGTTGCGGCGTGCTGGCGCTGGAGCGTTCGGTCTTGATCCGGAACACGCGGTCTTCCAGGCCGTCGCGATTGGGGTAATAGATCAGCGAGATCTCGCGCTGCGGATCTTCGGTGAGGCTGTCGTGGTCATCCCAGGCGGGCATCCAGAACTCCGCTTGCGGGCTGTAGCATTGCAGCCATTCGTCCCATTGGCGGTCGTCGAGCAGCCGCGCTTCGCGGTAGAGGAAATCCAGCAAGCGGTCACGTGAAAGGCTCATACCTGACCCTCCTTGTCCGTGACGATCAGGCTGCCGCGCTCGCTTTCCAGTGCCCTGAGCAGGCTGTCGGCCCAATACGCGTGCTGGCGCACGAACAGACCTTCGTCCTCGGTCTTGATGCCGCTGAGCTGCGGGTTCATGCCCATCGCCCGGGCATTCTCGTCGGCGCCCTCCAGCCATTGTTTCGCGCCGCGGCTGAGGTCGTTCCACAATGGGATCGAGCCCTGGTAGCCGGTCTGGCAGGAGCGGAACTCCTCCAGGTCATCGGGCGTGCCCATGCCGCTGACGTTGAAGAAGTCCTCGTATTGGCGAATGCGGGTCGCGCGCTCCTGATCGCTTTCGCCCTTGGGCGCCATGCAGTAGATCGTCACCTCGGTCTTGTCGACCGCGATCGGCCGCACCACACGGATCTGCGTGGAGAACTGGTCCATGAGGTAAACGTTGGGGTACAGGCACAGGTTGCGGGTCTGATCGACGATAAAGTCGGCACGTTCCTGGCCCAGGCGCTCGACCAAGGCCTGGCGATGGGCATGCACCGGGCGCACTTCCGGGTTGAGCAGGCGGGTCCAGAGCAGGATATGGCCGTGCTCGAAGGCGTAGACGCCACCCAGGCTTTTCGACCAGCCATTGGCGTCCACGGTGCGCGTGCCCTCGGCTTCATAGTTGCGCCGCTGCATGGTTGCCGAGTAGTTCCAGTGCACCGAACTGACGTGGTAACCGTCGGCGCCGTTCTCGATCTGCAGCTTCCAGTTGCCGTCGTAGACATAGGTCGAACTGCCGCGCAGCACCTCCAGGCCTTCGGGGGCCTGGTCGACCATCTGGTCGATGATGATCCGGGTTTCCCCCAGGTAATCGCTCAACGCCGGGACCTGCTCCGACAGGCTGCCGAAGAGGAAGCCGCGATAGTTTTCGAAGCGACCCAGGCGTCGCAGATCATGGGAACCGTCACAGTCGAAGCTGTCGGGGTAGGCACCGGTCTTGCCATCCTTGACCTTGAGCAGCTTGCCGGCGTTGCTGAAGGTCCAGCCGTGGAACGGGCAGGTGAACGAACCCTTGTTGCCTTGCTTGTGTCGGCAGAGCATGGCGCCACGGTGTGCGCAGGCGTTGACCAGGCCATGCAGCATGCCCTGCTTGTCACGGGTGATCACCACCGGCTGGCGGCCGATGAAGGTGGTGAAATAGTCGTTGATCTCGGGCACCTGGCTTTCATGCGCCAGATAGACCCAGCCGCCTTCGAAGATGTGTTTCATCTCCAGCGAAAACAGTTCGGGGTCGGTGAAGATGTCGCGGCGGCAGCGGAACCTTCCGCTGGCGGGGTCTTCCTGAACCGACTCGCCGATCTGCCGGGCGAGTCTGTCGAGTGTGTCGGTCATGGGCGGGGCCCTCCATTGTTCTTGTCTCAGGCGCCCTCACCTTATGCCTCCCCTGCCCGCCGCAATATCCACCGCCTGCATATCGCTATCCGTTCAGCGCAGCCCCCTCATGCCGACGCCGCCAGGTCTGCGAGGGCAACTCGCCAAAGCGTTTGCGATAGGTTTCGGAAAAGCGTCCCAGATGCAGGAAACCATGATCCAGGGCCACTTCGGTGACACTGCGGGCGCCCGGCAGCTGCAGCACCGCATTCACCCGCTCCAGCTTGCGCTGGCGCACATAGTCGCGGGGCGAGAGGCCGACATGCCGTTCGAACAGCAGGTACAGCGAGCGCTCGCTGACCCGCGCCACCTCGCGCAATTGCTCGATACCGATCTCATCGCGCAAATGTGCCTCGATAAACTGGCGTACCGCCTCGAAGCCGCCGGTTTCCTCGGCATCGGGGCTGACCCGCCGCACATTGCTCGCCAACAGGCCCAGCAGCTTGCTGGCGACAATCCGCTCGTACAGCACCTGGACCTCGGGCCCGGCGCCACTCTCGGCCTCGTGGCAAATCAACGTCATCAACTGCACGAAGCCGTCCAGCCCGGCCAGGTCGCGACGCTCGCTGTCGAAGCGGATACCCTGGCGCGGCAGCAGCCAGTGCTGGTCCAGGCAGGCATTTTCCAGCAGTCGCACCGGCAGCTTGACGATGAACTTCTCGCAATCGGCCGAGTACGTCAGGTCGACCGGATCGTCGGGGTTGATCAGCAGGATCTCGCCGGGGCCGTAGATCCGCTCCTCGCCCCGGGAGATCGAGCGGCAATGCCCGCTCAGCAGGATCTGCAGGTGATAGATGCTTTCCAGGGCCGGCGACATCACCTGCACCCGGGCGCCATAGCTGAGGCGGCACAGGTCGAGCGTGGAAAAGGTCCGGTGGTTGATGCTCGCCTGCGAGCGCCCCTTGGGCGGCAGGTGAATGCAGTGGTTGCCAACATGCTGGTTGACATATTCGGAGACGGCGTAGGGGTCGGCCTGTTCGAAGATCCGGCTGCGCTCACTCAACAGGGTGGTCATGGGATAAGCCTCTCTTGTTGTTCTATCAAGGCTGGGCAACGACAAAAGCCCCGCGAGCAGGCGCTCGCGGGACTTTTGTCGGCGGAACGAGGCGAGCGTCAGTCTTGCAGTGCCCTCACCCGCTCACGCTTGTCCTGCTCCTTGGCGCTATCGGTCGACTGCAAGGCAAAGTCGAAATCGATCTCGGCATAGCGTCCGTTGGCGCCCTCCTTGAAGACGATTTCGGCAATCAGCTCGTCGCGGGTCGCGTAGGCAAAATCATCGTGCAGGTAGCGATCGCCAGCCAGGTTGATCTGCGTGGTCAGGTGGCGATGACCGGGGGCGGAGATAAAGAAGTGGATATGCGCCGGACGCTGGCCATGCCGGCCCAGTTGATCGAGCAACTGCTGGGTCGGGCCATCGGGCGGGCAACCGTAGCCGGAAGGCACGATGCTCTGGAAGCGATAGCGACCGTCGGCGTCTGTGCGGATCCGCCGGCGCAGGTTGAACTCCGATTGCGCGGGGTCGAAGTAGGAATAGGTGCCACCGGTGTTGGCATGCCAGACATCGACGATCGCATGGGCCAGCGGCTTGCCTTCTAGGTCGCGGACCTGGCCACGCATGAACAGTACGGTGCCCGGATCGCGACCGTCATCGAGCCTGGCTTCCTGCTCGCAGAGCGGCGCGCCGGCGACATACAGCGGCCCCTCGATGGTCCGCGGGGTGCCGCCGACCTGGCCGGCCTGCGCGTCTTCGGCGTCCAGCAGCAGGTCGAGATAGTGCTCCAGGCCCAGGCCGGCCACCAGCAAACCGGCCTCCTGGCGGCTGCCCAGCTCATTCAGGTAGTTCACGGCCTTCCAGAATTCTTCCGGGGAGATCTGCAGGTCTTCGATCAGGCGGATGCTGTCGGTCAACACCCGATGGACAATCTGCTTCACACGCGGGTTACCGGCAGCCTGGTCAAGGCCGGCGGCGCCTTCGAAGAAGTTCTGGACTTCGGCGGTTTGGGAAATGCGAACGGTCATGCTGGTGTTCCTCATCATTGTTCTTGTGGATGCAAACCTTGGAAAACCCAGGCTCAACGGTCGTCGGCGTGGACCGAAGAGGGGTGCCTGCACAGCGCCATGACTTCAATCTCCATGTAGGGATAAAGCGGCAGTTGCATCAGCGTATCGTGCAGTGCCTGGGCATCCGGCACATCGAATACGCTGACATTGGCATACAACCCGGCGATGCGCCAAAGGTGACGCCAGGTGCCTTCCCGTTGCAGGCGCTGGGCCAGTTCGCGTTCGTCGGCCTTGAGCCGCGCGGCCTGCTCGGCCGGCATGTCAGTGGGCAGTTTGACGGTCATGCGTACGTGAAAAAGCATGGTGTGAAGGTCCTCTCGGTTCAGGGAGTCAAGGGCGGGCAAAGCGCGCCAGGCGTTCTTCGTCGAGCGCCAGGCCCAGTCCGGGAGCGCGCGGGATCAGCAGTTGGAAATCTCGATAGAGCGGCGGCTCGAGCAGAATGTCTTCGGTCAGCAGCAGCGGGCCGAACAGTTCGGTGTGCCATTCCAGCTTGTCCAGGGTGGCGAAGGCGTGCGCGGCCGCCAGGGTGCCGATACTGCCTTCGAGCATGGTCCCGCCGTACAGGCCGATGCCCGCGGCCTCGGCTATCGCGGCGGTACGCAGCACGGCCCGCGGGCCGCCGGTCTTGGCGATCTTCAAGGCGAAAATGCTGGCGGCCCCCATTTGCGCCAGGGCAAAGCTGTCCTGCACCGACTCGATGGCCTCATCGGCCATCAGCGGGATCGGGCTGTGGGCACTCAGGCGGACCATGCCGGCCCGGTCATAACGGGACAGCGGCTGCTCGATCAGTTCGACCCCGGCATCGGCCAGTTGGCGGCAGGCGTTCACCGCGACAGCCTCGCTCCAGGCCTGGTTGACGTCCACGCGCACGCTGGCACGGTCGCCCAGGGCGCGTTTGATCGCCGCGACATGGGCGATGTCCCGGGCCGGTTCGCCGGCACCGATCTTGAGTTTGAAATGACGATGACGGCGCAGGTCGAGCATGCGTTCGGCTTCATCGATGTCCTTGGCGGTGTCGCCGCTGGCCAGGGTCCAGGCCACTTCCACCCCGTCGCGCAGCCGGCCGCCGAGCAGTTCGGCCAGCGGCAGCCCCAGGCGTTTGCCCTGGGCATCGAGCAAGGCGGTCTCCACCGCCGAGCGTGCGAAGGTGTTGCCACGAATGGCGCGGTCGACCCGCTGCATGGCGGCATTGACATTGCTGGCATCCTGGCCGATCAGCAGCGGCGCGAACCAGGTATCGAGGTTGACCTTGATGCTTTCCGGGCTTTCCCCGGCGTACGCCAGGCCGCCAATGGTGGTGGCCTCGCCGATGCCGACGGTGCCGTCGCTGCAACGGATGCGCAGGATGACCAGCGTCTGGCCATGCATGGTGTGCATCGCCAGTTTGTGCGGGCGAATGGTGGGCAAGTCGACAATCTGGGTATCGAAGTGTTCGATCGTTACAGCGCTCATGGCGTATCCGTCTGCGTGTTGTTTGTCTTCAGGCCAAGATTGACGCTCAAGCAGGCGACGGTCCAATATTGATTAAGTCTCGCTTCATACCCAGGAGGTATCGTGGAGCTTCGTCATTTACGCTATTTCAAGGTGCTCGCACAGACCTTGAATTTCACCCGCGCGGCCGAGCAGTTGAACATCGCCCAGCCGCCCCTCAGCCGGCAGATCCAGCAATTGGAGGATGAGCTGGGGGTCCCGCTGCTGGAGCGTTCGCGGCCGCTGCGCTTGACCGAAGCCGGGCGGTTTTTCCAGGAGCACTCCAGCCAACTGCTCGAACAGCTTGAGCGGGTCTGCTCAGACACCCGGCGCGTGGCCGCCGGCCACAAGCGCTGGCTGGGCATCGGCTTTGCGCCATCGACCCTCTACGGCGCCCTGCCCGACCTGATCCGCCGCCTGCGCAGCCTTGGCGATATCGAACTGGGCCTGTCGGAGCTGATCACCCTGCAGCAACTGGACGCGCTGAAAAGCGGGCGTATCGACATCGGTTTCGGCCGGATGCTGTTCGATGACCCGGCCATCGTGCAGAAAGTCCTCAGGCAAGACCCCCTGGTCGCGGCCTTGCCGGCCGGGCACCCGCTGCTCGGACGAGCGGTCAGCCTGGAAGAATTGGCCACCCAGCCGTTCATCCTCTACCCCGCCAGCCCGCGTCCCAGTTATGCCGACCACGTACTGGGGGTGTTCGCCGGGCATGGCCTGAGTATCCACGTGGCGCAGATGGCCAACGAACTGCAGACCGCCATCGGCCTGGTGGCGGCCGGGGTCGGCATCGCCCTGGTGCCGGCGTCGGTCCAGCGCCTGCACCGGGATGACATCGGCTATACGTCGTTGCAGGACAGCAGCATCACCTCGCCGATCGTGGTCAGTTACCGGGCGGGCGACGTATCAGGGGTGCTGCAGCGCTGCCTGCAATTATTGAACGGTCATGACGAGTAGCACTTTTCCCTGCGCTTTCATTTGTCTGATCCTGCACTTGCCTGCAAACTGCTGAATCTGCCGTGATCTACAAGGAGCCAGCATGACGGAGCACAGCACGGGGGTCACGCTCACGACCAAGGGCCTGGTCTTCGAGGATGACTGCGGCGAGCCCTTTCCCCAGGACGACGCCGTGCGTGAACTGCTGGAGAAAGTCTTTGCCGGTAGCGGCGTCGATATCACCGCCATCCATACCCAGAGCCAGTACAAGAAGGCCCTGTGGCATGTGATGACCAGCTCCATCCAGGGCCCGGGCGGCGTCGAGGCCATCCTGGCCATGGCCCTGCAAGGGGTCGAGTTGCTGCACAAGCAGTTCGCCGGGCGTGACGACTTCCAGTCCAGGCTGTGTGCCGGGGCGCTGCAAGGCCTGTTGAACGGCGACCGCGACGGTCTTGCCAAGGCCAAGAGAGCCAGCAAGATCCTGGCCAGCGGCTTGCGACCAGTGGCCAGTCTCCCGGACAACCAGGACCTGTAGGAGCAGCCGGTCGACGCTTGGGACGGGGCTCTCAGCGCTTTACGCCACCAACCACTTCGCACAAACGACTCATGCAGACCGAGCCCACCACCGCGAGGATGATCGGCACCAGGAAATCGTGATCGATCCGGGTGAACTCCGCCACCAACACAATGGCGGTGATCGGCATGCTCATGGACGCCGCCAGGAACGCCGCCGCACCAACGATGGCAAAGGCCCCCAGCTCTATACCGGGCCAGGCCAGGCTCCATAAACCGCCCAGGAGAATCGCCATCAGCGCGCCGATCGCCAGGGCGGGCGTCAGCAGCCCGCCTTCGGCTCCCGCACGCAAGCTGCTGCTGGTCACCAGCACCTTGGCCAACAACAAGGCGGCCGCCAGCCCCAGGCTCAATTCATTGTCAAAACCCAACTGCGCCGGCCCCTTGCCGTTGCCCAGCACCTGGGGCAGATAGACCGCCACGCAGCCGACCAAAGTGAAATTGATCAAGGACAATACCGGCAACCGCCAGCCGCGAGCGGCATTTATCCGGGCACGCCCCGTCAGTTGCACGAAGCCATGGGCGGCCAGGCCGAAGAACGGCCCGGCAATCAGCGCCCAGGCGAGCAGCCCCGGCGTCAGTGCCAGGCTCGGCACCACGTACTGCACCTGCGCCCCCAGTCCGACCCACGCCACGGCGGCGCCAATGGCCGAAGTCGCCAGCGCCATGATCGCCGCCGGCCAGCTGAAAACGCCCACCAGCCCTTCCAGGACAAACATCGCGCCGCCCAACGGCACGTTATAGACCGCTGCCAATCCGGCCCCCGCCCCGCAGGCAATCAGTAATCGATGGGTATCGGGAGCCAGCTGCGCCTTGCGTGATAACCAGGCCGCCACCAGGGCGCCGACCTCGCGCGGTGCGACTTCACGGCCCAGCGGCGAGCCCAGGGCCACGGTGATGATCTGCAGGAGCGCATGACACAGCGTGGTCTTGACGGGCATCGCCGGCCCGTCGGGGGATACGGCTTTCTTGATACCCACCAGCGGACGCCCGAACCGATAGATCGCCCACCAGCCCAGGCCGGCCACCAGGCCGCACAGCGTCAAGGCCAGGATCCGCCGCGAAGGCGAGGCGCTGCTCACGCCGATCAGGAAACTTTCATGGCTGGTGAGGCTGTCCTGCCCGTAGCCATACGCCAGGTGCTGGATGCCGTGCAACAGCATCGCCAGCAGCATGCCGCCCAGTCCGGCGCCGATGCCGGTGAGGATCACCACGAAGGAAAGCGCGAACAATGAGCGGGCTCTGGAGCGAACCTTGATTTCAGTGTGCAGCGACGATTCCGGCAAGACCATTCAAGACTCCGCGAGGTCAGGTGTACCACGACCGGATGGCCGCACGCCGGAGGTGATTATCCGGCATTCCCGGCAAGAATAGGAGCTATGCCGGCGGTCTCTCTACCGAGCCCATGGCCGGCCTGTGACCATGACCTGGCGATTGAACAGCCCCTCTCCAGGACTCATCAGGAAACGATCATGACACTTCAAGCAAAACTCGATGCCTTCAAAGCCGACTTCGTCAGCGGCAAACCACCTTACAACGCACCGCCGCACGTCCACGCGGTGATGAAACGTGCCACCGACGAACTGATCGCCAGCGGCTTGGCCGACCGCGCGCTGAAAGTCGGCGACCAGGCCCCGGTCTTCACCCTGAACGATCCGGACGGCCAGCCGGTTTCATCCGCCGAACTCTTGTCCCGGGGGCCGCTGGTGGTCAGCTTCTACCGGGGCGTATGGTGCCCTTACTGCAACATGGAGCTGCAGGCCCTTGAGCAAGCGCTGCCGTCCTTCCGGGAACTGGGCGCGAACCTGGTGGCGATCTCCCCGCAGGTCAGGGCCAACAGCCGCAAGTCGGTTCGCCAGAACCAGCTGACCTTTCCGATCCTCAGCGATACCCACAATGAGGTCGCCGCGGCGTTCGGTCTGCGCTTCGAACTGCCGGACTACCTGATCGAGCTGTACAAAGGTTTCGGCAACGACCTGCCGACATTCAACGACGACCCCAGCTGGACCCTGCCCATGCCGGGACGTTTCGTGATTGCCCAGGACGGCACCCTCCTCTACGCGGAGGTCAATCCGGACTACACCCAGCGCCCGGATCCTTCGGAATTGCTGCCCGCGTTGCGCGGTTAAGGCAAGGCCGCCACTTCGGTGGCGACCTCAACCATTCGCCAGCAATTGCTCGACGTAGGCGACAAACGCCCGGGCCTTGGCGCTGGCCAGACGGCCACTGGGAAACACCGCCCACAAGTCCAGGCCCGGCAGTTGCCAGTCCTGCAGGACCTGGCGGACCTCGCCACTGGCCAGTTCCGGGGCGAACATCCATTCTGAAGACAGGGTCAGCCCCAGGTGCGCGAGCACGGCGGTTCGCACCCCTTCCGCGGCGGACACCCGCACCCGCCCCGACACGTTGACCGCCTGCTCGCTACCGCTGCGCCTGAACACCCAATGGCTGCCACCGCCGCTCTGCGAATAAATCACCGCCTGATGGTCCACCAACTGCGCCGGCGACGTCGGCTCGCCCTGGCGTTCGAAATACGCGGGCGTCCCCAGCACCAGGCGCCGGCACTCGCCGATCTTGCGCGCTGTCAGCCCGGAGTCGCTCAACTCGCCCATGCGCAAGGCCACGTCGATGCCTTCCTCGATCAGGTGGACGTTGCGATCATCGAGCACGACATCGATATCCAGATCCGGGTGCAAGGCCAGAAAACCCGCCAGGTGCGGCAGGATATGCAGCCGCGCAAAGGTCACGGCGGCACAGACACGCAGGGTGCCCCTGAGGCCGGCACCGGCGCCCCGGGCGGCCAGTTCCGCTTCATCGGCTTCTTCGATGGCGCGTTTGGCGCGCTCGAAGAACGCCGCCCCGGCTTCGGTCGGCGTCAGCCCGCGGGTCGAGCGCAACAGCAGTCGCGTACCCAGGCGCGCCTCCAGTTGGGCGACGGTCTTGGACACGGCAGGCTGGCCAACGTCGAGCCGTCTGGCGGCCGCCGAGAACGAGCCCGTCTCGACCACGCAGACAAAGGTTTCCATCGCCGCCAGCCTGTCCATCCGGTTCCTCCGCACAAGGATCGAGTCTCTGCAGCCGACCTACCTCCCGCGTCTGCCGCCCCTTGGGGATTTAACCACTGGTTACCACACGGCGATATGGGAATCGGCACGGGGTTCGGTGCCACCACACAGCACACCGCTCGACGGGTCGCGCAGGATGATCTGGCCACGGCCATAGGTGGTCAGGTCGCAGGCGACGTGCACCTGATGGCCGCGCCGCGCCAGTGCCGCCGCCAAGTCCCGCGAGGCGCCCTGCTCGATGCCGACCTTCATCTCCCCCAGCCACTGCCAGCGCGGCGCATCCAGGGCGGCCTGGGGATTGAGGCCGAAGTCCACCAGGTTCATCACCATCTGCACATGGCCCTGGGGCTGCATGTAGCCGCCCATCACGCCGAACGGTCCAAGAGGTTCGCCGCCCTGGCTGAGAAAGCCGGGAATGATGGTGTGGAAGGTCTTCTTGCCGGGCACCAGGCAGTTGGCGTGGTTCGGATCGAGGCTGAACTCCTCCCCGCGGTTCTGCAGGGCGATACCACTGTCGGGCAGCACCACGCCGGAACCGAAGCCGTGGTAGTTGCTCTGGATAAACGACACCATGTTGCCTTCGGCATCGGCGCTCGCCAGGTAGACCGTGCCGCTGGCATGGGGATCGCCGGGCGCGGGCTGCTGCGCCTGCTCGCCGATCTGCCCGCGCCGGCGGCGGCTGTAGTCGTCGCTGAGCAGGTCGGCGACCGCCACCCGCATGTGCAACGGGTCGGTGATATGGTGCAGGCCGTCGCTGTAGGCCAGCTTCATGGCTTCCAGCTGGCGGTGCCAGGTCTGCTGGCTGTCGCGGTGGTCGAAACTGAAACCCTCGAGGATCTTCAGTGCCATCAGCACCACCAGGCCCTGGCCGCTCGGCGGGATCTCCCAGACGTCATAGCCCCGGTAGTTGATGTGGATCGGTTCGACCCACTGCGCCCGATAACCTTGCAGGTCGCTGCCCCGCAGGTAGCCGCCAGTGGCACGGGAATGGGCCTCCAGGCGAGCGGCCAGTTCGCCGCGATAGAAGCTTTCGCAGGCAGTGGCGGCCAGCTCTTCCAGGGTCCGGGCCTGGGCCGGGTTGCGGAACAGCTCACCGGCCCGCGGTGCCCGGCCATCGATCAGGAACGTCTCGAACCAGGGGTCGAGCACGGCGTCGCGGTGAGGGCTGAATTCTTCGAGTGCACGCTGCCATTGAAGGGCCACCACCGGAGACACGGGGAAGCCCTCCCGCGCCAGGCTGATGGCCGGTTGCAACAGCTCGGCAAAGGGCAACCTGCCAAAGCGTTTCGACAGCTCGGCCCAGGCCGACGGGCAGCCCGGCACGGTCACCGGCGTCCAGCCAAGGAGCGGCATCCGCGCGTGCCCCGCCGCCTTGACCGCGTCGATGTTCAGGGCCGCCGGGGCCTGGCCGTTGCCATTGAGGCCGTGCAGTTGCCCTTTGCACCAGACCAGCGCGAAGGCGTCGCCACCGATGCCGCAGCCGGTGGGCTCGACCACCGTCAGCGCCGCCGCCGTGGCGATGGCGGCATCGATGGCGTTACCACCCTTGCGCATGATCTCGATGCCAGCCTCGGCGGCCAGGGGTTGCGAAGCCGACACCATGCCACGGCGGGCAAAGACGCTCTGGCGTTGTGACGGATAAGGGTATTCGTGGGCAGAAAATTTCAACATGGCAAAGGTTCTTCCAAACAAGAAATCGTTGGCCGGATGGGCGTCGGGTCCATTCCCGGGCCATCGGGCATCGGATCAGGGCAACCGACCGGCGGCCCGCTCACAACACGCGGCTGAGAAAGGCCTGGGTACGCGGGTGCACAGGCCGACTGAAAATCTGTTCCGGTGGCCCCTGCTCGATCAGTTCGCCCTGGTCGAGGACCACCACACGGTCAGCGACTTCCCGGGCAAAGCCCATCTCGTGGGTGACCACCACCATGGTCATGCCCTCCTCGGCCAACTGCTTCATCACCTGCAACACCTCACCGACGGTTTCCGGGTCCAGGGCGCTGGTGGGCTCGTCGAACAGCATGGCCTGGGGTTTCATCGCCAGGGCCCGGGCAATCGCCACCCGCTGTTGCTGGCCGCCGGAGAGCATAGACGGGTAATGCGCGGCCTTGTCCGCCAGGCCTACCCGGGCTAGCAAGGCCCGGGCCTGCTCCAACGCCTCGGCCCGTGGCACGCCGAGCACCTGGATGGGCGCTTCGATGATGTTTTCCAGGGCGGTCATGTGCGGGAACAGATTGAAGCGCTGGAAGACCATGCCGATGTCCCGGCGCTGGCGGGCGATGTTGCGCTCGGAGTCACGCACCAGGCTGCCGTCGGCGCGCTCGTGGTAACCCATGGCCCGGCCGTTGACACGAATGCGCCCGCCCTGGATATCTTCCAGCAGGTTGATGCAGCGGATGAAGGTGGTCTTGCCCGACCCCGAGGCGCCGATCAGCACCACCACTTCACCCCGCCGCACCTGCAGGGAAATCCCCTTGAGAATCTGCAAGGAGCCGAAGGACTTGTGAATGTCCAGGGCCTCGATGATCAGTTCTTCACTCTTGTGCGCCATGCTTAACGTCCCCTCAGCATTTTCAGGGTGCCACGACCGAACAGACGACTGCCGGCGGTTGGCGGCGCAGGTCGGTCGGACTGGCCGAAACGCGCCTCCAGCCAGCGCTGGAAGAAGCCCCAGAGCGTGGTCAAGAGCAGGAAATAGATCGCCACCACCAGGTACAGTTCGAAGACCCGGAACGTCGCCGAGGTCACCATCTGCGTGCTCAGCAACAGCTCCTGCACGCCGATCACGCTGACCAGCGTGGTGTTCTTGAGCATCACGTTGAACTCGTTGCCCAGCGGCGGCACGATCACCCGGAAGGCCTGGGGCAGGACGATGCGCCGCATCAGCTTGCCGAAGGTCATGCCCAACGAGCGCCCCGCCTCGTACTGCCCTTTGTCCACGGCACCGATCCCGGCACGGATGATCTCGGCCATGTAGGCGCCTTCGTTCAGGCCCAGGGCGATGATCGCCGCCTGGATGTTGCCCGGCACCACCAGGCCGAACAACTCCAGGTCCTCGAAGCGAAAGATCCCGCCGGCGGCCAGCGCAGTGTAGAGAAAGACGATCTGCACCAGCAGCGGCGTGCCGCGCATCAACCACACGTAAAACCGTACCGGCAGGTTGAGCAAGGGGTTGTTCGACAGCCGCAGCAACGCCGCCGCCAGCCCCAGCACACAGCCCAGCGACATCGCCAGCACACTGATCAGACAGGTCAGCCAGAGCCCGGTGAGGTACACCCCGCTGGGCTGCAACAGGTACTGCCAGAACACGTCCCAATTGAAATTCATCAAGTGCCCGCCTCAGTCGAGTGTGTCGCTGGCCACATGCCACTTGCCCAGCAGTCGGGCATAGCTGCCGTCGCTGCGCATGTCACTGACGATCTGCTGCACGGCCCGGGTCAGTTGCGGATCGTCCTTGCGCATCCCCAGGCCCGTGAGAATCCGGCTGAAGGCCGGCACGCCTTCCTCGAACAGATCGGGCGCCATGGCGGCGTAGTAACCGGCGGTTTCCACGGTGGTCCCGTAGGCGTCCACCTGGCTGATGCGCAGGGCTTGAAAGGCATCGGTATCGGTGTTGTAGACCACCAGTTTCATCGGCGTCTTGCCGGCCTTGGTCAGGGTTTCGTTCTCGGCGTCGAGCAAGGTCTTGATCGTCGAACCGTTGAGCACCGCGACCTTGTGCCCGGAAAGACTCTCCAGGGTGCTGATGTGCTTGGGATTGCCCTTGGGCACCACCACCGACTGGCTGGAATACATGTAGTTGACGATGTCGATCACTTGCCGGCGTTCGGGTTTGTCGAACAGTTGGTCGACGATCATGTCGCATTGTTGGGCCAGTAGCGCCGGCAACAGCCCGGAAAAGGGAATCACCCGCCATTGCACCGCCTTGTTGTCCAGGCGCTTGGCGATTTCCAGGCCCAGGTCAACGGTCAGGCCCTTCGGTTTCTGGGCCTCGTCGAACGACACCAGCGGGGGTGAATCCATGCCCGAGCAATAGGTCAGTTTCTCGACCTTCTGCAAGCGTTCCGGCACCTGGGGCGCCGCAATCGCCCCCTGAACCAGAAGCCCCAGGGATACAGCGGCAAGCAACACACGGCGTTTATGCATGACCAGACACTCCAGTTCGTCAGTAACGGGGGCAGTACTCAAAGTCAAAACACGGCCGGACTCGAGTCCGATTCTATTTTTCCGCTTGCAGAAAGCTGATCAGCGCGGGCACCGTGCCCTCGATGTGTTGGCGCACCACGGCTTCGGCCCGCTCGGCATCACCCGAACGAATCGCGTCAAGGATCACCGCGTGCTCCTCCCGTGCGCTCAAGGGCTTTTCGCTGTGTTGCAGCCACAGGCGCATGGGCGCCTCGATCAGCGAATACAGGGCCGATATCTGCTTCACCAGCCGCGGCCGGCCACTGAGGCTGCACAGGTATTCATGGAAGGCCCGGTGCCGGCTGACCCACTCGGCGCTTTCCTCGCGGTAGTCATCCATCGCGTCGAGCATGCGCTCCAGGGCCGCGAGCTGGCGCTCGTCGATCCTCGGCACGGCCACGCGGATCGCCAGGCCTTCGAGGGCGCTGCGCATATCGAAGACTTCCTGCAGCTCGTCGAACTCCAGGCCGCTGACAATGGCCCCGCGATTGGGTCTCAGGGTCACCAGGCCTTGCGCGTCCAGGCGGCGAAAGGCTTCACGCACCGGCATGCGACTCATGCCGATCTCGCTGGCGATGTCCTCGGCAATCAACCGGTCGCCTTTGCGGTAGCGACCGCAACAGATCGCTTCCAGCACAAAGGTATAAGCCTCTTCCTCGGCCGTCTGGGGCTGACGTTCAGCGTAAGCGGGGACGAATTGCATGGGGAAGCACCTTTGTCTTTTTGTATCCAATTATCCATGGATACAAAAAAGCATAAGTCGTGCCAGTCCCTTGGAAAGGCATCCAAGGGATTGATGGAAATAGGCTTTTTGCCGGAAACAGATGTGTTCAGGAGGGGATGATGTAACGGCGGAGTGCTACAAAAGCGCGCAGTGAAGCTCCAATCTGGGTAACACATCACCAACAGGGAGCCGGAACGTGGCCCCCTGTAGGAGCCGGCTTGCTGGCGATAGCGTCCGCGCAGACACTGCAAGGGTCAAGACGGTACCTACAGGATTCGCAGCAGGCTGTCAGCGCTGCAACGAGGCACTAATCCAGTTTTTCAGGTCGGCGACTTCCGTCGCGCTGATGGTGTGGCCGACGCCGGGATAGGAATGAAACTGCGGCGCGATGGACACCCCCTTCAACACGCCCAATGCCTCGGTCGCACCGGCATAAGGCACCTGCGGGTCAGCCGTGCCATGGCCGATAAAGACCTGCAGCTTGGCGTACTTCGACCCGTCCTTGAGTTCCGAACGCAGCTCCGGCAGCACACGGCCACTCAGGGCAGCGATCCCGCGCAGGACCTCGGGATGCCGTAGCGCGACTTCATAGGTCATCATCGCCCCCTGGCTGAATCCCACCAGGAACACCTTGTCGGGCTGGGTGTGGTATTTCTCGGTGACCCGGGTGACAAAGTCGGTGATGGCTTCGGCGCTCTGGCGCAGGTCGTCGCTGTCGCCGTCGTACTGCGCCGCCCCGCTCTTCTTGTGGAACCACTGGTAGGCGCCCAGGTCCAGCTCCAGGCGTCCACGCACCGAAAGCACGGTGTAGTTGGCCGGCAGGTCGTCCTTGATCCCGAACAGATCGTCCTCGTTGCTGCCGTAGCCATGCAGGAAGATCACCAACGGCTGGTCGCGGGTATCGGCACTGGCCTGCTCCTGGTAGGTCAGCGGCATATCGGCGAGCAGTTCGGCCTCTGCTGCCGACGCCGTGCAGGCCAGCAGCAAGGCCAGGGCCAGGGGTTTGAGCATGTCGGGATTCTCCGGGCGATCGATGGGGCGCCCAGCTTATCACCGGCGGTGCGCCCCACCGAACCACTCAGTGCTCGGGAACGCCCTGCTCCCACGCCTTCCAGTCGCCGAGAATCGCCTGCACCAACGGGTTACCCGCCCGGTACAGGTTTTCCAGGGCCGGGACAAAACCGCCCTGGTCGGCGTACTTGAGCAGGTTGTCGACTTCACTGTAGCCCGGATAAGGCCGGTCGAAATCCGAGCCGGCCCGCACCACCGCCAGGCGGTTGATGTCCACTCGCCCGGCCTTGCTCGCCCGGAGCAAGGCTTCATAGGTGGAGTTGTCTTCCTGCTGGGTGGTGCAGTAGACGCCCTTGTTGTCCGTCAGCAGGCGGGTCCAGGCTTCGGCCCGTTCACTCAGGCGCGTCCCGGAAAACCAGGTATTGCCCGCCAGGGTGTCGCAGCGGGTCACCACCGGCGGCTGGTTGGCCGGCGCATAAGGGTATTTGACGCGCCAGGCGGCGGACTCCTTGCTCTCGCTCAAGGTCACCTGACGGGACAAGGCAAAGGCCTTGGCCTGCAACCGGGGATTGAGCTCGAACACTTCGGTCTTGTAGTCCAGCGGTGGCTTTTCGTTCGGCCCGCGAGTGTTGATGCCGATGTAGCCGGTGGGCCAGTCTTTCGGCGCATCCCGCGAATCCAGCTCCCATTGGGTGCCGAATTCCACCAGGTAATGAGCCCAGGCCGCCGTGCCGATAGTGCCTTGATGCGGGTTGATCCCGGCAATCCCGGCAATCAGGAAATACGACTGGCGCAGGTCGAACTGCGGCGACAACGCCAGGGCCAGGGTCGAGGCCGTGGCATTGGTCTGGCCCATGCCGGTCACCAGCAGGCAGGTGTCCTGGTCATTGCAGCGAATGTTCGGGTATTCGGCGCTGAGGCCCGGCAGCGGGATTTCGCGCTTGAGGGCCAGGCGCTCGATCCAGGCCTGGGCTTCGGGCGCGAACATGGTGATGAGCATGACCTTGGGCTTGATCGGCGCCGCCCAGGCGGCCTGTCCGGCGAGGCTGCCGAGCAGCAGGCCGGCGATGAGGGAATGACGGGCAAGAAGTCGCAGGGTTTCGGGCATGGTGGTCGCTTGAGGTGGAACTCGGACGTGTGGGAGCCGGCTTGCTGGCGATGGCGTAGGAAGAACGCCGCAAGGCTCAAGGGCCTCATCGCCGGCAAGCCGGAATCTACAAGGGAGGAAGCTGTTTAGTCAAAGCCCCCTGAGACGCTCGACGATCTGTTTCTTCACTTTCAGCCGCCGCTCCTTCAGTGTTCTCAATGGACCATCCGCCGCCAGGGCCGACTCCGCCGCCAGCACTTCCTTGTCGACGTTATCGTACTGATCAAGCAGTTGATGGAGCCTGGGATCCTTGCTCCTGTGCTGCGCCAGCTCCTCTTTGTTCAACTTCAGGTCCGCGAGCAAATCGTGCTTGACTGGCATATCGTCACCTCTTGGTTCTGTGGGCAGGACATGAAGCTCCAGCGCCCCCCACCTCATGAAAGGATCAAGGCGATGTATCCCTAAGCAATAGCACGCCCTGGCCCAACTTGCCTCAAAGCTTCGCCTTGCGGCGACGAACCCACAGTGCCGCCAACCCGCCGAATAGCGCCAGCCCTCCCACGACCAACGCCACCTTGTAAGGCCGCAATGCCGAACGCACGCTGTTGAGCGGCTGGGTCAGGTAACGCCTGTTGGCCTGGTCGAAGTCCGGCGCCTGGCATTGCCGGCCGAAATTCGCCGCCCAGCTCACGTACGGACCTTGCTCGACATAACGCTGGTAATACTGGATTTCTTCATCGCTGCCGGCGACCCAGTTCGCCGCCTTGCACAGCACGGCGGCGAAAGCCTGGCTGCTGTGGGGCAACTGGTCAGCCGCCTGGTTGGCCAGGTCCGCCGCCACCCAACGATAGTGATAACGCCGGTCGGGCTTGGCCACGCTGGCCTGTTGCCGCTGGACTTCGGCGGTTTCGAGAAACGGTCCCGGCTTCAGCTCCGCTGCACCCAGGCTGTAGTAACCGTCCAGGGCGCGGTAATCCGGCGCCATCTCGTAGCCGAGGATTTCCATGCCCGACTTGCGCGCCAGGGTGGCGGCGGCAAACAGCGACTCGGCGCGCCCGGTGGCGGTCCAGCGCGACACGGCCTGCTGGCGGTCGCGGCCATAGTCCCGTGCCGTGGCCTGCAATTCGGGGCTGTCGAAGTACTTCGGCGCTTCATCGTAGCGCCCCTCGCGCAGCAATCGACGGCCGAGCAGTTCGCGCAGCTGTGCGGCCACCGGACGCCGCACATAGTTGTCCTTGTCCTCGGGTTTTGCCGCCGGCGGCGCGGGTACGTGGGCATCGACATAGGTTTTCAGCTCGTCGAGCGTCAGCACCCGCTCGGCCACTGTCGCGGCATCCAGCCAGTAGATGTCCTGGCTGCGGTAGAGCTGGTCGAAGGCTTGCAGGTAGTCGCCACGGTCCAGCGCCAGGATCGCGCTTTCACCCTGGACCCGGCAGCCGGGCTGGATGCTCTCGAAGCTCCAGTCCGGCGCCCGCCGCGGACCCCAGACTTCGTCCTTGGGAAACGCCTTGGCCGCCTTGGCATAGGCAGCAGCGGCCTGGACCTTGTCGCCGTCGCGCAACGCCAGTTTGGCCCGCACCCACCACGCCAGGCCGCCGTCGCCGGCATGTCCGACAAAGGCCTTGGCCCCCGCGTAGTCACCCTTCTGGTAGCTCAGCGCGGCCAGGCGATCGGCGTTGTCCAGGCTGCCGGCGACGCTGGCCAACACCATCCTGGACAGGCGCTGGTCTGCCTCCGGCTGCTCATCGAAGAACCCGCCGACCCGGCTCAACACATAGGCGGTCAACAGCGCCTGGACGTTTTTCTCCTTGAGCAAGGCGCCCAGCTCGTCATCCGGCAACCTCGCCAGCTCCCCGGCGACCTGCTTGAGCGAGGTATAGCCGCTGTTGGAACCCAGCCGGCTCTGGCTGGCGTACAGCGCGATGGCGCGGTTCCAGTCATTATCGAACCTGGCCAACCGGGCTTCCTCGCCGAGGCTGGCGATCCCCAGCTCCAGCGGATCGCTGAAATCCCCCGCGCTCAACGCCCGCGTCTGCTGGAACGCGAGCCGGGCCTGGGCTTGCAGCTCAGGGCTGGTGACGACCGGAGCGGCGCTATCGGCCGGGGTATCGACACCTGCTTCGGCCTGGGCACTGAGGGCGACCAGGGCCCGTCCCAGGGAATACGCGGCCCAGGTGCTGCGCAGCTTGCGCTGGTCGGCCGGCAAGGCCAGGACCTGGCGGAAATAGTCCACGGCCCGTTGCGCGTCACCGGACTGGAAGGCCACGGCACCGGCGATGTACAGCCGCAGCTCGGCCGGCAGGCTCGCGCCCTCGGTCTCGACCTGTTGCGGGTCTGCCAGGTTGCGCAGGCGCGCCACCTCGGCCCGCAGGTTTTCCGGCAGCTCGCTGGCCTCCACCTTGTCGCGTTGCTCGCGATAGGGCTTGGTGTTGTCGTCGCTGTCCCAATACGGCGTCAAGGTGGCCTCGGTCGCCGGTTTCAGGCCGGCAACGGCTTCGCCAAGGCGATTGACCTCGAACTGGAAGTTGGTTTCCGGCAAGTCGGCCAGGGACTGGGCGCGGTCCTCCAGCAGGCGCAGCGGAAAGTCCGGACCGCAGGCCAGCGCCGATCCGAGCGGCAGGCTGAGGGACAGGCACAGCAAGTGCCGAGGCCAGTTACGGGTAGACATTCCAAGCTCCTTGATCGATCCGGGTACAGCGCGCCCAGCCGAGCGCACGTTGGCCACCAGCGGCGATGCGCGCACTGGACTGGCGGGTAAAAATGAGCTGCTTCGGGGTTTGCCGCAAGGTATAGCCACTGAGCCCGTCGACGCCATCACATTGCTCGGCGTTGAGCTCCACCCGTGCCGGTAGCGGCCGGTCGAGGTTGCCGAGGTTATCCAGGCGTATGTCGTAGAGGCCATCGCGGGCCGACAGTTGAACCTGCCATTGACTCGCGAGCGCTTCGCCACGGGCCACCGCGCTCAAGGTGCTCAGGCTCCAGGCCCGGCGATCACCAGGCAGCGGCAGACGGAACCAGATCAGCCCGGCCAGGTGCGCGGGCGGCTTGGCCCGCAGTTGCCGGGCCAGCGTCGCCAGTTGCTGCGGATCGGCCAACAGCTCGCGGCGCTCGCCGCCACGGTTCAGCGCGACTTCGCTCTCGACCACCGGCGCACCGCCATCGTCCGGCAACACGGCGATGCCATAGGCCGGCAGCGCCAGATAAAACGCCTTGTCGCTGACCCGGCCCCAACGCTCGGCCCAGTCCCTGGGCTGCCCGGGATTGAACAGCCCCAGCCTGGGGTTGCTCACGGCATGGACCTGCAACACGCTGCTGTCGACCGCCTGCAACAAGGCCGGCAACTGCGGGCTGTCGAGCCAGGCGGGCAAAGCGGTGATGCTCAGTTTCAACGAAGGCGGCAACAGGCCGCGCAGCTTGATCAGGAAATCGGTATAGCCCGACAGGCGTGCGCTGCCGCTGTCATGGTCAATTTCCACCCCCGTCGGCATCACACCGCCCGCCCGCCAGTCGGCGAGCAGCTGTGAGATCTGCGCACGCGCCCTGTCCAGGTCCAGGGCCGGAAGCTGGCCATCGAGACGAATCACTGCAATCACCGGTCGCCCGTCGGCCTTGAGCTGCGCCAGATCAACCCGCGCCCGGCTCCACCCGGCCTTGGGCTGGGCCTGAAGCGCCAGGACCCGCAAGGTCGAGAAATCCGCCCGGCTCGCGGACAGGGCCTGCTCGTGGGCCGGTCGCCATTGGCGTTGCCAGATATAGAGTTGCTGGTCGAGGGGTGGCGCCGGCTGATCGGGTTGGCAGCCGCCAAGCAGGAGCAGCGCACAGAGCGCAAACCATCGGCAGGAGAAGACAGTGGCGGGCATACAATCCTTTGTCGGGCACGGGTGAACGTCTTGCGCGGGAGCGATATTACCTCACTTGGCAGGCGCTGGCTGCGCCGTGCTGTCCCCGGTTGCGTGCCATCCGCCGCCCAGGCTCTGGACCAGGGCCACGCTGCCCTGGGTCAGCTGCCCCTGGCTATCGCGCAGGTTCTGCTCGGTCTGCAACAGGACCAGCTGCTGGGTCAACACCGCCTGCAGGCTGACCGTCCCGGCTTTCTGCTGGGCCTGCTGGCTGCCGAACAGTTGCTGGTTGCGCTGATGGATCTGCTGGAAGGCCTGGACCTGGGCCTGCAGGTGATTGAGCGCCGAGAGGTTGTCTTCCACGTTTTGCAAGGCGCCGAGCACCGTACCGCGATAGTTGGCGACTTGCTGGTCGTAGTTGGCTTCGGCCTCGCTGACCGCAGCCTTGCGGGCGCCAGCGTCGAACAGGGTTTCGGCCAGCGCCGGGCCGACGCTCCAGATCCGGTTCGGCACCGAGAACAGGCCGCCCAGGGCACTGCTGCGGTAACCGACCTGGGCCGTCAGGTCGAGATTGGGATAGAACGCCGCTTCGGCGACACCGATTTTCGCATTGGCCGCCGCCACTGCACGCTCGGCGGCCACCACGTCCGGGCGCCGTTGCAACAGTCCCGATGGCAGGCTCAAGGGGGTGGCCGGGACGTTGAAGGCAAAGCTGTCGACGGGCGCCAGGCTGAATTGCGCCGGTGCCACGCCCACCAGCACCGCCAGGGCATGCTCGAATTGTTCGCGCGAGCGCTGCGAGGTCTGCAGGGCGGCGACCACGCTGGTCAGTTGGTCCTGGGCCACCAGCAGTTGGTCGTTGGAAGCGGTGCCCTGGGTGTATTCGGTCTGGGTCATGTCCAGCAGTTGCTGATTGATGCGCTGTTGCTGCTCGAGCAAGCGGATATCGATATCCAATTGGCGAATGCCGAAGTAGTTGCTGGCGACACTGCCGCCGATAGACAGGCGTACCCCGGCCAACAGCGCATCGGAGGCGTGGGCCGTGGCCTGGCTCGATTCGATGCCACGCCGGACCAGGCCCCACAGGTCTGGTTCCCAACTGGCGCTGAGGGTGGCGCTGACCGTTTGTTCGACCGATTTACTGGAGGTGCCCGACGCACTGCTGGTGGAGCTGCTGGTAGAGCTGCTGGTGGCACTGCCAGTGGAACTGCTGCCAACCACCCCACGGGAGCCGGACAACCCGGCGGACACCGTCGGCCAGAGCCCCGCCCGACTGGCGGCGACTTGCGCCTGCGCCAGCCGGTAAGCCGCCTCGGCGGCGACAATCGACTGGTTGGCCTGGGCCGCACGGGTCATCAACTCGTTGAGGACCGGGTCGTGGTAGTCCAGCCACCACCGGCTGTCCAGCGCGCCCTGGGGATTGGCGACCGCGCGCTGCCATTGCGCGCCTTCCTTGAAGCCCTGCGGCAGTTCGATGGTCGGCCTCCGGTAATCCGGCCCGACCATGCAGCCACTCATGCCCAGGCTGAACAGCAGGACCAGCCACGGCCCGCGTTGACCTTTCATCATGATTCAAGACTCCTTGCCGCGCTGGCGCAGCCGCTCGGAAGCGTTGTCCAGCCACAGATAGATGACCGGCGTGGTGTACAGCGTCAGCAATTGGCTGAGCAGCAACCCGCCGATAATGGAAATCCCCAGCGGCCGGCGCAACTCCGAACCGTAGCCACTGCCCAGGACCAGCGGCAAGGCCCCGAGGGTGGCCGCCAGGGTGGTCATCATGATCGGCCGGAAGCGGATCAGGCAGGCCCGGTGAATCGCCTCCCGGGCACTGCGCCCGTGCTGGACCCGCTCGGTAATGGCGAAATCGATCATCATGATCGCGTTCTTCTTCACGATCCCGATCAGCAGGATCACCCCCACCAGGGCGATGATCGACAGTTCGGTGCCGGTCAGCAGCAAGGCGATCAGTGCGCCGACACCGGCCGACGGCAAGGTCGAGAGAATGGTCAGCGGGTGCGTCAGGTTCTCGTAGAGCATGCCCAGCACGATATACACCGACAGCAGGGCCGCGACGATCAGCAGCGGTTCGTTGGCCACCGACTCCTGGAACACCTGGGCCGTGCCGGCGAACTGCCCGACCACGCTGGCCGGCATGCGCAACTGGGCCACGGCGTTGTCCACCAGGACCGTGGCCTGGCCGATGGAGACGCCGGGAGCGAGGTTGAACGAGGCCGTCACCGCCGGAAAGGTGCCCTGGTGGGCAATGGAAATCGCCGTACGCTGGATACCGGTATCCGACAGCGCCGACAGTGGCACCAGCGTCGGGCTCTTCGCCGGTAGTGCCGAGGCGCCTATCGTCTGGTTGGAGCTCACCGGCCCGGTCGGGACATAGATCGACTTGAGGGCCGACGGATCGGTCCAGTATGGCGGCGCCACTTCCATCACCACGTGATACTGGTTGGCCGACTTGTAGATGGTCGAGACCTGGCGCTGGCCGAAGGCGTCGTAGAGGGTCTGGTCGATGTTGCCGACATTGACCCCCAGGCGGGCCGCGGTATCGCGGTTGATGCCGATGTTCGCCAACAGGCTGTTGTCCTGCTGGTCGGTGTTGACGTCGGTCAGTTGCGCCAAGGTGTGCAGCACGGCGACGACCTTGGGCACCCATTCATCCAGGGTGCCCTGGTCGTCGGCGGTCAGGGTGTATTGGTACTGCGCCCCGCTCTGCCTGCCGCCGACGGTGATGTCCTGGGCCGATTGCAGGTACAAGCGGGTCCCCGGCAGCTCGCCCAGGGCCTTGCGCACCTGGGCGATCACCTGCTCGGCGCTGTCCTTGCGGGCACCGACCGGCTTGAGCGTGATGAACATCTGGCCGCTGTTGATCGCGCCGCCGCCCCCGCCGCCGCCGATAAAACCACCGACGGTTTCGACATTCGGGTTCTTCGACACGGTCTGGTTGATCTCGCTGAACGCCGACTGCATCGCGGCATAGGAAATGCTCTGCGGCGCAATGATGCTGCCCTGCAACCGTCCGGTGTCCTCCTGGGGAAAGAACCCCTTGGGCACCAGTACATAGAGCCCCCCGGCGAGCACGATGACCAGCAGGGTCAACAGGCCCATCAAGGCCGAATGCTCGACGACCCAGCCCAGGGTCCGGTCATAGAACCGATGGAAGCCCGAGTCCGGGTACTCGTGAGCCGAGTCCGTCGCCTGGCTCGGACGCAACAGGATGCTGGACAGCATCGGCGTCACGGTCAGGGACACCAGCATCGAAATCAGGATCGCCACCGACAACGTGATGGAAAACTCGCGGAACAGCCGCCCGACGATGCCGCCCATCATCAGCAAGGGGATGAATACCGCGATCAGCGACACACTGATGCTCAATACCGTGAAACCGACTTCCCGAGCCCCGTCCAGCGACGCTCGCAGCCGGGTTTCGCCGCGCTCCAGGTGGCGCATGATGTTTTCCACGACCACGATCGCATCGTCCACCACGAACCCGGTGGAAATGGTCAGCGCCATCAGCGACAGGTTGTTCAGGCTGTAGCCCAGGAAATACATGGCGCCAAAGGTGCCGAGCAGCGACAGCGGCACGACGATGGCCGGCACCAGGGTGCTGCGCCAGTCGCGGAAGAAACCGTAGGTCACCAGGGTCACCAGGAAGATCGATGCCAGCAGGCTGACCTCCACATCATGCAGCGACGCGCGGATGGTGGTGGTGCGGTCCAGCAGGACATTGAGCCTGATCGAGGCCGGGATCGAGCTTTGCAGGAACGGCAACGACGCCTTGACCGCATCCACCGTCTCGATGACGTTGGCCCCCGGCTGCTTGAATAGCACCAGCAGCACCGCCGGCCGGCTGTTGGCCAGGCCGAAGTTGCGCAGGTCCTCGACAGCCTCGCTGACATAACCCAGGTCGGCGATATGCACCACGTCGCCGTTGCGTTGCCTGACCACCAGCGGCGCGTAGTCCTCGGGCTTGAACAGCATGTCGTTGGCGCCGATACCGTAGGCGCGATCGCCGATGGACAGCGCGCCCTTGGGCAGGTTGGCGTTCGACGCGGCGATCGCTCCGCGCACTTGCTCCAGGCTGACCCCGTAATGGTTGAGCCGGTCCGGGTTGAGCTCGACGCGCACCGCCGGCAGCGCACCACCGCCGACGGTGACATCGCCGACCCCACGGGTTTGCAGCAGTTTCTGCTCCAGCAAGGTCGAGGCCACGTCATACATCTGGCCCCGCGTGGCACTGTCGGATGTCAGGCTGATGACCATGATCGGCGAATCGGCCGGGTTGACCTTGCGGTAGGTCGGATTCCCCGACAGATCGTTGGGCAGGCTGTTGCGGGCAGCGTTGATGGCCGCCTGGACGTCGCGGGCCGCGCCGTCGATATTGCGGTTCAGGTCGAATTGCAGGTTGATGCGGGTCGAGCCCAGGCTGCTCGACGAGGTCATCTGGGTCACCCCGGCGATCTGTCCGAAATGCCGTTCCAGGGGCGTCGCCACCGAAGAGGCCACGGTTTCCGGATCGGCGCCTGGCAGCGAGGCCCGTACGCTGATGGTCGGGAAATCCACTTGCGGCAACGGCGCCACTGGCAGCAGCAGGAACGCCAGCCAACCGAACAGCGCCAGGCCGACCGCCAGCAAGGTGGTGGCAATCGGGCGCTGGATAAAGGGCGCGCTGATGTTCATGGGCTCAGCCCCCGGTCTCGGCTTGAGGCGGACTGAAGCGCCGCTCCAGCTGATTCATCGCCAGGAAGATCACCGGCGTGGAAAACAGCGTCAGCAACTGGCTGAGCAACAGCCCGCCGATGATCGCGATGCCCAGCGGATGGCGCAGCTCCGAACCGATGCCGGTGCCCAGCGCCAGCGGCACCGCGCCGAACAGCGAGGCCATGGAGGTCATCAGGATCGGCCGGAAACGCAGCTCCGCCGCCTTGCGAATGGCCGCCACCGGGTCCAGCCCATCCTTGCGCTGCGATTCCAGGGCGAAGTCGACCATCATGATGCCGTTCTTCATGACAATACCGATCAGCAGCACGATGCCGATCAGGCCGATGATGTCGAACTGGGTCCCGGTGACCCGCAACGCCAGCAAGGCCCCCAGGGCCGCCGAGAGCAAGGTCGAGAGGATGGTCACCGGGTGCACGAAGCTCTCGTAGAGAATGCCCAGCATCAGGTAGACCACGACAATCGCCGCCGCCACCAGGAACACCTGGTTCGACAGCGAAGACTGGAAGGTTGCGGCGGCGCCTTCCAGGTTGGCCTGTACCGTCAGTGGCAGGCCGATGTCCTTCTCAATCTGATTCAGGCGCGCGACTGCCGCCCCCAGCGTCTGGCCGGGGGCCAGGTTGAAGGAGATGTCCGCATAGGGGAACTGGCCCAGCCGGTTGATGGTGATGGGCGTGCGAATCACCTGCTGGGTGGCCATGCTCGCCAGGGACGTCACGACGCCGCTGCTGGTGGTGACATAGAGCCCGGTCAGCAGGTCGGCGAGGTTACGCGGTGGCCGGTCGCTGGCCATCACCACGTGGTACTGGTTGAGCTGGGTGTAGAGGGTCGAAACCTGGCGCTGGCCAAAGGCGTCGTACAGCACGTTATCGATGGCCTGGGGCGTCACCCCCAGGCGGGAAGCCGTGGCGCGGTCGATGTTGATGCGGATCTGATTACCGAACTGCATCGCCTGGCTTTGCACGTCGCTGAACAGCGGGTCCTTGGCGATGGCCGCCAGCAGTTTGCCCGTCCACTGTTCCAGGACCTGCGGATCGGTGGCCTGCAAGCCGAGGCGGTAGCTGGTGGTGGCCACCGTCGCGTCCAGGGTCAGGTCCTGCACGCTGTGCAGGTACAGGCGCACCCCGGAATCATCGGCATTGGCATCCGACAGCCGGCGAATCACCGCCGCCGCATTGTCACGCTGGCCGTGCTCCTTGAGGTTGATCAGCAGGTTGCCCTGGTTGATGGTCGGGTTGGTCTGGTCGATACCGACGAAGGACGACAGGCTGGCCACCGCCGGATCCTTGAGGATTCTGGCGGCGAGCTTCTGCTGTTGCCGCTCCATCTGCTGGAACGACACGCTGGGTGAACCCTGGGAAATGCCCTGGATCAGCCCGGTGTCCTGCTCGGGAAAAAACCCCTTGGGCATGACCATGATGATGAACAGGGTCAGCAACGCGGTGAACACCACGGATATCAGTGTCAGGGGGCGGTGCAGCAGGACCCAGTCCAGGCCACGCACGTAGTAGCGGTTGATCCGGTCGAAAAAGTCCGGGCGGCGTTCCCCGGCATGCTTGTGCAGCATGCGCGCGCACATCATCGGTGTCAGGGTCAGGGAAATCACCGCCGAGATCACGATGGTCACCGCCACCGTCATGGCGAATTCGCGAAACAGCCGCCCGACCACATCGCCCATGAACAACAGCGGGATCATCACCGCGATCAGCGCCACCGACAGCGAGACGATGGTGAAGCCGATCTGTGCCGAGCCCTTGAGCGCCGCCTGCAACGGCGTATCCCCCGCCTCCAGGTAGCGGGTGATGTTTTCGATCATGACGATGGCATCGTCGACCACGAAGCCGATGGCAATGGTCAAGGCCATCAGCGTCAGGTTGTTCAGGGAAAACCCCAGCGTGTAGGCCACCGCCAGGGTACCGATCAGGGTCAGGGGCACGGTGACGGCCGGAATCAACGTGGCCGGTACCGTGCGCAGGAACAGGAAGATCACCAGCACCACCAGCAGCACCGCGACCGTCAGTTCGTACTGGACGTCGGTGACCGAGGCGCGAATGGTCTGGGTGCGGTCGGTCAGCACGCTGACCTTGAGGGTCCCCGGCAGGCTGGCGCGCAGCTTGGGCAGCAGCTGCTGGACCCGGTCGACCACCTGGATCACGTTCGCCCCCGGTTGGCGCTGGATATTCAGCACGATCGACGGCGTGTCGTTGGTCCAGGCCGCCTGCCGGGGATTTTCCGCGCCCTGGACGGAACTCGCGATCTGCGCGAGACGGATCGGCGCACCGTTCTTGTAGCCGATCACCAGGTCGCGGTACTCGTCGGCCGATTGCAATTGATCGTTGGCACCGATGGAAAACGCCTGGAACTTGCCGTCGATATTGCCCTTGGCCTGGTTGACGTTGGCGGTGCCCAGGGAACTGCGCAGGTCTTCCAGGGACAGGCCGAGGCTATTGAGCGCCGAGGTATTGGCCTCGACCCTGACCGCCGGGCGCTGGCCGCCGCTGAGGGTCACCAGCCCTACTCCGGAAATCTGCGAGATCTTCTGCGCCAGGCGGGTATCGGCCAGGTCCTCGATTTTGGTCAGCGGCAACACATCGGAGGTCAGCGACAGCGTCAGTACCGGTGCATCGGCCGGGTTGACCTTGCTGTAGACCGGTGGATACGGCAGGTTGGCCGGCAGGAAGGTCCCGGCGGCATTGATCGAGGCCTGCACTTCCTGTTCGGCGATATCCAGCGACAGCGCCAGGTCGAATTGCAGGGTGATGACCGAGGCGCCATCGGAGCTGGTGGAGCCCATCGACTTGAGCCCGGGCATTTCGCCGAACTGGCGTTCCAGCGGCGCGGTGATCGAGGAACTGATCACCTCCGGGCTGGCCCCGGGGTACTGAGTGAAGACCTGGATGGTCGGGTAATCGACTTCCGGCAGGGCCGAAACCGACAGCAGGTGATAGCCGAGCAGCCCCAGCAGGAGCACGGCGATCATCAGCAGTGTGGTGGCGATGGGGCGTTCGATGAAGGGCCGTGAGATGTTCATGGGCAAAACCTCACTGGCTGACCACCTTGACCGGGGAGCCGTCGTCCAGCTTGTCGGCGCCTTCGGTAATCACCTGCTCCCCGACTTTTACTCCATTCTCCAGCACCGCCGTCAGGTCGCCGCTGGCCGGCCCGCTCTTGATCGGCCGCAGGCTGGCCTTGCTGCCTTGCACCACAAAGACGAAATCGCCCTTGCTACCATGTTGGATCGCCAGGGTCGGCACCACGGCGACCTGCTGCAAGGTGTCGGCCTTGAGCCGGGCATTGACGAACTGATTGGGGAACAGTGCGTTGCCGGCGTCGTTGAATTGCCCCTTGACCCTTACCGTGCCGGTGGTGGTATCGACCTGGTTGTCCAGGGCCAGCAAGGTCCCGCTGGCCAGCAGGTTGTGTTTGTTGCGATCGTAGGCCAGGACATCCACCGGTCCCTTGGCCATGGCCTGGTCGATGGCGCCCAGATCATCCTCCGGCACCGCGAACACCACCGTGGCCGGGTTCATCTGGGTGATCACCGCGATGCCGGTGGTGCTGCCCGCGGCGACGAAATTGCCGGGATCCACCAGGCGCAGGCCGACGATGCCCTCCACCGGCGAGGCGATGGTGCAGTAACTCACCAGTACCTGCAGGTTCTGCACCGCACCGTCATCCGCCGCCACCGTCCCCAGTTGCTCTTGCACCGTGGCAGCCTGGGTATCGAGGGTCTGTTGGCTGACCGAGCCGACCTTGATCAGTTGGCGAAAACGCGCCAGGTCGCGCTGGGCATTGACCAGCACCGCCTGGTCGTGGGCCAGCACGCCCTTGGCCTGCGCCAGTTGGGCCTTGAGCGCCCGGTCGTCGATTCGCGCCACCACCTGGCCCTTGCTGACCCGCTGCCCCTCCTTGAACTCTACCGAAGCCAGGATCCCGGAAACCTGGCTGACCACGGTCACGCTGCGGGTCGGCGTCACCGTGCCCAGGGCATCGATATACACCGGCACATCCATCAGTTTGACGGCGACGGCGGTCACGGGATCGCCCAGGGAGGGTGGCTTGGCCTTGGGTTTGCTCAAGCCGTGATAGAGCGCCCAGCCACCCGCCAGGAGCACGAGCACCACGATGACCAGCGCAATCCTGCTGCGTTTCACTCATCGCTCCCCGGGGGGCCCGCTTCTGCACCGGCAACGGACATCACCCTGTGTATTGAAGGTTAGTCTGCTATCGAGGGTGCGCCCGGGAAGCTGAACGCGAGCTTTCTGAGCGGGTAGGGATATCGTGAAACGTTTGTCAGTTTTCCGATTTGGAAAGGAAAATGATCTGTACCCGCAGCCCAGCGCCATTTGATGGAGTATCAAGTACTACTTTGGCTCCGTGCTGCTCTGCAATCGTTTTAACAATTGAAAGCCCCAGTCCGCTGCCAGACCCGGTTTGATTATTGCCTCGATAGAATCGCTCCAGCACCCGCTCGCGGTCCGCTGCACTGATTCCTGGGCCGTTGTCGCAGACCTCAAGCACAAACCCTTGGTCGGTCTCGCGCACTGCCAAGTCAATCTTTGACTGGGCACCCGCATAACGAATGGCGTTGTCCACCAGATTATTGAGCAAGATACGCAGCGTTTCGGGATCCCCCCAAATGCTCGATGCCGCATGCTCGGCCAGCCCGAGATCAATGCCTGAAACTTCGGCCCTACGAACCTGATCACTGATCACCGACTTGCACAGATCGGATAAGTCGACGCCCTGCATGATTGGCGATTGAGCGTCAGGTTCCAAACGAGCCAAGGTCAACAACTGTTGTGTCAGGTGAGTAAGACGTGTGACGCCCGCCTGTACCTCGGACAGCGATATCCGACGGTCTTCATCGAGAGTGGCCCGCTGTGCCAGTTCCACTTGAATGCTGAGCGCTGCGACTGGAGTACGTAGCTCGTGCGCCGCATCAGCGATGAAGTCCTTTTGCATCGTGAAGGCATTTGCCAAGCGTTCTAGAAGATCGTTGAGCGCATCGACCAAAGGTTTGACTTCGCCAGGCAGTTCTTTCGAAGCAATAGGCTGCAGGCTATTCACGTTGCGCTCCGACAGTTCTGTCGCCACTGTTCGCAATGGTTTCAGCCCGTAGCTGATACCAAACCATAAGAACAGGGCCAGCAAGGGAATCAGCGACATTACTGGCCACAGCAGGTGCACGGCTAAACCGGCGAGTTCTTCCCAGCGTTTATTTTGCGCTTGAGCCACCCGGATAAGCTTGTCGCCGCGCTGGCTGACAAAGGTGTGCCAGATTTGATCTCCGACCTGAACATCACTCAGGCCAGTTTGCCGTGGTGGTGGAAGCGTGAGCCCTGAGTCAGTCGTAAAGCTCAGGACGCCTGCGCTCCAAACCTGAAGCAGCACTTCGTCAGCATTATCATCACTGAGTGGATTGGGTTTCTTGCCTGTATCCGTCAGTACAACACGCTCTCCTGGATCCACATTGATGTGTTCGGCGAGGTAACGCATGTGGTCGTTGAGCAGATCATCCAGTTCAAGGACAGCCCCCCAATAGGTGCCGATACTTGCCAGCAGTCCGGCCAGGAAAGTGGCTGGCAACAGCCATAGCAGCAGACGCCGACGGAGCGAACTCATGCGTCTTCTCCAATGTGATAACCGACACCTCGAACCGTACGGATGACCTCGGCCCCGAGCTTTTTACGCAGATTATGGATATGAACTTCCACGGCATTGCTACCCACTTCATCACCCCAACCATATAGGCGATCCTCTAGCTGCTCGCGGGAGATCACCGCATCCGGCTCCTTCATCAGTTCGTACAGCAATGCATATTCCCTGGCCGATAGGCTGACAGGTTCATTGCGCAACCACAGCAGGTGGCGTATCGGATCAAGTCGCAACGGCCCTCCCCTAAGTTCGGTCTGCACACGCCCGGATTGCCGGCGGCTGACGGCGCGGATGCGTGCAAGCAGTTCCTCGATGGCAAACGGTTTAACCAGGTAATCGTCAGCGCCGTGATCAAGGCCGGCAACCCGGTCTGGTAGCGAGTCGCGGGCGGTGATGATGATCACCGGCAAGCTCTCGTCGTGCTGACGCAGGACCTTGAGCACATCCATTCCTTCCTGACGCGGCAGTCCCAGGTCGAGCAGCAGCAACGCATAAGGGGTGGTTTCCAAAGCGTGCACGGCCGCCTTGCCGTCCGTCACCCAATCCACCGTGTATCCTTCCTGGCGCAAGCCTTTTTGTAAGCCGCTACCGATCATCGGATCATCCTCTGCCAGTAATATTCGCATCGCCTGATCCCTCTCCTCACATCATAAGGACGATAAGACTGCCAGCATCCCCCTTAAGGTGGACTTAAGGAAGCAACCACTATGGTGCCTATCACTCGCACCGTGATCACAACGTGGTGCCTCCTCGTCTCCTGAACGGGTCTCCCCATGGAAGAGCTCAATCACACTCTGTTTTTCGCTATCAACGCCAGCGTGCACTCCTCGGTGGAAATGCGGCTATTTGCGACGTTCCTGGCGCAGTGGCTCATCATAGGCACGCCGCTATTGCTGATCGGATTGTGGCTACGAGGCACACGCCACCACCGAGCCGCGGCGGTAACCGCGACGCTGAGTATCGTGTTCGCGCTTGGGTGCAACCTGCTGATCAGTAGCCTTTGGTTCCATCCGCGCCCCTTCATGTTGGGGCTAGGACAAAACTTCATGGAGCACGCCCCGGAGTCCTCTTTCCCCAGCGATCATGCCACTGTGATGTTCACGTTGGCCCTTGCTCTGATGCTGGCATCGCTGAGCAGGCTTGGCGTACTGATTCTACTGCTGGCCACCTTGGTCGGCTGGGCCCGTGTCTATTTAGGTGTGCATTTCCCATTCGATATTGCCGGGTCGCTGCTGGTCTCGTTGATAAGCGCGTGGCTGGTACCGCAGGTGTTGAGTTGGAGACATCTTGGCGAGCATTTGCTCGACGTTCTTGAGCGCCTGTATCAACGAGTTTTTCCTCCCGTCGCTCGACGCAACACTCACCGGTAGGAGGAGAGGCAATGCCGGATTTGCGAGGCTCTGCGTACGCCAACACTTTGCGCTCAAAGAAAATGCGAATGCATAAACAGTGTTTTATCACTGTGGTAGTGCTGCTCAGCGGCTGTGCGAGTTATCAACCACAACCACTGGCGCCTCTGAAAATGATGGCGGCCTATGAAGAGCGGTCTCTGACTAACCCGGCGCTTCAACGCTTCATCACGGCACACCGCGCCAACACAACCCCTCTATGGAATCTGAGTACCTTAACCCTGGCGGCCTACTACTACAGCCCTGAGCTGGATGCAGTGCGTGCCAAGTTTGCCAGCGGTGAGGCGGCAACAGAAACGGCGAACCAACGACCCAATCCGTCCTTGTCGTTGCCACTGCAGTACGCCGATCAGCCCATAAAACCGTGGACGTACGGATTGGCCCTCGACATCCCGATTGAGACTGCCGGGAAACGTGGGTATCGAGTGGCCCAAGCACAACAACTCTCAGACGCTGCCCGACTCAATATCGGTCAAACCGCCTGGCAGATCAGAAGTCGTCTTCGTAGCGCCCTGCTTGATCTTTACGCTGCCAGCCAGCACCACGCGATTATCGAGCGCCAGGTCGACATCCAGCAGAACCTTGTCACTATGCTGGAGAAGCAGCTTTCGTTGGGGTCGGCCTCGACGTTCGAGTTGAACCAGGAGCAGATCATTCTGGAGCGTGATCGTAGCGACTTGGCTAATAGCGAAAAACTGATGCTGGACACCAAAGCACTGATCGCTCAGACCATTGGGATTCCTCTCAAGGCTCTTGAACCCATCAAGCTAGATCTGAGCGACTTCGAGAGGCTGACTCCTCAGATCCCTGATAGCACCGCCCGTCGTCAGACCGTCCTGAATCGCACTGACATTCTGGGCGCCCTCGCCGAGTACGAAGCGAGCCAAGCGGCTCTCCAACTGGAAGTTGCACGACAGTATCCGAACCTGTCGCTCGGGCTGGGGTACTCGTTTGACCAAGGGGTGAACAAGTACAGCGTTACACCGGCAGGCATCACCCTCCCCCTGTTCAACCGCAATGAAGGGCCTATCGCGGAGGCCGAAGCGCGCCGCAAGGAAGCCGCCATTCACGTCGAAGCACTTCAAGACCAAGCGATCAATCAGACAGACAGCGCGCTGCAACACTATCGCCTGGCCACGGAAAACCTTGCACTCATCGACACCCAGGGGGCGACCCGAACAGCTGCTTTTGAAGCTGACCAACGCTCCTTTGAGATAGGCGCAATAGACCGATTGGCGCTATCGCGGTCACGCCGTGCGGTGAATATCGATGCAATGACCCACGTGGATGCAGTGGTTCAAGTCCAGCAAACCATCAGTCAACTTGAAAATGCCATCCAGCAGCCGCTCGATGGAATCCCATTGCACGCCCAGTCAACCGAGGCGGTCATTCGAAAATGAATACACCCTTTCGTAGTAAAACCTCACTGGTCGCCCTGGCGGTGGTAGCGACCATCGGATTAGGCGCTTTAGGTTTTTTCTCTTATCAAGCCATGACGGTCGTGCCTGCAACTCCGATCGCGCCGCCTCCGACACGGGTCACTACCGAAGGCGGTTTGACCATCGTCACGCTGGATGAAACGACCCAGACAATCAGTGGTATCCAGAGTGAGCCGATCACGGCGTCCAGCCACCCAGTGGAACATCTTGCTTACGGCAGTGTGCTTGATGTGCAAGGACTCAACGATCTGAGCACTCGTTACGCCATGGCTCAAGCGGACTCAGCGGCGGCACAGTCTGCCGCTTCGGCCTCGGGCCAGGAATATGAACGCAACCTCGCACTGTTCAAGGCGAACCAGAGCGTATCCATGAAGGTGCTGCAAGCTTCGCAAGTCACATGGAATACAGACAAGACCAAGCTACAGGCAGCGAGCGCCAACATACAGTCGATACGCAATAGTGCGCTGCAACAGTTTGGTGCGCCCTTGGCCGGCATGCTCGGAGCGCCGGACGCCGCGCTGTTGCACAGGCTGTTGAGCCGTGAGGACATGCTTTTGCGCATTGTTCTCCCCCTCGGCGTTGATGTGGCCGCTCCTGAACTGATTGCGGTTGAGTCCAGCGAACATCATCGGGAAACGGCTCAGCTCATTTCAGTCTCGCCTCAAGTCGACGCTTCGACCGAAGGCCGTGCATACCTTTACCGAGCGGCGGCGATCCTGCCAATCGGTAGCAAAGTGGTTGCCTATTTGCCGTTGCCCACATCCACCCGCCCCCGTCTCTTGATACCTGAGGCCGCCATCCTCTGGTTTGCTGGGCAGCCGTGGACGTATGTGCAAATTGCCAAAGACCGGTTTACCCGCCGTCCTGTCGCAGACCAAACCCCTTACGACAACGGATACCTGGTCAGTGCGGGGTTTGAGTCCGGTGATCGTGTCGTGGTACGCGGTGCGCAACTGCTGTTATCCGAAGAGCAGCGTCCACCCATCACCGCATCGTCTTGTAAAGACCCCGAATGTGACGACTAACCAGACGGCAGCGAATACACCATGTTGAATTCAATTATCCGCTTCGCTGTACGCTTCCGAGGGGTCGTTATCGCCCTCGCTTGTCTGCTGGCAGGTTATGGCATCTACACCCTGACTCAGGCCCGGCAAGATGTTTTCCCCGAGTTCGCGCCACCGCTGGCGGTGATTCAAACCGAAGCCCCTGGGTTATCGTCCGAACAGGTTGAAATGCTGATCACCCAGCCGGTCGAAAATGCCATGGGTGGCACCCTGGGACTGGCGAGCATGCGATCCAAATCGTTACCAGGACTGTCCATGGTGACGCTGACCTTCAAGGATGGGGCCGATATTTACCGAGCCAGACAACTGGCTGCGGAGCGACTCAGTACGCTCACCGGTATTCTCCCGCACGGGATCAAAACGCCAGCGCTCTTGCCATTAACGTCATCTACCAGCGTCGCCTTGGTCGCAGGTATCACCTCTGACACCCGCTCGCTGATGGAGATGCGCACACTGGCGGAGTGGACGATCAAACCGCAATTGTTACGCGTGCCCGGTGTGGCGGACGTCATCGTATTCGGCGGTGATCTGAAACAGTTTCAGATTCAGGCGGACCCCAAAAAACTGGTGCAATACGGTTTCTCTCTTCAAGACGTGTTGAGCGCTGCCCAGCGCGCAACGGGCGTTAGAGGCGCGGGCTTTCTGGAAACCGCCAACCAGCGCATCGTCTTGAATACCGAGGGCCAAACCGTTACACCCGCGCAGTTGGCGCAAACGGTGCTCAACTATCAGAATGGAACCGCCGTACGCCTGGGGGATGTCGCCATGGTGACCTACGGGCCCGCTCCCGCAGTGGGCGCGGCAGCCATCGAGGGTAAGCCTGCGGTGTCGCTGATGGTGGAAAGCCAATACGGCGCCGATATGATGAGCGTCTCCAGTCATGTGGAAAGCGCCCTGGACAGTTTGAAACCTGCGCTCGACGCGGAACAGGTGCGTCTGCATCCAGACCTCTTCCGACCCGCCAAATTTATTGAAACCGCGATGAGTCACTTGCAGACGGCACTGCTATTGGGCGGTGTGTTGGTTGTCCTGGTGCTGTTTCTGTTCTTGCTCAATATCCGCACTGCAATCATCTCGGCTACAGCCATTCCGCTGTCCTTGTTGACGGCGGTGATCGTGCTCCATCACTTCGGTGTGAGTCTCAACACCATGACCTTGGGCGGCCTGGCCATTGCCTTGGGAGAAGTTGTGGACGATGCCGTGGTCGACGTGGAGAACATCTTCCGTCGGCTGCGCCAGAATCAAATGCTGGAACATCCCGTATCACCGGCCTTGGTGGTATTGCGCGCCTCATTCGAAGTCCGCAGTGCAGTGGTGTATGCCACCCTGGTTGTTGCGCTGATTTTCCTGCCCGTACTGGCACTGTCAGGGATCGCCGGGAAACTGTTCGCGCCCTTGGGGCTCGCCTACATCCTGGCAATTTTGGCCTCCCTGGTGGTGGCCCTGACGGTCACGCCGGCGCTGGCGTTCATGTTGTTGACCACCAAGCCGCTTCAATCGGACGAGCCAAAATGGGTCCGGCGACTGAAGGCTGGCTACCTGAAATTACTCGCCAACATCGAGTCGCACTCTCGCCCGCTCATCTGGATGATCGTCATTCTCTGCACCGTGGCAGCCAGTGCGCTGCCGTTTTTTGGCGGCAACTTCATACCCGAGTTGAAGGAGGGACATTACCTCATCCATATGGCTTTAGCCCCCGGCGCCTCTTTGAGCGAGTCCATGCGTGTGGGTAACCGTGTGGCGCAAGAGCTGAGCACAGTCCCCGGCGTGCGGCTGGTAGCGCAACGCGCAGGGCGAGCCAGTGAAGTGGTCGACCCGACCGGTGTGCACGTCAGTGAGTTCGAAGTGGATTTGAATAGCGTGTCCGCCGCTGAGGAAACCCAGGCTGTGGCGCGTATTCAGCAAGTACTGGCCAGCTTCCCGGGGCTGACGACGTCGGTGAACACATTCCTGACTGAACGGGTGGACGAAAGCATCTCCGGCATCACCGCTCCGGTCGTTATCAATGTCTTTGGCCCTGACCTGGATGTGTTGGACAGCAAAGCCCAGGAAATCGCCCAGGTGATCGGTCGAATTCCGGGCACCATCGGCCTGAGAGTCGAGTCCGCCCAGCATGTGCCGCAATTGACCATCAGGCTGCGGCCTGAGCAATTGACCCATTGGGGGTTCGAGCCGGTTGATGTGATGGAGGCGCTTCAAGTGGCTTATGACGGAGTGACCGCCAGCCAGATCTATCAGGGGAACCAGACTTATGACGTCACCGTCTCATTGACGCCCACGGCCCACCACGGCATCGCGACGGTCGGTTCACTGCTGCTGCGTAATAGAACCGGAACAACGGTGCCTCTTGATCAGCTGGCTCTGATCACCCAAACCACCAGCCGCTACCAAATCATGCACAGCGGTGGCCAACGCCTGCAAACCGTCTCGACCGCTGTACATGGCCGGGCGGTGAGTGACTACGTTCAGGAGGCTCAAAGGCTGATTAACCAGGAGGTCACGCTACCCAAGGGAACCTACGTCTTGTTTGCGGGAGAGGAACAAGCTCGTGCGCAATCGCAACAGGACTTACTGGTTTACACAGCGGCTGCCATCATTGGGATCATGCTGCTGTTGTTCCTCGCCCTCAAAAGCATGCGCGCGTTGGTTCTGGTCTTGGTGAACCTACCCTTTGCCCTGGTAGGTGGCGTATTGACCGTGTTGGTGTGCGGTGGAAACTTGTCATTGGGTTCGCTTGTCGGGTTTGTCACCCTGTTTGGTATAACACTGCGCAACTCCATCATGCTCATCTCACATTACTCGAACCTGGTGAATGAAGAAGGCATGACATGGGGGCCGGAAGCGGCCCGACGGGGCGCCGCCGAGCGACTGGTACCGATCCTGATGACTGCCGTGGTGACCGCGCTCGGGCTGCTACCTTTGGCGCTTGCCAGTGGTGCTGCCGGCAATGAAATCGAAGGGCCTATGGCTATTGTTATCCTGGGCGGGTTAGTGACCTCAACCGCACTCAATCTACTGGTGTTACCGACCTTGGCGTTGCATTTTGGACGTTTTGAAAAGCGTGTAGAGGAGTTCCCTCACCCGGACATCCCAAGTGAGGGAGCAGCCCCAAACGCCGTGTAACAATGAAAAACGCTGCCTATTGACTTCTCATCCGTGCTGCCTGCACTTGAATAATCTCCAATAGCGCACAGCCCTCACGCATCAATAGATGACTACCGCGGCTCACTCGCAACAAATCGCAATCATCAATGTTTTTGAGTCCAAGCGTGGACAACGTGTCCATCAAGTCGCGAACCACCGTAAAACGATGAGCCGCGCAAATCGCCAGGTCTTCGAGGGGGGCATCGTGTCGGATATACAGCACCGGATTGACGGCATCGTGGGTATCAAGCGGGGTAAAACGAGGTGGAATTTGAGTAGGCATCCTTGTAACTCCCATAAGTTTGAAGTTACCTCCGCTCGCGGCCAAGCGAAAAGGGTGGCAACTGCACGCGGGTTGGCCGACCGGACATGGGATAACCGGCACACCCGAAGGTGTCCCACGTACAGCTGCCATAACACTGAGTCACAGACCAAGAAACCTCTGCAACGTGTTTGGACGCGCTTACGCCCCATATTCGACCGGCCAAGGTCGTTCGCGAAGATGTTGTTCGCGAAGGGCAACTTTAGGGGCTATTTGCGGGAAGATACAACCGACAGGCTCTGTAGGAAAGGCAACGATTCAATGTCTTACAAAATCCCTTTCGTCAGACCTTACTCCTGAGCGTGAGCGATTGACTCCGGGGGGCCAGCGTACCAAGCCCAGGCGCCACCGAACGGCCTGCCCGGAACCTATCAGTCGACGAGCGACCAGAGCAGATATTCGCCCCTCCTTGCGGTTGGCCAAACACAATCTAGTGTCTATTGATAGCACTCAAGAAAACCTGAGTTCGCCCCACGTATTCTGGTCTGCAGTCCTGCAGTGACAAAGACATCCAGGAGTCCGAGTCATGGAGGAAACCCTTATTCTGGTGGATGAGAACGATAACGAAACCGGCAGTGCGCAAAAGCTGCTCATTCATCAACAAGGCCTGCGACATCGGGCGTTTTCGATCTTCATCTTCGACGGGCAAGGTCGTTTGCTGCTGCAACAACGTGCCCTCGGCAAATACCATTCGCAAGGCCTATGGACCAACACCTGTTGTGGCCATCCGCGCCTGGGCGAACAGATCCATACCGCCGCCCAACGGCGCCTGTTCGAAGAAATGGGACTGACTTGCCCACTGACGAAGGTGGCGTCCCTGCTCTATCGAGAACAGGTCTCGAACGATCTGATCGAGCACGAGTTCGATCATCTGTTCGTCGGTACGAGCGACACCCAGCCCGTTGCCAACCCCGAGGAAGCCCTGGCCTGGGCCTGGTTGCCGCTGTCCGACATCCCGGGGCGCATTGCCGCCGAACCGGACAAGTACACGATCTGGTTCCGCAAGATCTTCGACACCTACACCCTCACGGGTTTACGCGCCTGGCAAAAAATCGCGCTCGCGGCCCCCTCGACCAGCCATTTGGGGGAGCCCACAGAATTCAAAAAAATCGGGGGCTAAGACTTTCTTAGGCTAGCAGCGGGCTCTCTTGCGATTACGCCGAGATGAAGGAAATTTAGGATATTTTCGCTGTAGGTTATTGTTTTAGATGTAGCGATAGAGCGCAGCCAGCTGTTCCAAGGCTTCCGGTGCAAACCCGACGGTGTACGCCATTACGATTTTACAGTGGCATCCTGGTGCTCTGCCGACAGCCGGGCACGCACCTGATCGATGCTCAGTGCTCGCGAGGGGTCAGCTTTCAAGGCATCGTAAGCCGGGGCTACTTGGCCAACGAGCCAGCTTTCCAAGGCACGATCACGGGCCAGCAGTGCCCGCAGGCCATCACGAATCACTTCGCTTTCAGTGGCATATTCACCGGCAGCCACCTTGGCTTTCACCACGTCGGCCATCTGGTTAGGCAGAGTGATGCTGAACTGTTGAGTGCTACGCATGACGATTCTCCCGGATAACATAGGACTTAATCCTATTAAGTCATTACTTAGATATCAGGCCTGCCACCAACGCGGCAATAACTGCCGCACCCTGGCCTCGGCGAAGCGATCATCGATCAACAGCACCACGCCGTGATCCTGCTGGCTACGGATCACCCTTCCCGCCGCCTGCACGACTTTCTGCACCCCCGGATACAGGTAGGTGTAGTCGTACCCCGCGCCGAACAGTGCCGCCATGCGTTGCTTGATCTGCTCATTGACCGGGTTCAGTTGCGGCAACCCCAGGGTCGCAATGAACGCACCGATCAGCCGCTGGCCGGGCAAATCGATGCCCTCGCCAAAGGCCCCGCCCAGGACCGCGAAGCCAATGCACTGGCTGTGCTCGGTGAACTGTTCGAGAAAGGCCTGGCGCTGGCTTTCTTCCATGCGCCGCGACTGCTGCCAGAGCGGGATGTGCGGGTGAGTGTCGGCCAGCAACTGCGCCACCTGCTGCAAATAGTCGAAGCTGCTGAAGAACGCCAGGTAGTTACCGGGGCGCGCTGCGAACTGTTCGGCCATCAACGCGACGATGGGCGCCAACGAGGCCTGGCGGTGCACGTAACGGGTGGAAATCCGGCTGATAATTCGCAGGTCCAGTTGCTCGCGCTTGAACGGCGACTCGACATCGATCCACGCGGTGTCCGCCGGCAGACCCAGCAGGTCGGCGTAGTAGTGTCGGGGACTCAGGGTCGCGGAAAACAGCACGCTACTGCGGGCCGCCGTCAGCCGCGGACGCAGGAAGCCGGCCGGCACCACATTGCGCAGGCACAACTGCGAACTGCGGCGCCGGCCGGTCTCACGCAAGCTGATGTCGAACAGATAATGCTCGTCGAACAATTCCCCCACCCGGGAAAACTGCAGAAGCTCGAAGTAGAACCCCTGGAGCTCGCCATCGACGCCTTGCGTCTGCTCATTGAGGTAGTCGCCGATCGACGATACGCACAAGCCGATGGCGTTCAGCAGCTTGGTGGGAACCTGAGCATAGGCCTGGTAAGGGCTGACCTGCTCCTTGTGCAGGGCATTCCACTCACGGTTCAGGCGCTGGAACGACTTTTTCAAGGCCTCGGGGATGCTGCGCCGGACACTGTTCATGACCTGCTGGTCCAGGCTGGCGCTATACATCTGGCGCCCGCGCTCCACCAGGTTGTGGGCTTCGTCCACCAGCGTCGCCACCCGCCACTGGTTGGCCTGGGCCAGCCCGAACAACAGTGCGCTGAAGTCGAAGTAATAGTTGTAGTCGGCCACCACGCAATCGCTCCAACGGGCCATTTCCTGGCTCAGGTAATAGGGGCAGATGCCATGGTCCAGGGCGATGGCCCGCAGTGCCTGCTGGTTGAGCAACGGCACGCCGACCGCGGCCTGCCTCGCAGCGGGCAATCGATCATAAAACCCCCGGGCCAAGGGGCAAGATTCGCCGTGACAGGCCTTGTCCGGGTGCTCGCAGGCCTTGTCCCGGGCGACCAGTTCCAGCACCCGCAGCGGCAGCTCCGGGGAGCGCTGGTAGAGGACTTGCGCCGCATCCAGCGCCAACTGCCGGCCCGGGGTCTTGGCGGTGAGGAAGAACACCTTGTCCAGTTGCTGCGGGGCCAGGGCCTTGAGCATCGGGAACAGCGTGCCGAGGGTCTTGCCAATCCCGGTCGGCGCCTGGGCCATCAGGCAACGCCCGGTGCTCACGGCCTTGTACACCGTCTCGGCCAGCACCCGTTGCCCCGGGCGAAAGGCTTCATGGGGAAAGGCCAGGCCCCGGGCCGCCTGGTCGCGGGCCTGGCGATGGTCGGCCTCCTGCTCGGCCCAATGCAGGAAACGTTCGCACTGCTGCGCAAAGAACGCCTCGAGATCCGTGGCGCTCCAGGTTTCCCGGAGCACGGTTTCCTGTTCGCTGACAATATCGAAGTACACCAGGGCCAGGTTCATTTGCCCCAGTTGCAACTGCTGGCAGACCAGCCAGGCGTAGATCCTCGCCTGGGCCCAGTGCAGTTGGCGGTGATTGGCCGGCTGCGTGGCGAGGTCGCCACGGTAGGTCTTGATCTCTTCGAGCAGGTTCTGCCCCGGGTCATAGCCATCCGCCCTGCCCTGGACCTTGAGCTGGCGGTAATGCCCCTCCACCGGCAGTTCCGCTTGATAACCCGCACCGCGACGCGAGGCCACGGTGCGATGGCCGAGCATGCCCTCCTGGGCGCTGGGCGATGGCGTGAAGCGCAGGTCCAGGTCGCCGACCTTGGCGGTGAATTCACACAGGGCGCGCACGGCGACGCGGTAAGTCAAAGGTCCTCCGCTACCCACTGCACGTAACAGACGGCAATCGGCATCTGGTGCTGGCGGCAGAACTCCAGCCAGCGCAACTGGTTGTCCTGCAAGCGGTCACCGGGGCCTTTGACTTCGATCATCCGGTAGCTCTTGTCGGCCGGCCGGAACTGGATCAGGTCGGGCATGCCGGCGCGGTTGGCGCGGATGTCCAGCAGCAGGCGTTCGAACCAGTGCTTCAGATGCTCGGCGGGCAGGCAGTCGAGGGCCTGCTCCAGCAACTCCGGGGTCAGGATATTCCAGAACACAAAGGGCGATTGCAGCCCCCATTTGGCGGCAAAGGTGGCGCGAATACTGTCCTGGTAACGGCCGTCCTCCAGTTGTCCCAGGCACTCGGCGAACAGTGCCGCGCGCCGGGCGTGGAAGTCTTCGTCGTGCAGGTCCGCCGGGCCGCTCTGGAATGGGTGGAAAAACGCCCCCGGCAGCGGCGCGAAGATCGCCGGCCAGCACAGCAGGCCGAACAGCGAGTTGACCAGGGTGTTTTCCACGTAGTGCACCGGGGCCTGCGGCTCGTGCAGGTGCCGGGCGACCCCTTCCTCGACGGACAGGGCCGGGTCATTGACCAGCACCAGGTCCAGCCGGGGCACCTCCAGCGCTGCCGTCGGCGCGATGGCCGGCAGTCCGAGCCTACGCCGCAATCGGGGCAGGATGCGCAACAGATGTTGCTGTTCTTCGGCGCTGCGCGGTGCGTCCTGAGCCTGCAACGCCAGGTCCATGGCCTGCTGGAACTCGCCCAGGCGTTCAAGCACGCGGATCTGACGCAGGCGCGCGGCCGGGTAGGCGCAACCGCTATAGATCGCCAGCGCACCGGGCCAGTCCTGCAGGCGCTCGCTCTGTTGCCCGAGCTGGAACAGCAGTTTGTCTCTGCGCCGTTCCAGCCAGGGGTTGTCGGTGTCCAGCTGGTTGACGTGTTCGCGTATCAGGCCCGGATCGTCTCCGGCATCGAGGGCTTCGCGAGCCCTGTGCAGATGCAGGTAGCCGTCCAGGTCGGCGCGGTTGCGCAGACCGCGGGACGACGCGCAGAACTCGACCTTTTCATAGGTAAAGATACCCAGGTCAGCCAGCACGAATTCAGACCAGTCCTGATACAGGTTGCCGAAGAACATCAGCCGCAGACGGTCGCACAAGGGCATCACCTGCAGGCTGTAGAGCTGATCGGGAATGGCCGGGCACCACTGGGCAAACGAGCGGGTCTCGTCGAAGCGCGCGGCCAGTTGCGCATAGAGTTCGGGTTTGTTGGCCCTGGGTTGAACGAGGTCCGCCTTGAAGGCCTGCACCAGCTCGGCCTTTTGCAGGAGCGCAAAAAGCTGCGCCAGGTTCAGCGGCGCGTCATCGCGCACCCAGCCCAGCGCCAGCAACGGCTGCACCGCCTGCCCGGGCTCGCCGATTTCGTCATAGCTCAGCTTGCCGGCCCGAAAGTGCTCGCCCTTGCGCATCACCATCCTCACCAGCAAGGCCCGGGAGGCCTTGGGCAAACCGGCAAAATCGCGGATGAAGGCGTGCTCCTGCTCGTCCAGCAGGTCGGCATAACGCTGGGCCAGCCAGTCGAGCACTTGCTGGAAGTTGTTCAGGTAGTAGAACGGATCGTCGAGGGGCTGGGTTGTCACGGGCGGGAAGGACCACGGTTATCCAATGCTGGTTATGCATACAGATAACAGGCCATCCCGCCGCTGGCAAATACAAACGGACCAAGGGCGGCTCAGTCGAGCTGTTCCAGGCGCAGGGCATCGGCCAGGACGCCCAGGGCCTGGTCCAGGTGACGATGGGAGGTGCTGCATAGCCGCAGGTGCTGTTGATGCAGGCCATGCAGGCTGAACAACTCGCCGGGGGCGACGACGATCTTGCGCTCCAGCAATCGCTCGAACACCTTGCGCATGTCCACCGGCCGGCTCGCCTGTGCCCATACCGTCGCCCCGCCCTGGGGCGGTACGAAGGCCAGGCTGTCGCAAAGACGCTCGCCCAGCAGCCCGATCATGTGCGTCATGCGCTCCTGCAACAAACGGCGCAAGGTCGCCAGGTGCTGATCGATCCGGCCGCTGCTGTAGAGCCGGGCGATGGCCTTCTGGCGGGTCGGCGACATGCGGAATGAACGCAGCAGGAAATGCCGCTGCAACTCCGCCCCCAGGTGCCGGGACAGCAGGTAGCCGAAAGGCGCCTCGGCCCCCATGATCCGCTCGAAGCTGGCGAACACCACCAGGCGATCCGGGTCCACCAGATCCCGCATGCGCGGGCCGCCAGGCTCGAAGGCGCACTCGCCATGGCTGTCGTTTTCCAGCAGCCAGATGCCGAAACGCTCCAGCAACCGGGCCAGGTGCTGGCGCTGCGCGAGGGGCATCAGGCTGCCACGGGGCACGCTGAGCCCCGAAGACATCAGCAGCAGCTTGACCGGCTGGGTCTGCAGCAAGTGCTCCAGTGCCACCAGGTCAAAGCCACCGTCGTCCAGCAGCGGCAGTTCGACGATGTTGACGCCGCCGGCCTGCAGCAGGCGCAGGATCACCCAGTCGCAGGGTGACTCCACCAGCACCGTGGCATGCTTGAGGCTCAGCGCGGCCATCAGGGTTTCCAGCACGCTGCGCAGGTCCGCACCGATGTAGACATCGTCGGCATGCCAATAGCGCTGGGCCGAGGTGGTGTAGCGCACCGCCAGGGCGGTACGCAACTCCAGTTCGCCGAAGGGTTGGAACTGCGGGGCCTGCTGGCGCGGGTATTGGCGCACCAGTTCGCGTTCGAGCAACAGCAGCGGATTGTCCAGCGACAGCAGCAGCGCCGGTTCATCACTGCTCAGCACCAATGTACCGGGGCGCCGCGAATGCACATACAGGCGCTCCAGCACATCGGCGCTGCCACTGACGAACGAAACGCCGGAGACCGGCAGCGCGTAATAGCCCGACTTGGCGAGCGAGTACACCCGCCCCTCCTTTTCCAGCAGGGAATAGGCGTACTGGATGGTCGAGATCGACACATCCAGGCGTTCGGCCAGCTGGCGCAAGGACGGCAGCTTGACCCGGGCATCGGTCTCGATCTCGCTGATCAGGCTGACCAGATAACGATAGACCGCCTGGTAGGCAAAGTCCGAGTGTTTGCGTCCCTTGTCGGGTGACGGTTGAGGCGCGTCCTGGGGCGCGGACGAATCCGCGCCGGGTTTGGGAGTGTCTGAAACTATCAATACCAATCCTTTTTAACGTCCCGACAAGACTTCTTTGAACACCTCACCGTTGTCGGGATTGACGATGTCGATGCGGTGCTTGTCCGGATCGCTGGCGCGGACCCGGGCAATCAGCGAATTGACGCCGGAGAAATCCACCTGGGCCTTGGTGTAGAGATCGCCCAGCAACGCCGGTGTCAGGCCGCTGACTTCGTTCAGCCATTGCCAGATCTGCTCGGGCACGACTTGCCCCGCCAGTGCCTTGTGCAGATCCGGCAGGGCCACGAGCATGCCGGGATGGCAACTGCGCAGGAATGGCTCGAGCCCGTTGCCGCGGTTGACAAAGGGGGCGAACAACAAACAGGTCAGCTGGGCTTCGCTCAGGCCAAAGGCCTCTTGCGCGTAGGCACTGGCCAGTGCTCGTCGATCCAGCACCTTCTCGCTGCTGTCATAGGCGGCCATGGCGTGCTCCACCAGCCGTGCCGGCATACGCTTGCGACGCATCAGGGTTTCGGCCAATTGCAGGTACTCGCCAATACCGGCCTCGTAGCTCAAGCCCCTGACGTACTGCGCCTGCAAACCGCGCATATGCGCCATCAGCAAGGGATTGGCACAATCGGACTCGCTGAAGTGAAAGGCCAGGTCATCGAACTGGAAGCCAAGAAACTCCGTCAACAGCGGCCAGCGCTCCTCCAGATCACGGCCGACCAGGTCGTAGACACTCACCAACATGGGCGCCGAGGTCCGGCTGGAGCGACTGATGGCCGGGCCCTCGGGCTCCACCAGGGCCTCGCCATACAACTCGCGGGAGTAATCCTGGCTCAGGTCGTGGCAGGCTTTCACCGCCTCGTCGAACTCCAGCGCCCGCCCTGCCCGCTCCGGCTTCTCGGTCGCCCGCAACAGCCAGGTCATGTACTGCTTCTGCTCCCGGGGCGAATCGCCGCTGACCAGGGCATCGACGCCTTTGTCCCAGGCACTGGAGCGTTCGTAGAAGTCGGCCATGGACAGATAGCAACCGTTGCAGAATGTCGCTCGCCCGTCGCCCGCCGTCAGGTGGCCGCTCATGAGCAGGTTGCGGCGGTTGAGATCACGATTGAGTTCGGACATCGGCAGGCGATGATTGAAGGGACGGACATGCTTGTTGTCCACCATCAACAGCTCGACCCGGGGATCGTCGTAGACGAACAGGGCACTGTAGCTGCGATGGATATTGTGCATGACCCTGGCGGTCACCCCGGGATGACGCAAGGTGGCGACGCGCAGGCTGAACGTGGCCGGTGAACGTCCGGCAATACTGAGTTGCGCCGCCCGCAGGAACGCCAGTGTATAACTGCTGTCCTTGCCGCCACCGTGGGCCACCATGACTTTGAATTCACCAATACGCTCGATACCGCCCGCCGCTACGATCAGGCGTTGAATCAACAACTGCAGGGCAATACGTTCAGCGCGCGTGAAGTAACTCATCAGACGCTGCAACACCTGCTGGTAAACATAATTCATTGCCTGCTCATGAATGGAGCTCATAGCCTTTATACACCTGGATTGAGTTCAGTGTCGGGCAAACAGCGCTCGTCATTACCGGCAGTTGCCGGGTCAGGCGGAAGATCACCTACCCGATATAACCCTGAATGCGGACAGGCAACACCCGAAGTATTGCACAGGTCTGAAACACCCACGGCAAGAGCTTTCGAGCATGACCGACGTCACTGATTGCCAGTTAGCGTTGGGAGTCTGCGTGCCAATAAAAACATCCTAGGAATATTCTTACGGCGACCTACAACTAATAACTACCCGCAAGCGATTAACGACATAAAAAACCTGTCTTCACCCGTTTCCCTGAAAACAAGATATTCCACGCAGTGGCTCCAGGCGGGCCCAAGCTGAAACTTCGAAGAACAGCAGGACTCCGATAAAGCGGATGATACTGAACCATAACTCATTCCTTGAGCGGTAAGTGACCGTTCAATTATCAGCACTTGCCCGGCGATTAACAGATACAGAATCCGGCGAAAAACCGGTTCAGTTGATGACATGTTCCGGCGTACGGAAAAATCCGGAAAAGTTGTTAAACCATGTTTCTGGGGACCAATAAAAAACCCCGTATCGCGGGACGATACGGGGTTGTGTGGACTCAGACCAACGGAGTCGGTTCAGCTGGGCTCGACTTGCAGCGCCACCCGCCCGCGACAAGGGCAGCCGTCCATGTATCGATGGGCCTCGACAAAGTCGTCGAAGGCAAAGGTGCGAATTTCCAGCGGCGGCAACACGCGATCGGCCGTCAACTGGTTGATGTCGCGCAAGGCCCTTTGCAGCGCCGCCTGGTCCTGGAGGATGCCCAGTTCCGGCTTGCCGGTGAAGTTGCCGATACAGTGCACGAAGAACTGGATGTTCTTCTGGAACGCCGCGCACGCCGGGAACGGTGTCTGGTTGCCGCCCTGCAGGCCGTAGAGCACCAGGCTGCCGCGCGGCGCCAGGACGTCGCCGAGCATCGACATCTGCGGACCGCCGAGGCCGTCGAAGACCATGTCGACGCCGCGCCCGTCGGTGTACTTGTTGACCTGCATCAGCAGGTCCTGCTCCTCGGTGACAATCACTTTCTCGGCGCCCAGGCCCAACAGGTACTCGCGCTCTTCCGGAATCTTGGTGGCGGCAATGACCCTGGCACCCAGGGCCTTGCCCAGTTGCACGAAGGACGGCCCGGCACAGTGGCTGGCATCGGTGACCAGGGCGAACTGCCCCGGCTTGAGCCGTGCCAGGTCCACATAGGCGAAATAGGCCACCAACAGCGGCGTGTAGTGCACGCTGGCCTGGACCGGCGTCAATACATCCGGATAACGGGTCAGGGCCGAACGTGGCAGGACGATCAGTTCGCCATAGACCGGATAATCGTTGGCGCTCTGGGCTGGGAAGCTGGCGACCTTGTCGCCGACGGCCAGGTCCTCGACACCCTCGCCCACCACGGTGACCACACCGGCCATTTCATGGCCGATGCCGGCCGGCAGACGGGCCTGGGACGAAGCCAGGTTCTGACGCCAGAGCACGTCGTGCCAACTGATGCCAATGGCCTCGACGCGCACCTGCACTTCGCCCGGCGCGGGCAGCGAGGCCGTATGCTCTTCGCACTTGAGCACCTCGGCCGGACCAAACTTGTGAAAACGGATCGTGCGCGACATCGCAAACCTCGTCAAATGAACCTCTAATGCCTCGAACTCTAGCCGGGCTCTTCTCGCAAGACCATCAGTGGCTATTAATAGTCGACATGCCTGTCATTGATTGGCGGCCATTGTACACAGTTCAATTTTCCGTGCGAATCAACCACCTTTGCCCGTAAGATTCACCTTCCTCGTCAGTGAACGTCTTGTGAAGCGAACCCGATGAACCGTAACGACTTGCGTCGCGTCGATCTGAACCTGCTGATCGTGTTCGAAACCCTGATGCATGAACGAAGCGTCACCCGGGCCGCGGAGAAGCTGTTCCTCGGCCAGCCGGCGATCAGCGCGGCGTTGTCGCGCCTGCGCAGCCTGTTCGATGACCCGTTGTTCGTGCGTACCGGCCGCAGCATGGAGCCTTCGGCCCGGGCCGTGGAAATCTTCGCCCTGCTCTCCCCGGCCCTGGACTCGATTTCCACCGCGGTCAGCCGCGCCTCGGAGTTCGACCCGGCGACCAGTACCTCGGTGTTCCGCATCGGCCTGTCCGATGACGTCGAGTTCGCCTTGCTGCCGCAGTTGCTCAAGCGCCTGCGGGCCGAGGCGCCCGGCATTGTGCTGGTGGTCCGCCGCGTCAACTATCTGCTGATCCCGGCCAAGCTGAGCTCCGGCGAGATTTCCATTGGCGTGTGCTACACCAGCGACCTGCCCGCCAACGCCAAGCGCAAGGTCCTGCGGCGCAGTTCACCCAAATTGCTGCGGGCCGACAGCATGCCCGGCCCGATGTCGCTGGATGATTTCTGCGCGCGCCCCCATGCGCTGGTGTCCTTCGCCGGCGACCTGAGTGGTTTTATCGATACCGAACTGGAGAAGCTGGGACGCAAGCGCCATGTCGTGCTCGCGGTGCCGCAGTTCAACGGCCTGAGCACCCTGATCGCCGGCACCGATATCATTGCCACCGTGCCGGACTACACCGCCGATGCGTTGACGGCGGCCGGTGGGGTACGGGCCGAGGATCCGCCACTGGAGACCCAGACCTTCGAACTGCACATGGCCTGGCGCGGCTCCCAGGACAACGACCCGGGCGAGCGCTGGCTGCGTTCGCGGATCCAGATGTTCTGTGGCGATCCGGACAGCCTCTGAAATCAATCGCCGTCATTCCCGGACGACACACGCTCACAGCGTCAGGCCCCACCTTGCGCCAGATGGGGCCATGGAGCTCGGAGAAGACGCAAGGTCACGCTTGCCGCGGATAGCGCAAAGGATCCGGCGCCTCGGTCCTGGGCACTTCGAGCAGCCGCACCTTGGTGTCTCCCTGGGCAGGAGACTGAAACCGCGTCTTCATCAACTGCGCAACCTTGAAGATGTCCTGCACGCACTGCCGATCGAAGGCACCGTGAAGTTCAAGGTGTTGGCCGCTCTTGTCGTGATAGATCTGCAAGGAGTAGCGAAGCGAACCCGACTGCCCGCCGCTGCCCAGCAATACCGTGGTAAACCCGCGTCCCAGGTAGCTGCGTAACTGGTCCTGCAAGGCGTCCTGGATGTCGATGGGCGTTTCTTCGGCCCAGCGCTCAGCAGTAAAAAAGGGAAATAGAGGATCGACGGCTCGTATTTTGTTTTTCATGATCACCTCGATGCGCACTCGGCGCTGTCGAGACTAGCTTAACCGGGCGTCGGACTCACGGCGGTCAAGGCGCTGTAATCTTAAGTAAAGATTAGCTGACATATCTGCTTTGGAGATTCCCATGCAAGAACATCGACATGCGCTACTAACGCAAACCCTTGGCGCGCAGCGTGAAGTCATCAGCCTGCATTTCGGGCGCCCGGGACAAGGTAAAAAGGTCTACCTGCAGGCGGGTCTGCATGCTGATGAGCATCCCGGCATGCTGGTCCTGCATCATCTGAAAAACGCCCTGCTGGCGCTGGAAGCCGCTGGCCGCCTGACGGGCGAGGTGGTACTGGTGCCGATCGCCAACCCCATCGGTCTGGGCAATTATGTATTCGGGCGCCAGCTGGGGCGCTTCGATCTGTCCAGCCGTGAGAACTTCAACCGAAACTACCTGGACCTTGCCGAACTCGTCTGCGAACAGGTGGCCCCTGCCCTGGGCAACGATCCGGCGGCCAACGTCGCGCTGATCCGGCGCTGCCTTCAGGAGCGCCTCGAAGCCCAGCACCCGCGCACCGAGCTGGACGCCTTGCGACTGACACTGATGCGCCTGGCCAGTGCTGCCGACTACGTGCTCGATGTGCACTGCGACAGTGAGGCCATGGTGCATCTCTATGTACACAGCGAACAGCTGGAGCAGGCGCGAGTACTGGCCGGTTTTACCGGTGCCCATGCCGTTCTGCATGCCCTCGAGCAGGGTGGCCCCGACGCCAGGACCCACAGTTTCGACGAGTGCTTCACGGCCATCTGGTACAAGCTGCAACAGCGTTTCCCCAATCTGCCGATTCCGCTGGCGACCTTCTCCGCCACTTTGGAGTTGCGTGGCCTGTACGATGTCAGCCATGAGTTGGCGACGCACGATGCGGATGCCCTGTTGGCCTACCTCGGGCATCTGGGGGTGATCGCCGATGCAGAGGTCCAGGTGCCGTCGCCTTTGTGTGAACCGACGCCTTTGGCCGGGGTGGAGATACTCCATGCGCCACACCCGGGGGTCGTCGCCTACCGCGCGCCCCTTGGCAGCCGGGTCGCGCCAGGCACCGCGCTGGCCGATGTGATCGACCCCCTCAGCGGCCAGGTCAGCACGCTTTGCAGCCGCATCAGCGGGGTTTTCTATGCGCGGGTGATCGAGCGTTTCAGCCAAACCGATACCGAGCTGACGTTTGTCGCCGGGCACGCACCACTGCGTTCAGGCTCCCTGCTCAGCGCCTGAGCCTTTTGCGCGGTCCTTTGCATTCCAGGCAACAGTCATTTGCCATTTCGCGAATAGATAGCCTCCTAATAAAAGGTGCATGCTAGAGGGCTGGGGTCGGATTGATATCATTCCGAATGATAGTTACCTTCGCTTCATTCGATTCGTTTGAAACCGCCCCCCGCAGCATGATCCGCCCATCTCAATAGATTGGCGGAGTGCCCCCATGGAACAGTCACTTAAACTTTTGCGCTTTCCTTTGGCTGCCCTGGCAGTCGTGGTGATGAGCGCCTGTGGTAAAGCGCCGGGGGCGGCAGCCGGTGCGATGCCGGCCGCCAAGGTCAGCGTGGCCAAGGTCATCGAGCAACCGGTCAATGAATGGGACGAGTTCACCGGCCGCCTTGAGGCCCCGGAAACCGTCGAAATCCGTCCGCGTGTCTCCGGCCAGATCGACCAGGTGGCCTTCACCGAAGGCGCACTGGTCAAGAAAGGCGACCTGCTGTTCCAGATCGACCCGCGCCCTTACCAGGCTGAAGTCCATCGCCTCGAAGCCCAACTGCAACAAGCCCGCGCCACCGCCAACCGCAGCGCCAACGAAGCCGAACGCGGCAAGCGCCTGCTGAGCAGCAACGCGATTTCCGCCGAACTGGCCGACACCCGCAGCAGCTCCGCCCAGGAAGCCAAGGCCGCGGTCGACGCCACCCAGGCGCAGTTGGACCTGGCCCGGTTGAACCTGAGCTTCACCCGCGTCACCGCACCGATCAGCGGCCGCGTCAGCCGTGCCGAAATCACCGCCGGCAACATCGTCACCGCCGATGTCACGCCGCTGACCAGCGTGGTCTCCACCGACAAGGTCTACGCCTACTTCGACGCCGACGAGCGGGTCTACCTCAAGTACACCCAACTGGCGCGCCAGGGCAAACGTGGCCAGACCACCCCGGTCTACCTCGGCCTGTCCAACGAAACCGGCAACCCGCACCTGGGCCAGATGAACTTCGTCGACAACCAGGTCAACCCCAAGACCGGCACCATTCGCGGTCGCGCGGTGTTCGACAACAACGACGGCAGCTTCACCCCAGGCCTGTATGCGCGCCTGAAGCTGGTCGGCAGCGGCACCTACGCCGCCGTGCTGATCAACGACGAAGCGGTGGGCACCGACCTCGGCAAGAAGTTCGTGCTGGTGATGGACGCCGACAAGAAGACCGCCTATCGCGCGGTCGAACTGGGTCCGAAAATCGAAGGGTTGCGGATCGTGCGCACTGGCCCTGAACAAGGATGACACGATCATTGTCAAGGGCCTGCAACGCGTTCGCCCCGGCTCACCGGTGGATCCGGAAGTGATCCCGATGGCTTCCAAGGAAACCCTCGCGGCCCTGGCGCAACAACGCCAAGCCCTGGAAGCCAGCAACCTGCCCCCAGTCACGCCCGCCAAGAGTGCAACGGTCCAGGCTAACAAGCTGGCCGCGGCGACTCCACGCGATTAAGGGATACACACGATGAATTTTTCCCAGTTCTTCATCTCAAGACCGATCTTCGCGGCGGTACTGTCGCTGCTGATCCTGATCGCGGGCGCCATCTCGCTGTTCCAGTTGCCCATCAGCGAATACCCGGAAGTGGTACCGCCGACCGTGGTCGTGCGCGCCAACTTCCCCGGCGCCAACCCCAAGGTCATCGGCGAAACCGTGGCCGCGCCGTTGGAGCAGGCCATCACCGGTGTCGAGAACATGCTGTACATGTCCTCGCAATCCACCGCCGACGGCAAGCTGACCCTGACCATCACCTTCGCCCTGGGCACCGACCTGGATAACGCGCAGGTCCAGGTACAGAACCGGGTGACCCGTACCGAGCCCAAGCTGCCGGTGGAAGTGACCCGTATCGGTATCACCGTCGACAAGGCCTCGCCTGACCTGACCATGGTCGTGCACTTGACCTCGCCGGACAAACGCTACGACATGCTCTACCTGTCCAACTACGCCTTGCTCAATATCAAGGACGAACTGGCGCGCCTGGGCGGCGTGGGTGACGTGCAACTGTTCGGCATGGGCGACTACTCCCTGCGGGTATGGCTGGATCCGAACAAGACCGCTTCGCGCAACCTGACCGCCACCGACGTGGTCAATGCCATTCGCGAGCAGAACCGCCAGGTCGCGGCCGGTCAGCTGGGCGCACCGCCCGCCCCCAACGCCACCAGCTTCCAGCTGTCGATCAACGCCCAGGGGCGCCTGGTCACCGAGGAAGAGTTCGAGAACATCGTCATTCGCGCCGGCGACGACGGCGAGATCACCCGCCTGAAAGATATCGCCCGGGTCGAGCTCGGCTCCAGCCAGTACGCCCTGCGCTCGCTGCTGAACAACCAGCCGGCGGTGGCGATCCCGATCTTCCAGCGTCCGGGTTCCAACGCCATCGAGATCTCCAACGAAGTCCGCGCCAAGATGACCGAGTTGAAGAAGGACTTCCCCGAAGGCATGGACTTCAGCATCGTCTATGACCCGACGATCTTCGTCCGCGGCTCCATCGAAGCGGTGGTCCACACCCTGTTCGAAGCCCTGATCCTCGTGGTCCTGGTGGTGATCCTGTTCCTGCAGACCTGGCGTGCCTCGATCATTCCACTGGTGGCCGTGCCAGTGTCGCTGATCGGTACCTTTGCGGTCATGCACCTGTTCGGTTTCTCGCTCAACGCCCTGTCGCTGTTCGGCCTGGTATTGGCCATCGGTATCGTGGTGGACGACGCCATCGTGGTGGTGGAGAACGTCGAACGGAACATCGGCCTGGGACTCAGCCCGATAGAAGCCACCAAGCGCGCCATGCGTGAAGTAACCGGCCCGATCATTGCCACGGCGCTGGTGCTCTGCGCGGTGTTTATCCCGGCAGCGTTCATCTCCGGCCTGACCGGTCAGTTCTACAAGCAGTTCGCCCTGACCATCGCCATCTCGACGGTGATCTCGGCATTCAACTCCCTGACCCTGTCCCCGGCCCTGGCGGCGGTGTTGCTCAAGGACCACCACGCGCCGAAAGACCGTTTCTCCAAGGTCCTCGATGTGCTGCTGGGCGGCTGGTTGTTCCGTCCGTTCAATCGCTTCTTCGATCGCGCCAGCCATGGTTATGTCGGTACCGTGACCCGCGTCATCCGGGTCAGCGGCGTGGCCCTGGTCCTGTATGCCGGCCTGATGGCCCTGACCTGGCTCGGTTTCGCCAGCACCCCGACCGGCTTCGTGCCCGGCCAGGACAAGCAGTACCTGGTGGCCTTTGCCCAACTGCCGGATGCGGCGAGCCTGGACCGTACCGAAGACGTGATCAAGCGCATGTCCGACCTGGCTCTGAAACAGCCCGGCGTGGAAAGCGCGGTGGCCTTCCCTGGCCTGTCGATCAACGGTTTCACCAACAGCCCGAATGCCGGCATCGTGTTCGTGACCCTCAAGCCGTTCGAGGAGCGCAAGGCCGCCAGTGAATCGGCCGGTGCCATCGCCGGCGCCCTGAACGGCAAGTTCGCCGGGATCCAGGAAGCCTACATGGCGATCTTCCCGCCACCGCCGGTACAAGGCCTGGGCACCATCGGCGGGTTCCGCCTGCAGATCGAAGACCGCGGCAACCTCGGTTACAACGAGCTGTACAAGGAAACCATGAACATCATCGGCAAGAGCCGCAGCGTGCCGGAGTTGGCCGGGTTGTTCACCAGCTATACCGTCAACGTGCCGCAGGTCGATGCCGCCATCGACCGCGAGAAGGCCAAGACCCACGGCGTGGCTGTCAGCGACATCTTCGACACCCTGCAGGTCTACCTGGGTTCGCTGTATGCCAACGACTTCAACCGCTTCGGTCGCACCTATCAGGTCAACGTCCAGGCCGAACAGCAGTTCCGCCTCGAATCCGACCAGATCGGCCAGTTGAAAGTGCGTAACAACAAGGGCGAGATGATCCCGCTGGCAACCTTCATCAAGGTCAGCGATACCTCGGGACCGGACCGCGTGATGCACTACAACGGCTTCATCACCGCCGAGATCAACGGTGCCGCCGCCCCGGGCTACAGCTCCGGCCAGGCCCAGGCCGCGATCGAGAAGCTGCTCAAGGACGAACTGCCCAACGGCATGACCTACGAGTGGACCGACCTGACCTATCAGCAGATCCTCTCGGGCAATACCGCCTTGCTGGTGTTCCCGCTCTGCGTACTGCTGGCGTTCCTGGTACTGGCGGCCCTGTATGAAAGCTGGAGCCTGCCGATGGCGGTGATCCTGATCGTGCCGATGACCCTGCTGTCGGCGATTGCCGGGGTGATTGCCTCCGGTGGCGACAACAACATCTTCACCCAGATCGGCCTGATCGTACTGGTGGGCCTGGCATGCAAGAACGCGATCCTGATCGTCGAGTTCGCCAAGGATAAGCAGGAAGAAGGCCTCGATCCGCTGAGCGCGGTGCTGGAAGCCTGCCGCCTGCGTCTGCGGCCGATCCTGATGACGTCCGTGGCCTTCATCATGGGTGTGGTACCCCTGGTGTTCTCCAGCGGTGCCGGTGCCGAAATGCGTCATGCCATGGGTGTGGCGGTGTTCTCCGGGATGCTCGGGGTGACCTTCTTCGGTCTGCTGCTGACGCCGGTGTTCTATGTATTGATCCGCCGCTTTGTCGAGCGCAGTGACGCTCGCAAAGCCGCCCGGGCGCACAAGCTGGAGGCGCAACAATGAGCAGTCTGAAGGCCTTTCTGCCGAGCTTGCTGGTACTGGCGCTGAGCGCCTGTGCCGTGGGCCCGGACTACAAGACCCCGGTCACCGAGAAGGCGAACATCACCGCCGCCACCGATGGCAGCGCCGGTCAGAAGAACTATGACCGCGCGCGCTTCCAGGGGACCTGGTGGCAGCAGTTCGACGATCCGACCCTGAATCAGCTGGTGACCCAGTCGCTGGCCGGCAACCGTGAGTTGCGCGTAGCCTTCGCCCACCTGAAAGCGTCGCGGGCGATCCGCGATAACGTCAGCTACGACAGAATGCCGACCATCACCAGCCGCGCCAGCAGCGAGATCGGCAAGGGCCAGATTCCCGGCACCACCGAGCAGCGGGTCAACAGCGAACGCTACGACCTGGGGCTGGACATGGCTTGGGAAATCGACCTGTTCGGGCGTATCCAGCGCAACCTGGAAGCCGCCGATGCCGACCAGCAGGCGGCCGAAGCCGACCTCTACCAACTGCAAGTCACCATGATTGCCGAACTGGTGGATGCCTACGGTCAATTACGCGGCGCGCAACTGCGGGAAAAGATCGCCCTGGCCAACCTGAAGAACCAGCAGGAATCCAAGGGCATCACCGAAAGCCTGCGTGACGTGGGTGTCGGCGATCAGCTCGACGTGGTCCGCGCCGATGCGCGCCTGGCCGCGGTCGAGGCCTCGGTACCGCAATTGCAGGCCGAGCAGGCCCGCGAGCGCAACCGTATCGCGACCTTGCTGGGTGAGCGTCCGGACAAGCTGTCGGTGGACCTGGGACCGAAGGACCTGCCGGCGATTTCCAAGGCCCTGGCCATTGGCGATCCGGGCGACCTGCTGCAACGCCGTCCGGATATCGTCAGTGCCGAACGCAAGCTGGCCGCCGCCACCGCGCGGATCGGCGTGGCCAAGGCCGACCTGTTCCCCCGGGTGGGTCTGAGCGGCTTCCTCGGCTTTATCGCCGGGCGTGGTTCGCAGATCGGCTCGTCCGCCGCCAATGCCTGGTCCCTCGGTCCGAGCATCACCTGGCCGGCGTTCAACCTCGGTAGGGTCAAGGCCCAGATACGCGGTGCCGACGCCGAGGCCGAAGGCGCCCTGGCCAACTACGAGCAACAAGTGCTGCTGGCCCTGGAGGAATCGCAGAACGCTTTCAGCGATTACGGCAAGCGCCAGCAACGCCTGATCTCGCTGATTCGCCAGAGCGAATCGAGCCGCGCCGCCGCCGACCTGGCTGCGATCCGCTACCGCGAAGGCACCGCCGATTTCCTGGTGCTGCTCGACGCCCAGCGCGAACGCCTGGCCGCCGAAGACAGCCAGGCCCAGGCCGAAACCGACCTGTATCGCGGCATCGTGGCGATCTACAAGTCGCTGGGTGGCGGCTACGAGCCGCAGGCAGTCGCCAGCAGCAACTGATTCACATCCTCCCTGGGGTTGGATGCCCTCCAATCCGCTTCAGCCCCGCGCCCGCCTGGTCGCGGGGCTATTTTTTTTGCGAATGAGCCCTGGAGAGAGTGCGGCGAGGAACCTTTGGCCTCGGGCTTTGGATGCTGGCAATTTGACCTTTTTCTGCCATCTCGGGATATGCTCGCCTTCTTGAGGGCCGGATGGGCCCTGACAGGACTGAAGGTCTACAAGGGGTTGGCCAATGTCGCAGTCAGTCTTCCAGTTGTTCCTGACCCACCGCCTGGCCGCGCTGGCCGGTGCCGACTCGTTGCGGGCCATCCGCGAAGGGTTGTTGTGGTTGTTGCCGTGCCTGCTGGTGTCGACGGCATTCCTGATGCTCTCGGCCTGCGCCCGCCTGGCGGGGCTGCCCGACGACTGGGTCAATTTCCTCGCCGGGCTCCACGAGAAGATCAGCGCCATCCTGCCCCTGCTGGTGGCCGCCTCCATCGGCTATATGCTTGCCATCCGCTATCGCCTGCCCCAGGTGCCGGTGGCCTTCCTGTGCCTGGCCCACGTGGAAATCGCCATTTACCTGCTCAGCGACTTTCCCCGGGCCGCCGCAACCCTGGTGCTGTTCATCGCCATCGCCTCGCCGCTGATCAACGTGCCGATCATGGACTGGTTGTACCGCCAGGCCTGGACGCGGCTGGTGCGGGAAAACCTGGTCGGTTTCAATGTCCGCGACAGCATCAACATGGTGATCCCCGGCCTGATCGCCACCGCCCTGCTGGTCACCGTACTGTCGCTGCTGCTGAAGACGCCCCTGGTCGCCCAGATGCAGGTGCCCTTCGACCGGACAGCGCTGGACCATCCCTACCGCTACGGCGCCCTGATCAGCGCCAGCAACTCGGTCCTGTGGTTCTTCGGCATCCATGGCCTGCACGCCATGCAGCCGGTATTCAGCGTCCTCGACGAGGCGGTGACCGTCAATCAGCTCAACCTCGCCGCCGGGGAGCCGCACCGCTACATCCTCAACAGCGGCCTGCTGGGCTGTTTCGCCTTTATCGGCGGCTCCGGTGCCTCGCTGTCGCTGATCGTCGCCGTGCTGCTGTTCACCCGTGACCGCTCGCTACGCCTGCTGGCCCTGGCCGCCGTGCCGCTGTCCTTGTTCAACGTCAACGAGATCCTGCTGTTCGGCTTGCCGATCATTCTCAACCCGCGGCTGTTCGTGCCCTTTCTGATTGCCCCGATGCTCAACGCGCTGCTGGCGGTGGCGGCGGTCCAGGCCGGCTGGGTCGCACCGATGGTCACCGGTATGCCGCTGAACTCGCCGGTGCTGTTCAACGCCTACCTGAGCAGCAACGGCGACTGGGCCGCGGTGGTCCTGCAACTGCTGCTGCTCGGTCTCGGCAGCCTGGTCTACGCGCCCTACGTGATAGGCCTGCACCGTCACCAGGACGCCGACGACGGCGTCTATATCAAGTCCTTCGACACCACCTTCCGCAGCCTGGAGGAAAAGGGCCGGCTCTTCGAGCTGGACCCGGTGGCGACCTCGTACAAGAACGACGCCCGTCGCTCGCGGGAGCTGGAGCGCATCCGCCAGATCAGCGAATACGAGTTCTACCTGGAGTTCCAACCGCAGGTCTCCAAGACCACCGGCCTGTGCACCGGTTGCGAGGCGCTGATGCGCGCCCGCGACAAGGACGGCAACCCCCAGCCGCCCTGGGAGTTTCTCAAGTGGCTGGCCCAGGCCAAGCTGATGCCGGATGTCGATCTGTGGGTCGCCGCCCAGGCGCTGGAGCAATATCGGCGCTGGCGCAAAGCCGGCTTCGAGCTGCCGATGACCATCAACGTGACCGGTGCCACCCTGAGCGTGCCGGAGTATGGCGAGCGCTTGCTGGACATCCTGTCCCAGGCCCGCGGAATGATTTCCGTCGAGCTGACCGAAGACGCCCTGGTCGGCGATGTCCAGGTGATCAACCGCCTGATCGAGCGCCTGCACGGTTTCGGCGCCCGGCTGTATATCGATGACTTCGGCACCGGTTATTCGGCGCTGAGCTACCTGCACCAGTTCAAGATCGACTGCATCAAGATCGATCGCAGTTTTGTCGTCGCGCACTGCCATCCGGAGGGGGCCCGGGTCCTGAACGGCATGCTGCGGCTGTGCGAAACCCTGAACCTGGGGATCATTGTCGAGGGTGTGGAAACCCAGGAACAGTACGATGCCCTGCACTCGTCCACGGAGCTGGTGATCCAGGGCTGGTACTTCAGCAAGGCGATCCCCGGCGAGCGGATGCCGGAGTTCGTGCGCCAGCGGCAGACACTGGCGCAAGAGACCTGTGGCTTGACGGCCCCATAGAGCCCTTCGATCACCTCGTCGGCCAGGGTGATTGGACAGCGCGGGGCGCGGGCGCTTAAGGTGGAGTCCCGTCATTTTTCCCAGCCCCAAGACCCTCGCCATGATTGTCCGCTCCAAGCCGAACCTGATCGCCATCCTGTTTTCCCTCAAGGGCTCGATTGCCAAGCGCATTGCCCTGCGCTGCCTGCTGCTGACCGTACTGGCCTCGCTCATCGTGCTGGCGGAAACCTGGCATCCGGACTATTTCGCCAAGGTCAACGCCACGCCCTTCACCTTGCTCGGCCTGTCCCTGTCGATCTTCATGAGTTTTCGCAACAACGCCTGCTATGACCGCTGGTGGGAAGGCCGCAAGCAGCTGGGGCAACTGATCATCGACGTACGCTCGCTGATTCGCGAAAGCCAGGTGCTGGGCGATGGCCCGCAGCGCACCGCGCTGCTGCGCGAGCTCTGCGGCTTTGCCCACGGACTGATCGCCCGCCTGCGCCTTGAAGACGAACGCCAGGCCATCCAGCCCTGGCAACAGGATGCGCCCACCGCCGGCCACCCGAACGTCACCGACCAGTTGCTGCAACGGATCGGCGCGCGCTGCTCCAGCCTCGCCGAACAAGGGCTGATCAGCGAGTGGCGCTATACGGTGTTCGCGGCGCTGCTGGCCAGCCTCAGCCAGGTGCAGGCCAGTTGCGAGCGCATCAAGCACACGCCGCTGCCCTTCCCCTACAACTTGCTGCTGCACCGCACCATCTACCTGTTCTGCATCCTCCTGCCCTTCGCCCTGGCCGGGCCGCTGGGCTGGCTGACGCCGGTGTTCACCGCCATCGTCGGCTACACCTTCCTCGGGCTGGACGAGATCGGCGACGATCTGGAAGACCCGTTCGGCTTCGATGAAAACGACCTGCCGTGCAACGCCATCCTGCGCACCGTGGAACGGGAAGTCCTCGCCTGCCTGGGGCACAGCGATCTGCCGCCGGCGCTGGAGCCGGTGGACTATGTGCTGACTTGAGGCGCGGGTTTGACTCCTGAGCGCAGCTGACCGAAGCTGGTGCATTCAGGAAACGCTCGCCCGCCCACGGACCCTGCATGACGAAGCCCCACCGCTACCTGCTTATCAGCCTGTTGCTCCTGCTTGCCCTCGGCCTTGTCTGGCACTGGATGCCCGGCAAGCTCGCCAGCCCCCAGGCCCCGCACATCAATTACGGCCAGGCGCTCAAGCAGGCCCATAACGGTCTGCCCGGCGCCGCACGGGTGCTCTACCAGCAGCTGGCACGGACCGACCTGTCGGATGTGCGCCGGGCCGCCTTGCACGCGGAGCTGCCCAACTACCCCAGTCCCCAGGCCCTGAAACTGGCCGACGCGGACTTGCAGAACCCCGCGCCGATGGTCCGCGAAGCGGCGATCCAGAGCATTGTCGGCCTGGTTCCCGGCGCCCAGCGCAGCCTGTTGCTCGGCCCGGTGCTCGAAGACCACGAGCAATCCGTGCGCTTCGCCGCCGCCAACGCCATGCTCGGTTTGTCACCGGACGACCAGGGCTTGTACTACGGCCCGCTGCAACAGGTGGTGGACGAGTACGAGCGGGCCCTGGCCGCCCAGCCGGAAAGTGCCGAGGCCCAGTTCCAGCTGGCGCGGCTGTATCTGCATGAGGGGCTGCTGGACAAGGCGCAGGCCGCGCTGGAGCATGTCTCGCGGCTGGAGCCGGACAACCTCAAGGCCCTGGTGGCCCAGGTCGAACTGCTGGACAAGCGCGGCCAGCCGGACCAGGCCCGGCAGCTGCTGGCCAAGCAGTTGCAGGTGCAGCCGCAATCGGCCTACCTGCAACATGCCCTGGGCGTCTGGCTGGCGCACCACGGCCAGACCGAGTACGCCTTGCTGGGGCTGGCCAAGGCGGTGGAGCTGGAGCCGGATAACGCCGATTACCGCTACAAGCTCGCCACCACCTTGCATGACTTGCAGCAGGTCGAGGCGGCCCAGCGCCAGCTGGAGGAAATCGTCCAGCGCCAACCGTCGAACCGCAAGGCACGTGTGCTGCTGATCAGCTACTGGAAGGAAACCGGACAGTTGCAGAACGTGCAGATTCTACTCGCCCAGCTGGAACAGCAGAATCCGGATGACCCGGCGTTGCAGCAGGGGCTGTAGCCGTCAGGCCAGCAGCTTGCGGATCTGTTCCTGGAGGATATCCAGGTCGAACGGCTTGGCCAGGATCGGCGCGCTGTGGGCGATGGGGCTGTTGGATTCGCGGATTTCCGCCGGGTAACCACTGATGAAGATCACCTTGAGATCCGGACGCAACCTGATCGCCGGCTCCGCGATGTCCACCCCGGAAATGCCGCCGGGCAAGCGAAAATCGGTGACCATCAGGTCCAGGTTGGGTTTGGTCGCGAGGATTTCGAACGCCTGCTCGCCGTTTTCCGCCCGTAACACCCGATACCCTTCGCCGGAGAGATAATCCGAAAGGATCATCAGGATCGAGGCATCGTCCTCGACGATCAGTACCACGTCTTGTGCATCTTCACTCATGGGAAGCCTTTATTATCAAAATTGCTGCCAATACGACCGCCAGGTCACCCAGAGGTTGCGTCTGATCTCGGCTTTTCCTACAGAGGCAGGCAAACGCGGAACAAGGCCCCTTTGCCAAGGGTACTCTCGACAGTGATGCGACCACCATGGGCGACGACGATCTGCTCGGAAATATACAACCCCAGCCCCAGTCCCGCGGCGACCTGACTGCCGGAAACCCGCTCGAACTGTTGGAAGATCCGCGCCTGATCATCTTCGCCGATACCGATGCCCCGGTCACGCACTTCGATCCGCGCTTCGCCGTCGTGGCGATAGACACGCACCTCGATCGGACTCTTGGCACCGTAGCGCAAGGCGTTGGTCAGCAGATTGGAGACCACCTGCTCGATGCGAAAGCCATCCCAGTTGCCCGACAGCGACGCATCGCCCGAATAGCTGATCACCGACCCGGCCGCCGCCACCTGCGGCGCGAAGCGCTCCAACAACCGGGTCACCAGTTGCACCAGGTCCACGCGTGCGGGACGGATCGACAACTTGCCGGTGCGGATCCGCGAGACATCGAGCATGTCTTCGATCAGGCGAATCAGGCTCTGGATCTGCCGCTCGTCCCGCTCGACCATGGCGCGCATCTTGTCCAGGGTGAAGGCGTCGGCATTGCCCTGGGCCAGGTGCATCTTGCGCAACTGGTTTTCCAGACTCAGGCCGTTGAGCGGCGTGCGCACCTCATGGGACATGATCGACATGAAATCGTCGCGCATGCGCACCGCGCGCTCCAACTCTTCCTGGGTCGCCTGCAATTTGCGCAGCAGGACTTCCTGCTCGAGGCGGCTTTGTTTCAGGGCCTCGACTTGCGCTTGCATCGCCTTGCCCTGGCGATAGAGGTCGACGAAAACGCCGACCTTGCTCTTCACCGCATGGGGGTCCAGGGGTTTGTACAGGAAATCCACCGCCCCGCTCTCGTAGCCCTTGAAGGCGTAATTGAGCTCGCGGTCGGCGGCACTGACGAAGACGATGGGAATATTCCTGGTTCTCTCGGTGCTGCGCATCAACTCGGCCAGTTCGAAACCATCCATGCCCGGCATCTGCACATCGAGTATGGCCATGGCGAATTCGTGCTGCAGCAGCAGCGACAGCGCTTCATCGGCCGAGAGCGCCTTGTAGACCACACGGTCCCGTCCCTTGATCAGCGCTTCCAGCGCCAGCAGATTCTCCGGCAGATCATCGACGATCAGCAGTTTGGCCCGGATAGTACTCAACATGGGGTTCGTTCCAGCTCGACCAGCAAACGGCCAATGCCCTGCAAGGAAAGGAGATAGTCCGGTTGGAGCAACGCCAACGCGGCTTCGGGCATGGTTGCCACCCGGGCTTCGCGCGGGTCCTGCACCACGGTCAGGCCGCCCTCGCGCTGGATCTGCGCCAGGCCCCGGGCGCCGTCCTGATTGGCTCCGGTCAAGAGTACGCCCACCAGGCGCGCCCCATAAGTGTCCGCCGCCGATTCGAAGAGATAATCGATCGAAGGCCGCGAATAATGCTCTCGTTCTTCGCAACTGAAAGAAAAGCTGCGGTCCTGCTCGATCGACAGGTGATAGCCTGGGGCCGCGAAGTACAGGGTCCCCGGCACGATGCTCTCCTTGTCGCTCGCCTCTTTCACCGGCAGCGGCAGGCGCCGCGCAAAGACTTCGGCCAACTGGCTGCGGCGCCCTTCCGGCATATGCAGGACGGTCACGATCGGCAAGCCGAACCCCGCCGGCAGTTCCGCGAACAGACTCAGCAGGGCTTCGACCCCACCCGCCGAAGCGCCCACGACAACCGCCTCGACCCGCTTGCGATCGGTGATTTCAAATGCCAGGCCGCTCATGACTTACGGTAGATCCGCTCCTGCTTGACCAACGCCTCGAACCGCTTGCCATAGGATGAAAAGTCCAGCGTCTCCTTGCTGCCCAGCACCAGGAAACCACGATGGCACAACGATTCATGGAACAAGCCGAAGGCTCGATCCTGAAGTTTTTTATTGAAGTAGATCAATACGTTACGACACGAAATTAATTGTGTTTCGGAGAATACACTATCCGTCGCCAGGCTGTGGTCGGCAAAGGTCACGTTTTCCCGTAGGGTCTTGTCGAAAATCGCGTAGCCGTAGGCCGAGTGGTAGTACTCGGCAAGGTCCCGCTTGCCGCCGGACGCCAGGTAGTTGCCGGCATAGCTGCGCACGCTGTCAAGGGTAAAGATGCCTTGCTTGGCCTTTTCCAGCGAATGCGGGTTGATATCGGTCGCATAGATGATCGTGCGCTCCAGCAACCCCTCTTCACGCAGCAGGATCGCCATGGAGTACACCTCCTCCCCGGTGCTGCATCCGGCAATCCAGATCTTGATCGACGGATAGGTCCTGAGCAACGGCACCACCTCCCGGCGAATCTCCAGGAAATGGCTGGGATCGCGGAACATCTCGCTGACCGGAATGGTCAGGAACTGCAGCAGTTGCAGGAACGCCGCCGGGTCGTGCAGCACCCGCTCCTGCAGGGCCGAGATGGTCGCGCAATCAAGCTGGGTCAGCGCATGCTGGACCCGGCGCTTGATCGAAGCGCCGGAATAATCGCGAAAATCATAGCTGTACTTGAGGTAGATGGCCTCGATCAACAACCGCAACTCTATATCGCTACTTCGCTCCACTAGATCCTTTCCATTTTCGGTAGCCATACGCGGATCAACGAGAACAGGCGGTCCAGGTCAATGGGTTTGGCCAGGTAGTCGTTGGAACCGGCCTGCAGGCAGCGCTCCTGGTCATCCTTCATGGCCTTGGCCGTTACCGCAATGATCGGCAGCTTGCGCCAGCGCGGGTCCTTGCGGATTTCCAGGGTGGCTTCATAGCCATCCATCTCCGGCATCATCACATCCATCAACACCAGATCGATGTCCTCCACCTCGTTGAGTCGTTCAATCGCTTCGAGGCCATTGCGACCGATTTCGACAATGGCGCCCTTGTGCTCCAGTGCACTGGTCAGGGCGAAGATGTTGCGCACGTCATCGTCCACCAGCAGGATCTTGCGCCCTTCGAACACCTTGTCGCGGCTGCGGGCGGTCTTGAGCATGCGTTGCCGCTCGTTGGACAACTGGGATTCGACTTTGTGCAGGAAGAGTGTCACTTCATCGAGCAGGCGCTCCGGCGAGCGGGCGCCCTTGATGATGATCGAGCGTGAATATTTGTGCAGCTCGGCCTCTTCGTCGCGGGTCAGGTTGCGCCCGGTATAGACGATCACCGGCGGGAAGGCACGGATGCCGTCGGTGGACATGCGCCTGAGCAGCTCGTTACCGAGCATGTCCGGCAACTTGAGGTCGATGATCATGCAGTCGTAGATGGTGTCGCGCAGCAGGTCCAGGGCGTTCTGCGCCAGGCCCACGGCGGTGATCTCGATATCGTCGTCGCCGATCAGCCGGGCGATGCTGTCGCGCTGCAGGTCGTCGTCCTCCACCAGCAGCACACGCTTGACCTTCTGGGTCAGCTTGGCCTCCAGGCGCGAGAAGATCTCCTTGAGCTCTTCGCGGGTGGTCGGCTTGACCGCATAGCCCATGGCGCCCATGTGCATGGCGGCCTCGATACGGTCCTCCACGGAAATCACATGCACCGGGATGTGCCGGGTCGGAGCCTGCTCCTTGAGGCGCTGCAACACCATCAGGCCGGAGTGATCCGGCAGGCGCATGTCCAGCAGGATCGCATCGGGGATGAACTGGGCGGCGAGCGCACAGCCCTCGTCCGCGCCATGGGCCACCAGGCACTGGTAGCCCAGCTCATGGGCCAGGTCGTAGAGAATCTGGGCAAATTTCGACTCATCTTCGATCACCAGGATACAGCGTGTGCTGAACGGTGCTTTTTCACGGTCGTCGGCAAAGCGCTGGATCGGCACTTCCACGGCCACCGACGGCGGGTTGCGCGGCTCATCCAGGGGTTCCAGCCGCGCTGGGGGCGCCACCACCGGCGCCGGGGCCTCGCCGGCCCGGTGTTCCACATACTGCTCCGGCAACACCAGGGTAAACACGCTGCCATGCCCGGGCTGGCTGGCAACGCTGATGGAACCGCCGAGCAGCGCCGCCAGATCGCGGGAAATCGACAGTCCCAGCCCGGTGCCGCCATAGCGCCGATTGGTGGTACCGTCCGCCTGGCGAAACGCTTCGAAAATGCTCTGGTGCTGGTCGGCGGCGATACCAATGCCGGAGTCGCGTACGGCAAAGGCAATACCGACACCGGGCTGGCGGGAAACGCTCAGGCTGACCCGACCGGTCTCGGTGAACTTGATGGCGTTGGACAGCAGGTTCTTCAACACCTGTTCCAGTCGCTGACGGTCGGTGAACAGCGTCAGCGGGGCGTCGGCGCGCACTTCGACCTCGAAACCCAGCTGTTTTTCGTAGGCCAGGGGCAGGAACGTATCCTGCAGCGCCGCCACCAGGCGCTCGACGCTGGCATTTTCCGGACGCACCTCCAGCCTGCCGGCCTCGACCTTGGAGATGTCGAGGATATCGTTGATCAGGTTCAACAGGTCGTTGCCGGCGCTATAGATCGATTCGGCGAACTTGACCTGTTCGTCGCTGAGATTGCCCTGGGCGTTCTCCGACAGCAGCTTGGCCAGGATCAACGAGCTGTTGAGCGGCGTACGCAACTCATGGGACATGTTGGCCAGGAATTCGGACTTGTACTTGCTCGACCGTTGCAGCTCCTGGGCGCGCTCCTCGAGTTGTACCTGGGCCAGGTTCAACTCGTTGTTCTTGATGTCCACCGCGTCGCGCTGTTCGGCCAGGGCCTGCGCCTGTTCGGCCAACTGTTCGTTGGTCTGTTCGAGTTCGCTCTGCTGGGTTTCCAGGTGGGCCTGAGACTCCTTGAGCACCTGGGACTGTTCTTCCAGCTCTTCGTTGGCGGTCTTCAGTTCTTCCTGCTGGACCTGCAGCTCTTCGTTGAGCTGCTGGGTCTCGGCCAGGACCTCCTGCAAGCGCTGGCGGTAGCGCGCAGCCTCGATGGAGGTGCCGATGTTGCCGGCGATCAGTTCCAGCAACTCGACGTCACGGTCGTCCAGGGGACGCAGGAAACCCAGCTCGATCACCCCATTGACCCGCTCGTCGTTGCGGGTCGGTACCACCAGCACGCTGCGTGGCGAACCGTCGCCCAACCCCGAACTGACCTTGAAGTAGTCCACCGGCACATCGTCCAGGCGAATCAGCCGCCTCTGGCCCGCGGCTTGGCCGACCAGGCCTTCATCGCTAAGGATCGATTGCTCCTGGCTCTCCTGCTCGCGGGAGAAGCCATAGCTGGCCACGCGGGTCAGGGCACCCTGCTCCTCGCGGACATACAACGCCGCCACGGCACTGCCCAGGTATTGCGCACAGAATTGCAGGATATTGTGCCCCAGCAGCTGGAGGGTCAGTTGGCCCAGCACCTGCTCGGCCAGTTCGGTCTGGCCACTGCGCAGCCAGGCTTGCTGCTCCAGGCGCTCCGAACTCTTGAGCTGTGACTCGAGGTTTTTTGCATAACTACTTGAAAGTGATAACAAATCACGTCGACCAACAAAAGCCAGCAAGGCGCTCAGCCCCAATACAAAGATGAGGTAGAGGACGATGCTCCAGATCGTGGTACGGCTCACGGCTTCGTTACGCGCGAGACGCAATTGCTGCTCCATGTCGATGGCGCTTTCGAACTCGCCACGAATCTCGTCGTTCAGGCGTTTGCCGTGCCCCGTCTTGACCACCGCCCGGTAGTCGCCGCCGGTACGCTGCAAATTGATCATCGCTTGAGCGTACTCGGCCCAGGCGCCCTGCAAGGCTTCGATGCGCTTGAAGCGATCGACCTGTTGCGGGTTATCCGCGACCAGTTCCTGCAAGCCGCGCAGTTCGGCAACGATCTTCGGTTTGGAGACATCATAGGCGTCAAGGAAATGCTCATCACCGGTAATCTGGAAACCGCGCATGCTGGTTTCAAGATCGACCGAGAGCTTCATCGCTTCGTTGGTGTTATTGATGACCCGGTCGGTATGCTCGACCCACTGGATCACCGACAGCAAATAGGTGATCAGCGCGACGAAAAACACCGCGCTGAGGACCCCAACGCCCAAGGGTAGGCTGATATTACGACTCAACAACTTGCGAAAACTTTGTTCATCCACCGAAGACGAAGAATTCATTTCTGGGCCTGGCTTATTAAAGTCGTTGATTTTCAAGGAGTCCGCCGTGAGTCCGACTCAAAGCCTCACCTTTTTTCTCACAGCTTAGAAGGCAATCTGGCAGAGCGCACTGCCGTGATGTGTTGAGCCAACCTTAGCCTATCCTCTTGTACAGTCGGATCTTTTTGTACAGGCACAGGCACTTGTCTGGTCTGATGGCTGACCGATGCAGGCCATCGGCAAGCCATTTTCCATCGACAACCTTAGACAAAACATCACAAATACAATCTAACTTATTAATTTTTATAGGATTATTATTCTAGAATTCACTTTAACTTCACCTTCCTGCCTGCCGGCGCATTGACGCCTCCAGGCTCAGCGTGTTCTCCTATCGGCCTTGTTTTGGGTGCCCTTCACAGGGTGAAACGGGAAACCGGTGCGTCAGTCTGCATGTATCCATGCCTGATCAGTCCGGTGCTGCCCCCGCAACGGTAAGCGAGAGAAGCGTCAGATCCACTGTGCCGACAGCGGCATGGGAAGGCGACGCTTGAAGGTCCGGGCCTTGCCCGAATCCCTCGCAAGCCCGGAGACCGGCCCAGAAAAAATCAATGACAAACCTGCGGTGGGCAGGCGCTGTTGTAACCTCCGGGCACCCGTGCGCCGAGGTTCTTCGCGCCTTTCCGCCTGATGACATTTCAAAGGGAAGCGCCATGTCAACCACGACCGCCCGCCATTCGACCGCCATCACCACCCAGAGCCAACGCCTCGCCGCCGCCATCGGTGCCCTGGTATTGGGCGCGGCCCTGGTCTATTTCGCCGGTTTCTCCCATATCGCCGCCGTGCACAATGCCGCGCACGATACCCGTCACAGCTCCGCCTTCCCGTGCCATTGAGACGCCAGCCATGATCAAGCGTATTGCGCAAACGGCAGGGTTCACCGGTTTGCTGGCCGCCTTGCTGCTGACCCTCCTGCAAAGCTTCTGGGTCGCGCCGTTGATTCTCCAGGCGGAAACCTATGAGAAAGCACCGGCAGCCGAGGCTCACGAACACGAGCACGCCGCCATGGCCGGGCACGAACACGACGAAGAAGCCTGGGAGCCGGAAGATGGCTGGCAGCGTGTACTGTCCACCACCGGGGGCAACCTGGTGGTGGCCGTTGGTTTCGCCCTGATGCTGGCCGGCCTCTATACCCTGCGCGCACCGAACCGCACCGCCCAGGGCCTGCTCTGGGGACTGGCCGGTTACGCGACCTTCTGCCTGGCGCCGACCCTGGGTTTGCCGCCGGAACTGCCGGGTACCGCGGCGGCGGACTTGCTGCAACGGCAGATCTGGTGGGTCGGCACCGCCGCGTCCACGGCGGTCGCCATTGCCCTGGTGGTATTCGGCCAGCATTGGGCACTCAAGGTACTGGGCGTAGCCATTGTCGTGGTGCCCCATGTGATCGGCGCACCGCAGCCGGAGGTGCATTCCAGCCAGGCGCCGCAAGCCCTGGCGGCACAGTTCAAGATCGCCTCGCAGTTGACCAATGCCGCGTTCTGGCTGGCCCTGGGCCTGATCAGTGCCTGGCTGTTCCGCCGCCAGACCGACGATCACTACTCGGCATGAACAAAACGCCGGCGGCAGCAACCCTCGCGGTGGGCTTCGGCTGTCGGCGCGGGTGCGACGCTGCGACCTTGCAGGCCTTGCTGGAGCAATCGCTGCGGGTCCAGCGGATCGACCTTGGAGCAATCAAGGGGTTAGCGAGCATCGAGGGGAAAAAGGATGAACCGGGACTGCTCGAACTCGCCCAGCGGCTGAACCTGCCCCTGGTATTCTTCAGCGCGGCTGAGTTGGCTGCCTACGAGACACGACTCAGCCATCGCTCCCGTTTGGCCTTTGAACAGACCGGTTGCCATGGTGTCGCCGAAAGCGCCGCGCTGGCCTTGGCCGAACAGCTCGGGCAAGGTCGTGCGACGCTTCTGATTTCACGCCAGAAGCACCCGCAAGCGACCTTTGCACTGGCCTGGACCGGGCAAAACCCCCGATAATCCCCGCCTGTTACATGAACGTTGTTCATGTGCAACCTTGTGCAGACACATTCAGGGAATGTCATGACCGTCTATTTCATCGGCGCCGGCCCCGGCGATCCGGAACTCATCACCGTCAAGGGCCAGCGCCTGATCCGTAGCTGCCCGGTGATCATCTACGCCGGTTCCCTGGTGCCTGAAGCCGTCCTGCAGGGCCACTGCGCCACTCAGGTGGTCAACAGCGCCGAGCTGCACCTGGAGCAGATCATCGACCTGATCAAGGCGGCCGATGCCCTGGGCCAGGACGTGGCACGGGTGCATTCGGGTGATCCATCCCTCTACGGCGCCATCGGCGAACAGATCCGCCATCTGCGCGAACTGGGCATTGCCTATGAAATCGTCCCCGGCGTGACCGCGACCGCCGCCTGCGCCGCCTTGCTCGGCGCCGAGCTGACGTTGCCGGATATTTCCCAGAGCGTGATCCTCACCCGCTACGCCGACAAAACCGCGATGCCGGCCAGCGAAGAACTGGGCAGCCTGGCTCGGCACCAGGCGACCATGGCGATTCACCTGGGGGTCAATCACCTGGCAAGAATCATCGACGAACTGCTTCCCCATTACGGCGCGGACTGCCCGATCGCGGTGATTCATCGCGCCACCTGGCCCGACCAGGACTGGGTACAGGGGACGCTTGCGGATATCCTGGCCAAGGTCGAGGCCAAGGGTTTCCGCCGCACGGCCCTGATCCTGGTGGGACGCGTGCTGGCCAGCGACCACTTCAGCGAGTCTTCGCTGTATCGCGCCGGCCACGCCCATCTTTATCGACCTTGATCGCCTGGAGGAATGACCGATGTCCGAAGCGTTGTTTTCCGGCGCCAAGCTGGCCCTGATCTGCGGCGATGAGCTGCTGACCTATCTGCGTGACTTGAAGGACAGCATCCCCTATCCCGGGTATTGGGACTTTGCCGGCGGCGGTCGCGAAGGTGACGAAACCCCGACCGAATGCGCCCTCAGGGAGCTGGACGAGGAGTTTTCCCTGCGCATCGAGGCCGAGCGCATCGAATGGGTACGGCGCTACCCCAGTGTCACCCAGCCCAATACCCACTCGTGGTTTCTGGTAGGACAACTCAAGCGTGCGGAAATCGAGGCGATTCGATTTGGCGACGAAGGCCAATACTGGCGGATGATGCCGATTGCCGAATACCTGGAACACCCATTGGGCGTGCCCTATCTGCAGGAGCGTCTGCGTGATTATCTGGACACTCTCCCGCAGGAGCAGGACGATGGCCTGCGCTGAAACACCGACCTGTAGGAGCCGGCTTGCTGGCGATGAGGCCCGTAAGTCATGTATCGACTATCCGGCCGCCATCGCCAGCAAGCCGGCTCCTACAAGGGTCGCCTTCAGCCTTGAGTACAAGGCATAAAAAACGGTGCTCACGGGCACCGTTTTTTTATCCATCCAAGCGCAGTGAACGCCCTGCTACCGAACTCAGTAGTAGGCGTTTTCTTTTTGCGTATGGTCGGTGACGTCACGCACGCCCTTGAGCTCGGGAATCCGCTCGAGCAAGGTGCGCTCGATGCCTTCCTTCAGGGTCACGTCGGCCTGGCCGCAGCCCTGGCAACCACCGCCGAACTGCAACACGGCAATACCGTCCTCGACCACATCGATCAGGGTGACCTGGCCGCCGTGGCTGGCCAGCCCCGGGTTGATCTCGGTTTGCAGGTAGTAGTTGATGCGCTCGTTGATCGGGCTGTCGGCGTTGACCATCGGCACCTTGGCGTTGGGGGCCTTGATGGTCAACTGGCCGCCCATGCGGTCGGTGGCGTAATCGACTACCGCATCGTCGAGGAAGGCTTCGCTGAAGGCATCGATCCACGCGGTGAAGCTCTTGAGCCCCAGCGCGGTGTCTTCAGGCTTTTCTTCACCCGGCTTGCAGTAGGCAATGCAGGTTTCGGCGTACTGGGTACCCGGCTGGGTAATGAAGATGCGGATGCCGATCCCCGGGGTGTTCTGCTTGGACAGCAGGTCAGCCAGGTAATCGTGGGCGGCATCGGTAATGGTTATGGCGCTCATGGAATCTCCTCACAGATTGGCGCCAGTTTACGCCAATCGGGCCGCCGGACAAAGTCCCAGTATTTTTGTCGGGAAAGCAGCGCCGCCACTGGCTCGAACCCACGATCCAGTCAACGCGTCCTCCTCAAAGGTTCTCGTAGCGGTTCATGTCCAGCACCCCGGCATTCACCGGATCGGTTTCCTGCAGGTAGGTGGTCAGGTCATGGAAATACTGCCAGAACTGCGGATGGCTGCGGCGAATCCCCCAGCGCTGGACAATCTGCTCGAACCCGGCGGCGTCCTTGGCCTGCTCCATGGCATCGACGAACGCCGGCACCTGATCGGCCGGCACATTGAACATGAAGTTCGGATAGCTGGTGAGGACGCCCGGGTAAATGATCACGCTGTCCAACCCCGGCTGATAGCGAGACTCCTCGCCGAGCATGAACGCCACGTTGCTGTGGGCGCGATTGCGCAACAGGCTATAGATCTCGCGCTTGCCGCTGCGGCTTTCGATGCGCAGCATCGTCGCTTCCGGCAACTGGTCGATGACCTTGAGCCCGGCAGCCGGGCGCGAGGTCAGTCGACTGAGGGACTGCTCGGCCTCTTGCAACCCGGGATCGATATTCGGACGTGAACAGTACGCGCCCTCACAGCGGTTGATCGGGTCCGGATGGGCGTTGAGATCGCCGTAGCGCAGCAGCAACTGCCGGGCGAAGTCGCGCTTGGGATCCTTTTCATCGAGTTTCAGGGCGCTCGGCTTGCTGTCGTCGATGCGCTCGTAGTCCAGCCACATCTTCAGCTGGCCGCCGTTCTGGTACCAATCGTCGAGGTAGGCGTCACGGGAATTCGCCGGCATCAGGCGCAGGAAGTTCTGCTCGGCACCGTTGCGGATCAGGTCGAAATACAGTCGCGTCTGGGCCTGGTGCGACACATTGCCGAACACATCGAAGTTCACCGCCAGTTGGTAATAGGTACGCTCCAGCAGCGGGTAGTCAAACAGCCACATGGTTTGCGGCACCTCGCCGATCAGGCCCTTGCTGACCGTGGCGCTGTCGAAATGGCGGAAAATGCTCAGCAACGCATTGTCGTTGCCGGCCCACAAGGTCGACCAGCTCGGCGCCCGAACATTCGCGTAGGCATCCCGGCGCAAGGCTTCATACTCGTTGCGCTTGTCGCGATAAGCCAGCCACAGGCTCAACACGCTGCCGACGTCGTCGTTCTGTCCGGGCATCGCCAGCAACGGCGTCGCAGCCCCGCGATAACTCGGGTCGGTGATGTAGAGATCATGCTCCGGGGCCTGGAACAATGCCCAGAAGTGGTCACGAATCACGTCGGTAGCAATCTGCCCACGACAGACCGGCCCACGGATAAAGGTGTCGACGAAGTACTCGGCGTTGTCGAGCATGAACTGGTAGCGCGCCGCCGCCGGGATCGCCTCGAAGGTCTCGAAGGGGTTGGCCCGACGCTGCGGGCCGTAGCCCGGCAAGGCCGTGACCTGCCAGTTGCCGCTGTAGAACAGGGTCTTGATCCGCGCCATTTTCGCCGCGCTCAGGCCATAGGTGATATGGGTCTTGTAGACGATGACCCCCGCTACCGGCATCAGCCGGTAGTAGACCTGGGTACCCGGATCGTCGTTGGGACGTCGGGTGGCAATCAGGTCGATGGGTCGCCCGCTGGGCGTACGCGAACGCACCCACTGGAAGAAATGCCCCGGCTCGCCGCCGGCAAAGTAGATATGGGCCAGGAACCAGTGCTCGAAGAGCCAGCGCGCGACCAGGCTTTCCCGGGCTCCCGGCGCATTGAGCAGGTTTTCCCACGCGGTGATCTGCACCGCCTCCCGGGCGCTGGGCAGGAGGCCGCGCTCATCGACGGGCGCTCCAGCGGCGAGCCAGCGTTGCAGGGTCTGGTACTGCTGATCGGTCAGGCCGGTCACGGCCAGCGGCATGCCCTCTTTCGGATGGGCGCCGGCATAGGCGGCAAACTCCCCCGGCAGCGGGCACATGTTCTCGCGCTCCAGGCCCAGCGTAATCTCCTCGGGCAACTTGGCGTTGGGTTGCAGCGGGGTCCGATGCCCCAGCTCCAGCATCCGCGCCATCAGCGCGGCCTGGCTGCCCTGGGCATCGAGCACCGAGTAGAAGCCCTTGTCCCGCCAGGCCGCCGGCCCCTGGGCATCGACGAACAAGCGGGTCGGGCTCGACACCTCGCTGCGCGCACCGTCGTAGACCAGGGCTTTCGAAGCCCCCCGGGTGGCCCCTTCCGCGCTGCCCAGGTTGAGCTGGCACGCCGAGTCATAACAGGCGTGGCAGGCCACGCATTTCTCGGTGAAAATCGGCTGGATATCGCGGGTGTAGGAAATCGCCGGCGCCGGACCTTGCGCCTGGGCGACACCGCCAGCCCATATCAAGAGGAAAAAGCTTATGACTCTGCGCGACATATCCCTGGTCCTTAAAGAAAAACGCCGCAATTCTACCGCGTAACCGGCCCGCCAACATGAGCGATATTCATGCAAATCGCCGTCATGCTCTAAAAGCGTACAGGTTTGCTATGATCGCGGCTCTTCTGTATTCGCCTTCCAGGTAGTTTCCATGTCCGATCGCAGTGCTCGCCTCCACGCCCTCCAGCAAGCTCTCAAGGAGCGCATCCTGATTCTCGACGGCGGCATGGGCACCATGATCCAGAGCTACAAGCTCGAGGAGCAGGACTATCGCGGCAAACGCTTCGCCGACTGGCCCAGCGACGTAAAGGGTAACAACGACCTGCTGGTCATCACCCGTCCGGATGTGATCGGCGCCATCGAGAAGGCTTACCTGGATGCCGGCGCGGACATCCTGGAAACCAACACCTTCAACGCCACCCAGGTGTCCCAGGCCGACTATGGCATGGAAGCGCTGGTCTACGAACTCAACGTGGAAGGCGCCCGCCTGGCGCGCAAGGTGGCCGACGCGAAAACCCTGGAGACCCCGGACAAGCCGCGCTTCGTCGCCGGCGTGCTCGGCCCGACCAGCCGTACCTGCTCGCTGTCCCCGGACGTGAACAACCCCGGTTACCGCAACGTGACCTTCGATGAACTGGTGGAGAACTACACCGAGGCCACCAAGGGCCTGATCGAAGGCGGCGCCGACCTGATCCTGATCGAGACCATTTTCGACACCCTCAACGCCAAGGCGGCGATCTTCGCCGTGCAAGGCGTGTATGAAGAGCTGGGTTTCGAACTGCCGATCATGATCTCCGGCACTATCACCGATGCCTCCGGCCGCACCCTGTCGGGCCAGACCACCGAAGCCTTCTGGAACTCCGTGGCCCATGCCAAGCCGATCTCGGTCGGTTTGAACTGCGCCCTGGGCGCCAGCGAACTGCGTCCGTACCTGGAAGAGCTTTCGGACAAGGCCAGCACCCGCGTTTCCGCGCACCCCAACGCCGGCTTGCCGAACGAATTCGGCGAATACGACGAACTGCCGGAAGACATGGCCAAGGTAGTCGAAGAGTTTGCCCAGAGCGGCTTCCTGAATATCGTCGGCGGTTGCTGCGGGACCACGCCAGCGCACATCCAGGCCATCGCCAAGGCGGTCGCCGGCTATGCGCCGCGTGCCATTCCGGACATCCCCAAGGCTTGCCGCCTGTCGGGCCTGGAGCCCTTCACCATCGACCGCCAGTCGCTGTTCGTCAACGTCGGCGAACGGACCAACATCACTGGCTCCGCCAAGTTCGCCCGGCTGATCCGCGAGGACAATTACACCGAAGCCCTTGAAGTCGCCCTGCAGCAGGTGGAAGCCGGTGCCCAGGTGATCGACATCAACATGGACGAGGGCATGCTCGACTCGAAGAAGGCCATGGTCACCTTCCTCAACCTGATCGCCGGCGAGCCGGACATCTCCCGTGTCCCGATCATGATCGACTCCTCCAAGTGGGACGTGATCGAAGCCGGCCTCAAGTGCATCCAGGGCAAGGGCATCGTCAACTCCATCAGCATGAAGGAAGGCGTCGAGCAGTTCATTCATCACGCCAAGCTGTGCAAGCGCTATGGCGCCGCCGTAGTGGTGATGGCCTTCGACGAGGCCGGCCAGGCCGACACCGAAGCGCGCAAGAAGGAAATCTGCAAGCGCTCCTACGACATCCTGGTGAACGAAGTCGGCTTCCCGCCGGAAGACATCATCTTCGACCCGAACATCTTCGCCGTCGCCACCGGCATCGAGGAACACAACAACTACGCCGTCGACTTCATCAACGCCTGCGCCTATATCCGTGACGAGCTGCCCTATGCGCTGAGCAGCGGTGGCGTGTCCAACGTGTCCTTCTCGTTCCGTGGCAACAACCCGGTGCGCGAGGCGATCCACTCGGTGTTCCTGCTGTACGCGATCCGCGCCGGCCTGACCATGGGTATTGTCAACGCCGGCCAGCTGGAGATCTACGACCAGATTCCGCTGGAACTGCGCAACGCCGTCGAGGACGTGATCCTCAACCGCACCCCGGAAGGCACCGACGCCCTCCTCGCCATCGCCGACCAGTACAAGGGCGACGGCAGCGTCAAGGAAGCCGAAACCGAGGAGTGGCGTAGCTGGGACGTCAACAAGCGCCTGGAACATGCACTGGTCAAGGGCATCACCACCCACATCGTCGAAGACACCGAAGAGTCGCGCCAGTCGTTCGCCCGCCCGATCGAAGTGATCGAAGGCCCGCTGATGTCCGGCATGAACATCGTCGGCGACCTGTTCGGCGCCGGGAAAATGTTCCTGCCCCAGGTGGTGAAGTCCGCCCGGGTGATGAAACAGGCGGTGGCCCACCTGATTCCGTTCATCGAGCTGGAGAAAGGCGACAAGCCGGAGGCCAAGGGCAAGATCCTGATGGCCACGGTCAAGGGCGATGTCCACGACATCGGCAAGAACATCGTCGGCGTGGTACTGGGTTGCAACGGCTACGATATCGTCGACCTCGGCGTGATGGTCCCGGCGGAGAAGATCCTGCAGGTGGCCAAGGAGCAGAAGTGCGACATCATCGGCCTGTCCGGGTTGATCACCCCGTCGCTGGATGAAATGGTCCATGTCGCCCGGGAAATGCAGCGCCAGGATTTCCACCTGCCGTTGATGATCGGCGGCGCGACCACCTCCAAGGCGCACACCGCGGTGAAGATCGAACCGCGCTACAGCAACGATGCGGTGGTCTACGTCACCGACGCCTCCCGCGCCGTGGGCGTGGCGACCCAGTTGCTGTCCAAGGAACTCAAGGCCGGTTTCGTCGAGAAGACCCGCGAGGAATATGTCGAAGTCCGCGAGCGCACCGCCAACCGCAGCGCTCGTACCGAACGCTTGAGCTACGCCGCGTCGATTGCCAAGAAGCCGCAGTTCGACTGGAGCAGCTACCAGCCGGTCAAACCGACCTTCACCGGCGCTCGGGTGCTGGACAACATCGACCTCAAGGTTCTGGCCGAATACATCGACTGGACGCCGTTCTTCATCTCCTGGGATCTGGCCGGCAAGTTCCCGCGCATCCTCGAGGATGAGGTGGTCGGTGAAGCCGCCACCGCGCTCTATGCCGATGCCCGGGAAATGCTCAACAAGCTGATCGACGAGAAGCTGATCAGTGCCCGTGCGGTCTTCGGCTTCTGGCCGGCCAACCAGGTGCGCGACGATGACCTGGAAGTCTACGGCGACGACGGCAAACCGCTGGCCAGGCTGCATCACCTGCGCCAACAGATCATCAAGACCGACGGCAAGCCGAACTTCTCCCTGGCCGACTTCGTCGCGCCGAAAGACAGCGGCATCACCGACTACGTGGGGGGCTTTATCACCACCGCCGGGATCGGCGCCGAGGAAGTCGCCAAGGCCTACCAGGACAAGGGCGACGACTACAACTCGATCATGGTCAAGGCCCTGGCCGACCGCCTGGCCGAGGCCTGCGCCGAGTGGCTGCACCAGCAGGTGCGGAAAAACTACTGGGGCTATGCCAAGGACGAGCAGTTGGACAACGAGGCGCTGATCAAGGAGCAGTACAGCGGCATTCGCCCGGCCCCCGGCTATCCGGCCTGCCCCGACCACACCGAGAAAGGCACCCTGTTCGCCCTGCTCGACCCGGCGGCCAGCGAAGGCAAGGCCGGCCAGAGCGGCGTGTTCCTCACCGAGCACTACGCCATGTTCCCGGCGGCGGCGGTCAGCGGCTGGTATTTCGCCCATCCGCAGGCGCAGTACTTCGCCGTGGGCAAGATCGACAAGGACCAGGTGCAAAGCTATACCGCGCGCAAGGGCCAGGAGCTGAGCGTCAGTGAACGCTGGCTGGCGCCGAACCTGGGTTACGACAACTGATCCAGGACCACGCGCCAGGGGAATTGTCTATGCTTTCCACACACAACCTTGTGTGTGGAGGCCTCCCATGGACGACCCGATCGACAACAAGCCGCCGACCTTCTGGCAAATGCTCCACAGCGTGATGGCGGCGGCCTTTGGCGTACAAAGCGGGAAGAACCGTGCCCGCGACTTTACCCATGGCAAGCCGAGCCACTTCGTGATGATCGGGGTACTGTTCACCGCGGTCTTCGGGCTGACGCTGTACGGTATCGTCAAGCTGGTGCTGCACTTCGCGGGCGTGTAGAAACACGCCCGCAACCTACAACCCTGATCTATTTCCGAACCGAAATCGCGATATTGATTGGCATTTTCCAATCAGAATTGGGTCTTCGCGCTTCCAGCTTGAGAACGCCATTGTAATAGCCCGCAGGTAATGCTTCATTTTCACCATAGGGATAGTACTCGAGCCGAAAAACCAGGGGGAAAAGCGTGCACCCCGCGAGGGCATTCATTTCCGACTTGCAATTATCACTCCTTATTCGCCGCCCCCAAAGTACAACATTGACATCTCGCCCCGCAGCATTGCGTAATTTCACATTAAGTCTGGTGGAGGGATTATGACCCGTGTGGGGTATTAACTCAGTGGGCCCCACCTCTGGAGATAGAGCAACGACTCCCTCTTCAAGGCCTGGCAAGATGGGTACGCTCAGTTCGGAAAAAATTTCAGAGTTTGCTCCGCCAGGACTGACAAGCATCATTTGTAGACCCGGCAATTCCGGAAAAAAGGCTGCTACGGTGGGCCCTCTCTCCCTGATAACGCGAGTGTTCTCGCTGTTGCCTACGACCCCCATGGGCAAGCCATTGTATCTTCTGTCCGGATCAGAAAAATAGTTTACCCTGGGGCAACGCGGACTGCACTCATAGGCCATGATCGTGCGCCAATAAGGCGAGACCGTCTTTTGTTGATACCCATGTGCATATCCGCTGCCCGTGCCTTCATGGCCGGCTCCAATGTTATGCCCGACCTCGTGGGCAAATGTATAGTTTCCCGTTGCATATCCAACAGACACAACAGCAAATGCGGTACTCTTGACAGCTCTCGTATGAGCCTTCCCTGCAAGTGCATTATTTGTTACCAGCATGACCACAGTATCAGCGAAACTCTCCCGGCGCAGATGTTGAATTTCCGAGTTTGTACCTATGCCCGCAAGTGCCTTTTCAAAACCCTCCACACCCCCTTCTTCATTATAATTGACAGCAAATATTCCGGCCGACTCAAAACGAATAGCAAGGCCGCTATTTTGCAACCCCTGATTGGCTTCGGCAAACATAAGCCTGGCCAACCCTTGCGGATCGGCAATCCGCGCCTGCGCACTCTTTGACATGACCAGCATAATGCGAATCGGTATATCGGCTCGCTCCGACTTGACCGTATCGTATACCGACACAGGTAGTGGGCCTTCTGTTTCCTGATCACCTTCGGGAGGAATAAGGCTTTCGTCCAACTCGATAATCGCGTGTTCACGCCCGCCCAATGGAACGATTCTAAAAAGTTTCGCAGCATAGCGTACGGTTCCACTGATCATTGTGCCGTTCACCGCCAGGATGACTTCGCCGCCTGCGATATCAGCCGGAGCACTGGCATTGCCTGCGGCATTGCGCACCTCTTGTACACGGCCATGCCAAACACCGATGGGTCCAGCCTCGCTTCCCTCCATGCGCAGCTCCCCGATCGTAGCGGTCAGGTCACGGGAAAGCTCAAGTTCAATCTGCTTAGTTGCCGCTGTAAGCGTGGAAACATCTGCTTGAGCGACCAGCACGGACTTGACGGCGGCGACGGACTTTTCTTGCTCCAGAATCGCCGTGGCTTCGGCCGTCATCACTTGATTGTCGGGCGCGGGTGACAGCAACTTTGTTTCAGCCGACGCACTCTGTACAAGCAGACAGGCCACAACAAAAAACAAGACTGAAGTAACAGAAGCGACTTGTCTCTTCATGACCCATATTCTTTCTGATGAATAGAGTCTTGATCTTGAGCTGAGCAAACGGGATTGCCCACTAGCAGAAATACTAGTTATTCAGTTCTATTCGAAATAGCGCTGATAGCCGACAGCGATAACCCAGTACGAAACTTCAAAGCCCCCAAGGCGCATAGGCCGCCGCAAAATCCGGTAGAGCCTGCCGAACTCAGGGCAGCAAGGTTTTCAGGGAGAATGGATAACGGTAGCTGTCCGGTTTGCCGCGGGCGCTCAGCGCCTTGAAATCGACGCGGTAATCCTCTCTGGCGCCGAACTTCAACAGCTTCTCGGCCTGGGCCTTGTCGATCAGTTCCAGCGCCTGGACCTGCCGCTCGCGGCCGCCATAACGGGTAAAGTCGATCCCGTCGGCATGGTCACGCAGCAACACCATCGCCCAGCCTCCCAGGGTGAAATGCCCGGCCACCAGCACGCTCAGGCGCCCGTCGATGCGCGCCCGGAGAATCTCCGGGGAGCTGTTGACAGCACTGAACAGGACATCCTGTCCCGGCCGGCGCCCGGCCTTTTCGAAGGCGGCCATGGCGCCCAGGGCCATTTCGTCGTTGGCGGACCACACCAGCGATGCCTGCGGATAGCGCCGGATCATCTGTTCGGCCTGATCGAAGGCCCGCGCGCGACTCCACTCGCCATAAACCAACTGGCGCAGGTGAACCTGCGGGGACTCCGCCAGGGCCCGGCGCATGCCTTTCTCGCGCAAATACGAAGCCGGAGTGAGCTTCATCCCGGCAAAGGCCAGCAGCTCGATGGGCTGGCCCGGCGCCTGCAACGAGCGTTGGCGGATCAGTTCCTTGAGCATCAGGTAACCGCCCTGCTCGTCGTTCTGCACCAGGCTGCCCAACAGCTCCGGCGCAGCGCCGAAGCGCTTGTCCTGGGCCGGTGTCAGCGTGTTGTTGACGATAAACAGCTTGACCCCAGTGCCCTCGGCCATCCGCAGGATTTGCGGGGCCACGGACTGTTCATTGACGAACAGCAGGTAATCGGGCCGAGGCGTGGCCTGCAGGACTTCATAGGCCTGGGCAAGGGTGGTTTGCGGGTTGCGTTCGCCATAGCGCACCGTAAGCCCCATGCCGAGATTGTGCGCAGCCGTCTGCATGAAGTGGGCATAGCTGACCCAGAACGGCTCGGTGGTGTAGCCAGGATTGAGAAATACCACCGTGGTCGCCGCCTGGGCCATCGCCCAGAACGGCAGGCTCAGGATCAGCAACCCTTTGCAGAGAGTCTTCAGCATGTCACCGCGCCCCGGAAAATAGCGGTGCAGTATAAAGGCAAAATGCCTGCGCCTCGTAGCAAACCATCGGAATTGTCCGACAACTGTTGTCATGACAATGCCGTCAGCCCGATCAGTTGCCCTCCTCTGTAGATGTAGGAGCGAGCTTGCTCGCGATGGGCGCCAACGATGATACGCGGCACCTTGGAGAAACGCGGTGCCCTGGCGTTCATCGCGAGCAATCGAGCGTCGACCGGCTGCTCCTACATGATGCCGCCTTACTTGTGGCTGACCCAGAACACCGCCGTGGCTACCACCAGGATGATCAGGAACAGGATCGCCCAGGCATCGACCGTGCTGTCGCTTTTCCTTGCTTTGACTGGATTGCTCATCGCATCGCCTCTTGTCGGTTTTATCGGTGATTGCTGCAAACTCGCTGATAGTTAAGTAGAGATTTGCCCGCACCACAAACGTGGGTATGGCTGGCCGACGTACGTTAGTCGTTTTGGTTCTGTGCATATACTCAAACATCACTTTTACGCATATCTGCAAACTGCTATCGTGCGCCGGCTCCATCATGGAGTGCGCGGCCGTGCGCGCAGAATTGTTGAGATACGCCGGGTGCCTGGGCCCCCGGGGTATTTATGAAGCCTGAGAACAGGATCTATATGTACGTATACGACGAGTACGATCAGCGGATCATCGAGGACCGCGTCAAGCAGTTCCGTGATCAGACCCGACGCTACCTGGCAGGTGAGCTGAGCGAAGAAGAGTTCCGCCCTCTGCGCCTGCAAAATGGCCTGTATGTGCAGCGTTTCGCCCCGATGCTGCGGGTTGCCGTGCCTTATGGCCAACTGACTTCGCGCCAGGCGCGAATGATGGCGCGGATCGCCCGCGACTACGACAAGGGCTACGCCCACGTCAGCACCCGGCAGAACGTGCAGTTCAACTGGCCGGCGCTGGAAGACGTGCCCGAGATCCTCGCCGAACTGGCCACCGTGCAGATGCACGCGATCCAGACCAGCGGCAACTGCCTGCGCAACGTCACCACCGACCAGTTCGCCGGTGTCGCCGCCGACGAGCTGGTCGACCCGCGCCCGTGGTGCGAGATCGTCCGCCAGTGGACCACCTTCCACCCGGAATTCGCCTACCTGCCGCGCAAGTTCAAGATCGCCATCAACGGCTCGACCTCGGACCGCGCAGCCATCGAAGTCCACGACATCGGCCTGGAGCCCGTGCATAACGCCGCCGGCGAACTGGGTTTCCGGGTCCTGGTGGGTGGCGGCCTGGGGCGTACCCCGGTGGTCGGTGCCTTTATCAACGAATTCCTGCCGTGGCAGGACCTGTTGAGCTATCTCGACGCCATCCTGCGGGTCTACAACCGCTACGGTCGTCGCGACAACAAGTACAAGGCGCGGATCAAGATCCTGGTCAAGGCCTTGACCCCGGAAGTCTTCGCCGAGAAAGTCGAAGCGGAAATGGTCCATCTGCGCGGCGGCCAGACCACCCTCACCGAGGCCGAAGTCCATCGCGTCGCCAAGCATTTCGTCGATCCGGATTACAAGACCCTGGACAACCAGGTCGCCGAACTGGCTGAACTGGACCAGCAGCACCCGGGTTTCGCCCGCTGGCGCATCCGCAACACCCTGGCCCACAAGAAAGCCGGCTATGTGGCCGTCACCTTGTCCCTCAAGCCCACCGGCGTAGCGCCGGGCGACGTGACCGACAAGCAGTTCGACGCCATCGCCGACCTGGCCGACCGCTACAGCTTCGGCCAACTGCGCACCTCCCACGAGCAGAACATCATTCTCGCCGACGTGGAGCAGAGCCAACTGTTCGCCCTCTGGGGTGAACTGCGCGAGCACGGCTTCGCCACGCCGAACATCGGCTTGCTGACCGACATCATCTGCTGCCCGGGCGGTGACTTCTGCTCCCTGGCGAACGCCAAGTCGATCCCCATCGCCGAGGCCATCCAGCGCCGTTTCGACGACCTGGACTACCTGTTCGACATCGGCGAGCTGGACCTGAACATTTCCGGCTGCATGAACGCCTGCGGCCACCACCATGTGGGCCACATCGGCATTCTCGGGGTGGACAAGAAAGGCGAAGAGTTCTACCAGGTGTCCCTCGGCGGCAGCGCCAGCCGTGACGCCAGCCTGGGCAAGATCCTCGGCCCTTCCTTCGCCCAGGACGACATGCCCGACGTGATCGAGAAACTGATCGACGTCTACGTGGAAAAACGTACCGAAGACGAACGCTTCATCGACACTTACCAGCGTATCGGTATCGACCCCTTCAAGGAGCGCGTCTATGCAGCGAATCATTAAGAACAATGCCGTCATCGACGAAACCTGGCATCTGCTGCCCAAGGACGCGTCCTTCGACGGTATCTCCAACTGCGACGACCTGATCGTGCCGTTGGCCTTGTGGCGCGACCACGGCCATGCCCTCAAGGTCCGTGACGGCGGACTGGGCGTCTGGCTGGACGCCGATGAAGAAGCCGAGGAAATCGGCGATGACGTGCAACACTTCCAGGTCATCGCCCTGAACTTCCCGGCCTTCACCGACGGTCGCAGCTACTCCAACGCCCGCCTGTTGCGTGACCGCTATGGCTACAAGAACGAACTGCGGGCGATTGGCGACGTGCTGCGCGACCAGCTGTTCTATATGCACCGCTGCGGTTTCGATGCCTACGCCCTGCGTGCGGACAAGGACCCGTACGAAGCCCTCGAAAGCCTCAAGGACTTCTCGGTGACCTACCAGGCCGCCACCGACGAACCGCTGCCGCTGTTCCGTCGCCGCTGAAACTGTCCGGCCCGGGTGCATCAAGCGCCCGGGCCGGGCTTCAAGCGTCCAGTTCCGCCTCCGGGATTCTCTCCAGCACCTCTTCGGTCAACGCCAGCGTCTCCCTCGCCTGGGCCTCCCGCCAAGCCCTGAGTTGATCACCCATCTGTGCCTCCAGTTCGATATCGACGAACTCATGCCAAAGGGGGTCGCGACGGCTCGTACGCTGGGAGTCCAGCACCGATAGGGTGGCTTGGTATTGCTCATCGATAGCCTTGAATCGCGACGGGTGATTCTCCTTCAGGTAGCTGGCCCAGAACTCGCGATCGGCCAACGCCCGCGCATACGCCGGGGTCCGTTCCCGGGCCAGTACCTTGGCATGGGCCGCGTCCAGCTGTTGCTCCGTCACCCGGGCCAATTCGGTAAATGTCATGTGCTTGGGTTGGCCCGGCAAGCGAAGTCGCTCCGTCAGGCCTATGCGGTAGGCCAGCCTCACCTCCACCGGGTCGACCCGTGGCGTGCCGGGCAACCTCAGCCGCGCCTCGATATCCACCTGAGCCAGGCGCTCGACCTCATCCAGGCGCCACAATCCCCGGGTCAGCTTCAGCAGATTCAGTTCGGTAGCGGCCGGGGTGCCCGCGGCCCTTGCCCTCGCCTGATGCACCAGGACCCTGACCTCCATGTCGCTGAAGATCAGCTCCGCGCCATCGGAGCAGGTCTGCGGATGGGACGCCGAGACAAACAGCTCATCGCGCAGCTCACTGTATTGACTGACCGCATCCACGACCTGCCAGACCCGCAGGCTCAAATCCCGGGGCGCCTCGCGATATTCGGCGCTGACCGTCAGATCCGCCAGCAGCTTGAAAAAATCCGCGGAGCCTTGCTGCCGATGCAGCAACTGCCATTGCTGTTCTTTCAGGACCTTCTGCTCGGCCGATACGCCCCCCAGCCAGTGGTCGCACTCGCAAAGCGACGGGGTTCGACGCAGGGCATGGGCGCGCCGCCGACCCGGGGTATCGATGCCGAAATTGATACCGGTTTCGCGCTCGTAACGCTGCAACCGCTGCATGCCCGTGGCCGAAAGCGCCGGATTGTCGTAGAGGTGGGTAACCCGGTTGATGGCGGTGGGACCTGCGTAAACCGCCTCGGGGATCACCGAAATCCGATTGTTGCGCAGGTCCACACACTGCAAGTTGCGCAACCCCGACAGACCGACAGGCCAGCGATCCAGCTGTGCATGACGCAGCACCAGGTTCTCCAGCTCGCTCATCTGGCTGACATCGGGGGGCTGGTGCAAAGGGTTATGCGAAAGGTTCAGAAATTTCAGTCGGGTCAGGCGGGACAATACACCCGACGCCTGGGCGTTCAACACAATCTGGTTGTCTGGCAAGTGCAGATGGACCAGTTCGGACATCTGCTCCAACTCCACCGGCAGGCTGCTCAGATGGTTGAAGCCCATGGACAACCAGCGCAACTGCCTGAAGCAGGACAAAAACGACACTTCGCTGCTGGCAACGGCCATATCATTCATGAACAGAAAGCCCACATGACTGAAGTCGGCACTGATCGCCGGCAAGTCCCCGACCCGCATGCCCAACAGGTCCAGTTCATAGAAGTACTGCCCACCCAGCAGATTGCGGTTGGACTGCTTTCTCCAGCAGGCCAGGATCGCATCGGCCACCCGCTGCTTGTTGTCGGGCGCTACGGAAGCGACTTGCAAGGTTCCCCGCACACGCCTCCAGGTCTGGCGTTGCACCCATCCATCCAGCGTGGTGAACAACGTTTCATACTCCTCCCGCAGGCGCTCGAGTTCCACCAGGCAGGCAGACTCGGGCAGATGGAGCGAACTGAGAAAACGACCCACCTCCTCCGAGGAGAATCCCGGATACAGGTCACGCACACGAGCGCTCAAATGCTCGGAATACCCCAGAACCCTGCCATCATCGCTCATCGGGTAGCCGATACGTCCCGAAGCCAGGCGCATGGGCGGCCTGAACCAACGACTGAAAGGGGACAGGCCAAGCGTATCCTGGGCGGTATAAGGATCTCGGGCAATCTGACCGACAATCTGTTCTTTCAGCCAAGCGCCTCGTTCCGAGCCGCTGAATCCAAGGGCAACGCGATCAGGCTCAGGCAGGGCATGAACCATCGCGTCGAAAATATTATCCGCCCGTCCCAGGAGCGCCCCCGAGTGATCGAAGGCGTTGTACTGTCGACCGACCTTGAGAATCACCCGGGGCGTGGCGATATCCGGATCCCCCGCCGTTTCAAGTGCCTCGCTGGTAAAGCGCTGTTCGCGCAACTCAATCCGCAGCCCCTTGGCCGGCCAGCCCGGTAATTGCTCAAGCGTATGCAGCGCGAGACGGTCGGCCTGGGCGTATCGCGGGGCCAGCAAATACCAGCTCTCGCACACCCGGTGAAGCTGCAACCGCTTGAGGTACCAGCGGATTTCCTCCGAGAACCGTAGCGGCACCCGCTCGCCCAAGAGCGCGAGTTCGGCGCTGCGCGCATGGGCGATCAACTCCCGGGCAACACTTCCCGGCAAGCCGGGGAACACCCCGAGAATACGATTGACCCTGGCGTCGTGGGTTTTCTCGCTCGCCGTATACAACTCCTCGAACAGCCATTGCCTTCGCTGTGCGGCCCATTGCCTGAGGCGCTGGCTCAGTACCCGGGTACGCACCTCATTGTCCGCCAGCTCAGCACCGAGCAGCGTGTGGCGCTCAGACTCGCTCAACATGTTCAGCGTCGACTTGAGCAGGTCGCCACTCTTGAGCTGTGACTCGATGATCTGAAACGAGGAGAACTGTTCGGAAGTGCGCCGACCGTACTCCTCCATGACTTCACCCAAACCATTGAGCACCTGGACCACCCGGTTTTCCGGCCAGTCGGGCAGCGACGTCAGCACCCGCAAGCGCAGATCGCCCTGCTCCACCGTTCTCGATAGGGCGCTGGGTACCTCGCCGATAAAATCGCTGATGGCCTGGTCGATCCTGAAGCGCTTGATCGTATCGAGCAGCAGCGCGGGCGCCGGCTGATTGTCCGCCAGGGCTTTGCGCAACACATTCTCCTGGGCGGAACACAACTGACGGATCTGCAATCGCAACGGCTCGCTGAGTCCGGCGATGGATTCGCCGAGGCGTCGGAACAATTGCTCCACGTGCCAGTCCGCGACTCGCTCGTAAATCGTTTGCCAGACACCCGTGCGGTTGAATCTGAGCGGCACGGCGTGAAACGCTTCGCCTCCCGGGTGCTCAATCCGCCATTGCAGGCGCGCGCTGTCATACCTCACGGCATACACCTTCCCTGACAGCGGCAGATAGAGGTTGCCCTGAAACGGATAAAGCCCCACCTCATTGGCCTGGAGATCCTCGGGCAGACGGATCTCACGCTCATAGGGGGCAAGATCGGCCTTCCACAAGCGGCGCTGGCCTCTTGGCCCTTCAACGGGAATCAAGGCGTCGACTGAAGTCGGGGACCGAGTCTTGAACAGTGCCTTGCCGCCCTTCACCACCACGGCCCCGGCCGCCAACAGGGCGATGTCCTCAGCCACACCCAGCAGATAACCGAGGGCCTCGCGTTTGTCCCCGAGTTGCCAAGCCGCGAATCCGTCATAGACCTCCACGACCATATTCACCACGGCCGCCGCCAGGATGATCTCGCCGATCACCGGTACGAACGAAATGGCCAACGCCAACAGGTTCAGCCCGGCCTCGCGATAAGCGTCCAGACGCGCCTGGCGCACCCGGGCGTCGACGTCGGCCGTGGGTACGGCCAGTTGCCGCGCGTGCGCCTTGATCTGGCGGTAGCGTTGCTGCTGGAAACTTTCGAACAGGTCGCCACTGACGGGCACTTCGCTTAACGGGATATATCGAGCGATCGCCGGTACGGGCGGCCATTCTCGATCCAGAAGCAGCAAGTGGGCATTCAGGGTACGAAAAAACCGCAACCGCTGTTCTTCGGGAACAAAGCGGCTGAAGAACTTCTGGTAAGACGGGTCTCGAAGCTTCAGGGTCAGATCATGTTCGAAATGGACAAAGCTGCGGTACCGTTTCAAAGGATCGCGGGGATCATCCGGAATATAAGCAACGCAGGGCAACTCCGTAGTGTCCGACAGCCCCGCGCCAATGACCACCCAACCGCTCAATTCGATAGCGAACATCTTCATTCGACTGCAATGAACCCGTTTTCCAGCGAGCCTCAATTCTGTTTCGCCCTCGACCAGCGACAGGAGTAAATCATAGGTCGCCGGTGCGATATCCCCCTTCATGTAGGCAATGTCGGCAGTCACCGCCAGTGTCTGTTTGTCATACTCGGCAAAGTGCTGCCTTACCGACAAAGCGCCGCTGGCCGGCGACGGATCGGGAGGATTGAAAACACTGTCGATATGCGCCTGATACAAGGCCCCCAAGTCCAGCGTTCGACAAGCCCAGGCAAAGTCTTCCGGTGCAAGCGAGACGTTGGTGCCCGGAGCGCCACCGGGAAACTGGACAGCGGCCTTGCCTGCCAGCGCCCCCCGCTCGGTCTCGCCGGCCTCGAAGTTCTGCAAGGCCGCCTCCAGCAGCGTTTGGCTGTGGACGAAGGTATAGAGTTTGTCCTCGAAGATACTGGACAGATAAGTTGCATCGACCCTGACAAACCGGGCACTTTGCAATTTCGGGTCGCCGTTGATCTGTCTTTCCAGCGCCTGGACCAGAAGTGGCGTGCAGAACCCATCAATATTCTGGAAACGCGCCATGATCTGTCGAACTTCGTGCCTCGATATTTCCAGCGCCAACAGATGTTCACGAAATGACAGGCGTATTTCCGGAGCGGCCCGGTAGAACCAAGCGGGAATTTTCTCTTTGACCGTATTGAAATGAATGCCTGCCTCGGCAGGTGCCGAGACTTGCTCAATGACTTTTGCTTCTTCCATGGCAATCAACCTGGATATCCATTAAAGGCTCCAGCGTATTGATCACTTGGCAAGAGAGGGGCGTATTTATAGCTGACAGGAAGGCTTCCATCGGTGAACATCGACAGAAGCCATTAGCACAGGGCGTTACCAGAAACGCTGCTGGGTCAAACGACTCCACCAATTGAGCAGCACCCGGTCCAGCGAGCTGCTGGCAGCCAGGCCGACACGCTCTTGCAGGCTTTTGCGTTCAGCATAGTGCAGGTGGAACAACTCGGCCTGCTTGGCACGCTCGGCGAGGTATTCGTCGCTGGTCTTCAGTTCGTCCACCAACTGTTTGTCCAGGGCGGCGACACCCAGCCAGACTTCGCCGGTGGCGACTTCATCGATGGCCAGTTGCGGGCGATACTGCGAGACAAAGTTCTTGAACAAATGATGGGTGATGTCCAGATCCTGCTGAAACTTCTCACGGCCCTTCTCGGTGTTTTCGCCGAAGACGGTCAAGGTCCGCTTGTACTCGCCGGCGGTCAGCACTTCGAAATCGATATCATGCTTCTTCAACAACTTGTTGACATTGGGCAACTGCGCCACCACGCCGATGGAGCCGAGGAAGGCAAAGGGCGCGCTGATGATCTTGTCGCCAATGCACGCCATCATGTAGCCACCACTGGCCGCCACCTTGTCGATGCACACGGTCAACGGTACGCCGGCCTGACGGATACGCGCCAGTTGCGACGAAGCCAGGCCGTAGCTGTGGACCATGCCGCCGCCGCTTTCCAGGCGCAGCACCACCTCGTCCCGGGGCGTTGCCAGGCTGAGCAGCGCGGTGATCTCGTGGCGCAGGCTTTCGGTGGCCGAAGCCTTGATATCGCCATCGAAATCCAGCACGAACACCCGCGACTTGCTCTCGTGCTGCTTCTTGTGTTTTTTCTCGCTCTTGGCCTGCTGCTTGCGCAGGGTCTTGAGCTGGTCCTTGTCCAGCAGGTTCTGCTCCAGGCGCTCACGCAGGCCCTTGTAGAAGTCGTTGAGTTTGCTGACCTGCAGCTGCCCCGCGGACCTGCGCCGACCTTTGCTGCGCAGCGAGGCAGCGGTCACCAGGACCACGACGATCGCAATGACGAGGGTGACGGTTTTCGCCAGAAAGCTGGCGTACTCGGCAAGAAACTCCACGGTGACTCCTTACAAAACCAGGCGACCCCCGGCTGTGGGGGCTCACGACACTTCAAGCATACCGTCGGGACGGTGCTGCGACCAGTTATGGCACGGCTTGAATTGTGTCTCTAACAAACATTTCAAACGAGCGTATGTTTTTTGATTGACAGGCTTCCGGCATCCTCATAACCTCGCCAGACCTTCAACGTACCGGGACGACGCGGACGTGGGCAGCATCTATCTGATTCGACATGGCCAGGCCTCCTTCGGTGCGGACGACTACGACGTGCTGTCGCCGATCGGCATTCGTCAGGCCGAAGTCCTGGGCCAGCACCTGGCCGACCTGGGCCTGAGCTTCGACCGCTGCCTGGCCGGCGACCTGCGCCGCCAGCAACATACCGCGCTTACCGCCCTGCAGCAGTGCAGCGCCGCCGGCCTGTCGGTTCCTCTGCTCGAGACCGATTCGGCCTTCAACGAATTCGACGCCGACGCGATCATCCACGCACTGTTGCCCGGCTTGCTGCCGGAAGAACCCGAGGCACTGCACATCCTGCGCAACGCCGCGCAAAACCGTGGCGAGTTCCAGCGCCTCTTCGCCCTGATCATCGAGCGCTGGCTCGACGGCCGCCATGACACCCCGGAGCTGGAAAGCTGGCAGGGCTTCGTCGCCCGGGTCGAGGGCGGGCTGCAGCGCATTCTCGAACAGGCGGACAATCGCGAGAAAATCGCGGTGTTCACCTCCGGCGGGACCATCACCGCCCTGCTCCACCTGATCACCCGAATTCCGCCCAGGGAAGCCTTCGAGCTGAACTGGCAGATCGTCAACACCTCGCTCAACCTGCTCAAGTTTCGCGGTCGCGAGGTGGCCCTGGCTTCCTTCAACAGTCAAGCGCACCTGCAACTGCTGAAGGCCCCGGAGCTGATCACCTTTCGATAAGTTCCGGCCCATCCTGACCCTTGTGGGGTCGTCGCCGTATTTACCCATAAAAGGATCGAAGCATGACCTCTGTAGCCCACGCCGTAGAAGCAATGAAAGCCAAGTTCAACCCAGCCGCCGCCGCCGGCCTGGACGTCGTCTTCGGCTTTCGTATCGATGAAAGCCAGCACTTCTCGCTGATCGTCAGGGACGGCACCTGCGAACTGGTGGAAGGTGAAAACCCGGATGCCAACGTGACCCTGGTGACCGACGGCGAAACCATGAAAGGCATCGTCAGCGGCGAAACCGACGGCATGCAGGCGTTCATGGGCGGCAAGCTGCGCGTCGAAGGCGACATGATGCTGTCGATGAAGCTGAGCGAGCTGTTCCCGGCCTGATTCACGCCTCAGGATATTCGAGACCCGATCGCTCGCGATGCCCGACCAGGCATCGCGGGCATCGGGTTTCGCGCGTTATCGTCGACCTCCGTCGCGAGCCAACCGGCTCCGGCGTTCCCCACCCTGGCCAAACAACGCTTTCCCTCTACGCTGACACATCAGGCCCGCTGATCATCCTGCAACACGCCGACCTATAAGACCGGACGGTGCTTGTGGGCAGGCAGGGCGAGCATTAGATTAGTCAATAATCTCTGGCCTCCAGAATAAGCAGAAGGGATAAGCATGGCGCTTACTGACCAGTCCACCCGTATCCGTGCAGGCGAAGAGCTCGATGTCGGCCTGATCGATCCGTACCTCAAGGCGCACATTCCAGGCCTGCACGGCCTGCCGAATATCAGCCAGTTTCCCGGCGGCGCCTCGAACCTGACCTACCTGATCCGCTACCCGGAACAGGAATTCGTCCTGCGTCGCCCGCCGTTCGGCCACAAGGCCAAGTCCGCCCACGACATGGGGCGCGAGTTCCGCATCCTCAACCAGCTCAAGGACGGCTTCCCGTACTGCCCCAAGGCCTATGTACATTGCACCGACGAATCGGTGATCGGGGCCGAGTTCTATGTGATGGAACGGGTCGAAGGCATCATCCTGCGCTCCGACCTGCCACCGGAACTGGGCCTGGATGCCGCGCAAACCGAAACCCTGTGCAAGAGCTTCATCGACCGGCTGGTGGAACTGCACCAGGTCGACTACAACGCCTGCGGCCTGGCCGACCTCGGCAAGCCGGAGGGCTACGTCGTGCGGCAGATCCGTGGCTGGAGCGAGCGTTACGAAAAAGCCCTGACCCCCGACGCGCCGAGCTGGGAAGCCGTGCGGGCCTGGCTCAACGACAAGATGCCCGCCGACCATCCGACCTCGAGCATCGTGCACAACGACTACCGCTTCGACAATGTGATCCTCGACCCGCACAACCCGATGCAGATCATCGGCGTGCTCGACTGGGAGCTGACCACCATCGGCAACCCGCTGATGGACCTGGGCAATACCCTGGCCTACTGGATCGAGGCCGGCGACCCGGCACCGGTGCAATTGATGCGCCGCCAGCCGAGCCACGCCCCCGGCATGCTGACCCGTCGTCAGTTCGTCGACTACTACGCCGAACGCTCGGGGATCGCCATCGACAACTTTGATTTCTACTACACCTACGGCCTGTTCCGCCTGGCCGGTATCGTGCAGCAGATCTACTACCGCTTCTTCCACGGCCAGACCCAGGACAAACGCTTCGCGCAGTTCATTCACATGAACAAGCTGCTGGAGCAGATGAGCCTGCAAGTCATCCGCGCCTCCCGCCTCTGACCGCGCCTACAACAAGGAAAATAACCATGTCCAAGACCCAGTTGTTCGACCTCGACGGCAAGATCGCCTTTGTCTCCGGTGCCAGCCGCGGGATCGGCGAGGCGATTGCCAAGCTGCTGGCCCAGCAAGGCGCGCATGTGATTGTCTCGAGCCGCAAGCTCGAAGGCTGCCAGCACGTCGCCGATGCCATCATCGCCGAGGGCGGCAAAGCCACTGCCATCGCCTGTCATATTGGAGAAATGGAACAGATCAGCCAGGTCTTCGCCGGCATCCGCGAGCAGTTCGGGCGCCTGGACATCCTGGTCAACAACGCCGCCACCAACCCGCAGTTCTGCAACGTGCTGGACACCGACCTCAGTGCCTTCCAGAAAACCGTCGATGTAAACATCCGCGGCTACTTCTTCATGTCGGTGGAAGCCGGCAAGCTGATGCGTGAACACGGCGGTGGCAGCATCATCAACGTGGCCTCGATCAACGGTATCTCCCCGGGTATTTTCCAAGGCATCTATTCGGTGACTAAGGCCGCCGTGATCAACATGACCAAGGTCTTCGCCAAGGAGTGCGCGCAATTCGGCATTCGTTGCAACGCCCTGCTGCCGGGCCTGACCGACACCAAGTTCGCCTCGGCGCTGGTGAGTAACGAAACGATCCTCAAGACCGCCCTGCAACAGATCCCCCTCAAGCGGGTTGCCGCGCCGAGCGAAATGGCCGGCGCCGTGCTGTACCTGGCCAGCGATGCATCCAGCTACACCACCGGGGTGGCGCTGAACGTGGACGGGGGCTTCCTGTCCTGATACCGAAATAAAAATTCCATCAGTTGAATTTATTGAATTTAAATTCTATAAATAGCCCTTCCTGAAAATAACAATCAAAGGATGCGGCGATGGACGAGTTGGGAATAGGCTTGATCGGCACAGGCTTCATGGGTCGCGCCCACGCACTGGCATTTCACAATGCCAGTGCGGTGTTCGAACTGCCGCTGAAGCTGCGCCTGGTGGCGCTGGCGGATGCCGATACACACCGCGCCGAATCCTGCGCCAGGGCCTGGGGCTTCGAGCAGGCCTACGGTGACTGGCAACAACTGATTGACGATCCGCGGGTTGGGCTGGTGGCCATCACCACGCCCAATCACCTGCATTTCCCCATGGCCATGGCTGCCCTCGCGGCGGGCAAGGCGGTGTACTGCGAAAAGCCCCTGGCGGTCGACCTGGACCAGGCCACGCGAATGCGTGACGCGGCGCGCCAGGCCGGCGTGATCACCCGAGTGGGCTACAACTACCAACACAATCCGACGATCGACCTGGCTCGGGAGTTGATCCGCAGCGGCGAACTGGGCGAGATCGTCGGTTTCCAGGGCGAATTCAGCGAAGATTTCATGGCCGACCCCGCCTCGCCCTGGTCCTGGCGCTGCGAAGCGCAACATGCCGGCGGCGCACTGGCCGACCTGGGCAGCCATCTGCTGGCCATGGCCCGGCACCTGATCGGCGATATCACGGCGGTCTGTGCCGACACCCGCACCGTCCACCCACAGCGTCCCGCCAGCGCCGGCAGCCGGGAGACCCGCCCGATTGCCGTCGATGACCAGGTCCACGCGCTGCTGCGCTTCGCCAACGGTGCCCGGGGGACCTTCAGCAGCAGCTGGCTCAAGCACGGCTACAAGAACCACCTGAGCTTCGAAATCAGTGGTACCCGGGGCACCTTGGCCTTCGACCAGGAGCGCCTCAACGAACTGCGGCTCTGTCGCGTCGGCCAGAGCGGTTTCCAACGCCTGCTGGCCGGACCGGACCAGCCCCGTTACGCGGCCTTCAGCCCCGCCGCCGGGCATCAGTTGGGTTACAACGAGCTCAAGACCCTGGAGGTCCAGGCGCTGATCGAGGCGCTGGCCGGCCAAGGCCAGACGGGAACGGACTTCGAAGAAGCCTGGCAGGTGGAGCGCCTGGCGACGGCGATTCGTCAGGCGGCCCGGGAACAACGCTGGGTCGACGTCAGCGAGTTCTAGAAACGGGTGGGAGCGCTGCTCCTACAGCCCTCCCTTGCACGCTATTTGAGACTGGCAGCGACCTTCGCTGCCACATCCCCGGGCAGCCAGGCCTTCCAGACGTCCGGATGTTCCTTGAGAAACGCCTGCGTCACCTGGCGTGTCGGCAGGCGCTCTTCACTCATTTTCGCCAATGCCTGGTTCAACAGGTCGATCGGCAGGTCGACCTTGGCGAAAAACGTCACCACCTGCGGGTACCGCGCCTTGAATGGCGACGAGACGCCAATGCTCAACTTCGAAGGCAGGGAACGGCTCGGTTTCGGGTCGGGATTGTCCGGGTCGGTCAGGGTTTTCCAGGCCTCGGCGTCAAAGGCCGGCTCCTGGAGCTGGACCAGCTTGAACTTGCCCAGCAACGGCGTCGGCGACCAGTAATAGAACAGGATCGGTTTGCCACGCCGAATCGACGAGGTGATTTCCGCATCCAGCGCGGCCCCGGAGCCACTGCGAAAGTTCACGTAGCTGTCGTTCAGGCCATAGGCCTTGAGCTTCTGTTGATTGACGATTTCCGAGGTCCAGCCGATCGGGCTGTTGAGAAAGCGGCCCTTGCCCGGTGCCTCGGGGTCCCTGAAGACATCCTTGTAGCGAGCCAGGTCCGCGACCCCGCGCAGCTCCGGCGCCAGAGGTTTGATGCCGCGCTCCGGGTCACCCTTGATCACATACTCGGGGACCCACCACCCTTCGGTGGCGCCCTTGACGGTATCGCCAACGGCCACGACCTCTCCCGCCGCTTCGGCCTTGACCCACGCAGGACTGCGTCCGGCCCACTCCTCGCCGATCACCTGGATATCATTCTTGGCCAGGGCGGTTTCCAGGGTCACGGTGGTGCCGGGCAACATGTCGGTCGGCAGGCCGTAACCTTTTTCGACGATGTAACGCAGGATGTCGGTAATCAGGCTGCCACTTTCCCAGTTCAGGTCGGCGAAATGGATCGGCTGGGCGGCGGCCCGAACCTGAAGGGGCATGGCGGTGACACAGAATACAGCCAGGGCACTGACGAGCAGCGCGCGCAATCCTTTCATGGAATTACCTCGATCAGGGGTCGTCTCTCGGCGAAAAACCGAAAGCCCGAACGCTTCAGTCAACTGAACTGTAGTCGAGGTTCCAGGGTTGGTGCGTAATCCATCAACGGGCGTCTTGCGCCTGAAGCTGCTGCAACTCCCGTCGGACCATGCTGACATACTCGGCAGGCCCCAAGGCATAAAGCTGCGCCGCGACCCAGTTGAGCCAGGCACCCCGCAGTTCGGCCTTGCGCTCGAACAGCCGACGGGCCTCGGCACTGGCCTGCGGCAGATGCTGGCGGTGGAACTCGGCCCGGGTCGAACTCATTACTCGCTGGCCTTGAACGTCAGTTCGCCCTTGCGCCAGCGGGCGGCCTTCTTGGTCACGTCCTTGAGGGTCTTGCTCAAGCCACCCTGCAACTGTTCGTGGGCGGCAAACACCATCACCACGGCATGCCCTTCCTTGAACACGATCCCATGGCCTTCCGGCACGGTGACATAGGCATAGTCGCCCAGGCCATAGACCGTCAGTTTGATCTCGCGAAACTTGATGTCGAACTTGCCGCCCTCGCGACTGGGCAATACCGCGGCCCGAAAGTGATCGCCCACCTTCAGCTCCAGACGCGGCTTGTCGTCGACCACCAGGGAGGTTTCGGTGTCGATCTCGGCAATGTAGATGCCTTCGGCGGTTTGTTCGGTGATATAGACGAAACGTGATTGAAACTGTTTGACCAGCTTGGCCCGAAGATCACCCAGCACAAACAATGCATGCATATCCAGATTACTGACTGCCAACGAAAAGCCCTCAAACTCGAAAAATGAAGCCGCCCGGCGAGTGCCAGGCAACACAAAACGATCGGTCACTGCCGTCGGTTACTGAATAGAAAGCCCTGATGTTTGCTCGAGCGGCCTGGCAATGGCCACCCGTGCGCAGAAAGCCTAATGGATACAAGGTCCCATGACTTCTGCGAAGCGTCATCAGCGCTTGAAGGAAAACACCGCATTGTACCGATCACGGGAAACCGGCAACTGAATTTGCGAGGGAAGGCCTTCCTGAAAAAAAGTAATTTCCGACATGCAGGTTGAAAAAATGCCCAGGATGAAATCAACCCCCTGGCACTGGAAGTGATTCTAGAACACGTCAGGCCATTGGGGCCAATCAAACTGCTGGTGAGCGTATCCTACAGGACAGAAAGTACTCAATAGTATTCAGTCTGGCGCAAATGCCCTGCCGGAGCAATCGCCGGGCCTGCGCCTCCTACCCTAATAGCGTGTGGCCTCAGCCCTTGTGCGGCGCGCTTTCCGGCTTGTAGCCCAGGCGCAGTCCACCCCAATGGCGGCCCTTGACCATGATCGGTACCGACAGGTCATGCATCAGCTCACCGGTATCGCGGGTGTAGGTCTGCAGCAGCACAGGCTGTTGGTGACTGCCACAGCGGATGCCCGTACGGTCGTCGAACTTGCGCTTGGTCCGGTTGTGCAGCGTGTCATGCTGCGGATCGCCGGTCAGGGGCTGGCAAAAAGCCTGGTTGTGGGTCGGCACATAACCCTGGGGCGTACAGGCAATGGCGAACACCAGGCCTTCATGGCGGGCCAGTAAGGGTTCCTGGATCGTCGGCAGGACCTGATCGGTATAGCGATCGAAGCGCGTCTGGTATTTGGCCGGCGAAGTATTGGCAATCAGTTGGTAAGTGCGATCGAACAGATCATCAAGACCGATACGGTTCTGTTCGATGTCCGCCTCGAAACGCGCGGCAATCTGTCCGGCCCCCTCACGAGCGAGGTCGTAGGCCCGTTGGTGGTAGTCATCCAGGCCGACCTCGGCCAGGCGCTGGCTGATGGTCTCGGCCTGCCCTTCCATCTGTATCGCCGCTTCGGTCAGGTGCCGGGTCTGCTGGTCGCTGACGGCCAGGTCGCCGCGCATCTGCTCCACGGCAGTGAACAAGCTGTCCAGTTGCTCACGATTGCTCTGTGCGCCACGGGCGATCTCGCCCACCTGCGCTTCGACACTGGCGGCCAGGCTGGCGATATTCTCCAGGTGCCGGCCAGTATGCTCGACCTGCTCCACACCGCCGTCCAGGTCCTGGGCCAACTGACGGATCTGCTCCACGACCTGGGTGGTACGTTGCTGGATGTCGGCCACCATGACCCCGACCTCGTCGGTCGCCGTGGCCGTGCGCCCGGCCAGCCCACGCACCTCGTCGGCCACCACGGCAAAGCCGCGTCCATGCTCGCCGGCGCGCGCCGCCTCGATCGCGGCGTTGAGGGCCAGCAGGTTGGTCTGGCTGGCGATCGCCTGGATCACCAGGGTCACGCGCTGGATCTCCTCGCTGCGCAGGCTCAAGGCCTCGATCAGCTCGCGGCTGGCATTGGCCTGCCGGCTGAGCCGGTGCATGCGGCCGATGGACTCCGACAGCACCGCATGCCCCTCGGCACTGCTGCCGCGCGCCTCACTGGCCGAGCCGAGGGCCTGCTGGCTCAATTGGGAGGTCGTGCGCTCGGTGTCGATCACCTGTTCGGCACTGGCGACAATCTGCGCGGCGGCGTTGAGCTGCGACTGCACCTTGCCGGCCAGCTGCTTGACCGAAAAGGCCACGCCGGCGGCGGACAGGGCATTATGGCTGGTGGTATAGGACAGGTCGCGGGTCAATGCCGACAGGGCATCGCCACCCTGGACGACTGGAGCCGGGGCCTGGCGTCCCCGCAGGCGCGGCAACCAGACCAGCAACAAGGCCAGCGGCAGGCAAACGATCAGGGTCCAACCGGCGAAGGCCATGGCCGACAGCAACAGCGCCAACCCCACGCTCTGTATCAACGGCGTGAGCCAGAACAGCGCCGGTTTCGCTTCCACGTCCGCTTGCGCCACGACCCCAGGCAGAACTCCCTCTCCAGACATAGGCTTACCCACTTGAGCTTCTAGTTGTTTTTTTGCATTAAACGCCACTATAGGGCCATTAGCTATGGTCCGTTAGTTGTAGGGCGTTTGAATCAACAATAGTTGCTGTGGGTCAAGCGTGGAGGTGGGCTTACTGGCGATGAACGATGCGCGGATTGACAGAAACACCGCGTCGCTCCGGATCGCCGGCAAGCCGGCTCCTACAGGGGCAGATCAGGCCTGGCGCTGGTGCTTGTCGATCTGCTCGTGACGTTCCTGGGCTTCGATGCAGTATTTGGTGGTCGGGCTGATCAGCAGGCGCTTGAGGCCGATCGGCTCGCCGCTGTCGTCACACCAGCCGAAGGAATCGTCGCTGATGCGCAGCAGCGCCTGTTCCAGTTGCGGCAGCATGCGCTGGTCGCGGTCGATGGCGTTCACCAGCCAGGTACGTTCTTCTTCAACGGAAGCGGCGTCAGCCGGGTCAGCCGGGGTATCGAGACTCTCGATGGCAATACGGTTCTGCTCGATACGCTCGTGGGTTTCGACTTTCATCGCTTGCAACAGCTCGGTAAAGAAAGCCAGTTGCTCGGCGTTCATGTAGTCGTCCGCCGGCATGGCCAGCAACTTTTCCTTTGTCATTGATTTCTCTATAGAAAATACGTGCATTAAGGCGAATTAGGGAGCGTTCTGAACACCTGAGGGGATGCACAGAAAGGCGCCGTCCATTCCAAGCGCCACCCGGCACTCAATTTACGAGGGGCGGCAGTCTAAGGCCGAGTTATCGAGTCAGCAACTGAAATGACAGCAAAAACGTCCGACACGCCCGCACAGACGCTCTGGCGCCCGTCCCGTGGAGACGTATCGGAGTGTGTTTATAACAAGAAATTCCGTGCAAAGCGCCTGTTAAGGAGACAAATGGTCACGCAGGCGCGGCGTAGTACCTTGCCTACAGTGGTCTTGGGCGGCTCCTTGCGTATTTTGTTGTTTCATTTTTCAACGATAGCGGTCACCCCCAGCCCGCCGGCGGCACAGACGGAGATCAGTCCGCGACCCTGGCCGCGCTCGTCGATCGCCTTGGCCAGGCTTGCCAGCAGTCGCCCACCCGTGGCGGCAAACGGGTGCCCGCAGGCCAGGGAGCCGCCATTGACGTTGAGCTTGCCGCGGTCAATCGAGCCCAACGCCGCGTCCAGGCCGAGGCGTTCGCGGCAATAGCCGGGGTCTTCCCAGGCCTTGAGGGTGCAGAGCACCTGGGCGGCGAAGGCTTCGTGGATCTCGTAGAAGTCAAAGTCCTGCAACGTCAGGCCTTCGCGGGCCAGCATCCGCGGCACGGCGTAGGCCGGCGCCATCAGCAGCCCCTCGGTGCCGTCAACGAAATTCACCGCCGCCGTTTCACCGGTACGCAGGTAGGCCAGCACCCGCAGGTTGTTCGCCTGCGCCCACGCCTCGCTCGCCAGCAGGACCACCGAGGCGCCATCGGTCAGCGGCGTCGAGTTGCCGGCGGTCAGGGTGCCGCTGTGCTTGTCGTAGGCCGGCCCCAGACCGGCCAGTTTCTCCAGGCTGGTATCGGCACGCAGGTTGTTATCACGTTTCAACCCGCGATAAGGGCTGATCAGGTCATCGAAGAAACCGCGTTGGTAGGCGGCATCGAGCCGCTGGTGACTGGTCAGCGCCAGCTCGTCCTGGGCCAGTCGCCGGATCTGCCAGCGCTTGGCCATATCCTCGCAGTGTTCGCCCATGGACAGCCCGGTGCGCGGTTCGCCGTTGCGCGGCAGCAGCGGCTTGAGGAACATCGACGGACGCACCTCGAGCAGGCTGCGCAGCCTGTCGCCCAGGCTCCTGGCCCGATTGGCCCGTAACAGGATCTGGCGCAGGGATTCGTTGATCGCGACAGGCGCGTCCGAGGTGGTATCGGCACCGCCGGCAATCCCCACGTCAATCTGCCCCAGGGCAATCTTGTTGGCCACCAGCAATGCCGCTTCAAGACCGGTGCCGCAGGCTTGCTGCACATCGTAGGCCGGCGTCTGCGGCGACAGGGTGGTGGACAGCAGCGACTCGCGGGCCAGGTTGAAATCCCGCGAATGCTTGATCACCGCCCCCGCGGCGAACTCCCCCAAGCGCTTGCCCTCAAGGCCGTGGCGATCGATCAAGCCCTGCAAGGCAGCCACCAGCAGGTCCTGGTTGCTGTCCTGGACGTAGACCGTATTGGAGCGGGCAAACGGAATCCGATTGCCGCCGAGGATCGCGACCCGACGCACCGGTGCCGGGTTGAAGCTGTAGGCACTCATGGTCGTTCGCCCTCGATAAAGAGTCCGCGCATATGCGGCTTGTCCCCTGTCAGGTTGCGTACTTCGAATTCATGGCGCGTGCCCGTTGGCGGCACATTCCACAGCGTGGCGCTGCCGGGCAGGAAAATCGGCAGCTTGAATTCGCAGGTCAGCTGCGCGACCTCCAGGGGCCGCGGCGGCTGCTGCGCCGCCAGCGCGCGGCCGAGGGTCCACATGCCATGGGCGATGGCCCGTGGAAAACCGAACAGGCGCGCCCCCAGCCAGGAGGTGTGGATCGGATTGTGGTCGCCGGACACCCGGGCAAAACGCCGTCCCAGGTCCGCCGGCAACGACCAGCGCTGCGTGCGCACAAGGGCCGCCTCGTCGAGGTCCAATACGCCCTGCCAAGGCTCGCCCAGGGGCGCGTTGACACCACGGCGCAGGTACAGGCTTTCGCTTTCCCAGGCCAGGCTGCCGTCGCCTTTGGCCCGAGTGACGATCAGTACCGCCTGCCCCTTGGGGTGTGCCACCCAACGCTCGCAGTGCACCTCCAGGCGCAAGGCCTGCCCGGGCTCCAGGCGCTGGTACTGGCGAATGCGATTGGCCAGATGGACCATGCCGCTGGCCGGCCAGGGAAAGGTCGGGCTGGTCAGCAGCAGCAAGTGCAAGGGAAAGGCCAGGGTATGGGGAAACGACAACGGCACCCCGTGCTCGGGGCGAAAACCGCAGGCCCGGGCATAGCGGGCAATGTCCACGGACGCCAGCTCCGCCGCCGGACGGACCAGGTGCTCGTCGGGCAATCGTGGTGGCCCCTCCAGCCGGGGCTTGCGCAAACTGCACAAACCGTCCCAGAGCAGGCGGACGCCGGAAGGCGGCGGGTCGACGATGCGAATGGAGGAATCCGGCTTCATCATTCAGGCCCCCATCAGGCTTTGCCCGCAGACGCGGACCACCTGCCCATTGATCCCGCCGGAGGCCGGATGCGCCAGCCAGGCAATGGCCTGCGCCACGTCTTCGGGCTGCCCGCCCTGGGCCAGCGAGTTCATCCGCCGTCCCGCCTCACGGAGCAGCAGCGGAATCTTCGCGGTCATCTGCGTCTCGATAAACCCCGGCGCCACGCCGTTGATCGTCACCTGCCGGCGCGCCGCCAAAGGTGCCAGGCCCTGCACCAGGCCGATCACCCCGGCCTTGGAAGTGGCATAGTTGCTCTGCCCCAGGTTGCCGGCGATACCGGCAATCGACGACACCCCGATAATCCGTCCGCCGGGATTGATCCCCTGCCCCTCCAGCAAGGCCGTGCTCAGCCGCAACGGCGCCTCCAGGTTCACCGCCATGACCTTGCGCCAGGCGGCTTCGGTCATTTTCGCCAGGGTCTTGTCCTGGGTGATGCCGGCGTTGTGCACGACGATGTCGAAGGTGCCTTGCTCGCCGGCAAATGCCAGCAGCCGCTCGGCCGCCTCGGGCGCGGTGATATCCAGGGCCAGCGCGGTTCCCCCCAGGGACGCCGCCACCAACTGCAACTCCGCCTCCACGGCGGGGATATCCAGGCAGACAACCTGGGCGCCTTCGCCCGCCAGCACCTGGGCGATGGCCAGGCCGATACCTCGACACGCCCCGGTGACCAGGGCGCGACGCCCGGTGAGTGGCTTGTCCCAGAGGATGTCCCCGGGAAAGTCCACCGGCTCGGCGATCCGTACCACCTGGCCGCAGACATAGGCCGAACGCCGGGACAGAAAGAAGCGCACGCTGCTGTCCATTTCCGTCTCGGCACCGGGTTGGACATACAGCAGTTGCACGGTGATCGCCCTGCGCAGCTCCTTGCCCAGGGAGCGCACGAAACCCTCCAGCGCACGCTGCGCCACCGCATGGGCCAGGTCCGTGCAGTGTTCCGGCGGCGTGCCGAGGACCAGCACCCGGCCGTGGGCGCTCAGGCGCCGGACATTGGCGTGGAAAAAGCGGTACAGCTCGTCCAGTTGCGGCACGTCAGCCAGGCCGCTGGCATCGAACACCAGCCCCCGGACCTTGACCGTGGAGGGTGCGTCGATGCGGGCGGGTACGGCGGCCACGGTGTCGGTGGCGGCGAAAATCCGTTGCAACTCGCCTGACAGGCGGCCCTGGGGTCCTGCCGCCAGCACCACCGGATTGAGCAGGTTGCCCGCCTGGCCCGGGCGATAGCGTTGCAACGGCAGGGGTTGCGGCAGGCCCAGGGTCCGGGCCAGCCAGTGCCCCCAGGGGGTATTGGTGAATGAAAGATAACCGTCAGCCATGAATGGATACCTGGATCGCAGGGTCGGCCTATTCACCATAGCGCCCGAGCAGCGCCCCTTCCTCACCGCTGATCAGTTGCAAGGCGATGATGGAGAGCCGCCAGCGCCGATTCGAGAGCCCTGGCCTGTCAGTCCGGCTCTACGGGCTGGACCTGGCTGGCGGTATCGATACTCACCACCACCGACATCCCCGGGCGCAGCCGATTGAGCTCTTCCTGCCCGGGGTCCACGATGATCCGCACCGGCACCCGCTGGGCGATCTTGACGAAGTTGCCGGTGGCGTTGTCGGCCTGCAACAGGCTGAACTCCGAACCGGTCGCCGGGGCAATGCGCTGCACCCGCCCGGTGAACCGACGATGATTGAGCGCATCGACGGTAAAGGTCGCCGCCTGCCCCTCGCGCACCGCCGCCATCTGCGTCTCCTTCATGTTGGCAATCACCCAGTGCCGATCCGGCACCAGGGCCATCAGCTGCGCGCCGGAGTTCACATAGGCCCCCAGCCGGACCCCGATCTGACCCAACTGGCCATCCCGCGGAGCGGTGATACGGGTATTCGACAGGTCGATCCGCGCCAGCTCCACGGCCGCCTCGGCGTTGCTCACCGCCGCCTCCAGCGAACCGCGGTTGACCAGCACGGTTTGCAGGTCCTGGCGGGAGATATCCAGCGCCGCTCGGGCCTGGGCCTCCGCCGCGCCGGTCTGGGCATGGTCGGCGCGGGTCACGTCCAGCTCGCGCCGGGACACCGAGCCATCGGCGATCAGCGCCTCGTTGCGCTTGAGGTCGGCGCTGCTCTTGAGCACCTGGGCCCGGCTGTTGTCGAGGGCCGCCTGGCGCTGCACGATGGTCGCCTCGGCACTGCGCCGTTGTTGCAGGTTGTTCGCCAGGGCGGCCTTCTGCACCGCGAGCTGGGCCAGCGCCTGGTCCAGTCTCTGCTTATAGATACGGTCATCGAGGCGCACCAGCAGGTCACCGGCCTTGACGAACTGGAAGTCCTGCACCGGCACCTCGAAGACGTAGCCGCTGAGCTGCGGACCGATCAGCGTCACCTGTCCGCGAACCAGGGCGTTCTCGGTGCTTTCGATGGCGCTGCCGAACGGCGGCAGTTGCCAGGCATACAGCACGATCAACACGCCGATGATCGCAATGGCGGCAAAACCCAGGGAAGAGACGATCCGCACCCCCAGGGACCTCGGCTCGGTGGACGAGGCGCCGGCTGGGGTGACGCCTTCGGGGGTGGCGGCAATGGCATTGGTCGTGGTCGCAGGTTGGCTCATCGTGAAGGGGCACCGCTGGTGGGAGTGGAGGACGGGGCGTTGCGGGCAATCTTCTTGTTCATGCTGAGCAACCACAGGCTGCGAGCGAAGATCCACAGCATGGTCAATACCGCGATCACCGCGATCAGCATGAAGACGTCGTTATAAGCCAGGACGTTGGCCTCCCGGGTGGCGGACGCGGCCAGCGACTGCATGCCTTGGGTGGTACGTGCCGACGGGTCAAAGATCACCCCCGCATAGGCCGCGCCGCCGCTTTGCAGGCGTGCGGCAACCTGCGGGTCAATCAGGGTCAGGTGCTCGACGATGCTGCTGGAGTGAAATTTTTCCCGCGCCACCTGGAACGTCCCCAGCAAGGCGGAGCCGATCAGGCCGCCGAGGTTGTTGCAGATCCCGAACAACACCGAAAAGCTCACCAGGTTGCGCGGGTTGGTCATCACGTTGCGGGTACCCAGGGCCATGGTCGGGCCGAGGAAAAAGGTTCCGCCGAAGGCCAGCAGGAACTGGCTGGCGTACATGTTGGCCGGGCGCGTCAGGTTGTTGGAGAAACTGTCCATGGACGAGCCGACCGCCATCAACGCCAGGGAGATGACCAACGGCTTGAGCAGATGATCGGGGTGAATGGTCAGGGCACTGACCGCCAGTCCGGCGATACTGCCCAGCAGCATCACGGCATAGAGGCTGCGCATCTGCTCACTGCCCATGTTCAAGGCCTGGAGGAACCCCACCGCGCCGGTGGACTGCTCCGACAGCACCATGCGGATCAGGATCACCGCCAGCCCCAGGCGGATCATCGCCCCGCTGCCTAGCCAGCGGGTCATCAGCATCGGGTTGCTGCGGTTGTGTTCAATGGCAAGCCCGGCGAGGATCAGGACGATGGAAGCCGCCGAGGCGATCCCGATCCAGGGCGCCTCCAGCCACCAGTCGATCCGCCCCAGGGACAGCACCGCACACAGCAGCGCCACGCCGGTGGCGAGGATCGCAAAGGTCAGGAAGTCGAGTTTTTCAAAGGTCTTGAAGCGATCGCCCGGCGGCAGCTTGAGCAGGCACACACAGCCCAGCGCCGCCAGGGCCAGTCCCAGCTCGAACAGATACAGTCCACGCCACTCGGCGATCTGCAGCAGGTCCTCGGAAAACAGCCGCGCCAGGGGCAACGCCAGTTGCGAGGTCCCCAGCCCCAGTACCAGGGCCTTGAGCCGCCACTTCGCCGGGAAGGCCTGGATCATGTAATACAGCCCCAGGGAATTGAGGGCCGCCCCGACCATGCCGTGGGCCGCCCGCACGGCAATCGCCGAACTCAGGTCATTGACGAACAGATGGCCGAAGGTCACCAGTGCATAGAGCACCAGGAACACTTCGGTAAAGGCCCGCAGGCCGAACTGCTGGCGGAACTTCACCAGCAACAGGTTCATCGAGACGTTGGTCATGACGTAGGCCGCCGGCAGCCAGGCCATCTCCGCCGTGGTCGCACCCAGCGCGCCTTGCAGGTACGGCTGGTTGGCGATCACCAGCGAGTTGCCCAGCCCGCCGGTCAGGGCCACCAGCAGTCCGACCATGGCATAGGCCCAGCGCCTGGGCGTGGAATGCAACGGCGTCGACGGCGATCCCGGCAGGCTGGGGCGCTCGTGGGGCAGCCAGTCGCGCGGTGCATAGTGGTTCATCCGGGGCCCTGCTCCATGCACTGGAATACGAGTCTCTTGTGTTGTTTCACAGATTACCTGAATCGTGGCTGTCCATCGGGCAAAAAGAACAGGACATTCATCTCGCCTTCATAGGCTTTTCACATTTAGGCGTTTACCGTAGAATCCAGCCCGCGCTCCGTGCCAGGGAATTGATAAAAATCATGAACATAACGCTGTTATGCAGCTTTGACATTTGTTTTTTTTAGGCTTAAATCGCCGCATGTTTTTTATTACCCCTGTATCATCCCACGGTCTTGCCTCTATGCTTGCCCGCATAAAAGGCATCGTTCATTGTGCCTGAGCGTTGAGTCCGGCATGCTATCGGCTGGCTTGAAGCATCGCCGCACCATTGAAACCTTTCTGGAAAGAAGCCTTTGAAACCTTATCCAATCCAGCGCGTGTCGATCGTTATCCCGGTCTATAACGAAGAGCAGAGCCTGCCCGAACTGTTGCGCCGCACCGAGGCCGCCTGTTCGCAGCTGACCCAGGATGTCGAAATCATCCTGGTCGACGACGGCAGCCGCGATCGTTCTGCCGACCTTCTTCAGGAAGCCGCCGAGCGTGAAGGCAGCCCTGTCATCGCCGTGATCCTGAACCGCAACTACGGTCAGCACGCCGCGATCATGGCCGGCTTCGAGCAATCCACGGGCGATCTGGTCATCACCCTGGATGCCGACCTGCAAAACCCGCCGGAAGAAATCCCGCGCCTGGTGGAACAGGCCGCGCTGGGTTACGACGTGGTCGGTACCGTGCGTAACAATCGCCAGGACTCGGCCCTGCGCCGCTGGCCGTCGCGCCTGATCAACATGGCCGTGCAACGTTCCACCGGCGTCGCCATGAGCGACTACGGCTGCATGTTGCGTGCCTATCGCCGGACCATCGTCGACGCGATGCTGGCCTGCCGCGAACGCAGCACCTTCATCCCGATCCTGGCCAACAGCTTTGCCCGGCACACCACCGAAGTGCTGGTGCAGCACGCCGAGCGCGAGCACGGCGACTCGAAATACAGCCCGATGCGCCTGATCAACCTGATGTTCGACCTGGTCACCTGCATGACCACCACGCCCCTGCGGCTGTTGAGCATCATCGGTTTCACCATGGCCGGCCTCGGCGCCCTGTTCGCCTTCCTGCTGGTGGTGCTGCGCCTGATGTTCGGCGCCGCCTGGGCCGGTGACGGTTCGTTCGTGCTGTTTGCTATCCTGTTCGTCTTCACCGGCGGCCAGTTCATCGGCATGGGGCTCCTGGGCGAATACCTGGGCCGCATGTACAGTGACGTGCGTGCACGTCCGCGCTTCTTCATCGAGAAAGTGCTGCGTAGCCAGCCTTCTCCTGCCAGCGCTGCTGGTGATACCCCTTCTACTACTACCGCCAATCAGGTCGCACCATGAATCCGAAAGTTGTCGTCTTCGCCTATCACGATATTGGTTGCACCGGCATCGAGTCCCTGCTCGCCGCAGGTTATGACATTGCCGCAGTGTTCACCCATGCCGACGACCCGAAGGAGAACGCCTTCTACGGTTCCGTTGCCCAACTCTGTGCTCGCAAGGGTATTACGGTGCATGCACCGGAAGATGCCAACCACCCTCTGTGGATCGAGCGCATCGCCAAGCTGAACCCGGACTACATCTTCTCGTTCTACTACCGCAACCTACTGAGCGAAGAGCTGCTGGCCACCGCCAAGAACGGCGCGTTCAACCTGCACGGCTCCCTGCTGCCACGCTACCGCGGTCGCGCACCGGCCAACTGGGTGCTGGTCAACGGCGAAACCGAGACCGGCGTGACCCTGCACCGCATGGTCAAGCGTGCCGATGCCGGTGGCATCCTGGCGCAGAACCGCGTCGCCATCGAGCGTGCCGACACTGCCCTGAGCCTGCACACCAAGCTGCGTGAAAGCGCCGCTGCCCTGCTGAACGAAGCGCTGCCACAACTGGCCGCCGGCAAGCTGAGCGAAACCGCCCAGGACGAATCCAAGGCCACTTATTTCGGTCGCCGCACCCCGGCTGACGGCAAGCTGGTCTGGAAAAAGCCTGCCGAAGAGCTGTTCAACCTGGTTCGCGCCGTGACCCAGCCTTACCCGGGTGCGTTCTGCGCCGTGGGCGAGCACAAGCTGATCATCTGGAGCGCCGAAGTCGTCAAGGGCAACGAAGGTCAGGCCCCTGGCCGTGTGATCAGCGTCGATCCGCTGCGCATCGCCTGCGGTGAAGACTCCCTGGTGATCAACGCCGGTCAGCGCAACGACAACGGCCTGTTCCTCAGCGGCCCGCAACTGGCCAACGAACTGGGCCTGGTTGACGGCTCCTTCCTGCGTGGCGCCGAGTCGGGCCGCAAGCCACGTCGTACCCGCGTACTGATCCTGGGCGTCAACGGCTTCATCGGTAACCACCTGTCCGAGCGCCTGCTGCGTGACGACAAATACGAAGTCTACGGTCTGGACATCGGCTCCGACGCCATCGATCGCCTGCGCAGCCACCCGAACTTCCACTTCGTCGAAGGCGATATCAGCATCCACTCCGAGTGGATCGAATATCACATCAAGAAGTGCGACGTGGTCCTGCCGCTGGTGGCCATCGCCACCCCGATCGAATACACCCGCAACCCGCTGCGCGTATTCGAACTGGACTTCGAAGAGAACCTGAAACTGGTTCGCTACTGCGTCAAGTACAACAAGCGCGTGATCTTCCCGTCGACTTCCGAAGTCTACGGCATGTGCCAGGACGAGAACTTCGACGAAGACACCTCGAACCTGATCGTCGGCCCGATCAACAAGCAGCGCTGGATCTACTCGGTATCCAAGCAGTTGCTGGACCGCGTGATCTGGGCTTACGGCGCCAAAGGCCAGCTGAACTTCACCCTGTTCCGTCCGTTCAACTGGATGGGTCCACGCCTGGACCGTCTGGATTCGGCTCGTATCGGCAGCTCCCGTGCCATCACCCAGCTGATCCTGAACCTGGTGGAAGGTACCCCGATCCGTCTGTTCGACGGCGGCGAGCAGAAGCGTTGCTTCACCGACATCGCCGATGGCATCGAGGCCCTGGCCCGTATCGTCGACAACGAGAACGACTGCTGCAACGGCCAGGTCATCAACATCGGTAGCCCGAACAACGAAGCCAGCATCCGTCAGCTGGGCGAAGAACTGCTGCGTCAGTTCGAAGCTCACCCGCTGCGCAGCAACTTCCCTCCGTTCGCCGGTTTCCGCGAAGTGGAGAGCAAGGCGTTCTACGGCACTGGCTACCAGGACGTTTCGCACCGTAAACCAAGCGTCGAAAACGCCAAGCGCCTGCTGAACTGGGAGCCTACCGTCGAGATGAGCGAAACCATCGGTAACACCCTGGACTTCTTCCTGAAAGAAGCCATGCTCGAAATCGCGGACAAGCGCTGATGCAGGCTGGACTTCGCATCGATGTGGACACCTATCGCGGTACCCGTGAAGGGGTACCGCGGTTGCTGGAACTGCTCGACGAGGCCCAGGTCAAGGCGACGTTCTTCTTCAGCGTCGGACCGGACAACATGGGGCGCCACTTGTGGCGCCTCATCAAACCCCAGTTCCTGCTGAAAATGTTGCGTTCCAAGGCCGCCAGCCTTTATGGCTGGGACATCTTGCTGGCCGGCACTGCCTGGCCAGGCAAGCCGATCGGTCGGGATCTGGGGCATCTGATGCGCCAGACCCTGGCCGCCGGCCATGAGGTCGGCCTGCACGCCTGGGATCACCACGGTTGGCAGGCCAACGCCGGGCGCTGGAGCGAGGCCGAACTGATCGAACAGATCCGTCGCGGCGTCGATTGCCTGAGCGATATCACCGGGCAAGCCGTCGAATGTTCGGCCACCGCCGGTTGGCGGGCGGACGAGCGTGTCGTGCAAGCCAAGGAAGCATTCGGCTTTCGCTACAACAGCGACTGCCGCGGGCACGGTCTGTTTCTGCCACGGTTGGCGGATGGCAGCCTGGGTACCCCGCAAATTCCCGTGGACCTGCCCACTTTCGACGAAGTCGTGGGTGCGGATCTGGCCGCGAAAGATTTCAATGCGTTCATTCTCGACCGGTTCAGTCCGGCGCGCCTGAATGTCTACACCATTCACGCGGAAGTAGAAGGGATTCTGATGGCGAACGAGTTCCGCCAGCTCTTGGCCCAGGCCAAGGCGCGCGACATCGAGTTCCAACCCCTGGTCAACCTGTTGCCGGCACAACTGGACCGTTTGCCTGAAGGGCAACTGGTACGCGGCACCCTCGGCGGCCGTGAAGGCTGGCTCGGGGTACAGCAGGGATGACCAGGCGCTGGGCTTTGCCATTGCTGTTCCTCGCTTTTCTGCTGTTCTACCTGCTGCCACTGGTCACCCATGGCATGTGGATTCCGGACGAAACCCGCTACGCGCAGATCGGCCAGGAAATGCTCGCCCATGGCCATTGGGCTTCGCCGCATTTCATGGAGCTGCGCTACTTCGAAAAACCCATCGCCGGCTACTGGATGATCGCCATTGGCCAGGCGATCTTCGGTGAAAACTTTTTCGGAGTGCGCTTCGCCTCGGCCCTGAGCACCGGGCTGAGCGTGCTGCTGGTCTATCTGATTGCCGGACGCCTGTGGAACGACGAACGCAAGCAATTTGCCTGCGCCGCGCTCTACATGAGCTTTGGCCTGATCGCCGGGCAAGCCGGCTACGCCAACCTCGATCCGCAGTTCACCTTCTGGGTCAACCTGAGCTTCGTGGCCTTGTGGTTCGCCATCGACGGCAACAGCCCGCGGGCGCGCCTGTGGTCCTGGGTGGCCCTGGGCCTGGCCTGTGGCATGGGCTTCATGACCAAGGGCTTCCTCGCCCTGATGCTGCCGGTGCTGATCGCCCTGCCCTACATGATCTGGCAGAAGCGTTTTCGCGAGCTGGTGGGTTATGGCCTGGTGGCCGTGGTTGTCGCCACGCTGATCAGCCTGCCCTGGGTATTGGCCGTTCACCTCCAGGAACCGGACTACTGGCGTTTCTTCTTCTGGCACGAGCATATCCGCCGCTTCGCCGCCGAAGACGCACAGCACACCCGTCCGTGGTGGTTCTACCTGCCGATGATGGTGGTTTCCAGCCTGCCGTGGGCGCTGCTGCTGCCGGTGACCCTCAAGGACGCCTGGCGCACCAAGGGCCAGCGCATCACCGTGTTCCTGCTGCTCTGGATGCTCCTGCCCCTGGCATTCTTCAGCCTCAGCCGCGGCAAGCTGCCGACCTACATCATGCCGTGCCTGATGCCCCTGGCATTGTTGATGGGGCATTCGCTGATGGAGCGTATCAAGCTTGCGCAAGGCCAGGTTCCACGTCTCAATGGCCTGCTCAACCTGGTGCTGGGCCTGGTGGCGCTGGCGGCGCTGGTGTATTTCCAGCTCAAGCAGCCGTTCTACGATAACGAGCCGTTGCAACTGACCCTGCTCTGCGTGTTCCTCGGTAGCTGGGTCCTGGTCAACCTGTTGCCCGTATTCAAGCCGCTGACCTTCTGGGCCACCCCGGCGCTGGGCATGGGCATGCTGGTCCTGCTGCTGCCGGCGGCCATGCCGAACGTCATCGTCCACAACAAGATGCCGGACCAGTTCATCGCCCACCATGCCGAAGAACTGAGCCAGAGCACGCACTTCCTGAGCAATGACCTGGGCGCCGCTTCCGCGCTGGCCTGGCGCATGAAACGCAGCGACATCACCCTCTACAACACCCAGGGTGAATTGCAGTACGGCCTGGGTTATCCCGAGGCCGCGGGGCGCGTCCAGGACCTGAGCCAGATCCAGGCCTGGATGGACAACGCCCGCCGTGATGGCCAGGTCGGCGTGGTGATGCGCGTCAAGGATCAGGACGAGCTGCACGAGATCGACCTGCTGCCCAAGGATCATGTTCGCTATGAAGAAGGCAACATGGTCATCCTGATTTTCTCGAAGACCGCACCATGACCTTGATGTTGCTGCTGGGCGCCTGCCTGCTGACCTGCCTGGGCCAAGTCGCCCAGAAGTTCGCCGTCGAAAGCTGGCGCGGCCCGTCCCTGGGCATCGCCCATAAACTGCGTTCGCCCTGGCTGTGGCTGGCGCTGGCCAGCCTCGGTTTCGGCCTGCTGGTGTGGCTGCTGGTGCTGCAACGGCTGGAAGTCGGGATTGCCTATCCGATGCTCAGCCTGAACTTTGTCCTGATCACCCTGGTGGCGCGCTACCTGTTCAAGGAGTCGATCGACACCCGCCATTGGTTGGGCGTGGCGTTGATCATCGCTGGTGTGGTCCTGTTGGGGCGTCACGTATGAGCCTGGCCCGCGGTTTTACCCTGGCTACCGGCAGTGTCCTGCTGGTCAGCGGCGCCCAGCTGGGCATGCGCTGGAGCATGACCCGCCTGCCGGAACCGGCCCAATGGCTGGACGCGCTGATGACTCAGGACGTATCGTTGCTGGCATTGGGAGTGGTGGCCGCGTCGATCCTCGCCTATGCCCTGTCCATGCTGTGCTGGCTGGCCGCCTTGCGCGACCTGCCGCTGGGCCGGGCCTACTCGTTGCTCAGCGTGAGTTACGCGCTGGTCTACCTGTTGGCCGCCGGCCTGCCGTTTTTCAATGAAAGCTTCAGTCTTTCAAAATCGCTGGGAGTGGCCCTGGTCATTCTCGGCGTGCTAACGATCAACTCTCCACGTATACCCCGTCCTAGGGACTCCGTATGAAAATCAGCGTAATTGGTAGCGGTTATGTCGGTCTGGTGCAGGCGACTGTGCTGGCCGAAGTCGGTCATGATGTCGTGTGCATGGACGTCGACCAGAACAAGATCGACTTGCTGCGCAAAGGCCATATCCCCATCTTCGAGCCAGGGCTGGAGACCATGGTCAAGACCAACCTGGAAAGCGGCCGCCTGCACTTCACCAGCGACGAAAAGCTGGCGATCGAGCATGGCCAGGTGCTGTTCATCGCCGTCGGCACGCCGTCGGACGAAGACGGTTCGGCTGACCTCAAGTACGTCCTCTCGGTGGGCGATGCCGTGGTTCGTCACCGCGTCGAGCCGCTGATCCTGGTGGAAAAATCCACCGTGCCGGTCGGCACCGGCGACACCCTGCGCGCGCACATCGAAGCCGCCCTGGGCAAGGTCGGCCGCACCCTGGAATTCGATATCGTCTCCAACCCGGAATTCCTCAAGGAAGGTTCGGCGGTGGAAGACTGCCGTCGCCCGGACCGTATCGTCATCGGTTGCGAGCGCGAAGAAGTCCGCGAAGTGATGCGCGACCTCTACGCCCCGTTCAACCGCAACCATGACCGCATCATGTTCATGGACCTGCGCAGCGCCGAACTGACCAAGTACGCCGCCAACTGCATGCTGGCGACCAAGATCAGCTTCATCAACCAGATCGCCGAACTGGCCGAACACCTGGGCGCGGACATCGAAGCCGTGCGCATGGGCATCGGCGCCGACCAGCGCATCGGTTACCACTTCATCTACCCGGGCTGCGGCTACGGCGGCTCGTGCTTCCCCAAGGACATGCGCGCCCTGATCCACAGCGCCCAGGCCGCCAACTGCTCCAGCGACCTGCTGCAAGCGGTCGAGGCGATCAACGAGCGGCAGAAGCACAAGCTGTTCGACCGCCTCAACGCCTTCTACAAGGGCGACCTGAAAGGCAAGACCTTCGCCCTCTGGGGCCTGGCGTTCAAGCCCAACACCGACGACATGCGTGACGCGCCAAGCCGCGTGCTGATGGAAGCCCTGTGGGCAGCCGGCGCCCAGGTTCGTGCGTTCGACCCGGAAGCCATGCAGGAAACCCAGCGCATCTACCCGGATGAGCCGGGCCTGTCGCTGATGGGCACGCCGGAATCGGCACTGGTCGGCGCCGACGCGCTGATCGTCTGCACCGAATGGCAACAGTTCAAGGCCCCGGACTTCGAACTGATCAAGCAGCGCCTCAAGGCGCCGGTGATCTTCGACGGCCGCAACCTGTACGACGCCAATCGCATGCAGCGCAAAGGTTTCACCTACTTTGCGATCGGTCGCGGCGCCTCGCTGGACCTGCCGGTGACCCGTTACGGCCAGGAGTGATGCCCTGACCCGTACAGCGGGTCTATCCGGGTAAACAAGCGACGCGGTCATTGCCAAATGACCGCGTTTTCGTTCCTAGCGAGCCTGCTCGCGTATTTAGGTCCACGGCCGTGACATTGACGTCCTCATCCCGAAATACCCTGAATCGCCAATCCCTCGGCCTGGGCCTGCTGGCCCTGCTGCTGTTCATCGCCGGCGTCTATCAGCAAGCCGCCATCGGCTTCGACTCGCGCTTCGTGCTGTTCGCCGAGGAAATGCTGCGCCACGGTCCGAGTTTCTTCCCCACCACCTATGGCGAGCCGTACCCGGACTATTCGGCCTTTTCCACCCTGCTGATCTGGCTGCTGGCGCTGCCGTTTGGCACGGTCAATGCCTTCGCGGCCTGGCTGCCGAGCGCCCTGGCGTCGGCCTGGATCGTGGTGCTGATGTACCGGCTGGTGGCCCCTCATTCGCCACGCTGGGCGCTGCTGAGCATCGCCTTGCTGTTGTTGACCAACAATTTCCTGATCGAAACCCGCGCCGTTTCCCTGGACCAGATGCTCGCCGCCGTGTCGCTGACGGTGTTCTACCTGGGTTATGTCGCCCGATACCAGGGTGCCCCGAAGCGCAGCGTGCTGCTCTTGGCGCTGCTGGTGCTGGGCTTTGCCATTCGCGGGCCGATGGGCCTGGTGATCCCCACCGGCATGCTGTGCAGCTTCTACCTGCTCAGCGGGCAATGGCGCCGACTGTTCGTGTTCGGCTTCCAGGCCCTGTTCCTGCTGGCGGCCTGCATCGGCCTGTTGTTGTGGCTGGCCTCGCTGGACGGCGGCCCGGCCTTTCTCCAGGAAGTGATCCACATGCAGTTCACCGGCCGCATGGACGGCACGGCGGGCTCCAGCGGGACGCTGTATTACTTCAGCAGTGCCTTTGGCAATTACGCCCTGGCCTATCCGTTGGCCGTACTGGTGCTGGTCGCCATCCTGGCAAGCGGTCGCCAGCATCGCGGACCGGCGCTGCAACTGACCCTCTACGCGGTCGCGGCCGGCCTGATCGTGATGCTCGGACTGTCCGTGCCCCAGGCGAAAAAAGCCCGCTATATCCTGCCGATGGTGCCGATGGCGGCCATTGTCGCGGCCTATCCGTTCCAGGTCGCCCAGGGCCGCCTGTTCGCCTGGCTGCGCGGGCTGATGCAAGGCCTCTGGTTGATCCTCCCGGGCCTGCTGGTTGCCGGGATGTTCATGTTGCATCGGCGCTTCCCCGAGGAACTGCCGACCCTGGGAGTCGCGCCCTACCTGGTCGGCGCCTTGCAGGCGATCGCCGTGCTGGCGCTGTTCAACGCCCGCTGGCGCGCACTCGGGCTGGCCGGTTGTGCGGTACTGGCGCTGTGGAGCAGCTATATCCTGATCGTCGAGCCGACCGAACGTGTGACCTACGACACCCGTACCTTTACCCGTGCCACCCAGCAGTTGATCCGGCAGGATCCGGCGCCACTGGTCATGCATGCGATGGGCAAGGACGGGCGGGCGATCAAGTTCATGGTCAACGCCGAGGGCGATCTGCGACCGCTCTTCACGGACACCACGGAGCAGCTTCAGGCCGTGGCGCGACCGGCCTGGGTGATGATGGACAAGAGCACTTACGAGGCACTGAAAGGCTCGACTATCGGCGAACTGGCGCCGGTGCTCAGCCAGAAGTTCGACAAGAACGATTATGTGCTGCTGAAACTGCCGTAAAACCTGTAGGAGCCTGGTTTGCCAGCGAAGCTTTTGGCGGTCTTGAGACCCAATCGCCAGCAAGCCGGCTCCTACAGGATTTCGTCGTACATGACGTCGGTGTTCGACGCCGAACTGTAGGAGCCGGCTTGCTGGCGATTGCGATAACACATTCACCGCCGTTATTGCCCCTACAGCAAGGCCGTCAGGCGATCACCACGCTCGCCCCTTTCAGCACATCCAGCCCTACCCCCACCAACGTCACCGAATCCGCCCCGAAGCTCAGCACGGTATCGTGCCCCACCACCTTGGCATGCTCCTGGATATCGTGCCCCTGGGTATCGGCATAACCCATGAACACCAGCTTGTCGGAAGCCTGGAAGCCGGTGATCCGGTCCTGGCCGAAGGATGTGTGGAAGCCGTTGAACAGGAAGGTATTGCCTCCGCCCTTGGCGTCCATCAGGTCATTGCCGCCCCCACCGATAAACAGGTTGCCGCCGTTCGCCGAGCCGATCAGGTGATCGTCGCCACCATTGCCCAGCAGCCACTCGCCCGAGGACTTCGCGGTCAGGGTATCGGCACCGTCGGTGGCGACCTGTGAGTTGACGTAATGCCCCTCGGACAGGCTCTGGTTGCCCACCGCATGGGCCACCTCCTTGCTGAAGAACACCAGGCTCGACTCCTTGCTGACCAGGGTACTGATGTTCTGGGCGATGGTGATCCCGCCCTCGGCATCGCGGATGTACAAGGTGCCGTGACCGTCATTGGCAATATCGAAGCTGCTCAAGGACTTCTGCAGATCGAAGGTGTTGTTGCCCTTGCCGCCCAGGATGATGTTGTAGCCGCCGTCGTCGCGGAAGGTGTCGTTGCCGCCACGACCTTCGATGTAATCGTTGCCACGGCCGCCCTTGAGCAGGTCGCTGGCATCGCTGCCGATGATGAAGGTGGTGCCGGTATGGGTTTCGGCGTTGCGATTGAGGTCCTGCACCCAGGTCTTGTCCCGGGCCGGATCCGACAGGTTGGCGACGATGATGGTCGAGTCCTTGCTGGTCAGCTCGTAGAACTGCGATCCCAGCACGCGGTTCAGGCCATCGCCGTAGGCCGTCGGCAGGTGGGAAATCCAGGTGGCGACGTTGCCGATGGAGAACGGCAACAGGTTCCAGGCATCGGAAGCGTAATGGTCGTTGAAACTGACGATGTTGTTGGTCGCCGAAGCCTTGTTCGCATCGTGTACGCCCAGGGTCGCCAGGGTCAGGCTGGAGCCGTCGAGGGCACGGAACACCGGGTCGTTTTCATAACCGATGTTCAGCACCTGGGTACCCGGGCCGCTCTGGGTCGGCGAGGCGAAGGCAATGTAGTTGGCGTCCTTGTAGAAACCGCCCCAATGGTCCTGGCTCAGGTCGGCCACGCTGTTGACCGCCAGCCCGCCCAGGCTGTGGCCACTGACCAGCACGTCCTTGCCGGAAAGGCCGTTGGCCGCAGCAAAGCTCGCCACGCTCTTGAGCAGGCCTTCAAAGGCATTGGCGCTGTAGTTCTTCGCGTAATCCTTGGGCCCGATGGCCGCCAGCAAATCGTTGATCGCATCGCCGATCGTGTCGCTGATCTCGCTTTCCCGGGGTCCGCTGGTACCGCGGAAGGACACACCGATCTCCGTCAGGTGCCCGCCGGCGTCGTACTTGCCGAGGATTTCCGCCTGCGCCGTGGTGTAGCCGGCCTTTTCGCCATAGTAGGTGCCGAGGGCGTCGGTCTTGCCGCCGTAGCCCAGTTGCGCGGCGCTGATGGGCGTCCAGCCGGCGGCCTTCACCGCCACCAGCGCGGCTTTCTCCGAGTCCGGGTTCCAGGGCACCCCGGGGATGACCCCCTGGGCATCCGTACCGCCGATCAGGGCCTTGACCAGGGTGGCCGGCAGACCGAGGCCGAAGCCGTTCTGCTGGTAGCCCACGGCAAAACCGTTGTCGAGGTTGTGGTAGGAGTACAAGGTGATCGCCAACGCATCGGAATACAGCGTTTTCGAAGCCTCGGTCCCTACGTTTTTATAGTCAAACACACCCATGGTATTGCCTCCTTGCTGGTTGAAATTATCGACGTACAAAAGCCTCGTCGACCCTGGCCAGATCGGTTTCGCGCAGGGTCCCCGCGTAGTAATGCAATTTGGTCCAGGCCATCAGGTAGTCGTAGCGCGCCTGGGCCAGGTCGCGCCGGGTGCTGTAGAGCTGCTGCTCGGCGTTCAGCGCATCGAGGTTGACCCGCTCGCCGCCGAGGATGCTCTGCTTCGTCGAGACCACCAGGGCTTCGGCCGAATTCAGGGCCTTCTGATAGGCCCGCAGCTTGCTCACCCCCGACAGGCAGGCACTGAACTGGCGGCGTAGCTCGATCAGGGTTTCCCGGGTCTTGCCGTCCAGCTCGTATTCGGCCTGTTCCAGATTGGCGCTGGCCTGGCGCACCGACGCCGAGACCCCACCGCCGGCGAACAACGGCACGTTCACCTCCAGACCGATGGTGTTGGTGTCGTAGCGCTGGTTGTAGGTGTTGCCGCTGTCGGACTCGCTCTTGCGCACGCTGGCGTAGGCATTGAGCTTGGGCAGATGCCCGGCGCGATTGCGCTCCACTTCATAGCGCGCCACTTCCAGGGCCTGGCGCTGGGAGGCCAGGATCGGGTTGTTGGCCAGGGCGAGCGCGTGCCAGGTATCGAAATTGGCCGGTTCCAGGGGAAACGACTGGAAAGCCTGGGCCAACGGCGCCAGTTCGGAAACCGCCACCGACGGCACGCCGATCAGCGCGCCGAGCTCGCGCAAGGCGGCGTCCTGTTCGTTGCGCGCCTCGATTTCCTCGGCGGTGGCCAGTTCGAAACGCGACTCGGCCTCCAGAATATCGGTGCGCGTGCCCTCGCCCTGGCGGAACAGTTGCTCGTTCTGCTGGAACTGTTCCTCATAGGCTTTCTTGCTGGCCTGGGCGATCTCGATCTGGTCCTGGGCAAACAACGCCTGGGTGTAATAGGTCAGGACCCGCACCAGCAGTTCCTGGCTCTTGCCGCGAAAGGTTTCATCGGCGAACAACGCCTGCGCCACGCCCTTGCGGTAATTGGCGTAGGCCTCGTAGTCGATCAGCGGTTGTTGCAGCATCAGCGTGGAGCCGGAACTGGTGTAGTGCCGGTCCTCGTGGAGGTTGCCGCGCTCGTTGAGGTAAGTGGCCTTCGAGTCGTTGCGGCCCTGGTTGTAGTTGTAGGAAATCCGCGGCAGCAGGCCGGCCCGGCCAATGGCGCGGTTTTCCTGGCCGGCATCGCGCTCCTTGAGCGCGCCGAGGAACACCGGGTCATTGCGCAGCGCCTGCTCATAGACTTCGAACGGCCCCATGGCCTGGCTGCCGGTGCTGACCAACAGGGACAGCATTGCGGCGATCATCGACAGTTTCTTCATTCGGTGGAACATCCTATTGCTCGGTCAACGCGGAACCCGCGCGGTCCAGCAGCGGTTTGAACAGGTAGTTGAGCAGCGAGCGTTCGCCGGTGCGCACGAACATCTCGGCGGGCATGCCCGGCTTGATCACCAGCCCGTTGAGCTTTTCCAGGGCGCTATCGCTCACCGAACTGCGCAGCACGTAATACGGCACACCGGTCTTTTCATCGAGCAACTGGTCGGCGGACACCAGGCTGACTTCACCGGGAACCCGCGGTGTGCGGCTCTGGTTGAAGGCGGTGAACAGGATGTCCACCGGCAGCTGGCTGCCGACCTTGTCCACCAGGTTGACCGGCAGGTGTCCCTCGACTTCCAGACGCTCGCCCTGGGGCACGATCTCCAGCAGGGTTTCACCGGCGCGGATCACCGCGCCTTCGGTGTGCACGCTCAGGTTGACCGCGATCCCCTCGGCCGGCGCGCTGATCTCGCTGTGCTGCAGATCGAACTCCGCCGAACGCAACTGCTGCTCCAGGGTCAGGCTCTTGAGCTGGGCCTCGGCCAGTTGGCTGCGCACCTCCTTCTGGTACTCCTCGCCGTGCTGGGAGAGTTTCAGGCGCGACTCGACAATCCCCTGCTCCACCCGCCCGCTTTCGCCGCTGTTCTGCGCCAGGTCCTGCTGCACCTGGGACAGCTGGCGCTGGTAGTCCAGCAGGCGGTTGCGCGGGATATAGCCGTTTTCTGCCAGGGGCTTGAGGTTGTCCAACTGGCTGCGCAGGGAGTCGGCGCGCTCCAGCATGTCGCTGCGGGCACGGCGCATGCCGGCCAGTTGCGCGCCGGCACCGTCGATGCTGGCGCGCATACCGGCCTGCTCGCGGGAAAAGGCTTCGCGGCGACTGCTGAACAATTGCCGCTGCCCTTCGAGCACCAGCGCCAGGTGGGGATCGGGGTCCGTGCTCAGCTCGCTCGGAAAGATCACCCGGGGCAGGTTGTCACGCTCGCTCTGCCAGCGCGCCTGGCTGGCCCAGGCCACGCGGTACTGGGCCTGCAGGGATTGCACGTCGGCGGACAACTGCGTCTGGTCGAGACGAAACAGCGCTTGGCCCTGATGGACCACTTGCCCTTCATGGACCAGGATCCGGCTGACCACCCCGCCCCCCAGGGACTGCACGGCCTTGCGTTTACCGGACACCACCACGGTGCCTTGCACGGCAATCCCCTCGTCCAGCGGCGCCAGGGCGGCCCAGAGGAAAAAGCTGCCGGCACCCAGCAGCGCCAGCAACCAGCCCAGGCGGGCAAAGTACCGGGCGTCACGCTCCGGTCGTTCAACGCTGCTACTGATCTGCATCGTGCTGTCCTTGCTCATGTGCCGCTGCTGCGCGTCGGCGCGGGATACTGTCGGCTCAGGCTGACGCCGGCCGGTGTCACGGTCTCGCGGGTCGGTTGGGGTGTCGGTGGCGCGCCGCTCGACAGCGCCTTGAGCACGTCGGCACTGCTGCCAAAGGCTTGCAGGCGGCCCTCGCTGAGCACCAGCAGCTTGTCCGCCTGGGTCAGGGAGGTGGAACGGTGGGTCACCAGGACCACCGTGCTGCCCCGGGCCTTGAGTAGGGCAATCGCCTGGGTCAACGCGGTTTCCCCGAGCACGTCGAGGTTGGAGTTGGGCTCATCCAGCACCACCAGGCGCGGGCCGCCATACAGCGCCCGCGCCAGCGCCACCCGTTGTTTCTGTCCGCCGGACAGGCCGCTGCCGTCCTCCCCCAGCAACGTGTCGTAGCCCTGGGGCAGGTGCAGGATCAAATCATGCACACCGGCCTGGCGCGCCGCCTCGACCACCTTCAGCGAGTCGACCTCGGCAAAGCGGGCGATGTTTTCGGCAATGGTGCCGCTGAACAACTCGATGTCCTGGGGCAAGTAACCGATATGCGCGCCCAGGTCGTTGCGATCCCAGCGATGCAGATCGGCACCATCCAGGCGCACGGTGCCGCCGAGGGTCGGCCAGACACCCACCAGCACCCGGGCCAGGGTCGACTTGCCCGAGCCCGAGGAACCGAGCACCCCCAGCACCTCGCCGGGCGCCAGGCTGAAACTCATCGGGTGCAGGGTCGCGATACGCTTGCCGGGCGGTCCGGCGCTGACCTGTTCAAAGGCCAGCTGCCCCTGGGGCGCAGGCAGGCTCATCTGCCCTTCTGTTTCGGGGAACTCGCGCAACAGGTCGTCCAGCCGCCGGTAGGCGAGTTTGGCCGAACTCCACTGTTTCCAGACCGCGATCAACTGGTCGATGGGACTGAGTACCCGTCCCATCAGGATCGAGCCGGCGATCATCATGCCGGCGGTCATCTCGCCCTTGATCACCAACAGCGCCCCCAGGCCCAACACCAGCGATTGCAGGCACAGGCGCAGCATCTTGCTCAGGGAGGTGATCACCGCCCCCGTGTCACTGGCCCGGTTCTGCCGCGCCAGGAATCCCGAGTGCAGCTGGAACCAGCGCTTGCGCAGGGCCGCGAGCATGCCCATGGCCTGGATGGTCTCGGCATTGTGCAGATGGCTGGTGGCCAATCGGCTCGACTGTTGCGAATAACCGCTGGCTTCGCTCAGGGGCTTCCTGGTCATGGCCTCGTTGAGGTACGCCAGGGCGATCAGGAGCACGGCACCGACACTGGCGAAGACGCCCAGCCAGGGATTGAACAGGAAGATCACCAGCAGGTAGATGGGAAACCATGGTGCATCGAAAAAGGCGAACAAGGCCGGCCCGGTGAGGAACTGGCGAATATGGGTCAGGTCGCCAAGGGCCTGGCCGGCCTGCCCCTCGCCGCGCAACAGGTTGCGTTCGAACGCCGCCTGGTAGACCCGCAGGTTCAGGCGACGCTCCAGGGCGCTGCCGATGCGGATCACGATAAAACTGCGGACCACTTCCAACAGCCCGATAAAGGCAAAGAACCCCACCACCATCAGGGTCAGCATCACCAGGGTGGTTTCGTTCTGCGAGGTCAATACCCGGTCATAGACCTGAAGCATGTAAATGGAAGGCACCAGCATCAGCAAGTTGATCAGTGCGGTGAAACAACCGACGCTGATCAAGACACTCTTATAATCGCCGAGCACACGAATCAACGGTGTCCCGGACATCATTTTCGGCGGTTTCATCTATCTTCCTTGATGTTACGGACAGCCGGATACGCACCTTTATTCGATGGCCGGCGAGCCGCTCGAAAATAGAGGCACTATCGACACGAGTCGTTCTTTCTCGACTCATAAAGACTGAACGGAAAAGCAACTAACAAAGGTGCGCGGATACAAGGTATAAAGTTGCTGTTTAATCGCTTTGCACCTGAATACTCAGGGCATATCGCGCACCAGTACCAGAACCTTTCCATTCTTCAAGCGAACTTCATAGCGGTCGGCTTTCTGCCGATTGAAGTGCACGATGCCAGTCCCTTCGGCACCATAAAGCCACAGGCCGTCGGGAGTCGGTTCCCAGTTGGCCGGACGCTCGCCCAACCAGCCGGCGATACAGGCAAGATCGCCGCTCAGGCGTGGCGACTGGAGCAGGAGTTCAAGCTCGCAAACCTGCGGGTTGGCGCCTTCGGGGTACATCCGCCACTGGCCGGCAAGGGCCTCGGGAGGGGTCAGGATCAGGCTTCTCGCCATGGTGATTTCTCCAAAAAACGCCAGGAACGCGGCCATCAGCCACGTCGAACAGCTACTGCGGACAAACGTCTTGATCATGGGCATGGACTACCGGGCCAGAGGGCAGCGCCGCGGCGCTGCCCGTACCGCATCAACTCAAGCCACGATATCCGTGACCGCTGCCTGACCCACGGTGGTCACCAGGAAGTCGGCTACGCCGTGCCCGGAGAAGTCCACCGCCAGTGTGCCCAGGTTGGTGCCCGAGGCATACGTCAACACCGCATCGCCGGAATGGCCGGTGAACGCATTGACGAAGTTCAGGCCCGAACCATGGGTGATCCCGGACAGATCGATCTTGTCCTGGCCACTGGTAAAATCCATGATCCGGTCGGCGGCATTCGGCGCGGAGTCGGAAACGGCAGCGTACACGAAGGTATCGTTGCCCGAACCGCCCCAGAGCTTGTCGGCCCCGCCAGCGCCATAGATGATGTCGTTGCCGGCACCGCCACGCAGTTCGTTGGCCACATCATTGCCGATCAGCAGGTCGTTGCCCGAACCACCGATGGCGTTCTCGATGGTGACGCCCTGGGCGATGGAGATATTGCCCACCATGCCGCCAACGTCGGAGAACGAACCGGCATGAAGATTGATCTTCTGGTTCTGGGTGAACCCGGAGAAGTCCAGGGTATCGTTGCCGCCACCGTCCCAGACCGAGAACACCAGCTTGTCCGAAGACGAGGTGGCGCTCATGTAGTCGCGACCGGCATTGGAGTTGAACCCATAGGTGGTATCACCGGAACGGGTGCTGTAGTTGGCGCCGTAGAGTTTCTGGATCGCCGCGATGTCGTCCATCAGCGGGCCCGAGGAATAAGCCTCGACACCGCCTTTGCTGAAGTTCTGGCTGGTGTTGCTTTCGCTCCAGTAACTCATGACGCTGTAACCGCGGGTGTCCTGCCCATAGGACGCGTCGTTGTAGGTCGGGTTGCCTTCGCCGGCGTTGTAGTCGCCGGGATGAGCCAGGCCGAGGGTATGGCCGATCTCATGGGTCAGGGTCTGGCGACCGTAGTTGTTCAGGCCCGGCGTCTTGTTGACGTTGTAGCCGCTGCCGGTCAGGTACCAGGACTGGCCATCGAAGCCAGGTTCGGTGCCCGGCAGGAAGGCAAACGCTGCCGCCCCCTCCTGTCCGCCACTGTAGTTGCCGAAGGTCATATGACCGTCGCCGCCCTTCGCCGCCTCCGTGAACGTCACATTGGCCACGTCCGCCCAGGATTGCATGGAGAGCACGGCTTGCGACTTCTGCAGCGCACTGAACTGACTGAACCCGGTGACACCCAGACCGCTGAAATTCGAGGTCGGGGCCGTCAGGAAGGTATAGGTCAGCTCGATCTTGCCGCTGCCGTTCAGATCATGCCAACTGGCACCGTCACGCAGCAGTTGCGTGGCGGCTTGATCGACGGAGTAGGAGGGTTTGCCATTGACCGTGAGGTCGCCACCACGGTCGTATTGATGGCTGAAGCTATCGATCTGGTTAAAGGCGAAACTTGTACCGTTGTCCGCCAGTGCCGCATCCGTGGAAACAATAGCTTTCGTTTTGACTTTCGACATAAACACACTTCCTTGTTTGCAAGTGAAACAGTTTTTGTCCGATAGCGACAATCCCTTGGCGAGATCATCCTATCACTCGCCCTTTTTGAAGGCAGCGAGAAACTGACACAATTTGAAATCAAACGTCCAGCGCTTTTTTGAGATCGAATCCCAAAAACAACCAAAACACCTACAAACATTGGCCCAGGTCGTGAAAGTTTTTTCCGACAGTAACGACTGATTCCCGCAAGCAGACTTCCGGAATACTTCAAGCCATATGAACGCATATGTGAAGTGCATCATTAAATGACCAACAGGTCATTTCTTTACTTATAAGTTTTATTTTCGACCACTCATTCTAACTGTATCCAGCACAACTTCGCCCTTTAACGCAGCGCCCCTGGTCACGATCAAGCAGCGCATGCGCCCTCCCGTCCATTGCACGGATCTTCTAGACTGACACCCGGCCGCGGGCGTCAACTGACCCTCTGCATGACTGACCACTCCGGAAATCCCATGTCCAGCACCGCCAACCACTGGATCGACCTGACCCAGGACCGGGACACCGGCATCGAAACCCTGCGCGCGCGTTTCCAGGGCCATACCCATGCCTACGATGCCCACTGGCACGACAGCTACCTGGTGGGAGTTACCGAACAAGGCGTGCAGCAGTTCAATTGCCGTCGCACCCGCTATCAGAGCCTGGCGGGCAACGTGTTCCTGCTCGAACCCGGCGAGATCCATGACGGCGACGCGCCCACCGAAGGCGGCTTCACCTACCGTACGATCTATCTCGACCCGCAGTGGCTGGAACGGGAACTGAGCGTGCTGTTCGAGGAGGCCCCGGCGGGCAGCCAGCTGAGCTTTGCCACCACCCTGGCCACCGACACGCGCCTGGCCCAGGCCACCAGCGCCGCGTTCCAGGCCATTCATACCCGGGAATTGCGCATCGTCCGGCAAAGCGCCCTGGACCAGATGCTCGGCAGCCTCACCGACCATCTGCACTGGCGCGCCCGCTACCGTGAAGACCCGCGTCTGCCGCGGGTCGCGCAGATCGCCCGCGAGTACCTGCACGCCCATCTGCAATACGACCTGAGCCTGGATGAAGTCGCCGCAGCCTGCGGCGTCGACCGCTTCCGCCTGACCCGTGCGTTCAAGGCCGCCTACGGCCTGCCGCCCCACGCCTACCTGGTGCAGTTGCGCGTGGCGCGGGCGCGGCAACTGCTGTCCCGGGGCGAGACACCGGCAAACGTCGCCATGGCCCTGGGCTTTGCCGACCAGAGTCATCTGGGCCGCTGGTTCGTGCGCGCCTACGGGCTGACACCCGCCGCCTACCGCAAGCGCTGCTCAAATCTTCCGGACGCTTGAAATGGCGCACGGGAAGCCCGGACGTCGCCGCAGTGCAAAAGCCGGTCGCCCTGGTGCGCTTTCGCCCTTTGGCGGCTGCGTAACGTGGCCGGACGGTGCATGAAGACACCGGCCTCCACAATAAACGACCTGCCGCGAGATCTGCGTATCATGAAAAGACTGTTCAACAGCTGTCTGTTCCTCTGCGGTACCGCACTCCTGAGCACCGGCGTGCTCGCTTCCGAAGACGCTTCCTGCAAGACCGTGCGCATGGGCGTGGTCAACTGGACCGACGTGATCGCCACCAGCGGCATGGCTGACGTGCTGCTCAACGGACTGGGCTATGAAAGCAAGCAGACCAGCGCCGTGCAGCAGATCATCTTTGCCGGTATCCGTGACAAACGCCTGGATATCTTCCTCGGCTACTGGAAACCGGCGATGGACAAGAACATCGCGCCTTTCGTCGCCGCCAACCAGGTCAAGGTCATGGCCCAGCCGAGCCTGTCTGACGCCCAGGCCACCCTCGCCGTGCCGCAATACGTGGCTGACGCGGGCCTGAAGACCTTCGCCGACATCGCCAAGTTCAAGGACAAGCTCGGCGGCAAGATCTATGGCATCGAGCCCGGCAGCGGCGCCAACACCACCATCAAGACCATGATCGACACCGACCACTTCGGCCTCAAGGGCTTCAACCTGGTGGAATCCGGGGAAGCCGGGATGCTCGCGGCGGTGCAGCGGGCGGTCAACCGCAAGGAGTTCGTGGTCTTCGTCGGCTGGACCCCGCACCCGATGAACATCAATATGAAAATCGCCTACCTGACCGGCAGCGAGGATGTCTACGGGCCCAACGAAGGCGCGGCCACCGTGTCCACCGTCACCGCCCCGGACTACGCCCAGCGTTGCCCGAACGTCAACAAGCTGCTGGAGAACCTGACGTTCAGCGCCGCCCAGGAAAGCCAGCTGATGGTGCCGATCATGGAGCGCCAGACGCCCCAGGACGTGGCGAAGAAATGGCTGCGCGATCACCCCGAAGACCTGCAGAAGTGGCTGAGCGGCGTCACCAGTGTTGACGGCAAGGACGGTGTCGCGACCGTGCAGGCCAGTTTGAAATAGCGCTGATTATTGTGGGAGCGGTGCTTGTCGGATCGCCGCACCGCTCCCACAGGTTTTCCTGACCTCTGGAACATGGCTGAAACTGCGCATGACCGATTACCCGCTTTCCCCCGAACTCAGCGCCTTTGTCGCCAGGACCCTCGATTTCAACTCTCCGGACAGCACGATCAATGGCCTGCGCATCGGCTACAGCGCGATGTGCCGGGCCTTCACTCCGGCACGTCCGGCAGGCATCAGCGTCAACGACGAACTGGTCGGACAGGTGCCCGTGCGCCAATACCGTCCGACTTCGACACCACCGGCCAATGGCTGGCCCAGCGTGGTTTACCTGCATGGTGGCGGCTGGGTGGTGGGCGACCTCGACTCCCACGATTTCATCACCGCGGAACTGGCGTCCCGGCTCAACGCCGTGGTCATCGCCGTCGACTATCGACTCGCTCCGGAACATCCCTTTCCCGCCGCCTTCGATGATTGCCTGGCGGTCTGGCGCGGCGTGCAGGCCAGCGCCCCGAGCCGGCAGTTGGACCCGCAACGCATGGCGATTGCCGGCGACAGTGCCGGCGGCAACCTCGCCGCCGCCGTGTGCCTGGCCCTGCGCGATGCCGGGCAAGCGCAACCGGTGCTGCAAGCCCTGATCTATCCGGGACTGGGCGGCGACGACGAGTTGCCCTCACGCACCGAATGCGCCGACGCCCCGCTGCTCAGCGCCAGCGATGTGCACTGCTATCACACGTTGTACCTGCCGGGTTCGGCAAAGCCTCCGGCCTATGCAATGCCGTTGCAGGCAACGGATCTGCGGGGACTGGCCCCGGCGTTCATCGCCGTGGCACAGTTCGATCCCTTGCGCGATGACGGCGTGGAGTTCAGCGAACGCCTGAGGAATGCGGGAGTAGCCGTGGATTTCCATCCCGGCCATGGCCTGGTGCATGGCTGCCTGCGGGCCCGGGGCATGGCGCCGGAGGTGGATCTGCTCTACGAAAAACTGCTGACCCAACTACGGCGCTATCTGAACGGATTGTAGGAGCGCCAGTCGACGTTCGCTGGCTTGCGCCTACAAACAGTGCGTCAGATCACGAACCGCGCCACCATCGCATTCAGGTCCACCGCCAGGCGCGACAGTTCCTGACTGGCGACGCTGGTCTGATTGGCACCGGTGGTCGACTGGGAAGCCAGGTCGCGGATGTTCACCAGGTTGCGGTCCACTTCACGGGAGACCTGGGCCTGCTCCTCCGACGCGCTGGCGATCACCAGGTTGCGTTCGTTGATCAGGTTGATGGATTGGGTGATCTGCTCCAGGGCCACGCCGGCGGCACGGGCCATCTCCAGGGTGGCCTGGGTCCGCTGGTTGCTCTGCT
>NZ_JXDG01000036.1 GCF_000820515.1 Pseudomonas batumici | reverse complement strand
GGTGCCATTCTGGATCCCGGCGACCATCTGCTCGATTTCCTTGGTCGACTGCTGGGTGCGATGGGCCAGTGCCCGCACTTCATCGGCCACCACCGCAAAGCCGCGCCCGGCCTCGCCCGCCCGCGCCGCTTCGATGGCAGCGTTGAGGGCCAGCAGGTTGGTCTGCTCGGCAATGGCGCGGATCACGTCCAGCACCTGGCCGATGTCACGGCCCTGGGTCGCCAGGCCCTCCATCAGCACCGAGGTGCTTTGTACGTCCCGGGTCATGGCCTGAATCGCGTCCACTGTCTCCACCACCCGGTTGCGCCCTTCCAGCGCCGCCTGGTTGGATTGCTGCGAAGCCTCCGAGGTCGACACCGCGTTGCGCGCCACTTCTTCTACCGCACTGGTCATTTCGTTGACCGCCGTGGCGGCCTGCTCGATCTCGTTGTTCTGTTGCTGCAGCCCGCGGGAGGCCTCCTCGGTCACGGCGCTGAGCTCTTCAGCCGCCGACGCCAACTGCGTGGCCGAACCCGAGATCTGCTCGATGGTCTTGCGCAGGTTGCCTTGCATCGCCGACAACGCCGTCAGCAAACGGGCCGGCTCATCCTTGCCCTCGATGGCAATGGCCTTGGTCAGGTTGCCGCCGGCAATGGTCTCGGCGGCGGCGACCGCCTGGTTCAGCGGAGCCACGATGCTGCGGGTCAACAACCAGGCCAGCAACACGGTCATCAGCGCCGCCAACAGCGAAACCACGATGATGCCGGTACTGGCATTGCTGTATTCCTCGCCAGCCAGGTTCGACGCAGCCTTGGCCCCGGCCTTGTTGATCTCCACCAACTGGTTGAGCTGCACCCCCATCAGGTCCGTGCCGGCCTTGATCTGGTTGTTGATCAGGCTACGCACCTCCTCGACGTTGTTCTGTCGCGATAACGCCATCATCTGGTTCTGATCCCGGAGATAGGTGTCGAGCGTCGCCGCGAACTCCTTGTACTTGGCCAACTCCTCCCCATCCGCAGGCAAATCGGCATAACTTTTCACGTCCTTGCGAATTTTCTCCACCAGGACTGCAACGCGCGTTTCGGCGTCTTGCAGGGAGGCCGGATCACGGTTGATCAGTATGCGAAAAGACAAAATCCGCATACGCAATACACCTTCAAGCACATTGCCCAGATACCCCACACTGGGCAGTTGGTTCGTTTCCATGTCGATGGACGCCTGGCGAATCACTGTCATGCGGGTCTGGGAAAAGACGCCCAGCACAATCACCAGCAATGCAATGAATGCAAAACCGAGAAAGGCGCGAGGGGCGATATTCATATTTCGTAGGGACATGGGCTGCTCTCTATAAGACTGAGGACTACTAGCTTCCATGCCTGAGACGTGTCAGGTAGCAAAAGGCCATACCGACAGTGCTGGCCCGTTCTTCTTATCGACGGCGGGCTTGAACGGATTATCGGCAGGTGTTGTGACTTTATTCAGGGGGCAGTGAAAAAATATTTGATCTTATGGGTAGCATGCAAATAAGTGTCTCACTACTGATACACCGAAACCCTTGCCCACTCGAAGTTATGGCCATACGCCACCAACTGTACATACATGTGCAGATCATCGTCGTCGGACATGAAGCACTTGAACCAATGTAATAGACGCAGATCAAACTCCACGCAAACAATCACCGAGCGGCCTGAAAAAACGCTCCTGGTCCGCTGAACGGATGCTATTTTTATGCACTCTACTGGCGCGACCATGAGGTTGTGCCGTTCCTACCCGCGAGCAAAAGGAAGCGCTCAATGAAACAGGTGGGCAACATGAGTAATGTCTTCAGCAAGGTGACCTTCCCCAACGCTTGCCAACTGATGCGCTGGCATTTTCATCCCATGGGCTTCGAAGCCAGCATGGACGCGCCGGACAGCATGATCGCCCGGCTGTTCGACCGGGCCAGTGGCGAAACGCTGATCACCCTCGCCGGCATTCCCTGCGCCACGGTGATGAACGCCGCCGATGTGGAGCGCATCATCGAGGCGATTGAAGACGAACTCGAATCCTTCGTGCCACCCATGGGGCTGCGCGCCGTCAACTGACTGTATTGAATGAACGAGCCGGCTTGCCGGCAATAGCGATGGTGAATGTGACATCGCCATCGCCAGCAAGCCGGCTCCTACGGTCCGATACCTAGCAGGAATTCAGGGTTTGACGCGTAGATCGGCGAAGTATGCCTTGTCTCCCGCAATCCGATCCGAGGCTTTAGGCCCATTCCCGGCCTGGGCTTCCGGCCCGTCCAGATACCAGTAACAGTGTTTCACCGCCCGCGTGATGCCAACGTAGGCCAGCCTCAGGATTTCGTCCTTCTGCGCGTTGTCGTAGGCCTCGGCATCGCCGTCATCGCCCAACCCGGCCATGCGATAGACCTGGTTCTTGTACGGCGAGCGGGTCAGGTGCAGGCAATCGCCCAGCAGGAACACCACGTCGGCCTGTAGCCCCTTGGCACTGTGGTAGGTCAGTTGCCTGAGCCGGCGCTGCTCGGCAGGCAAGCTAGAATCAACATTAACCACGGACGAAATATACTCATTAATCAGTGACTTATCGCTACTTTTTCGAAATAACATCAAGATACTTTCACCGCGCCGGTAGTGCTCCTCCAGACGCTTGGCCAAACCGGCGTCGTCCCGATCCAGCACATTGACCGGCCACAGCGCCTTCGGCTCGCCGCTGGCCTTGGCCTTTTTCCCGGCAATCGCCGGTGCCGCGCGGACGATATGCTCGGCCGCGTCGATGATGTGCTGGTGACTGCGATAATTGTCGCTGAGCATGACCCGGGTGGTCCCCGGCGACGGGAATTGCTTGCTGAACTCCATGAAGTACTTGGGTGAGCTGCCACGCCAGCCGTAGATGGACTGCCAGTCATCGCCCACGCACAACAGCGACGAATGCCGGGCCGCGCGACCCACCTGCATGGCCGGGCCACGACGACGGATTTCCCGCAGGCTGGCCCGCAACCAGGAGACGATCTGCGGTGAAACGTCCTGGAACTCGTCGATCATCAGGTGCGACAACGGACGCAACAGCTCGTCGCTGAGCAGCGCCTGGTTTTCCGGGGTGTTTTCGCCGAACAGCGAGAACATGCGGTTATAGGTCATGATCGGCGGCGACTGGGCCAGCAGATGCGCTTCCAGGGCTTTCCAGAACAGGCTCAGGGCCTCGAAGAAGAAGCGGTCCGGATCGTCCTGGGCGAAACTCATCCGCGCCACGGCCGCGGATACATCCAGGCCGAGGTTCTCGATAAAACCGGCCGCCATGACGAAACAGTCGAGCAGCGGCGCGGACGCCAGTTCGCCCTTGACCTTGTAATCGAAGCCGGGACCGGCCGTGGCATCCCCAGCCAGAGAGGACAGGACGCACTTGGCCGACTCATAACTTTCAAGCCATATCAAAGGCTTACGACAGAAAGCTTGAAACAGGGTGCGCTTCACCGCCCATTCGGCCCGTACCGTGAGCTTGGCCCCGGGACGGCTGATCTGCGGGTTCTCCCGAGGGTCGAAGCCCAGTACCACCCAGGCTTCCAGTTCAGGAATGTAGCCGTGGCAATGGAAGGGCGAACCGTTGATCTCGATGACCTCACGGTCCGGCTCGATCCCGGGAATCGGCCAGGCGCCCGCGCGAAACCACAGATCCTCCAGGGTGTCGCACAGCTCCTCGTCGCGCTTGGACGCCAGCTCGGTGACCGCCATGCGCTTGCGCACATCCGGGTGGTCCTGATCCAGCTCCCGAAGCTGCAAGGCCTGTTTGTAGAGCGGCACCAGCACTTCGCGAAAACGCGGATTATCACTGTGCAGCCGGTGATAGCAGGCATTGAGCTGCTGGCGCTGGGCGTCGTTGATACGCAGATCGAACGGGTTGCTGTCGGCCCCCTCGTCAGCGAACAGACCGCGCTCGCTGAGGTTCTCGAACGCCTGCAACTGGCCGAATCCCGGCAGGCTGCGGACCATTGGCAAAATCCGCGAGTGGAAGGTTCGGACCACCTCCCGGGCCTCCCGGGGACTCAGCACATGCCCCCAGAGGCCCATGACCTCCACCAGCTTGGCCATGAAGTCCTTGCGCGACTCACGGGTAAAGGTCACCACCGTCATCGCGTCCAGCTCGAAGCCCAGGTAGTGGGTCAGCAGCAGGATGCGCAGGACCAGGGAAGTGGACTTGCCGGCACCGGCGCCGGCGATCACCGCCGTGGACGGCGTGTCGCTGAAGATCATTTTCCATTGCGCCGCACTGGGCTGCGCCTGTGCGGGCAGCAGTCGCGCCACATCGGCCTTGATACGTTTCTTCAACTCGGCCGTCAGCGGCAGGCGCCAATCGTCGAACAGGTTATCGTCGACCCCGGGCGCGCGGTGCTCCTGCGGACGCGTATCGCGGATCAGCAAGACCTGGCGTCCCTCCTCCAGGCCGTCGAGCCGGCCTTCGTTGTAACCGTACTCGACGCCCGCGCCATGCCCGCTGCGGAAGCCGTCGGCCTGGCCCTGCAACCAGGACGCCACGTGCTGGGCGCGAAGACGACTCAACCCGCCCCCCAGCAGCCTGGCCAGCAGACGTTTGAACAGAGGCAGTTGAGCCAGGGAGGAAAGTTCGGCAGGCGGTTCGGGTGTCGGTGATGGCACGCTGACTCCAGGTAGGCGACGGTCTGGGCGGAAGGCCTATGGTCGCTCCATTGCGTCCTGAGTTCTAGTCAATTGCTTGTCGATCAGCCATTTAGGCGACGAATTGAAAGTTGGGCGACAACTATTGCCTCCGAATACACATCTAATAAATAGATTGTTTTAAGGCATTTTTTACGCTTTTTATCGATATCAATCTGATAGATGATCACTGCCATCAACCACCGGTTACCGTCCTGCCCCGGCGCCTGCCGGCCCACGACGAACCTGAACAGGAGAAGACTCATGCTGCAACTTCGCCCCTTCAAGACCCTGGGCGGTGCTCATCACGGCTGGCTGGATGCGCACCACCACTTTTCGTTCGCCGAGTACTACGACCCGCAACGCATGAACTGGGGCAACCTGCGGGTCTGGAACGACGACGTGATCGCGCCCGGCACCGGCTTTCCACAGCACCCGCACCGGGACATGGAAATCATCACCTATGTGCGTGAAGGGGCGATCACCCACCAGGACAACCTCGGCAACAAGGGCCGCACTGAAGCCGGTGACGTGCAGGTGATGAGTGCCGGGACCGGGATCGCCCACAGCGAGTACAACCTGGAGTCGAAGCCGACCAAGATCTTCCAGATCTGGATCATCCCCAACGAGGCCGGTCTGGCACCGTCCTGGGGCGCCAAGCCGTTTCCCAAGGGTGAACGTGGCGAAGGCTTCGTCACCCTGGCCAGCGGCAAGGCCGGCGACGACCAGAGCCTGCGGATTCGTGCCGATGCACGCCTGGTGGCGGCCAACCTGAAGGCCGGGGAAACCGCCGAGTATCGCCTGGACAGCGGTCGTCGCGCCTATCTGGTGCCGGCCACGGGGGTGATCGAGGTCAATGGCCTGCGCGCCGAGGCTCGCGACGGGGTCGCGGTGGCCGATGAGCAGGTGCTGCGGGTGACGGCCGTACAAGACAGCGAAATCATCCTGGTGGACCTGGCCTGACCTGCTGAGCGGCTCAATAAAAAAGGGTGAACGACAATCGTCGTTCACCCTTTTTTGTCACTGGTGTTTTATCAGCTCGGCGAAATCGCCCCATCCACCAGCACCTGCGCCTCTTCCACCAGGCGCTTGAGGTGATCGTCACCCATAAAGCTCTCGGCGTAGATCTTGTAGATGTCCTCGGTGCCCGAAGGACGTGCGGCGAACCAACCGTTCTCGGTCATCACTTTCAACCCGCCGATGGCCTGGTCGTTGCCCGGCGCATGACTGAGGATGCGCTGGATCGACTCGCCCGCCAACTGCGTGGAGGTCACCTGCTCCGGGGCCAGCTTGCTCAGCAGGGCCTTCTGCGCCGGCGTCGCCTTGGCGTCGACCCGCACGGAGAACGGCTCGCCCAGCTCATCGGTCAGGGCGCGGTAGATCTGGCTCGGGTCGCGACCGGTGCGCGAGGTCATTTCCGCCGCCAGCAGGGCCGGGATCAGACCGTCCTTGTCGGTGGACCAGACGCTGCCGTCCTTGCGCAGGAACGAAGCCCCGGCGCTCTCCTCGCCACCAAAGCCCAGGGAACCGTCGAACAGACCGTCGGCGAACCACTTGAAGCCCACTGGCACTTCGTACAGGCGACGGCCCAGGCGCGCCGCGACCCGATCGATCAGGCCACTGCTGACCACGGTCTTGCCCACCGCCGCGTCAGCGCGCCAGTGCGGACGGTTCTGGAACAGGTAGTCGATGGACACCGCCAGGTAGTTGTTCGGCGCCAACAGGCCACCGGACGGGGTGACGATGCCGTGACGGTCATGGTCCGGGTCGCAGGCAAAGGCCACGTCGAAACGCTCTTTCAAACCGATCAGGCCCTGCATCGCATGGCTGGAAGACGGGTCCATGCGGATCTTGCCGTCCCAGTCCACGCACATGAAGCGGAAAGTCGGGTCGACTTCGGTGTTGACCACGTCCAGGTTCAGCCGATAGTGCTCGGCGATCGCCGACCAGTAGCGCACCCCGGCGCCGCCCAGCGGGTCCACGCCCAGGCGCAGGCCGGCGGAGCGGATGGCATCCAGGTCGATGACATTGATCAGGTCCGCGACATAGGTATTGAGGTAGTCGTGGCGATGGGTGGTGCCGGCCTTGAGCGCCTGCTCGTAGCTCACGCGCTTCACGCCGGCCAATCGGTTACCCAGCAGTTCGTTGGCCTTGGCCTCGATCCACTTGGTGACATGGGTATCGGCCGGGCCGCCGTTGGGCGGGTTGTATTTGAACCCGCCGCTTTCCGGCGGGTTGTGGGACGGCGTGATCACCACGCCATCCGCCAGGCCCGTGGTGCGACCGCGGTTGTAGCAGATGATCGCATGGGACACCGCCGGCGTCGGCGTGTACTCGTCGCCCGCGGCGATCATGGTTTCCACGCCATTGGCCGCGAACACTTCCAGCGCACTGGCGCCGGCCGGCGTGGACAGGGCATGGGTGTCGATACCGACAAACAGCGGACCGTCGATCCCCTGGGCCTGGCGGTACAGGCAGATGGCCTGGCTGATCGCCAGGACATGCCATTCGTTGAAACTCAGCTCGAACGAATTGCCGCGATGCCCGGAGGTGCCGAAGGCCACGCGCTGGGTGGAGATCGCCGCATCGGGCTGGCCGGTGTAATAGGCCGATACCAGTCGCGGGATATCGACCAGCAACTGTGCCGGTGCCGGCTTGCCCGCAAAAGGACTGAGTGTCATGCAAAACCTCTGGAGATGGATGGTACAGGGGAAGATGCGCAGTTTACTGGCAGTTCGACACTGAGGTTAAGGGTTCTATCCGTTGGCGTGAAGATTTTCCATGGGGCACGCGCTCCCCTGTCGCAAGCGCGTGCCTTGATGGGCGCAAATGAGGCGGCGCGTCAGCGCGCCCGGGCTTTCATTTCGCCAGGGGCACTGGCCTGATGCGTTTTCAGGTCATAGCGCAGTTCTGCAATCAGGTCGGAAATGGCCCGGCTGCTGTCCAGCGTCGAAGCCTGGATGCCGGTGACCACCAGGTCCACCCGTTCGGATTTTCGATCGAAGACCTTGACCGTCAACGACTCGTCCGCTCCCAGGCTGCATTGGCAGCGCGTGGGCAGGAAACTGCTTTCGATGATGTTGCGTAATTCCAACGTGGACAATACTTGCATGGCGACTCTCTCCTTTATGTGAGACGGCCAGGTCTTTGGCAGAACAGCCAGGGTCAGCCATTCACATCTGCGTCTGAAGCGGGCGCCCGGTCCGGCCATGGAGGACGACACCGTTTTCTAGATTAGGCCCTTTCACACAGACCGTTAAGGTTATTCGTCCGACAATCCAACACAATCGCCATGCACTCGATGTGCCGAAACAAGATGAATTATTGTTTATTGGAAAATTCGAGGCGTTAAAGCGCTAATGGGCCAGCGCGCCCGTGCAAAATGCATTAAATGGCTTCTAGGGTCATGCCGTTTGCCGGTATCGTGGCAGACGCCCCTGGCCTGGACCGGCATCCAAAGCCAGTGTCATTCGGCACCGTGCCGCCACCGCATCCATCAAACGAGGGAGTCCCCCTCATGACAGGGCAACGAGAGCTCATGAATTCGACCACTATCGCCGCAACCTTCCTGCTGGCGCTCACCACCACCGGCGCATTCGCCGCCGACAAAGCGGACCTGGCCCCCTTCCCCAAGGCCGAGGACGGTTTCACGCGCTCGGTCATTCGCGTGCCGAAGATGACCAAGGACTCCGATCACCGGGTCGAGATCATCGCCGGCAAGGTCATGACCGTCGATTGCAACCAGAAGCGCCTGGGCGGCAACCTCGACGAGAAAAACCTCGAGGGCTGGAGCTACTCCTATTACCGCCTGGAGAAAGCCACCGGGCCGGTGTCCACCCTGATGGCCTGCCCACCCGGCAGCAAGACGAAAAAAGACTTCGTCCCGGTGATCGGCGAGGGCTACATGCTGCGCTACAACAGCAAGCTGCCGTTGGTGATCTACGCCCCCGATGACATCGAGATCCGTTACCGGATCTGGTCGCCGTCCAAGCTGATCAAGCCTGCCAGCCGCGAATAATCCGCCCCGACTCATGCAGCGCCCAGGGCTGCGCGCTCGGCCACATGGCGAAGACTGTCGAAGTTGATGTTCGCCCCCGAGTTGATCGCCACCAGGGTCTGGTCACGCAGCCCATGGTCGGCCACGTACTGCTTGATGCCCGCCACCGCCAGTGCACCGGAAGGTTCGGTGATGGAGCGGGTATCGTCATAGATGTCCTTGATCGCGCTGCACAACTGGTCGTTGCTGACGGTGATAACCTCGTCGACATGCTCGCGGCAGATTTCAAAGCCATATGCGCCGATCTGCGCCACGGCCACGCCATCGGCGAAGGTCCCGACCCGTGGCAGCACCACCCGCTCCCCGGCCCTTAGCGCCGCTTGCAGGCAATTGGAGTGTTCCGACTCCACGCCGATGATCCGCACCTGTGGCCGCAGGTATTTGACGTAGGCGGCGATCCCGGCGATCAACCCGCCACCGCCTACCGGGACGAAGATCGCATCCAGCGGCCCGGGGTGCTGGTTGAGCAACTCCATGGCCACGGTGCCCTGCCCGGCGATCACCTGCGGATCGTCGAACGGCGAGACGAAGGTGTAGCCGCGCTCCTCGGCCAGTTGCAGGGCATGGGCCAGGGCGAACGGAAAACTCTCTCCCTGCAGCACGGCCGTGGCTTCGCGACTGCGCACCCCCTGCACTTTCAGTTCCGGCGTACTGGTGGGCATGACGATCGTCGCCTGGATCCCCAGGGTCCGGGCCGCCAGGGCCACGCCCTGGGCGTGGTTACCCGCCGACGCCGTCACCACGCCGCAGCGACGCTGGGCCTCGCTGAGCTGGGCCAGCTTGTTGTAGGCCCCACGGATCTTGAAGGAGAACGTCGGTTGCAGGTCCTCGCGCTTGAGCAGGATCTGATTGCCCAGGGCCAGGGACAGCGCCGGCGCCACTTGCAGGGGCGTACAGATCGCCAGGTCATAGACCGGCGCGGCGAGGATCTTTCGCACATAGTCGCCGAGCAGACGGGTATCGGTGGCAGGTTCCAGGCGGGTGGTGACGGTACGGGTCATGGCGGTCTCCGGGTGATCGTTTGGCCTCGGAGACAGAAAGAAAAAACCCGCCTCGGAGGCGGGTTTGGGTAACAGATACAGGTCAGCCCGCCAGATAAGGAATGGCGGTAATAATGCTTGGCTGAGAAAAACGCTGGACGGAAGTCATGCAGCGACGTTATCCGGGAGCCGGGGCCAAGTCAATGGTCGGATGCATCACCGCGCTCGCCTACCAGGCCTGGCCGCGACGCTTGAGTTCCAGGCGCCGGACGAACTCCTCGAGCACCAGGCCGTAGAGGTCATCCTGTAGATAGGCATCCTCGATGCCGGCGTCCAGGTTCGGGTTGTCGTTCACCTCGATCACCACCACCTTGTCGCCGGACTGCTTGAGGTCCACGCCGTACAGGCCGTCGCCGATCAGGTTGGCGGTCTTGACCGCCAGTTCCACCACCGCCCGCGGCGCCTCGTGAACCGCCAGGGTACGGCATTCGCCGTTGATGTCCTGGCCCTTGGCCTTGTGGTTGTAGATCTGCCAATGGCCCTTGGACATGAAGTACTGGCAGGCGAAGATCGGTTTGCGATTGAGCACACCGATGCGCCAGTCGTATTCGGTGTAGAAAAATTCCTGGGCCAGCAACAGGACCGAATGCTCGAACAACTCGGCGGTGGCCTCCAGCAATGCCTGCTGGCTTTCGACCTTGATCACGCCACGGGAGAAACAGCCGTCGGGGATTTTCAGCACCAGGGGGAACCCCAGTCGCTCACCTACCCGTTCGAAGTCCTCCGGTCGTTCCTTGTAGAGAATCTCGGTGGCGGGCATGCCCAGCTTGTGGCTCTTCAGCAGGTCGGTCAGGTACACCTTGTTGGTACAGCGCAGGATCGAGGTCGGATCATCCATGACCACCAGGCCCTCGCTTTCGGCTTTCTTGGCAAAACGGTAGGTGTGGTTGTCGACACTGGTGGTCTCACGGATCAACAAGGCGTCGTACTCGGCGATACGCGAATAATCCTTTTTCCCGATCAATTCGACATCGATGCCCAGGCCCTTGCCGACCCGGATAAAGTTCTCCAGCGCCCGGGCATTGGAAGGTGGCAGGGTTTCCTGCGGATCGTGCAGGACCGCCAGGTCATAACGGGCCAGACGCCGCGAACGGGGCACCCGCCAGATCTTGCGACTGAAACCGTCGAGGGCCTGGGCGAAATGATCTTCCCGATCTTCGCACAACTTGTGCAGGGTCCCCGACTTGACCCCTTCGATATGCCAGGCGTTGCTCTTCTTGAATTCGACCAGCAATATCGGGCAGGGAAAAACTTCAAATAACTGCCGCGCCAGGTCCTGTAACGGTTCGATCACCGTACTGCCAAAATACAAGGTCAGGGTAAACCCCTCGGTGCCTTGGTAAAGTTGATGCCCCAGGGCCTTGTCGAGGGTTTTGTCCAGATCATCCAGGGCCAGTCCGTAGAGCGCCTTGCGGGTCAATTCGCTGATCGTGCGCACCGATGGAATGACCTTGTGCCCACGCGCCTCGGCCAGCAGCGAGCAGTAATAACCGTGGCCCAGGTATTTGTAGCTACGGCACAGGTTGATCACCTGCACACGCTTGCCGGGCTCGCTGACACGGGTTTGCTCAAGGTACTCCTGAGCGGTGACGATGTCTTCGCTGGGAAAATAAGAGGTCCAGTCTTCCTTGCGCTCGACGATAATAACCAACTGACTACCGGGGTTATTTGCAGCAGACAAAATAGTTGTCGTGCTTATTGCTGTCAGTGAAGTTTGCTCGGATACTTCGCGCCAATGACCTTGTACCGCTGACATAGAAACCGGCCCCATGAAAAACAAGACACTTCCTATTAAGCACGAAGTTTTTTGAAAGTCCCGTTTCGTTACACAACTTTTACGGTGGTTATATGGATCTTGTCTTTCGCGTTGCCACGCCCGACGATTTGCCCGCCTTGCTGGAACTGGAAGAACACTGTTTCACCACCGACCGGCTGACCCCGCGCAGCTTCCAGTGGATGATCAGTCGGGCCCACGCGCAACTGCTGGTCGCCGAGCAACCCGACGCTCGACTGGCCGGTTATGCCCTGGTGCTGTTTCATCGCGGCACCTCCCTGGCGCGCCTTTACTCGATCGCCATCGCCCCCCATGCCCGCGGTACTGGCCTCGGCAAGGCGCTGTTGCACCGCAGCGAAGCCTGCGCCCTGGAACATGACTGCGCCTACCTGCGCCTGGAGGTGCGCACCGACAACAGCGCCGCCATCGGCCTCTACGAACGCAATGGTTATCGCCGCTTCGGACGGATCAGCGATTACTACGCGGACCACACCGACGCCCTGCGCCTGGAGAAATGCATTCTCGAGCACCATGGCTCAGCGTTGCGAATTCGGATCGCTGCGGGTCCCCGGACTGATCGGCACCGCCATCGGTGCTGACTGGTCACGGGGGTAGCCATTCTGGATCGCGCCGTTTTCGATCGTCGAGGGTCGTGGCTTGGGCAACGTATTGGGACCGCGCAAGGGCGGTGCGCTGGACTCCGAACCCTGGCGACTGTTGGGGTTGGCGCGGCGAATCGGGCTGTTATAGGGGTTGTCGCTGTTGAGCAGGTTCTGCGCCAGCCATGGCGTCGCAGGCAGGGAAGCACCCTCGACGGGCGTGACAGCGATCAGAAGCCCAACGACCAGCGGGGTTGCCAGCGCGAAGACTGGTCTGTTCATGACGCCTCTCTTCAAGCATGAGTTCGTTATGGGGTTGGACAACGCCTCACCCCATAATATACCCGCGGCAGCATCGACTTCAGTGCCGCGACGGGACGGCCTGCCTCGTCACGGACGGCTCAGCCCCGCCAGCAATCCGCTCAGCGCCTGGGGCGCCAGTTGCAATTTCGTCCCGTGCTGCGCCGCCTGCTCGATATCCGGGATCAGCAGGCTGGTATGGGCGTCGCTGTCGTAGAGCATCAGATCCTCGCCGCTGCGCTGCAACACCAGCCGCTCGGAATCGGTATGGATGACCGCATCACGGCTCTGCTCGTCAATGATGATCTGTCGATAATGGTTCAGCAGCCCACGATCCAGTGGGTAGTGATGCACACCCTGGCTGCGCCCGGAAACCATCAGGCACTCGGCCTCCTCCAGCACCGGCAACGGTTCGCTATCCGCCGGGCTGCTGTCGTCGAGCTGCAGGATCAGGTTGCCGTCGGACAAATGGACAAAACTGTAGCGCCCCACCGGCGTCGACTGCAGATTGTCCAGGCACCACAGTTGCCCGTTGTCTTCATCATGGATGTAACCGCCCGCCTGGCCTGCGGCCTTGCCCAGGTAAGTCAACCGATGGTCCGCCTGCGGACCTTGGGCACACAGCAGCTCCGCGCTGTCCGGCAGGTACCAGCCCGGGGCCTGGCCCGGCTCGGTCAACAGTCGCACGGCCGAGGGCAGGTCGTAATGCTTGCGCAACGCCGCGATCCGCTCGCCGACTTGCGCGATCTCCTGATGCGCCTTGATCCGCAGCGCAATCAGCACCGCCCGCTCCGTCAGGGTGGCGGCCACCGGCAGCAGAACCATGACGCCATCGCTGCTTTCCAGGTGCAGCCGAGTCCCTTGGCGCTGCCCCCTGATCCACTGCTGCGGCGCCGACCAGGCCAACGCATCGGGGGCCGCGGGTGATGGGAGCAACGGCTCGCTGAACGTCAACTCGGTCTCGGCCGGGAGCAGGGCCTGGCGATAGAGCTGCCGGCTCTCGCCATCCAGAATCCAGGCATGGCGGTCATCGGCCGTCAATCCCAGATAGGTCAGGTTCTGCCGACCATCAAGATTGCCGCCGCCCTGCACGAGCCGTTGCGCGGCACAGTCATACCAGGCGCCGGTGGTTTTTCCGGCGAGGCCTCCCAGCCCCCATAACACCAGGTTGTCGAGTCGCGCCGGCGCCGCGCTGGCCAGCCGCCCGAGCTCCGCCGTCAGATCTTCCCGGTGGCGGCTCAGCCAACTGGCAACCACACCCGCCAGCCGCGCAGTTCCACGGTCCAGCAGCCATAGGCTCCCCTCCGCCGTCAGGGCCAGCCACGGTGACTGATCGCCGCCCCGGACGGCACTGACCTCGCCGAGGGCCACCGCCGTAGCCGGCGTCCCGCTCATGCCTTCATCGGCCTGGAAGTAAGCTCGCCGCCCGTGTGGGTCGTAGAAGTAGAAGCCCGGCTTGTCCCCCCCCGTCGAACCGACCAGCGAAAGGTCCTGCGCCATGGCAGCCCCCAGGTTGGCCCGCACCACACGCGGCAGCAGGTACTCGTTGTTGAAAACCAGCCACTGGCGCTCTGTCGTCTGCCCCTGGCTGGCGGCGCAGGTCACTACTTGCGCGTGGGTGGCGCTGACTTGCCGCTCGGTCATCCGTTGTAGCGGATCACGCCAGTGTGCAGCGGCCGATAGCAAGGCCAGACTGTTTTCGCCGGGATTGAACAGTTGCCCGACCCGATGGATCGCCAGCAGTTTCAGCGAGGCCTCTTCGACCCGGTAGATGTGCTCGACGGAGCAGTCCGGCAGCAGCTCTTCAATCGCCAGCAGGAGCTGGCCATCGCGCTGCACCAGGCTGCTGTGGGTGATGTTTCCGCCAAAGCTCCGCGGCCGGTACTGGACCAGCACCTGCCCCGTGGCGATCGCCACCTGCCAGACATCCGCGCCCCGGTAGAACCAGGCCTTGTCTTCGACGATGCCGCCCAACAGCGCCTCGCCGAGAAACTCACTGGCCTGCGGATAATCGGTGTAGATAAAACGATCCAGGCTCACCTGATAGAACGCCCGGCCGATGTCATACCCGGCCCGGCGATAGTGATCAACCGCAACGAAGGGCTGGCTGTGGGGTGAATCAGCGGTCAACTGCTTGAGATGCGCATGCAGGGCCTGCCAATCCATAAACCCGCTGCCATCGGCTTCCAGCAGGATCAGTTGCTGCTTTTCCCGATCGACGGAAAACAGCTCGCCACTGGCGTTGATCAGCGAAATCTCGCCACAGTGCTCCGACAGCGTTATCGCCAGGCTGCCCACCTGCAACCGATTGCCATTGAGACTGATCGCGGCTTCCTTCAGTTGACGGGCATCCAGTGTCCAACGACTGTTCGCCGTGCCGCCCAGGGAAATCGACACGCCGTCCTGCAGGCTGAGACGGTAATGACCGCCCTCGCCCTCCAGTTGATAAGACAGCTTGCCCTGCAGGATATCCGGCAGCGCGGGCACCAGGATGTCACGCTCCTGCGCATCCAATAGCACCCTGACCGGCGTCTCCACGTACTCAGGCATGATCCGCCGGACAATCCGCTCGCCGGGGAAGGCGTAGAAATCAAAGTCGAAGCGACCGTCTTCCTCGAGCCTGCGCAGCACATCGAAACCGTGGTCGTTCCGGGAGGTGGCAAACGGCAGGATCATGTATTCGTAATTGAGGTACGACTTGGCGGTCATCGGCAGCACCAGGACCGCATCGCCGGGGACGAAGCTGACCTGGGCCTGGCGATAACCGATCCCTTCGCGAATATTGATCGCCAGGTTCTTATCCAGGTTCGCCCCACGGCCTGGCCACCAGAAGAAGTAGTTGCTCCTGCCGGAACCGACCGCGTTGGTGGGGTCGTTGCGGTAAAGGTATTGACTGTCCAGGGTCAGTTGCTGGCGACGCAGATCCAGTGTGCTGATCACCGCGCCCGGGATGGACTCCATCAGGACATGCCCAGGAGCATCATCCTGCACATGATCGGTGCTGTTTTTGCGTTCCACGCGTCGGTAGCCGCCCTGGCGATAGGCTGCATCGAGACCGGCAAAATAGCTGCCCACCTGGGCGGCCTCCTCGGCCACGGCGCTGAATGCCTGGGCCAAGGCGCTGAAGCCGATGCCCAGGCCCGCCAGGGGTGCCGCCAGCGCGCCGGCAAAACCCGAGGCGGTGGCGGCACCGACGATACCGGCATTCGCCGCCATCGAAGCGCCAAGACTGAACACGCCGAGGGCCAGCCCGGCGCTATCAAAGGCCAATTGGGTACCGAAGACCGCACGTTGGGCTTCATTCTGCGCCTGGGACAACTCAATGGCGTCCAGTACCACGCTACCCAGATTCAAGAACAGGCCAACGCCGATATTGAGTTTCGAGATCGAGGACATCACGTTGAGGGACTGCGCCTGACTGAAAAACGCCTTGCCCTTGCTGATCGCCAGCGCCGAACGAAACAACTGCACGACTTTCACCACATCCATGACCGTGCCATGGATGATCTGTGCCGTATTGAGCCAACCGTGCACCTGCAGCGAGCAGCCCAATACCCCCGTCAACTCGCCGCCGGACACCTCCGTGCGGCTCTTGTGGCTAAACCAGGCGAACAGGGTCTGGACAATAAACAGGGCATTGAGCCCATCGAGGGCCTCCCCTTCGGGCTCACCGGGCTGGCCCGCCAAGTGTTCGCCCTGCACCTCGCGAGCCTGCGCGACCTTGGTCAGTTGCCGGTTGTAGTCCTGCATGAATTCAACCACGCGCCGATCCGTCAAACGCACTACCCGGGTTGGTTGCTCAGGATGCGCAACTTGCACGAACTCCAACCGGTACTCGCCGCCCTTGGCGGCTTCCTCCTGCGTCAGACGGTGCCAGAGCGGCAACCATTCGCCCTCGGACAAATCATTGTCACGGTACAATTGCGCCATGCCCTGCTGAAATTCTTGCGCCCGCGACACCACGCCTAGCCGCTGTTTCTTCAGCCCCAACTGAGCCAGTTTTTCACCCAGCGTCTCCGTCAGCAGCAGGCTGTCGTCATAGCCGGTTTTTCCTGGCGCGACCACCGCCATCCAGGTATCGCCGCTACGGCGAAGAACCAGCTTGGTGTCCGTGAGGGTGACGCCCCGTTTGCCGCCCTGCGGATTGACGATAATCTTCGCCGAATGGGCCGCGACAGAACGTACAGAGAGTTTTTCCCGATCCAGGGCGTGTACAAAGGCCTGTATATAGCTACTGGTTGCTGTCGGCTCGTTATCCACCAGTGCGCACCCCACCAGGCTGATATGTTCCGGCGCGACAGCCCGCGCCTGCCCAGGCTGCAACGGATTGTCCAGCAACTGCTTGAGGGTTTGCGCCAATTCGGACGGCAGGTACCCCGCCAGGGTCCGCTGTCCAGCGGCGTCGTCACGGCCATGACCCACCGCTTGCAAACGCCAGTGGTTTTTCCCCTTCCGGTTCAACTGGTTGATACGTGCCAGCAGCGCGTCCTGGCCTTCGGCGAAGCGCAACTTGCCAGCGACGTCGAGCTGGAGCAGCAATGAATTCGATGGGTGTTTACCGGCCAGATCAATCGCCGCCTGCCTGACCGTCCGATTATCTTCAAGCTGAACAATCAGTTGGTAGTCGAACCGGCTGGTGCTCTCGCCTTCGTTGGACGCCGCCGGCGCCGGCAGATCCCACTCGCCGACCTCATCCCGGTTCAGCACGCTATCAGCTTGCGAAAGAGGCTCTCTGCCCTCGTCGTCAGCGGCTGCCAACGCCCACTGCTCGACATTCGCCCTCTGGGCAGCCTCGGGGTCGTAATAATCCTCGTCACTCCAGCCGACCAAGACTTCACCGGGAATAAAACCAACCCGTTTCTCGATATCATGCATCGCAACCACGAAATCGCGAAGACGGTTGTTTAATACCTCAGGTGTGCTGGAGGCCGCGACAACATTGCGCAACGCCAACAGATAGGATCTTTTGTTGTCATTCGATCGCGCATGCCGGGAAACCTGGAAACCACGCTGTTTGAAGCCCTGTTCCTTGGCTTCACTGAAGTCATTGATAATCAGGACCTGCGCGCCCTTTTCAACCGCTCGCGTCACATAACGATCGACTTTCTCATAAAACTCTTCGACGCTTAGATAGCTATTACTGAAATGCCCGCTGAGCAGGATCAAGTCACCTGGCCCCACATCGGCGCGCGTAAACAGCTCCCAACCATCACCGTTCAGGAACTCGGTGGTGTCGAGATTCCCACCGTGGAGCCGACTGATAAAAAACAACTTTCTTTCATTGGTGATCAGAGGGAGAAGGTGAACGTTGTAATGTTTCTCCGCCGTCAACAAGGACAGAGGCAAGTGCAACCTGTACCCTACCGAGGGGACCTGCTTGATGGTGACCGCACCACTATGATTGGCCGCATTCTGCATGACATAAAACAACGCGGCGACCCGTGTCCTGGCGGTTAAACGGCCACTTTGTGTCACCGCCGGCTCATCAACAACCATCTTGCCATCTTTCAGAGAAATCAATTCAGCCAGGCTGTCTTCAAAATAATCCTTTACCGCCTGACGAAGATTATCCGCCCGATCCTGCCTGACAAACTCCTTGAGCTTTTCCTGCTTTCTTATTCTTTCCTCATCCTTTTTTTTTGATAAAGGGACATCATCCGGAAAGACGCGCTCAAAGCTCATTGACAGGTTGTCGTCGAAATCAAAGCCATGCTGGCGGCTGATCGCCAGGAGGTCGGACTTGATCTCCTGGACGCCCCTGGTAACGCCCTGGGGATGACTGACCACTTCGCTCTGGGTCAGCGCGATCAAGGGATTGATATCGTTGAGGATGACTTTGCCCTTGAACCCCTGCGCCCTGACCCAGTTCGAGTAAACCCCCGAGCCGGCCATGGGTTCTATCACGCGGGTGACCACGGGTTCATGAGTTCCCTCTGAGCGGCGGTGAAGGATATCGGCAATCAGCGCGCCATCGACCTGCTCCAGTTCGTTCGCCACACTGCCCGGCATGTTGAAAAAAGTCAGGCCACGCAGATCAACCCTGAGGTCCATCTGGCTGAGCGCCCGGACCTTTTCTGCCCGTGTGCCACGGCTATCGCGCAGGCGCTCTTTCACCTTGCGCCAGAAATCGGGATCACGTTTGCCGTCGCCCCCCATGCCGGTCACCGGATAGGCGGGATGCCTGGTGTTCCAGTTCGAGACAGTGCTCAGATAGTCCTCGTAGATAGAACCTTTCAAGCCATAACTACCGAAGTGGTAGCGATCGCGCAGCCAGCCACGGAACTCGCTGATCTTGTTTTCCAGCAGGGCCGGCGTATAGCCGCTCAAGGTCCCTTCCGCACCCGCCGCACCGAGGACCAGGATACGGGCATACCCGTTCATGTGAGTGGGATCGCCAAGCACCAGCGCATAGCCCTGCCCGTTCAGCCGAAACCACACGGCGGGCTTGTCGGGATGCTGCAGTCCAAGTGAGCGTATGGCGTCGGCCGTCCCCGGGACCTCGCCGAGTTCCAGGATGACCTGGCTGTCAAAGGTTTCACCGGCCTCGTTGTAGCGCTTCGATCGCCCCCAAAGGGCGAGGTTGATCCCGAATGGACCCGGTTCATTGCCTTGTGTCGCAACGCCGGCTTCATTCTCCAGGATCCTGGGGCGTCCGCCTTCGTTCCGGACGGTCGAGCCGGGTCTTTTCCTCGACCCGCTGCTACCGTCCCCATCCATACCGTCCCTGGTTGTAGCCACTCCAACACCCATGCACCGTCTCCAGAATCATGATTTCAATCACTGATTGGCACCGGGCTTAAAAAAATAACACCCGGAGCGCTGGAACCTATTGTGCTGAGGAGCGGCATGCCTCAAGTCGTATATATGTATAGGCACAGCTCTGCGTCGGGCCGTCGCGAACAGACGCTCGCCGACAGCCATGTAACTGTCGTCATCCATATGCGACAATAGGCCCAATGTCTGGAATGAATCCCGCCTTTTAATTGCACAGCAGCTCGGACACACCGTCGGATGCTGCTCTTTACGTACGCGCGCTGGCTGAACTCCAGCGGTGACTGGAACGAGACGGAAAAGCTCGCAAATGCCCCGGGAATGGCCCAAGCACCCAATCGGCAGCGCGTAACCCCTTGATAGGTAAAGTAATTGATCTCCACCGCTAACATCACCCAACAGTTCGGCGCCAAGCCGCTCTTCGAGAACGTCTCGGTCAAATTCGGCGCCGGCAACCGCTACGGCCTGATCGGCGCCAACGGCTGCGGCAAGTCGACCTTCATGAAAATCCTCGGTGGCGACCTCGAGCCGTCCGGCGGCCAGGTCATGCTGGAGCCGAACGTGCGCCTGGGTAAACTGCGCCAGGACCAGTTCGCCTACGAAGAATTCAGCGTGATCGACACCGTGATCATGGGTCACGAGGAACTGTGGAAGGTCAAGGCCGAGCGCGACCGCATCTACTCGCTGCCGGAAATGAGCGAAGAAGACGGCATGGCCGTGGCCGAACTGGAAACCGAGTTCGCCGAAATGGACGGCTACACCGCCGAGTCCCGTGCCGGTGAACTGCTGCTGGGCCTGGGGATCGGCATCGAACAGCATTTCGGCCCGATGAGCGAAGTCTCGCCCGGCTGGAAACTGCGGGTGTTGCTGGCCCAGGCGTTGTTCTCCGATCCGGAAGTGCTGTTGCTCGACGAACCGACCAACCACCTGGACATCAACACCATCCGCTGGCTGGAAAACATCCTGACCCAGCGCAGCAGCCTGATGATCATCATCTCCCACGACCGGCACTTCCTGAACAGCGTCTGCACCCACATGGCCGACCTGGACTACGGCGAGCTGCGCCTGTTCCCGGGCAACTACGACGAATACATGACCGCGGCCACCCAGTCCCGCGAGCAACTGCTGTCGGACAACGCCAAGAAGAAAGCCCAGATCGCAGAGCTGCAGACCTTCGTCAGCCGCTTCTCGGCCAACGCCTCGAAAGCCAAGCAGGCCACCTCCCGCGCCAAGCAGATCGACAAGATCCAGCTGGCCGAGGTCAAGCCGTCGAGCCGGGTCAGCCCGTTCATCCGCTTCGAGCAGACCAAGAAGCTGCACCGCCAGGCGGTCACCGTCGAGCATATGGCCAAGGGCTTTGACGGCGTCACGCTGTTCAAGGACTTCAGCTTCACCGTCGAAGCCGGCGAGCGCGTGGCGATCATCGGCCCGAACGGTATCGGCAAGACCACCCTGCTGCGCACCCTGGTGGGTGAACTGAGCGCGGACGCCGGCTCGGTGAAATGGACCGAGTCCGCGGAACTGGGCTACTACGCCCAGGACCACGCCCATGACTTCGAAGACGACGTCAACCTGTTCGACTGGATGGGTCAATGGACCCAGGGCGGCGAGCAACTGGTGCGCGGGACCCTCGGTCGCATGCTGTTCTCCAACGACGAGATCCTCAAGTCGGTCAAGGTGATCTCCGGGGGCGAACAGGGTCGCATGCTGTTCGGCAAGTTGATCCTGCAAAAGCCCAACGTGCTGGTGATGGACGAACCGACCAACCACCTGGACATGGAATCCATCGAGTCCCTCAACCTGGCCCTGGAGAACTACCCGGGCACCCTGATCTTCGTCAGCCACGACCGCGAGTTCGTCTCGTCCCTGGCCACCCGCATCATCGAGCTGAGCCCGAGCGGCGTGATCGACTTCAGCGGCACCTATGACGACTACCTGCGCAGCCAGGGCGTGGTGTTCTAAATAGCCTGGAAAACCTGTGGAGCTGGCTTGCTCGCGATGGTGGGTCTTATATCGCTATCGCTGGCAAGCCAGCTCCTACAGGGTTCTGTGTACGACGATGCTTTACAGTCAAGCCCAAATCTGTAGGAGCCGGCTTGCTGGCGATAGCGGCAGTGAATCCTGCATCGCTATCACTGACAAGCAGATACCTGCAGAGCACATAAGAAACTAGTTAGCCTGCTTTCTTTTATCCTTCCGTCCCGCCATCATGCAGATCTCTAACCGCCCGCCCGCGAACGAGCCTTCATGTCCGCCCAGCAACCGCCCCGACCGACCAGCAACCTGACGATCACCCTGCAGATCGTCTCCATCGTCTTCTACACCTTCATCGCCTTCCTCTGCATCGGCCTGCCGATTGCGGTATTGCCCGGCTACGTGCACGGACAACTGGGTTTCAGCGCGGTGATCGCCGGCCTGACCATCGGCTCGCAATACCTGGCGACCCTGCTCAGCCGCCCCATGGCCGGACGCATGGCCGACGGTATCGGCACCAAGCGATCGATCATCTATGGGCTGTCGGGCATCGTTCTCAGTGGCGCGCTGACGTGGCTGTCGACCCTGATGCAGCACCTGCCGCTGCTGAGCCTGGGGATCCTGATCGTCGCTCGCCTGCTACTGGGGGTCGCCCAGGGCCTGATCGGCGTGGGCACCATCAGCTGGGGCATCGGCCAGGTGGGTGCCGACCAGACCGCCCGGGTCATCTCCTGGAACGGTATCGCTTCCTACGGCGCCATCGCCATCGGCGCACCACTGGGGGTGCTGATGGTCGAGGATTACGGCTTCGCCAGCCTCGGCATCGCCTTGTCGACCCTCTCCCTGGGGGCCCTGCTGCTGATCCGCAACAAACCCTCGGTACCGGTGATTCGCGGCGAACGCCTGCCCTTCTGGGCCGTGTTCGGGCGCATCGCCCCCTATGGCGCCAGCCTGACCCTGGCGTCCATCGGCTACGGCACCCTGACGACCTTCATCACGCTCTTCTATCTCAGTCGCGGCTGGAGCGGCGCGGCCTATTGCCTGACGGTGTTCGGCACCTGCTTCATCCTCGCCCGACTGTTCTTTATCGGCAGCATCAACCGCTTCGGCGGCTTCAAGGCCGCCATCGCCTGCATGAGTATCGAGACCCTGGGCCTGGTGCTGCTCTGGCTGGCGCCCTCCACCGGCGTCGCCCTGGCCGGTGCGGGCCTGGCGGGGTTTGGCCTGTCCCTGGTGTATCCGGCGCTGGGCGTGGAGGCGATCAAACAGGTCCCGAGCACCAGTCGCGGTGCGGGCCTGAGCGCCTATGCGGTGTTTTTCGACCTGGCACTGGCCATCGCCGGTCCGGTGATGGGCGCGGTGGCCTCGAACCTGGGCTATTCGTGGATTTTCTTCAGCGCGGCGTTACTGTCGGTCAGTGGCTTGGCGGTTACCGTGCTGCTGGCACGTCGCGCAGCAGCACAGTGACTTACTGATCGGTCTGATCGGCGGTCTGCATCCCGCCATGGCTCGGCACACTGAGGGTCTTGGCGAAGAAGCTTCCGGCCTCGTGGATCAGGTCGCGATGAATATCCTCGCGGTTGACCCCTTCGGCATCGGTACACAGCCCCGGCGTGGCCTTGAACTGCGCTTCGCTGCACGGCGCCATGAAGACAAAATGCCCGGCCCCGGCGATCAGCTTGAACTGCGGCGCCACCGGCAACTTGCGCGCCAGGGCGGCGGCATTCTTGTCCGGAAACACCAGTTTGTCGGCGCCGCCGCTGTACATCAGCACCGGCACATGGACATCCGCCAGGGTATGACGGCCGAACATCAGGCTCAGCGGCGCCATCAGCAACAAGGCATGCACCCGCGGGTCGGCCACCGGCTGCAGGTCATCGCGGTCGACGATCAATTCACCCTTGGTGTTGCAGGCATCCTTGTCATCCGGACGCTCCTGGCAATAGCGGCGCAAGCGCTCCAGGTTCGGTTGGGCTCCGGCCAGTATCAGCGCGGTCTCGCCGCCCGCCGAATAACCGATCACACCGACGTCCTCGGCTTCGACATAGGGCGATAGCATCGGATCGCCGAGGGTGGCGGTGATGGCTTCGGAAATCTGCATGGGCCGACCATACAGGTTGCTCAGGGTGCCCAGGCGGCTTTGATCCTTGTAGTTGTCGCCCGGGTGCAACACGGCGACCACGATAAAGCCCTTGCGCGCCAGGGAGGTGGCCAGGTCGTGCAAGGCCAGGGGAGTACCGGTGTTGCCATGGGACAACATCAGCAACGGATAGCGGCCAATGGCGACCTTGGCGTCTTCAGTCGCCTGAATCATGTAGCTGCCGATCCGGCTCTGGTGCTCACGGCCACTGGAGGGATAAAAGGCAATCGCCTTCATCGGCTGGAGGTCCAGCGGATCAAGGAAAGTCAGGCGATGGTAGCCGACGCTCCAATGAGCGGGTGGCGCCGCCTGCACCGTCAGGAGGCTGCTGGACAAGCAGATCAGTAACACTGCACAAAGACGCATCATGGGGATGCCCACCTTTGCTGCGAAAGTTAGCACACCAATTCTCTGCAATTCCTTGAAACCAAAGCTCTGGAGCAAGGCCTTGGCTGATGTTCGAGGTTTTTCAGAGTACCTATGGTTGATCGATGCTGCATAACTCGAGCCAAATCCGAACAGCCAGACGCAAAAAAACTCCGTACGCTGACCATTCAGGATGATCAGGGTACAGAGTTTAATCGGTGTTCCCGAAAGAAGCTTGCCTGTTTACGAAAGCTTTACGCGGTGGCGAACAGCTCTTCGCTGATGTGCGCCTGCGCAGCGCTCATGGCCTTGGCGCGGACGTCTTCGCCGTAGCCCAGGCCGTGGGCGCGGACGAACTCGATATCGGTGATACCGAGGAAACCGAACAGCACCTTCAGGTAATCCTCGTGGGCGACGCCAGTGGGCATGCCCGCATGCAGGCCGCCGGAGGTGGAGACGATCACCACTTTCTTGCCGCCAGCCAGGCCTTCAGGGCCGGCTTCGGTGTAGCGGAAGGTCTTGCCGGCAACGGTGATACGGTCGATCCAGGCCTTGAGCTGGGTCGGAACGCTGAAGTTGTACATCGGCGCGGCGATCACGATGGCATCGGCGGCGAGGAACTCTTCCATGGTCGAGGCGCTGAGTTCGGCTTCGTGGCGCTGGGCCGCGTCACGCAGCTCGGCGGCGGTACCGCCGGCCACCAGGGTCAGGCTGGAGAAGTGGCTGATGGCATCGCTGGCCAGGTCGCGGTAGGTCACTACGGCGGAAGGCTCGGCGAGTTTCCAGGCATCGACGACCTGGCGGCTCAGCTGACGGGAAGCGGAATTGTCGCCCAGGATGCTGGAATCGATATGCAAGAGTTTCATGCGGGATCTCCAAGTGAGGATCGCCACTGGGCGATCAAGTTGGGATAATCCTACAGGCGAAACCAATAGCCGATTAGTCGGCTAAAATGCGATAGTTCGTCCTACCTTTGGAACAATCGAGTCATTGCCCATGCAAGACCTCAACGATCTCTACTATTTCGCCAAGGTGGTGGAAGCCGGCGGCTTCGCGGCGGCCGGGCGCCTGCTGGGGATTCCCAAGTCGCGCCTGTCGCGGCGTATCGCCGAGCTGGAAGAGCGCCTGGGCGCCCGCTTGCTGCAACGCACCACCCGCCAGTTGAAACTGACCGCCGTCGGCGAGCGCTACCTGCGCCATTGCCAGGCGATGCTGCTGGAAGCCGAGATGGCTGACGAAGCCGTGGCCAGCATGTCCAGCGAGCCCCGCGGCCGCTTGCGCGTATCCTGCCCGGTGGGGTTGGCCCAGGAGTTCATGCCCTGGGTCATCTCCAGCTTCCTGAGCGCGCACCCACTGGTCCAACTGGAAGTGCTGATGGTCAATCGCCGGGTCGACCTGGTGACCGAAGGCATCGATGTGGCCCTGCGGGTTCGCGAACAGGGCGACGAGGACCCGTTGCTGGTGACCCGCCGCCTGCGCCAGGCGCAGACCTTCATACTGGCAACACCGGCCTTCCTGGAGCAACACCCCATCACCCGCCTGGACGACCTCAGGAGCGTCCCCATACTGGGCGCCCTGGAGGCCGACCGACTGGTGCACCTGAGCCTGATCAATGCCGAGGGCGAAAAACGCGAGCTGACCCTCGAGGCCCGACTCGGGGTCGACGACTTCGTCGTGCGCAAGGCCTGCGCCCTCGCCGGCCTGGGTTTCACCGTCCTGCCGATGCTGTACTGTGAAGAAGAGCTGGCCAACGGCACTTTCGTGCGGATACTCCCGGAGTGGTCCTTGCCCAGTGGCTGGTTGCAGGCCGTCTACCCCCATCGGCGCGGTGTACTGCCGGCGGTGCGGGCCTGGATCGATCACCTGGCCGAGGTTTTCAAAAGTTGCGGAGATAAGACACTGTGAAGGGATCAAGCATAAGCCCGGAAGACATCGCGCGTTTCTGCCTGGCACTGCCCGGGGCCCGGGAAGACTACAAATGGGGCGGCGTGCGGGTGTTTTCCATTGCCGGAAACAAGATGTTCGCCGTGCAGGGGCTGCGCGGCGACTCCCTGGCGTTCAAGGTCGACAAGGAGCTGTTCCTCGGCCACGTCGACCGTCCGGGGATCGGGCCCGCGCCGTATCTGGCCAGGGCCCACTGGATCATCATGGACACGCCCTACCCGCTGGGCCGTGAAGAGCTGCACGCACTGATACAGCGCTCGCATCAACTGGTGGTCGGCAAACTGCCCAAACGCGTCCAGGTCGGCCTGTTGCTATAGGTGCCCGGACTCACCGTCCGGGAGCTGCTCAGCCCTTGGTCGACCAGTCGACCCAGCCGAACTGCCAGGTGGCCAGAATCACCAGGCCGAAGGCGATCCGGTACCAGGCGAACGCCACGTAGGTGTGGCTGGCGATGAATTTCAGCAGGCCGCGTACGGCGATCATCGCGAAGACAAAGGACGTCACGAAGCCCAGGGCGATCACCGGCAGATCCGCCATCTGGAACTGATGACGGAAACCGTAGCCGGAATACACCGCCGCGGCGACCATGGTCGGCATCGCCAGGAAGAACGAAAACTCGGTGGCGGTCTTGCGCGACAGCCCGAACAGCAGCCCGCCGATAATCGTCGCACCGGAACGCGAGGTGCCGGGGATCATCGCCAGGCACTGGGCGAAGCCCACTTTCAGGGCGTCTTTCCAGGTGATCTCATCCACCGTATCGGCATGCACCACGTGCTGGCGACGCTCGGCCCAGAGGATGATCAGGCCGCCCACCACCAGCGCGGCGGCGACGGTAATCGGGTTGAACAGGTAGGTGGCGATGATCTCCTTGAACAACACCCCCAGCACCACCGCCGGCAGGAACGCCACCAGCAGGTTGAGGGTGAAGCGCTGGGCGTTGCGCTGCGTCGGCAAGTCCCTGACCACCGAGAACACCTTGTGGCGGAACTCCCAGACCACCGCCAGGATCGCCCCGAGCTGGATGATGATATTGAAGGCAACGGCCCGTTCCCCGCCGAAGTTCAGCAGGTCCGCCACGATAATCTGGTGCCCGGTGCTGGAGATCGGCAAGAACTCCGTCAAGCCCTCGACGATACCCAGAATCACTGCCTGTGCGGCGGTCCAAAGATCCATTATTCCCCCATGCGGCCACGCACCCCGCGTGACACCTGAAAAATGCAACGTTCGATAATCTGCCCGTGGGCAACACGCCTCCAGCGTGCCGCACCACTTGTCGCCAAACCGTAAAAAATGTCTGAAAAATCAAACATGAACTCAGGTTTGTCGGTTTTGCGCCGAGATCCTATCAGACAGGCCTGTTTGTGACTGCCCGGATACTAGCCATAAGCATACTGGCCAAGCTCGGCAAAACCTGTTTCGATACAGATCGGCGATGATCACAACAAGAAGAACAAGGAGTAGTGTCCTTATGAATAGTTTGCGAAATGTGTCGATCAGTCGGCGGTTGTGGCTCATCCTCATCGTGGCCGTGGCGATGCTGCTCACCCTGGGCCTGTTGATGCTCAAGCAGATCCATGACGACCTCTACCAGGCCAAGGCGCAGAAGACCCAGCACGTGGTCCAGGTCGCCAGTGGCATCCTCAACTACTACCACGACCTGGAAAGCGCCGGCACCCTCAGCCGCGAAGTCGCGCAGAAACAGGCCCTGAGCGTGATCCGCGGGCTGCGCTACAACCAGACGGACTATTTCTGGATCAACGACCTGCGTCCGGTGATGGTCATGCACCCGGCCAACCCCAAGCTCGAAGGCCAGGACCTGTCGGGCATCAAGGACCCGGACGGCTATGCCCTGTTCAACGAGATGGTCACCCTGACCAAGGCCAAGGGCGCGGGCATGATCGACTACCGCTGGCCGAAACCGGGGGCCAGTGCACCGGTGCAGAAAACTTCCTATGTGCAGCTCTTCGAGCCCTGGGGCTGGATCGTCGGCTCGGGCGTGTACGTCGACGACCTGCAGGACGAGTTCTATGGCCAGGTCTGGCGAGCCTCGCTGATCGGACTGGGGATCGCGCTGGTCATGGCGCTGCTGGTGATGATGATTGCCCGCAGTATCGCGCGCCCCTTGCAGGAGGCGGTGAACGCCATGGCCAATATCGCCAGCGGTGAAAGCGACCTGACCCGTAGCCTCGATACCCACGGGCAGGACGAAGTGACGCAACTGGCCCGCCACTTCAACGGCTTCACCACCAAGCTGCGCAGCGTGGTCGGCCAGTTGCAGGCCTCGGCAACGGAACTGGGTCAGTCCTCCACGGACCTGGGCAGCAACGCCACCCAGGCCCAGGCCCGTAGCCAGCAACAGTCACAACAGATGGAAATGGTCGCGACGGCGATCAACGAAGTCACCTATGGCGTGCAGGATGTGGCCAAGAATGCCGAACAGGCCGCCAGCGAGATGCGTGACGCCGAAGCCCAGGCTCGCCAGGGTCAGTTGAATATCGACAACAGCCTGCAACAGATCGATTCGCTCTCCGCCACCATCGACCAGGCGGTGGAGGTGATCCGCACCCTGGCGGCCGAAAGCACGCAGATCGGCAGTGTCCTGGAAGTGATCCGCTCCATTGCCGAGCAGACCAACCTGCTGGCCCTGAACGCTGCCATCGAGGCCGCCCGGGCCGGTGAACAGGGTCGCGGCTTTGCCGTGGTGGCCGATGAAGTCCGCCTGCTGGCCCAGCGGACACAGAAGTCCACGGCGGAGATCCAGTCGATGATCGAGCGCTTGCAAGGTCATTCCGAAGCGGCGGTGAAAGTGATCGGCGACAGCAGCCGCGCCTCGCAACTGACCATCGAGCAGGCGGGCCTGGCCGGCGAAAGCCTGAATGCCATCGGCCAGGCCCTGCGCAACCTCAACGGGCTCAATGCCTCAATTGCCAGCGCCACCCTTGAGCAGTCCCATGTGGTGGAGGAAATCAACCAGAATGTCACCGATGCGGCGGGCCTGTCCCACAGCACGGCGCTGGCGGCCGAGCAATCGAGTGCCGACAGTGAAAAACTCAGGGCCCTGAGCCAGCAGCTCAATGCCTTGCTGAAGCAGTTCAAGGTCTGAGGGTGGGAGGGTACAATCGCCCTCCTTCTTTGCAGCCCAAGGAATTCCCATGTCTGCGCCCATGAGGGTCGTCGTCCTGACGGGGCCTGAATCCAGCGGCAAAAGCCGGTTGTCCGCCGAACTGCAAGCGCGCTTCGGCGGCCTGGTGGTGGGCGAATACGTGCGCCATTTCATCGAGTGCAACCCACGCGATACGTGCCTGGCGGACATCCCGCAGATCGCCCGCGGGCAGTTGGCGTGGGAGGACGCGGCACGCGCACAAACACCAACGCTGCTGATTCTTGACACTCACTTGCTGAGCAACCTACTCTGGAGTCAGACGCTGTTCGGCGAGTGCCCGGCGTGGATCGAACAGGCCCTTCTGGCGCGTCACTATGACCTGCACCTGTTACTGCGCCCCGAAGGCATGCCGTGGACAGACGACGGCCAACGCTGCCAACCGGAGCTGGGCGAACGCTAGGTGTTTTTCAGCGCCAGCCTGGACTGGCTGACACGCCATCGACAAGCAGTGAGCGTGATTGGCGGCGATTGGCAAGCGCGACGCGAACAGACCTTCGCCGCCGTCACCCGGCTGCTGAAGTAAAATAGAATCCTGAAACACCACCCTTGCCCTGTGGGAGCCGGCTTGCTGGCGATGGCGTCGGCGAGGCAGGCGCAGGACTCAAGACCTGATCGCCAGCAAGCCGGCTCCTACAGGAAAGGTTGTGTTTTCCAGGCCAGTGTCCACTCCTGAAACACTCCGCGCGCTGCTGAACCCTCAAAATCAACGGCCCACGCTTCTTGACGCCAACGGTGTTAAATCGCTGATACAACCGCCTTGAAAGCCCGTATTACCGCATTGCAGCGAAACTCCCCCCGTCCTGCCCCCACCCTGCCTCCTCGATCCTGTCTCGCCCCTGAAACAACTTTCGCGTACTTCATCCACCTTCAAAAACAACCCATTATTTTCAAAGAGAAAATAAAAAGCGGCACAGCTTCTGCTCTCTCCTTCACAACGCTGACCAGAGCCAGCGCAAAAAAGAAGAGGGAGTGCCGACGTGGAGACAATTGATAAAGGCTTTATCCGCCTTCTGCTGATCGGATGTGCGTTCAGCTCTGTCATCAGTCTGCCTGTCCAGGCCGCCGATGGAGTCATCATCATCCAGCGGGAAGTCCAAACGCGTAACGCGACTCGCCGCCCCATGGTTCCCGACCCTACCCCCCTGACCGTCAATGCCAACCCGTCCAGGCAAGTCATCAGTGCGACCAACGAACTGTCGGACAGTGACATTTCCGGCATCAGCAGCGGTGCAAGCATCGCCAGCACGATCACTCATGCCACCGGCACGCTGAGCGGCAACATCAACGGTCAGACACAGCTGCCCGGCTTGTCCGCAGGACATTCCGCAGGCTCCGGCAACGGCATTGCCAACAGGATCGACGGCACCATCCAGCAAGGCCTGGGCAGTCTGAATGTTATCGGGGGGGCAATGAAATGAAACGCACGCTGCTGATTCTGGCCATGTTTTGCAGTGCGCCGACCTTTGCCCAACCGCCTGTCATCGATACGGCCACCATCGACAACTCCGGCAGTCAGTACCAGGGCAACTTCTCGGTCAACCAGGCAGCCGGCGATCAGCAACAACAAGCCAACGCCCGAGCCATCGCCATTGACACCGACGCCAGCGCCACCACACAGATTCGCCAACGGTTGCGTACTCAGGTCGATCCCAGGATCGATGCCCAGTCAGCCATTAAAGGCAACGCCTTCAGTAACGGCAATGGCGTACTGGGGGTCAACCAGAGTTCGGGCGCCAGCAACCAGCAAGCCAACGCCCTGCGGATAAGCATCAGTGCTACGCCGCAAAGTATCGACGACAGCGTCCTCAAGCAACAGAACGTGGCGCTGCTCAACAGCTCCGATTCAACGGATCCTACTCCTGGCCATCGCCAGGTCGCTACCAGCGACCAGGCCTTCACCGGTAGCCGTGGGGTGATCCAGTTGAATCAGAGCGCCGGGGTGGGAAACCGAACGGCCAACACCCTGAGCGTACGGGTCGCGGATTGACCCAAAAGGTAAATACAACACTTAACCTAAAAATAAAGTACGGAGAATCAGCATGAAACCCTCAATGGCACTCAAGCCTCTGGTTTTCGCAATCGCCGCGGTAATGGCTATTGCTGTACAAGCTGGCCAGCGTGATGACGAGCATCATCATCGTCATCACATGAATCCAAAAGACACCACCAATGCCGGCGCCACTGCCAACGCTACCGATACTCAAACCAGCACTGGCAACTACATCAGCAATGAAGGGACTAAAAACACTGCCAACATGACCAACTCGGCCACCGGCGCCTCCGGTAACGTGGGCGTCAACGTTGCAGCAGGCGACGGCAACCAACAAGACAACGCTGCCGCCATTGCCAGCGGCGATGGCTCGTTTGTCTTTGGGTCTGTGGTGGCAACCGCCAAGGTTACGCAAACCCAAAACAACAACGAGGTCAACAACTACTCCACCAACAACAGCGCCAATATGAGCGGTTCGGCTAACGGCGGCAGCGGCAACATGGGCATCAACATGGCTGCTGGCGACCTTAACCAACAGAAAAACACCATGGCGATCGCTGTATCTGGCGGCAAGCACGCAACTGCAACCGCGAGTGCCAATCAATCAGGCCCAGGCCTGAGGGTGGATAACGACGCCGATCGGACGTTCCGCGTGGATACGCTGTCGCGTACCGTCTCAGTCAGCGGTCACGAGTCTTTCAGCGAGGCATCCAAATCGCACTCTGCTTCGGACTTTACCAAGCGCTTGGATGCGGCCTTTGCTACGCACGAAGCTACCAGTTCTGCTTCGCGCTCTGCTAGCGCCTCTGCCAGCGCCGCGGCTTCGCATGCTGCTGTGAATGCTAGCCTGGATGCGAACGTGGACGTGGATGTTAGCTCCAGCAGGACTCATGGCTGGCACACCAGCAGCAGCAGCGCGACTTTCGACGCCGATATCGACGCATCGCTCGCCGCATCGATCGACAAATCGCACAGCGCATCGAGCAGCGCATCGCACAGCGCATCTAGCAGTGCATCGCGCGACGCATCGGGCAGCGCATCGTTCGCCGCTTCTGGCAGTGAATCGAAAGATAAGTCGCAAAGCTTCAGCGAGTCCAGCTCCTTTGACTTGAGCAACACCGTGTCCTGGCAAGTGCTGACCCCAACTGGCTGGGCAAACCCTGTGACCAACACTGCCAACCTGAACGGTTCGGTGAATGGTGGCAGTGGCAACCTCGGCGTCAACGTGGCGGCCGGTGTTGGCAACCAGCAAAGCAACTCGCTGTCCATTGCATCCGGTTGCAGAACCTGCCTGTAAACCTGGCTCCAGAGTCTGGAGAGCCCCCTTCGGGGGGCTTTTTTTCACTCGTGCACGAGGGCTACCGATCATGCGCATTCTCGCCTTGGTGTTCCTGGTTTTTCTGGCTGGTCTAAGCGAAGCGGGACAAATGCCGCTTTCCGTCTTGCCAGGCGGAGCGGTCGTTTTCAAACCTGTCCAGAGCATGCGTGAGCGCAAATTTGCCGACCTGGTCCAACAGAAAACCGACTTCAGTTGCGGTGCAGCTTCCCTGGCGACCATATTGCGCCAGGCCTATTGGCTGGACGTAACCGAGGCACAAATCATCGAAGGCATGCTGGCTCACTCCGACCAGAATCTGGTTCGCGTCCAGGGCTTCTCCATGCTCGACATGAAGCATTACGTGGAAAGTATCGGCATGCGGGCCCGTGGTTATCGAGTAACGCCGGAAACTCTGACCAGCGTCGCCATTCCGGTCATCGTGCTCATGGACATCCGTGGCTACAAGCACTTCGTGGTCATGCAAAAAGCGGAGAAAGACTGGGTGTATATCGGTGATCCGGTACTCGGTCACAGACGCTTCAAGTTCGACGATTTTGTCAAAGGCTGGAACGGCATCATCTTCGCCGTCATAGGCCAGGGCTACGACAAGACCAACGTCTTGCGCGATCCACCTTTGCCACTGACCGCCAAGAACCGCATCAACACCTTCAACCCGGTGCCGGACACAGAATTGATGGATTTCGGATTCATCCAAAGCGACTTTTTCTAATGACAAGGGAGCACGAAGCTCCGGGAGTATCCAATGAAGACTCCATACTGGCTGGCCGTCGTTTGCCTGGCCGCCAGCCTGCCAACACACGCACTCACGTTCAAACCGATTGAACTCAAGGATCAGGAGTTGGCGACCCTTCGCGGCCGGTTTGTCATGCCGGGCCGGATCATCAGCTTCGGGATTGTCATGACCAGTACCTGGCAAAATGCGAGCGGTGAAGTGATCGGGGCAACCTCCTCGATGCAGATTCAGGAATCGACCATCAAGCCACAGTTCTATGTGTCGATGATCGACAAGAAAGGTGACGGTTCGCCGGTCTCCCAGGGTTCCGGCAATGTCAGCGGCGGTGGCAGCCTCAGCACCACCCAGGGTGTCACCCAGGTCGTGCGCGCCGCCGGCGACTACAACAGCGCGTACAACAATGTCGACATCAACGTCAAAGAAGCCAACCAGGCACCACAAATGGATACCCAGGGCCAGCCATTGGCCGCCGGTACGACCCTGTCTGCGTCCAACGGTGCCGGGACCTTCAGCATGTCGTCAAGTAACGCTGGCGTGCAGTTGAGCATCCAGGCCAACAACAATCAGGGCAGTACCGTACAACGCCTCGCCCAGGGCGGCCTGATGCAGAACGCGACCTTGCTCGGCGGAAGAAATCAGGTGAACAACCTGACATCCCTCAATGTTGTCCTGCGCAATAACCTGCCGACAGCCGGGGCGCTGGACTGCAGTCTGGACCAACTAAAAGGCCTACGCACTTTAGGATACTGATCTACGCTGAGTCTCATCGAATGTAGTCAGAATGGACGACAAACCCATGCACAGATCTTTTACGTTCAGAGCTGTCGTTTGTTTGAGTACCTTGGTCCCGGCCACTTTGCTGCAAGCAGCACCGGATCCTCAGGTAGAGGCCTTAAAACAAGAACTCATGGAGCTGAAACAGCGTTACGAAGCACAACAAAAAGCGCTGATGGTACTTGAGCAGCGCGTTAAACAAGTCGAAGAAACACCAGCAACACCTGCTCCCAAGCGCCTGACCCGCTCCCCTGCCGAGAAGACCGCAGGCGCCAAGACCGTGGCCACGGGTGCCCCAGGGACCACTTCGTATGGGCAGTCGCTCAAGGACGACTCGGGACCGGCGCAAAGCGTGTCCAACCTGTATGACGAAGCCAGCGGCTTCTTCGGTGGTGGCAAGTTCAGTTTCGAAACGGGCATGACGTATACCCACTATGACACCCGTGCATTGGTGCTCAATGGCTTTCTGGCCCTTGACTCGATTTTCCTTGGCAACATCAACATTGACCGCATCAAGGCCGACAGCTGGACCCTGGACCTGACAGGCCGCTACAACGTGGCGCAACGTTGGCAATTCGACATCAACGTCCCGGTCGTCTATCGAGATTCGACGTACTCCTCTGGTGGTGCAGGAGGCGCAGCCCCGGTCTCATCCGACGCCACCGTCAAGCGCGATCCGACCATAGGCGATGTCAACTTTGGTGTTGCCTACAAGTTCCTGGATGAATCGGAAAACCTGCCCGACGCAGTCGCCACTCTGCGAATCAAGGCACCGACCGGTAAGAATCCGTACGGAATCAAGCTGATCAAGGACCCGGGTAACGACAATTTGTCGGTACCTCAGTCACTCCCTACCGGCAACGGTGTCTGGTCGATTACCCCGGGTATCTCGCTGGTCAAGACCTTCGACCCCGCCGTGCTCTTCGGCAGCCTGTCCTATACCTACAACATGCAGGACTCCTTCAGCGATATCAGCCCCACTGTAAATTCCAAGGTCCCGGGAGACGTGAAACTCGGCGACTCCTGGCAGATCGGCGCCGGCATTGCGTTTGCCTTGAACGAGAAGATGAGTATGGCGTTTTCGTTTTCCGACCAATTCGCCCGCAAAAGCAAAGTCAAACCAAGCGGCCAGGACTGGCAATCAGTCCCGGACAGCGACTACAACGCTGCCAATTTCAACATCGGCCTGACCATAGCGGCAACCGACAAACTGACGATAGTCCCCAACCTCGCCATCGGCTTGACCCAGGACGCACCGGCCTTCTCCTTCAGCCTGAAATTCCCGTACTACTTCTAAACACCACACAAGGAAAAGGCCCGCTGCGACGTAAATCGCAACGGGCCTTTTCGTTTCTCCGCGCCCTAGCGGATCTGGTGCTTATGCAGCAATCGGTAGAAAGTCGGGCGGGAAACCCCCAGCACCCGCGCGGCCACGCTCATATTGTCGCTGTGCCGGTTCAGCACGTCGCACAGCGCCTGGTGTTCGGCCCGGTGCACATAGTCTTCCAGCGTACCCATCGGCGCGCCGTCACAAGCCGGACTGTGCAACCCCAGGTCGCGGGCCTCGATCTGCCGCCCTTCGGCCAGGACCAGCCCGCGCCGGACCCGATTGGCCAACTCGCGGACATTGCCCGGCCAGGCGTGATTGCCCAAGGCGATCAGCGCCTCTTCACTGAAGCTGCGCGGCCTGCGCCCGGTTTCCTGGCTGTAGAAATGGGAAAAATGGTTGGCCAGCATCGCCACGTCGCCATGCCGCTCGCGCAGCGGCGCCGTCATCACTTGCAGGACGTTGAGCCGGTAATAGAGGTCCTCGCGGAAACGCCCGGAGCCGATGGCCGCTTCCAGATCGACATGGGTCGCCGCCAATACCCGTACATCCACCGCGATCGGGTGGCTGCCGCCGACCCGTTCGATGTGCTTTTCCTGGAGGAAACGCAACAGACTGGCCTGCAATTCCAGCGGCAAGTCGCCGATTTCATCGAGGAACAAGGTACCGCCGTTGGCCGCTTCGATACGCCCGATCTTGCGCTGATGCGCGCCGGTAAAGGCGCCCTTCTCATGGCCGAACAACTCGGACTGGATCAGGTGTTCCGGAATCGCCCCGCAATTGATCGCCACGAACGGCTTGGCGTGCCGCTGGGACTGACGGTGCAGGGTACGCGCCACCAGCTCCTTGCCGGTCCCGCTTTCGCCACGGATCAATACCGGCGACTCGGTGGGCGCCAACTTGTCCAGGAGTTTGCGCAGCTCGCGGATCGGGCGGCTGTCGCCGAGCAACTCGTGCTCCGGTCGATCGACATGGATCGAACCCTGGCCGCGCAAGCGCGCCATGCCGAAGGCGCGACCCAATGTCACCTGGACCCGGGACACATCGAACGGCAGAGTATGGAAATCGAAGAACCACTCGCAGACAAAGTCACCGACATTCTGCAACCGCAGCACTTCCTGGCTGAGGACCGCGATCCATTCGGTACCGCTGCGGCTGATCATGTCCTTGACGGCTTCGGGACGTTCGAGATGAAAAGGTTGCAGTCGCAACAGGCCGACATCACAGGCACGGTCGCCAGCGAACTCCAGGTCGCAGCTGTCGACATCCCAACCCACCGTACGCAAACCGGGTAGCAAGCGATGACAGTCATCGCAAGGATCCACCACCAGCAGGCGTCTGAGCGGAGCCGCTTCTTGCATGACTGATCCCTGGCGTCAAAATTTTAAATACCTATTGGAAACAATCCGTTGGTAACGCTGTCTGTAACACTAGCAAGAATTTGACGCCAACTTGTACCGTTTGGTTATAGACACGTCACCGGGTAAGTCCGAATTTGCGATATCAGCTGCCAAGGCCCTTGAGTCATACCGGCAAGCCCTTCAGGGCTGGCCTGGTCATCCCGGGGCTTGAATCGAGTCCATGAAAGAAAGTTAAAAAAACTTCACGACTTGTGTGACCTGATGCCCGTGATGGGACATCAGTACAAGTAACCGACCGAGACGGTGAGCCCAAGCCGACGGTCCAGCGAACTGTTTGGGCATACTTGAGAGAAGACCCCATGAACGCCCCGCTCCGCATGAACGAAGCACTGCTGATGGCCGGCCAGGCCCTTAAGCCATTCCAGTGTGTTGCCTGGGTTGCACAGGACAAAGGCGAACTGAGCCTGACCGTGATCGACCGCACCAACAACAGCATCGGCCGCCAGCAGATTCCTTGCAGCGCCTACTCCGACGCCGAGCAACTGGTGAGCCTGCTGCAACAGGCCCGCGCGGAGCTGAGCCAGAAAGGCTATGACCTGCAGCCGTGGACATTGTCGGCGTAACACGCGCTCTTTTGTAGGAGCCGGGCACGGCAATGACTCTGCGCTGGAACACCGATCTGTGGGAGCCGGCTTGCTGGCGATAGCGTTCGGACAGTCGCCGCAAGACTCAAGGGCCCTATCGCCGGCAATCGAGCGTCGACCGGCCGCTCCTACAATTGATCGTGTTCCCCTGCAGGATCGCGGCGCCTGTCAGAGCGTGGCCAGCTCCTCGATATGCCGGTACTGCGCGCCCAGCTCCAGCGCCAATTGCACGGCACGCCCCAGGCGAATCGGACCCTTTTCCAGGTCCACCAGCAAGGCCTCGCAGTTGAACACCGGCAACCCCGACCAGGCTTTCAAGCGCCCGTCCGTCAGCAACAACACCCGCTGGTATTCAGCCGCATAACGCCGCTGCCGCTTGCCCAGCCAATCCGCTGCTTGCACCAATGCTGCCTGCAAGGGCGTACCGCCCCCAGCCCCCAGACCGTCCAGCCAACCGCGCAAGTCACTCGAAGCCCTCAAGCCCTGAAACTGCCACCGGGGCCGATCGCCGCTGGCCGTCATCAGCGCCAGGCGCGCCCGCTGCCGGTAAGCGTCGTCAAACACCTGTGCCAGCAAGCCCTTGGCCTCACTCAGCGCCTGATGCCGACGGGTCGACGCCGACGCATCGACGATCACCAGCCACAATTCATGGGGCGAGCGGCTGCGCGGACGAAAGCGCAGGTCCTTGTGCGAACGCGGGCGCCCACCCAGCAAGGTCTCCAGCCAACTGATCGCGCCGCTCCCGCCGGCCCGGCTGACACCTTGGCGCCCGCCCTGCAAGCGACCTGGCCGAGGCCTGGCATCCGCCCCCGGCGTCAGTCGAGGGCGGATGCCTAGGGCTTTTTTGGCCAGCTCGGAATTTCCCGGCGAGCCCCCACTGGCAAGGCCTGGGCCGGCAGTTCGCCCCATTGCCCCTGGCCTTGCTCCTTATTCTGGGTCGGCTCACTGGCCGCCTGGGGCGCCGCGCCCGAATTCAAGGGTGATGTCGGCGGCATCGACTCACGACGCCGATGCCGCAAGGCAAACTCGGCCACCGCCTCGATATCCTCCGGGGCAATCCACCCGGCACCGCGCCACGCCGCATGAGCCCGGGCGGCACGCAGCCACACCAGATCCGCGCGCATGCCGTCGACACCCGCGGCAAAGCAGCACTCGGTAATCGCTGCCAGGGCCTGGTCGTCCAGGGCGATCTCCGGCAGGCGCGTACGGGCCTGGCGGCAGCGCTCGCGCAAGGCCTCCTGCGCAGGCGCCCATTGCTCGCAAAAACCTTGCGGGTCGCTGTCGAAGTCCAGGCGCCGACGGATGATCTGCCCACGCTCACTCGGCTGCGGCTGGCCGCTGAGCGCCACGTTCAGGCCGAAACGGTCCAGCAACTGCGGGCGCAACTCGCCCTCTTCCGGGTTCATGGTGCCGATCAGCACGAACCGCGCCGAATGCCGGTGGGAAATGCCGTCGCGCTCGACCCGGTTGACGCCGCTGGCGGCGACGTCCAGCAGCAGGTCCACCAGATGATCGGGCAACAGGTTGACCTCATCGACGTAAAGCACCCCGCCATCGGCCTTCGCCAGCACGCCGGGGGAAAACTGCGCCCGGCCTTCGCCCAACGCCGCGTCCAGATCGAGGGTGCCCACCAGCCGCTCTTCCGTCGCCCCCAGGGGCAAGGTGACGAACAACCCGCTGGCCAGCAAATCGGCCAGTCCACGGGCCAGGGTCGACTTGGCCATGCCCCGTGGGCCCTCGATCAGCACGCCGCCGATCTTCGGGTCGATCGCCGTCAGGCACAGCGCCAGCTTCAGGTCGTCAGCGGCGACCACGGCCGACAGCGGGAAATGCGGGATATCGCTCATGACTTGCACACCTCAGGAATCTTCTTCTATATCCAGCAGCAGGTTCTCCAGCGCCTCGCGGTACTCGCCGGGCTCGCGCCACAACCCACGCTGCTGGGCTTCCAGCAGGCGCTCGGTCATGTCCCGCAAGGCCGGCGGATTGTGCTGGCGGACGAAGTCGCGGGTGTCCGGATCCAGCAGGTAGGCATCGGCCAGCAAGGCGTACTGGTGATCGTCGATCAGGCCGGTGGTGGCGTCGAACGCGAACAGGTTGTCCACGGTCGCCGCCAGTTCGAACGCGCCCTTGTAACCATGGCGCTTGACCCCGTCGATCCATTTCGGGTTCGCCGCCCGCGAACGGATGACCCGGTTCAATTCGTCCTTGAGCGTGCGGATCTTCGGCAGGTCCGGCTGGCTGTGGTCGCCATGATAGCTGGCGGCCGGTTCACCGCGCAGCGTCTCCACCGCCGCCAGCATGCCGCCCTGGAACTGGTAGTAATCATTGGAGTCGAGCAGGTCGTGCTCACGGTTGTCCTGGTTCTGCAGCACCGCCTGGACCTGGCCCAGCCGTCGCGCAAACTGCCCGCACGCCGCCGTGCCTTCATCCACGCCGCCATAGGCATAACCGCCCCAGTTCAGGTAGACCTCGGCCAGGTCCTCGCGGCTCTGCCACAAGCGCCCGTCGATCGCATTCTGCACCCCGGCGCCATAGGCCCCCGGCTTGGCCCCGAAGATCCGCCAGCCGGCCTGGCGGGCCGCCTGCTCCTCATCCAGGCCTTCGGCCAGCAGCTGCGCGCGCTCCTCCGTGACCCTGGCGGCCAGCGGGTTCAGGTCCGCCGGCTCATCCAGCGCCGCTACCGCCTGCACGGCCGCGTCGAACAGTCGGATCAGGTTGGCGAAGGCGTCGCGGAAAAACCCGGAGACGCGCAAGGTCACGTCCACTCGGGGACGGTCCAGCAGGCTCAGGGGCAGGATCTCGAAATCGTCGACCCGCTGGCTGCCGGTGGCCCAGACCGGCCTCACGCCCATCAGCGCCATGGCCTGGGCGATATCGTCGCCGCCGGTGCGCATGGTCGCCGTGCCCCAGACCGACAGGCCGAGTTGGCGCAGATGATCGCCATGGTCCTGCAAATGCCGTTCGAGAATCAGGTTGGCCGACTGAAAGCCGATGCGCCAGGCGGTGGTGGTCGGCAGGTTGCGCACATCCACGGAAAAGAAGTTGCGCCCGGTGGGCAACACATCCAGGCGTCCGCGACTCGGCGCACCGCTGGGGCCCGCGGGCACGAAGCGGCCCGCCAGGGCATCAAGCAGGCCACTCATCTCCGCCGGGCCACAGGCATCCAGGCGCGGGGCAACCACCGTCAGCAGCCCGTCGACGATCAGGCGCACATCGGCCCACGACGCCGTGTCCGGCCAATCGACCTCACCTTGCAGCGCCCGCTCGATCAACCGTCCCGCGTACAGCTCAAGGCGCTCGCGGCTGTCGCCGGCGGTGCGCCAGGTTTCCTCGCTGACCGCACACAACCACTCGGGACGCGGCCCGGTCCAGGGTTCGGCCAAGGCACAGTCCAACGGATCGAAGCCCATTTCAAATGCCCTGGACAAGGCCCGCAACAAGCTGGACTGGGCGCCACGCCCGTCGCCACGGGGGATGCGCAGCAAGGCCAGCAGCGTGTCGATGCGCAGACGCCCGCTCGGCGATTCGCCGAACACATGCAGGCCGTCGCGAATCTGCGACTCCTTCAGGTCGCAGAGGTAGGTGTCCAGCCGGGGCAGCCAGATCGCCGCGTCGGCATCGCTGTCCAGCCCCGCGTCCAGTTGCAGCTCACGGTCGATCTGGGTCTCGCGGACCAGCTTGAGAATGTCCCGCTGCAACTCGCGGGCACGCCGTGGGTCAAGTAACTGGGCTTCGTAATATTCGTCGGCCAGCCGCTCCAGGTCGCGCAGCGGGCCGTAGGTCTCGGCCCGGGTCAGCGGCGGCATCAGGTGATCGATGATCACCGCCTGGGTCCGGCGCTTGGCCTGGGCGCCCTCGCCCGGGTCGTTGACGATAAAGGGATAGATATTCGGCAGCGGCCCCAACAACGCATCCGGCCAGCACTGCTGCGACAGCCCGACGCCCTTGCCCGGCAGCCACTCCAGGTTGCCGTGCTTGCCGACATGGATCAGCGCATGGCTGCCATAGGTGTGCCGCAGCCAGAAGTAGAACGCCAGGTAGCCATGGGGCGGCACCAGGTCCGGGTCATGGTAGACCGCGCTGGCATCGACCTGATAACCCCGGGCCGGCTGGATGCCGACGAAGGTCAGGCCAAGGCGCAGGCCGGCCACCATCATCCGTCCGCCACGGCACATCGGGTCCTGTTCCGGTCGGCCCCAACGCGCCAGCACCGCCTGGCGATTGGCCTCGGGCAGGCGTTCGAACATCGCCTGGTAGTCGGCCAGGGCCATGCTCTGGTGACAAGGCCGCAGGTCGAGGCTGTCGAGATCGTTGCTGACGCCGCCCAGCAAGGCCTGGATCAGCGCCGTGCCGCTCTCGGGCAGGGTGTCGCTCAACGGGTAACCCTGATCCTTGAGCGCGCGCAGGATATTCAGCGCCGCCGCCGGCGTATCCAGGCCCACGCCGTTGCCGATCCTCCCGTCGCGGGTCGGGTAGTTGGCCAGGATCAGCGCGACGCGCTTTTCCCCGTTGGGCACCCGCGCCAGATCGACCCAGCGGCGGGCCAGTTCGGCGACGAAATCCATGCGCTCGGGCTGGGCGCGGTAACAGACCACATCGCTCTGGCTGCGCTCGCTGCGCCAGGCCAGGTCCTTGAAGCTGATGGGCCGGCTGATGATGCGCCCGTCCAGTTCCGGCAAGGCGATGTGCATCGCCAGGTCGCGGGGCCCGAGGCCCTGCTCGCTGGCCTGCCAGCCGGGCTCGTTGTCCTGGGCGCAGATGGCCTGGATCACCGGGATGTCGCGGCGAAACGGCCGCAGGTGTGGAGCCTCGGGACTGGACTGGGCAAATCCGGTGGTGTTGAGGATCACCGCGGCCGCCACCTCGTCCAGCAGGTCCTCGACCACGCTCAGGCAAGCGGGTTCCTTGAGGCTGGCCACGGCAATCGGCAAGGGATTGAGCCCCGCCGCCAGCAAGCGCTGGCAGAACACATCGACGAAGGCGGTATTGGCCGCCTGCAAGTGCGAGCGATAGAACAGCAAGGCCGCGACCGGTTGACCGGGCTGCCAGTCGGCGCGCCAGTCAGCCAGGCCGGCGGCGCCATGGCGCGGATGATAGATCGCCGTACGCGGCAACGGCTTCGGCTCTTCCCAGGCATAGTCGCGGCCCAACCAACGGCTGGCCAGGCAGCGATACAGGTCCAGGGCATTGCCCAGACCGCCCTGGCGCAGAAAGTGCCAAAGTCGCTCGGCGTCCTGCGCGGGCACGTTGCCCAGGTCGCTCAGCTCCGGGTCCGGACGATCGTCCCCCGGCACCAGGATCAGGGTCACCCCCCGTTCGGCCAGCTGCACCAGCCGCTCGATCCCGTAGCGCCAGTAACCGATCCCGCCGTGCAGGGACAGCAGGATGACCCGCGCGTGTTGCAGCACCTGGTCGACATAAAGATCGACCGAGGCGTGATTCTGCACCTGCATCGGGTTGGCCAGGCGCAGGCTCGGGTAATCCTCGGGCAGTTGCCCGGCCGCTTCGGCCAGCAGCGCGAGACTGGAGTCGCCGCTGCAGAGGATCACCAGCTCGGCGGGGGTTTGTCCCAGGTCGGCAATATTGTCATCCGACACGAAACCGCCGGGCTGGGTCCTGAGCAGGTGCATGGGTCAGACGGTCAGCGCGGTGCGCAGGGTCGACTCGAGCAGCGCGGCATCCAGCTCCTGGCCGATCAGCACCAGGCGGGTGACACGGGGCTCATCGGCGCGCCAGGCACGGTCGAAGTGCTTGTCGAAGCGCGTGCCCACGCCCTGGACCAGCAGGCGCATCGGCTTGTTCGGGATCGCGGCGAAACCCTTGACCCGCAGGATGCCGTGCTTGACCACCAGTTGCGTCAGGGCGTCCAGCAGCAGGCTTTCATCCGCCTGCGGCAGCTCGATGGAGATCGAGTCGAAGGCATCGTGATCGTGATCGTCATGATCGTCGCCGTCATGGTGGTGATCATGGTGACTGTGACGAGCGTCGATGTGTTCCTCGGAACCGGCGCCCAGGCCCAGCAGCACATCCAGGGGCAGGCGACCGCTGCTGGCCTCGATGACCTTCACCGCCGGCGGCAGTTCCTCGGCCACTTCCAGGCGGACCTTGGCCAGGTCGGCCGGGCTGATCAGGTCGGCCTTGTTGAGAATCACCAGGTCGGCGCTGGACAGTTGGTCGGCGAACAGCTCGTGCAGCGGCGATTCGTGGTCCAGGTTCGGGTCGAGCTTGCGCTGGGCATCCACCTGATCGGGGAACGCGGCAAAGGTGCCGGCGGCCACGGCCGGGCTGTCGACCACGGTGATCACCGCATCGACGGTGCAGGCACTGCGGATTTCCGGCCACTGGAAGGCTTGCACCAGGGGCTTGGGCAGCGCCAGGCCGGAGGTTTCGATGAGGATATGATCCAGGTCGCCGCGCCGCGCCACCAGCTCGCGCATCACCGGGAAAAACTCTTCCTGGACGGTGCAGCAGAGGCAACCGTTGGCCAGTTCATAGACGCGGCCGTTGGCCTCTTCTTCGCTGCAGCCGATGGCGCACTGCTTGAGGATCTCGCCGTCGATGCCCAATTCGCCGAATTCGTTGACGATCACCGCGATGCGACGGCCCTGGGCGTTGTCCAGCATATGGCGCAACAGCGTGGTCTTTCCCGAGCCGAGAAAGCCGGTGACGATGGTGACGGGAAGCTTGGCCAGTGTTTTCATCGGATGCCCTTTGGCAAAGTGGCGGGCATGCGGGACGAGAACCGCGGCCCCTGGGGCGCGGATGCGTTCGCCACCGGATCACCCCGCCCGGTCATAGTGAAAAGGAATCAAGGCTACGCAGTGCGTCGGGGCAGGTCAATCACGAGCGCCGCTGTGGTTTAATTGCGCCCCTTTCCCGCCCTGCCCGTTTCAAGGAAGCCTGTTCATGAACGCCACCGACATCACCCAGGTCCTGGTTATCGGTTATGTCTGGCCGGAACCGCGTTCATCGGCCGCCGGCGGACACATGATGCAGATCCTCGAGAGCTTTCTCGACGCCGGCTGGCGCATCACCTTCGCCAGCCCTGCCGCCATCGGCGAACACAAGGCCGACCTGGCGAGCCTGGGCATCGACGAGTGTCGCATTGAACTCAACAACAGCAGCTTCGACAGCTTTGTCGGCGAGCTGCAACCGGATGTGGTGTTGTTCGACCGTTTCATGATGGAGGAGCAGTTCGGCTGGCGGGTCGAGAAGCACTGCCCCCAGGCCCTGCGCGTGCTGGAAACCTCGGACCTGCAAAGCCTGCGCGATGCCCGCCAGCAACAGCTCAAGGCGCGCCTGAAAGACGATCAGGACGCGAATGACTTCAGCGCCCTGTTCGCTCCCGACCAGCGGCAGATCTTCGAACAGATGAGCGAAACCGATCTGGCCCAGCGGGAAATCGCCGCCATCTATCGTTCGGACCTGAGCCTGATGATTTCCGAGGTCGAGTCGCAACTGCTTATCGAGCAGTTCAAGGTCCCGGCGGCCTTGCTGCACGGGTGCCCGCTGATGGTCGACCCGCCCACCGAGGCCCCTCGCGGTTTCGACGAGCGTGCGCACTTTCTCAGCATCGGCAACTTCCGCCACGCGCCGAACTGGGATGCCGTGCTCTGGATGAAGACCACGATCTGGCCGCTGATCCGCCAGCAGCTGCCCACGGCCCAGCTGCATATCTATGGCGCCTACACGCCGCCCAAGGCCACCGCGCTGCACAACCCCGCCCAGGGCTTTCATGTGATGAACTGGGCCGAGGACGCCTTGCAGGTGATGGCGGCGGCGCGCATCTGCCTGGCACCCTTGCGTTTCGGCGCAGGGATCAAGGGCAAGATCGTCGACGCCATGCTCTGCGGCACACCGAACGTCACCACCCCCATCGGTGCCGAAGCCATGCACGGTGACTTGCCTTGGGCCGGTGCCATCGAAACCAGCGCCACCGCCCTGGCCCAATCGGCCGTGCGCCTCTATCAGGACCGCGTGCTCTGGAACCAGGCCCAGGCCAACGGCCAGAAGCTACTGGCCGAGCGCTATGACCGGCAGGTCCACAGCCGCGCGCTGGTTGCCCGGATCCAGGCCTGCCGCCAGGACCTGGCCGCCCATCGCCGGGACAATTTCACCGGGGCGATGCTGCGTCACCATCACCACAAGAGCACCCAGTACATGTCGCAGTGGATCGAGGCGAAGAACCGCGCCAACTGAGGCCGCGTTTCAGGAGGCGCCGAGGACCTGGCGAATCTCGATCAGTTGCGCCGGCTCTCCGGCCACGATGACATGGGCCGACAACGGCGGCAGTTGCCGGCCTTCCGGCGTGCGGCGAGGCCTGACGGAGAAGTTGACGGTAATCAGGGTCCCATCGGCGAAGGTCGAGCGCTGCAGCAGGCGGTCCCCGGACAGGACCTGGAAGTCGTCCATGGCCTGGGTGAACAGTCGCTCGTGCAGCGGGCGGAATACCTTGTCGTAGGCACTGATCAGCGGCAGGTCGTGGGGGATCACCTGATCGTTGAGGTGATACAGCGGCGGCACCATGTACAACAGTTGCAGCAGGGCCGTGACATTGCGCTCGCTGGAGAACTTCAGCGAGCCGTATTCCCAGTGATGGGTACTGACCAGGCTGTCGTGCAACACCATCTGGTACAGCGGCAGGCGAAACTCGGCCGAGGTCACGAAGCGCGCCACCTCCGGCTTGAGCGGTACCGCCTTGAAATACAGGTTGGGGGTCTCCGGCGGCCAGTAGCCGCCCAGGTAATAGCGCGAGCGCTTGTTCTTGCGCATGTCCGGGTCCATCCAGGCAAAGGGCTGGGTGGCAATGCCATGGCTGAAGGCGATGATCGGCGCATAGAACGACAGCCCGCCCTCGCTGCCCGTGACCAGGCCCAGAGCCTGGATCGGATACGCCAGGCGGCGTCGACGGGCCTCGGCATCCTGCGCCTGGCTGGTTTCCCGTCCCGGCGTGTAATCGCTGAACTCGGGGCCGGCGGCATCGACGTCGAGAAAGTAGCTGTTCAGGCGCCCCGCCTGCGCCACGGCGCTGATCCGCCGCCGGGCATAGGCTTCGACACTGCGGGGATTGACGTAGACACCGCGACCATTGAAGCCCTGGATTTTCTTGCCCTGTTCATCGGTATAGCCGGCGGCGACGAGTTCATCGCCCATCTTCGCGGTCGCCCAGCTGGCCTGCAGGTTCGACGGATGCGCACTGCCGTAGCTGTCGTAGACCGATACCAGGTAGCCGGCGGCCTTCGCGGCCTCCACCGCCTCGGGATGCCAGAACGTATCGCGCCAGTCATCGGCTCCCAGCCAGGCCCGCGCCAATCCCGCGCCTTGCAATGCGGCAACGGTGTCGAGGGACAAGCCACCGCCCCAGTGCTCGGCCGGCGCCAGCAAGTCACCAAAGGCTTCGCGCAACTGCCGACGCACCGTTTGCGCCCAGACCACCTCGGCCTGCGGGTCATGATTGCCGGGCAACGGCGCCAGGGCTTCACGCGCGATCGCGTATTGCAACCCGGTATTGATGGCCCGGATCACCTGGGTCCGGGCGAAAGGCGGGACAGGCTCGAGCGTCCTATCGGCTTCGGCCAATGCCAGGAGGAAGGCCTCGCGGGCCTTGAGCTCGAAGCCCCCCCAGAGCCTGGACGCCAGGTGATCGCTGTCCTCCCGGTGCCGGGCAAAAAAACGCAGGAATTGCGGCCAGTGCAGGACATCGCCAGCCTTCAACGGCCCGGCATCCCAGAGATAGATATGCGGCGCACCGCCCAGGCGGGCCACCTGCGGTTGAGCAGCGATTTTCTCGCGCAACGAAACGAACCGATGGTGATCGCGCAACCATTGCCGGTACAGCCGGGCGCCGACCAGAGGCTCCCTCGGGCCGACGACGATGCGGACCCGGTAAGGCGCGTCGGGAGCCAGGCGATTGAAGGCATGGCTGAGGGTCGGCAAGGGCCGCCCGTTCTGCTCCTTGATGCCAAAGCGGGTGTTGAAGGGTGTCTCGACGATCCAGGTCAGCGAGTAGTCCTTGCGCAGTTCGGTCCAGAACGGCATCGACAACACCCCGTTGAGGCGCGCCGGCGGATAGCGCCGCAGCAGCCAATCCAGCCATTGCGGATCGTCACTGGGGATATAGGCGCCCTCGCCAAACGGAATCGCATGGGCCTCGATCGCCCCGTCCTCCATGGGACTGGGCCAATCCAACCGTCCCGGTTGCCTGGAGTGAACCGTCACCACCAGGGCCTCCCGGTCCAGCCGGGCCTCGACCCTGAAGTCCCGGTCCGCGTGCCGGACCCGCCAACAGTTGCCCGTTCGCTCGATAACCTGCGCGTCCTCGTGGAAGGCCGGGGCGCTGAGCAGGGCCTGGTGCGGATGTTCGCCGCCAGGGTGCAGGGAAACGGCCAGGGTGGCCGGATCGATGACAAAGGTACCTGAACGATGAGGCAGGTAGACCAGCGAAGCCCCTTCGACCGTCAGGGACAAGGTCCATCCGAGCAGCGTCAGCCAGATCGGCAGGCAGCGACGATCATTCACCAACCGCAGCGGCATGGGCTTCATGTTTTCCTCGTCGATTCAGGTGTGTAAACCGACCAACCTTAACCGACGCAGGAGAACACCCTCTGTAGTCCCCTTCTCCTCAAATCGAGTGAAAACACTAAAAGTCCCGATACCCCCAGGCTTTCAGGACTTGAGCGGCCGGCGCAACAGATAACAGTCCATGATCCAGCCCTTGCGCCGTCGCGCGGCTTCGCGCAAACGGCGAATCCGCTCGCCCACCTCGTGCAGCTTGCCGGCGACCAGCAACTCGTCTTCGGTGCCCAGGTAAGCGCCCCAATAGATTTCCAGGTCCTGGTCGGCGAACTGGCCGAACGCACAGCGGGCATCGAGCATGACCACCACGTTATCCAGATCGGCCTTCTCCAGGCGACGCCCGGTGGTGATACGCAGCGGCTCGCCGATACGGTTCAGGGGAATCCGATGTTGCGCGGCGAGCACCTGGATGCTGCTGATACCCGGGATCACCTCGACGGCGAACGTCGGACCGCCGAGCGCGCGGACCCGCTCCAGAATTCTCAGGGTGCTGTCATAGAGCCCCGGATCGCCCCAGACCAGGAAGGCGCCGCACTCATCCATGCCCAGTTCTTCGTCGATCAAGCGCGCGAACAGCGCGGCCCGTTGCTTGTGCCAATGCTCGACACCGGCCTCGTAGGACGCCGCCGAATCCTCGCGCACCGGATCGCTGACCTGCACCTGCCGGTAACCGGGCTGCTGGATGTAACGCTCGCAGATGGCCTTGCGCAAATTCAGCAGATCGTCCTTGGCCTCGCCCTTGTCCAGCAGGAACAGCACCGAGGCGCGGTTGAGCGCGTTGATCGCCTGAACGGTGATCTGCTCCGGATGGCCGGGGCCCATGCCGATCAGCAGAAGGGTTTTCATGGATGGCGCTCCAGGTGTCTGGCGCCAGGCACGGTCCCGCCTGGGGCGCGGTGCAACTGGCGTGATGGCAAGGATGAGGGCATTATCGGCAGGCGCCCACGACAAAAAACGACAAAAAGTAGCTTGGTATGACCCGAACAGCCCGCGTCACCGACCCTTCCTACGAGTTGATGGACGACCACAACGGCCTGTCGATCATCTATCGCCAGCATGGTTTCCCTTGCCCCCTGGTGCGTTGGCATTTTCACAAGGAATACGAACTGCACCTGATCGTCGCCAGCTCCGGCAAGGTGTTCATTGGCGACTACATCGGCAACTTCTACCCTTACACCCTGTTCCTGACCGGTCCCAACCTGCCCCACAACTGGATCAGCCAGGTGGCCGAGGACGAAGTGGTGCCCAAGCGCGACATGCTGGTGAACTTCACCGACGAGCTGTTCGACAGCGGCCATCAGGTGTTCGCCGAGCTGAAAAGCCTGGCGCCCCTGCTGGAACGGGCCCAATACGGTATCGAGTTCCGTTGCCGGCAGACCGTTCGCCAGGCCACGACACTGATGCAGCGTATTGCCGACTCCCAGGGCGTCACCCGGCTCGGCCACTTCCTGATCCTGCTGGAACTGCTCGGCAACTGTGACGACTACCAGCTGCTGTCTGGCGTTACCACACCACAACTGGCCGACGAGCACAATATCGACCGCACCAACCGGGCGGTCGACTACATCTTTGCCCACTATGCCCGGGAACTGCCGCTGGAAGAAGTGGCCGAGTACCTGGGCATGAAGCCCACCTACTTCTCCCGGGTCTTCAAACAGGCCACCGGCCGTTGCTTCGTCGAGTTCGTCAACCGCCTGCGTATCAGCAAGTCCTGCGAATTACTGGCGGACGGCGACAAGCCGGTGACCGATGTCTGCTTCGAGTCGGGTTTCAACAACATCTCCAACTTCAACCGCCGCTTCCAGCAGCTCAAGGGCATGACCCCCTCGCATTACCGACGTTTGGCGGTACAACGCCTGACGGAGCAGAACCACGGTTGATTACCCGGGTTTGGCGGAAGAACGCGGACGTGTAGGAGCCGGCTTGCTGGCGATAGCGGCCGAACCGTCGATGCAAGACTCACAGGCCTCATCGCTGGCAAG
>NZ_JXDG01000035.1 GCF_000820515.1 Pseudomonas batumici | reverse complement strand
ACTTCGGTGTAACCGCGCAACTGGCTCGGGCTGCCGCCGTTCACTTCGTTGAGGATGACGTTGGCCGCAGCCCCGCTGAAATTCGGGTTGCCGACGATGATCCCGCCCAGTTGCGTCGACTGGGTCCGCGCGGTGGCGTTGTTGAGGATGACCCCGTTGGTCCCGACGTTGTAGTCATGGAACTGGTTGTGCGACAGCCCCTGGGCATTCGGTGCGGCGATGTTGACGATGGGTACGCCATTGCCCGCCTGGCCCAGCGTGGTGCCCGGCGCACTGACCACGATCCCGTCCGCATGGGCCAGCAACGGTTGCCAGAACATGGCGTTCGCCAGGATGAAGGCCAGTCCGCGCTTGGGCAGTCCGCAGAAGTGCTCACGGTTTTTCAGGGCAGCAGAAGGCTGGCCCGCGAGGAAGGCAAACTGACGAACGTCCATGTCGGAATCTCGATGCAACGAAGGCAATAAATTGAATTAACGGAAGCAGCCCAGGTGGAAACAGATCGGCGCAGCACGCTCGATCAAGCCGCTCATTGAGCAGGGCATGTCAGGGCATGGGGCGATACAGGGCTTGAACAGGTGCTCGCAAACAGGGCGTCAGCACCTTGCACGTCGATGGTCTTGATGGAGAAACGGCACCATGCCAACCCCCACATCGCAGATCCTTCTGGATAGCCTTATGCCATCAACGGGGCGCGATCATAGGGAGGCCATTTAATGGCGTCAATGAAATGTACCAATTTATTTCAGTTCGGACAAAAGCATTGCCGTGACTGCTCGCTGGGCCTTGGCGCGGTCAGCAGGCGCAACGTCAGAGCCTTCAGCTCTTTCTTGCACGATCGTACTAAAGTCGACTTATTTCAAGCCGATAGCTTGACGAAGCCCTGAACAGATCAGGCGACCGAAGAATAAAAACCGCTTTGCTAGGACAGCTCCCATGCCCATGTTCCGTACGATCCAAGCCCGCTACACGCTGTTTCTGGTCCTGTTCATCCTCCTGTTGTTCGTCCTGACCGTGGTCGGTATCAGCCAGTTGGTCGCGCCCACGCTGCGCAAGACCGAGGAGCAGGTCGTACTCAACCGCGTGGCCGAAGTGGCCGAGCAGATCAAGGGGGAGTTGAACAAGGTCCAGGCCCAGCAACGCAGCATTACCCAGACCATTCCCCTGCTCGACAGCGACACCATCGACAAGGTCCTGCCCGGCCTGGTGGACCAGTACGGTGAGCTGAAGGTCTTCGGTGGCGGTATCTGGCCCCTGCCCGGCCAGCGCACACCGGGGCGGAACAAGCACAGCACCTTCTGGCACCGCGATGCCAACGGCCAGTTGAAGGTCAATACCTTCTGGAACAGCGCCGAAGCCCCCAACTATTACGAGCAGCCCTGGTACAAGGGCGGCATGGCCACCCCGCGCGGCCAGTGCGCCTGGGCGGCGGCCTACAAGGATGACGCGAGCCAGGAGCCGCGCACCAACTGCGCCATGGCCATCCAGCGCGACGGCGTGCCGTACGGCGTCTCGACCATCGACGTGACCCTGGGCTTTTTCAACGACCTGGTGGCGCGCAAGGAAAAGGACATCGGCGGTGAAATGCTGATCGTCGAAGCCGACGGCAAGATCATCAGCAACAGCACCCATATCAACAGCCCGGTAGTGCTCAAGAACATCAACGACCTGGCCGCCGGCTCGACCTTCGCCGCACAGGTCAAGAGCGCCCTGCAGAACCGTGACACCGCGTCCCAGCGGGTGGAATTCGACAACGATGGCGTGGCCAGCACCTTCTTCATGCGCCCCATCGAAGGCACCCCCTGGTTCCTCGCCACGGCCCTGCCGACCCAGTTGATCACCGCCCAGCGCGATGACGTGCTCAATACCCTGGCGCTGCTGCAGATCCCGATGATCGTGCTGCTGGCGCTGTTGCAGGTGTATGCCATCCGCCAGTTGGTGAGCCGGATGCAGGCACTCAGGAGCAATATCGACGCGCTGTCCACGGGCGATGCCGACCTGACCCGGCGCATCACCATCCGCGCCGAAGACGAGCTGGGGGCCATCGGCCACTCGGTGAACCGCTTTATCGTCTACCTGCAGAACATGATCGGCGAAGTCACCCAGGCCACCGGCGACATGGCCTCAAGCCTGGACAAGCTGCAACAGACCTCGGCCCATACCAACCGGATCCTCACCCGCCACGCCTCGGAGACCGAACAGACGGTCACCGCCATCACCGAGATGAGTTCCACCGCCGACACGGTGGCCGGCAACGCCGCCGAAACCGCCGCCTTCACCCAGCGCGCCAACGAACACGCCGACCGTTCGCGGGTGGTGGTGGGCGAAGCGTCCAACAGCGTGATCGCGCTGATCGACGAGGTCTCCAGCGCCACCCACAAGGTCGAGAGCATGCAGCAGGATGCCCAACGCATCACCGAGATTCTCGGGGTGATCGGCGCCATTGCCGGGCAGACCAACCTGCTGGCCCTGAACGCCGCCATCGAGGCCGCCCGCGCCGGGGAGCAGGGGCGCGGTTTCGCGGTGGTGGCCGACGAGGTGCGCGCCCTCGCCGCCCGGACCCAGACCAGCACCTCGGAAATCAACGAGATGCTCACGCGCCTGACCCAGGGGGTCAGTTCGTCGGTCGCGGCCATGGAAAACACCCAGGCCAGCTGTCAGTCCGCGGCCGAAGCCACGGCGCGGGTCAACGCGGGGCTCGATGAAATGGCCGGCTCCGTCAGCCATATCAACGGCCTGAGCACCCAGATCGCCACGGCCGCCGAACAACAGAGCGCGGTCACCGAGGAGATCAACCGCAGCATGGTGCAGATCCGCCAGATGGTCGAGGAACTGGTCGAAAGCGGCCACGCCACCGACGCCAATACCCGCAGCCTGCTGGACGCCAACAACCGGGTCAGTGCGTTGATGGGACGCTTCAAGGTCAGGTAGAACACGGTCGGTCGTGCCTGCCCCAAGGGTGGACACGACCGCTGGTCTTATACGTATTGAAACATTTTGTTTCATCTATGCTCATAACTGTTTCCGTCTTTAAACAAGGAATACAGTCGGAGCAATGACATGGAACAGTCCTCTTTTCAGTCTTATGCCAAGACACTCAGCAACGAAGTCTATATAGAAGTCGATATCGAGACGGTCTATGCCTATATAACCCAGCCGGACCGCTGGCATGAATGGCACCCCACGTCCGTCAGCGCCGAGACCGGCATCCGCGGCCCCCTGCCCAAGGATCACCGCTTCACAGGCGTCATCGACCTGCTGGGCCTGCGGATCGAGATGAACTATCGGGTGGTCATCGCCAACCCTCCTGCCGAATTCAAGGCGGCCTTCACTTCCTCGGTGGTCGATGGCTGCATTCACTACAGCCTGCACCGTGCCGGCCCTGGTACGCGGCTCACCCGTAGCTTGCAGTACATCACCGAACTGAACCTGGGCGGTCTGCAGGCGCGCCTGGTCGAGCTCTCGACCCAGGCGATGAACAACCTCAAGCGCCTGCTGGAAACCCCGAAGCGCTCTACCGCCTGAGCCATCCTGGACGAACGGGGTCGTCGCGGACTGCACCGGCCATTGATCGTCGGTGCCTGACCCCAACTATTTCTGGCTCCCACCGGGTTTGCGCACGTTCGGTGGGATCAGAAAGGCCCCCAGTTCATTTCCACCCCTATGACCAAGGTGATGATGCAGATCGCTGCCCAGACCGCAATCAACGGGGCAACGAACTTCAGCCAGCGGCCAAAGGGAATCCCCCCCACCGCCAGCACGCCCATCAGAATACCTGAGGTCGGACTGACGCAATTGACGATGCCCTCCCCCAACAACACCGCCTGGACCGTCACCTGTCGAGTCAGCCCTACCATATCGCCAATGGGTACATAGATCGGGATCAGCAACGTGGACTCACCGGAGCCGGACGAGATAGCAAAATGCATGAGTGCGGCACTGATATGCATGCCTACCGCTGCCATGGCCGGATGCAGCGGAGCGATCAGCTCGGAGAGGTAACCCACGATCGAGTCAAGGATATTGCCGTGTTCCAACACAATGGATATCGCCCTGGCCATGCCGACGATCAGGGCACCCTGCAGGATGCCGGAACAGCCACCGATAAAGCGGTTGGCGATGTCTGATGCAGAAAGGCGCCCGAGCAGGCCGCTGCCCACGGCCATGAATAGAAACATCGCCGTCATCTCGATCTCGCCCCATTGGGCGGTCATTGCGCCGTAAATGAACGAGATCAAGGTCACGGAGGCAAAGGCCAGGATGATCCAGTGACGCCAAGTCGCCGGAACGTCAGTGGCATCCTCTACCGGAATGACTGGCCGTTGCTCGCCGTTTCGCCTGCACCGACGCGCGTATAAGGTCAGAAAGACGATGCAGACCACGACGAACAGTGCTGACGTTATCCCCCTCAGACCCATACCCGAGAACAGCGGAAGTTGCGCCAAACGCTGGGTCAATCCGGTGGTCGCCGGGTTGGTGATCGCCGTGTTGAAACCGGCGGCGCAGGTCAGGTAGACGAGAGACACCCCGAACATGGGATTCAGGCCAACGGATCTGGCCACCAGCATGCCGATGGGAACGAAGGCAATCACCGCATTGACAACCACACCCGTGGTGCCAAGCACACCAAACACCAACGCAAAAATCAGAATGATCGAAAAATCATTGAGCCTTGAACTGCGCGCGATGCCTTTGAGCACCTGGTGGATGGCGCCCGTACTTTCCAGGACCGCGAGTGCGCCACCCGTAAACAAGATAAGAAAGATAATCGGCGCTGACGTCTGCAGGCCCTTGGCAACCGCCACAAAGATATCCAGCGGACGAGCGCCGCTTTGCTCGACAGCATGCAAACTGCCGGACACGGCAAAGGTAATGCCATCGCGCGTCTCCTTGTCGAAGACACCTGCAGGAACGACCCACGTGCCAATGGCAGCCACGATCAAAATGATAAACAGCAGCACGTAAGGGCTTTTACTTTCTTGCCTCGGTTTCGCCGAGGGTGCTGCTGCCGGGTGAACGTGAGTCATTTCAAGCCTTCCTTATTATTGTCGTAGCCGAAGCCTTAAAGTTTCTTGATCAGTTCAGCAAGCAACGCGGTGCGAACGGGAAGATCGGCAATGATGATGTGCTCGTGGATGGCGTGCGGGCCGACACCGGTTGCTCCCAGGCCATCCAGCGTCGGTATGCCGATGGCCGAAGTGAAATTGCCGTCGCTTCCGCCGCCCACAGAGGCCTGGAGGAGATCGATGGATAATTCACCGGCCGCCTCTTTGGCGAGCGCAAACAACCATCTGTTGCCCTCGGTGTTTTCCAGGGGAGGACGCACCAATCCACCCGTCACCGAGATTTGCGCCCCGGTCAAACGTGGCTGAAGGCCGTTGACTGCGAATTCGACACGGCGGGCTTCGGCAAGGCTGGTAACCCGTAGGTCCACGCTTAAACGAGCCCGCTCGGCAACCACGTTGGTACGATCACCGCCCTGTGCAATCCCCACGTTGATCGTCGTCCCACGCTCAGGTGCATTGAGCCCCTGCAGAAAAAGAATCTGCTCGGCCATTTCATGCACGGCGCTGATCCCGTCCTCCGGGTTGTTGCCCGCATGGGCCGCACGTCCCTTGATAGTGATTTCAAAACGGCCTGTGCCCTTGCGCTCGGTTTTTAATGCATGGGTATGCGCCGTGGCGGGCTCCACCACCAGTACTTGCTGGCACAGCCTGGCCTCTTGCTCGATCCACTCACGGGATGTCGGGCTGCCCAACTCTTCATCGCTGGAACACAGGAATCTGATCTCATGATCGTCCAGAAGGTTGAGTTCCACCAACGCACGCACTGCCCAGATCGCTTGGACAAGCCCGCCCTTCATGTCCAGAACCCCCGGGCCATAGAGCTTGCCGCCTTCCTCGCGCAAGGTCAGGTGGCCAACATCCCAGACCGTATCAAAATGCCCCAGTATCGCGGTCCTGCGGGAACCCTGACCGATGCTGAACGCAAGGTGGTCCCCAAGAGTCTCACGAGGTATCACCTCGGCAGACGAACCCAGGCGCTTGGCGATGATGTCCTGCAAGACCCGGCCGCAGGCGTCCACGGCCTGCTTGTCGGTAGAGGGCGATTCGGCACTGACCAGCCGTTTCAGATCATCCAGAATCTGTTGGGCATGGAGATGAAGGTACTGTTGCACGCTGCTCATGGAAGGGTCGCTCAAGGCTGGATATAGGCCCAATTATGCCGAGCACCCAGTCATTGAAGAATGCGAGGTCGGGGCCTATATTGTTGCCCTATAGTCAACAGTTTACCGGATCAAAGCCTTGACGATGGACGACGATTTTCAAGAAAAAAGACTGAGCTATCTCCATCAAGTGGGGGTACAGGGGGGGATTCGCAAAGCCGCCGATGCGCTGAACGTCAACCCATCGGTCATCAGCCGCCAAGTGGCATTGCTGGAGCGCAGCCTGCATCTGCCGCTTCTGGAACGCAGCGGCAGAAACGTCATCCTGACCCAGGCGGGAAAGCTGCTCGCCGAGCACTTCGCCGAAACCCGAGCGCGTCGAGAAACGCTCACCAAACACCTGACCGACCTGCGCTACATGCGCGGCGGCACGGTGAGCCTGCGCATTGGCCAAGGCATGATTGAAAGCTTTGTGAACGGTGTCCTGCGGGAATTTTCCAATGACTATCCTGATGTCTTTGTCGACATCAGCACTGGCGACTTGGGCACCACCTTGATGATGCTGGTTCGCGGTGAGCTGGATATGGCCTTTTCCTTTGGCTCCGTCGGCAACATGTCCCTGCACCGCCGAAGTTTTTATCGGGGCCCCGTCTGCGCCGTGGTGCCGCAAGACCATCCCCTGGCCAGACAGCCGGATGTCAGGCTGGACGAGTTGATCGAGTACAGGCTGATTGCACTGACCGACGCGTTCGGCATACAGCGTTACGTCAACAAGATGTTCGAATCCGAAGGGCTGATATTCAGCCCCGCGTATCGCTGCAACCTGCTTTCATCGGCCCAGTCGCTATGTCAGGCAGGCCTGGGCATTGCCTTCATGACCGCCCAATCCCTAGGTCAAAGTGCTGCTACGAATCCACTCGTCGCGATCCCAATCGACCACCCTATCGCACGAACATCTGAATGCCATGTGCTACGCAGCTCCGACCGACGACTCTCCCCGGCAGCCGACCACCTGTGGCGGTTGTTGATCAACAGTCTGGAACGGGAGGTGTCAGCGCACACCTAATGAGCTTGTGGAGGCTCAAATATTCTCTCGAAATAGGCAGTCGGAATACCCATTCGGTCGACGCAGTACCGACGCACATGCCCCCAAGCCTTGTCATGCATTCTTGCATAGTCAATGTATTGCCGAGCCAGATCGATTTTGCTGCCAACCCGTCTCTGGAAGGTGTCGAAGCTTCGTACAAAATGACTATCGGCTACGCCTTTCGCCTGCAGATACTGTCTCCCGGCAGCCAGAACCAAGTGCGGCTCCAGCCTACACAGGTAGGTGAGATAGAACAGGTCGTTCATAGCACGCCTCAGGATCGAAGCACGCTTGAGAGTTGTTTCATCTACACCGATAGCACACAACATCGCGGCGAGCATGAGCGAATCGAGCATTTTTCTTTTCAGCGAAGGCTCATTGCCCACGTCCAGATAGTCATGCAGCGGACTGGACTCGAATGGTGAATCGAGGCCTCGAAGCCGAGAGTCTAGGGTTTCCCCACCGAACCCGAACTCGTACCCCAGTACACCGGCACTGTCTCTGATCTCAACAAGATTGCCGATATCCCGATACAGTCCCCGGCTCTGATCCTGAATTGCGAAGGTAACGCCTTCACCACTCACCCCATCCAGGCCGTATTTCCAGTGGTAGTAACCGGGTGGACGCCCATCGATCTCGATCCGCCAGCCTTCGCATTTACAGGTGACAGACTCATACAGAGTGAGCGAACGACTTACTCGACATAGCAAGCGCTGCCGACTGCTGATACTCGCGAGGTAATCGGTAATGAACTCCAGAATCCGCGGCAATGAATTGGGGCCACCTAACACCCCCAATTGCGTGAAACAGCTCATGTACTCCAGCTCTTCGCTCCAATTCCTGATGCTTTTGAGATTCTGATTTCTGATGCACTCCTGAACGATCGAAAAGCCCGGAAAAGGCACACGCCCCTCAAGAAGGTGCCGTTTGTAGCCGGCGATGGTTGAGTTAGCAAAGAGCAGGGTCTCATCGTCGCTGAGCAATTGCGTCGGTGCTGCTGGGATAAAGCCGAACTGCGCAGCCAGTGTGTTGAAATGACCGGTCAGGGCCTCAAGCTCATACTTATTGGTCATCGACCGAAGTGGGTGCGTCATATGGATTGCTCCAATCGTAGCACCTCAATGGAAAAATCCGCCTTGATCTGCTGGATACTTACCTCTACCTGTTCTGCGCTATCGTGGCGCACGACGAACATCCCGACCGCAGGGTCCTCAAAATACTCCTTATTGAAGCGAGTACCGGCAGCAACAATCTTTCTCCACGTCACATGCTCGCCCAACGGAGGGGCTCCCTGGACCGACAGTACCTCGCACCATGACGTCTCAGGCAAAGCCAGTACGATCCAGCCCCCTGACTTGCTCACATGAGCGCCAAGAAATCCCGAGGAACTCAAGACCGACGGGGCCTCGACCTCCACCCTGAAGTTCTCCTCAAGCAGGTCCACGCCATAGATACTCTTTATACAAGGTACTATCGCTGCTCCACCGGGACGCGAGGAGATTTCCAGAAACACCAGACGCTGATCGCTGAGCAGGAAGGCTTCCAGATGAAAGACTAAATCACGGGCATTCAATGAGGAGAGCGTACGCTGCGTGAATTGCACTATGGCTTTCTGAAGCGACGGTTCATCGATTAGCACCGAAGACATGGCGACCTTTTCATGCTGCCAGGCATAGCAATCATCCAGGTACCGGGACGCACAGACAAACAGCAACTCCCCCTGCCGACAGACTCCGTCAATATGAATGACCGGCGCGTCGACAAACTGCTCCACCAAGTACTCGACACCGAGGACCTGGAGTTCATGCATTTTCTGCTCTAACTCCATGGCATCCTGAGTCACGTAGACATGGCGGCTCCCCGCTTGGGAGGCGGCCTTAAGCACGAGCGGATAATCGCTTGAGGTAAAAACTTCGGATACCGCAATCATCCCCTTCGTAGCCAGCCGCTCACCACCGACAAAGCGACTGGTCGCGACCTCAGCCTGCTGGGCAAGCGCCGACTTCATCAGGAACTTGTTTCTGAACACAACAACGTCGCCGAGCCGACGACCAGATATCCCGTAATGATCACGAACCGCCGCGCCGCACAAAATGCTGTACTCGGTGTTGGCGATCACATAGTCGATTCTGCCAAACTCAAACATAATCTCATTACAGAAAAGGAATATTTCCAACAGCTTCTTGTCGTACTGCTCGACATCGAACTTAGCTGCCAGGCACAGCCTTCTGCAAGCGGTCAGTTCAAGCGTCGGCGGCTCTTTGCCAATATGAAACCAACGGGTGTTTGCATCGAAAAAATCGGCATCGACGTAAGAATCACCGATAATCAATACGTTGCGCATAACGACAACTTCCATTATAAAACTCCATGATCATAGCCAAGCCCCATACATGCGTAAGAACTGGGATTCAAGGTCGTATTGATCAGATAATGGTGAAAGATACGAACTCGCTATTTCACCCAATACCCATGAAACGGTCGAGTTCCTGGAAATAGGCCTGAGTCTGTTCGATGAAAGGATAATGTGCAGCACCGGAAAACCGGGCGACGCGAAAGTCCACCAGGTGCTCGCTGGTTTTGGCAACTTGATAGTCGCTGCAGATATCTTCGCTTCCGTAGGTGATCAGCACCGGGCAACGTATGACGCCGAGCAGTTCCAGATAGGAGGCGCGTAAGCTGACGTTCCCCATCGGCCGCACTTGAAGCGCCTGGAACTGTTCAGGGGTCATGAATCGTTTGCCGCAGATATGTGCGTCGAAGAACCTGTTCTCAGCGTGACGCTCGTCGCCCTCACGAGCATAACTCTCCAGGCGTTTCTGGTTGATCTGCAGGAACTCCTCTCGCTCTGGACAGAAGCCCGAGAGCACGATCTTGATGCGTTGCTGTGAAAACTCGTATCTCTGAAAGATTTCACAAAGCAGAACAGCGCCGAAGGAGTGAGCCACGATCAACAGATCGCGATCCTTGAGTTTGCTGACATGCCGGTAGAGTTCCTCCACCAGAATGGCGAACAGTTGCTCCGAATCGATTTGAAAGCCGTCCCTGTCTCGACAGGCGAACTGGTCATAGCGATAACAGTCGTAGGACCGTTCTGCACACCAGGTGTCGAAGGGCTCCATCAACAGACAGTTACCGGGGCGACCGTGAATGCAGAGCACGCAGGTCGAACTACCCCGGTCGGTGAATCGGTAATGCTCTCCGGGCCGCACAGCGCTCCCGGCCTCCACTAAATCTGTACCCTTCATCCCAGGCACCTCGTCCACGCGTTTACTGCCTGCACTATCGGCGAAATCAGACCTGATTCACTTCCACATAGTGTCCATCCGGATCCTGGACGTAGAACTGCCTGAGCCCATTGATGAGTTTTTCCTCCAGAATCGGTAGCTGCGCGACCCGACAAGCCAGCAGCACACGATGATAGTCATCGACGAAAAAGCCATAGTGAGACAATGTGTCGCCCTTTTCCTGGAGGGCAGGCTCTCGATTGACGATCAGTTCGAGCTTAGGCCGCTGACCATCCGATAGAAAATAGAGGTGGAACGAACCGTCGTGTGCGGCAAACTCTTCCACCACTTTGAAATTGAAGATCTCTTGGTAGAAGCTGATCATGCGCTCGGGATTTGCAGTCCTGATCGCCAAATGCAGATCGCTCATACGTCACCCCACAGTGATAGGCGCTTCCCCAACTCAGCCTTGAACTCCCTGGAAATCACGTCCGCCGCATCCAGTAAAACATCATCTGAAATACGACCGCTGCTGAACGCGGTCAGATGGTCAGGAGTGTGCAACCCAAGAATAGGGGTGACACCCCTTGACTGCACCCAGCTCACCGCAAGGTTGCTCAAGCCTACACCCTGAGGTAAAAGAGCCCGGAGTTCCTGCAACATGCGCTGTATATGTGGCCGATATTTTTCCGCGAACAGGACGACATAGTTTCTGTGGTCGTCGGTGGAGAAGCCCGCGTAGTCTGGACGGTCGGTCAAGATGCCTTGAGCGAGCGTGGAGTACCCCATCAACTCAATACCACGTGCCTCGGCGAACTGGCTGACTCCGAACTCCACGCCCCTGAAGAACAGCGAGTAGGCATATTGAAGACAGTCCAGTTTCAGTAGACTGTCGATGGTCTCCAGATCTGCCAGATCATAATTGCAGACCCCAATTTTCTTCGTGAGCCCAGAGCTTTTCGCCAGTTCCAAGGCTCGCAAGGTTTCTTCCAACGACACAGGATCGGTCCCCATGGTCCCGGCCGGCCAGTGGATCAGCAATGTGTCCAATTGGCTCACTCCCAGCCGTGTCAGGCTGCCCTCGACACTCTGGATCACCTTGGCACGGGTCATCATGTCGGGCGGCACTTTGCTGATGACCTTGAGTGCCTTGTTACTGAAATGCCGGATCACCTCGCCGACGATCTTCTCCGAATGGCCATCCCCATAACTGGGCGCCGTGTCTATCCGTTCGATGCCCTGGTCAATGGCACAGAACAGCGTTTCATAGGCTTTCCAACTATTGACCGTCGACCAGCTACCGCCGCCTACCTGCCAGGTTCCGAGGATTATATTTTTCATCAGAACTCCGTCTTATAGGTACTGATGGTGAATACCAAGCGCCGATCAGTATCGATGAATCGCCCTCCTTTATGGATCAGCCCCTTGCCCTTGGCGAAATCCCTGAAATGCGACTTCTCGCCAAGAACGATATTGATGACCGCCTGATTTCGGGAATCAATACCCTCGTACATCTCTCCCTTGAGCAAAACCCACTTCATCGGAGGGACCACTTGACAATCGGCATCATCATAAGCTGCATCGGCGTCATTCAATGCAATGGAGTTCTCCTGAAAGTAATCGCGCCTTGTGTTTTTCTCCCGTAGATATATTGCCCCCTCACCATAGAAGCACTTGGTCAACGTCATGGCGGCAGCATCCCGGTGGTAATACTGGCTGACAGACGGATACTCCTTGGCCACGTACTCCGCCGTCACCACGCGTAAAGACACCAAAGGTTTCTCATCCAAGGTGAGTCGGAAAAATAAATCCATGGCGCTGCACAGTTCATTCATCAGCGGGTTCAATAGTTCAGCCGCAAGATGCAGCTGCAACGTCTCTTGTAACCTCGTTTTGATAAGAGGAATTTCTTTGTTCAGGTAGATCGCTTTGTAATGGTCAGGTAGCGACAAGGCGATATCACGAGCCTGCGTTTCACTGACGGTATCCTGAAGCAGGTCGATAAAGACCGCAGGTTCATCAGTTCGGCTAAAGCTCGACAGATCGGCAATGGGGGACATATCCAGATCGACGGCCCTGAAGTGCGGATTCGAAGTCAATGTTTTCATCATCACATGTAGTCCAGATAGGTTTTGGAAGGCTGTGGTCCGGTGGTGTTCTGATACTTCCCCCGATACAGTGTGATCTGCCCTTCCGGGCGCCAAAATGACACTTGGGCCAAAAGCATTTCGGGATACACCTTGACCGGCAAAGTGGCATATAGCTGAAACGTGGTTTTGCCGATCGAACCAATATCTATCAAGTCAGCGGTGATATGCACAAACAAGCCTACCCTGGCTGTGCCGGACTTGGCGTGAATAATGGGGACAAAATGATTACTGCCTATCACTTCCAGAGACTCCGAGAGCAAAAAATCCCCCGCCTCCAATTGCAGCCCGCCTGCGGGAATATCATGAATCTCATAGGCGTGCTGCTTTTTAGGATCAATAACCCCACCCTCATATTTCAGATATCTATAACCCAAACGAAGATCATATGAATTGGTACTCAACTGAGAGTCAACGAAGGGGTCAACGATAATATTTCCGGCGACTATCTCATCACGTATTTTATTTCCTGTAAGAATCATATCAGCAGCCTCTCAGTGGGACTATTGTAAAGGGCATAGTTTTTACCAAAACAACGTACACCCCCGTAATTTGTCCAGAATGAAACTTGTCCAATCGGCATCTTTGGATAGACACGAATTGCCCGAGCCGCGTGTAGCTCCAGAGTCCATTGATGACTGGATGTGGTATGCCCCAAGTTAGCCGATATCTGCAAGAACAGACCAAAACGCCCCATGGAACTTCTACCAATCAGCGACATCGCATACCGAGGACTACCGATGACTTCATCAGTCACCCCCAAATACATGGTTCCGGGGTGCAACACATACCCATCCTCTCCCAGCCTGACGGTGTCAAACCTCGGATATCCATCGGAGCATCTCCCGCTAAAGACCTTCACTTCCTCACCCAATAAATAGTTGTAACTATTGGGATTTACACGCGAACGATCAAAGTTTGAAATAATGATATCGCCGCTTTCAACAGACTCTATAATTCTCTCCCCAGTCAAGATCATATCCACACCTATTATTGGTTACTTTCAAGACTTGCTTGCTCCTCTATCCCCCAACAAGCAGCCCCCAGACAGACGACCGCACTGACTCGTATCGACGCAGCCAAGACCTTTAGCATTCGAAAAACAAGCTGCGAATCGGAATCAAATTGACCGTTATTCTCTCAAAACAACTCCACATAACGATTTGGATAACACTGGGCGTCATAGTGCAAGACCAGAACATTGTAACCCTGATATTGACGAAGCTCGTTCGACATTTTTTTGATACTGTACAGCCTATCGTACATCATCGACTTGACACCCTCATCTTCCAAACCGTACGAATGACTGGCTCGCTCCACCGTCGATTCACAATAGTGATGCAGCTCTTTTTCGGTTTCCGGCAAAGGTTGCAAACGTTCCTCAAAATACACCTCAAAACCTTTATACAGCTGCATAACTTCTTTATAAGGCTGAACTGTAGGTGTAATACCGAACACTTTGGCAGCCTGGTTCAGCATTTTCTCGGGAATATCTTCGACAGTGTAAAAAGGCGAGGCCAGCAGATACCCCGACGAGCTGAACAATCGGCAGATATTCTCGATCATTCGTTCAGGCTGAGGAAAAAAGCCCAATCCGGCACCGACCACAATATGAGAAAACTTCTCGGGAGATTCGTACAACGTGCCGTCAATCGCCGTAAATCGAACCTTGTTGCCCAACCCCATTTGTTCGGCATTAACACGCGCTTGGCTGATAGAGTCCTTACACAGGTCAATACCCACTCCTTCGCAGCCAGACTCCTTTACCAGCGAGTTGATGGAAAATCCGGTTGTACAGGCCACTTCCAAGACCCGCGAGCCAGCGTTAAGGTTTGAGTTATTACGCCATTTGGTCAGAGTACTGTAAGAGCCTGGAGGAACATTGGTTTGGTTAATAAACGCTACAAATTCCGTGTAGCTCATTTCATTAATGCGACGAGAGTCGATATACATATAGTTTCCTTTCCATAAGAGCGCCTACGCGCAGGTTGAGTACAGCGTATTAAAACCCGATACCTACCCGATCGATCCAGGCCAGCGACATGAGATATTTTGCTTAACGCCTTGCCCGACACTATTGAGGCTTGAGCTTAAAGCCCTCAACGTACAAGCGACGTACTTTAAATAGAATCAATGCACCGCCAGCTATGGCAATCGCCTGCCACTCATTGATAGCGATATGAGCGAATACCTTGACTATATGAATCAACGAGATCAGACACACTTGCATCGCTGCCAGCACGGCTACCACCAGCAGACGGCTGAGGGTGTCATGCGTTTGCGCGAGATCCGCAACTATCGATGACATGACCAGTGTACTTGTGCTTCCCAATCCGAATACGGCTGCAGCCAGGAGCAGAGAATCCTCAGTAGCGTTGCCAGCGAGCCAATACCCGATGGCGCAAAGTCCGAGCAGTGCCACGACCAATAGCTTCTCGTCACGGACCTTCAACCGGGACAACAGCACCACACAGGCCAAAACACCGAGGATATAGAACCCGGTAATGCCGGGGACACTGCCCCACCAACGCTGCGCATCAAGTTCCGCCCAATGATGGAGTGACAGATTGAAACAATTGGCTGCGAACGCCGCAAGCATATAGCAGCACAGGTTATAGACCGAAAGCGACTTACCGAGAACCAGCAGTTGTTTGATGCTGACACGCTGGGTCATTGCAGTACCGACAAATGTGCTGAGGTAGAGCAAGGGCAGAATTGTGGCAAGCCCATAGGCTAATGACAGCCAGACTCGGGACTGCAGCTCCGAGAGCCAGCCCAGAGCGGCATACCAGACCAAAGATTCAATATTGATGATCAGTACCAACACCGACGCAAGCAATTTTCCGTGCGCTCCTTTGGAAACCTCGCGCATCGCAAAATAGAAACTCGATGAGGCAATAAGCCCCGAGCACAGCGCTTCTGGAATAATCCAGACAATACCGGTCGACAATACGCAGAGCACCAGTAGTATCTTGGCCACCAAGGCCACCTGTACCACTCGCTCACAACTAGCACCCATTAGAGGAATCAACACCACCGTCAGACAGCCCGACAAATAGAACGTCAAAATCTCCTGAGAGGTGAAGTCAATGCTGGTCATGCTCAAGTAAAACAGGGTGATTCCACCATGAAGGGAAATCATGCCGCACATAAACAATGCAAAGACAGCCCCGACCTGGCGATGAAATTTATTGTTAATCATAGATTCTTTTCTTAAGGCGATGGACATACTATATTTTGAGTCGAGATGAATCCCGATATTACAAACGTCAGTTGGACCCGCGTATTACCTGCAATCTCGACTCAGGTTTCATAACTGCCAAGAAAATTCACGATTTGGTTTGGCACATAGATCACCTTGGTCACTGCACATCCTTTCAGGGCATCGAAGACCTTGCTCCGAGCAAGATCGACGTCAATCAGTTCCTCACCTGTCCCCTCCACCAGGTCGTCCATATATTTGCCATTGATGTAGATCCGAGTCGCCCTGACCGGGCGCACCCGCGCAGCGGGCCACTGTACATAGTCGATATTGCGGTAGCCCAAACGCTCCCAGATTTCAGAGCACACATGAGGGGCAAAGGGGAACAGGGCCTTCACAAAGTCAGCGCCTATACGTTCGAAGAAATAGGCCTTGTGCTTCTCGGCCTGATTCATGAACTCCATAAACGCGGCAATCGCAGTATTGAAGTTCAAGGTCACAAAGGACGCATCGACCTTGGCGAGGGTTTTTCCCCACTGCATCTCCAGCGGATGCTGGTCCGAAGCCGCAGGTTCGCTGCAAGAAGCGCCGGACTCAAGACCATCGGTGAAAATGCTCAGGACCCTATTAAGGAACCGCTCACATCCCTTTATACCTTTTACATCCCACTTTTTGCTCTGCCCGAGCGGTCCCATGAACATCATGTAAATACGAAAGGTATCGACTCCAAACTCACGAATGATGTCGTCTGGCACGACCACGTTCAAAAGGGATTTTGACATCTTGGTATTGAACACGTGCAACTCGTGATCGCTATTCTTTAACCAGTACTTGCCTGCCCGATACTCGGCTTCATCCACCGCCACTATCCGACCGGTCCCGTCCTTGAATGCATCGGCAGTCACTAATCCCTGGTTATAGAGCGTCTTGAAGGGCTCATCGAAATTCACCAGGCCGACATCGAAAAGCACCTTGTGCCAAAATCTTGCATAAAGCAGGTGCATAGTCGCATGGGCCGCCCCACCAACGTACAGATCGACCTGTTTCCAGTACTCCATACTCGCTGCCGAGAACGGTTCGGCTTCGTTGTGCGGATCCATGAACCGCAGAAAATACCAGCACGATCCGGCCCATCCAGGCATGGTGTCAGTGACCCGGTATAGCGGGTTATCAGCAGCATCTTTGCAGTTCACCCAGTCCTGCGCGCACTGCAGCGGACTGGTACCGTCGGCACTTGGGCGGAAACTCTCGACCGTCGGCAACTCGATCGGCAGCTCCCCATGGTTAGCCGCAACCACGTTACCGTTACAGTCCCGGTATAGTGGAAAAGGTTCACCCCAGTACCTCTGCCTGGAGAACAGCCAGTCACGCATCCTGTAACGAACTCTGCTGACGGCTCCATGATTGCCTATGAGCTCAGCTTCGATCCGCCCACGAGCTTCGGGCCTGGAGAGACCGCTAAAGACCCCGGAATTTTTGAGGCAGGCCCGCATATTGGCCTCATCGAGAACAGAAATGTAGGGCAAACCGAAATGCTTGCACAAAGACGAGGCTTTGGGATCAGTTTCTGGTACAGAGAATATCGCCTGCTCTCTACCATCGAACGCCAGGTAGTTGACGATATAAATGGGCAACGGTGCTCCCGTCAGTGGATGACGTACGTGGCGCTGCAAAGACAGGCCGTCTACTGCGACCTTTGGGTCCTGCAAGTCGGCAATCCGGGTGGAGAGGTCACTGTCATGAACCCGACAGAGTTCTTTTACGTAGGGGTGTTCAGGGCACAGAAATACGGCGTTGATGCCATAAAGTGTTTCGGCCTCTGAGATAAACAAAGTGAGGGAACTGGCCGCGTCCTCCTGCACGAGGAGATCGAGATCGACACCCTCGGTACGCCCAATCCATTCACGCTGCATTTTTTTGACCGACTCCGGCCAATTGAGCTGATCCAGATCAGCTAACAAGCGCTCAGCGTATTCAGTGATTTTCACCATCCATTGCTTTAGCGGTTTTTTGATGCAGGGGTAATCACCACGTTCAGAACGCCCATCGATAACTTCTTCATTCGCCAGAACGGTTTGAAGTGCTTCACACCACCAGACACTTTCCTCTTTCTCATACACCAAACCACGCTCATACAACTTGAGAAAAAGAAACTGAGTCCACCGATAGTACTTTTTATCAGATGTATTGACTTCCCGGCCCCAGTCATAGCTTAAGCCCATCAGCATAAGCTGCCGCTTGAAGTTCTGGCAGTTTATCCGTGTCACTTCGGCGGGATGCACACCGGTCTTTATAGCGTATTGCTCTGCAGGCAAGCCAAACGCATCCCAACCCATGGGATGCAGCACATTGAACCCATCCATTCTTTTTTTACGCGCAACAATATCCGTTCCGATATAACCAACGGCATGCCCAACATGCAAACCATTGCCCGATGGATAGGGAAACATATCAAGCACATAATAAGTGGGTTTATCGACAAAATTATCGACGGCGAATACATTGCCTTCCACCCAACGTCGCTGCCACTTACCTCTAAATTGATCGTTATCCATGTCGCACCACCACGCCCGTCCAAAAGCTTTTTATGTTATGGATTCATCACACGTAAACGAGAGATAAACACACGCGCAATTGTTATTTCGTACGAATAAATCTTTTGTTTATGGAAAGGACTTTAGGCGCAGAAAAAATGCTCTGTCAACCACTGATTTTACGTCAAAAAACCAGCACAACAATCAATTGCCTATTTTTTTGCCAAGGAATCGCTCTACATCCTAGGTAACATGCAGCCCAAAGGAGCTGAGCCCTCTGGGGCTATCATTTATTTCAGAATATTACAAAAATAAGAAGCACTAAAACTTACGAGATTCACAACTAACCCGATATATTTTTGACACCAAGAGAGAATCGGTTTTGGGCAACACTCAACAAACCCGTGATGATCTAGAAGTCATAGGAAAAGAGAAAACCATTTAGAGAAAAGCACACTAAATATTGCAGGAAAAGTCTTACATCCACGACCGGGTAAGATGAAAGAAACGAGGAGCGACCCGAGGTCGCAGTCGGCTTTACCCGCAGACCTCCAATGCTATGGATTGATTATGCGCATGTTAATCCAGGGTTAATCGCCGCTCACCAGCATCGGTCCCATTCTTCTGGAGATCCCTTATGTCGAATGCCCGCGCCCTCGTGCTCGGCGGCCTGTTCCTGGCCGCCTCCCTCCCCGTCCTGTCCCACGCCGCCGAAGGCCCGGCCTACGGCCCGGAACTGCAAGGTTTCGAATACCCCTATCCAGTGCAGCATTTCGCCTTCCAGTCCCAGGGTAAATCCCTGCAGATGGGTTACATGGACGTCCAGCCCAGCGGCAAGGCCAACGGCCAGAACATCGTGCTGATGCACGGCAAGAATTTCTGCGGCGCCACCTGGGACTCCTCCATCAAGGCCCTGAGCGCCGCCGGTTACCGCGTGATCGCCCCGGACCAGATCGGTTTCTGCACCTCCAGCAAACCCGACCACTATCAATACAGCTTCCAGCAACTGGCGAACAACACCCACGCCCTGCTGGAAAAACTCGGCATCCAGAAAACCCTGATCCTGGGTCATTCCACCGGCGGCATGCTCGCCACCCGCTATGCCCTGCTCTACCCGCAACAGGTCGAACGCCTGGCGCTGGTCAACCCCATCGGCCTGGAAGACTGGAAAGCCCTCGGTGTGCCCTACCGGACCGTCGACCAATGGAACGAACGCGAGCTGAAACTCAACGCCGAGGGCATCCGCAACTACGAACGCAACACCTATTACGCCGGCCACTGGAAACCCGAGTTCGACCGCTGGGTCGATATGCTCGCCGGCCTGAACAAAGGCCCCGGTCACGTCGCGGTCGCCTGGAACTCGGCGCTGATCTACGACATGATCTTCACCCAGCCGGTCTATTACGAGTTCAAGGACCTGAAGATGCCCACCCTGTTGCTGATCGGCACCGCCGACACCACGGCCATCGGCAGCGACATCGCGCCGCCCGAGGTCAAGGCGCGCATCGGTCACTACGACGTGCTGGGCAAACAGGTGGCGAAACTGATCCCGCAGTCGACCCTGGTGGAGTTCCCCGGCCTGGGCCATGCGCCGCAGATGGAAGAACCGGCGCGTTTCCACAAGGCCCTGCTCGACTGGCTGGCCAGCCAACCCTGACGAGGAAACAACGAATGACCCTGCAGATCGCGGTAATCGATGACTGGCAAGGCGTGGCCGCCAACGCCGTGGACTGGAGCGCCTTGAGCGCCGTGGGCCAGGTGAGTTTTCTCCACGACTACCCGGCCGATACCGCCACCATGGCCGAGCGCCTGGGCGGTTTCGAGGTGATCTGCGTGATGCGCGAACGCAGCCCGTTCAACGAGGCCCTGCTGCGCCAACTGCCCCGCCTGAAGCTGCTGGTGACCGGCGGCATGCGCAATGCCGCCCTCGACATCAAGGCCGCCAACGCGCTGGGTATCCAGGTCTGCGGCACCGAGAGCTACAAACAGGCGGCGCCGGAACTGACCTGGGCATTGATCATGGCCGTCAGCCGCAATCTCCTCAAGGAAGCCCATTCCCTGCGCGCCGGACACTGGCAGCAGGGCCTGGGCGGCGACCTGTATGGCAAGAGCCTGGGGATTCTCGGCCTGGGCAGCATCGGCCAGCGCATCGCCGGCTACGGCAAGGCGTTCGGCATGCGGGTCATCGCCTGGAGCGAGAACCTCACCGCCGAACGAGCCGCCGAATCCGGCGTGGAGTACGTCAGCAAGGCCGAACTGTTCAAGCAGGCCGACCTGCTCTCCGTGCACCTGGTGCTCAGCGAGCGCTCCCGCGGCCTGGTGGACGCCCAGGCGCTGGGCTGGATGAAACCCTCGGCCTACCTGATCAACACCGCACGCGGGCCGATCGTCGACGAACAGGCGCTGATCGCCGCGCTTGAGCAAGGCCGGCTGGCCGGCGCCGCCCTGGATGTCTTCGAACAGGAACCGCTGCCGGTCGACCATCCGTTCCGCACTCTGGACAACGTCCTGGCAACGCCCCATGTGGGCTACGTCAGCCAGAACAACTACCGGCTCTTCTACAGCCAGATGATCGAAGACATCCAGGCCTGGGCGGCCGGGCAGCCGATCCGGCTCCTGAGTTAAGCCATGGTGCCAGGGCCCGGCAACGGGTCCTGGCTGACCGGCCGTGGCCTGACCGACCACAGCCTGCGGCGGTTCCTCGACCAGGTGACCCGGAAGCAAATCGGCGGGCTCTATATCTGGGCGTACCACGCACTCTCCCGGGACACCCACGCACCATCCTTGAGCGTTTGGGTTTCGAGCCCGCGCCAGCGGGGTGCAGCCGTTCATGGACGTCCGTTCCAGATGGCAGCATGGTCGCCTGTGACTTGAATCAAACGCGCTGCATTTTCCCAATATTCGTCTAAACAACGCCCTTCACGGCGGCAACATCTCTCCTACACTGTTTTTCGGGCCTGCTGACCGCTCGGTCATTCCTGCGACAAAAAGTCGAAACTTCTGCAACGGCGGTCGGTCAGGTCAAAGGTAGGGCCTCTGTTCCGGGGGGATTACGGACAGGGGCTCCCCTCGCACTTTCTTGCCGCCGTGCGCTGGACGTCCTTCGCCCAGTTTCGCGCAAGCGGTGTGTCCGACCAAAGGAAGCGGTTTGGGCACGTTGTATGAAAGAAAGGATGAACCAGATCAAATAAATCGGGAGAGGCACATGATCAACGCTGCGTTGGAAACTCAGGAAGAGCATTTTAATCAGGCCAGCGAAGCGGTCCCCGTGTCAGCCCCCTTGGCGGGAGGAAAACCTGTGTTGACGGCAGCCGCTGTCAATCCGGACAAGAAAAAGGTGCTGTTCGTCACCTCCGAGTTCGCCGACCTGGTCAAGACCGGTGGCCTGGGCGATGTGTCCGCCGCCCTGCCACGGGCCATGCATCACCTGCATGATGTGCGGGTGCTGATTCCCGGTTACCCGCAGGTGATCCACAGCGACAACCCGATCCATATCATCGGCGAACTGGGCGGCCACGCCGCGTTGCCACCCTGCAAGATCGGCCGCATGGACCTGCCCGACGGCCTGGTGATCTATGTGCTGATCTGCCCCGAGCTCTATGAGCGCGAAGGCACGCCCTATGGCGCCAACAACGGTCGCGACTGGCCGGACAACCACATCCGCTTCGCCCGCCTGGGCCTGGCGGCCGCCGATATCGCCGCCAACCTGGCCCAGATCCACTGGACCCCGGACCTGGTCCACGCCCACGACTGGCCGGCCGGCCTGGCCCCGGCCTATATGCACTGGCGCGGCCAGCGCACCCCGACCCTGTTCACCATTCACAACCTCGCCTACCAGGGCGTGGTCAGCCTCGCCTGCTGCCCGGAGCTGGGGATCCCGCCCCACGCCCTGCAGCAGGAAGGCATGGAGTTCTACGGCAAGCTGTCGTTCCTCAAGGCCGGCATGGCCTACTCCAGTCATATCACCACGGTGAGTGCCACCTACGCCCAGGAAATCACCACCCCGCAATTTGGTTGCGGCCTGGACGGTTTCCTCGCCAGCAAGACCCACCAGGGCCTGCTCAGCGGCATTCCCAATGGCATCGACGAAAGCTGGGACGCGGCCACCGACAGCCACCTGGTCCGCCCCTTCCTGCCGGGCGACTGGGAGGGCAAGGCCGTCAACGCCGACCATGTGCGCACCCTGTTCGGCCTGGATCCCTCCAGCGGGCCGCTGTTCGCGGTGGTCTCGCGGCTGGTCTACCAGAAAGGCCTGGACCTGACCGAGGCGGTCAGCGAAATGATCGTGGCCGAAGGCGGCCAGATCGCGATCATCGGCCGCGGCGAGCCGGAAGAAGAACAGGCCATGCGCCAACTGGCCCTGCGCTTTCCAGGCCGGATCGGGGTGCGCATCGGCTTCAACGAAACCGATGCCCGGCGCATGTTCGCCGGCAGCGACTTCCTGCTGATGCCTTCGCGCTATGAACCGTGCGGCCTGAGCCAGATGTACGCCCAGCGCTTCGGCTCGCTGCCGGTGGCGCGCAACACCGGCGGGCTGGCCGACACCATCGACAACGGGGTCACCGGTTTCCTGTTCGACGAGTCCACCGTGGAAAGCTATGCGCAGGCGTTGCGCCGGGCGTTCAAGGTGTTCGCCTACCCGCCGCTGCTCAACGCCATGCGTTGCCGCGCCATGGCCGCGCCGTTCAACTGGTGCAAGGCCGTGGAACCCTACGCCGAGCTGTACCAGAATCTGGTCGCCAAGTCCCGGAGCAGGTCGGGCCAGCACTGAGGAGGTCTTCATCGCAGCCACCCACCGGAGAACCCCCATGAGTGACGTGCAACTGGAAATACTCGCCCATCGGGCCGGCCTGGCCGTCGACTGGATCGATGCCAATGGCCGACCGCAGAAAGTCCGGCCCGAGGCCTTGCGCAAGGTCCTCGCCGGGCTGGGGCATCCCGCCGACAGTGACCAGGCCATCGAGAACAGCCTGCTGGAACTGCAACTGGCGCAGCAACACAACCACCTGCCGCCCCTGCTGACCGCGGACGTCGACAAGGGGCTGGACCTGTCCCGCTATTTCGCCGCCGGCACTTGCTGCGAGGTGCATCTGGAAAACGGCACGCTCCTGCACTTGCAGCTCGACCAGGACGCGGTGCTGCCGGGCAGGATTCCCGTGGGTTACCAGACCGTCCATATCGACGGCCAGCGTTTCACCCTCGCCGTGGCCCCGCAGCAGTGCCACAGCATGGCGGCGGCCACCGATACCGCGACACCCCGCGCCTGGGGCCTGGCGGTGCAGCTCTACTCCCTGCAACGGTCGGGCGATGGCGGGTTCGGCGACACCCTGGCCTTGGAGAACCTGGCCCGCGCCGCCGGCGAGCGCGGTGCCGACGCCCTGGCGATCAGCCCGTTGCACGCCATGTTCAGTTGCGACCCGCAACGCTACAGCCCCTATTCGCCGTCCAGCCGCCTGCTCCTCAACAGTCTCTATGCGGCGCCGGAGGCGATTCTCGGCGAACAGGCCCTGCGCCAGGCCATCGAGACCGCGGGGCTGGCCGACGAATTGCGCCAGCTGGAAGCCTTGCCACTGATCGACTGGCCGCGTGCCGCCCGCGCCAAACAGTGCCTGTTGCGTGCGCTGTACGACGGTTTTCGCCAGGATGCCCACCCGCTCGCCGCGGACTTCGCCGAGTTCCGCCAGGCCGGCGGCGAAGCCCTGGAAAATCATTGCCGCTTCGAAGCCCGGCAAGCGGTCTGTGCGGATCGGGGCGAAAGCACCGACTGGCGGCAATGGCCCGCGGCCTGGCAGCATCCCGACAACCCGGCCCTCACCGCCTTCGCCACGGAGCAGGCCGATGAGATCGGCTTCTATGCCTTCAGCCAGTGGCTGATCGCCCGCTGCCTTGAGCGCGCGCAACAGGCCGCCCGGGACAGCGGCATGGGCATCGGCCTGATCGCCGACCTCGCCGTCGGTGCCGACGGCGGCGGCAGCCAGGCCTGGAGCCGGCAGGACGAACTGCTGGCCGAACTCACCGTCGGCGCACCGCCGGACAGTCTCAATCGCGCCGGACAAGGCTGGGGGATCTCGGCCTTCTCCCCGGAAGGCTTGAAGCGTCACGGTTTCAGGGCCTTTATCGAAATGCTGCGGGCCAACTTCGCCCATGCCGGGGGCCTGCGCATCGACCATGTGATGGGCCTGCAACGGCTCTGGGTGATCCCCCTCGGTTCACCGTCGAGCGATGGCGCCTACCTGTATTATCCGCTGGACGACCTGCTGCGCCTGCTGACCCTGGAGTCCGCGCGCCACCAGGCGCTGGTGCTGGGCGAAGACCTCGGCACGGTCCCCGAGGGCCTGCGGGAAAAACTGAGCGCCCGCGCGATCCTTGGCATGCGCGTGCTGTTGTTCGAGCAGGAATACGGCCATCGTTTCCGCCCGATCCTCGACTGGCCAGACAACGCCCTGGCCACCACCAGCACCCACGACCTGCCGACCCTCAACGGCTGGTGGCATGCCCGGGATATCGACTGGAACATCCGGCTCGGCTTGATCGACAAGGCCAGCGCCGATCACTGGCGCGAAACCCGCCAGCACGAGCGCGAGGGCTTGCACCGCGCGCTGAGCAACGACCCGCAGAATTTCCGCGATGAATCCCACGAGACCGACCAGGTCCTCGACGCCAGCGTGCGCTTCCTCGGTCATACCCGGGCGCCCCTGGTGTTGCTGCCGCTGGAGGACGTGCTGGGTGTCGAGGAGCAGGCCAATCTGCCCGGGACCATCGACAGTCATCCCAACTGGTGCCGACGCCTGCCCGGCGACAGCGGCCAGTTGCTGGACGATACGGATGCCGCTCGCCGCCTGGAACTGCTGGCCTGTGCCCGGCTCCAGGCCGCCGAGCGTGACCGGTGAGTCCGCCGGGCGGTGAGGCACTCGAAGATTTCCCGGTCAATCTCTTTATACAAACCTGAGTTCAGGAGCATGGCGATGAGTAGCGACGAAAAACGCATCCGTGAGTTTGCCTATCAGATCTGGGAATCCGAGGGTCGCCCCGAGGGCCAGGAGGGCCGGCATTGGGAGATGGCGCGCAAGCTGGCGGAGGCCGAGGCGCTGGCCCCGAAAAAGCCGACGGTGGCCAAGCCTGCCGTCAAGCCCAAGACCGCCACGAAGACCGCCGCGGCCGCGAAAGCGCCGGTGAAACCGGCCACCGCCGCCAAACCCGTCGCCGAGAAGAAACCACGAGCGCCACGCAAGCCGGCGGCCAGTTGAACCGCTATCAATGACCAAGCCGAGAAGTCCCGAACCCACACCCAAAGCCCAGGCCTCGCGAATCCGCGAAGGCCTGCCCTTCCCGCTCGGTGCTACCTGGGATGGCCTGGGGGTCAATTTCGCGCTGTTTTCCGCCAACGCCACCCGGGTCGAACTGTGCCTGTTCGACGCCAGCGGCGAAGTGGAACTCGAACGCATCGAACTGCCCGAGTACACCGACGAGATCTACCACGGCTACCTGCCTGATGCCCTCCCCGGGCTGATCTACGGCTACCGGGTACACGGCCCCTACGACCCGCGCAACGGCCACCGTTTCAACCCCAACAAACTGCTGATCGACCCCTACGCCAAGCAGTTGGTCGGCCAGTTGAAATGGTCCGAGGCGCTGTTCGGCTACACCCTCGGCCACCCCGATGCCGACCTCAGTTTCGACGAGCGCGACAGTGCGCCCTTCGTCCCCAAGAGCAAGGTCATCGACCCGGCCCACAGCTGGGGCCACGACCAGCGGGTCAAGGTCCCCTGGGACCGCACCCTGCTCTATGAAACCCATGTGCGCGGCTTCAGCATGCGCCACCCCGCGGTGCCGGACGCACTGCGCGGCACCTTCGCCGGGCTGATGGTCGACGAGGTGCTGGAACATATCCGCACACTCGGGGTGTCCTCGGTGGAGCTGCTGCCGATCCACGCCTTCGTCGACGACCAGCACCTGTTGCCCAAAGGCATGAGCAACTACTGGGGCTACAACAGCATCGCCTTCTTCGCCCCCGACCCGCGCTACCTGGCCAGCGGCAAGATCGCCGAATTCAAGGACATGGTCGCGCGCCTGCACGAAGCCGGCCTGGAACTGATCCTCGACGTGGTCTACAACCACACAGGCGAAGGCAACGAGCTGGGTCCGACGCTGTCCATGCGCGGCATCGACAACGCCTCCTACTATCGCCTGATGCCCGACGACAAACGCTTCTACATGAACGACTCGGGCACCGGCAACACCCTGGACCTGAGCCATCCCAGCGTGCTGCAGATGGTCACCGATTCGCTGCGCTACTGGGCCACGGACATGCGCGTGGACGGGTTCCGCTTCGACCTCGCGACCATCCTCGGGCGCTACCGCGACGGTTTCAACGAACGTCACAGTTTCCTTGTCGCCTGCCGCCAGGACCCGGTGCTGCGCCAGCTCAAGCTCATCGCCGAACCCTGGGACTGCGGTCCCGGCGGCTATCAGGTGGGCGGTTTCCCGCCGGGCTGGGCCGAGTGGAACGACCGTTTCCGCGACACCGCGCGGGCGTTCTGGAGAGGTGACGACGGCCAGCTCGCCGACTTCGCCAAGCGCATGACCGCCTCCGCCGACCTGTTCGACCGGCGCGGTCGACGCCCCTACACCTCGGTCAACTTCATCACCGCCCATGACGGTTTCACCCTGCGCGACCTGGTGTCGTACAACCACAAGCACAACGAAGCCAACGACGAAAACAACCAGGACGGCAGCAACCACAACCTGTCCTGGAACCACGGCGTCGAAGGGCCGACGGACGACCCGGCGATCAATGCCCTGCGCCTGCGCCAGATGCGCAACTTCTTCGCCACCCTGCTGCTGGCCCAGGGCACGCCGATGATCGTCGCCGGCGACGAGTTCGCCCGCACCCAGCACGGCAACAACAACGCCTACTGCCAGGACGGCGAAATCGGCTGGGTCAACTGGGCGCTGGACGACGACGGCCAGTCGCTGCTCGAGTTCGTCAAGCGCCTGGTCAAGCTGCGCCTGGCCTATCCGATCCTGCGGCGCGGGTGTTTCCTGGTCGGCGACTACAACGAACAACTGGGGAGCAAGGACGTTACCTGGCTGACGCCGGACGGCCACGAAATGACCACCGAACACTGGCATGACGGCCACGGCCGCTGCCTGGGCATGTTGCTCGACGGGCGGGCGCGGGCCTGCGGCATTACCCGCAGCGGCGACGATGCGACCTTGTTGCTGGCGGTCAATGCCCACCACGACGGGGTCAATTTCCGCTTGCCGCCCGTGCCGCAAGGCATCGACTGGCGCTGCGTGATCGACACCAACGACCCGCGGGTCAAGGGCCAGGAGCGGTTCGCCTTCACCCGTGAATACACCCTCACCGGACGTTCGCTGGTGATGTTCGAACTATGGCGTGACGAAAAAACCTGACGTTTCTTCAGCAATAAAAGTCGCATTTCGAGTCATATGGGCGATACTCACTCGCGCACTACCCGGTTGCCACGCGGTACCGGACGCATCAGGATTGATGGAGGGTGCATGCATGTCCACACAAGGAAGTGACAAACATCATGAGAATCCAAGCTGCACGCAACGAAGTTGCACCGCTGATCTGGAACTCGCGGCAGTTGGCCCGTGTCCCGACCGTAGGCCTGCACCGCCTGATCCAACCTGGCGCCCGGGTGGTGGTGATCGCCCCCCATCCCGGTGACGAAGTGCATTGCTGCGGCGGCCTGCTGCAAATGCTCGCCGCCCTCGAACACCCGCTGCTGCTGATCTCCATTACCGATGGCAGCGCCCTCTACCCCGGCTCGACCCTCTGGCCTTCAAGCCGCCTGAGCGTGGTTTGCCCCCAGGAAAGTGCCGAAGCCTTGCGGCGCCTGGGCCTGGAACTGCACCGGCTGAAATGGATTCGCGGCGGCTTTCGCCACGGCGCACTGGAGCAGCAGGAGCAGCCCTTGAGTCAATTCCTGCGGCGCTACCTGCGCCCGGACGACGTGGTGCTGACCACCTGGCGCGAAGACGGGATTGCCGATCATGACAGCGTCGGCCGGGCCGCCGCCCAGGCCTGTGCCGCCAGCGGCGCAACGCTGCTGGAAATCCCCGTGCATACCTGGTTCCGGCCGTTGCGCGACGAAGGCCTGATCCCCTGGCACCGGGCCCGCAAGATCCGGCTCGATACCTGGGGCATCGCCCGCAAGCTGCATGCCGCGCATGCCTACCACAGCCACCTGCAAGGCGACCCGAAACTGGGGCTGCCGCCGGCCCTGGTACCGGCCCTGCTCGAACGGGCGCGACAGCCGTTCGAGCTGGTGTTCATCTGAAAGACCTGGGGGCCAAGCCCCTGCTTTCCAGACTCGCTCAGATCCAGCCTGAATAAACCAAATAGCCGATTGATCAATCACTTGCAAAGCCTAATCAAACAGATCTATTTGTGCGTTACTTCCTTGACGCCGACCTGTAGCTCTCCTTAGCTAGAAGTGACTACCCCCGGTTTTAAAACCCAAGGGGCCAGCCCTCGGAGCCCGCCAGAGCGGGTCGCCGGAGGCTTGCCTCGATGATTTCGGCCGTCCCTCGTTCGGGGGCAGGAGAGACACCAATGCAGGTATCTATGCGACAGCAAGGAACACCCGATGAACACGCTCATGGCCCACCCCAACCTGAGGATGACGGTTTATACGATCTCGACTGCCTTTTTGCTGTGCTCCGCCCTTGAAATCCAGGCGGCGCCCTCCGAAGAAGACCTCCAACCCTGGTACCGTGACGACACGCCTTCGCCATTATCTCCCGGTCGACAACCAATACTGGACAACAGCGGTCAATTGCCCGGCTGGCGACTCGCCGGCATTACCCCGGACAGCGGCGCGACCGATCCGGCGGTACGTTTCCACGACCGTGCACTGGGCCAAGGTGAGGCCGGCAACTTCGATCCGAAGTTTACCGGCGCCTTTGGCGACCTGCTGGTCATTCCCAGTCTTTACAGCAATCACAGCGATGGCCAGACATTGCAGGCCGGGGTCTTTACCGGACACAGCGGCGCCCTGGACCAGACTGACGCGTTCGTCACGGCGCCCCGCGATCCGCGTACGGACGGCCTGAGCCCCCAAGGCAATAATCTCGGGGCATTCTGGAGCCTGACCGGACAACAGGGCTGGCACGTCAACCTGACTGCCATGAACAGCCAGAGTACGATCTACAGCCGCTCCGACCAGGGCACCCTGCAAGGCGCGGCCTCCCGGCAAACGACGTTTTCGCTGCAGGGCGGTTTCCCGATCGGGTTGGGCAAGTACTGGGTCATCGAGCCCCAGGCCCAGGTGGTCAACCAGCAAGGCAGCCTGGACACGCTCGGGCAGGCGAATACCTCCAGCGACCAGTCGCAGTGGAGCGGCCGCATAGGCGCCCGCCTCCAGGGCAGCTATGAAGTGAACGGCCTGCCGCTGGAACCCTACCTGCGGACCAACCTCTGGTACGCGTTCGGCAGCGGCAACACCCTGAGCCTGGAGCCGGTCGACAAGCTCACCAGTGGTCGCAACAGCCCCACCGTGGAGCTGGGTCTGGGCCTGGTGGCCAGGGTGTCCCCGACGCTCAGCCTGTATATCAGCGGGGATTACAGCGGCACCTCCCCTGACAATGGCCTGAGTGGCCTCATCGGCAACATCGGGGTGCGGATGCGCTGGTAGCTACTCCTCCGGCCGCAACATCAACACCGCCAGCGGCGGCAGGTTCAGCAGCAGCGACGTGGCCTGACCGTGGCTGGCGTGGTCTTCGGTGAAGACCGCGCCGCCATTGCCATAGTTGGAGCCGGCATACATCGCCGCATCGCTGTTGATGACTTCCTTCCACTGCCCGGCAAACGGCACCCCGATCCGATAAGCCTCGCGCGGCACCGGGGTGAAGTTGGCGACCACCAGCAGCGGTCGCCCTTCCCGGCTCCAGCGCACCCAGGCATAGACGCTGTTGGTCGCGTCATCGCCAATCAACCATTGGAACCCCTGGGGCACATCGTCCTGGTCGTACAGCGCCGGCTCGTCGCGGTAGAGTTGGTTGAGATCGCTCACCAGCTTCTGCACGCCAAGGTGCTCGGAGTATTGCAGCAGGTACCAGTCCAGTTGCTGGTCATGATCCCACTCGCGCCACTGGCCGAACTCGCAGCCCATGAACAGCAGCTTCTTGCCCGGGTGCGCCCACATGAAACTCAGGTAGGCGCGCAGGTTGGCGAACTTCTGCCAACGGTCGCCGGGCATCTTGTCGATCAGCGAATGTTTGCCGTGCACCACTTCGTCATGGGAAATCGGCAGGATGAAGCGCTCGGACCAGGCATACACCAGGCCGAAACTCAGTTCGTTGTGATGATGGGCGCGGTACACCGGGTCCTGCTGGATGTAGTGCAGCGAATCGTGCATCCAGCCCATGTTCCATTTATAGGCGAACCCCAGCCCGCCTTGCTCGGTCCCCTGGCTCACGCCCGGCCAGGCCGTGGATTCCTCGGCAATCACCAGGGCACCCGGGGCCTCCAGGGCCACCACGTCGTTGAGATGACGCAGGAAGTCGATGGCCTCCAGGTTTTCCCGACCGCCATGGCGGTTCGGCACCCACTCACCGGCGTTGCGCGAATAGTCGCGATACAGCATCGACGCCACTGCATCCACCCGCAGGCCGTCGACATGGAAATGCTTGAGCCAGTGCAGCGCCGAGGCCAGCATGAAGCCATGCACCTCGGTGCGGCCGAGGTTGTAGATCAGCGTGTCCCAGTCCTGGTGGAAACCCTCCAGCGGGTTGCCGTACTCGTACAAGGCGGTGCCGTCGAACTGCGCCAGGCCGTGGGTATCGGTGGGAAAATGCGCCGGCACCCAGTCGAGGATCACGCCGATCTCGGCCTGGTGGCAGGCATCGACAAACGCCGCGAAGTCGTCCGCGCTGCCATAGCGCGCACTCGGCGCGAACTGCGACAGCGGCTGGTAACCCCAGGAGCCGCCGAACGGATGCTCCATGATCGGCATCAGCTCGATATGGGTGAAGCCCAGTTGCCGGACATAGGGAATCAGTCGCTCGGCCAGTTCGCTCCAGCTGTATTGCCGTGACACCTCGCCGACTTCATCGATCTCGCACTGCCAGGAACCGGCATGCAGTTCATAGATCGACAGCGGCGCCGCATGCCGTTGCCGTTCGCCACGCGACTGCATCCAGGCCTGGTCCTGCCAGTCGATCCGCAAGGGCGCGGCGACACGCGAAGCGGTGTCCGGCGGCAGTTGGGTGGCCAGGGCCACGGGATCGGCCTTGAGCGGCAGGATCGCGTCCCTGCCGAGAATCTCGTACTTGTAGGCCTCCCCCGGACACAGGCGAGGAATGAAGATTTCCCAGACACCGCTGGGATGGCGCAAGCGCATCGGATGCCGACGCCCGTCCCAGGCATTGAAGTCGCCGACCACCGAGACCCGCCGGGCATTCGGCGCCCAGACCGCGAAGCGCACGCCGTCGATACCCTCGACCCGGGTCACCTGGGCCCCCAGGCAACTGCTGAGGTCGCGATGGTTACCTTCGGCGAACAGGTAGAGGTCCATCTCCCCCAGCAACGGTCCGAAGCTGTAGGGATCCTCGCAGACCTGCTCCCCCGCAGCCCACTGGATGCGCAACCGATAGGGCCGGCGATGCTCGAAGTGACCGACAAACAGCCCCGGCACCTCGGTAGCGTCGAGGCTGCCCAACACCTGGTCGCCGTCGTGGGCCAGCGCCTGGACGCCCAGGGCGCCCGGCAGAAAGGCGCGGATATATTGACCGCCGTCACCGTCGCCGTGGGGACCGAGGATGGCAAATGGGTCCTGGTGTTCGGCCCGTACCAGGGCCTCGATATCCTTCCTGTCGGGCAATGCGCGGTTTCCGGGCTTACCTTGTTCCTTGCTCAAACTCATCACTGCTCTCCACCGGACAAGGTTTTCCCTCACTCAACAACCCGCTCAGGTCGTGCAACGGCACGCTGAGCCAGGCCGGGCGATTTTCCGCCCCATAGACACGTTCAGACGCGGCCCTCTCCAGGCTGAAAGCGATTGCAAAGCCTGTTCCATCCGACTGCCGAGCGTCTTGCTCCGGCGCTGGTGTCCTTGACCGTGCTCGGCCGCGCCGCACCTCAAGCATAGACGGGAATGTCGCTTCAGCCGCACGAGTCCCCGAACGCGCGCGCCCTGAAGATAGGGAGAGCACCAAGTCCGTGCATATCGAACACTCGAACCAGACCTGTGCCCCGGAGCAAGGCAAAATGCGCCTCCACCGCCCGGCCAGTGCCGTCATGTGAACGCCGGCCACGGTGATTCGGTGATTTGATTGACCTGTATCAGCGCCGCCGCCCGGCATTTGCGCCAGGCGTCGCAGGGCACGACAGCCGGGATTGGCGCGAGGTAGGACAACCTGTCGCAGGGGCCCGCACGCGTTCATCTGATCCGCTTTTTATTAAAATACCTGAGCCTGTTATGCAAACAGTTCGCCCGGCATAGTGCCCAGGCCTGATGGAGGCTGACGAGCGACAGACCATGAGCGAGAGAATCCCCGTCCAGATAGTTGAAACCTTCGAACCTTCGCGTCCAAGGACGAAGACCCGGTCCACCGACCAGCTGATCCACACCCGCAGCTTCACCGGGCTGTTCCGCAACCTGCGCCTGGGCGGCGCGGGCTTTCTGTTCCTGCTGTTCTTCGGCACGGTATGGCTGAACTGGGGCGGACGCCAGGCGGTGCTCTGGGACCTGGCCGAAAGCCGCTTCCATATCTTCGGCGCGACCTTCTGGCCCCAGGACTTCATCCTGCTCTCGGCGCTGCTGATCATCTGTGCCTTCGGCCTGTTCGCCATCACCGTGTTCGCCGGACGGGTCTGGTGCGGCTATACCTGCCCGCAAAGTTCGTGGACCTGGCTGTTCATGTGGTGCGAGAAAGTCACAGAGGGCGAACGCAACCAGCGCATCAAGCTGCAAGCCGCACCCTGGGGTCCGAACAAACTGGCCCGACGCGCCGCCAAACATACGTTGTGGCTGGGCATCAGCCTGCTGACCGGGCTGACCTTCGTCGGCTACTTCACTCCGATCCGTCCGTTGGCCCAGGAGCTGATGACCCTGCAACTCGGCGGCGTCAGCCTGTTCTGGATACTGTTTTTCACCGCGGCCACCTATATCAACGCCGGCTGGCTGCGTGAAGCGGTGTGCATGCACATGTGCCCCTATGCGCGCTTCCAGAGCGTGATGTTCGACAAGGACACCCTGACCATTTCCTACGATGCCGCCCGTGGCGAGAACCGTGGTCCGCGTAAACGCGACGTGGCCCCGGCCAGCGTCGGCCTGGGGGACTGCATCGACTGCCAGATGTGCGTGCAGGTCTGCCCCACCGGCATCGACATCCGCGACGGCCTGCAGATGGAATGCATCGGCTGCGCGGCCTGCATCGATGCCTGTGACTCGATCATGGACAAGATGGGCTACGCCCGTGGACTGGTGAGCTACACCTCCGAGCACCAGTTGCAGGGGGGCAAGACCCATCTGCTGCGCCCACGGCTGATCGGCTACAGTGCCGTGCTGCTGATCATGATCGGCGCACTGGCCGTGACCCTGGCGGAACGGCCCATGGTGTCGCTGGACGTGAGCAAGGACCGCGGGCTGTTCCGGGAAAACAGCCTGGGCCAGATCGAGAACATCTACAGCCTCAAGATCATCAACAAGACCCAGCAGCGCCAGCGCTATCGGCTGGAGCTGGTGGACAGCGACGGCTTCCAGTTGCAGGGCAAGACCGAGCTGAGCCTGGCGGCGGGTGAAATCGTCGACCTGCCGGTGTCGGTGGCGCTGGTCACCGACAAGCCGAAAAGCAGTTCCCAGGCCGTCAGCTTCAAGGTGGTCGACAGCGACGAGCCCGGCATCTACAGCGTGGCGAAGAGCCGCTTTGTCGCCCCGTTGAACCGTTGATGCCCTAGAATCCCGAGCACCGATGCCGATCCATCAACACCGAACCCTGTAGGAGCTGGCTTGCCGGCGATAGCGGCCGCAAGGTCGATGCAAGACTCACTGGCCTCATCGCCAGCAATCGAGCGTCGACCGGCGGCTCCTACAGGTTACGCGGTGTTTTCGAAATCCAGAGCTGCCATGAAACGCTACGAAAAATTCGCCGATGACATCGCTGAACTGATCCGCACCGGCGTCCTCGGCCCCGGCCAGCGGGTGCCATCGGTGCGCTATGCCAGCCAGACCTACGGCGTCAGTCCGTCCACCGTGTTCCAGGCCTACTACATGCTGGAGCGCCGTGGCCTGATCCGCGCCCGACCGCGCTCCGGCTACTTCGTCAACGCCCACACGCCGAGCCCGTTCTCGGAGCCGGCGATCAGCAGCCAGGTCAACGAGTCCACCGAGGTGGATGTCAGCGAACTGGTCTTCTCGGTGCTGGATTCCATCAAGGACCCCGCCACCGTGCCCTTCGGCTCGGCCTTCCCGAGCCCGACGCTGTTTCCCCTGCAACGCCTGTCCCGGTCCCTGGCCAGTGCCGGCCGCGAGCTGGACCCGCGCATGGTGGTCACCGACCTGTCGCCGGGCAACCCGCAACTGCGCCGGCAGATCGCCCTGCGCTACATGGTCGGTGGGCTGATGTTGCCCATGGAGGAACTGCTGATCACCAACGGCGCCCTGGAGGCACTGAACCTGTGCCTGCAGGCCGTCACCGAGCCCGGCGACCTGGTGGCCATCGAGGCTCCGGCGTTCTATGCCTGCCTGCAAGTGCTGGAGCGGCTCAAGCTCAAGGCGGTGGAAATCCCGGTGCATCCGCGCGATGGCATCGACCTCGGGGTGCTGGCCCAGACCCTGGAACGCCATCCGATCAAGGCCTGCTGGTGCATGACCAGCTTCCAGAACCCCCTGGGCGCCACCCTGCCCGAGGCGAAGAAGCAGGAACTGGTGGAACTCTTGCGCCACCATCAGGTGCCGCTGATCGAGGACGATGTCTACGCCGAGCTCTATTACGGCCAGCAGGCGCCGAAACCGGCCAAGGCCTTCGACACCGAAGGCCTGGTGATGCACTGCGGTTCCTTCGCCAAGAGCCTGGCCCCCGGTTATCGCATCGGCTGGGTGGCGGCGGGACGTTACGCGCAGAAGGTCGAACGGCTCAAGCTGATGACCTCGCTGTGCGCCTCGATGCCGGCCCAGGCCGCCCTGGCCGACTATCTGCAAAACGGCGGCTACGACCGCCACCTGCGCAAGCTGCGCTATGCCCTGGAAGAGCAACAGAGCGCCATGCTGGCGGCCATTGCCCGCTACTTCCCGGCGCAGACCCGGGTCAGCCAGCCGAGCGGCGGTTATTTCCTGTGGCTGGAGCTGCCGGAGCAGCTGGATTCACTGAAACTGTTCCAGATCGCCCTGGCCCAGGGCATCAGCATCGCCCCGGGACCGATCTTTTCGCCGACCCAGCGCTTTCGCAACTGCATCCGCCTGAATTACGGCAGCCCGTGGAACGAGGTGTCGGAACAGGCCATGGAGACCCTGGGACGGATTGTGCGCTCGTTGCTGGGTCAGTGAGCCGACAATCTCAAGAACACCACGCCCCCTTGTAGGAGCTGGCTTGTCGGGACGCCGCATCGCAGCGATGAGGCCCGCGAGTCTTGCATCGCCTGTTCGACCGCCATCGCTGGCAAGCCAGCTCCTACAAAGGGACCGCGTTCAGGCGTTGGCCACGTCCGCAACCAGGGGCCAATGCATCAGATACGCCGCACCGGTCACCCGGATCAGCGGATGCGGCACGATCTGGCATTCGCCGACGATCGTGAAGCCATGGCGTTGATAGAAACGGCAGGCACCGCTATTCATCGCGTAGTCGATCAGGCTCAGGCCCTTGAGCCGCAGGGCCCGGCAGCGCTGGCGCGCGTGTTCGAGAAAACGCGCCCCCAACCCCTGGTTGCGCCAGCCCTCGTGCAAGGCCAGGCTGGAAATATAGAGGGTGTCGGGAATCTCCAGGTCGGCATACGGCGCCAGGACCGGATCGGTGCTCGGCGTTGCATCCGGGTCATGCAGCATCGGATAACTGTGCAGCATGCCGATGACCTGGCCATCCGCCTCGGCCATCAGGCAATTCTCATAGGAAAAATCCACACCTTCACGGGCATAGCGCCGCGCGCCGACATCCAGCAGGGACTCGGCGCCTTCAGCCAACTGGCTCCAGATGTAATCGGACGCCCCTTCCGAGGAAATCTGGAACAGGCGGGCAATCTCGCGGGCGTCCGAGCGTAGCGCCGGACGAAAGATAACGGTCATTCGGGGTTCCCTGTAGCGGTCGGTCGGAGCCAGGCAAGGCCCTGGCTCCGGCGTTACAGTGTGGGGCGTACGATCAACCGGTCGATGTGCCCGAGCGACATCCCCGGCACAAAAACCGACTCAGCGTCCACCCGCCAGGTCGATGAAGGTACCGGTGGCGTAGGAGGCCTTGTCCGAGAGCAGCCAGACAATCGCTTCGGCCACTTCTTCGGCACGACCGCCACGGCCCATGGGAATGGCCGATTCCAGCTTGCTGACCCGGTCGGCATCGCCGCTCAGGGCATGGAACTCGGTGTAGATATAGCCGGGGCGCACGGCATTGACCCGGATGCCCTCGCCCGCCAACTCCTTGGACAAGCCGAGGGTGAAGGTATCCAGCGCGCCCTTGGAGGCCGCGTAGTCCACGTATTCGTTGGGCGAGCCCAGGCGCGCCGCCGCCGAAGACACATTGACGATGTTGCCGCCCTGCCCGCCATGGCGCGGCGACATGCGCCGCACCGCGTGCTTGGCGCAAAGGATCGGCCCCAGGGTGTTGGTCTTCAGGGTTTTCAGGATACGGAACTCGGACATCTCATCGAGCCGGGATTTCTGCCCGACGGTCCCGGCATTGTTGACCAGGGCGGTGACCGGTCCCAGTTCGGCGTCCACCCGGTTGAACAGGCGGATCACCTCATCCTCGATACTGACATCGGCGCGTATGGCAATGGCCACGGCGCCGAGTCCGCGGACCTGCTCCAGCACCCGCAGGGCCGCCGGCTCGTCCGTCAGGTAGTTGATACAGATGCGATACCCCTGCTGCGCGGCGAGCAATGCGGTGGCGGCGCCGATACCACGACTGCCGCCGGTGATGACGATGACTTTGTCCATGAATCCGCTCCCTCGATCAAGCTGTAACCTTGCCGCAAAAGCATACCCGTCGATGACCGCTTTTGTGTAGTCACCGAAGGTCGCAAGCTTTGTGCTAGGCGCTTACATAGACCCAGGCATCCAGGCCGGAGGCCAGTCGGACCGAGACCCGCCGGTAGTCCGACACTTCGTAGGCATCCGCCGCCGCCAGCTCCTCGGCGGTGATCCGGAACAGCATGCCGCTCACGCTGTCCTCGGGGTTGCGGCAGGGGCGCACGATGGGATGGTGGGTCTTGCCGCTGGTGGCGAGGACCTGGGGATCGGTGATCTCGACCCAGGCTTGCGCGTAGCCGAGCATGCGATCGGCATCGCCCACCAGTTCGCGCCCGAAGTTGGAGAGCTGCACGGCCTTGTCCTGCAAGGTGCCGTAGGAGAACAACAGTACCGGCGTTTCAGTGAAATCGGACATGGTGGCTCCGCGTGTCGAAGAGGCCATAGAGTCTAGACGCTCTGCCGTCGCATGCCGAGCCAATCAGCCAATGAGCGCCGTTAGAATAAAAACAGAGTGGCCTGCTCCCCACGGGCAGGCAAGCCCTCAATGAATGCTCAGGCTTCGAACCCGACTGGTGATCACATTGACATGGAAAAGCCGGCCGTCAGAGTCAGTGAAGATCCAGTCCGGCCCGTGGTGGCGCACGGCCACGTCCTGTCCCTGGCCCCAGTCCAGAATGGCACACAACTGCGACGAGCTACGGTTCATGAAATGCCAGCGCATTCGCTGCAACGACACGCGAAACCCGACCACCAGCCATTGTCGGTCAGACAATATCTGAGGCTGCAGATCCTCCGTGATCTCGGGAAAGCGAAAACGCCGCAACCGTTGCTCATCATTGACCACCAGTTCCTGCTGATCTTCTGCCGGAGCCTCGAACCAGCACTCGAGGTATTCGCCAAAGCTGTAGAACCGCCATGAAATATCCCCGCGGATCGGCTTGGGCGCAGCACCGCGACTCAGCAGGCGGCGCTCGGGCAGGCTGTAGTTCCAGCGTTCGAAAGTGCCGTCCGCCAGCTGGAGCAACCAATGTTCCTGAATATCCGTGGCGTCGAAATGTACCAGCGGGCCGGGCAAGTCGCTGACATGCCAGAGCGTTGCGAGCTCCTTGTCGATATCCACCACCCGCACCTGCTTGCGGGTGGCGATGGTCCAGGCCACCCCCTCGAAGGTACTGGCAAAGAAGTCCATGGCCAGAACCCCCAGGTCCGTGGCACTACCGGTCACCAGGTCCAGTTTGCTGACACGCCACAACTCATCGCGCCGGACCAGGGCCAGGGCAACCCGGCGATTCTTGCTGATGACCAGGCGCTGCGCAGGCACGGCGAAGCGCTGGCACAGGCTGCCGGAGCGGTCAACCATCGCCGCGCCCGACTCACCCAGTGCCACCAGATACCCTTCATCGTTCAGTGGGACGGCGTCATACAGTGCGTAGCTGCCCGGTGGGGGCGCCGACCAGTGGGGTGTGGGAATAATAACCGTCGCCAGGTCCGACACGCCCTGTTGGGCAATCACCCCACTGGGCATGTCCAGCCTCAACAGTTCATCACCACTCAATTTCACCAGGGCAGCAAGCTCCTTGGGAGTGAGCCCCGGATGGCCACCGGCGTGGTCCGCCAGCACCCCATGGACAATCGCAGCCGCCATCGACCGCACCTTGCCCGCTGCGGGAGAAACCTTGAGCAGTTCCCGGGCCAGGTCCGCCCGCTCGCTGCCGCGCTGCGGATCGTCACGCAACGCACGCAGGTAAGGCTCATGGACCTCCAGGGTGTCGGGCAGCAGTACCGCCCGCTTGGCCAGTGCCGCTGCCGCCAGCCCGCCGCCGGCCGCCTCGGCACTGAGCAGCCATTGCCGGGCGCGTTCGCGGGACTTTGGCAGCGGCCAGATCACTTCCACCGCCTCCAACCAATCCCCCTGGCCGACCAACATCTCGGCCCACTCGATGCGCAATCGCTCGGCGGCTTCCGGCCAGCGATCCTGCAAACTCAGGACCGCGTTGGCAAACGCACGGTCGCGACGGGCAACCTGTACGGCTCGTTGCCAGTCGTCTGCCAGACACAGCAGCCGGACAATCATCGCCGGTCGCAAGTCCCAGGTCAGTGCCAATTCCGCCGCTTGTGGATAGCGCTGGTGTTTTTCCAGATAGTCCAACGCTTCCTGGCGCACATGCAGCAGCTCCGCCAGGACGTAAACCGCTTCTTCGATCCGCCCCTGGCGATCCAGGCGTTCGAATGTCTGGCGGTAGGTCCGGCGTAGATGCTCCCTGAGCCCGTCCGCCAGTTCCAGGCTGGCCGCAGGGCCTCGCGCCTGGCCCACCGTCAAGTGGTCACGACGCTTTGGCGTGCCAAAGGCCCGCCCGTTCCAGGCTTGGTCACTGCCCAGTGGAATCGCGTGGCGCAGAGCCTCGGCAATATTGCCGCTCTCGAACATTTCAAGCATGCGCTTCATATAGGCAGCCTGGCGCCGCTCCAGTAAACGGTTGAACTGCGAGGCCACGGCCATACGCTCCAACCACTGGCGCCAAAGTGACGGCCTGACCTGACCTCGCCGCTTGCGTTCAGGCACCGAGGCAGCGGCTGCGACAGCACCTTGTCGAGTCTGCGCGCGCGTGCCCTGGCGTAGTCGCCTGGTGGACAAGCGCACCAACCACACGACCAGGGCGACAAACAGCACACAGCCCAGGAACAAGGACGGGTTGAAGCCGGCCCCCGCCGAAGACTCGCTCAGAAGCGGCGATCGGGGGGTAGAGAGCGATGCCGGGCGAGCCGCATCCTGCCAATAGGAAATCAGCATCGCCAGCATGACCAATCCCGACAACAGCCAGGTACGAACCGAGACCTTCAGCCCCTCGCTCGCTCGTACCACCTTCGGAACCTTCACCGCCGCGACGGGTGCCTGACGGGTGGCGGTACCGGCAGTTTTAAACGCCTTGGCGACAGCCTCCCGCTCGGCGCTGGGGGCTGGAATCACCTCCCCCAGCACTTGGCGAATGTCCTGCGATTCCCAGGCTTGCAGCACTGGTTCGGGCAGGGCTTCCCGGCAGTCATAGGTTTCCAGCAGAGCATAACGCTCGATATCGAACCACTGGCCCGGTTGTAGTTCGATTCCATCGGCCAGGTTCAACGCCTGGACCCGGGCACCACGAATCAACCAGAGATCCGCCAGCGGCAGTGCACTGATTTCGTCCGACTCAAGCAACGCCGAACTCCAAGCCTGCCCCTGACGGATCAACGGCCATGGCTTGAGGCGGTCGCAGGGCATTGATTCGGCAGCCTTGAAACACAGGACATCACCGTCGGCAAAACGATAGGCGCGAGCACCTGGCCGCCAATGCCGGACAATCCCTACCTGGCTGGTCACCTCGTCGAACCAGTCGCGGGGAAACCACAGCGCTCCGACCGACTGCCAGCCAACCAACCCAGGACGCTTGACGGACAGCTCAAGGATGTCACCCATCGACCTGCTCCTTGCGGTTGCTCTGTACCTTCAGACGTACCTGCCGTTCGCTGACAGCGTAAACCAGCAACTCACGGGCCTCGGTGATCAATGCCAATATCGTGGAGTCCGGACAGAAGCTGACCCGTAGAATTTTCGTGGTCGCCGTGAAGAGCACCTGGGTCTGTCCGCTCTTGACCAGCAGCACGCTTTTCTCGTCACTGCCAATGACCACCAGCGAAGGCTGCTCGCTCTCGACTTCATGCAACAACCCGATGGCCTTGCAGCCCGGAGCCAGTTCGAGACGGGCCAGCGGTTGAGGATGGCTGTCGTGACTGAACAGTGTCCAGTTTTCCCGCCGGCCATGACCATATTGCACAGCACAAGAGCCGAAACGCCGACGCCAGAACGGCAGACTGGAAAACAGCACCTGCGTCACCTCGCTACCCTCGCCCAGTGCGTAGGAGTCATACCGTGTCGCGTTGAGGGTCACGTGACGAATAAACAACTGGCCGGCACTGCGACTGGCATAGACCAGCACCTCATCATTGATCCGAGCCATACCGAGCACATCCCGATCCAGATAGTGAGTGATATCGGGAGCAACCGCATTCAGGCTCTTATCACTGGGCGTCATCCAGAACGCCAGGGTTCGATCGCTCGTCAGCATGAACAGCCGACTATGACGGAAGTCTCGCAGGTAGACCGCCGGGAGCAGCGTTGCCGTACCGACCGGCGCCAGCAGCTCCTCCCGGGATGGGCGACTGACCGCGCCTATGCGTGGCAATTGCCAGAAGCGCAACTGGTCGCCAACACTCAGGACCGCGCCGGCCTGGCGATTCTGCAGGACCACACTCAAGGGCGTCGCCCCGCGCGGCCAGAGCTGCCGTTTGAACTTGGCGCTTTTTTTCTGCCCCGCCCGAGGGATCGCGTAGACCAACAGGCCCGGCTCATCCAGCAAGCGGACCGCGACATGGGTACCGGCACTGGAAATCAGCGGCGGCGAGGTTAGCGAGATTCGCTCCGACGTGGCGATGTGCGCCTCGACCGACACCTCATTCACAAACTGACCCTTGAGCAGGCGTTGGCCTGCTGCCGCGTCGGGTAGTGGCAGGACAATCGGCGCAGTCCCCGAGGGCTGTACCTGCAACTCCAGTGCCTCGCCGAACAGCCCCTGCTGGATCTGCAAAACGCGCACGCCCTCGACCCGGGAACTCGTGGCCGCCGGCAAGCGCTGACCGACCAACCAGCACTCGCTCGCCGCCTCGGGAGACTCGGCCAATACTGCTTGCCATCGCTGCCAGTGAACTTCGGTGACCGCCGTATAGGTCCGCGCATCGAGCAGTCGGCGCAACTGCGAAGATGAATGCAACTCGAACAACTCGGGCTCCTGCTGCAAGACACCCCAGCGAAATTGTGCTCCGTGCTCGGCCGCTCGTCGGGCCAGCAGAATCATCAGCGCCAGGTGAACCAGGCGGGCACCGCCCAGTTGCAGTGGACCGGCATCGAACAGCACCACGATCAGCCGTGAGGCCTGCCTTGCGCGAAGCTCGGGCGCGAGAAACAGATGCTCGCCGCTGGAAGCACGACGCAGGAACTCGTCGGCGAACTCATCGGCCAGCAACCACTCGCTGGTCAGCAGCCGTTCGTAGGAGCCACGCTGGCGCAAGTCACCCAGGCCATCCGGCTCCGGGACACCGCCTTGCTGTGCTCCCTTGAAGGGCCCCAGCAGCGGGCTGATGCAACCCAGCAAGGCCCCGAGAGTCGGCACCAGTTCAGGGGCAAACCACTCCAGCCATTGACGCCAGGGTTGCAAGGATTCGGGTAACTGCATGGAGGACCTACGAAGCCGGACGCCAGAGCGTCCGTGGAAGAATAAAAAAGCCAGGCATGCCGCTAGCGCCAGTAGGCATCGATGCGCGCCAGCCATTCGGCACTGACCGGCAGCAATCGATCCAGCGGTACACAGGTTGCCGGCTGATGCCAGAGCAGCAGTGGCTGACGATTGAATTTCGCCGTCAGTGCCTGGGCCAGCAGATCAATCGCACAGTCCGGCTGCCAGAGACTCGGTCGCCACAGCTGCGGGGCATGTTCACAAAGGCAGGCATATTCGACGCCCGCGACCCAGGGCAAGCGCGAGGCTTCTGCGCTGACAATCAGCACATCGCGGTTGGCGGTCGCTTGCAGGCCCCGGAGTTGCTGGGCGCTCATCGCCGACAGGCGAGCATGCAGATCCCTGGCCACAAGTCCCCAGGCCACTGCCGCCACAGCTGGCCCGGGCTCGGATTGGGGCGTCCAGCCCCAACTCATTGGCAGCACTCGGTTCATGTCGCAGGCGTCAGTTGCTTGACCAGCAGCCCCCTCAAGCCCAGCAACTCAGGCGGCATACTGTCTGCCGAGAAGTTCGCATCGATCTCGCGCAACACCGCCTCGGACTCGGCAGGGTCCAGCGCCTCTCCAGAGGATGCCCGTAGCAAACAATGCTGCGCGGCTTCCAGCAGACGGCTGGCGCGGGACAAGGGTTGCAGGGTCGCCTCCTCCACTGCACTGAACAGATTGCTGTTGCTCGACAGTTGCAGAACTTCGCGCAGCACTTCGCGACCATGCTGTTGTGCTTCCTTGGTCGCCAGTGCGTACAACAACGGCCAAAGGTCCGCCTCGGTGGCCTGCAGGCGGCCGCCGAGCAAGGCGGCAGCGGCAATCAGCCGCTGGGACTTGACGATACGCCGGTCGGACAGCTGGATACCCGCTGCCCGAAGTCGTCGAATGGCATTCGCCAGGGCTGGTCGGACCGACTGCATATCGACGTCCTGCATCGCCTGGCTCAAAGTGTCCAGTTCACTCAGATTCATCAGTTGCCGAACCGGCAGCCGATCGGACTGCCAACCACCGCTGAGCATGGCTTCAAGCTGGTTGTCCGGCACCGCGTCGACAAACAGGTGCAGCAGGAAGCGATCACCGAACGCGGCCAGCGCCTCATCGTCAGGCAAGCCGTTGGCAGCCCCCACGCAGATTCGCAACGGGCACTTGATCCGGGTGTGCCCGCGCCGGAACTGACGTTCGTTAAGCACCCCGAGCAAGGTGTTGAGAATCGCGGTCGACCCCAGGAAGACCTCATCGAGGAATACAATGTCTGCCTCGGGCAACATGCCGCTGACATCGGTCTCGACCGTGCCTTCGCGGAGTTTCTTCAGGTCCACCGGGCCGAACAGCTCAGAGGGTTCGGTGAAGCGTCCCAGCAGATACTCGAAATAGCGCCCGCCCATGGCCTGGGCCACGCGCCGCACCACTGCGCTCTTGGCCGTCCCCGGAGGACCAACCACCAGCAAATGCTCCTGGGCCACGGCGGCCAGTACGATCAGCTCTGCCAGCTGTTCGCGTCCGATCAGTCCTTCGGTTGCCGCCCTGACGCCCTGACGGATGTGTTGTGCGGCTAGCTGTATGGCGGACGACATGCGACGGATCCTTCCTGGAACAAAAGTGCGGATCTTGCCTTAAACACGCGTGATCGCAAAGAGCCAGCTTGTTTCTCCTTTCTTCCGCAGGTATCGGCGCAGTCACCTCTATGGTTGTGCGAAGAGGCTAGACCACCCAAGCGACACGACTCGCACCGCGCCTTCGCGCTGACAGCCTGCTATGTGGCACTCAATCGAGTGCTCGAGGGACAGGTATGCGTTGTTGCGGATCGTAGAAAAACTGCTCCTGCGCGATACGCTCGCCCTCCCAACGCTGGTGGGCGATTTCCTCCAGGCGGGTGACGCTGCCGTCGGCCCATTCGAAACGGAAAATCCAGCGAATGGCCACATGATCGCCATTGAGAAAGGCCGGGCGTACGCAGGTCGAGGTCACGGAGCGCGCCCGGGACATCACCGCCCGCTCCTTGGCGACATGGAAGTCACGCCCGACCCGCGGCGGTTCCTGGTTCTCCTGCAGGGAGGCGTCGGCGGTGTAGAAGGCTTCGACCGCTTCGGCGTGGGCATTGGCTTCGACCTGGGCGATAAAGCGTTCGAGGGTTTCAAGGGTCGGCATGGTCAGCTCCTGGCAGGGGTGATCGGCACTCATCACGCCATTGAGGCTAAGGTCGGCGACGGACAATGGAAAGGTCCATTCCGGCTGATCTGTGCAGTACCAATCAGCTAACGCCGCCCGACCGCCCAGGGGCTGAGGAACATTCCGAGGCATAACGCAGGGCCATCCATAATATGAGACTTTCAGGTAAATGAACTACCTATACGGACCACGGGATGATTTCGTTCACGGGGGCGCCTACAACTATATATTGCACACATAAAAAGCCTATGTGCTTAGATCGCTTTAAATCACCGCTCACCTGATATCGAACACACCGCAAAACCTAAAGGAATAGACCATGCGTGCATTATTGACCACGGGCCTTGCTTTATATATCAACCTTCTGACGCTTTCACTTTATGCCGCCGCCTTTGAAACAGAAGATAACTTCACTCCTCCTCGTCTGGCCCTCAAAAATGAAAATGGGGAAAATCGGCATTTGAGCGGTGTTGGCCGACTGGCAGGCACTTGCACGGCCACATTGATTGATACCCGCTATCGCCATGAGGCGACCGCGCAACCCGCCTATTTGGTCACCGCTGGACATTGCGTCAGCCGCACTCAAAAAAGAATCATCACGGACAAAATCCTCACAAACAACATTATGGACTTCACGATAGAGTTCAATTATTTCCGAGATGTCATCGAGCAGATAAAAACCTACACACTGAAAAAAATCAACTGGAGCAGCGTACGCGGCATCGACCTTGCCGTGATCGAACTGGAGGCTTCGCTGACAGAGCTGATCGACGCGGGTATCCAGCCACTCAGTATCGGCTCGCGTCCGGAACCTGGCAGCGCCATTGCGATAATCGGCGCCCCAGGGGGGGATTTCTTGCATCAGTCCCTCTGTACGCTGGCACCCGCAAAGGATGATTACATCGATAATGACGGGGAATCGAGGATACTGCTCAACAGTCTCAATGCTCAGTGCCGCAGAATTGGAAGGGGGGCATCCGGTGGCCCCATCGTGGAGCGCGAGACGGGTAAAATCGTGGGGGTCCTGTATGGTGCCATGGGTGACTCGCAGGTATACGGCTCTGCCATTCAGTCCCTTCAAGGATGTTTTACATCCGGTCAGTTTGATCCCTCTATCACCCGTTGCAGCTTATTTCCAGTCTACGATATTGACGCCATCGCCCCACAACACCGGCAAAACTTCCTGCCTGCCAAACCCGATCAAGGCTTGGAAGCCGTCCTGCCATCCTGGGATCTGAAGTTTTCAATCAGCACGCCTTTCTATCGCTACAAAATCGAGCGTTCATTGACATCGCCCTGCGAAAGCCCCCATGGCTACAGTGAGGCTATCAGTGCCGACAATGCCTATATCAATAAGGCAATCGGCACGACAAAGGGTCGCCATTGGTTATGCATCATCGGCGTTGAGACTTCCGAACAGCCCCCCTTCCACGGCATCATGAAAAATAATCAATCGATGTGGGTCGACTTGCTGGATCACGGCAATGAACCGCCGAACGTCGATATCGCCAGCGAACGCGATAACGTCTCCGAGCCAGCGATTTATAACCTGTTTGCATCCACCTACTTTTCACCGCCCACTTATGCGCAGATCTATTCGAAAATAGGCCCGGCCTCACAGGTGGATTGCGATGATCCTCAGGGCTATGACGAAATGCACCGCCGTGCTCGTGAACCGTGGGTCCTTCTGGCGAGTTGGAACAGCACGCAGGAAGAGGCCAAGCTTTGCGTCTATAGCAAAAATGCCCATGGCGAGTCATCAAGAGCCTCAACGCATTGGCTCAAAGTCGCCGATGACTGGAAGAGCTGATCCACCGTCACCAAACGCTTGTGATGGACAACCGCCCCTGCCTGAGAACCCTCCCCAGAGCCCACCTTTTAGCGGTTACCCATCAATAAAGCCCCTAAATCCGGCGCTTCTTGGTATCGTGTGCGCCGATTTAAATAGCCACCTATGCATCTTTCGTCTTAGCAGACTTTTTCATATTCAATTTTCTTTGCACAAGACAGGTTCCTGATGTCCGATCCCATTCATATCAAGGATCACGAGAACGAAAAGCGCCTGGTGAACAAGCGCCTGCTGGCGTGCGGCATCCTGGTCCTGGCACTGGCCGGCAGCCTGGTTGGCCGCCTGTATTTCCTGCAGGTCACCGAGTTTTCCTATAACTCCACCGTCTCGGAAAACAACCGCGTTCACGTCCTGCCGATCCCGCCTGAACGCGGGTTTATTTTCGACCGTAACGGCGAAGTGCTTGCCGACAACCAGCCCAGCTTCAACATGACCCTGACCCGCGAACGCGCCGGTGACGTCGGCCAGGTGCTGGACACGGTGATGAGCGTGCTCAATCTGCCGGAAGAAGACCGGCCGATGTTCGCCAAAATCCTCAAGCAGTCGCGCCACCCGTTCGAGCCGGTCACCCTGCTCTACGAACTGACCGAACAGCAGATTGCCCTGCTGGCGGTGAACGAGTTCAAGCTGCCGGGCATCGAGGTCGAGCCGCAGTTCGTCCGGCATTACCCACTGGGCGATCATTTCGCCCATTCGGTGGGCTATGTCGGACGGATCAACGAAAAGGAAAGCAAGCAGCTGGACCCGGTGGAATACCGGGGCACCCAGTCCATCGGCAAGACCGGCATCGAGCGCTTCTACGAAAACGAACTGCACGGCCACGTCGGTTACGAGGAAGTCGAGACCAACGCCCAGGGCCGGGTGATGCGGGTGCTCAAGCACACCGATCCGATTCCCGGCAAGAACATTGTCCTGAGCCTGGATGTCCATCTGCAGGAAGCCGCCGAGAAGGCCCTGGGCGACCGCCGTGGCTCGGTGGTGGCCATCGATCCGAAGACCGGCGACGTGTTGGCGATGGTCAGCAAGCCAAGCTTCGATCCGAACCTGTTCGTCACCGGGATCCGCGCCAAGGATTATTCGGCCCTGCGCGACTCCATCGACCGTCCGCTGTTCAACCGGGCCCTGCGCGGGCTCTACGCGCCCGGCTCGACCATCAAGCCGGAAGTGGCCATCGCCGGCCTCGACAGCGGTGTGATTTCCCCCAGCACCCGGGTGTTCGATCCCGGTTATTTCCAGTTGCCCAATGTCGAGCACAAATACCGCAACTGGAACCACAGCGGCGATGGCTGGGTCGACCTGAACGCGGCGATCATGCGTTCCAACGACACCTACTTCTATGACCTAGCGAACAAGCTGGGCATCGACCGCCTGCACGACTACCTGAACAAGTTCGGCGTCGGGCAGAAGGTGTCGCTGGACATGTTCGAGGAAGCACCGGGACTGATGCCGTCACGCGAGTGGAAACGCATGACCCGGCGCCAGGCCTGGTTCCCCGGCGAGACGGTGATCCTTGGCATCGGCCAGGGCTACATGCAGGTCACCCCGCTGCAACTGGCCCAGGCCACCACGCTGATCGCCAACAAGGGCGTGTGGAATCGCCCGCACCTGGCCCGGAGCATCGGCCAGGTCGCGCCGGTGGACGAGCACCCGATTCCCAATATCGTGCTGCATGACCCCAAGGAATGGGAGCAGGTCAACTACGCCATGCAGTTGGTGATGCACGATCCGCGCGGTATCGCCCGGGCGGCGGCGGTGGGTGCGCAGTACCGCATCGCCGGCAAGAGCGGCACGGCGCAGGTGGTGGCGATCAAGCAGGGCGAGCGCTATGACCGCCTGAAGACCGCGGAGCGTAATCGCGACAACGCCCTGTTCGTCGGCTTCGCCCCGGCGGAAGACCCGCAGATCGTGATTTCGGTGATGATCGAGAACGGTGAGGCCGGTGGTCGGGTGGCCGGTCCCGTGGTGCGGGAGATTCTCGATGCCTGGCTGCTGGACAAGGACGGCAAGCTCAAGCCTGAATATGCGCATCCGCTCAAACAGCACGAGGATCCGAAGGTTTAGTCAAGGCTACTGGCCCCTTCGCGGCGGTGCGGCGAAGGGGCCTCAACAACAATCCCGCCCGTCAGGCCGAAGCGCCGCGCCGATAAAACGCCAACACCCCGCCCAAGGTCATCAGCAAGCCACCGGTCATCCGGTTGAACGTCCGCAGATGCGCGCCCTGCAACCGATTCAACAAGCGCGCGCCGCACAGCGCGTAAAACAGCATGATGCTGACATTGAGCAACGTCAGCACCCCGGCCAGCGCGGCATATTGCGGCAGCTGCGGCTGCGTGCTGTCGATGAACTGCGGCAGGAATGCCGACATGAACAGCAACGCCTTGGGATTGGTCAGCGCCACCACGAAACAGCGCATGAACAAACCGATGGAGCGGTTCGAACCCTGCTGGGCCGGCAGTTCGGCCAAGGTCCCGGTCGAACGCAGCATTTTCCAGCCCAGCCAGACCAGATAAGCCGCCCCCACCCACTTCACCGCCTGGAACAGCGTCTCGCTGGCCTGCAGCAGGATCCCCAGGCCACAGGCCACCGCCGTCACCAACAGCGCATCGGCCAGCACCGCCCCGCCCATGCCCCAGGCCGCCGCCCGTACGCCGTGATTGGAACCATTGTGCAAAGCCAGCAGCACCGTCGGGCCGGGCATGGCGATGATCGCCGCCGAGCTGATCAGGAACAGGAGCAACGTTGCCAGCGTCATGAAGGTCGCCTTGAAAATGAAAAATGAACACCATTCTGCGGCCAGCACGGACAGGCTTCAACCGCCGGCACACCAGCCTGTCGTTTGCGCTGGACGGGACTAAGCTGTTTCGTGATAAAACAGGCTCAAGCACTGAAGCGTTTCAGCGTCCTTTCCCATCAGACAGGGTGATAGCCTCATGACCGACCAGCAGCTGCTCGACTCACTGTTCCCCGCCGCGGCGGACATTCCGGAAAAATATCGCTTCGAAGGCCAGCTGGAACAGCGCGAATACCTGGTCAACGGCACCTTGCGCACCTGGCACGGCCCGCTGGCCCAGGTGCGCAGCCCGGTGTACCTCGCCACCGCCAACGGCGATGAACAGGTGATCCTCGGCAGCACCCCGCTGCTGGATGCCGAGACCGCCCTCGGCGCCCTCGACGCCGCGGTCCACGCCTACGACCGGGGCCAGGGCGAATGGCCGACGATGCGCGTGGCCGAGCGCATCCAGCATGTCGAAGCCTTTCTGCGGCGCATGCGCGAGCAGCGCGAGGCGGTGGTCAAGCTGCTGATGTGGGAGATCGGCAAGAACCTCAAGGACTCCGAGAAGGAATTCGACCGCACCTGCGACTACATCGTCGACACCATCAACGCCTTGAAGGAACTCGACCGCCGCTCCAGCCGCTTCGAGCTGGAGCAGGACACCCTCGGCCAGATCCGCCGCGTGCCCATGGGCGTGGCGCTGTGCATGGGCCCCTACAACTACCCGCTGAACGAAACCTTCACCACCCTGATCCCGGCGCTGATCATGGGCAACACCGTGGTGTTCAAGCCGGCCAAGCTCGGCGTGCTGCTGATCCGCCCCCTGCTGGAAGCCTTCCGCGACAGCTTCCCGGCCGGGGTGATCAACGTGATCTATGGCAGCGGCCGGGAAACCGTCAGCGCCCTGATGGCCAGCGGCAAGATCGATATCTTCGCCTTCATCGGCACCAACAAGGCCGCCAGCGACCTGAAGAAACTCCATCCCCGGCCTCACCGCCTGCGCGCCGCCCTGGGCCTGGATGCGAAGAATCCGGCCATCGTGCTGCCCGAGGTCGACCTGGACAACGCGGTCAACGAGTGCGTCACCGGTTCGTTGTCGTTCAACGGCCAGCGCTGCACCGCGCTGAAGATCCTGTTCGTGCATGAGGACGTGGTCGAAGGTTTCATCGAGAAATTCAACCGCAAGGTGCACAGCCTGGTACCGGGCATGCCCTGGGAAAACGGCGTGTCCCTGACGCCACTGCCGGAAGCCGGCAAGGTCGACTACCTCAATGCCCTGGTGGCCGATGCCCAGGCCAAGGGGGCCGCGGTGATCAATCCCGGGGGTGGCCAGACCCGGGCCTCGTTCTTCTATCCGGCGGTGCTGTACCCGGTGAATGCCGGGATGCGCGTGTACCAGGAGGAGCAGTTCGGCCCGGTGGTGCCCATCGTGCCCTACCGTGACCTGGAAACCGTGATCGACTATGTGCTGGAGTCGGACTTCGGCCAGCAGTTGAGCATTTTCGGCACCGATCCCGCCCAGGTCGGCCGGCTGGTGGACACCTTCGCCAACCAGGTCGGGCGGATCAACATCAATGCCCAGTGCCAGCGTGGCCCGGACACCTACCCGTTCAACGGGCGCAAGAACTCGGCCGAAGGCACGCTCTCGGTGCATGATGCGCTGCGGGTGTTCTCGATCCGCACCCTGGTGGCGACCCGGTTCCAGGACGGCAACAAGGCGCTGATCAGCGATATCATCCGTCACCGCGAGTCGACCTTCCTGACCACCGACTACATCTTCTGAAGCCCCCAGGGGTACGATTCAAACCTGTAGGAGCCAGCTTGCTGGCGATGAACGCAAGAACACCGCGGATATCCAGGTACCCCGCGTCATCGTTGAAGTCCATCGCCAGCAAGCTGGCTCCTACAGGTCAGTGCTGGCACGGGTTTTTCATGCCTGGGCTAGGGCTGCCGGGCGCTCTGATCTATCATTGCCAATAGGCTGCCCGGCCTCGCCATCATTTTCATAAGAAATCCATGCCACGCATCGACCTCCGCCGCTTGATCCTGTTGCTGTCGCTTTCCGTCGTCACCCTGACCGCCGGTAACCTTTTCTTCGCCAGCTACCAGACCCAGCGCAACTTCCTGATGGCACAGACCCTGGAAGCCAATCGGATCTATGCCGTGAAGCTGGCCAGCACCACCGAAAACTTCCTCAAGTTGACCCAGCAACAACTGGCCTTCAGCGCCGCACTGCTCCCCGAGATCTGGGACCAGCCGGAAAAACTGTGGCAGGAGACCCACCGGCTGCGCCGCGAGACCAACAGCTTCAACTCCGTGACGGTCATCCGCGCGGACGGCAAGATCATCGCAGCGTCCCCCAGCTACATGAACCTGACGGGCACCTTTTCCAGCAGCGAAGGCTTCCGCCAGGCCACTTCGCGGCGCCAGCCGAATATCTCGCAGCCCTATATCGGCTCCAGCAACCACCTGATGATCCAGATCTCGCATCCGGTCTTCGACGCCGACGGCAACTACCTCGGCTACCTGGGCGCCGGGATCTACCTCAACGAACCAAACATCCTGCACTCGCTGCTGGGCGAACAGTATTACCGCGACGGCACCTACCTCTATGTGGTCGACACCCAGGGCCGGCTGATCTATCACCAGGACCCGACGCGGGTGGGCGACGTGGTCAAGGGCAACCCGGCCATCGACGCCGTGATCGCCGGCCAGACCGGCAGCCTGCAGTTGAACAACTCCCAGGGCATCGACATGCTCACCGGCTATGCGCCGGTGCCGCGAATCGGCTGGGGCGTGATCAGCCAGCGCCCCACCGCCGTCACCCTGGAGGGCCTGCAACGACTGATGCTGGAGGTCGCCGGTTATGCCGTGCCGCTGTTGCTGCTGTCGCTGCTGGGCATCTGGTGGATTTCGACGCTGATCACCAAACCCCTCTGGCAACTGGCCAACTCCACCCAGTATTGGGGCTCCTCCACCGCCGCCCAGTCGGTCAGCAAGGTGAGGGCCTGGTATTACGAGGCCGCCCAGCTCAAGAACGCCATGCAAAAGGCCCTGATGTCGCTGCACCAGCAACTGGGCCGGCTCAATCAGGAAAACGTCACCGACCCGCTGACCGGCCTGACCAACCGACGCGGCCTGCAGTTGATCCTCGAAGACTGGGAAAACCGCCGGCAGCCCTTCTCGGTGCTCGCCCTGGACATCGACCACTTCAAGCAGGTCAACGACAGCTACGGGCACAGCGCCGGCGACCTGGTGCTGCAACACCTGGCCCAGCAGATGCGCCGCCACTCCCGGGAAAGCGACGTGCTCTGCCGCCACGGCGGCGAGGAGTTCCTGATGCTGTTGCCCGGTACCCCACCGAGCCAGGCGATCCAGGTGGCCGAGCGTTTGCGCGCGGCGATGGCCTATACCGAAAGCCCGAACGGCATCCCGGTCACCGTGTCCCTGGGCGTGGCCAGTTGGCCCCAGGCGCGCAAGACCGTGGCGCTGGTGCTCAAGGAAGCCGACCAGGCCCTCTACCGGGCCAAGGAAAGCGGGCGCAATCGCGTGGTCCACGCCGATCAGGACATGCCACCGGACGACGCGAACGGATAGACTGGGCGTCCCGGACGACGTAAGCCGGGCCCCTGCCCGCCACCGCCTTTCAGGCCACGAACACCCGACGACTTCGGGGATTTCTTTCGAGACTTACCGCCAGCATGACCTTCGATTTCGACACGCTGATCGACCGCCACAACACCGGCAGCACCAAATGGAGCCGCTACCCGGCCGATGTCCTGCCCATGTGGGTGGCCGACATGGACCTGCCGGTGGCGGACGCGATCACCCAGGCCCTGCACAAGCGCCTGGAACATCCGCAACTGGGTTACAGCGTGGCCCAGGACACCCTGCGCCAGGCCATCGTCGCCGACCTCTGGGCCAAGTACGCCTGGCGGGTGCAGCCCCAGGAGCTGATTTTCCTGCCGGGGGTCGAGCCGGGTTTCAACATGGCCCTGCACGCCTTCGTGCAACCGGGCCAGAACGTCGTGGTGCAGACACCGAACTACCGCCCGCTGCGCCTGGCGCCGGGCCACTGGAACCTGCCGAAAGTCGAGCTGGCGTTCGACCGCGATGCCCGGGGTGACTACGTCACGCCGTTCGGCGCCCTGCGCGACGCCTTGCAGGGCGGCGGCGCGCTGCTGCTGAGCAACCCGCACAACCCGCTGGGCAAGGTCTACCCCCGGGAAGAACTGCAACAGGTGGCGGACATCTGCCTGGAACAGGGTGCGCTGATCATCAGCGACGAAATCCACGCCGACCTCTGCTTCGACGGCCGTCGCCATGTGCCGATCGCCTCGCTGAGCCCCGAGATCGCCAAGCACAGCATCACCCTGATGTCGGCGAGCAAGGCCTATAACATCGCCGGCTTGAAGACCGCCTACGCCATCGTCCAGGACCCGGCGCTGCGTGAGCGCTTCAACGCCGCCCGCGCCGGGATGGTCGACAGCGTCAACGTCCTGGGGCTGGAAGCGACCTGCACCGCCTACACCGAGTGCGGAGCGTGGCTCAAGGCGCTGATCGAGTACCTGCAGGCCAACCGCGACTACCTGCAACACGCCGTGGCGACCCGCCTGCCGGGCGTGGTCCTGCAGCCGATGCAGGGCACTTACCTGGCCTGGCTGGATTGCAGCGCATTGGGCCTGGCGGACCCGTACCGGTTCTTCCTGGAAGAGGCCAAGGTGGGGTTGAGTGCCGGGGTCGAATTCGCCGACGACGCCCAGCAGTTCGTCCGCTTGAATTTCGGCTGCCCGCGGGCGTTGCTGGAGGAAGGCATCAGTCGGATGGAGCAGAGTTTGCGTCGGCGCTGAAACCGCGAGGCTGAAAACACCACCTGACCTGTAGGAGCCGGCTTGCTGGCGATAGCGGTTTTCCAGGCGACGACGATGTCGACCGTCAGATCGCATCGCCAGCAAGCCGGCTCCTACAGGGGATCGTGTTCAGCCCTGGCTGAACGACATTTGGGTTTAGTCAGGCCTGTTTATGCAGACGCGGTTTGGCCTTGGGAAAATAGGGTTGCTTGACCAGCAGCGTCGACACGGGCTTCACCGCCTTGGCCGAGGACTCCTCAACTGGCGGCTCCCCGCCAAACTCCGCCACGTAGGCCGTCTGGCCGCAACGCAGCCGATTGTTGATCGGAAACTCATCCCCGTTGTCGTAAATGTACGCATCCTTCATGGCTATCTCCTGCTCGACATCATCGATCCCCACCAGGGAAAACACCCGGCGGCTTCAAAAACATTGAGAGTAGACGACCGACAAAAATTCGCAGACGCTGACCCAAGGTTCCGACGAATGACCACACGGTCACGAACGCTCCTCTTTCGTGACCGGGCCTTCACGCCGACTTCACTTCTGCGCGCTTAGCGTCGACTCATTCCCCGCTTGAATCCCATTCGGCTCGCCTTCGTCGCGCGTCTTTTTCTGCCCGCGCAACCGGTCGAACCACAGGTAGACCACCGGCGTGGTATAGAGCGTCAGCAGTTGCGAAACCGCCAGCCCACCGACAATCGCGATCCCCAGGGGCTGGCGCAATTCCGAGCCCGCGCCGTGGCCAAACGCCAGTGGCACGGCACCGAGCAACGCCGCCAGCGACGTCATCAGGATCGGTCGCAGGCGCAGCAGGCAGGCCTCATGCACCGCCTCCCGCGGCGCCATGCCGCCGCGCTCGGCCTCCAGGGTGAAGTCGACGATCATGATCGCGTTCTTCTTGACGATCCCGATCAGCAGGATGATCCCGATCATGCCCAGCACCGACAGGTCCTGCCCGCAGATGATCAACGCCAGCAAGGCGCCGAAGCCGGCCGAAGGCAAGGTGGAAATGATCGTCAGCGGGTGGATGGCGTTTTCATACAGCACCCCGAGGACGATATAGACCGTCAGGATCGCCGCCAGGATCAGCCAGGGTTGCGACTTGAGCGAGTCCTTGAACGCCTGGGCGGTGCCCTGGAAACTCCCCGACACGGTGTCGGGCAGGCCCACCGCCAGCGAAGCCTTCTCGATGGCATTGACCGCATCGCTCAGGGCCTGGCCGGGAGCCAGGTCGAACGACAGGGTAATGGCCGGGAACACGCCCTGGTGGTTGATGATGATCGGCGCCAGCTCGTTGCGGATACTCGCCAGCATGTCCAGCGGCACCATCGCCCCGGTCGTCGAACGCACGTACAGGTGCTTGAGGGTCTCGATGGACATCTGCCAGTGCGGATCGAGTTCGAGAATGACGTGGTTCTGGTCCAGCTGGGTGAACATGGTCGCGACCTGGCGCTGGCCGAAGGCGTCATAGAGCACATCGTCGATCGCCTGCACGTTGACCCCCAGGCGCGCCGCCGATGGCCGGTCGATCACCAGGGTGGCCTGGGGCGCGGCGCGCTGCTGGTCGGACGTCACGTTGCGCAACTGCGGCAACTGCTTGAGGCGCTCGAGCAACACCCCGCTCCAATGGTCCAGCTCCTGGCTGTCCGGGTCCTGCAGGGTGTACTGGTACTGGGTCTTGCTGGCCCGGCCGCCGATCTGGATATCCTGGTTGGCCTGCAGGAACAGCTTGATGCCCTGCACCTTGTCCAGCGCCGGCTGCAACCGCGCGATCACCTGCTGGGCGCTGGCGCTGCGCTGGTCGAACGGCTTGAGGTTGACCATCACCTTGCCCTGGCTGACCGTCGGGTTGGGGCCGATCCAGAAATACACCTTGGCCACCGCCGGGTCGGCGCTGACGATGTCGGCCAGGCGGGCGACCTGCTGGCGCATGGCAACCGGGGAAATGTCCGAGGCGGCTTCGGCGACGCCCTGGACCAGGCCGGTGTCCTGCTGCGGGAAAAAGCCCTTGGGGATGTACAGGTAGAGCATGGCCGTGGCGACGAACGTGGCCACCGCCACCGCCAGGGTCAGGCGCTGGTGATCGAGCACCCACTCCAGGCTGCGCCGATAGCCCTCGTGGATCCGGTTGTAGACCGCCTCGCAGGCATCGCCGAAACGGCTCGGACGCGAGTCGTGTTCCGGCTTGAGCAACCAGGCGCACAACATCGGCGTCACCGTCAGGGAGACGATGCCGGACATCAGGATCGCCACGCTGACCGTGACCGCGAACTCACGCATCAGCCGTCCGACGATGCCGCCCATCAACAGGATCGGCAGGAACACCGCGATCAGCGACACGGTCATCGAGACAATGGTGAACCCCACCTCGCGCAAACCGTCCACCGCCGCCTGGATCCGTGACTTGCCCATCTCCAGGTGGCGGACGATGTTTTCCATCACCACGATGGCATCGTCCACCACGAAGCCGACGGCAATCGCCAGGCCCATGATCGACAGGTTGTCCAGGCTGTAGCCCAGCAGGTACATCACCGCAAAGGTCGCCACCAGCGACAGCGGGATGGTCAAGGTCGGGATCAGGGTCGCGGTGGCCTTGCGCAGGAACACGAAGATCACCACCACCACCAGGGCGATGGACAGCAGCAAGGTGAACTGCACGTCGTTGACCGAGGCGTTGATGGTCTGGGTCCGGTCGCCGACCACCTGGACCTGAACGTCCCGGGGCAAGGACGCGGTCAGGTTCGGCAGGCTGGCCTTGATGTTGGCGATGGTCGACAGCACGTTGAAGCCCGGCTGCTTGTGGATGTCGACGATGACCGTCGGCTGGCCGTCGATTCCCGCGGCCTGCTGGGTGTCCTCGGCGCCGTCGATGACGCGGCCGAGGTCGCCGAGCTTGATCGGCACCCCGGCCTTGTAGGCCACCACCATCTCGCGATAGCCCTTGGGGTCGAGCAGTTGGTCGGTGGCATCGAGGGTCAGCGAGCGGTACTCGCCGTTGAGGTTGCCCTTGGGTTGATCCAGGGTGCTGAGGCCGACGATGCTACGCACCTCTTCCAGGGTCAGGCCGCGCGCCGCCAGGGCATCCGGGTCGATCTGGATGCGCACCGCCGGCTTCTGCTCGCCATGGAAATCCACCAGGCCGACACCCGGCATCTGCGACAGGCGCTGGGCCAGGTAGTTGTCGGCGTAGCGGTCCAGCTCCGGCAAGGTCCGCGTCGGCGAGGTCAACGCCAGAGACAGCACGGTGAACTCCGCCGGGTTGACCTTGTTGAAGGTCGGCGCACTGGTCATGGTTTTCGGCAAGGTGGCACTGGCGGTGTTGATCGCCGTCTGCACGTCCTGGGCCGCGCCGTCGATATTGCGCGACAGGTCGAACTGCAGGACGATCTGGGTCTTGCCCGAGGAGCTCGAGGAGGTCATCGAGGTGACCTGCGGCACCGCCGCGAAGGCGCGCTCCAGCGGTGTCGCCACCGAGGTCGCCATGGTTTCGGCGCTGGCCCCGGAGAGCTTGGCGGTGACCTGGATGGTGGGAAAGTCCACCGTCGGCAACGGCGCCACCGGCAGTTGGAAATAGGCGACGATGCCCAGCAGCATCATGCCCAGGGCCAGCAGGCACAGGCCGGTGCGGCGCTGGATCAGACCGGCGAGCAGGTTCATGGCTTGCCTCCGGCACCGGCGGTCGACGCCAGCTCAGGAGCGGCCGGGGCCGAGTCCAGGCCCACCGGCTTGACCTTGAGCCCGGGGGCGATCCGCGACTGGCCCTGGACCACCACCATTTCACCCGGCGCCAGGCCGTCCTTGATCCACTGTTGGCCGTCGACCACTGTCGCCGCCGTGACCTGCCGCGGTTCGACCCGCTGGTCGGCATTGACCACGTAGACGAAGTCGCCCTTCTGCCCCTGCTGCACGGCGTTGGCCGGCACCACGGTGGCGGCCTTCTGGGTGTTCACCAGCAGGCGCGCGCCCACCAGTTGGCCTGGCCAGAGTTGCTGGCCGGCATTGTGAAATTGCGCCTTGAGCTGGATCTGCCCGCTGGCGGCGATCACCTGGCTGTCGATGAAACTCAGGTAGCCGCTGGCCAACTGCTGATGGCCGTCGCGGCTCATGGCGAACACCTGCAGGGGCGCCACGGCGTTTTCCTTGAGGATCCGCGCCAGGTCGTCCTGGGACACCGAAAAGGCCACCGAGATCGGGTCCATCTGCGTCAGGGTCACGAGGCCCGTGGCGTCGGCACCGTGGACAATCGAACCGACGTCCAGCAGGCGTTGCCCGGTACGGCCGGTGAAGGGTGCGTCGATCCGGGTGAAGGCCAGTTGCAGCCGGGCATTGTCCAGCGCCGCCTGATCGGCCTGGACCGTGGCCTGTTGGGCCGCTAGCTGGGCCCGGTAGGTGTCGACGTCCTGGGTCGGGCCGGCCTTGGCCGCCGCCAGCTTGGTGGCCCGGTCGAGGTTGACCCTCAAGTTGGCCAGCTGAGCCTGGTCCTTGCTGACCAGGGCCTGGGCCTGGGCCACCTGGGCCTGATAAACCCGTGGATCGATCTGGGCCAACTGACTGCCGGCGCTGACCATCTGGCCTTCGCTGAACAGGACTTTCTGCAGCTCACCGTCGACCCGTACCCGCACGTTGACGGTGTTCAGCGGCTGGACATTGCCGATGGCGTCGATCCAGATTGGCAGGTCCTTTTGCCCGGCCGCCTGCATCACCACCGGGATGGCGCTGTCGGCGGGGGCTGCCGGTGCCGCCTGGGCGCGGTCGATCCATTGGGCCTTGATCAACAACGAGGCGCCGAGCATGGCCACGACCAGCAGGCCGAGGCGCAGACGACGGTGTTGGGAGAGCGCCTGGGGTAAGTGCTTCATGACTGAGGGACCTGAGAAGGGGAAGAAGGTGTGGCGGCCAGGGTCGGCGCGCCGAAATCGCCGCCGATGGCGCGGAACAGACCGACGGCGGCCTGCAGATGCTGGAGGCGGACCTGCAACAGGCTGTCTTCGGCCTGGTACTGGGTGCGCTCGACCACCAGCAGCGTCTGGAAATCGGTGGAGCCGAGCCGGTAGCGGACCTGGGCCAGGCGCGCGGCCTCGCGGGCCGAGTCGACGGCGGACTGGTTCAGGGTATAGGCCTGGTCCAGTTGCCGCGCGGCACTGAGCTGGGTTTCCACGTCGCGCAGGGCTTCGATGATGGATTCGCGATAGCTGGCGGTCAGTTCCTGCACATGGGCCTGGTCCGCATGCAGTTGCCCGGTCAGTTGCCCGCCGCTGAACACCGGCTGGGCCAGGCTGCCGACGATGCTCCAGATATGCCCGCCGGCCAGGGTGTCGATACCGCCCAGCAGATCCAGCGAGAGGTTGGGCAGGAACGCCGCCCGGGCCACGCCGACGTCGAAATTGGCGGAGATCAGGCGGGCCTCGGCGGCCTGGATATCCGGACGCTGACGCACCAGGCCGACCGGCAGGCCGACCTTGGGTTGCGGCACCTGGAGCGCGTCGAGCCCGGCCTGCTGCACCTTGAAGCCTTCAGGCGGCGCGCCGACCAGGATCGCCAGTTGGTACAGCGCCGCGTCGAGTTGCTGCTGCAACAGCGGCACGGCGGCCTGGAAGGTTTGCTGGGCATTGCGCTGTTGTTCGACTTCCAGGTTCGACACCGCGCCCTGGCTGGCCTGCACCTGCACCAGGTCGAGGACCTGGCTGGCGTCGGCGGCGATGGACTGGGCCAGGCGTACGCGCTCCTGCAGCGAGAGCACCTGGAAATAGGTGTCGGCGATGCTCGCGCCGAGGGTCATGCGCAGGGTCTGGGCATCGAACTGGCTGGCGTTGGCCAGGGCCTGGGAGGCATCGGCCGTGGCCCGCTGCTTGCCCCAGAAGTCCACCTCGTAGGTGGCCTGGGCGAAGACGCTGGATTTTTTCGTGGTGCCGTAGTTGTTCTGGCGCTGGTAGTTGCCGCCCAGGGACAGGTTGGGGTATTGCCCGGCCCCGGCCACCTGGGCGATGGCCCGGGCCTGGTCGACCCGGCTCACGGCGGCCTTGAGCGTGTAGTTATCGTTCAGGCCACAGGCAATCAGGCCATCGAGCTCGGTGCTGTGGAACTCACGCCACCAGGCCCCGCCTGCGGCATCGGCCGAGGTCGCGGACGGATCCTTGGCCGACCACTGCGGGGCCAGGGGCAAGGCCGGTGTCTGGTAGCCCGGCACCAGCGAGCAGCCGCCCAGCAGCGTCAAGCCGGCCAGGGCCAGGGCGCGAAACAGTCGGCCCGGGGCATGGGGTGGATGAAAAGCCTCGAATCTGGGCGTGAACAACATCTACGGGGTATCTCCAGAACCTGTGTGGCAGAGCCATCGATCAGGTTCCGAAGCTATCAGGCAGAGGCTGGCGTCCCGTTCCTCCAAAGCTAAATTTTAGTTTAGGTAACCGTCATGCGAACGCGGTCCCTTGTAGGAGCCAGCTTGCTGGCGATGGACGTCAACGATAACGCGAGGAACCTGATGCCCCGCGGGGCCTGGACTACCATCGCGAGCAAGCTCGCTCCTACAGGGGGGCAGCGTTGACCGCCCTTGCGCATCAAGGGTCAAGACGATCTTCGTCGTCCCGGACCAGGCGGTAACCCACCCCCGGCACGGTCTGGATCAGCGAGTGGCTGAAGCCGGCGTCCAGTTTGCGCCGCAACCGGTAGATGTGTTTATCGATCACGTTGTCGATGGGGTCGAAGTCATAGTCCCAGGCACTTTCCAGCAACATGCCGCGGGTCACCACCTCATCGCAGTGGCGCATGAGCTTTTCCAGGATCAGCGACTCGCGCTGCTGCAGGACGATGACCTGCCCTTCCCGGGTCGCGGTGCGTGAGGCGCAGTCCAGTTGCAGGCTACCCACCCGCAAGGTGCGCGACAGCCCCGCCACCGGGTCACGGCCACGCTGCAAGGCCTCCAGCCGGGCGAGCACCTCGACGAAGGCATAGGGCTTGGCCAGGTAATCGTCGCAACCGGCGCGCAACCCTTCGACCCGCTGGGCGGTGGAGTCCAGGGCACTGAGCATCAGCACCGGGGTGCGCAGGCCCTGGCGCCGCAGTGCCTGGACCAGCGCGAGACCGTCCATCCCCGGCAGCTTGCGATCGACGATCAAGGCGTCGTAGATCCCTTCCAGGGCCATGTCCAGGCCACTGCGGCCATCGTCCACGGTATCGGCGACATGCCCGCTTTCGTTGAGTCCACGCACCAGGTAGCTGGCCGCCCGGGCGTCATCCTCGATGACCAGAATTCTCAAGACCGGCTCCGCACTGACTCAGCTAAACTTTTTTTCATATTGACGCGACCTTTCAGATAAACCCGGTTTGGCACACTATGCCGGTCGAAAAGCAAACCACGATTGGCCGGCAAGCCTGGCTCACCCGGGATCCGTGCAAGACTACCATCCTCTCTCATCCTGCGAAGTGCCCATGACCCATGTACTGGTCGTCGAGGACGACCCCGCCACTGCTCGGGAGATCGAAGCAGCCCTGCAAGACCACGGCTTCGACGTCACCCACGTCGATAATGGCCGGGACGGCCTGGTGCGCGCCATCAGCGACAGCTACGACGTCATCGTGCTGGACCGCATGCTGCCCGGCGCCCTCGACGGCCTGGGCATGCTCACCGCCCTGCGCGCCTCGGGCATCGCCACGCCGGTGCTGATCCTCAGTGCCCTCAGCGCGCTGGACGAACGGGTTCGCGGCCTGCGGGCCGGCGGCGACGACTACCTGACCAAGCCCTTCGAATTCATCGAACTGACCGCCCGCCTCGATGCCCTGAGCCGCCGCCGGGTCGCCCCCAGCGAGGAGCGGGCCAACCGCCTGCGCGTCGGCAATCTGGAGCTGGACCTGCTCAAGCGCAGCGTCAAGCGCGGCGAACGCCTGGTCGAACTGCTGCCCCGGGAATACGCCCTGCTCGAATACCTGGTGCAGCACGCCGAGCAGGTGGTGACGCGGACCATGCTGTTCGAGGCCGTGTGGAACTACGCCTATGACGAACGGACCAATGTCATCGAAGTGCACATGGGCCGTCTGCGTCGCAAGGTCGATGGCGAAGGCGAGGAACCGATGATCCATACCATTCGCGGGGCCGGCTATGTTCTCCGTTCACCTGCGTGAAATCCCCCGGACCATCAGTTTCCGTACGGCGCTGATGTCCCTGGCGCTGTTCAGTTGCTCGTTCCTGGCGCTGTTCGGCTACCTCTATTGGCAGACCGCCGGCTACCTGATGGCCGAGGTCGATACGGCACTCTATCGCCAGATCGACAGCCGCAGCGCGCAACCCGACGACCTGCGCCTGGCGGAAATCCGCAAGCACGCCGAACAGGACATCGACGGTCGGGTCCCCCATGGTCTCTACGATGCCCAGGGCAAGCTGATCGCCGGAGAGATCAGTGAAATGCCGGCCTTCAAGGGCTATGACAAGCCCAACGAATTCTTCTGGGAAAAAACCCGCAGAAAGGATCGGCCGATCCGCTTCATGATGCATCGCCTGGACAATGGCCAGACCCTGATGGTGGCCCAGGATATCCATGACATCCGCGAGTTCGACGAGTTGCTGGTCAACGCGATGGTCTCCGGCGGCGCGCTGTTGCTGCTGGTGGGACTGCTCGGGGCGGTCGGGCTGGGCTACTCGGCGCGCCGCCGCCTGGATGTACTGACCCGCGCCATCGAGCGCATCGTCAAGGGCGACCTCAACGAACGCCTGCCGACCCGCGGCAACCGTGACGATATCGACCGTATCGCCACGGTGGTGAACCAGATGCTCGACGAACTGGAGCGGCTGATGAGCGAGGTCAAGGGCGTCTGCGACGATATCGCCCACGACCTGCGCACCCCCCTCACCCGCTTGCTCGCGGGCCTGGAGCGGGCCCGGCGGCGTCACCTGCGGGAAGAGGAATATGCGCTGGCCATCGACAACGCCATCGAGGACGCCCAGGGCCTGCTGTCGACCTTCCGCGCCCTGTTGCGGATTTCCGAGATCGAGGCCAGTGCCCGCCGCAGCAGCTTTGCCGAGATCGACCTGAACCGCATCGCCGCCGACGCCGCCGAGTTCTTCGAGCCGCTGGCCGAAGAGCGTGGCATCGAGCTGACCTTGAGCCGCTCGCCGGCGCCCTGCCTGATCTTCGGCGATGCGCAGTTGCTGTTCGACGCCACCTGCAACCTGCTGGACAACGCCATCAAGTTCTCCCCCGATCACAGCCGGGTGCAGGTGCTGGTGCTGGATACCCCGGGCCACAGCGGGTTGTGCGTGGTCGACAATGGCCCGGGGATTCCCGAGGCCGAGCGCGAGGCGGTGTTCCGCCGGCTGTACCGCTCCGAATCCAGCCGGCATACGGCGGGCAACGGGTTGGGCTTGAGCATGGTGGCGGCGGTGGCCCGGCTGCATGACATGAGCCTTGAGGTGCGTGATGCCCAGCCGGGTTGCCGGATCGAGCTGATCGTCGGCGCTTGAAGGCGCCCGCCCCCCAAAAGGCACAGCGAGAGGTTTTATTGAGTCCCCGCGACAGTGGTGTAAAATCGACGCTCCAGTGCTTGTGCCGATAAGGGCACAAGCGCCCCTCCGGAGAGCGAATGAACAAGATTGTCGCGTTGGTATCGGGCTTGCCCCTGATGCTGGCGCTGAGTGGTTTCACCACCCGGCCGCCCCCAGGTGACCAGGTCAAGCTGGACGACTACACGCGCCAGAAGATCGAGTTCATCGAAACCCGGGTCCTCAAGCACGCCGGCAGCGAGCAAGGCGAGCGGATCAAGAACATCTCCGCCAACTTCCTCGGCACGCCCTATGTGGCGCATATGCTGGTCGGCTCGGCGACCGCGCCGGAGAAGCTGGTGATCGACTTCCGCGGCCTGGATTGCTTTACCTACCTGGATTACGTCGAGGCCCTGCGCAAATCCGACAGCCTGCCGCGCTTCGTCGAAAACCTGGTGCGCACGCGCTACGCCGAGGGCAAGGTCAGCTATGCCGAGCGCCGGCACTTCTTCACCGACTGGGCGCACACCCAACCCCTCAATGCCAGGGACGTGACGACGCAGGCCAGCCCCAGGGCCACCACCGTCACCAAGATCCTGAATGCGCAACCGGACGGCGCAGGCACGCTCATCCCGTCGGTGGGCACGGTCAAGCGCGTCATCACCTACATCCCCAGCGAGTGGATCGACGACAGCGTGGTCAGCCACCTGAAAACCGGCGACTACATCGGCATCTACACCCCGGCCGAAGGGCTGGACGTCACCCATACCGGGATCTTCATCATGACCGACAACGGCCCGGTTCTGCGCAACGCCTCCGCCCGCGAGGCCAACCACAAGGTGGTGGATTCGCCGTTCCTGGATTACGTCAAGAAAACCCCGGGCATCGTGGTCCTCAGGGCGATCTGAACCGCGCCACCCGGGCAACGGCCCGCCAATGACCGACGGGCCTGCGGGCCTCTAGATCCGGAAATGCCGGACCGTCGTGTTGAGTTCGGCAGCCAGGCTGGCCAGGGACTGCGATGCGGCGGTGGTCTGGTGCGAGCCTTCGGAAGACTGGATCGACAGCTCGCGGATATTCAGCAGATTGCGATCCACTGAACGCGCCACATGGGCCTGCTCGTCGGCGGCCGTGGTGATCACCAGGTTGCGGTTGTTGATCTCGTCATTCGCCTCGACGATTTCCGCCAGCGCCGTCTTCGCCGATTCGGCGAGCTCAAGGGTCTGCCGGGTCATGGTGCTGCTGTTGTGCATGGTGCTCACCGCGTTGGCGGTGCCGGTCTGGATGCTGCCGATCATCTCCTCGATTTCCCGGGTCGACTGCGCGGTCCGATGGGCCAATGCCCGCACCTCATCCGCGACCACCGCAAAGCCCCGACCGGCCTCACCGGCGCGCGCCGCTTCGATGGCGGCATTGAGCGCCAGCAGGTTGGTCTGTTCGGCGATGGTGCGAATCACATCGAGCACCTTGCCGATGTCCTGCGCCTGCTGCGCCAGGCCGCCGACCTGCTCGGAACTGACCTCGACGCCCCGGGTCAACGCGACAATCGCCGTCACCGCCTCGATCATTCGCTGCTGGCCCTTCAGCGCGATCGTCCGCGACTCCTGGGAAAGCGTCGAGGTGGACGAGGCGTTCCTGGCCACCTCTTCGATGGCGCTGGTCATCTCGGTCACGGCGGTGGCGGCCTGCTCGATTTCACCATGCTGCTGTTGCAGGTCGCGGCTGCCCTCGGCCGTCACCGCGTTCAATTCTTCGGCAGCCGACGCCAGCTGGGTCGACGAACCGGCGATTTGCTTGAGGGTGGTGAGCAGGCTGCCCTGCATGGCGGCCAAGGCCGTGAGCAGACGACTGGCTTCGTCGTTGCCGGCGGGATTGATCGGCTGGGTCAGATCGCCCTTGGCGATGGTTTCCGCGACCTGGACCGCCTCGATGATCGGCACGGTAATGCTGCGGGTAAGCAACCAGGCCACCAGCACGGTGCCGATACCCACCAGCAGAATGGCCAGGCCGATGCCCGCCACCGCACTGTCATAGGTGCTGGCCGACTGCTTGCCGGCCAGCTCCGCGCCCTTGTTCGCACGCTCGATCAGATCATCCAGGTTCTTGGTCATCTGTTCATAGGAGTCGCGGATGGTCGAGAGGTAGGTGTTGGCGCCGGCCTTGTCCCCTTGCCGCGACAACCTGAGCAACTTGAGGTGATTCTTGGCATACGCCTCCAGGCTGCGGTTGAACGCTTCCAGCCGCCCCTTGTCGTCGCTGCTGGTCAGCAGGCCCGCGTAAATCGACATCTGCTCATGCACGCTTTGCAGGCGCCCGGCCGATTTGTCCTCATAGACCTTCATATCCGCGTCGCTGGAAGACAGGATGTGGGCCATGGAGCCCAGGCGATAGCGGTCCAGCGAGGCGTTCGCCGCCGCCAGCACCCGCACCCGCTGCAACCAGTTGTTCTGGATATCGGCAGCCTGGGCCTGGACGTCGCGAGTCTGCTTCAACGCGAACAGACCCAGGAACACACTGAGCAAGGCGATAGCGGCAAAACCGATGAACGCTCTGGGTGCAATCCGGATATTTCTCAACAACATGGGCGAGATCTCGCGTTGAACGGGGACGGAAAACAACAGGCTTCGGCAAGATAACAAGCGACGCTGGCCAAAAGCTATCGGCCTGGCCTCGATTTTCTTCAGCCACCCGCGGCGACGGGCTTTCGGAGCACGGGAAATCAAGGGAAAGCCCCGCCCAGATTGGAAAATCCCCCCCCTTTACGATAGTCTGTCCGCCCCGCGAACCGTCGCCCTCGAAACCCGAACCGGATCCATTGCGCATGACGACCAGCCCGCTACAGGCCGCAGAAAAAATTCTCCTGGTTGCTCCGCACCGCCTGGGCGATACCGTGTTCGCGACACCCGGTATTCGTGCACTGCGCCTGGCAAAACCGCAGGCGCAAATCGATGCTGTCGCGTTATCCACGCTTTCCCATGAGATGCTTTCGCGAAACAGCTGCATCGATACGCTCTATACCGCAGACGATCAGCCGATCGCGCAGTTGGCCGCCGGCTATGATGTTATCTTGCCATTGCAGAACATCAAGAACACCGCGACCTACCTGAAAGACATTCCAAACGTTCTGATGCTGCCTCGCTATGCCAGTGCGTTTCATTACTCGGAAGACTTCTATCGCTTTGTTCTCCAGCACCTGCCGCAGGTGGCCCAGTTCCCATTGGGGCCCTACGAGCTCAATCTGAGCGCGGAGGATCTGGCACAGGCGGATGGACTGCTGGAGAAAATCCCAGCCACCCCCGAGCCTTTTCTCATTGCCTTGCACATGGGCTGTCATCAGATTTCGAAGAAGGGTCGCAGCTTCCTGTCCCGGCTGTTTCCTTTCCTGATGACCAAGGACACCCGCAGCTGGCCTTTCAAGCGCTTTGATCACCTGGTCCAGCGCCTGGTACAGAAGCACCCGTCTGTCTATATCGTGCTGACGGGCTCGCCCAGCGAAGCCTTTGCCGCCGACGCGCTGACCGCTCACCCGCACATCGTCAATCTCATCGGCAAGACCAACGTCGGCCAACTGGCGGCGGTGCTCAAGCGCTGCCAGTTGCTCGTGACCGGCGACACCGGCCCGATGCATGTCGCCTGCGCGGTGGAACGACCGATGGTACTGCTCTGCGGCAAGACCGACCCGGCGCACACCGGGCCTTATCCTGCCCGCGACCATCACAGCATCATCAAGAAAGACGGGATGGATAATATTTCGGTGGACGAGGTTTACCAGGCGGTTATGCGCTATCTGCCGGATGCGGCAACGCAACGGGACTCGCTCTCTGCGGCGCCAACGGCGAGCTGATGCCCTGCCCTGCAACAACCTGTACGCAACAAGGGCCTGAACAGGCCCTTGTCGTTTACGGCTCGCTCAGCGCTTGAGCTTGCGCTTGTTGCGGTATTGGTCGATGACCACCGCGATCACGATGATCAGGCCCTTGATGATGTCCTGGATATAGGCGTCGACACCGACAAAGGTGAACCCGCTGGCCATGACCCCGAGGATCAGCGCGCCGATCACCGTGCCGGTAATGCGCCCCACCCCGCCCGCCAGGCTGGTACCGCCGATCACCGCGGCGGCAATCGCGTCCAGCTCGTAGGACATGCCCATGCCCGCCTGCCCGGTGGCGGCACGCGCCGAAGCGACCACCCCGGCCAACCCCGACAAGAGCCCGGCGATGCTGTAGACGATCACCAGGTGGCGCTTGACGTTGATCCCGGAGGTGCGCGCCGCCTGCATGTTGCCGCCGATGGCATAGGTGTACTTGCCGTACTTGGTGTACCGCAGGGCGATGTGGAAGATCACCGCCACCACCAGGAAAATGATCACCGGCATGGCGCCATGGCCGATGGCCGTATAGGAATCCGAGAGCATGCTCACCGGCTGGCCTTCGGTGTAGTAACGCGCCAGGCCACGGGCCGAGACCATCATGCCCAGGGTGGCAATGAAGGGTGGAATCCCGGTGATGGCAATGATGCTGCCGTTGATCGCCCCCGCCAGCAGCCCCACCCCGAGCCCGACGATCACCGGGATCCACACCGGCAGGTCGGTCAGCGACGGAAACACCGCCCGGGCGAAATCCGAGGTTTGCGCCAGGCTCGCGGCGATCATCGCCGACAGCGCCAGCACCGAGCCCGACGACAGGTCGATGCCGGTGGTGATGATGACCTGGGTGACACCGATCGCCAGCAGGCCGATGATCGAAACCTGCAGGATCATCAGCACCAGCCGCTGGGAGTTCATCAGGAAGCTCTGGTCGCGCACGATCCAGCCGAACAGCTCGAAGACCAGGCCGATGCCGATCAGTACCAGGAAGATGCTCAGTTCGGTGGGAAGACGCCGGCGACTCTTGACCGACACCGTTGCAGGCTTGTTTTCCAGTATCACGTTCATAACCACTCACCCTTCTATCGCGTTGCCGGCGCGTAGCACCGCCGCCGGCCTCTGTTCGTTGAACAACTAGTGAACCGCGCTCATCCCGGAGGCCAGTTGCATGACCCGCTCCTGGGTCGCCTCGCCACGGTCAAGGGTGCCCATCAGCTCCCCCTCGTGCATGACCATCACCCGGTCGCTCATGCCGAGCACTTCCGGCAGCTCCGAGGAGATCATGATCACCGCCATGCCTTCGCTGGCGAGGTAGGCGATCAGCCGGTAGATCTCGGCCTTGGCGCCGACATCGATGCCCCGGGTCGGTTCGTCGAGAATCAGGATCCGCGGGTTGGTCATCAGCCAACGGGCGAGCAAGGCCTTTTGCTGGTTGCCGCCGGACAAGGTGTCGATGCACTGCTCCAGCGACGGGGTTTTCACCCGCAGCTTCTTGCACATGTCTTCGCACAGGGCGCGCAGGGCTTTCTGCTGGATGAAGCCGTTGCCGCCGACGTAGTGCGGCAGCACGGCCATTTCCATGTTTTCCATGACCGAGAGGCAGGGGAACAGGCCGCTGAGCTTGCGGTCCTCGGTGAGCAAGGCAAAGCCCTTCTCGATGGCCATGTGCGGATCGCTGATACGCACCGGCCGGCCATCGAGGCGGATCTCGCCACCATCGCTCGGGGTGATGCCGAACAGCGCTTCGGCGACATTGGTCCGACCCGACCCCATCAGCCCGGCGATGCCGAGGATCTCGCCGGCATGCAGGTCGAACGAAACCCCCTGGAAGATGCCGTCCAGGCGCAGGTCGCGCACCGACATCAGCAGGTCGCCGATCGGCTTCTCGCGCACCGGGAACAACTGGCTCAGCTCGCGCCCGACCATCATCGAGATCAGGCTGTCGCCGTCCATGCTGTCGGCCCGTTGCAGGCCGATGTAGGCACCGTCGCGGAACACCGCCACTTCATCGGCGATGGCGAACACTTCGTTCATCTTGTGGGTGATGTAGATGATGCCCTTACCCTGGGCCTTGAGGTCGGCAATGATCGAGAACAGGTGGGCGACCTCCTTGTCGGTGATGGCCGAGGTCGGCTCATCCATGATCAGGATGTCGGAGTCGTAGGACACCGCCTTGGCGATCTCGACCATCTGCCGCTCGGCGATGCTCAGGTTGCCGACCTGTTCCTCCGGGTCGAGGTCGATGCGCAGCCGTTCCAGCAGTTTCGCCGTGCAACGGTGCATTTCCCGGTGGTCGATCATGTGGAAGCCGTTGAGCTGCTCGCGGCCGATCCAGATGTTCTCGGCGATGCTCATGTGCGGCATCAGGTTGAGCTCCTGGTGGATCATCGCGATCCCGGACTGCAAGGCGGCCAGCGGCGTATCGAAGACCACCGGCTTGCCGCGCAGGCGCAGCTCACCGGCGTCCGGCTGGTAGATGCCGGCGATGATCTTCATCAGGGTGGATTTGCCGGCACCGTTCTCGCCCATCAGGGCCAGCACCGACCCCGGGCGTACCCGTAACTGGACATTGGACAACGCCACCACCCCGGGGAACCCCTTGCTGACGTTGACGATCTCCAGCAGGTACGGCTCATCGGCAGGTAAGGCGGTTGGCTGGATACCCACCAGCGGGGTGCTCGAAGCAGTCGCTGAAGCGAACATGATCAGGTACTCCATCAGCAAGGCGGGCATGCCGCCTTGCTTGTTTATTGTTGTTATTGAACGGACTGACTACTTGAACTGGTCGACGTTGTCTGGGGTGATCAGGCGGTAGGGCACCCACACCGCCTGCTCGACCGGTTCGTGCTTGGCCATCTTCACCGCCGCGTCGATGGAACCGACCGCCTGGCCCTTGGCATCCTGGAACACCGAGACCGCCATGGCGCCTTTTTTCACCGCGCGCAGGCCATCGGGGGTGCCGTCGACACCGGCAATCAGCACACTACCCTTTTTCACCCCGGCCTGCTCCAGCGCCATCGAGGCACCGATGGCCATCTCGTCGTTGTTGGCGACGACGGCGTCGAATTTGCGGCCCTGGGTCAGCCAGTCATTGACCAGGGTCATGCCCTTGTCGCGCTGCCAGATGCCCGTCTGCTCCTGCTCGATCTTGATGTTCGGGTACTTGGCCAGGACTTCCTTGACGCCCTTGGTGCGATTGGTGGTGGAGTTGTTGGCGAGGTCGCCGAGGAGGATCACGATGTCGCCCTTGCCTTGCATTTTTTCGGCGAGGTACTTCATCTGCATCTGGCCGGCTTCGAGGTCGTTGGAGGCGACGGTGATCACCCCCTTGGGCAGGTTCAGGTCATCCGGCCGGCGGTTGACGTAGACCAGGGGAATCCCGGCCTTGACCGCCGCATCGGTGATTTTCCGGGTCGCGGCGGTGTCCACCGGGTTGACGATGATGGCGTCGACCTTCTGGCTGACGAAGCTTTCCACCTGGCTCAGTTGCTTGACCACGTCGCTGCGGGCGTCTTCGAATTGCAGTTTGACACCGTCGGGCATGGCCTTGGCCTTCTGGTCCATGGACTCACGCAGGTAGGTCAGCCAGGTGTCATCGAACTGCGACATGCTCACACCGATCTTCAGGTCGGCGAAGGCGGCACCGCTGACCAGCATCAGGGACAGGGCAAGCGAGGTGAAGCGGATCTTGGTTTTCATGAAAAGTCTTTCTCCACATTCTTGTTGGTTTTATGGATCAAGCGTGACTCTTTCAGTGACCGGCAAGCGAACGATCGTCGGCACTCGACAATCTGAAATCGACTGTATTGGAAAATAATTTCCACATCAATCAATTTTAGAACTTTATTTTCTTTTTCATTCCAGCCTTATTGGCAGAGCTCGCGCGTGACGCGTTCGAGCATCATCCGGTTCGACTCGTCCGGCCGATCCTCCCAGGCAAACACCGACACCGTGGCGATGCCATCGAACCTGATCTCGCGCAAGGTGCCGAAAAACGCCTCCCAGTCGACCTCGCCCTGGCCGATATCCAGGTGCTGGTGCACGGTGGCCGTGACACCCGGCGGGTTGACGATATAGCGCAGGCTCGACGACGCCTTGTGGTTGTAGGTGTCGGCGATGATCAAGTGGCTGAGCTTGGAGCCGGCATACTTGAGCATCGAGGCGATGTCGCCCTTGCCGTCGTCATAGAAGAAGGTGTGCGGCGCCGCATAAAGGTAGTTGATCCAGTCGCGGTCGAGGCCGCGAATGATGTCGACCGACTCGTTGTTGCGCTCACAGAAGTCATAGGGGTGCGCCTGGATATCCAGCTTGATGCCTTCGCGTTCGAACTCGGGCATCAACTCGTCCATCGAACGCATGAACTGGTTCTCACAGACCAGCGGGTTGTCCGACTGCCCGGTGAACTCGGTGTTGACCAATTCACAGTCCATTTCCACGGCGATCTGGATCGCGCGCTTCCAGTTGCGCACCGCCGCCACCCGCAGCCCTTCGTCAGCGGCGGCCCAGTGGTACATCGGCAGCAGGGACGAGAGCTGCACCCCGGTGTCGCTCAGGGCCTTGCGAAACTCCTTGATCCGCGCCCGGTCGACCCGTGGCGCCTTGTAGAACGGCAGGAAATCTTCCCGGGGCGACAGCTCGATATGCTGGTAACCGAGCTCGGCGACCTTGTCGACCATCTTGCCCAGGGGCAGGTTGCGGTACATATAGGGGTCGAGTGCAATACGCATGGGTGATTCTCCTTGTGTTCCCACCCGCGTGGTGGGAACGCTCGATAACGGACAGTCCTTAGCCGTAGAAGTGCGGGCGCTCGGGCAGCGCGATCCGCACAATCGCCCCACTACCCTGGGCCTCGATGCAGGCATCCGCCGCCACCGCCGCTGCCAGGCCATCCCAGGCCGACGGCCCACCGACCTGACCGGCACGGACACCGTCGATGAACGCCTGCAGCTCGACATCATAGGCGGCGATGAAGCGGTCTTTCCAATCCATCAGGATCGCGTTGGACAGCTTGGCACCGCTGCGCATCTGCACCTGCGAGGGCTCCGGCAACTTGGCGATGCCGGTTTCACCGACCACTTCGCACTGGATGTCATAGCCGTACTGGCAATTGACGAAGACCTCGACGTCGATGCGCGTGCCCCGGGCAGTTTCCAGCAGGACGACCTGCGGGTCCTTCAGGTGGGCGTGGGCCTTGCTGGTCTTGCGCGGGAACACCACCTGCACCGAAACGTAGTCGTCGGCGAGCAGCCAGCGCAGCACGTCCAGTTCATGGATCAGGGTGTCGGTGATGGCCATGTCGGTCTTGTAGTTCTCGCCCACGGTCGGGTTGCGATGGGCGCAATGCAGCATCAACGGCTCGCCGATCTGGCCGCTGTCGATCACCGCCTTGAGAGCCCGGTACCCTTCATCGTAGGGGCGCATGAAACCGACCTGCACCAGGCGCTTGCCGTGGGCCACTTCGGCGGCAACGATCTTGCGGCAGCCCTCGGCCGTGACCGCCAGCGGCTTCTCGCAGAACACCGGCTTGCCGGCCGCGATCGCCGCCAGCACGAATTCCTCGTGGCTGGGGCCCCAGGAGGTGACCAGGATCGCTTCGACTTCCGGCGCGTTGATCAACGTATGACCGTCCAGGTACACCTCCGCGCTCAGTTGCAGGTCGGCCACCACCTTGGCCGCCTGCTGCAGATTGATGTCGGTGACCGCCACCACCTGGCTGTTGAGCAGGGTCTTGCTGCAACGACGAATGTGATCCTGACCGATGGCACCGGTGCCGATGACGCCCAGCTTTAAAGACATGGGAAAACTCCTGTTCGTATTTTTGTTGTTCGTGGCTGTTGTTCGTTGCAAGAGCGTCAGTACTGACGCGCCTTGGCCAGTCGTTCGTTGAGGGTCCTGGCCACGGCATCGGTGCGCGCGCTGGTGGAGACCTGCGCCACGCCGACCCGCCACCAGGACAGGTACTTGTGAATCATGGTCTTGGGCAGGACCTTGATGTCGATCAGCGTCGACACCGTCTGCAACCGCGCATCGGCCAAGGCCGCCTGGAGCTGCTCGACGCTGCTCACCTTGTAGGTCTTGCAGCCGTAGGCCGCCGCGCTCATGGCAAAGTCCACCGGGACGAAGTCGCCGTCGAGCTTGCCGGTGGCCGGATCACGGAAACGGAACTCGGTGCCGAAGCTGTCCATGCCGTGCTCCATCTGCAGGTTGTTGATGCAACCGAAGGTCATGTTGTCGAGCAGGATCACATTGATCTTGCGTCGCTCCTGGATCGAGGTGACCAGCTCCGAATGCAGCATCATGTAGGAGCCGTCCCCGACCAGCGCATAGACCTCGCGCGCGGGTTCGGCGAGTTTCACCCCAAGGGCGGCATTGACCTCGTAGCCCATGCAGGAATAGCCGTACTCGACGTGGTAGGTGTTCACCCCCTTGCTGCGCCAGCTGCGTTGCAGGTCGCCGGGCAGGCTGCCGGCGGCGGCGACGATCACCGCGTCCTCGGCAAGGTTTTCATTCAACACGCCGAGCACCCGGCTCTGGGTCAGGCAGGAGCCGGTCAGTTCGATGAATTCGCGCAGCACCGCCGGGTCCATGTGGTCATTGATTTCCGGGACGAAATCCTTGGCCTGGTACTCGACCTGATAAACCCGGTCGACCTCCTCGTCCAACTGCGCCTTGGCCAGGCGCGTTTGCTCGCCCCAGCCGGCGCGGTACTCGCCCAGTGCTTCGCCCAACGCCTGCAAGCCTGAGCGGGCATCGGCCAGCAACTGCACGCCATCGAGCTTCAGGGCATCGCAAGGGCTGATATTGAGGTTGAGGAACTGCACCTCGGGATGCTGGAACAGCCATTTCGACGCGGTGGTGAAGTCCGAGTAGCGGGTGCCGATGCCGATGATCAGGTCGGCTTCCTTGGCCAGCAGGTTGGCCGCCAGGCAGCCGGTTTCGCCGATGCCGCCGACGTTCAGCGGATGGCTGGACACCACCGCGCTCTTGCCGGCCTGGGTCTCGGCGAAGGGAATCTCGAAACGTTCGGCAAAGGCCTGCAACGCCGCGTTCGCCCCGGAGTAGCGGACCCCGCCGCCACAGATGATCAGCGGTTTGCGCTTGCCCTTGAGCAGTGCCACGGCGTCGCCGAGCATGGCCTCGGTCGCCGGGCGGCGGTCGATGCGGTGCACGCGTTTCTGCAGGAAGTAATCGGGGTAATCGTAGGCCTCGGCCTGGACGTCCTGTGGCAAGGCCAGGGTCACCGCGCCGGTTTCCGCAGGATCAGTGAGTACACGCATGGCATGGATCGCCGCGCTCATCAACTGTTCGGGACGGTTGATGCGGTCCCAGTATTTGCTCACCGCCTTGAAGGCATCGTTGGTGCTGATGCTCAGGTCGTGGAACTGCTCGATCTGTTGCAGCACCGGGTCCGGTTGGCGACTGGCATAGACGTCGCCGGGCAGCAGCAGCAAGGGAATCCGGTTGGCAGTCGCCGTCGCGGCGGCGGTCAGCATATTCGCCGCGCCGGGGCCGACCGACGAGGTGCAGGCATAGATCCGCCGACGCAGGTGCTGCTTGGCAAAGCCGATGGCCGCGTGGGCCATGCCCTGCTCGTTGCGCCCCTGGTGGACCACCAGGTCGCCGCTGTCCTGCTCCAGCGCCTGGCCCAGGCCCAGCACATTGCCATGGCCAAAGATGGTGAAGACCCCGGCGACGAACTTGCTTTGCACCCCATCGACCTCGACGTACTGGTTGTCGAGGAACTTCACCAGCGCCTGGGCCATGGTCAGTCGTGTCGTGCTCATGCTTGCACCGCCAATGCCTGTTCGAGATGCGCCATGCTCGCGCCCAGCGCCTGCTGGATGTCCGTCCGCCCATGCACGCTTTCGGCAAAGGGTTCGAACGACAGGTAGCCGGTGTAGCCGCTGCCGAGCAAGGTCTCGATCTGCGCCGCGTTGCCGAGGATGTCGGCCTCGCCCACCAGCACCCGGTGACCGTCGCGAATGGTCGCCAGCGGCGCTTTTGCGTCCTCGACCCCCGAGATGTGCACCAGGCCCGTCAGCTCAGGGAAGAACTCCTGTTCGCCGGCCAGGTGATGGTGAAAGGTGTCGTGCACCAGGCGGAACACATCCAGGCCGCCGATCGCCTTGATCGCCTCCACCGCCGTGCGCTTGCGCCGCAGCGCGCACTCTTCGAAGCCCAGCGGCTCGATGAAGCCGAGAATCCCGTACTCGCGCAGAATCGGCGCCAGCTCGCTCAAGGCCGTGCGCAACCCGGCGTTGCGTTGCGCTTCCGAGCGCGGATCGTCGCGATCGTTGAACGGGCACATCACCAGGCCCTGCGCTCCACAATCACGGGCATAGGCCGCCAGTGCCAGGGTCTGCGCACGGCGCTCGGCGTTCCAGACATCAAACGGGTACAAGGCGTTGATCGACAGCACCTTGATCCCGCGTGCCGCGCACAGCTCGCGGACCTGCACAGCGGGTGTGCCGTCTTCGATCTCGACGCCCATGAGATCGTTGCGGATCTCGATGGCATCGGCCTTCAGGGCCACCGCCAGCTCGATGAATTGCGGCAGCGACAAACGTGGGGCGACCATACGGTTCAGGGCGAAACGCAGGGGCTGGCTCATTATTCTTGTTCTCCACAGACAAAGTTGAAGATCGCCTATTTGGCGGTGGGCATGCTGAATTCAGGGCCTTTGGCAATGCTGTCCGGCCAGCGCTGCATCACGCTCTTGTAACGGCTGTAGAACCGCAGGCCTTCCTCGCCGTAGGCATGGTGATCGCCGAACAGCGAGCGCTTCCAGCCGCCGAACGAGTGCCAGGCCATGGGCACCGGGATCGGCACGTTGATGCCGACCATGCCGACCTTGATGCTGCGGGCAAAGGCCCGGGCGATCCCGCCGTCGCTGGTGAAACAGGACACGCCATTGCCGAACTCGTGGGCGTTGATCAGCGCCACGGCACTGGCAAAGTCCGGAGCGCGCACGATGCCCAGCACCGGGCCGAAGATTTCCTGCTGGTAGATGCTCATCTCGGTGGTGACGTTGTCGAACAGCGTGGCACCGACGAAGAAACCGTTTTCCGCACCCGGCACCTTGAAGCCACGACCGTCGACAATCAGCCGGGCGCCCTGGGCCACGCCTTCGCTGATAAAGCCTTCGACCCTGGCCTTGTGCTCGGCGGTCACCAGCGGCCCCATGTCGCTGTCGCGCTGCAGGCCGTTACCGACTTTCAGTTGATCGATGCGCGGCAGCAGCCGCTCGATCAGCCGGTCGCCGACATCGCCCACCGCCACGGCGATCGAGATCGCCATGCAGCGCTCGCCGGCCGAGCCGTAGGCGGCGCCGATCAAGGCATCGGCGGCCTGGTCCAGATCGGCGTCGGGCATGACGATCATGTGGTTCTTCGCCCCGCCCAGGGCCTGGACCCGCTTGCCGCGCGCCGTGGCCTGCTGGTGGATGTATTCGGCAATCGGCGTCGAACCGACAAAGGAAATCGCCTCGATGTCCGGGTGTTGCAGCAAGGCATCGACCGCCACCTTATCGCCCTGCACCACGTTGAACACGCCGTCCGGCAGGCCGGCCTCGGTCAGCAGGCGAGCCATCAACAGGCTGGCCGACGGATCGCGCTCGGATGGCTTGAGAATGAAGCAGTTGCCGGTGACCAGCGCCAGCGGAATCATCCACAGCGGCACCATCACCGGGAAGTTGAACGGCGTGACCCCGGCGCAGACGCCCAGGGGCTGGCGCAGGTTCCAGTTGTCGATGCCGCCACCGATGTTGTCGCTGAAATCGGTTTTCAGCAGGCTCGGCGCGCCGCAGGCGTATTCGACGATCTCGATACCGCGAGTGACTTCACCCCTGGCGTCGGAAAAGACCTTGCCGTGTTCCCGGCTGATGATTTCGGCCAGTTCATCCTGATGCTTGTCCAGCAGCTCCTTGAACTTGAACATCACCCGCGAGCGACGCAGGGACGATTGCTCGGACCAGGCCGGAAAGGCCTTCAGGGCACTGGCGACGGCTTCATCGACGGTCTGCTGGCTGGCCAGCCCGACCCGCGCCTGGACGCTGCCGGTGGCCGGGTTGAAGACATTGCTGAAGCGCTCGCTGCCAGCGTCCTGCACCTGGCCATCGAGGTAATGACCTATAACCGGAGCCTCACTCATTATTCTTGTTCTCCATCGGAAAGTTGAAATCGCGCAGGCACTACAGATCCAGCAGCCAGCTGTGCCGCGGGTCGTTATGGAATTGCCAGACGCGCTTGGGTCCGGCCATCACGTTCAGGTAATACGACTCGTAGCCGTAAGGAACACTGACCGGGTGATACCCCTTGGGCACCACCACCAGGTCGTTGTTTTCCACGGCCATGGCCTGGTCGATGGAACGGTCGTCGGTATAGACACGCTGAAAGACGAAACCCTGGGGTGGGTTGACCTGGTGGTAATAGGTCTCTTCGAGAAAGCTCTGGTGCGGCAGGTCGTCGGTGTCGTGCTTGTGCGGCGGGTAGCTCGACGAATGCCCGGACGGTGTGCGCACCTCCACCACCAGCAGCGAGTGCGCAGGCTCGGTGTCCGGCAGGATGTCGCAGACATAGCGGGTGTTGGCGCCCTTGCCGCGCACGCTGCGCTTCATGCCTTGCGGGGTGATCAGCCGTGGGCCATGGCCCGCTGTCGCCGAACCGGGCGCGGCGCATACCGCAATCTGCACATCGCTCAGGGCTACCACCTGGGCCTGGCTGCCGGGCGGCAGGTAGACGGCATAGGGTGACTTGTCCTCGAACACCGATTGGCGATCGCCGATATTGTCCCAGTCGAAGGCGCCCTGCCCCGGTGCTTCGCCCTTGACGCTGACCCGACCGCCGAGCAGCACCAGACACAGCTCCTGGTCACCGGCGCTGACCGGCAGGTTTTCACCGAGGCTCAGGTGGTAAGCGGCGAAACCGACATACTCCAGGGTGCCGGGCGCCAACTCGACCAGGGTCCGACCCTTGGCGTTGCTCTTGACCAGCAGGCTCATTGTCCGGTCCTCTGGTTCAGCAGCGCACGCAAGGTGTCGAAGCCCTTCTTGGCATAGACATAACTCGGCGCGACAGCCGGGTCCTGCTCGGCCTCGACCACCAGCCAACCGTGATAATCGGCGGCCAGCAACACATCCAGCAGCGCGGCAAAGTCGATATCGCCGTCGCCGGGTACGGTGAAGGTGCCGTTGACGATGCAGTCCGGGAAGCTCCAGAGGTTGTTGCGCGCCAGTTGCACCACCGGTTTGCGCACGTCCTTGAAGTGCACGTGGCAGATCCGCCCGATATGTTTGCGCAGCACCTCGAGCGGTTCGCCGCCGCCCATGTAGCAATGGCCCGAATCGAACAGCAGCCCCACTTCGCTGCCGGTCAGCGCCATCAATTGATCGATGTCGGCCGGCGATTCGACGTAGGCGCCCATATGGTGGTGATAGGCCAGGCGTACACCCTGGGACAGGGTGAAGCGGGCCAGTTCGGTGAGTTTGTCGGCGTATTCCTGCCAGGCCTGTTCGCTATGAAAACGCGGCCGCTCCACCAACGCGATCCGCTGGCCTTGAATGGAATCGGCGACTTCACCGTAGACCAGCACCTTGGCGCCGTTCTGCGCCAGCAACTCGACATGGCTGGCGATGGCGTCGATTTCCTCCGCCACCGAACGCCGGGCCAGGCGGCTGGAATACCAGCCGGAGACCAGCGCCAGGTCGTAGGGCCGCAACACATCGCCGACCCCTTTGGCGTCCTTGGGAAACTTGCCGTTGAGCTCGAAACCTTCGTAGCCGATGGCCTTGCCTTCGCTCAAGGCGGTGCTCAGCGGCGTTTCGCCGCCGAGGGAAGGCAGGTCGTCGTTACTCCAGGAGATCGGGTTGATGCCAATTCGGATAGCGGGCATGGCTGCACCTTTTATTGTTTTCAAATAAACCTGAGACCGCTGCGGTCAGCTTTTCTGTGGGAGCTGGCTTGCCAGCGATGAAGCCCTTGAGCCTTGCACTGCACTCACCGACGCCATCGCCAGCAAGCCGGCTCCCACACTTGATCCCATTGCAACTACCGATAGATGTCAGGCCCGGGCCGCACGCCACGCGTCGATCAGCCCGGTGAACGTCGCCTGCACCTGCCGGATCAACGCTTCGTCATCGATCTCACCGGCCATCCAGGCCCGGCTGGGCTCCTGGAAAATCGTCCGGCCGACGGCAAAGCCACGACAGGTTCGGCTCTGGCTGGCCTGCTGGAAACCTTGTGCCAGAGTCGCAGCCGGCGCGTTCAGGCCCAACAGCACCACCCCTCGGCAATAGGGATCGCGCTCTTGAATCAGGGCGTCGAGTTGCTCCCACTCGGCGGCGCTTTGCGCTTCGATCTTCCACCAGGCCGGGTAGATATCCAGGTTGTAGAGGCGCTTGAGGGCGCGATACAGCACATCGGGATGTGCCGACGGGTGATCCTTGGGCGGGATGATTTCCAGCAGCAACTCATGGCCGCTGACCTGCGACGCCTGATACAGGGCCTTGATCTGCGCTTCCTGTTCCAGGCGCAGCAAAGGCTCGTCATCCGGGTGGAATTGCACCAGGCACTTGATGATCTGCTCCTGCGGCCAGGCAATCAGGTTGCTGCCGATGGAGCGGCCCTGCTCGAAGGCCAGCGGTCGGGAGCCCTGGATTTCCACCGGACGCGCGACCCACCAGCCACGGCCGGTGGCGGCGTTCAACGAATCCTGGCCAAAGCGCTGGTCGGCCAGCAGCCCGACATCCGCCTCGATGCCCTGTTTGCGCAGATCGGCCTCGACCCGCTCCACGGCCTGGATGAACAGCAGCTTGAGTTCACCGATGCTGTTGAGCTCACGACCGCCCTTGTGCGCCAGTTCCACCAACTGCCCGCGATGGTCGAAGGCGAAGATGAACAGCGGCTTCCAGGCTTTGCGCGGCACGCTGACCTGATGCAGGCGTTGCAGGGTCATGTCCTGGTCGGGCCGGGTAATCGGCACCGGGCTGTTGAACAGGTAGTCCAGTTCGGCGCGGGTCGGCATCGCCGGGGCGCAGGCATGGCGTGACACCACCAGGCCGCCACAGGCATTGGCCAACTGGCAGCAACGCTCATCGTTGGCCTCCTCAAGCCACCCGCAGAGGAAACCCGACATGAAGGCATCGCCGGCCCCCAGCACGTTGAGCACTTCGACCCGTACGCCCGGGTAAATGGCGCCGTCTTCGAGCCGCGCCGGAATCGCCCCGTGAATCACCGTGCAGCCTTGCGCACCGAGCTTGACCACCAGGGTCGCGGTGGTCAGCCCACGCACGGTCCGCAGCGCGGTGAGCAAGTCTTCGCTGCCGCCGGCGATCAGGAACTCTTCTTCAGTCCCCACGATCAGGTCAAAGCGCGGGAGGATGGATTGCACATGCTGGCTGACCTGCTGGTCGGCGACAAAGCGGGTTTCGCCGTCGGCCTTGCCGGCCAGGCCCCAGAGCACCGGGCGGTAGTCGATGTCGAGCACGCGCCGGACGTTGTGTTTTTCCGCATGGTCCAGGGCCTGGAGACTGGCCTTGTAGACACTGGCGGTGGAGAAATGGGTGCCGGTGATCAGCAGGGCCTTGCTGGAGGCGATGAAGTCCTCGCGGATATCTTCGGCGCGCAGGGCCATGTCGGCGCAGTTCTCGCGGTAGAACACCAACGGAAAGGTTTCGCGGTCCTTGAGACCGAGGAGCACCATGGCGGTGAGACGTTCCGGATCGACCTTGATACCTTGGGTGTCGCAGCCTTCGCGGGCCAGGGATTCGACCAGGAAGCGGCCCATGTGGTCGTCGCCGACCCGGCTCAACATCGCCGATTTCACCCCCAGGCGGGCCGTGCCGAAGGCGATGTTGGCGGAGGATCCGCCGAGGTATTTGGCAAAGCTCGAGACATCCTCCAGCCGCGCCCCGACTTGCTGCGCATAGAGGTCGACGCCAAGGCGCCCGAGGCAGATCAGATCCAATTGACGCCCACTGGCAAAACGAGTCTGGCCCATGCTGGCTCCTGTTATTTTTATCAGCCTGCGTTCGCCGCGGTACCAGCACGAACGCTCTTGGTGTGGGGCCAGACTAGAACGTCTCGCGGCGACATTCAATATATTTTCTATTATTTTTTATATGGAATATATTTTCCATTACACTTGAGCGTGACGAAGACTGTCGAAGTGGATCGTTTCAGCATCGCCCCACTTGACTGCGCACTCAAGATTTTATTGGCGGCGCCCCTGTAGACTACCGCCACCCAGCCACAAGCACCCATCAGAGGATTTTCCATGTCCCGCACCGATCAGCCGGCTACGCCCGAATGTGCACCCGAGGGCGATATCGCCAGCCCTCCGATCAATGCCGAGCGCCTGCTGCAGCTGATCACCGAGGAATACGAAAGCCTGCCGCGCCAGCTCAAGCGCATCGCCAGCTATATGAGCCAGCAGAGCGACCGGATCATGGTCGACCGGATCAGCGATATCGCCCGGGAATGCGAGGTGCACCCTTCGGCCATCGTGCGTTTTTCCCAGCGCTTCGGTTTCAGCGGTTTCAGTGAAATGCAGGCGTTGTTTCGCCAGGCGTATACCCACAAGACCACGCCGGCGCAGAACTACCAGCAGCGCATTCGCAGCCTGATCGAAAACAAGTCGCAGAAGGCCAGCGCCGGCGACCTGGCACGCGAGTGCATCAATGCCACGCTGTCCGGTATCGAGCGCCTGGGCCTGGAACTCGACGACCAGGCGCTCGACGCCGCCGTGGACCTGGTGGTGAACGCCGAGAACATCTATGTGGTGGGGGTACGCCGCTCATTCGCGGTGGCCGATTACCTGGTCTACAACCTGCAGCACACCAACAAGCGCATTCACCTGGTCTCGGGCCTGGGCGGCAGCTATCGCGAACAGATGCGCAGCGTGCGCGCCAACGACCTGGTGATCGCCATCAGCTTTTCGCCGTACGCCAAGGAAACCCAGCACTGCCTGCGCATCGCGCAATTGCACCAGGCGAAAACCCTGACCATCACCGACAGCACCCTCTCGCCGCTGGCCAAGCGGGCCAGTACGGTGCTGCTGGTGAATGAGGGCAGCTCGTTCGCCTTTCGGTCGTTGAGTGCGAGCCTGTGCCTGTGCCAGGCGCTGTTCATCGCCGTGGCTTATCGACTGGAGTTGAAGGTGGACGGGATTCACGAGCAGGTCGGCTTCGAGGATTAGCCCGGCGGCGACCAGGATGCCTAGTCGTCCAGCTGCAGGTTCTCGGCCATCAACGCCACCAGGTCCATGGGGCTGTGGCTGTTGATCACGTTGTAGATCAACTCGCGTTTGCCACGCGGCAGTTTCTTCACGCAGCTTTTCGCCGACGCCCGCACGGCATCGTCCGTGCCATGGATACGGGCGGCCAGCAGCAGGATCAGGACAGCATCGGTGAGGGTCATCGAAAACGCACTCGTGCAATCAGGACAGCAGTGTATCGGCTACGCCAGGATTTTCTCCACTGTGTCTGCGTATCCTCTTGGCACTCGATTGTAGCCGCAGTCCCGCAATCCGCTATTGGCCAGCAAGAGAACTCTCTTTCCCTTGACTGAAATTTCCTAGAAAATCCTGACCGCTTGTTTGCGCGGGATCTCGCGGCTAGGCTTCGTCCTGTCACTGCCAATTCAGTGGCCGGGTTTAGCAGCTCGTTTTTACCGAGGCACGCAAGTGCCGCCTCCCGTTCAAGCGGCGCTTTTTTTTGCGTCTGCTGTTCTTTATGGTGGCTGTGCGTGGGGCACTTTCGAGTGCGCCGGGTCCCTTGGTAACCGGTCTGCTAACCCGCGTACAGTCGCCACCCAATTGTTTAGCAGCGATGTCTGGCGACTCCATTTACCAAGGAGTTTCGCCATGTTCAAGGTCACCCCTAATCCACCGGCAACACCCAACGCTGAAACCATCGACCCACGTATCGCCGACCGGGCTTTGTCTCACTACAACCTTGGTCCGGAAGCAGGTTCGAAATCAACCCCTGTCACCGTGCTGCGTGATCATTTGAGTGAACCCAGGAGTCAGGAAGACGCCCTGGTCAACGTCTACTCGATTCTGCAATCCGCCGCGGCCACGGCCTATGAGCACGCCGATAACCAAACCGGTTCGAACCGCAAGGTGGCGATGGGTGTGGTGCACCTGATTGAGCTGGCACAGCTGAAAATGGACTCGGTGCTGGATGAACAGCCCATCAACGCCGGCGGCTGACAGGGCTCAGTAGTTGAACGGGAAGCGATGCTTCCCGCTCCGCTGAAGATCATGCCCGCTGACAACGCATGATCTTCGACGGTACATCGCGATGAGCATAAGCCACTAGCAAAGGTGACTAGGGTTTGTACGAAAAATTCTCTAAATCCCATTCGACGCGATCCGCGAGCCGATTTTCTGGCATCTCAAGCTCAACGACCAAGGCTTGATCGTTCCCAGCTGATATCGGTCTCCTCCTCAAAAAAAATGCAAAACTATGGCATTTCGACATCATTAAATATAGGATTTGGAATCCGTATAAGCCAGCCACTCGGAAGTGCACATGGAAAGTCTAAGAATCAAAAACCTCAGAAGTTTGAGCGACACGGGGAAAATACAGTTTAAAAAAATTAATGTATTTCTCGGCCAGAACAGCTCTGGAAAAAGCTCTTTCATTAGAACACTTCCTCTATTAAAACAAAGTGCTCAAGTTAAGACTCTGTCCGAGATACTGTGGTATGGCCCGCTTGTCGATTTCGGGTCTTTTGATGAAGCACTATCACGTTACGCCGAAAAGCGAGCCATTGAATTTGGATTCGAATTAAGCATAAGCAACAGGACGTTGTCACGACAGAGTAGATTCCGCCACAGAATCGCGGAAGGGAATACTCATGTCGAACTGGGAATCTCAATACGCCCTGAAAAATTGGGCCTGAATAGCCCACTATCAACTGAATATAGCATTCGGGTTTTCGAAAACGACATAACACTCGCGATAAATGAAAAACTAAAAGTCACCAACTTCACAATCAATAACGAAGACTATACCTCAGCAACAAGCAGCTACCTACTGTTCAGAAGCTTCAACCTTCTCCCTAACATCATAGAGACAAACCGCCCAGAACTCCGAACGCAACTTCATAACAGCATCATAGACGTTATAAAGAAGCACACTCATAAAAATAAACAAGACGAAAATATCGGAACTACTGCTGCCCGACTCTATCCGGCCAGCCCAAGCGTAGTGCTTGAGCAGCTTAAAGTTTTGGACTTCGGCACTCATTGGAAATACAAAATATCCAGCTGGACAGCAGACTCACAAGATGTCCAGAAAATAACTGCATTACTGATAGCAAAGCATTTCTGTGAAATATTTGAAGGAATCGCAGAATTCTTGTCGCGCACTTGTCACGCGATCCAATATGTAACTCCCCTGCGCGCCTCAGCTGAGCGCTATTATAGAATTCAAGGGCTCGCGGTAGATGAGATTGATCCACAAGGAAACAATCTTGCAATGTTTTTGAAAAACCTTTCAGTGGAAGAATCTGAAAGCTTTGCAAAATGGACGGGCAAAACCATGGGTTTTGAGGTCCGGGCCAAATTATCAGAGGGCCACGTTTCGATCGTATTGAGCGAACGAGGGGGGAAAGAAAAAGTCAACCTCGCAGACACGGGCTTTGGCTACTCTCAAGTTCTTCCAATTATTGCTCAACTTTGGACAATGACCAGGAAGAAAAACTACGGGAGCTACACTAGATTCTTTGCAATTGAGCAGCCAGAACTCCATCTTCATCCAAAGATGCAAGCGAAGCTAGCTGACCTTTTTGCATCCTTGATTAAAGAGTATCCAGAGTCGAATTTCAAAATAGCTATAGAAACACATAGCGAAGTCATTATAAATCAATTAGGCAAATCAATCGAAGAAGGCACACTGTCGACTGAAGATGTTGGAGTTTATCTTTTCGACCAAGGAGGTCTCGATGACTCGACAATTGTCAGGGAGTCAACTTTTGACAAGGATGGCTATCTTTCCGACTGGCCTATCGGCTTCTTTGATAGCGAGGCTATGTGATGTTCTTTCGCATTGACGAAACCGTCATCTCTCTGATTGAGCATCAAGTGCTTCCGGCTAACTTTAGCATTTGCATCGATGAACTATTCAGAGCACGTCGACTGGGAAAGCATTTAATTTACTGCAAACCTGCCCATCTAGAAAAAATTGAGGCATTACCAGGAATCAGCGAAGCGACAAAACTCACCATAAGAAAAATAAAGTCACTCCAGAGATTCAAGAAAACAATTTTTGAGTCAATGACGACCTACGTCAACGTTATTTCAACGCCAAACACAATAAGAACCTCAGTAGAACAAGGTAAAACCATTATCGAGATTTCGATTGATAATTTCGCAAATGGAGACTTCCTTGAGCCGACAGTATTGCTCGCAGAAAACATCACTGACTGCGAGCTGTTTCAGCATATAGCAAAAATTAAAAATCATAATTCAACGAACCTACAGAATTTGAGGCACAATGCGCACTTTATTTCAGGGGGAGGTAGCCAGACGCCGAGACAATTCGAGATCAACTCCACTCAGAACCGCTTGAGCCTATGTATAGTTGATGGTGATTTAGAGTATGAAAATGCAACCCTCGGCACAAACACCGCTGCACCAATCATGCAGCTACATACGGATTCCCCTAAGCCTCACTCTTTCCCGGTAATACTTAACTGCTACTCGGTAGAAAACCTAATCCCTTCAGACCTCATAAAAAAATCCACTAAGCAAGAAATAAACCAATCAGACTACCTGCGAGAAATTGAAAGCTTACAAACCCAAGACTATTGGCCCTACATACCACTTAAAATAGGGAAAAGTTGTACAAATTTCGTAAGCTCCGATGCAAAAGGTGCCTATTGGTCCCAACACAGAGCAGGGTTCACCCCCAAACAACAGAGCTGCCTAACATGGGCAGGGGGCAATTGCAGTCCGGGATGTATTGTTCTTGACAAAATGCCCGACAAAACGGCTAGAATCGTTGCTGAATACTTGAGCTCGACGATCAAAAACGGACAATTTCGCGAAATAGCAAAAAGCATTTCAACTCTCCCGTCAGAAATTAACAAATTATGGACAGAGGTTTCTATTCACGTTAATTCTTGGGCCTGTAGCGGCGATAGAATTACGGCGTTTTAGAATAGTCGTCTGATCCATATTTTTTAAAAGGCGAAAAAGGTTGCTGGAGTTTGGCAACCTCTTCGTACTCCGAACAGCAACGACCTCATAAACTAGCCACGTTGTCACGCATCCTGATCCAGAGGTTCCAGGATGCATCACGACTTCCCGAGACCGGCTAATGGGTGTCCCCTTTCGGCCCGTCCCCTTTCGCCCCCTGGGAGGAGGCTTGTGTCCAACTTGGCGAACGGTCTCTGTGTTCAGCCCACCAACGTAATCCATTCGGCGCCATCGCGTTTCAGGATTGCAGCTTGCAGGCCGAGCGGAGGTGGGGCCACGCCGAGTTTTAGACACCACAACTCAATCTGTTCGACCAGCAATTCGATCACCACCACGTCCGGGTCAAAGGGTCCACCAGGGAACCACACGTCTGAATTCTTCCGCCACATCGTGCTCTTGAGTGCCGGATCGTGATCCAGCACTTTTGCTTGTCCAAGCAGTGTCACGTACGCATGATCTTCATCACATTGGTAAGACAGGGTCATTCGCCCAGTGTGTTGCATTTCCTGTACCTTGCGGCACTGCCGCCCCGTCAGGAAACGCACCGACCAGTGTTCGCTCAATGAATAGGGTTCAACGATACGAGCATTCGCATGGCCCGCTTCGGTAACGGTAATTGCCATGCAATACGGCACTTTGGCAACGATGCTGCGGGCTATGTGAAGAAGTGATTCAGTCTTGTCGGTCTGCATAAACTCTCTTCCATAAGGAGGCGGGTATACTCCACTGCGTCTGCGTACCCTCTTGGCACTCGATTGTAGCCGCAGTGCCGCAATCTGCTATTTTCAGTGTTTCAAATGTGTCCCGCAGCGTGTGGAGTCCCCATGACAACACCTTCGCCATCGACCCAGCGCAAGCCCGCCCCTCAAGCCGTCTATAGCCCCATCACCAGCAGCGCGATTTTCATCGTTGCCACCTTGGCGCCCGGCAGCGAGCCGGCCGAGAAAGTACGCGGTTGGTGCGAAGATATCGCCGCCCTGACGCGCTCCGTCGGCAAACGCGTGCCCTCCGGCAACCTGTCGTGCGTCTGCGGTTTTGCTTCCGGTGCCTGGGACCGCCTGTTCGGCGGCCCGCGTCCGGCCTCGCTGCACGGATTTCGTGAAATGGGTGTGGAGGGTCGGCGCGCGGTGGCGACACCGGGCGATATCCTGCTGCATATCCGCGCCGATCAAATGGACCTGTGTTTCGAATTGGCGACGCAACTGCTCTCGCGTCTTGGCGATGCGATCACGGTCGTCGATGAAGTCCAGGGCTTTCGTTATTTCGACATGCGCAGCATGGTCGGCTTTGTCGATGGCACCGAAAACCCGGTGGGCCACGAGGCTGTCGATTTCACCATGGTCGGGGATGAAGACCCCGCGTTCACCAACGGCAGTTATGTGCTGGTACAAAAGTATCTGCACAACATGGCCGCGTGGAACGAGCTATCCGTCGAGGCACAGGAACGCATCATCGGCCGCACCAAACTGTCCGATATCGAACTCGATGAATCGGTCAAACCGAGCTCGTCGCACAGTTCCCTGACGACCATCACCGAAGACGGCGAGGAAGTGAAGATCCTGCGCGACAACATGCCCTTCGGCCGACCGGGCGCCGGCGAGTTCGGGACCTACTTCATCGGCTATGCACGTTCGCCCGCCCCCATCGAGCAGATGCTCGAGAACATGTTCGTCGGCAGGCCCGCAGGCAACTATGATCGCTTGCTCGATTTCAGCACGGCAGTCACCGGTGGCCTGTTCTTCGTGCCTTCCGCCGATCTGCTGGAGGAGCTGGCTGAGCGCAGGCCTTAGTCACGTTGTCATGCATCCTGCTCCAGAGGTTTAAGGATGCATCACGACTTCCCGAGACCGGGCACTTCAGATCACCGCGCTTTCGGCGAATCCGCAAAAATCAGCTCCACCTTTATACCATTCGGATCCTCAACGAACAGCTGATGCTCCGACAGATCAGGCACCACACGCTCGCTGAATCGCAAGCCCAGGTCGAGCAGGCGTTGCCGGTGACTCTCCAGGTCGCTGCAGCGGAACGCGATGTGATCGAGTGCACCGCCGCCCTCTCCCACGGCACGCGCTCCCAGATAGAGGTCCAGCTCCGCGCCGCTGCTTTCCAGATTGGCAATATGAACAAGTGGACGGCCTGCCGCGTAGAGCCAGCGGCCCGGGAACGGGAACGCCGGACGCCAGCCCTCCTCCAGCCCGATGGCGTCGCGAAAGAAATCCGCCGTCTCATCGACTTTGGCTGTGCGAACCGTGAAGTGATCGAGATGTTGAATCGTCATGGTCGATATCCTTTTGATCGAGGGATAAGCCAGGTTAATGCAGCCCCATCCCACGCGACGCCGCCGCGGCGGCACGAACGGCAAGCGCACGGGGAATGAAACGGGGCAGCCAGGAGGTGATGCGCACGCTGGATCGTCCCGGATAAACCACCTTTTCCTGACGATCGAAGGCTTCCAGCGTCCGGCGGACGACGACTTCTGCCGCGTCCATTTTGATCGTCGGCTGATCGGCCGAGGTTGCCGCGAAAAATCGGGTAGACGTGGGGCCCGGGCAAGTCGCCATCACCTGTACGTTACGCGGTGCAAGCTCATGGCCCAGCGCTTCGCTGAAATGCAGCACGAATGCCTTGCTAGCCGCGTATGTCGCCATGTAGGGAATGGGCTGGAAAGAAGCGTTGGAGGCCACGTTGATAATGCCGCCCTTGTTCCGGGCAGCCATCGCACTACCCAGCCGATGCGAGAGTCCCACCAGCGCCTGGATATTCACCTGGACCAGATCCTCCTCCCTGGCCAGCGGATTCGACAGGAACTCGCCGGTGAGCCCGAACCCGGCGTTGTTGACCAGCAGGTCCACCGCAATCCGTTGCCGTTCCAATTCTTCGCTGATACGCATCGCGGCATCACGTTCGGCCAGGTCCACCGCCAATACGATGGCCTGGACGCCGTACTGCTCGGTCAGTCGTTTTGCCAGGGCATTCAACGCATCCAGCGAACGGGCGACGAGAACGAGGTTGGCGCCGCGTGCCGCGAGCGCTTCGGCAAAGGCTTCGCCAAGGCCCATGGAAGCGCCCGTGACGAGCGCAAACGCATTACGATAAGTGAACATGCTATGGGTCCTGATAGGTAGGTGGAGCGGTTACGCGCGAACAGCATTCGTCGCTTCGGCCGTTGGCCACGCTGGATAATCCGAGTAACCGCGCTCATCACCGCCGAACAGCGTGTCGCCGGCAAACTCGGCCAGTGGGAGATGTTCCAGCAGGCGTCTTGGCAAGTCAGGGTTGGCCACGAAAGGACGTCCGAAGGCGACCAGGTCGGCGTAGCCCTTGCCAATCACCCAGTTGGCACGGTCCAGATCGTAGTTGCCGGCAACGATGATGGGCCGTTGGAAGCGCGCCCGGACATCGGCCCGAAACGCTTCCGTGAACTGCGGCGCATCATCCCAATCGGCCTCGACCAGATGCAGGTAGGCAATGCCCAGCGTTTGCAGGAACGCGGTGGCGTCGAGGATCGTCGGCAGAATGTCGGGGCAGTCCATGCCGCGTGCGGTCAGGAAAGGGGCCAGCCGAATGGCCGTGCGCTCTGCCCCCACCTCCTCTACGACAGCACTGACCACCTCCTTGAGGAAGCGCAGCCGATTTTCCCGCGAGCCGCCGTATTCGTCAGTGCGGGTGTTCGCGGTCGTGCGCAGGAACTGATCCACCAGGTAGCCGTTCGCCCCATGGATCTCGACGCCGTCGAAACCTGCCGCGATAGCGTTGCGCGCACCGACGCGGAAGTCGTTGACGATCCCGTGGATCTCCTCTTTACCCAGTGCGCGCGGCGTCGGGCAATCCACCATCTCGCCCAGGCCGGTCGCAGGATTCACTTTCCAGATCTTGGCTTCGAATGGAACCGCCGAAGGCGCGACCGGCAGCTCCCCGTTGTGGAAGTCAGGATGAGAGATCCGACCGACATGCCAAAGCTGAAGAAAGATGCGTCCACCCGCGGCATGCACCGCATCGGTGATCAGTCGCCATCCCGCCACCTGCTCCTGGCTATAAATCCCCGGGGTAAAGGAGTACCCCTTGCCTTGCGGTGAGATCTGCGTCGCCTCCGAAACGATCAGCGCCGCCGAGGCACGTTGCGCATAGTAACGGGCGTTCAGTGCATTGGGGATGTCACCCGGTTGGGTGCTGCGCGCGCGCGTCATCGGCGCCATCACGACGCGGTGAGGCAGGGATTGCTCACCAACAAGGGTGGGTGTGAACAGGGCTGAATAAGCGGTCATGGCAAGACTCCAAACGCGGGATAGGGGTGAACAGAGGTTTTCCGTTCAGTTGCGCAGAGTGTTGCCTCTTGCCTTGAGGATTAGAATATGGCTACTGGTAGATAGATTATCGAACAAGGGTTGAGAATATGCTGGACGACCTCAACGAGCTTCGCACCTTCCAACGAATCCTGGTCTGCGGCAGCCTGTCAGCCGCCGCGCGCGACTTGGGCGTAGGGCTGGCCGTGGTCAGCAAACGGCTCATGGCACTGGAACGCCGGGCGGGACAGCGACTGATCAACCGGACCACCCGCACGCTGTCCGCGACCAGTGAGGGGCTGGCCCTGAGCGCCCATGTCGATCGGATACTGGAGGAGTTGGAGGCGGCGGAATCACGAATGGCGGTGGGCGCTGAAGAGCCGTTTGGCCGGCTACGGGTCAGTTCGCCCATTTCTTTCGGGCGCATTCACCTGGTGCCGCTGGTGGCTGAACTGGTCGAGCGCCATCCACGGCTGGATATCGAACTCCGGCTCGACGACCGACTGGTCGATCTGACGTATGAGCGGATCGACGTCGCGGTGCGTATTGGTCAACCTCGGGACAGCAGCGCCATCCTGCGCAAGCTGGCGGACAACCGGCGAATTCTGGTGGCCGCCCCTGCGTATCTCGAACGCCATGGGGAGCCCGGGTCTTTACAGGACCTGGAGCGTCATGGCTGTCTACGCTATGACGACCCCTCCCAGCCCTGGCGCCTGGAAGGTCCGGGAAACGAAGTGATCGAGTTCCAACCGCGCGCGCGGCTCCACGCCAATAGTGGCGATGCCGTGCGCGACTGGGCGATTGCCGGCCACGGGATCATGCTCAAATCCAGTGTCGACGTTGCAGACGACCTTGCCGCCGGCCGCCTGGTTCATATACTGCGTGACTGGCACAGCGCAAGCGCACCGATCTACGCCCTGCTGCCCTCCCGACGCTTCACACCGAGCAAGACGAAGGTGTTTCTTGACGCCCTGGGTGCTCGACTTGCCGTGCTTTAACGCCTCACCTTCCAGACCTGAACTCCCCCGGCGTCATCCCGCTCCAGCGTGAAAACGCCCGAACGAACGCCGGCGGCTCGCTGTAGAAGAGCTTGAAGCTGATGGTCTTGATGGAGTCCTCGGAGTGATGCAGCAGGTAGATCGCCCGCTCGAAACGTATCTTGTCCACCAACTCGGAATATTGCACCCCCTCCTCACCCAGGTGCCGCCGCAGACTGCGCTCCGAGCAGTTGAGCTTCTTGGCCATGGCCGCGGTGTTCGGATAGAAGTCGATGCACGCCAGGAGGCTGCTCACTCGGCTTTGCCAGGACAACGTTGCACGCTCCGCCTGGGCTTCGCGACACAGCCGTAGATACAGGTGGTAAGCGTGCGGGTTTCTCCGTGCATTGCGCAGGTGGCCCCGTTCATTGTCGTAGGTGACATAGGTGTGGTCATGACCGAAGCTCACGGGGCAATCGAACTCGACCGGATAGCGCCCGGCATCTTCGGGCTCGGGATAACCGAATGCCACCGCACACACATACCCTCCTGCCCCCCCACCGAAGAGGTCACGCAGTAGCTGGCGCGTGCCAAGGATGTCGCGGTCGATGAGAAACCGGTACAGCGCGGGCAATCCGCCGACCTGGCGGTAGCGGACGACCGACTGACCGGTGGCGAGGCTATCGATCAGTTCGGGCACGATCCAGGGATTGGTCAGGGGATGGAAACGCCGCGACAGATAGCCGGCATGGCCAAGATCAATCGCGTTTGCCAGCAGTCCGCCCAGCACCCCCACGCTATTCACGTTGGTCAGCCGACCAAGGTCCAGGCCGGCCGCCGTGCCTCCATCATAAAGACGCAGGATATTCTCGTAGACCGTCTGTTCCTGGCGGCTGTCGGGCACTGACTCAGGCAGTGCAAAACTGTCGACGCCCAGGCCGCTCCCCGCCAGCACCTCATGCAACGAATATCCCCACGCCTCCATCTGCGCAATGCAGAAGCACAGCGGTGCCTGGCTGGCACGGGGAAACATGGAAAGACTCATGGCGGCTCACGCTTCTCAGAAAGGGCTATTTAATGTTCTTTTGGCTGTAATTATCAATCATCTGACACGTTCGAACATCGCCTCGAAGGGACCGGCTTGGCTTAATGCGCCTGGAGAAAAACAATAATGAGGCAGCGTTCATGAGCAAATCGGTCTTCATCACCGGCGCATCTTCCGGCCTGGGGCGCCAAGTGGCGGGTGAATTCGCCAAGCGTGGCTATGACCTGGCGCTGGCTGCCCGTCAACTCGACGTCTTGCACCTCATCAAGTCCGAGCTGGAGGCGCAGCACGGCGTGCGGGTGCTGGTCTATCCGCTGGATGTCAGTGATACCGGGCAGATACGCGAGACGCTGACTGCCGCCAGCGCCGAACTGGGCAAGCTCGATATCGTTGTGGCCAATGCCGGGCTGGGTCACGACGGACGCATAGGGCGCATCGATTTCGCCAATTCCCGCCAAATGTTCGAAGTGAATGTCATCGGTGCCTGCGCCACCATCGACGCGGCAATCACCCTGTTCAAGCACCAGGGCCATGGGCAGATTGTGGCGATGAGTTCGATCGCCAGCTGGCGCGGCCTGCCCGGCAGCGCGGCCTACAGCGCGAGCAAGGCTGCCGTCAGCGTGTACATGGAGGCCCTGCGTGCCGAAACACAAGGCAAGGGCAAGAGCCTGGCCGTGACGGTCATCTACCCGGGTTATATCGACACGCCGATGAACAACAAGCTCAAGCACAGGCCCTTCCTGCTGTCACTGGAGGAAGGTGGCAAACGGATCACCGATGCCATTGTGCAACGTCGCAAGCGAGCAGTGATTCCCGGTTATCCCTGGCTGCTGCTGCGGCCCCTGCTGCAACTGCTGCCGACCGCGCTGATCGGCAAACTCTTCTGAGCGAACGACCATGACCACCACTATCTGCCAGATCGCGCTGTGCGTGCGCGACACCCGCGCGTCCCTGCGTTTCTACCAGAAGCTGTTCGGCCTCAAGCATGTCTTCGGCACGTTGTCCTTCCGTGGCAAGCAGGCCGAGCGGATACAAGGCCTTGCGGGAGCCGCCTCGCGAGTCAGTTGGTTGATCGACGACCGGGCGTTCTTTCAGTTGGAACTGTTCGAATTCGAGTCGCCGGTCTCGGCCCCCCTCTGCCCTGAGGACGACGAGCGCGTCGGTTATCGGCGCATCCTGGCGCGGGTCGATTCGCTGGAGCGCTTCGAAACCCTCGCGCGGTCTCTCGGCGTCTCCCTGGAACCCCAGCGGCTCGCCAATCGCCGTTTCATCCGGGATCCGGACGGGATTCTCATCGAGCTGATCGAAGACCGCTCCCTGCAAGGGTTGCCCTACCCGTGCAAGCTGACGGGCCTGGGCCTGGTTGTCGCCGATTGCGCCCGCAGCGTGGCGGCCTTTGTCGAAGGCTTGGGATTTGAGCGTGGCGCCCCGCTTGTCGAGCAGGATAACCCTGGCATCGCCAGCGCCTGCCTGATCAAAGGCGACATGTGGCTGGACATCCGCCAACCGGCGGCCCCCAAGCCCTGGCCGCCCCGTTACCGACTGAGCGACATCGGCATCATGAACCTGGCCGTCGGTTTCGACAGCCAGGACGGATTCACCGCACAGTTCGAACGGGCGCTGGTGTCTGGCTTCGTACCCAACTGCACACCGGTGGGCCAGGCGGGGCTGGTGCAGTGCGTCTACCTCAACGACCCGCACGGCTTTTCGGTGGAGATGCTCTACTGTTCGCCGCGACTGTACGGCCTGGTGGGTTTCAGCGAACCGGACCTGAAGGCCAGGTTACTCAACCGGCAACGCGAGAAGCAGGCGTACAAGGCCCTGGGTACCCGCCGTGACAGTCTCTTCTCGCGGCAGATCAGGACCGAAATCGAGATCGACGCACCACCCAGTACCGTGTGGAACTGCCTCGTCGACTTCGAGCGCTACGGACAGTGGAACCCCATGCTGGAGATCCAGCAGATCGATCACCGCCCGGGTGGGCAGGTGCGCTTCGCGGTCAAGCTGGGCAAGGAACGCAAGGCATCCTTCCAGGCCCGCATCAGCAGCGACGAAGCGCCACGCCGCTTCGCCTGGCGGGGCGGCAACCCTTTCACGGTGGCCGGCGAACACTTCTTCCAGCTGATGGAGAACGCCGATGGGTCCACCCGCTTCATCCATGGAGAACGTTTTTCCGGCCTCTTGCTGCCGGCGCTCTGGCAACGCCTGAGCCAATCGAAACGACTCTATCAACGTATGAACGAAGCGCTGAAACAGCGTATCGACACCGCTCATCAGGAGGCGACAGATGAAAGACTTGAACGCTAAGGTCAGCGTGATCACCGGAGCCGGCGCCGGCCTGGGCCGAGAACTGGCGATGGCTTGTGCGCGACGTCGGATGAAGCTGGTACTGGCCGATGTCGAAGCCGCCAACCTGGAGACCACCCGCACCTTGATCCAGCAGGAACACCCCGGCACAGACATCGCCACCCTGCAGGTGGACGTGTCCAGATTCGAGCAGGTCGCCGCACTGGCGAAACTGGCCGTGCAACGTTTCGGCGGTGTGCATCTGCTGTTCAATAACGCCGGCGTGGGCGTCACCGCGCCGATCTGGGAAAACACCGTCGCCGACTGGCAGTGGGTCACCAACGTCAATCTTTATGGCGTCGCTTGGGGCGTGAAAGCCTTCACGCCAATCATGCTCGAACAGGGCGAGGGGCACATCGTCAATATCGCCTCGGCGGCTGGCTGGATGTATTCGGCCGGCAGTGGCATTTACAACGCCACGAAAGCGGCGGTGGTGGCGCTTTCAGAGAGCCTGGCCAACGACCTGAAGATGGCCAACAGCATGGTCGGCGTCAGCGTGCTCTCTCCGGCCTTCTTCCCGACCGGCATCATCGAGTCCGAGCGCAACCGGCCGGCGGAATTCGCTGATACTGCCGCCGACAGCGAGATGAAGCGGCAGTACGAAGAGCGTGTGAGACGAGCCGTGGAAGCCGGCAAGATGTCCGCACGCGAAATCGCCGAAATCACCCTGAAGGGCGTGGAGGAGAACCGCTTCTACCTCTTTCCCCATGCCTGGGTACCCGGCGCAATAGCCCTGCGCAGCAAACAGGCGCAGGCGGGTATGACGGCCTTCGATCCACAAGCTTGACCAGGCTGACAGGAAGTCGCCCCTCACCCGGATCTTTGCCGGATCAGTCCGGGCGCCGGGCACGCCGAAAGGCATGGGGAGACTCCCCGGTCCAGCGCTTGAACGCATGGATAAAGCTGGCGGACTCCGAATACCCCAGGGTCTCGGCGATCTGCTCGATCTGCAGGCGCGAGCCGGTCAGCAAGCGTTCGGCGATGGCTTCGCGCACTTCGTCGCACAAGCCGAGATAGGCCGTGCCCTCCTCCCGCAATCGACGCCGCAAGGTCCGCACCGACAGGCACAGGCTGTCGGCCAGCTGTCCCATGGAGGGCATCGCGGCCGGCTGTGCGGCCAGCAACTCGCGCACGCGCGCCGTCAGTTCGCCGGTCTTCGGCCCGACCTGCAAACCTCGTCGACACTGGTCATGGGCGATATGCAGCGCCAGCGGATCGGCCAGGGCCAGCAATACATCCGCGTCGGCCTGGCTGAAGACCAGGGTGCTTTTCGGCGCATTGAACTGCGGACGCACACCGGTGAGTCGCTGATAAAGCGCCACGTCGGCAGGTTCGGCAAAACTGAACGCAATGGCCTGGGGCATCGCCGTACGTCCGAGCAGATCGCCGGCGATCCGCAACCCGGCGGCAAAGCATCGCTCGACGATGAACGGGCGCAACTCCAGCGGGATCCCGCTCTCCTCGCATTCGATCCGCAGGTCCGTTGCCCGGGCATCCACCGCCACGCGCACCAGGCTGGCATTCAACTCGGAATAGTGCGGAATCAGTGAAAAGGCATCGCGCAGCGTGGGGCTGCTGACCAGGGCGAATCCCAGCGCGGCCAATGAGGTGAAGCGGTAGCGCGACCCCACTTCCAGCCCCAGGCCGGTGGCGCCGCCACAGTACGCGAGCAGGTTGCGGATCAGGCGAAACTCCTGCTCGAAGGAAATGATTGCCGTGGGATTGGCCAAGTCGCCGGGCTCAAGCCTGGAGCCTGCGAGAAAGTCCACGATCGACAGGCCACGCTCAAGCCCGACCCTGGACATGATCACCGCACCACTGATGCTACGCTGTTGATTACTCACTGGCGCATCGACTCCACCCAAAGACACCCAAGGTCGATCACAGTGCACTCCCTATCAATTTTATGGCCGAACAGATCATGTTCACCCCTGAAGCGCTCTCTAGAATATCGGCAACGAAAGACTGCGGAACACTCGTTCACTTCGCTCCGGGCTCGAGCGTTTGCGGCGCGCCCCGTTTTGCCAATCCAACCAGAAGCGTCGACCTTGATTAATACCCGCCCCACCGGCGCCCGCTCCCCGGGCGAACGTCTCTACCGTACCGGAAAAACACTGGCTGGCACCCTGGCCTGCCTGACACTGGCAGCCTGCAAGCAGCCCCCGTCGATCAACGTGATCGGCGCCTATTTCCCGGATTGGCTGTTTTGCACGATCGGCGGCGTCCTGCTGACCTTTGTGATCAGGGCTGTGCTGCTCAGGACACAGCGTACCGCATGGCTGCAACCGCTGGTGCTGAGCTACCCGCTGCTGGCCCTGTTTTTTTCGCTGCTGACCTGGCTGGTCTTTTTCTAACCCGGGCGTTTTCCCATGAACACACACTCGTCTGCTCAATATCCTCGTCGACTGCTGGTAGGCGCCCTCTGCGTCGCCGTCCTGGGCCTGCTGCTCTGGGTGATCGCCCGGCTGGATGCGCAACCGCGCACCGACGACGCCTACGCCTATGCCGATACCGTCAATGTCACCCCGCAGGTCAGCGGGCGCATCGTCGAGTTGCCCGTGCGGGAAAACCAGCCCGTCCACCAGGGCGACGTACTGATGCGCATCGATCCGCGCCCCTACCAGGTGGCACTGGACGAGGCCAGGGCGGCGCTGGTGGAGCTGGATCAGCAGATCGGCCTGAACCAACGGCAGGTCAACGCCCAGCGCCTGAACGCCGAGGCGGCGCATGCCGAGATCGAGCGGGCGCAGGCGCTGGCCAAGCAAAGCGGCGACACCCTCAGGCGCCAGGAAAGCCTGCTGTCCCATGGCTACATCTCCGCGGAGGCCATCGACCAGTCACGCACCTCCCGACGCAGTGCGCTGTCGCAACTCAACGTGAGCCAACTGCAAGCCCGTCAGGCCACTGCGGCGGTCAGCGGCGTCGAGGCCCTGGTGGCCCATCGGGCGGTGATCGAAGCACAGATCGCCCGGGCAGCGCTGAACGTCGAGTACAGCACCGTGCGTGCTTCGTTCGACGGGCGCGTGGTGGGCCTCAAGACAACGGTTGGTCAATTCGCCTCGGCGGGCCAGCCGGTGTTCAGCCTGATCGACACGCAGCATTGGTACGTGGTCGCCAATTTCCGCGAAACCGAGCTGAAGAACATCCGACCGGGCGATCCCTCCACGGTCTACCTGATGAGCGATACGCGCCAGACATTCGCGGGCAATGTCGACTCGATCGGTTTCGGCGTGCTTCCTGATGATGGCGGGACGGACGTCAACGGCTTGCCCAAGGTCGCGCGCTCGATCAACTGGGTCAGGGTGTCGCAACGCTTTCCGGTGCGCATCCGCGTCAATGGACCGGACCTGCCGTCATTCCGCATCGGCGCATCGGCCGTCGCCGTCGTCAACACCGGTAGCGGCCCGGCGCAAGCATCGTCGACCACGACGCCATGAAGGACGCCACGCAGGGGCAGTCGCCACTGGAAATCCTCAAGGAGGAACTGAGCAGTCGCCCTGGCAGAATGAATGCGCTTGTGCGTCATCTGGTCAGTTGCACGATCGTCATCCTGCTCTCCATGACCTTGCAGGTGCCGCTGCTGTCGATCTCCCTGGTGCTGGTGTTCTTCGTGACCCAATCGAGCCTGGCCCTGACCCGGATGCTGGGCATGTTGTTCATCGTCAGCACCACGCTGGCCGTGGGCGTGGCGATCCTGCTGCTGAAATTCACCTTCGACTATCCCCTGCTGCGCATTGCCGCCGCCAGCCTGGTGTTTTTCGTCAGTGTGTTTTTCATGCGCACCTGTCGACTGAGCCCGCTGTTTTTCGTGATGGCCCTGGTGACGATCTATATCCAGAGCCAGGTGGACCTCAATAACAATCCCGAAGCCCTGACCCGTGTCTGCCTCTGGGCCTGGGTCGCGATTGTCTATCCGACGGTGGTGACCGTGGCGGTCAACACCCTGCTGTTGCCGCTACCGCCCCCCGCCGAAACCCCACGGGCACCCAAGCCGCCCCTGCTGGTGGCCGACGCCTTCGAAAACCCGGCCTATCTGCAGTTCGCCTTCAAGACCCTGCTTGCCGCCCTGTTGTGCTACCTGCTGTACACCGCGGTCGACTGGCCCGGGATCCACACCGCCATGCTCACCTGCCTGATCACGGCCATGCCAAGCCTGGAAAAGACCCTGCACAAAGGCCTGTTGCGCATCCTCGGCTGCCTGGTCGGCAGTGCCCTGGCGCTGTTGTGCATGGTGTGGGTGGTGCCGCAGATCGAGAGCATCGTCGGCCTGTTATTGATGAGCCTGCCCGTGCTGGGCCTGGCCGCGTGGGTCAGCGCGGGCTCGCCACGCAGCAGCTATGCCGGTATCCAGATCGCGTTCGCCTTCGCGCTGGCGCTGCTGGCGGACTTCGCACCGATGACCAACCTGAGCGAAATCCGCGATCGCCTGGTCGGCATCCTGCTGGGGGTCATCGTCACCCTCTTGATCCATGTCGGATTATGGCCGGAGTCCGAGAAAGCCTGAGGCCGGTCCAAGGTGCTCATGAAGCACCTTGGCCTGGCATGTGCGCCAGCCTTCAGCCATACAGGTTGTCCAAAGGGATGGCGACCACCGGCAGTGCCGGGTCGAAGGCATGCCGGGTGGTCTTGTAGGGAAAGATCTCCCCTCGCGCAATCGTGGTGAAAATCCGCGTCACTTCAAACGCCTGCCCGGTCTGCCAATGCCGCACCCGCACCCGCGGGTCGGCGTAATCGAGCTCAATGCAGGGCACCCGTTTCAAGCCCAGTTGCAACGCGGCGTTGAGGCGGTGATTGCCATCCATCACGATCCCTTTCGAACGCTCCACAATGATCGGCTCGAGCCATTGGCCCGTGTGCAGGATCGACTCACGCAGCCGCTGCACATTGCCGGGGTCGACCTGTTCCGACTGCCGCACATCATCCAAAGGCCGCAACACGATGTCGTACCCTTGCTGCGTAGCCGCTTCGGCGAAACAAGGCTGGCGGTTTTCCATGGCGCATCTCCTGAGTTGACGGTCGGTTCAGCAGGCATCGGGCAGGAAGGCCCGCTGCACGGTGTCCAATTGCGCGGGATGAATGCACAGCTTGGCGCCAAACCCCAGGGCCCGTGCGTCGTGCGACTCGCGCGCCACCACCGCCATGTCGCTGAGCGCGGGCGTCACCCCGTCGATCGGTGCCGGTAGACAGGCCGCGCGCGAAGCCAGGACGATGCGATTGCGGGCAAAGAGAAAGGCTTCCGGTATCTGGCGGCAATCGATGTCCTGGGAGAAATCCAGTGAACCGAACGCCAGGCGCGTCACCCCTGGGATCCCGGCAATGGCTTCGACCTGCTGCAGGCCCTTGGCGGTCTCGATGATCGCGACAATCTGCAAGTCGGGATTCCAGGCCCGCAACCGCTCGACCACCCGGGACAAGGTCTCGGGGCACTCGGCCTTGGGCAGGAAAATGCCGGCGCAACGCTCCGGGTAGCGCATGTCGCCGAGCCACGTCATGTCCTGGGCGAAAAAGCGGCTGTTGACGTCGTTCAACCGGATGTAACGCTGGCAGCCCGTGAACGGGGTTTTCTCCTGCCAGACCCAGATCGCCGCCCGGGAAGCCGCTTTGCTGTCGGGGTGAACGGCGTCCTCCAGGTCCAGGATGATCGCGTCGGGCCGGGCGTCGACGGCCTTGGCAAAACGCTCGGGACGATTGCCCGGAACAAACAGGTAGCTGATGGGAAGCGTGGCGGTGGTGCTGAGACGATCAGTTGTCATTGAATCTCTCCTTGGCCTGCAATGGCTTGTGATGAGGGCGCGAATAAAACGTGCTTGGCGCACCGGCGCTGGGGGGCCTACGCAAAATATTTGAAAATCCTACTTGATAATCATTCACATTAGCAATATCGTTCTCACCAGTTCGTAGGTTTCCTCGTACATCCAGGAAATGTTCCGAGACGTGTTATGCAGTGATGCCCTTTAGATGTCAGCTGCTAGCACTTTAGAAACTGTGCGGCGGGTCATTAATTAATGGCTAGACGCCATTCCCGCATAAACCACATGGAATGAGGTTGTCATGCAATTGTTTTGTCACTCTATGACTGTCGTCCGTGTCATTCCCTTGTCATCCGATACTGTTTGGCCCCCTCCGCCACCGGTTTGAATTCTCGCACCTGACGAGAGGCAGTATCACTTTTGTCGGCAACATTTAGTTGTCGAAATATGAATGGCGACGTTTTCGATGCCAGAGGTTAACTATGCCTGTTTCAATGGCGCCACGACTCAAAGAGCGAATTGAAGTTCATACCCCCGAACTCCTGACGCCACTGCTTGACCCGGTTATTTCAGATTTTCTCCACAATACCCCGGACACACTTATCGATCTGGTGACGCAACACGGTTCGCCCTTGAACCTGGTATGGCCACATGCATTTCAAGCCAACGTAGCCGCCTTCCAATCCGTGTTGAATCAATTTGGCGTGCGCCATGCGATCTTCTATGGCGCCAAGGCCAACAAGTCGCAAAGTCTGCTCGGCGCCGCCGCCGGCTCGGGTATCGGTACCGATGTTTCCAGCCTCTACGAACTGGAGTCGGCGCTGCGTGCCGGTACGCCGCCGGAGCGACTGTGTGCCACGGGGCCGGCCAAAACCGCAGCCTTCCACCGGGCGCTGGTGCGCGAGGGTGCGCTGATTTGCGTCGACTCCCAGGAGGAGTTCGATCATCTGAAGAGCGTGGTCGAGTCTCTGTCGGCCCCCGTCAAAGCCCGGGTTCTACTGCGCTACAGGCCAAGGAGCTGCCCATCGAGCCGCTTTGGAATGGGCGCGGACGAGCTGCTGTCCTGCTTGCAACGCCTGACCGAACTCAGCGAAATCATCCACTTCGAAGGGTTCCATTTTCATCTTGGCGGGTATGACGTCGAAACCCGGGTACAGGCCTTTCGCGAGCTCGGCGGATTCGTCGACGCGGCTCGGGAAATGGCCTTGACCCCAGGGATCATCGACATCGGCGGCGGCTTGCCAATACGCTATATCGACCCCCAGGCCTATGCCCAGTTCTTACAGAACGCCAATCAGCCCAGTCATTATCACAACCAGAGAGTGCCCAACTCTTTTTATCCTTATGGCAGTCATCTAACGGCCTGCCAGTGGCTGACACTGTTTCTCCAGGCCGAACATTCGGCCGGCTGTTCCATTGCTGACTACTTGAAAAACCAGAACATTACGTTGGCGCTGGAGCCCGGCCGAAGCCTGGTCGACCAAGCGGCGATCTCAGTGTTTCGTATAACCCGAATCAAACAACTGGCCAACGACAAGACTGTTCTGTTTGTCGAAGGCAGTAGTTTCAGTGCCTGCGAAACATGGTTCTCATCGGAATACCTTGTCGATCCGATCCTGATCACCCAGCCAGTATCAGCGCCTAAACCCATACAAGCTTATATCGCCGGCCATAGTTGCCTGGAAGACGATGTCATCACCCACCGTTTGATCCATTTCAATACAACGCCTCAAGCCGGCGATTTATTGATCTATGCCAATACCGCCGGCTACCAGATGGACTTGTTGGAGAACGAATTCCATCGCCATCCCCTGCCCCGGCGACTGATGGCGAGTTGTTGTACGGACGGTCACTACGCGTTTTCACCTGACTACTGAAAGGAGCACTTCAAATGATATTGAATAAAGTCTCGGACCTTATTGGTAATACGCCGATGTTGGCCCTTGCTGTTCCGGATACGAACGCCAGGTTGTTGCTCAAGATCGAGAAGAATAACCCCGGCGGTAGTATCAAGGACCGAATGGCCCGCAACATGGTGCTCGCCGCCCTCAAGTCCGGGCGCCTGAAGCCCGGCGGCGTGGTGGTCGAATCGTCCTCGGGCAATACCGGCATCGGCCTGGCCATGGCGGCTGTCGAATTCGGTTTGCAGTTCATTGCCGTGGTCGACCACCACGCCGCCCAGGACAAGATTGCCGTGATGAAGGCACTGGGCGCGGACGTGCGCTATGTCTCGGGCACTTACCGGGAGGATGAGGTCGCGGTGGTCGAACGCCAGCGCTTGGCGGCGGAACTGGCCGAACAGATTCCCGGCGCGGTGTTCATGAACCAGTCCGACAATGCCGCCAACGCCGGCGGTTACAGCGATTTCGTCCGGGAAACCATTGCCCAGGCCGGGGGCAAGGTCGGGGCCTACGTGGGTTGCGTCGGCACTGGCGGGTCGATGACCGGTATCGCCCGTGGACTGAAATCGCACAACTCCAGCACGGTGACGGTTGGCGTCGAGCCCGCCGGTTCCATCGTCTTCGGCCACCCCGGTTATCCGTATTACCAATCCGGTACCGGCACCCCCGCCGGCGATACCGTGGGCCTGGTGCTCGACTACAGCTGCATCGACCTGGGCGTCCAGGTCACCGACGCCCAAGCCTTCGAAACCGCACGCTACATCGCCAGGAACATGGCGTTGCTGGTGGGGGGATCAACCGGTGGCGCGATCTTCAAGGCGCTGGAGCTGATCCATAAAGGGGTGCTCAGCGGCAACGTCGTGGTACCGATTGCCGACGGCGGGGAAAAGTACCTGCACACCGTGTTCGACGAAAAATGGCTGGCCGAACGCGACCTGCTCGACCCGAGCGTGGCCGTCCAGCTGGATACCTGGCTGGGCAAGACCCAATGGCTGGAATCCGCCTCCACGCCGCTGCAACTGAGCGTTGCATGATCCGTCTTCGACACAGGAACACCTTTCGATGAAACCGCTGAAAGTCGCCATTTGTGGCGGTGGCAGGACCGGGCACCTCAACGCCATCCTGTTCAAGCAACTGCCCGATGTCCAGGTCTCGCTGCTCACCCACAACCCCGAGGTGGTCGAACAACACGCCCGCCAGGGGTCGATGCAGGCGCTGTTGCCGGATGGCTCGACGCTGAATGCCCGGCTGGATTGCGTGACCGGCGATGCCCGGCTCGCCGTCGAGGACGCCGACCTCGTCATCATCACCGTGCCGGCCCACGTCCGCGCGCAAACCCTGCAGGCCATCGCGCCGCACCTGAGTACCGAAAAACCGGTGTACATCGGTGCCATTCCCGGGTTCTGCGGTTTCGACTGGCTGGCGGAATCCACCCTGGCCGACCGGCCGAACCTGGTGATCTGGGGGATGAAGGATGTCCCGCACACCGCGTTCGACCTCAAGCCCGGGCTGTCGGTCAAAATGGGCGGCGGCAAAAGCCAGCTCTACGTGGCCACCCACGCCCGGGAATCCGCCGCCTCGCGCCAGCACCTGCAGCAACTGCTGACCCGGCTGTACGGCCCCTGCGTGACGATGCTCGACAACTACCTGGAAATCACCCTGACACCGGGCAATCCGATCATGCATAGCTCGGTGATCTACGGGCTGATCGGCCCTTATGGCCAATGGCACCGGAAAATCTTCCCACGCCCCCTGTGCTGGTGGACCGAGTGCCCCGAGCTGGGCGCGTACTTCCTCGAGCGCATGGACCAGGAAAGCCAGGACCTGTGCGCGGTGATCAGCCAGCGGCTGGGCGTCGACCTGTCTTCGGTGAAGTCCTTGAAACAGGAAATCGTCGAGGCCTACGGCGATCAGATCCGCGACCCGAGCAGCATGTTGTCCATCCTGCGCTCCAACCAGGCCTACAACGACATCCTCGCGCCCATGGTGCCGGCGGACAACCGCGCCGGCTACGTGATCGAACGGGAAAGCCGCGCCTTCAACGAGGACGTGGCCTACGGCCTGGTGCTGCTGGTGGAAATGGCCAAGCGCTTCGACCTGAAAGTGCCTTACATCGAGGAGGTCCTCAACTGGAGCGTTTCCTACATGCAAGGGCTACGGGATTCGGCACTGGACTACTTCCCGCGCCACTGGCCGCGCACGGCCTGAGCCCCTCCTCCTTACCTTTCGACGAGCACATAGCAGCTATGGATGACCTCAAGACACTGATCGCCTACTCCCGTAAAAATGCCTTGCGACGACTGATTCGTTGCTTGTTTGCCGAGAACATTCTCGACCGCTCGGCGCTGAATTTTTCCGCCGAAGGCACCCAGGCGACGTTTCCCCTGAAAGACGCCCGCGCCCATCTGTTTTTCTCCGATATTGCCCTGGGGCCGGCCGATACCCTGGTCAACGACGGTGACGTGGTGTTGCTGACCGAGGAAGGCGTTCGCCAGCCGATCCACACCCACCAGGACCTGCTGGACGTGCTGCGTGACAGCTTCGATTTCGAACCCTCGGACGACGGTGTCGAGGGGCTCAAGGCGGACATGGAAAACAGCCTGACCAACGATGCCCATGCCCGTCAGTACCACCAGCAGTGGAACGCGCGACTGGCCGAGGCCACCCGCAGCCACGGGCTCGACAGCTTCACCGACTACCTTCGCCAGCACGCCAGCACCAAGGACGCGGCCATCCTGCTGGACCAGTGGGGCTCGCTGGAAGGCCATCCGTATTACCCGACCTGGAAATCCCGCCCGGGCCTGACCGATGCCGAAGTCGCGCAACTGTCCCCCGAGTTCAACGCCCAGGTACCGCTGCGCATCGCTGCGTTGCGCGCCGACATGGCGAAAAGCGAAAGCATGCCCCATGTGACCAGCTATCACGCCTGGTTTGCCAGCAACTTCCCGGCGCAATGGGAGCAATGGAAGGCCTCGCTCCAGGCCAAGGGCTTGAACGAGCTCGACTGGTTGCCGCTGCCCATCCATGCCTGGCACTTGCAAGCCTACGTGCTCAAGACCTTCGCCGCGGAAATCGAAGCAGGCATCCTGATCACCGATGGCCCCGATATCCAGACGCTGCCGACCATGTCCTATCGGACGATGATGCCGGTGCTGAACGACAGCGCACCGCTGATCAAATTACCCATCGCCCTGTGGATGACCAGCGAGATGCGCAGCCTGCAGGCCAAGTCGATTCACATGGGGCCGCGCATCAGCACGGTGATCACCCGGATCCTGGAGGCCGAAAACGGCTTCGACCGGGGCCTGGAAATCTTTCCCGAAGAAATCGGCGTGCGTTACAAAAACGCGATCACCCAGGACGATGCACCGGGGCGGCACCTGTCGGTGGTCTATCGCGCCAGCCGACAAGCCTTCGAGCGCAACGACGGGTGCCTGCCGATCACCGTGGCTTCGCTGTTCACCCGCTTGCCCGGAAATGGCCGGCCGCTGTTCACCGACCTGATCGAGCGTGACGGTGTACGAGCGAGCGCCGTCCATGTCGAAACCTGGTTCCGCCAGTACGCCAAGGTGGTCACTCAACCGGTGGTGGCGATCTATCTGTTGTACGGCATCGGACTCGAGGCCCATCAACAGAACAGCATGGTGCTGTTCTCTCCCGACGGCAAAGCCAGTAGCCTGCTGATCCGCGATTTCGGCGACGGCAGGACCTATGCTCCACTGCTGGAGGAACGCGGCTACACCCTGCAACCCCATGTCCAACCGGGCATCCTGCCGACGGTTTTCGTCGACGATATCGAACCGGTGCGCATGTTCGTGCTGAGTGCGGCGTTCCTGACCCACCTGCACGAAATGGCCCTGTGGCTGACCCAGGAATACGCCCTGGGCAACACACGGCTGTGGCAGGTGCTGCGCGAAGAAACCGAACGGGCCTTCGCGGCCGTGCGCGAGCGGGTGGCGCCGGCGCTGTGGGAAGTCGAGCGCAAGGCGTTCATTGAGGATCCCTGGCCAACCCGGTCGTTGCTGCGCATGCACTTGATGCAGTACAGCAACTATCGAGTGCAGCACACCCTGACCAATCCGCTTAACGCCGTTTAACCACAGAGGTTGATTCATGTCCCATGCAGGTGCTCTCCAGGGTTCGTCCGTAAGAATCCTGATCTATCTTCTGTTCGCCATCCAATTGATCTCCATGGGGGCGATGGAAATGAGCGGGCCCTTCTGGCCCGTCCACCTGCGTGGGCTGACCGCATCGGAATCGGTGTTCAGCTTCGCCAGCATCGCGGTCTATGTCGGCCCGATGCTCGGCATTATGCTGACCAGCGCCTTCTGGGGTCGTATCGGCGACCGCTACGGCCACAAGTTGATGATGATCCGCGCCTTGGCCGGTTTGTCCTTGACCCAGCTTGGGCTGGCACTCTTCAGCGATATCTGGGTGATCCTGGTATTGCGCTTCCTGCAAGGCGCCTTCGCCGGGTACATTGCCCCGGCCCAGGCCTACGGGGTCAGTATCGAGGCACCTGCGCGGCGGGCACGGCTGTTCGCCATCCTGCAGATATCGACCAACGTCGGCTCGTTGCTCGGCGCCGTGGTCGGCGGGTTGATTCTCGACCACGCCACCTTCTTCTGGATCAATATCAGTGCCTCGGCCCTCTGCGCCGTCTGCACCGTGGTGGCAGCCGTAACCCTGCCGAATGTGCCGCCGGTGAAGAAAGCCCCCGCAGCAGAAAGCACCACGGCAACCCATAGCGCCCAGGGTCTCTGGCAAGGTACGCCGCTGCTTTCGTTGCTCGGCGTCATGGGCATCCTGCTGCTGGCGCGGATGCTGCCGCAGACCTCGTTTTCGCTGTATGTCAGCTCGGTGTTCGAGGTCAGCAATTCGGTGGTCGGCCTGTGCTACGGGTTGCTGGCCCTGGGCTTCATCCTGTCGGCGACGCACTGGTCGCGCTACTTCGAACACCGCACCCAACAGGACACCCTGCAGCGCATCACCTTCGTGGTCATCGGCTGTATCGGCCTGACCGCCGTCGCCGGCCTCACGCGGACCCCCGCGGTGTTTGTCGTCGCCTACTTCATCTGGGGCGTGCTGCTGGGGGCGACGACACCGGTGCTCATGGCGCTGATCTCGAAAACCGCCGACAGCTCCCGGCAGGGCCATGTGCTGGGGATTGCGCAAAGTACCGCGCAATTTGCCTCGATTGCCGGGATCTCGGCCGGTGGTTTGCTGAGCCAGGTCTATGGCTTGCAATATACCTATCTGTTCGTCTGCCTAGTCTACGCGGTAGCCTTGGTGCCCATTGTCGCCCTGCGTTACCGGCCAATGGTCATGCCGGCGGGCCAGCCCACCCGTGGCGACTGAACAAGGAGGAGTCTTTTTGAACATTGAGCAACTGCGTGCCGATACCGCGGCTGTCGAACGGCTGATTCACTTCAACAACGCCGGGGCCGCGCTGATGCCGGCGCCGGTGATCCAGGCCGTCACCGGGCACCTCGAACTCGAGACGCGCCTGGGCGGCTATGAGGCGGCGGCTGAGCGGACGGTCGAATTGGAAAATGTCTACGCATCCATCGGCCGACTGATCAATGCCCAACCGGACGAAATCGCGGTGATCGAGAACGCCACCCGCGCCTGGGACATGGCCTTCTATTCGCTGCCGCTGGGCCCCGGGGACGTGGTGCTGACCTCGACCACCGAATACGCCGGCAACTATATTCCCTACCTGCAACTGCAGCAGCGCCGTGGTATCGAAATCCGCATCATCCCCAACGATGAACAGGGCCAGGTCTCACTGACGGCCCTGCAGGACATGCTCGGCGATAAGCGCGTGGCCCTGGTGTCGCTGCCGGCAATCGCCACCAACGGCGGCCCGGTCCAGCCGATCGAACAGATTGGCGCCCTGGCCCGGGCCGCGGGCGTACTGTTTCTGCTCGACGCCTGCCAGGCTGTCGGGCAGATGCCGATCGACGTGCAGAAGATCGGTTGCCACCTGCTCGCGGCGACCAGCCGCAAATACCTGCGCGGGCCTCGGGGCATGGGCTTTCTCTACGTCGAAAAAGGCCTGTGCCAGAATCTGGAGCCGGCCTTTCTCGACCTGCACGCCGCGTCGCTGTTGACCCCGCAAAGCTTCGAAATTCGCGCCGATGCCCGACGCTTTGAAAACTGGGAGTGCAATGTGGCGGCGAAGCTGGGTCTTGGGGCGGCGGCAGATTACACGCTAGCCCAGGGTATGGAGCCGATGTGGCAGCGTATCCAGCAGTTGGCGGGCTATCTGCGCGGGCGACTGGGCGAGGTCCCCGGCATCACGCCCCAGGACCTGGGAGCGGTCAAATCCGGTATCGTCACCTTTACCCGCCAAGGCAGCAGTGCCGCGCAGGTGCAGCAGTGGCTGGCGGGACAGGCCAAACGGATCAATGTCAGCACTTCGACGGTCCGCTCGACCCTGCTGGATATGCAGCAACGAGGCTTGCAGGAAGTCAGCCGTGCTTCGGTGCATGCCTACAACACCGAAAGCGAAATCGACACACTGATCGAGGCGTTATTGCGCATGCCCCAAGGCTGAGCCCGGCAACTACCCCTTGCGTTGAAGGTACACAGCAAACTAGAATTGCGAACACTTCTCAATCGCAAAACAATCACTCAACCATGAGCGCTACCCTTCCCGCGACCCACACCAATCATCTGCGCATGATCGAAGCCCTGTACAGCGGGCATCACGGCTGGCTGTACGCCACGCTGCGCAAGAAGTTGGGTAACGCCATGGATGCCGCCGACCTGGCGCAGGACACCTTCACCCGCATCCTCGCCTCCAAGGTGGCGGTGATCGAGCAGCCCAGGGCCTACCTCAGTTGCGTGGCCAAGGGCATTCTCGTCAACTGGTATCAGCGCAAGGCGCTCGAGCGCGCCTACCTCGACGCCCTGGCGCTGCTGCCGGCCCCCGAAGTGCCCGCGCCCGAACTGCGCCTGATGGTGCTGGAAACCCTGCACGAAATCGACGCCATGCTCGATGCCCTCCCGCCCCTGGTCAAGCGCTGCTTCCTGCTGTCGCAGATCGGCGGCCTGAAATACGAGGACATCGCCGGGCAACTGGGGGTCTCGCTGATTACCGTCAAGCGCTACATGAAGCAGGCCTTCGTGCGTTGCCTAATGCTGGTGGACTGAATGCCGATCCGTCGCAGTGACGCGCCGATCGATCCCCAGGCCCTGGAAGAGGCCGCCGAGTGGCTGATGCGCCTGGGCGAAAGCGACTTCAGCGCCGCCCAACGCGCCGAACTGGAACGCTGGAGCGGCAGCAGCCCCGAGCGCCATCGCGCCTGGGCCCGGGCGCAGAGCCTGCAAAGCAAGCTCGGCGGGCTGCCGCGCTCGCTGGCGCTGTCGGCCCTGGATCGCCCCAGCAATCCCGGCAGGCGCGGCGCCCTGGCCAAACTGGCGACGATCCTGGCGGTATTGCCCGTCGGCTGGGGCGGCTTGAACCTGCTGGAGTCGCAGCAATGGACCGCCGACTACCGCAGCGCCGTGGGTCAACGCCGTGAATTGACCCTGGCCGATGGCTCGCGGATCACCCTGAACACCGACAGCGCCATCGATGTCCTGTTCGACGCCAGGCAGCGCCTGGTCAAACTGCGCGAAGGCGAAATCCTGGTGCAGACCGCACCGGATGTGTCACCCCAGGCCCGACCGTTTCTGGTCAGCACCCTCCAGGGACGGATACAGGCACTGGGTACGCGCTTTACCGTTCGTGAATTACCCGGCCATACCCGGCTTTCGGTATTGGAAGGCGCCGTCAGGGTCGAACTGCCCCAGGACAGCAGCGTTGCCCCATTGATCGTCAATGCCGGGCAACGAACCGATTTTTCGTCGAGGGCCTTTGGCCAGGTGGTCCCGGCGGACAGCTCCGCCAGTGCCTGGACCCAAGGCATGCTGATGGCCGATAACCTGCGCCTGGCCGACTTCGTCGCCGAGTTGGCGCGCTATCGAAAAGGCTTCGTGCGCTGCGATCCGGCGATTGCCGACCTGCGCATCTCCGGTGCCTTCCCCATCAGCGACAGCCAACGCACCCTCGGCATGCTGGTGCAAACCTACCCGATTACCGCCACCCGGCATTTGAACGGTTACTGGGTGACGCTCTCCCCCGCCTGAAGCGTATTGAAAAGCCCCGAGTAAAAAATATCCAAACGCGAGTGATACTTTTTTCGATCTCGGCTGGCTAGGGAGGAAAGCAGTTCTTTACCTTACCGAAAGGGTCACCACTCTATGCTCGCTGCACGATCTCCGCGTCCGGACCGCTCCTTGAAACTGGCTGTCCGCAGCGCACTCCTCAGCCTTGCCCTGACCAGCGTCGCGACTCCCATCGCCATGGCAGCCGCCCCGGCGCAGCTGGACTCGACCGCTGTGCGCAGCTTCAACATTGCGCCCGGACCGCTGGGGGCGACCTTGTCGCGGTTTGCCGCGGAGTCCGGCATTGCGCTGTCGTTCCAGCCGTCGCTGACCGAGGGGCTGGCCAGTCCCGGGCTTTCGGGGTCCTATTCGACCCAGGAAGCCATGAGCCGGCTGCTGGCCGGCAGCGGCCTGGAGATCGTTTCACGCACTGATGGCAGCTACAGCCTGGCACCACGCCCGACCGACAGCACCGGCGGCCTGACCCTGGCCGAAACCACCATCAACGCCACCCAGGCGCGCCCGGACGAACTGCCGTCGGTGTACGCCGGCGGCCAGGTGGCCCGTGGCGGACGACTCGGGCTGATGGGCAACAAGGATGTGATGGACGTGCCGTTCAGCGTCAGCAACTACACCTCGACCCTGATCAAGGATCAACAGGCCGTCACCGTGGCCGACGTGCTGGAGCGCGACTCCTCGGTACGCTCCACCGGCCAGACCGGCGGCGTGGTCGACTCGTTCTTCATTCGCGGCTTCCCGGTCGGCGAAGGCAACCTGGGCGAACTGGCCTTCGACGGCGTGTACGGCGTGGCCCCCAACTACCGGGTGTTCACCGAGTACGCCGAACGCGTCGAGGTGATCAAGGGACCGGGCGCCCTGCTCTACGGCATGTCGCCCAACAGCGGGGTCGGCGGGGTGATCAACGTGGTGCCCAAGCGCTCCCTCGACGAAGACCTGACCCGCTTCACCGCCAGCTACGCCATGAACACCCAGGTCGGCGGGCATGTCGACATCAGCCGGCGCTTTGGCGAGGAGCGCCAGTTCGGCATCCGCATCAACGGCAGCACCCAGCAAGGCGACACCGCCATCGACAAGCAGTCGCGGGACGTGGACATCGGCGCTATCTCCCTGGATTACCGGGGCGAACGCCTGCGCACGACCCTGGACCTGATCAGCCAGCAAGAAGAGTTCGATGCGCCCTCGCGGCCCTTCCTGATCAAGTCCGGCGTGAAGGTTCCCTCCGCCGCCGACGGTCGTATCAACGTCACCCAGGACTGGAGTTGGACGACAACCCGCGACAAGGCCGCCTTGCTCGGTGCCGAATACGATATGAACGACGCCCTCACGGTGTTCGCCCATGCCGGCGGCGGCAAGTCGGACGTGGCGCGCCTGTCCGACCAGACGCCGACCATTCTCAACGACGCCGGGGACACCACTTCAACCCCCGGTTATTACAAATTCGAAGTCGAACGCTACACCGTGGATGCCGGCGCCCGCCTGCGCTTCGACACCGGCCCTATCAGCCACAGTGCCACGTTTCAAGTGACCCATTACCAGGACGAGCTGTCGCGGGGGATCATCACCGGCGCGCCGGTGCTGTCGAACCTCTACCACCCGATCGACCGCCCGAAGCCCCTCATCGCGACGCCGGATGTGCTGAAAGTGTCCGCGACGGAACTGTCCGGCGCGGCCCTGGCCGACACCCTGTCGATGATGGACGAGCGCTTGCAGGTCACCTTCGGTCTGCGCGAACAGAACATCCACTCCAACAACTACAACACGGCCGGCACCGTCACCTCATCCTATGACAAAAGCAAAACCACGCCCTTGTTCGGCGTGGTGGTCAAGCCCTGGGAGCATGTGTCGCTCTACTACAACTACATCGAGGGCCTGAGCAAAGGCGACATCGCCCCGGCCACGGCCTCGAACTCGGGTGAGATCTTTGCGCCCTACATCTCTCGCCAGCAGGAAGTCGGGATCAAGGTCGACTACGGCACCTTCACCTCGACCCTCAGCCTGTTCCAGATCAAGAAACCCAGCGGCGAACTGGCCTCGGGGGTGTTCTCGGTGCAGGGCGAACAGCGCAACCGTGGCGTAGAGCTGAACGTGTTCGGCGAGATCGCCGAGGGCACCCGCCTGCTCGGTGGCGTCACCTTCCTCGATGCCGAGATGACCAAGACCAGCGTGGTCGCCAATCGCGGCAACACACCGGTGGGGGTGCCCGATGTGCAGGCCAATCTCTGGGCCGAATGGGACACGCCCTGGATTGAAGGCCTGACCCTGACCAGCGGCGCGATCTACACCAGCAGCCAGTACGTGGACCAGGCCAACACCCAGAAACTCGATCCGTGGACCCGCTTCGACGTGGGCGCACGCTACAGCACCCGGATCGCCGAGCGTCCGACCACGTTCCGGGCCACGGTGCAGAACGTCTTCGATCGTGAGTACTGGTCCGGCGTCGCGTCCTACGGGGCGTTCTCCCAAGGCTCGCCACGCACCCTGCAACTGTCGGCCACCGTCGATTTCTGAAACGTTCAGCCTCGGGCAGCGGCCTGGGCCGTTGCCTGGGCTGACCTCAACAAAGGCATCAATCATGGCATCCGTTCAACGACGCGGCCACGCGCTCACCGCCCTGCTCCTGGCCGGCCTGCTGGGCATGACGCTATGGTCCGCACTGGCACCGCGTAATGCCGTCGCGACCGAGCAGGACCCGGCCCGGGTCACGGTGACCGACCTGCAGGGACGCAAGGTCAAGGTCCATATCCCCGTCAGGCGGGTGATTCTCGGCGAAGGCCGCCAGTTGTACCTGGTAGCCGCGCTGGATACCCAGAATCCCCTCGAGCGCATCGTGAGCTGGCGCAAGGACCTGATCCAGTCCGACCCGGACACCTACGGCGCCTACCTGCGCAAATTCCCCGCCATCGCCAAGATTCCGACCTTCGGCGGCTTCGAAAGCGGCACCTTCGACATCGAACAGGCGATCGCCCTGCAACCGGACGTGATCATCCTCAATAGCGAGGCGCAGCACGCCACCGAGGACGCCCGGTATATCGAGAAACTCGACGCGCTGGGCATTCCGGTGGTGTATGTCGACTTTCGCAACAACCCGATGAAAAACACCGAACCGACCATGCGCCTGTTCGGCAAGCTGTTTGGCAAGGAAGAGCGCGCCGAGGCCTTTATCGACTTTAGCAATCGGCAGATCCGCCGGGTCACCGATGTGATCGAGGCACGCCAGCCCGCGCGCCCGAATGTGTTTATCGAGCGCATCGGCGGCTACACCGAGGATTGCTGCCTGAGTTTCGGCAACGAGAACTTCGGGCGTTTCGTCGAAATGGCCGGTGGCAACAACATCGCCAGGAGCATCATCCCCAGCACGTTCGGACAACTGAATCCGGAACAGGTGATTGTCGCCAACCCGGACCAGGTGGTCGTCACCAGCGCCAACTGGGAAGCCTTTGCCCCGGGGGGTCGCTGGGTCGGCGTGGGCCCTGGCGCGGATCTTTCAAAGGCCCGGCAGAAACTGGCCTGGTACACCCAACGCCCGGCCTATGCCGGGATCAAGGCGCAGCAGGACCAGGCCTTCCATGCCATCTGGCACCAGTTCTACAACAGTCCCTATCAGTTCGTGGCCATCCAGCAGTTGGCCAAATGGTTCCACCCGACGCTGTTTGCCGATCTCGATCCCGATGCGTCGTTTCGCGAACTGCATGAACGCTTCCTGCCGGTTCCCTACGAACCGGGCTACTTCGTCAGCCTCAAGTCCACGGAGGCCAAGCCATGAGCTCCCTGGGTGAAACACAGATCCTGCAGCGCGATACCTACCGCCAACTGGTGCTGCGCAAGCGGCTGATTCTCGCCGGGCTCACGACACTGCTGGTGCTCAGCGTACTGCTCGACCTGGCGTTGGGGCCGGCGAGCTACAGCCTGGGCGAAGTATTGGGGGCACTGTTGTCACCGGATAGCGCGCCGGCGCAAGTGCGGGTGGTGATGTGGGAGATCCGCTTGCCGGTGGCCCTGATGGCCGTGGCGGTCGGGGCGGCGTTGTCCCTGGCCGGCGCGCAGATGCAGACGATCCTCAACAATCCGCTGGCCAGTCCCTTCACCCTGGGCATTTCCGCGGCCGCCAGTTTCGGAGCGGCCATGGGCCTGGCGTTTGGCGTCGCGCTGTTCCCGTTTGCGGTGCAATACATGGTGCCGTTCAACGCCTTCATCATGGCGATGCTCTGTGCGCTGCTGATCCACCTGCTGAGCCTGCGCCGCGGTGTCACCGCCGAAACCATCGTGCTGCTGGGCATCGCCCTGGTCTTCACCTTCAACGCCCTGTTGGCGCTGGTGCAGTTCTTCGCCACCGAGCAAGCGGTCGCGGCGGTGGTGTTCTGGACCATGGGCAGCCTGACCAAGGCGACCTGGCCAAAACTGGGGGTGGTCTGCCTGGTGATCCTGATCACCTTGCCGATCTTCGCCAAACGCGTCTGGGCCATGACCGCCCTGCGCCTGGGGGATGACAAGGCCGCCAGCTTCGGCATCAACGTCAAGCGCCTGCGCTTCCAGACCCTGATCATGGTCAGCCTGCTGGCCTCGTTCCCCGTGGCCTTTGTCGGCACCATCGGCTTTATCGGGCTGGTCGGGCCGCACATTGCGCGGATGCTGATCGGCGAGGATCAGCGGTTCTTCCTGCCGGCTTCACTGATCACCGGCGCACTGATCCTGTCGGCCAGTTCGGTGCTCAGCAAGACCCTGATTCCAGGCGCGATATTCCCCATCGGCGTGGTCACTTCGTTGATCGGCGTGCCGTTCTTCATCTCTCTGATCCTCAACGGGAAGAAAAACTCATGGTGAAGCTTCAACTGGAGAACCTGGGCGCCCGTTACGGCCAGCAGGAGATCCTTTCCAGCGTGACCACCTCGACCTTTCTCGGCGGCCAGGTGGTCGCCGTGGTCGGTCCCAACGCCGCCGGCAAGTCCACGCTGTTCAAGCGCATGGCCGGGCTGATCGACGGACCGGGACGGGTCAACTTGCAGGACTCGAAAAAAGGCCTGCAAGGGATCAGCTACATGCCCCAGGGCCTGAATGCCAGCGCGCGCCTGACCGTCTATGAGTCGGTGCTGCTGGCGCGCAAGCAACTCTCCCCCGGCTGGGTGACCCACGACGATGAATTGAGGCTGGTTGACCAGATCCTCGGTGCCTTGGGGATCACCGAGTTGTCCTTTCGCAACCTCGGCGAACTCAGCGGCGGCCAGCAGCAACTGGTGTCGATTGCGCAGACCCTGGTGCGCGAGCCGGAAATCCTGTTGATGGACGAACCCACCAGCGCGCTGGACATGCACCGCCAGGTGCAGGTGCTGAACTTCATGCGCTCACTGGCCAGGCGACGGGAAGTCATCGTGTTCATTGCCATCCACGACCTGAACCAGGCCCTGCGTTTCGCCGACCAGGTCCTGGTCATCGCCAATGGCCGCGCCCAGGGCAGTGGCCCCAGCCATGAGGTGATCACCGTGCAGATGCTGCGTGAGGTCTACAAGGTCAAGGCGCGGATCGAAACGTGCAGCCAGGCCAGCCGCCATATCCTGATCGACGATATCGTTTGACCCTGGGTATCGCCGGCTGGCGTGCTGCTGAAAAGAACCCGCCCTCGGCAGCGCAGAGTTTGACTATGCTTCAGTGCCGAAACGTGACGCCTCGCGTTCAAAATGGCGTCAATGCGCTGTACGCCCTTTGATCTTTTCCCACCACCGACCTCTGGACACCATGAGAAAAACAACCAAGCAGCTGTTGGTTCACGAAATTGCCGACTGGCATCACCGTGGCCTGATCGATGCCGACGCTCGGAAGCGGTTGAGTGCTCCGTATGAGCAGCCCGGCCACCTGTTGTCCAGCGTATTGCAATGGCTGGGAATCGGGGCGGTCCTGCTGATCGGCATGGCGGTGCTGGGGGGCATGAGCCTGCTTAGCCAGTCGGTGATGGTCGGGGCCGTGCTGTTCTTCTTAGCCGGAGCCGGCTTGTGGTGGGGCGGTGTGCGTCTGGCCCGTGATCCGGCCCAGAGGACGCCGGTCACCGGTGTGGCGATCCTGACCATCGGCCTGATCCTCATCGGCGCCAGCCTGTTGCTGGGTGCTTCAAGCAATGACGATGTTGAGTTTGGCAGCGTGCCGCTGGCGATGCTGGTCACAGCCGTGCTGAGCGTCCTCACCGCCTACCGTTATCGTCTGCGCTGGCCACTGCTGCTGGGACTGTTGTGCACGTTCCATGGGTTGGGGGCCTGGGGGCGCTATGCCGGGCACGGCAGTTATTTTTTCGACATCCAGGACCCGCGTTCGATGGCCGTCATTGCCGCCCTCGCGGCGGCCTTGGGTTTAGGCCATCAACTGGCCGAGGAGCGCACGTTGCGCCGCTTCTGCGGGTTTGGCCGGCTGTATGTGATCTTTGGGTTGCTCTACCTCAATTGCTCCCTGTGGTTTCTCAGCCTGGAAGATCTGAACCACGACCCGCGTGTATGGACCTTGCTGTTTACCCTGGTGGCCATCGGACAACTGGTAATAGGTGCGCGATTCAAGCATCCGAGCTTTACCGGTTTCGCCGTGGTGTTCCTGGGCATCGACCTGTACACCCGCTTTTATGAGTACTCATGGGACCGCTTGAGCGCTGCGATGTTTTTCTCGGTGGGCGGGCTGATCGGCCTTCTACTGGGCTGGTGGTTTGAACGCCTGGCCCTGAACCTCAAGGGAGCCTCACAATGAGCCCGGATCAGCGCAATCAACAGGTCCACAAGGCGCTGGATCAATGGCTGCGAGACGGCCAGATCGGCATCAGCGAGCACGCACGGATTGGCGAACTCTATGTGCAGACGCGCTGGGACTGGCGATCGCTGGGCCGCTGGTTCCTGACCTTTGGCGCAATCAGCCTGGCGGCGGGGTTGCTGCTGTTTCTGCGCGAACACCTGGAATTCACCTTGCCAAAACTGGCCGTCGGCCTGGCGCTGGTAACCCTGGGGCTGTTTGTTGGCGGGCGCTGGCTGATCGGCAAGCCACTGAAACTCCTGGGAGGCACGCTTGAGTTGCTCGGCGGCTTTGCCTTGATCGGCACCAGTTTCGTGCTGGGCATGATCTATTCGGACGGTTCGGGCAACTGGCCGGCGCTGCTGCTGGTCGATCTGCTGATACTGCTGGCGCTCAGTTATGCCCTTAACAACGTCTTGCTGTTGACGTTGTGCAGCGTGTTGTTCTTTGTCTGGTTTGGCGGTCGCAGCGGCTATCTGTCCGGCTGGGGCGCCTACTGGTTCGGCATGAATTACCCGCTGCGCTTTCTCGGCGCTGCGGTCGCGTTGATCGCCGCGGGCGTGGTGCATTTGCGCTGCGAGGCCGGGTTGCTGAGGCGTTATGCCGGCTTTGCCAAGGTGTGGATTTCCTGCGGTTTGTTCGTCGGCGAAATGTCGCTGTGGCTGCTGTCGCTGTTTGGCAGCTACGAGTTGATCGATGGCCCCTGGCACCTGGCCGATGCCGGCGAACTGGTGATGTTCAACGGGCTCTGGGCGCTGGTCAGCCTGGGGGTTCTGGCGCTGGGCATTCGTTTGCGTTTCGGCATGTTGGTGGGCTATGGCTCCACCTTCTTCATCATCCAGCTCTACACGCTGTTTTTCACCCAGATCGCCGAGACGCTGGGCTGGCTGATGAGTTTGCTGATAGCGGGTGGCAGCCTGCTGGCGCTGGTGCTCTGGCTGGAGTCCGAACGACAGAAACGCCGTGGCACTGCTGCCGAGGCTTGAATCAGAACCCCAAGCCCCCAGCACAGTACCTGACCCTGAGGAACAACAAGGCAGGATCGACTGACAACCATCGACCCTGCCGCTGATGTGTCGAAGGGATTACTGGTCGTCCTCGCGACGTGGCAATGGCGGCCGGTATTCGCTGGTTTCTTCGGCATTGGGCGGTTGCGCCGAACCTGAGGGCGTGAACACATTGGTCAACAGCTCATGGGCATCGACATCAAGCACGCCAGGCACCGCGCGGACCAGTTCGATGACCCGTTCGCACTGACGATGCGTCAGCAGCCGACCGCTCAGCGTCACCGTGCCGGCGAGGGTCTTGACATGGACGTGCAGGCTCAAGGCCGAGTCCGCCATGGCCAGGGCAGATTTGACCCGGGTGGTCGTCCATGTGTCGTGCACGGCCATGCCCAGATCGTGGGAGTAATGCTGCAAGGAGTGGTTTTTCATGGCAGAACCCTCTGTCGAGTCTTCAGACGTACTGTTCATCCCATGGGCGCAGCTGTGGAGTACGCGCCGCAGTCACACCGACACTGATTAATTATAGTGCGCTGTACCAAAAGCCGACGACGGCCTGACATGAGGCTGCCTCAGAGGACGGTCAGCCCCAGCCCGGCCAACAACATGCCGGCCTGACTCCGGGAAATGATCGCACCCTTGAACAACTTCGCGTCGACCAGGCGCAGCCCCTGCAGGCTGGCTTCACGCAGATCGGCGTCGTCAAAACGCGCATTATTCACGCGGGCCATGGACAGGCTGCCGCCGTCAACAAAGACCGCCTTACGAAAATCGCAATAGGTCAGATCCGCCTCGCTGAAGTCGATCTTGTGCAACTGCGACTTGTAGAAGGAAATCCCCGACAGCATGGCGCTGTTCAGCAGACAGTCGGAAAAACTCAGGCCCAGGGCGGAGACATCCGCGAAGTTGGCCCCGGTGAGCTTGCAGCCTTCGAAAGCCACATGAGCGACTTTGCTGCGTTGCCAGTTCGTGTTGTTCAGGTCGCAGCGGTCGAAACCGGCATCCGTGAGCACCGCAGAGCGAAAAACCACCTCGCCGGCGCGGCAGCTGACCCAACGGGTATTGATCAGGTTGGCTGCGGTAAGTCCGCACCGGTTAAAATACACCGCTCGAAATGGGCGCCTGCCAGGTTGATTCGCGATAGATCCTGGCCACTCAAGTCGATCCCCACGCAGCGCAAGGGTAAAGATTGGAGATCCGCCAGTTCAGCTAGAGTCCGGTCCTCCAGATCCTCGGGGCCGACGTTGAAGTAACCATTTGGGGCGTCCATTCCTTCTCCTGATGTTGGGCTGGAAGGCTGGCATCTTCTGGTCGACGGGCGGTCAGGTCAATATTGATCTTTTCAGCAGTGTGTGGACAAAGACGGAGAAAGGGGGGGCCCACACTCCCCTGTCACCGACGCCTGGTGCAACCCCCCAAAAACAACAAAGCCCAGCACTGGCTGGGCTTTTTCATTTCGTTGACCTTAGTGTTTCGGAGGCGCCTTGAGGCTATCCAATCGACCGCTCTCCAGCAATTCCTTGTATTTCAACGCCTCTGCCTCGCTGTGATAAACGCCTACAAGAACATCGCCCTGATACACATCCCACATTCTGACTCCCGCGCTACTGGACTCATGAGACATGTGATCCTCATCGCGTTCTTTGACAGTAATGACCATCTGTACATCCTCTGGATTGAGGCAGGTAAGGTATTTTTACTCCAGTATTCCCCAAGATTCCAGACCGAAAGCCTTCACATCCCGCCTCTCGCTACGCCGGTACAAATTCCCAATAGTTAGGATCAACAGACCGAGGCAGCCTCGCCGATCAGGATATCCTCGAAAAACGCCCCAACCGCTTCGGTGGGATGGCATAACTGAATTTCCAGAACCCAGACCATCTCGCTCGGCACAATCTCCAGCTCAGCCAGTTTCTCCTGCCCGAACAAGGCATGGGGGAAGTCGGCGATGCGATGACCGGCCAGGTTTCGCTCCAGTCTCCAGCCTTTCGCGGCCGCACTGCGTTCCGCAAAGTCATAGAGGCCACGGCCGGTCAGCCCGCCGCGCCAGGCCTCGCGGGTTTCGTCGAACACCTCATGCAACGCCTTGACGCACGCCAGGTGCAGCGGATGCTCACCGAAAACGAAGGTGTCGCCATAATCGCCTTCATAACCGTCCCACACCGGACCGAGATCGACCACCGCGATATCGGTCGCGCGTAACCTGCGCAGCGGATCAATGCCCTGGCGTGGCGTACGAACCGTGTCTTCGCCAAAACGGATGTAGGTCGGGTGCCAGGTGTGGGAAGCGCCCATGGACTTCAGTTGCCGGTTGGCCATATCGATGGCCTCGGCGGTGGTCATGCCCACCCGCAGTTGACTGACGATCGACGCCAGGGCGCGGACCGATTGCTCGCGGGCCGCCAACATGCCGTCCAGGGAATAGCGCGGACCGACTTTTTCCCGGACGGGATCCAGCGACTTGAGCATCGCCCCGGGTAGCGACAGGCCACTGGGTACGAAGGCTTCCGCGACAAAACGGTGAGCCGGCAAGCCCGCCGCGAGGCATCGTTCGCGAACATGGCCGATCATTGAGCCGTTACCGCAGGCATAGACCTGAGCCTCTGCCCAGCAATGCGCCTGCTCAAAGGCAACCTGCTGCACCCGGGCCTCTGACGACAGTACCGGGAGCCAGGAAAAACCTGGGTGCTCGGTGCTGGCCCGATCCAGGAACTCGCGGTCGTAAAAATCCGCTGGTTGCGAGCCGCCCCAGTACAACGTCACCTCGGCATCCCGGGACAGCGCGGTCAACAGCAGCGGCTTGACGCCGGCGTAACCGGTTCCCGTGGCGAACAGGACCACGGGGCGGGCGTCATCGTGCTGCCAGGTACAGGCCCCCAACGGACCTTCCAGCGTCAGCGCGTGGCCGGCGTCCAGCGTCGCCAGGATCTGCTCGGAGAAGCGTCCGCCACGGACCCGGCGAATATGAAAGACCAATTGGCCGCGATCCTCTGCGGGGAGATTGGCAATGGAGAAACAACGGCTGTCGCCATCGTCGAGGCGAAATCTGACGTACTGACCGGCGCGGACCTCAAGCGGCGCCGGCATTTGCGGCATCAGCACCAGTTCGGTGATATCGACGCTCAGTGCGCGTTTGCTCAGCACCCGAGCAGGGATTTCCAGCGTGGGTGTGTCCAGCGACCATCCGGGGATTTCCAGACGCATATCGGCGCAGGCATGGCTCTGGCACAACAGCATTTCATCGGCGGCGAGCGGGTAAGAAGGTAGCGGAACGTTCGCCGCCAGGTCTTTTTCACGGTATTGCCCCGCCACCACCTTGACCTTGCAGGAGCCACACGCACCTCGGCGACAGGAGAACGGCACCGACAGGCCGCTGGCGAGCATGGCGTCAAGCAGCAACTCCTCACCGGCCTCGAAGGTTTTGCCCGAGGGCGACAATTCAATGACATGGCGTATGTTCATAGGGACCTCGGGGCGAATGAGGTCCCATTGTTGCGTTAGACTAGGACCATGAGAACCTCCAGTTTTGGATAATTCAGATGGTCCAGATGCGCAAATGGCGCCCCCTGCTCAAGCTCGATGACACCGAGGCCCAGGCGTCCTATCGCCAGATTGTCGAAGGCCTGGTGACCGCGATTGTCGACGGGCGCCTCACGCCCGGGACGCTGCTACCCGGGACGCGGGAAATGGCGCAGTTGCTCGACGTCAACCGCAAGACCGTGATCCTGGCCTATGAGGAGGCCATGACCAAGGGCTGGCTGGTCAGCGAACCGCGCCGGGGCACCTTCGTCAACGCGCAGTTGGCCCCTCTGTCCACTGTCCGCAGCGCACCACCCTCCTTCGCGCTGGAGCTGCTGGCGCAACCCGCCGTCCCGTACTTCGCCCAGCGCCAGCAGGCCACGGCACTGCAACATCGGCCTGGAATGCTGTTCTTCGATAACGGCGCCTGCGACCACCGTTTGCTGCCGCAAGCCGTCTTGCATCGCTACTATCGCAACGCGCTGCGCAAGAGTTTTGCCTCCAATACCGTGCGCCACGGCAGCGACGGAACCAGCCACGGGCTGCGTCAGGCACTGGCCGAGATGCTGCGAAACAATCGCGGCCTGGCCGTTGGTGCCGAGCATATCTGCCTGACCCAGGGCACCCAGATGTCGCTGTACCTGACCGCCAGCGCGCTGCTGGAACCCGGTGACGTGGTGCTGGTGGAACGCCTGAGTTATCCGCCGGCATGGGAAATATTCCGCACATTGGGCGCGCAACTGGTGACCGTGGACCTGGACAGCGAAGGCTGCCGGGTCGATCAGATCGACGAGCTGTGCCGACTGCACAAGGTCCGGATGATCTATGTCACGCCCCATCACCAGTTCCCCACCACCGTCAGCCTGCATGCCGGGCGTCGGCAACAATTGTTGGCCTTGGCCAAGCGCCATGATTTCTGCGTGATCGAGGAAGACTACGACCACGAATATCACTTTGACGGCCGGCCATATCTGCCCCTCGCCAGCGACAGCACGCAGCGGCATGTGATCTATATCGGCTCGCTGTCCAAGTCGTTGGGGTCGACCTTCCGCTGCAGCTATGTGGTCGCGCCACGCAACGTGATCGAGGTCCTTGAGCAAAACGCTGCGCTGATCCTGGGCCAAGGCGATGCGGTCGCGCAGCAGATGCTGGCGGACCTGATCAATGACGGTGAACTGAAGAAGCACCTGCGCCGGGTCTCGAAGGAATATCGGCGGCGCCGGGAAACCCTGCACAGTTGCCTGGCGGAGGCGTTTGGCGAGCGGATCTCGGTGCAGGAGCCCGAAGGCGGCCTGGCGCTGTGGGTTCGTTTTGCGGATGAAATAGACGTCGATCGACTGGTGGAGAAGGCCCTGGAGTACGACCTGGTGGTGCGTAACGGCCGCCAGTTCTCGCCCATGGATCAACCGGAGAATGCATTACGCCTGGGCTTTGCCTCGCTCAATCGAGAGGAAATACAGCAGGCTACGCAGCGTTTGGCGCAGGCGGCGAACGCTATCGCCGGGTAGGTGCCATCGGGCGTTCGAACGGGTTTTCAGTCGTCGGATATCCCAACCCTATCACCGACTTTCACGCGAGCCAGATCCTGGCGCAGCGACGTTACTTGTTCAGTGCCGTTCAATTGCTCGAACTCCCGTTGAGCCTCTTCCCAGAGAGGAGCGGCTCTTTTGAACAAGCTCATACCTTCCTCGGTTAGCGCTACAAGGCGACTTCTACCGTCCGATGGCGAGGGACGGATCGAGATCAATCCCTCGCGCTCCAGAAAACCGGCCATTTTTCCCATCGCCGTGCGCTCGATATCGAGCCGCTCAGCCAGGGTATTGATTGCAGCACTCCCCAACTCATAGAGAGCGGCCAAGGTCAGGTACTGGGTGATTCGCAGCCCCGATGGCTCAAGGTGCGCATCGTAGAAACGAGAGATCTGCCGGCTCGCCTTCCTGATTGCGGAGCAATTGCACTGGGCGATCCCTAGCGGTTGGTTGACCGGCAGCATCTCTATATTTCCTCTCTACCACAGATGATGACTGATGACCTGGACGTACGGGTCACGCATAGACGTCCCGGTATTTTTCGATGAAAGCCTGCACGGACAACGCGGGCGTACCGGTGACCTTTTCCACCACATCGTTCACACCCGCGAAGACGCCCTCCCGATAGTCCTGAGCGACTTCAACCAGATGCTGTACCAAGGCTGGCGGAAACTTGTACTCCTGCGTCATCTTACGCTCGAACGCCTCGATCGATGCCGGTGCGTACTCGATTTTCGCGCCAAGCACCTCGCTCATGGCAGCAGCGATCTCGGTTTGATTCATCTCGACCGGGCCGTGAAGGCTGTAGATCTTACCCCCGTGTCCGGCAGGGTTGGCCAGGATATGGGCGATCACCCGCCCTTGATCGTCAGTCGCGATTGGCGCGTGACGACCATTCTCGAAGGGAAACTCGATTTTTTTCCTGGCCCAGATCTCCTTGGCGAAGTGAGGGTACACGAGCCAGTCCGCGAAGAACGTGGGGCGCAGGTGTGTTGTGGGTACACCCGACCAGTCGAAGACACGTTCGGAGATCCAGTGATCCTGTGCCAAATGACTCTTGGACTCACGTCGTGCAGAAATCTGCGACATGTTCACGATCGCCTTTACTCCAGCCTCCTTTGCTGCTTGAGCAAAATACGCTGCACCTTCGACGATTCCCCCTGCCAGCGGATAAAGGAAATAGGCCGAGCGGATGCCTTCCATCGCCGCGCGGATAGCATCGATATCGGTGAAATCGCCAATAGCAATTTCAACTCCACGCTCGCGCAGGGCCGCAGCCCTCTCGTCGTCCGAGCGCACGTAAGCTCGCACGTGCTTGCCCATCTTGAGCAGCTCATCGATGGCCGCCCCACCCGTACGCCCGGTTGCACCGCTTACCAGAATGTCGGCTTCGCTCATGATCGTGGTCCTCTCAATTAATTGGAGCATATGCTCCTATACGATTCGAAATAGGGGCATATGCCCCTATTCGTCTAAATTAGGAGCATATGCTCATACTGTCAAGCAGCTCCAATGACCGTTCGGCGGGTTGACCCGTGCTCGCAGGTGGAGGTTGCTACCTGAGCGGCTCAGCGTGGTCATGCGGAAACATTCAGTAACCCCCTCAATTTGGCAGGAGGCGCGGCAGCGCGTTCAATGGGCGTTTTTTGCAAGGAGCAGGCTATGCCTACCGGTCAACTCATTCTGCTGGCCATCTTTGGAATCGTTGTCATCGCCTGGGGCGCCTGGCAGGACATGAAGAACCATAAAAGTGAAAAAGCAGCCCGCCAGGCTCAGAGCAATACGGGGCATTAATCCGGTGATCCGAGCCTCATCCGGACCATCTCCCCCGCTTCCAAAAACAACAAAGCCCAGCACTCTGCTGGGCTTTCTCATTACACCTTTTCTCTTGAGATCAGGTGCTGCAACTGCTGTATGACGTTTCGTCAGTCAATCTGTATCTAACGCTCCCCGTTTGCCCGCCCTACTATTGCCCCATTCATCAGGTTCATACCGTCAAAGATGGCGAAAACCGTTTTGTTTTCGCGCAGCCTCCCATTCGTTATCTCGTCCTTACAGGAGTTACGCCATGCCCGAACTGTCCAACCTGGTTGCCTACGGCCTGATCTCGCTTGGCATGGTGCTGACTCCCGGCCCGAACATGATCTATCTCATCTCGCGGTCGATCTGCCAGGGACGAATGGCCGGGCTGATATCCCTGGGCGGCGTGGCGCTGGGTTTCGTCGTCTATATGTTTTGCGCCGCATTGGGCATCACCGCCCTGGTCCTGGCGGTTCCCTATGCCTATGACGCCCTGCGACTCGGCGGCGCGCTCTATCTGCTCTACCTGGCCTGGCAGGCAGTCAAGCCCGGCGGCCGATCGCCGTTCCAGGTGCGCGACTTGCCCCAGGACGGCCCGCGCAAGCTGTTCATGATGGGCTTTGTCACCAATATGCTGAACCCCAAGATCGCAGTGATGTATTTGTCGCTGCTCCCCCAATTCATCACCCCCACCGGCCACGGCAGCGTGCTGACGCAATCCCTCGTGCTTGGCTTTACACAGATTGTCATTAGCGTGAGCGTCAACTCAGTGATTGCCATCATGGCAGGCTCAATCGCGTCATTTCTCGCCAGCAGGCCCATGTGGCAGATCGTGCAACGCTGGCTGATGGGGACGGTCCTCGCGGGCTTGGCCGTGCGCATGGCCCTCTAAGGGCGGCGCTAAACCAGGGTGGTAAGGAGGGGCTCACCTACTGACTACCCGAAATACGGCAGGGTCTGATCGCTCGGGGTCCAGCGTAAACCCGGTGCCTGGGCTGATGACGTCTAGAATCGTATTTAGATGCTCAAAGGGCTTGAGCCTGCGCGTTGGGCGATTGAACCGATAGGCAGGGTACCGCCCGAGCCCGTCTTTCATCCCTGAGCCAAGGCCATGAAGAAGAATCACCAGTGGAACCTTTCCTACTTTGCGATCACTTTTCTGGTTCTTACGCTCGCTCAGCTTTTTTTTGTTGAGCGCCATTCTGTACAGAGCATCCCCTACAGTCAGTTCCTGCAATTGTCAGCCGAGCATAAGGTCAGCGAGTTGCGGATCGAGAAGGACCAGATCAGCGGCAAACTGCAGGAGCCCATCGACGGCCACGACCTGTTCACGACCGTGCGGGTCGATCCCACGCTGGCGACCGAACTGGCTCAATCGGGTGTCAGCTTTTCCGGAGTCAGCGAAAACACCCTGCTGAACGGACTGCTGGGTTGGCTCCTGCCCTTTGTCATGATCATGCTGCTCTGGCAATTCCTGTTCCGCAGCATGGCTGAAAAACAGGGCATGGGCGGGCTGATGAATATCGGCAAGTCGCGGGCCAAGGTCTTTGTCGAGCGCGATACCGGCGTCACCTTCGCCGATGTCGCGGGCATCGATGAGGCCAAGGCCGAACTGGTGGAAATCGTCTCGTTCCTGAAGGACAAGGCCAGGTACACACGCCTGGGCGCCCATATTCCCAAGGGCACCTTGCTGGTCGGCCCACCGGGCACCGGCAAGACCCTGGTGGCCAAGGCGATCGCCGGTGAAGCCGGCGTGCCATTTTTCTCGATTTCCGGTTCCGCTTTCGTCGAAATGTTCGTCGGTATCGGTGCCGCTCGAGTGCGCGACCTGTTCGAGCAGGCACGCGAGGCGGCACCTTGCATTATTTTCATCGACGAACTCGACGCCCTGGGCAAGATGCGCGGTGTCGGTGCGTTCGGCGGCAACGACGAAAAAGAGCAGACGCTCAACCAGCTGCTGGCCGAGCTGGATGGTTTCGACCCGCGTGAAGGTGTGGTCCTGCTGGCGGCGACCAATCGACCGGAAGTACTGGATCCGGCGCTGTTGCGGGCCGGCCGTTTCGACCGTCAACTGGTGATCGACCGCCCCGATCGAAAAGGCCGACAGGCCATTCTCAAGGTCCATCTGAAAAAAATCAGCGCAGCTCCCGACATCGACTGCGAGCGTATCGCCGAAATCACGACAGGCTTCACCGGTGCGGACCTGGCGAACCTGATCAACGAAGCCGCCATCGTTGCCACCCGCCGGGGCGGCGAGGTCGTCAGCCTCGACGACTTCACCGCCGCCGTGGAACGCATCGTCGCAGGTGTCGAACGCAAGAGCAGCCTGTTACGGCCTGATGAGCGCCTGGTGGTGGCCTATCACGAAATGGGGCATGCCCTGGCCGCCGGCACCTTGCCCGGGATGGACCCGGTACACAAAGTCTCGATCATCCCCCGCTCCATCGGCTCGCTGGGTTATACCTTGCAGCGACCGACCGAGGATCACTTCCTGATCAGTTGCCAGATGCTCAAGGATCGAATCGTCGTGCTGATGGCCGGCCGGGCTGCCGAGTACATTGTCTATGGCCAGATCTCCACGGGCGCAGCCGACGACCTGACCCGAGCGACCGACATCGCCCGGCAGTTGATCACCCGTTTCGGCATGAGTGCCGAACTCGGTCAGTCGGTACTGGAACGACAAACTCCTACGTATTTGGGCGAGCACATGGTCGGATTGGGCCAGAAGGACTATTCGGAACAAACCGCACGGGAAATTGACCTGGGCATCCGCGCCTTGCTCGATGAAGCCTATGGCCGTGCCAAAGCGCTGCTCGACAGTCGCCGGGCCGACCTGGATTCTGGCGCCCACCTGCTGCTGGAAAAGGAAACGCTGACGCCCGAAGAGTTCCCTCCATTGCTGCCCATCGAATCCTCCCCGACGTCGCAGACACAGGCGCCTCCATAAGGATCACTCCGGTCAATCGATGAGGCGCGGATAATCCGTATAGCCTTCAGGACCCGCCCTGTAATACCCCTCTGGACGCTGTTCGTTCAGCGCAGCGCCCAGGCGAATCCGCTCCACCAGGTCCGGATTGGCGATGAACTCGCGACCGAACGCAACCCCATCCACCAAACCGGCATCGAGCAACTGCTGGCCGTGTTCGATCGTGACGTTGGTGTTGATAATGATGTTCCCGGAATAATGCTGAAGGACGTGGTCCAGCACCCCGTCCCCTGCCAGATGCGCGATGGGCGTACCGGTCAAATCGGCTTGTTGCCGCATGACCAGCAGATGCGAGAGGTTGTAGCCCGAGAGCTTTTTGTAAACGTATTCGACTGTAGGCAAGGTTGATTCTGTTGCCTTCAAAGCGCCGTGCTCGTTCATCATCGGTCCGGTTTTCACACCCACTCGGTGGCTCGGCCATACCTCTAGAACCGCCTCCAGGACGTCGAACAGAAAGCGTGCGCGATTCTCGATGCTGCCGCCATATTCGTCGGTTCGCAGATTGGTGGTTTCATGCAGGAACTGCTGGATCAGGTACACATAGCCTGCCTGGATTTGCACACCATCAAAGCCCGCTTCCTTGGCCATCTCAGCCGCGTGACGGAAGTCGGCAATCGCTTTTTTAATGTCGTCCCGCGTCATGGCGCGGGGTTCGACGGTCATTTCAAGGCCATTGCTGCCGTGGACCAACTGCCCTGGATTGACAGCCGAAGGTGCTATCGGCAGCCGGCCGTCAGAGAAGAACTCAGGCAGCGAGACCGCCCCCTGATGCCAGAGCTGTGCAAAGATCAGCCCGCCCTCGGCATGCACCGCATCAGTGATCGCTTTCCAGCCCTCGACCTGTTCCGCGGTGTAGAGGCCAGGGGCGCCATACCAGCCCTGCCCGTCTTCGCTGACCCAGGTGCCTTCGCTGATGATCAATCCCGCGGTTGCGCGCTGCTGGTAATAGAGGCGCATCAGGTCGTTCGGTACATGACCGGGATTCGTCGCCCGCGCCCGAGTGAGCGGAGCCATTACGGCGCTATTGCGCAGTTCGAGATCGCCAAGCAACGAGCGGTGCAGCAGGGAGGAGGGTTGAGTCGTCATTTCCAGGTCTCTGGGCTATGGGGTTGGGAGTGGCTTGCGTCAGAGGCAACGAGCGACTGGACGTATAAAACCAATTGGTTCATTATTAAATCATGCTAGGAGCCCTGGCAAGGATTTTTTGAACCAAATGGTTTTTTAAGGAAGGCAACAATGGGTCGCCCCAAAAAATTCAGTCGTGAGGGTGTGCTGGAGAAAGCCCTGCCAGTGTTCTGGAAGCACGGCTTCTACGGTACCAGTGTGCAAGATCTGGAGCGGGCTACAGGCGTCAACAAATCGGGCCTGTACTCCGAGTTCAGGGGCAAGGAGGATCTCTTTCTAGAGAGCCTGCGCTACTACTTCGAGACCCGTGGTGGCTGGGAGATCATCAATGCCGAGCCTTCAGGCTGGCACAACATCGAACGTTTCCTGCGCTTGAGCGAGGTACAAGCCAACGGACAGGCGGGCTGCTTCTCCGTGAACTCAATGCGAGAATTCAGCGACCTGCCGGCAGAGGTCCACGACCTGGCGGCGAGCGTCAGAGCGCAACTCAAGCCGATGATCGTCAGGAACATTGAAGCGGAGCATCCAAAAATGGCCGCGGATGCCATTGCGGAACTGGTGATGGTGTTCTTTTCCGGAATCTGTATCGAGCAGAATACCGCTAGTGGGCGTGCCTCCGTGGGTGAGAAAATCAGCAGTTTCATGACAATCGCAAGATCGTTATGAGGCAGAATCCGCAGTTGGGATCACCCACCCTTTCACAGCACAGATTGCAAAACGCTATGTGGCTTCGCGCCATTGTCTTCCATCTCTGTGTAGAACCCGCCCAGGAGCACTGATGACTACCCTCGCTTTTCGTAACGCCGTGCCCTCGGACGCGGCCCCCTGCTTTCAGATCGAGTCAGATGCCTATGAAGGCGACGAAGCCGCGACCCTGGAGAAGATCTCGACTCGCATTGCGCAGTACCCTCAAGGCTTCCTGATTCTGGAAGACGCCGGAACAATCATCGGTTTCATCAACAGTGGCTGCGCCCATGAAGTCGTCATGTCTGACGAGGCCTTCAAGGAACTGGTAGGCCATTCAGCGGAGGCGCCGAATGTCGTCATCATGTCGGTGGTGATTGCCCCTGGCAGGCAAGGCAAGGGCTACTCGACCCGGATGATGGCCGAGTTCGTCCAACGCATGAGAGTACAAGGCAAGCGAAGCATCCACTTGATGTGCAAGGAGCGCCACGTAGAACTGTATCGCCGCATGGGTTACGACTACGTGCGCCCCTCGCCTTCTGACCACGGCGGAATGGCCTGGCACGAGATGGTGATGGACCTCTGATGCCGGATGCGATGACCGGCCTGTCGGAATAAAACCAGCCGCCAGGCCCTGTGCGAGATCTTTTTTCTCACACAACAATACCTTGAAGGTATTCACCCATACTTCATCAATATTAGACACCACAAATCAGAGAGAGGAAGCTGAAACGCACCACAACAATACTTACAGAGCATAGCCATGAATCCAGCCTGCGAAAGCGCTCCTGCTGCGTTCCCATCAACCTTCATCACGTTGATCGGGTAACGACCATGCAGCCCACCTCTTCCTGGATCGTCCTGTCCATCACCGGTCTCTACATGCTCAGCCTCGCGCTGATCAGTTTCGGTGTTCGTCGACATTCCCATAGCACCAATAACTACACGACAGGTGGCGGGCACTTTCCGGCGTTCCTGATCGGCTTTTTGATGCTGTCGGAATTCATCGGCACGGCCGTCAGTGTCGGTACCGCCCAGACGGGCTTCAAAACCGGTATCTCCGCCGCCTGGAACCTCTTCGCGCTGGCGCTGGGCTTTGTGCTGTTCGCCTGGCTGCTGGCGCGCAAATACAAGGACCTGGGTGACAACACCATCTCCGGTGTGCTGTCGCGCAACTACGGGCAAAAAACCCGTTTTGCCACGTCGATCATCACCATTTTCGCCCTGGAAATCGTCGCGGTTTCGATCTATGCCAGCGGTGGCGCGGTGTTGGCCAGTGTGCTGCAAGTCGATCGCACGCTGGCGATCATCATTGTGGGTGTCGTTTCAGTGATGTACGTCAGCATCGGCGGCATGCGCTCAGTCATCTATACCAACTTCGTACATGCCAGCCTCAAATACCTCGGCGTGGGGCTGGCGCTGTGGTTCGGCTTGAAACAGGTAGGGGGCATCAGCGCCCTGCACACTCAGCTGCCGCAAAACATGTTCGACTGGACCGCCATCGGCTGGGGTCAAATCATCGCCTGGATGATCGCCGGCATCGGCTCGATCTTCTCCACCCAATATGTGATTCAAGCGGTGAACACGGTCAGCGACGCGGGCAAGGCGCAACGCGCATGTTTCTATTGCGCAGGCCTGATGATCCCTTTCGGTATCGGGGCGGCATTGATCGGCATGTGCAGCGCCGCGTTGTTTCCGCAGATCGATTCGCTGCAAGCCTTTCCCCGCCTGATCGCGAGCATGGATCGGCTGACAGCGGGCCTGGTGGTTGCAGGTTTGGCGGGCTCGCTGTTCGGCACCATCTCGGCGGTGAGCATGGGCTCAGCCACGTTATTGCTGCGCGACTTCTATGAACCTTGGTTCAACCCGGAAAAAAGCGACGTCAAATCCCTGCGTTTTGTCCGGCTGGCGACCATCGCCGTCGGCCTGCTGCCGATCGCGCTGGCCCTGACCTCCGAGAAAGTGCTGATGATCGCCTTCCTCGGCAAAGCCTTGCGCGCTTCTCTGGCGGTGCTGGTGCTCCTGGTGTTCTACGCACCTAAATTCGGCACGCCGAAAGCCGCGTTCCTGAGCATCATTGCCTCCCTGGTGGCGACTGTCGGGTGGTTCCTGGCCGGCAACCCGTGGGGCATCGACAATGCCTATATCGCTCTTTTCACGCCGATCGTGATCATGACCCTCGGCCACGTCATGCGACGCGGCACACCGCCCGAGCCTGTTTTGCCGAAGGTTGTCGACGGGTTGAAACAACAGCGGGCCGGAGCCTTGTAAAGGCAGGCGGTCCAGTCCTGAAACAGGTTTACACCTGTGTCACCCCCAACGCCCGGTGCCTCGCATCGGGCGTTTTGTCTTTCAAAGGCAGGTCCGCTGCACCCGCACTTGACCTATCCTTCCCTCCAACCACCCACTCTGGACAGCGAAATGCCCGCCCCCGAAGCCACCCTCCTGCAAAGCTGGCACCACAACGCCCAGTCCTGGATCGAAGCCGTCCGCAGCGGCGCCATCGAAAGCCGCCTTCAGGTCACCGACCAGGCCATCCTGCTGGCGGTGCTGGGCCGCCAGCCCGAGCGCGTGCTCGATCTGGGCTGCGGTGAGGGCTGGCTGTTGCGGGCGCTGGCCAAACGGGGCATCGATGCAGTCGGGGTGGATGGCGATGCGACGCTGGTCGAGGCAGCGCAGGCGGCAGGCTCTTCGCAGGTGCATTTGGCGAGCTATGAGGCGCTGGTGGAGGCGAAAGTGGACATCGGCCGCGACTACGACCTGATCTGCGCCAACTTCGCCCTGCTGCACCAGGACATCATCCCTCTGCTCGCCGCCATGAACGCCCTGCTCGCCCCTGGCGGCGCGCTGGTGATCCAGACCCTGCATCCGTGGACCGCGGCGGCAGGCGACTATCAGGATGGTTGGCGCAACGAGACCTTCACAGGGTTCCAGGGGCAATGGCAACCCATGCCATGGTACTTCCGGACCTTGTCCAGCTGGCTCAATGCACTGGACATGGCCGGTTTTCGGCTGGCCGCTCTACAGGAGCCACAGCACCCACAAAGTCCTGTGCCGCAGTCGTTGGTGTTGGTGGCCGAAAAACAGGCGTGAGCCCCCACACCTCAGAGAGGGGACGCCTGTATTGCCCAGCTCCAACCTTTCCCCTTGTCGCGCACGGCGCGCTCGGCAGCCTTGTCGACTATCGTTAAACGTAGGGTTGCAAGGATGTCCATCGGTTCGGGCTTTCCCCCTTCTTCTTTCGATGAAAGGGGGGATGCGCTGCTGGCCCAATGACTTCAGTCTGTATTTCGCCAGATCGATGTCGCGCTTTCCGTATTTGGGGTGGTCGTCTTGAACACGTGCAAAGGGAAGAAGTCCTATGCGCTGCGCAACCTGTGGATTCGAGAATCCCTCCGGGGCCGGCTTCTGTGAAGCGTGCGGCGCCAAGCTATCTCGCCGTTGTCTACGCTGCGGCCACGAGGCGGACCTTGGTGCCAAGTTCTGCAGCGAATGCGGCGCGCCACTGACCGATGAAGCCACTGCGCCATCACCGCCCTCCCGGCCTGTTTCAGGGCCTTCTCCAGCCCCTATTCATTACACCCCCCACCACTTGGCCGAGCGTATTCGCGCCGAACAGGCCGCCATGCAAGCCCACCGGCGAACGCAAGACCGTCACGGCGCTGTTTGCCGACATGGCCGGCTCCACGGCGCTGATCCACGACCTCGATCCGGAAGAGGCCCAGCGCCTGATCGAGCCTGTCGTCGCGATGATGATGGAAGCCGTCCACTACTACGAAGGCTATGTGGCCAAGACGCTGGGCGATGGCATCCTCGCACTATTCGGCGCGCCCATCGCCCATGAAGACCACCCGCAGCGAGCGCTGTATGCGGCACTGCGCATGCAGCAGGCCATACGCCAACATGGCGACCGTATTCGCCTGGAGAAAGGTATTCCGCTGCAAATCCGCGTCGGCATCCACACCGGTGAGGTTGTCGTGCGCTCGATCCGCACGGACGATTTGCACACCGATTACGATCCGGTCGGGCACACGATCCACATTGCCTCCCGGATGGAGGGAATCGCCGCGCCATCATCGATCCTGGTAAGCGAGTCCACCCACAAGCTGGCGGAGGGCTATTTCGAGTTCAGGACGCTGGGGGCGACCCAGGTCAAAGGCATTCCCGATCCGCTCGTCGTTTACGAGGTGCAGGGGCTCGGCGCTCTGCGCACGCGCCTGCAGGTGGCGGCACATCGCGGACTGGCCCGGTTTGTCGGCCGCCAGTTCGAGCTGGAACACCTGCATCAGGCGCTCGAGCAGGCCAAGGCGGGTCACGGACGGGTTGTCGCGGTAGTCGGTGAAGCCGGGGTCGGGAAGTCGCGGCTGTTCCATGAGTTCAAGGAACGCTCGCGGCACGGCTGTTTGATGTTGGAGACGTTCTCGGTGTCGCACGGCAAGGCCTTTGCCTATTTTCCGCTCATCGAACTGCTGAAGAACTATTTTCAGATCACCGCCCAGGACGACGAACGATGGTGCCGGGAAAAGGTCTTGGGCAAAACCCTGACGCTCGAGCGCAGCTTCGAGGATCTGGTGCCCTACCTGCTCTATCTGCTGGGTATTGGCGAGCGCGGTTCGGCGCTCGCCGAAATGGATCCTCAGATCCGCCGCGATCGCACCTTCGACGCGATCACTCAACTTCTGGTGCGCGAGAGCCGCAATCAGCCGATCCAACTGCTGTTCGAAGACCTGCAATGGCTGGATCGCGAGACCGAAGCATTCCTCGCCTACCTCATCGACCATTTGGCGAGCGCCCCGCTCCTGCTCCTGGTGAACTATCGGCCTGAGTATCAGCCCGTGTGGACGCGCGCAGGTCACTGCAGCCAACTGCGGCTCGAACCGCTGGCCCCGGCCGAAGCCCAGGGACTGCTCGCGGCACTGCTTGGGGATGACCCCAGCCTCGTCCCCCTCAAACAGCTCATCCTGGAAAAGACGGAGGGCAATCCGTTCTTCATGGAGGAAGTGGTGCAAACACTGGTTGAGGAGAAATCGCTGCTCGGCGAATCCGGCCGCTACCGGATCGAGCAAACGCCGGCCGCGCTGCATATTCCCACCACCGTGCAAGGTGTGCTGACCGCCCGTATCGACCGGCTCCCTGTTGCACAGAAGGAATTGCTGCAGACGCTCGCCGTCATCGGCAAGGAGTTTCCGTTCAGCTTGATTCAGCACATCCATGATGGGCGGGGCGCTCGGATGGACGACGATTTGCGCGATCTACTGGCTCGACTGGAGGCGGCGGAGTTCATTTACCAGCGGCCCGCCTTTCCGGAGGTGGAGTATTCGTTCAAGCATGCGCTGACCCAGGAGGTCGCGGGCCACTCGCTACTCACGGAGCGGCGTAGCGCACTGCACGAACGCACCGCACAAGCCATCGAGGCACTGTTCCCCACCCGCCTCGAGGATTACTGCAGCGAACTGGCGCACCACTACAGGCTGAGCGGCAATGTCCCGAAGGCCGTGGAATACCTGCACCGTACCGGGCAACAGGCGCTCCAGCACTGCGCCAATCTCGATGCGATTCGTCACCTCGGCGCGGCGCTGGAATTGCTTGCGCATTTGCCCGACACGCCCACGCGTGCTCATCAGGAACTGACATTGCTGCTCTGCCTGGGGCCGGCCTTGATGGCCGTACGCGGTTATGGTGCGCCCGAGGTGGAGGCTACCTACACCCGTGCACTGGCGCTCTGTGCGCAAGTCGGCGACGACATGCTTTTCCCTGCGCTCCTGGGGCTGCGGACTTACTACGAGTTGCGTGCGCACTACTCAACCGCGGGCGAACTGGGTGAACGATTGCTCAGTGTTGCGCAAACGGCGCAGGATCCGGACTTGCTCGTGGACGCTCATGCCGCACTCGGGGCGACATTGCTTTTCCAGGGGGATCTGCGCAATGCCCTTGAACACCAGGAGCGGGCGCGTGGCCTCTACAACCCGGACCGTCATCGTACACATGCCATTACCTATGGCATGGATCCGGGTTACGCCCTGACCTTTTCGAGCTGGTGCCTTTGGTTATTGGGTTTCCCCGATCAGGCAAGCACGCGCGGTCGGGATGCCCTTGCCCTGGCCAATAAGGTTTGCGACCCGTTCAGCCTGGCCTTCACCCTGTCGGCTACGTCGATACTGGGACAGCTTCGGCACGACGTACGACTCACCGAAGAGTGTGCCGATGCCGCCATCAAGCTTTCACTCGAACAGGGGTTTCCGTTTTATGTGGCCTGGGGGTCCATTCTCCAGGGTTGGGTTCGCACCGAGCAGGGAAACATCGACGAGGGAATCGCCCAGATAACCCAGGGTATCGCCAGCTACCAAGCCGCTGGAGCAGAGCTGGGATGCTCTTATTTTCTGGCCCTGCTGGCCGCGGCTCACGGGCGCGTCGGGCAGCCGCAGGCAGGATTGGGAGTCGTGAGCGAAGCGCTGGCCATGGTGAACAGAACAGGCGAGCACTTTTACGAAGCAGAGCTGTACCGCCTCAAGGGAACGCTTGTTCTCCAGGGTTCGGGCGAAGCCAGACTGGACTCTTCCGTGCAGCAGGAAGCACAAGCCTGCTTTCAAAAGGCGATCTCGATCGCTCGACAACAAGGGGCAAAGTCACTCGAGCTACGAGCCACCGTGAACCTTGCTCAGCTATGGGAAACACGAAACAAGGAAGCGGCCAGGCAAATGCTGGCCGACATCCTTGGCTTCTTCAGCGAAGGCTTCGACAGCGTCGATGTACTACAAGCCAAGGCACTGCTCGATGCATGGGGATCAAGCGGGGGGTGAACGATCGATGACGTGCGGTGCGCAATGGCGCATCGGCGTGTCGTCGACGAGCGCGTGACGGGGCGAAGCGCCGCAGCAAGTTCCGATTCGGCTCAGCACTGACGAGGAGACCAAGCGTGACCACGAACACTGGTAATCGTCAGGGCAGTGATGAGCGTAAGCCGGTCGCGCTGGCTTTGCAGGGCGGCGGAATGCACGGTGCGTTCACCTGGGGCGTGCTCGATCGGTTGCTCGAGGACGGCAGGCTTGCCATTGAAGGAGTGAGCGCAACCAGCGCCGGCGCGATGAATGCCGTCGTGTTGGCCTACGGCATGCTGCAGGGTGGCGAGGCCGGCGCGCGCCAGGCGCTGCACGATTTCTGGTACGCCGTGGCGCAGTCCGCCGAGCGCCATAACCCGTTGCGCTGGATGCCATGGCTGAAAGGGACGCACAGCTTCGGGCTGGACCATTCGCCCATGTATACGTTCGCGGACATGGCGCTTCGTCTCTTCTCGCCCTACCAGTTCAATCGCCGCAACTTGAGTCCGCTGCGCAATGTGCTGGAAAGGCAGGTCGATTTCGCCGCTTTGCGAAAGCAATGTCCGCTCCACCTCTATCTGTGCGCGACCAATGTCGAGACGGGGAAGATCCGCATCTTTTCGGGCGATGACGTCTGCGCCGAAGCGGTGCTTGCTTCGGCCTGTGTGCCGACCTTGTTCCAGGCGATCACGATCGACGGCCAGCACTACTGGGATGGCGGCTATATGGGCAACCCGGCCATTTTCCCGTTGATCTACCACTGCAATACGCGCGATGTGGTGATCGTCCACATCAACCCGCTCGTTCGCCCCGGCGTGCCCATTACGGCTGCCGATATCCTCAATCGCATCAATGAAATCAGCTTCAACTCGTCACTGATGCGTGAGATGCGCACCATCGCCTTTGTCACCGACCTCATCCAGCAGGACAAGGTCGATCGCGACGAGATGAAGGAAATGCTGATCCACTCCATTCGGGCCGACGAGGCGATGTGTGCGCTCAGCGTGTCCAGCAAATACAACGCGGACTGGCGCTTCCTGTGCGGACTGCACGACAACGGACGACGCGAGGCCGAGGCGTGGCTCACGGAGAACTACCACAATATTGGCGAACGGTCGAGTATCGACATCCGAAAGGAGTTTCTTTGAACGCCGGCATAGGACGGGACATTGGCCTAATTTTCCCCTTTGGTGTTCGAGGTGCTTGGCTGCTGGTTACCCGTCTTCTCAACTACGCCTTTATTCCCGAGGCTGAGGGAGTATTTCAGGGCTCGTTTCTGCTGGGTGCGGGTATCCGGCAAACCGATGGTCTCCGGGTTCGAAAAGCCGGTGGGGTCGGTGGGGTGAGTGAAGTTGGCGCGATTGATCGCATCAAACAGGAAACTGAAACCTTGTTTCAGTGAGCTCTGGGCGATGCCGTGACAGCCCATGCAGCCACCCATGGTATGGCTTTGAATGCTGTGATCATAATCCGGCACCAGGATGTTCTTGACGTCGCGCGTATTGGTCAGGATGTTGGTGTTCGGAATGGGGAATGAGTTGCTCCCGCGAAACAGCTGAATCCCGGGTTGGCTGCTTTCGACCATGATGTTGGCCAGGTAATAGTCCGGATCGGTTTCAGTGCTCGACGGGATGGCCTGCACCCCTTTGAGGTGGTAGTACTTCCAGACCGAATTGTTGAACTCGCTGCTGGCGTTCATCAGCTGCTTGACCTGGTCGTTGACCGCCGTGACTTCGGAATAGACGGTTTGCGGTTGCACCACACGGATCGGTCCGGCCTGCCCCTCGGGGATCCCGTTGCTGCCGGAGTAGATGGGCGGCGTTTGCTTCGCCTTGGCGACAACGCCTATGGGCAGGGTCACCTGATGGGTTGTGTTGCTGTCAGAAGAGAAGGTAGCGACCGACGCTGAACCGGGAGAGTAGGCAATCTTGTCATAGTTGGCGATATAGTAGAGCCCGGTCGGCGAGCCGTCGGGCAACGTCAGGGCATCCTCATGCTCGAACGTGGCGAATATGAAGGTCGGGTAGTTGGGCGTCTTATGGATGATATGCAAGGCTACCAGGGCGTATTCTTCGTTGTAGGCCACCGGCTCACTGTCCTTGCCGTGATAGGTCACCACCGTCGCCGTAAGGTAGCGCGCGCGTTGCGACGGCGGAATGTCCGCCAGCTTGCGCCATGCCGCCTTGACCTCCAGCGCGCCGTCGGGCAGGACGATATGAGGCGGGTATCTGTCCAGGCCTCTCGCATACTCGTAAATGACCGGATTCGCCTTGGCCTCAAACAGGATCTGGCTGTCGTTTGAAGGGGCATAGTCGCGCCCTTTCATGGCCGCTCGCGGAGGGTTGACCGGGAAAAATATCGCGTTTTGCCCTATTTGGGTCGCCTCGTCCAGATTGTTGTAATGATTAAAGCTGGCGCCTGGCGCCAAAGGTATAACCTTGCCCTTGCTGAAATCCGTATAGCTATATTGCGGGCTGGAAGCAAACGGCCGCGTAGGGCCGCCTACGTGGTTTTTCCCTAGCGCCAGCCCCGGAAACAACTCGGTACGGTGGGCGAAGGTTTGCCACAACAAGGGACTGGGAGAATGTGACACCTTGCCCGAATCGGCAAAGCTGCTACGGGGATTGCCGACGCCGCGGTTAGCTGGCAACGGAGTGTTGGCCGCATTGTTCAGTGCGATAAAGCTGCGCCAGGCGAAAGTCGCGTAGTCAGTATGGCTAAGGCCTGTCGCCAGATCCGCAGGCAGTTGCGGGTTGTCTACGGTTAAATCGCTTGCGGTAATGGCATAGGACACGCCCAATCCCGACGGAAAGCCACCCTTCCCAGCGAGGTTCCTGGAGAAATACGGATCCCAGTGCAGCCCATCGTTTGAATAAAACGTATTGGTGTTGCTGCTGATAAACACACGCCCACCAATCATCGTTGCACTATTCAGGAAGCCCTTGGGGCCCTTGCCTATTATACCCGCCAGCTCTTGCTTCGCTCCCCAGTTGCCGGCCCGGTCGTAGGTGCGGGTGAACATGGCGCCATTTTCAAAAGCGTAATAGGCCCATAATTTGCCGTTATAGACGACTGGTACCATCGTCAATATCGAGTCAGCGTTTTCCTGGACCGCTACATTTTCCCGGCTCCACCGAACGCCATCAGTCGAGGTAACGTAGTAAATAGCCTTACCTGAGTTTTGGCTATAAAAGACGAATAATTGCCCGTTATATACGACAGGTTTGTTATTGACGGCTGTATGGACGGTATTGATAAGACTGGGATCGGACCAGGCGGTGCCATTTTCGGAGCTGATGGTCTTCAAGCGACTCTGGGGATCGGCAAACGTCAGTACCAGTTTTTGTTTGAATACGCTCACTGAAACATCACTGAATATGCTATCCACAGGAATTGGCTTTTCCTTGGACCAGCTTTTCCCGTCCGACGAAGTGGAAAAATGGATATTTTTTTGATCATCATTATTGGACCAAAACATATACACTTTGCCCTTGAACGACTGCACCGAAGGTATATAAAAAGCAGGGGACTGGAATGACACTACACTCGTCGAAGAAGGCTTGCCGCCTGGGGCATCTGGAGTGTCAAAGACATCGACCGTGATCCCCACACCTTGTTGCGGCGTCGCGATGAGCACACTCTCCGCATAAGCCGATGAGACCGCCAATAAACTGCACAGGCACAGCATCAATCGACTGAGTATTGCTTTGACGTTCATCTATTTCACTCCTTTGAATTAGTAGCTACTACAGGCCATAGATGCGTCCTGACAGGCGTAGCCGTTCCATTGCTGAAGCGCGATCTGCATGGGCAGCGAAGCGTCCAGACTCAACCGTTTTTGTATGCCCCCTCCGTTGCATTAGCCATGTAATCGTCGAAATCGACATCGGTATCTATAAGTAGATGCGCGAGGGATTGTACAGACATAGTGTCAGCCTCCTAGCCAATGAAAAATTCACATCCGATGTATTGTCGAACGCCCCAGCTTTTACAGACACAGGTTTAACAGCAGCGTTTTCCAGCATAGGTAGCCATTTAACATCCGTCTAGTGATCTGCGCGATTAATCCATTTATCTATTGATATCATATAGTTGATATGAAAAGGATGGCACTTTCCTGGAAATGGCCTACACCTGATAGCAAGGAAGAACAGCAAGCGATCGACAGGAGTCGATAAATGGCATCCCTCACCCCCTCCTCCTCCCCCCCGCATTGACGGACACCGGCTCAAACAATGCCAAGCGTTTCCCGATCAAGGAGATCATGATGAAGCAGCCCCAAGGAAAGCTCACAGCATTCGCGGTGACGGCCGCCTTGTTCAGCGTCGCCGCCCAGGCCGGAACCTACCCTGACTATGGCTACGCACCACCCGCCAGCTATACCGGCGCCAAATTCGTACTCAGCCAGAGTTATCCCACCACACCGCCCAGCGGCCAGCTGCCGGCGTTCTTCAAGCAGCTGCCGGCCAAACGGGACAATAATTTTGAAACCTGGCGCGCCTACATGGACGCCGTGAAAAACTATTGCCTGGAAGGTAACGTCGACGTCAATTGGGACGTTCAGAAAAACAAGGTTCGCCCTTGGTATCACATGCCATGGCAGCACTATGGCCCACTGGGGCGCGAGGGCATTCATGGCTTGACCAAGGAAGCGCAGATTCAGGTGAAGCAACTGGCGGCTACACAAACCGCCAGCGGCCAGACCTACGCCGTGGGTATTTACAACGACATCGGCGCCTACACCATCGGCAAGGTCTGGAAAGACCCACAGAACCCTGATCCGACCTACACCTCGCAGCCCAACAGCTTCGCCAACGGTACGGTGGTGTGCAAGGCGCTGTTTGCCGACATCGACCGCAGCACCGTGCCGTTTCTGGTCAACCCGGTTTTGTGGCAGGGCTATATCACCGAGACCTTCACCTCCGCCAAGCGCCAGGTGAAGGAAGTCGCCCTGGTCCAGATGGACATCGCCGTGCGCGATACCCGCATGAGCGACACCGGCTGGATCTTCGGCACCTTCCAGTACAACGGCGCCAAGACCGGCAAGGCCGGTTGGGACAACCTGGTACCGGTAGGGATCATGTGGGGCAACGACCCGACAGAAGTCGGCAATGAGTTCACCAACCCGACACCGACCATCACCAGGATCAACAAGGCGCTGCAACAGACGGCCATCAACACCAACACCAAGGAGCTACCGCCGACCCACCTGGGCTGGAACGGTCGCCTCAACGGTCCGGTGGACAATCCCAACAGCTCCTGCGAAAGCTGCCACATGACGGCCGAGTCGCCGCAAAAGGCAATCATGAATCCGCTGTTCCAGAAAATTCCGCCAGCGGCGGGTTCGCCCTACTGGATGGAGTGGTTCCGAAACATCCCGGCGGGCCATCCGTTCACCCCGGGCACCCAGAGCACGGACTTCAGCCTCCAGATGTCAGGCGGACTGGTGAACTTCTATCAGTGGAAGTGTGACATGGGCGGGATCTACGAGAACGGCATCAACGCTTGTTCGAAAATTGCCAACATGCAGTTGAAGATGATGAAGTCCGGCAATGCGGCACCGCAGCCGATGCAGCGAGTGATCCGCGATCCAAGCCTGGAGCAACTGCTCGAGTAACAGGCGACAGCCTCCGGGCACCTGTTGCCCGGAGGCTGGCTCACGCCATCGGCAGCGATGCCTATGATCAGCCGGGACCTGCCTCGGAGAAAACCTGTACCACCTGATCGATAACGGCTCGAATCCGGGCGGTATGGCGCAAGTCTGCGTGGGTCACCATCCAGACCTCGTAGGGCCGGCTTCTCTCGCGCTCCGGCCAGAGCCGTACCAGCCCGTCCTGCTCGCCGATGTACTGGGGAATCTCGCCAAGCCCGAGGCCGGCAGCAATGGCCCTGCGCATCATCATGCTGGAGTTGACAGTGGCAACGATCCGCCCTCCGCCAGCGGGCTCGCCCACCAGCAACAGTTCCCTGCCCTCGCTGAGATGGGGTTCGTACACCACCAGATCATGCCCCATGAACGCCCTTCCCGGCTCAGGCATGCCATGGCTGTCGAGGTAGGCCCGGGACGCGAAAAGCCCCATCGGCCAACGGGCCAGCCGCCGGACGATCAGGTCGGGGTTCTCGGGCTTCTGTGTGCGTATGGCGATGTCCGCCTCGCGCCTGGAAAGGTTCAGCAGTTGCGAGGAACTGTTAAGCACCACGCGCACCTCCGGATGCTCGGCATGCACCCGGGCCATGGCGGGGATGACGAAGTCAACGGCGAGGAAATCGGTGGTGGTCACCCGCACTTCACCCGACAGTGCCTTGTCCAGCCCCTGGGTCCTGCGCATCAGCTCGGTGGCGGCCGCTTCCATGCCCTCGGCGGCTTCGAATGCGGCCTCGCCGGCCGCGGTCAGCAAATAGCCCGTGGACGTGCGCAGGAACAGCATGGAGCCCAGGTTGCGCTCCATCACGGCGATGCGACGCCCAACGGTCGCCTGGTCGACGTGCAGCGCCCGTGCCGCCCCACGTAGCGTCTGCGCTCGGCCAAGCGCCAGAAACACTCGGGCATCGTCCCAGTTCATGGGGTTTGCTCGTGATGCATTTATGCATCCTCCAGATGAAATAACACTGCACGACTGCATCATACAACGTGACTACCATGGCGAGCATCCCAACCTGATCCCATCTACCGAGGAAGCCAGCATGCGTGAACTCAACACCCCCATCCCCGAGCACATGACCGCCATCGAGATCACCCGGCCGGGTGGCCCCGACGTGCTGGTGCCTGTGCAACGGCCGACGCCGCAGCCCGGCCCTGGCGAAGTACTGGTTCGCGTCCTGGCAGCCGGTGTGAATGGGCCTGATGTTCTGCAGCGCCAGGGCCTGTACAACCCGCCGGCCGGTGCTTCCGATATCCCTGGGCTGGAAATCTCGGGGGAGATCGTCGCCCTTGGCAGCGCCTCCAGCCGTTTTGCCATCGGCGACAAGGTCAGCGCCCTGGTCCCGGGTGGCGGCTATGCCGAGTACGCCGTGGCCGACGAGCGCACGACGCTGCAACTGCCCAAGGGCTTGAGCCTCATCGAGGCGGCGGCACTCCCGGAAACCTTCATGACCGTGTGGGTCAATCTCTTCCAGCGCGGCCAGTTCAAGCAAGGCGAGACCCTGCTGATCCATGGCGGCGCCTCCGGGATCGGCACGACGGCGACCCTGCTGGGCAAGGCATTCGGCGCGGCGAAGATCATCACCACAGTGGGCAATGAAGAACAGCGTCAGGCGAGCCTGGCGTTGGGGGCCGACCTGGCCATCAACTACCAGCAGGAGGACTTCGCCGAAGCCGTGATGAAGGCCACCGACGGCCGAGGCGTGGATGTCATCGTCGACATTATCGCCGGCGACTACGTGGCCCGGAACTTCCAGGCTGCCGCGCTGAACGGGCGCATCGTCCAGATCGGCGTTATCAAGGGGGCGGCGAAGGAACTGGACCTCGTCCCCCTGCTGACCAAGCGCCTGACCCTCATCGGCTCGACCCTGCGCTCGCGCAGCCCTGACGAGAAGGCACAGATCATCGCCGAACTGGAAGCGCAGGTATGGCCGCTGATCCAGGCCGGCAAGATCAAGCCGGTGATCTTCCAGACGTTCAGGCTCGAACAGGCCCGCCAGGCGCACGAGCTGATCGACAGTGGCCGTCATATCGGCAAGATCGTCCTGACCTCAGCGCACCTTGGCTGAATGATGGGAAAAGGGACACCCACCACGTTCGGGAGCTAGCCCTGCGAGTCTCCCAACAGGCACGCTCGCTGTGCTAACGCTCATTGTCATTGGTGATCTCTTGCCATACCGCTTCCAGCTTTTCCAGGCGTTCACGAGCGCGCCCCCCCAAGGAGTCGATCAGCTCGGAAACCAGCCGCTCTACCATGGCCATAGCCGGCACGAACGTAATGTAGGGCGAGGTGCTATCAACCTCGCACGTCAGCACATGCTTGGAGACTTCGGCGATTGGCGACAACCAAGGGTCTGTGATCAATATGACGGTCGCACCGTGCTTGCGGCAGGCCCGGGCAAAACGCACGCTGTCCGCCTGGTAGCGGCGAAAGTCGAACATCACCAGCAAGTCACGCTTGCCGATGTCCAACAAACGGTTGGCCCACTCCGTGCCACCCGGCACATAGCTCACCTGCTCGCGCAACTGGGTGAGCATCTGCGCCAGATACTGCGCCAGCATGCCGCTGAAGCGGCCGCCGGCGCACAGGATTCGCCGATCCGGATCGGCCAGCAGAGCCACTACTTTCTTGATCTCGGCCGGCGTGGTGCGAGCGAAGGTCTGACGCAGCCCCTGCTCGAACCCCGCCAGCGTGCTCTCTAGCTCCCCCATGCGGTGCGTTACCTGGTGCGACTCGTACCTCTGCAAGGGCGAGGCCGCGCTCTGCTGCACCTCCTCATGCAGGCATTGATGAAAATCCGGATACCCGTTGAAGCCCAAATGGCGCACAAAACGTACTACGGTGGCTCCGCTCACCTGTGCGCGAGCCGCCAGCTCGGCCACGGTCTTCAAGCCAGCACTCGGATAGCTGGCTAGCAACACCTTGGCCAGGCGTTGTTCGGACGGCGACAGCCGCTCCATCGCCGCGTAAATCATGGCGTGAACAGTCATTCCGTTCTGATCCATCTCCCCCCCATACTCAGCAACCGTCTCGTCCCTGCAACGTGAAACGTTCATTTCATAAACTCATTTCAACAACATAATGAAACGTTTTTGACGTTTCATGAAAAATTGTGCAGCATGCAACGGCTGTTTCATAACTAGCAAAAATTATACGCGTGAAACGCCACTCAACACCTAGCTACAGGAGATAAGGATGAAATCCCTACCGCTGCCTCCCAGTAAGCCTCGACAGGCTGCGGCCCTCATGGCCGCTATGCAATTGGTCTTTTATATCGGCGCCAGTGCCCTGAGTGCGGATGCCCAAGCCGCCAGCGAACCGGCGGTGGAAGCCAGGCACGGCATGGTGGTGAGCTCGCAGCGCCTGGCCTCGCAAGTGGGCGTCGATATTCTCAAGATGGGCGGCAACGCGATCGATGCCGCGGTAGCCGTGGGCTATGCGCAAGCCGTGGTCAACCCCTGCTGCGGCAATATCGGTGGCGGCGGCTTCATGACCCTGCACCTGGCCGACGGGCGCGACACGTTCATCAACTTCCGCGAGACCGCGCCAGCGGCGGCCACCGCCAATATGTACCTGGACGACAAGGGCAACGTGCGCAAGGACGCCAGCCTGGACGGCTATTTGGCCGCCGGCGTACCCGGTACGGTAGCCGGACTGGATCTGGCGCTGCAAAAATACGGCAAGCTGACGCGCGCCCAGGTGATGGCGCCGGCCATCAAGTTGGCGCATCAGGGCTTCGTGCTGACCCGCGCCGACACCGACATCCTGGACGCCAAGACGCAGGGTTTGCGCAAAGACCCGGTGGCCGCGCGTATCTTCCTGCGTCCGGACGGCAGCCCGTTACAGCCGGGCGACCGGCTGGTGCAGAAGGATCTGGCCAATACGCTGGAAGCCATCTCCAAGCACGGGCCGGACGCCTTTTACAAAGGCCGCATCCCGCAGGCGGTCGAGCGGGCCTCCAAGCAAGGCGGAGGTATCCTGACCGCGCAGGACTTCGCCAATTACAAGGCGGTGGAGACCGCTCCGCTCAGTTGCAGCTACCGGGGCTATACCTTTATCTCTTCGCCACCACCGAGCTCCGGTGGCACCGCGATCTGCGAGACCCTCAACATCCTCGAGGGCTACGATCTGAAGGCCATGGGCTATGGTTCGGCGCAACAGGTACACACCCTGACCGAAGCGATGCGCTACGCCTACGTCGACCGCAACAATCTGCTGGGCGACCCGGCCTTCGTGCATAACCCGCTCGACAAGCTACTGAGCAAGGACTACGCGGCGCAGACCCGCCTGCATATCGAGGCGGACAAGGCCACGCCGTCGAAGCAGGTTCAGCCGGGCATGGAGCCGCATGAAAAGCCGGAGACCACCCACTACTCGGTGGCCGACAAGGACGGTAACGCGGTCTCCACCACCTACACCGTCAACGGCCTGTTCGGCGCCGGCGTGATCGCACCGGGCACCGGCTTCCTGCTCAATGATGAAATGGATGACTTTACCGTCAAAGTGGGCGAGCAGAACCTGTTCGGCCTGGTGCAGGGCGTGACCAACGCGATCGCGCCAGGCAAGCGTCCGCTATCGTCCATGTCTCCCTCCATCGTCACCAAGGACGGCAAGCTATTCCTGGTGCTCGGCTCGCCGGGCGGTTCGCGCATCATCACCGCCACGCTGCAGTCGGCGCTCAACATCATCGACTACGGCATGGAACCGCAAGAAGCGGTGAGCGCTCCGCGTATCCACCATCAGTGGCTGCCGGATCAGGTGTCGTATGAAACGCGCGGCCTGTCACCCGACACGGTGAAGACGCTCACCGGCATGGGCTACAAGATGGTCGAGCAGACGCCGTGGAGCGCGGTGGAGCTGATCATGGCCGGCATCCCGGGCGCACCGGGCCTGAAGGAAGCCACTTCAGGCAACGACGCGGCGTTGTCCGGCAAAGTGCACTCCGGCTACTACTACGGTGCCAACGACATCCGCCGCCCGGCCGGCGCAGCGATCGGCTACTAAAAGCCAGTCCTTTCCGTTTCACCCGGGCGGGGCCACCCCGCCCGTCCTGCAGCAGAGGCTAGAGAGATGAAGAGAGCCTTGCTGGCCGACTACATCCGCTTAAGCTGTCTGAATGCCTGTGGCTCCCATACACGCATCGCCAGCAGGAGCGCAGTGCCGCGTTTCTCGGACAACGGGGCGGTCAACGACTCGTTGTGAAGGGCTGCCAGCTTGCTACGCAACCGGTGCATTTCGACCTGCAACTGGGCGTACGCCGACTGCGTCAACATGCCATGGGCAAAGTCCAGGGTCTCGTCAGGCTCATCGAACCGGCTGCCCATGAAATCGGGTAACCCCTGGCGCACGAAGAAGTGCCGGATAGGGCCGTCCGGCAGCCAATCAAAGTCCCGCGCCACCAGCAACCTGATCCGGTTTCCCGGCTTCAGGTCCGCCAGGCCCATCCGCTCCAACACCAGCAGGTGCTTGATGCACTCGGCTTTCGACAGGTGGTAGGCAGACACCATGTCTTGCAGCGACCACTGGTTCAGCGCGCACACGGCCACCAACAGCAACTTCTCGTTCGAGACAAGCTGCGCTTCCTGCTCACGCGTCAGCATCTGCAGGCGCGGTGTCGACAACTCGGCCTCCTGAAGCAACTCCGCCATCGTGAGGCCCAGCAGATCACCGAACTGGGCGAGGCGCTCGACCGTCAGGCGACCGCCAGCCAGCAGGCGCTTCACGCTGGGCTCCGACAGTTCAAGCGCTTGTGCAACGTCACGATAGGTCATTCCCGCTGACTTGAGGCGCTGCTTGATCGTCGCAATGAGCTGGGTAATCTGGGTCATATAAGTATTGGAATCCGATACCAAAGGTATCATTTTAAGGAAAACTCAAGGATAAAGGTGTGAAACCTGCAACCTCCTCCCATACTGGCTCATCAAAAGAACAAGGAGACCGGTATGTTCGACAGCAGCGGGATGATCAGCACCACACCTTCGCCTGGCAGGCGCACGAATCCGCGTATCACGCCACCTGTCGCCGGAGTAGCGGACAGACCGCCGATGGGTGATCTGCAAATCGGCGACCTGGTGTTCATCCGTGTCACCGCGCGCCCCTTCCTGGAAGTGGCCAACGCCACCAACTCATGGACCAACCATGTGGGCGTCATCGTCGATAACCGCGGCGATGAGCCACTGATTGCGGAGAGCACGTTTCCTTTTGCCCGAACAACGCCGATGACGCGCTTCCTGGAACGCTCCGAACACGGGCGCTGCGCAATCGCAAGGCTGACCGCACCGCTCGACGAGCAACATCGCAGTGTGCTGGTGAAGGCCGCCAATCGCAGGATGGGTACGTTCTACGACACCGGTTTCAACATCGGTTCGCGACGCCAGTTCTGCTCTCGCTTCGTACGTGAAGTCATCCAGGAGGCGACAGCGATTCAGCTCGGCGAAGTGGAGACGTTCGCCACGTTACTGCACCACAACCCCGATCCGAAGCTCACCTTCTGGCGTTTCTGGTACTTCGGCCGAATTCCATGGCAACGCTGCACAGTCACTCCGGCAAGCGTGCTTCGAAGTCCGCATTTGCAGGTCATTTTCGACGCACAAGGGGATGCCTTGGGAACGGAGTGAGGCCGCTTTCACATCAGAAGTTAGCCGGCGTATTCGCGCTGATGATCTCTGCCTCATCCGCGCCGATATTGCGGAACCGATGCGGCAGCGTCGTCGGAAAGTAATACCCATCCCCGGCATTCAACACGCTGATCTGCCCATCGACGGTGAGTTCAACCGTCCCCCGCGTCACCAGCCCACACTCCTCCCCTTCGGCGTGCACGATCGGCTCCTCCCCTGAACTGGCGCCCGGCGCGTATTGCTCGCGCAACAAGCGCATCTGCCGACTCGGCACCGAAGCGCCAATCAGCAGCAACCGCAAGCCATCACGTCCGAGATCCGGCTGTTCACTGGCGCGGAAGACGTATTGGTGTTCGCGGGGCGGCTGGTCGAAGGTGAAGAAGTCCGCCAAAGACATGGGGATGCCTTCCAGCAGTTTCTTGAGGGAACTGACAGACGGACTGACGCGATTCTGTTCGATCAGGGAAATGGTGGCATTGGTGACGCCGCTACGCCGGGCCAGCTCGCGCTGGGACAGTTTGTAGCTTTCGCGTACTAATTTGAGTCGTGAGCCCGTGTCCATGACAGCCTTATGTGAGAACGACTGAAGGGTGATGGGGGTCGGTGGCGGGCGACGGGCGCCGCAAATCGCACCGTCCCCCTATCCCAGAAACGTGAAAGGCGGCTATTAAATCACGTTTGTTCGCGTTGCTCAGCAGGTTCGACAAATGGCCGATAAATAGAGCCGGCGCATGATCACTGTCAGTCCATGCGCGACACCCGTGGCGTGGCCGCCAGCGGGGTTGACGCTAGATCCCGAAACGGTCACGCATGGCGTAATACGCGGCCCCCATGGCGGTGAGCGGCGCCTGGAAGGTGCGGCCACCGATCATCGGCATGTGCGGCAGGGAGGCGAACGCGTCGAAGCGTTCGGCGTCGCCGCGGATCACTTCCGAGATCAGTTTGCCGGCCAGGTGCGAGCAGGTGACGCCGTGGCCGCTGTAGCCTTGCATGTAGTAGGCGTTCTTCTCGATACGGCCGAATTGCGGCATGCGTGACATGGTCAGCAGGAAGTTGCCGGTCCAGCGGTAGTCGATCTTCACGTCCTTCAATTGCGGGAAGGTCTTGAGGATTTTCGGCCTGATCAGTTGCTCGATATCGTCCGGTTCGCGGGCGCCGTAGACCACGCCGCCGCCGTACAGCAAACGGTTGTCGGCGGTCAGGCGGTAGTAATCCAGCAGGTAGTTGCAGTCTTCGACACAGTAGTTGTGGGTGATCAGGCTGCGGGCCACTTTTTCCGACAGTGGCTCGGTCACGACAATTTGCGAACCGCAGGGCATGCTTTTGCGGGTCACGCGGCTGTCGAGGTCCTGAGGCAAATAGGCGTTACCGGCGATCAGCAGGTACTTGGCCCGAACCACGCCTTTGGCGGTGCGCACGGTGATCGGCTCACCGTAAGTGATGTCCACGGCGGCCGATTGCTCGAAGATCTTGCCGCCCAGGCCGATGATGGCCGAGGCTTCACCGAGTGCCAGGTTCAGCGGGTGGATGTGCCCGCCCTGCATGTCCAGCAGGCCACCGACGTAGTTGTCGCAACCCACTTCACGCTTGATGTCAGCCGCGTCGAGCAGTGTCAGGTTCTGGTTGCCGTAGCGCTCCCAGCTGCTTTTCTGTTCGGCCAGGCCTTTGAACTGCTTCTTGTTCAGTGCGGCAAAGAGGCCACCCGGACGGTAATCACACTGGATGTCGTAGTGCTGTATGCGCTGACGGATGATGTCGGCGCCTTCGAAAATCATGCTGCCGAGCACTTCGGCCGTCTTGTCGCCGTAGCGCGCCTGGATGACGTCGACGTCACGGCTGTAGGAGTTGACCAGTTGACCGCCGTTGCGACCGCTGGCACCGAAACCGACTTTCGCGGCCTCGAGCACAGTCACGCTGTAGCCCGCTTCGGCAAGGAACAGGGCCGAGGACAGGCCGGTGTAGCCGGCGCCGATCACGCAGACATCGCATTCCACCAGCTCCTCAAGAACCGGGAAGTCGCCTGTGTGATTGCGGGTCGCGGCGTAGTAGCTGTTTACATGAACTTGTTTCATAAATTTCTCCGATGGCCGCCGGCACGCGCCGGCGACCGCCGTTGCAAAGGTGTCAGAGCTTGATCCAGGTCGCTTTGAGTTCGGTGTATTTGTCGAACGCGTGCAGCGATTTGTCCCGACCGTTACCCGACTGCTTGAACCCGCCAAACGGCGCGGTCATGTCGCCGCCGTCGTACTGGTTGACCCAGACGCTGCCGGCGCGCAAGCCGCGGGCAAAGGTGTGGGCCTTGCTCAGGTTGCTGGTCCACACACCGGCGGCCAGACCGAAGAGGCTGTCATTGGCAATCGCCAGTGCTTCCTGCTCGGTGTCGAAGGTGATCAGCGACAGCACCGGGCCGAAGATCTCTTCCCGGGCGATGGTCATGGTGTTGGTCACGCCGTCGAAAATCGTCGGTTCGACATAGAAGCCACCGGTGGCATCGAGGGTGCGCCGGCCGCCAGCGATCAGTTGGGCGCCCTGCTCTTTGCCGATCTGAATGTAGCGCAGGACCGACTCCAGCTGGCGCTGATCGACGACCGCACCCACGGTGGTCGCCGGGTCCAGGGCATGCCCCGGTTTCCAGGCTTGCAGGGCTTCCACCAGCAGCGCAATGAATGGCTCGCGAATCGAGCGCTCCACCAACAGGCGCGAACCGGCGGTGCAGACTTCGCCCTGGTTGAAGGCAATGGCGCTGGCCGCCGCTTGTGCCGCCGCGCGCAAATCCGGTGCGTCGGCAAACACCACGTTCGGACTCTTCCCCCCCGCCTCGAGCCAGACGCGTTTCATGTTGCTTTGGCCGGCGTAGATCAGCAGTTGCTTGGCAATCGCCGTCGAGCCGGTGAAGGCCAGCACGTCGACGTCCATGTGCAACGCCAGCGCCTTGCCGACGGTGTGACCGAAACCCGGCAGGACGTTGAACACGCCTTTCGGGATACCGGCGTCCAGCGCCAGCTGGGCGATACGGATAGCCGTCAGTGGCGACTTTTCCGAAGGCTTGAGGATGAACGAGTTACCGGCCGCCAGCGCTGGAGCGAACTTCCAGCTGGCCATGATCAGCGGGAAATTCCACGGCACGATGGCCGCTACGACACCGGCAGGTTCGCGGGTGATGAGGCCCAGTTGGTCGTGCGGTGTGGCCGCGACTTCGTCGTAGATCTTGTCGATCGCTTCGGCGCTCCAGCGGATCGCGTTGGCAGTCGCCGGGATGTCGATGGCCATGGCGTCGCTGATGGGCTTGCCCATGTCCAGGGTTTCCAGCAGCGCCAGTTCTTCCTGGTTGGCCAGGATCAGGTCGGCGAAACGAATCAGGATACGCTTGCGCTCGACCGGAGCGAGTTTGGCCCAGACGCCGGATTCGAATGCCTGGCGCGCGACGATCACCGCCGCATTGGCATCGGCTTCGTCGGTGCTGGCGACGTTCGCCAGAAAGCAACCGTCCACCGGGCTGATGCATTCGAAGGTTGCGCCGCTGAGTGCCGGGCGGTATTGGCCATCAATGAAGGCCCGCCCTTCTAGTGTCAAGGACTGAAAGCGTTGCTCCCAGTCGCTGCGAGTGTTTGCCATGGAAGTGACCTTACGCAGAGAAACAAGTAATCGTCAGACTGATGGCCGTCAGGTTATGACGGCCATTCGCCCATCAAACCGTGTGCAGGTACCAGTTGTACTCGAGGTCCGAGATGGAGTTCTCAAACTCGGCGAGCTCGCTTTCCTTGCACGCCACGAATACGTCGATGTACAGCGGGTCGATGTATCTGGCCATGACTTCGCTGTCGTCCAGCTCGCGCAGGGCATCGCGCAGGTTGTTCGGCAGGCTTTGTTCGTTCTGCTCGTAGCTGTTGCCTTCCACCGGTGGGCCCGGTTCGATTTCGTTGGTCAGCCCGTGGTGAATACCGGCCAGAACGGACGCCATCAGCAGGTACGGGTTGGCATCGGCACCGGCAACGCGGTGTTCGATGCGCACGGAGTCGGCGGAACCGGTCGGTACACGCACCGCGACGGTCCGGTTGTCGATGCCCCAGCTCGGCGAATTCGGCACGTAGAACTGCGCACCGAAACGACGGTACGAGTTGACGTTCGGGCAAAGGAAGGCCATCTGCGCCGGCAGGGTCTCGAGCACACCGCCGATCGCGTGACGCAGCGCGGCGTTCTGCTCGGGATCCTCGCAGGCAAAGATGTTGTTGCCTTGCTTGTCGAGAATCGAAATGTGCACGTGCAGGCCATTGCCCGCCTGGCCCGGATACGGCTTGGCCATGAAGGTGGTGTCCATCTCATGGTCGTAGGCGATGTTCTTCACCACACGCTTGAGCAGCACCGCGTAGTCGCAGGCCTTGATCGGGTCGGCGACGTGGTGCAGGTTCACTTCGAACTGCGCCGGGGCACTTTCCTTGACGATCGCGTCGGCCGGAATGCCCTGCTCTTTCGCCCCCTCGAGGATGTCTTGCAGGCAGTCGACGTATTCGTCGAGGTCGTCGATCAGGTAGACCTGGGTCGACATCGGACGCTTGCCGGACACCGGCGAGCGTGGCGACTGCGGACGACCGTTCACGTTGTCCTGGTCGATCAGGTAGAACTCAAGCTCGAACGCGGCGCAAATGGTCAGGCCCATGTCATCGAACTTGCTGACGACCTGACGCAACACTTCCCGCGGGTCAGCAAAGAACGGCTGGCCTTCAAGTTCGTGCATGGTCATCAACAGTTGCGCGGTCGGGCGCTTCTGCCAAGGCTCGATGCTGAGGGTATTGGGGATGGGGTAGCAGATCCGGTCCGAGTCGCCGATGTCCAGACCCAGCCCGGTGCTTTCCACCGTCGAGCCATTGATGTCCAGGGCAAACAGTGACGCCGGGAGATTGATACCGCTCTCGTAGACCTTGTGGAGACTGGTGCGCTCGATGCGCTTGCCGCGCACCACGCCGTTCATATCCGCAATCAGAAGGTCGACGTACAAAACCTCAGGATGTTTCTTAAGGAATGCGTTCGCTTCATTGAGCTGAACGGCACGCGGGGGTACCGACATGATGCACCTTTTTGTGTTAATTATTATGTTCACCGCCCTTTCACGCCCCCAGTCAATCCGAAAGGCAAAGTGAAGTCAATAGCGAACACCTGGCCTCTCAGCGTTATTTTTCGGGCCATTATTGGGGTGATGAAGTGCCGGATCAGCCTTGACGCACACGTAAAGCATGAGCATCTGACGCGCAGTGTTTAGGATTTTTTACATTAAGGTTGTCAATTAAAATCAACAAGGCTAAGCTCCGGAAAAGCTCGTTCAAGTGTGAAACTTCGAGGTGATAAAAATGGCACTCAAGCCATTGATCGGCGTTACTGCGTGCGTCAAACAGATTGGCCTGCACCCCTACCACGTCAGCGGCGACAAGTACCTGCGTGCTGTCAGCGTCGCGGCGTCGGGGCTGCCGGTGGTCATTCCTTCCCTGGCTGAACTGACCGAAATAGATGAGCTGCTCGCGCATCTGGACGGTTTGTTACTGACCGGCTCGCCGTCGAATGTGGAACCGTTCCACTATCAAGGCCCTGCCAGCGCACCCGGTACGGATCACGATCCGGCGCGCGATGCCACCACCCTTCCCCTCTTGCGGGCCGCCATTGCGGCGGGCGTTCCGGTGCTCGGCATCTGCCGCGGCTTTCAGGAAATGAACGTGGCGTTCGGTGGCAGCCTGCATCAGAAGGTCCATGAACTCCCCGGTTTCCTCGATCACCGCGAAGCGGATCATCCGGACCTGGCCGTGCAGTACGCAGCGGCTCATGCGGTCAACGTGCAACCGGGCGGCGTGTTCGAGGCGCTGGAGCTGCCTCGGGTGTTCCAGGTCAATTCGATTCACAGCCAAGGCATCGACAGACTGGCCCCCGGCCTGCATGCCGAAGCCGTCGCGCCGGATGGTTTGATCGAGGCGATTTCCGTCGAGCACAGCACGGCGTTTGCCGTCGGCGTGCAATGGCACCCGGAATGGCAGGTCCTGGACAACCCGCCCTACTTGAGTATTTTCCAGGCGTTTGGCGAGGCCTGCCGACAACGCGCGGCGCTTCGTGATACGCGCTGACTGACGACTTCAAGACCCACTCAACGATTTAACTGCCCCCGTGAAACAGGCGGGCGTGCCTTTGCGCGCCCGTCCTTCACGACAACAACAAACCGCGATAACAACAAGTACAACCAGGCAGCCAGGACGGCGGCGCCGAATAAGCCCGCTCGCTGCGGGCTGCAATCAACTATTAAGTCGGGCCGCGTTGGCCTGACGACTGAAACCTGTTGGGAGTTTCACATGGCAAACGCCTCCAGCACCTATAGGAAGGCTCTTGAAGGTCACCAGGCACCGAAACAGGTGCTGGTCAAGATCGACAGGGTCACGAAGAAGTTCGACGAAACCATTGCCGTGGACGATGTGTCCCTGGAAATCAAGAAGGGCGAAATCTTTGCCCTGCTGGGCGGATCGGGTTCGGGTAAGTCCACCTTGCTGCGCATGCTGGCCGGCTTCGAGCGGCCGACCGAAGGGCGGATTCTCCTCGACGGTGTCGACATCACCGACCTGCCGCCCTACGAGCGGCCGATCAACATGATGTTCCAGTCCTACGCGCTGTTCCCACACATGACCGTGGCGCAGAACATCGCCTTCGGCCTGCAACAGGACAAGCTCCCCAGGACCGAGATCGATGCCCGCGTGGCCGAAATGCTCAAGCTGGTGCAGATGAGCCAGTACGCCAAGCGCAAGCCACACCAGCTGTCCGGTGGCCAGCGTCAGCGCGTGGCCCTGGCCCGTTCCCTGGCCAAGCGGCCGAAGTTGCTGTTGCTCGACGAACCCATGGGGGCTTTGGACAAGAAGTTGCGCTCGCAGATGCAGCTTGAGCTGGTCGAGATCATCGAGCGCGTCGGCGTGACCTGCGTGATGGTGACCCACGACCAGGAAGAAGCCATGACCATGGCCGAACGCATCGCCATCATGCACCTGGGCTGGATTGCCCAGATCGGCAGCCCGGTGGACATCTATGAAACCCCCACCAGCCGCCTGGTCTGCGAGTTCATCGGCAACGTGAACGCCTTTGACGGCACGGTCGTTGATGATGCCGAAGGTCACGCGGTGATCAGTTGCAAGGACCTGGACCGCGCGATCTACGTCGGCCATGGCGTCAG
>NZ_JXDG01000034.1 GCF_000820515.1 Pseudomonas batumici | reverse complement strand
TTGCAGCAACAACCGCAGCTGCTGCCGCAACAGAGACTGCTTCAACAGCAGCATGAGACGGGACAGCTACCGCATCAGCCGCAGCAACAACCGCAGCCGCAACAGAAACCGCAACACCAGCAACATCCGTCTCAGCAGCAAGGGCCCCAGCAATGAAAACGGCGCGTCATCCATCACTCGAACAAAGAGGGTCCGGAATGTAATGGCGACCGATCTGATCATCGACATGTTGGAACGGGAGCAAGAAGATCGACAAGCCGCAGCAATTGGGTTTAGCGGTGTCCGTCCAGCCAACACACATTGGATGATACGCAGGACTGTTACGCCCGAATCGTTCCCGGCTGTTCCTGATGCCTGGCGCGCAACCAGGCTAAGGTGAGGGCCTTCCTTGTCGGGTGTGCTGACCATGATCGATCTCTCTTCCCTGGCGGTGTTCGCTGCCGCCGTGATGATGTTGCTGGTGATTCCCGGGCCCAACATGGCCTTTGTGACCACCCATGCCGTGGCCCATGGCTGGAAAGGTGGAGTGGCGGCGGCATTGGGTATCACCCTGGCTGATCTGTTGATGACCGTGGCGGTCAGCGCCGGGATCGGCGGGCTGGTCATGAGCTGGGCGCCGGCGTTCGAGCTGATCCGCTGGGCCGGTGCAGCCTACCTGCTGTGGCTGGCCTGGATGGCGTTGCGGGTCACGGCAACGGCGGCGCAAGACCAGGCCCCGCTGGTGTCGATGCGCTCGATCTTTGTCCGGGCCACGCTGAACAGCCTGCTCAATCCCAAGGCCTTGCTGTTTTTCATGGTCTTCCTGCCCCAGTTCGTCAGTCTCGAACGTGGCAGTATCACCCTGCAGTTGGTCGGGCTGGGGATCCTGCTGGCGCTGATCGCCCTGGTTTTTCATAGCTCGCTGGCAGTCTTTGCCAGCCTGGTTCGCGGCAGGCTGCCGGCCGGTGGCCTGTCCCGGCGCCTGGGCAGCTACGGCTTTGCCGCCGTGATGGCGGGGCTGGCGGCGCGCCTGGTATTGCTCAACCGCCCGACCTGATCAGGACGGGTTATCATGCTCGGGCCCTTTGCTGATGATCGCCGAGGGTGCGCCTCAATCCTCGGAGCCCGATGTTCGATGTCCACGATCACCTTGTTTGAAACCCCACCCCCGGAGTCGATCCACAGCCAGATCCAGCAGATGGTCGTGGATTACGTCACCGACGTCAGCCAGGTGGCCATCGCGCCGAGCAATCCGCTCTACAACCTGTATCAATATGGCGTCGGCTATGAAGTTCACCTGTATCTGCAGGCGATGGATGGCTCCAGGGGCCTGGCCGTTGAATTGATTGTGGCCACGGATGCGCAGGATCCCGAGAAGGTCATTGGTTTCCTGCTGTATCTGCCGGTGAAGGACGATCCGCAGGCGTGCTCGGTGGCCTATATGGCGGTGCGCGAAGGCTATCGGCGCCAGGGTGTCGCGCGGGCGATGATGCAGCGGATGCTCGAACGCTATCCCCATGTGGAACTGGCCTGCGTCGTCGGCAAGGTGCCGGTGTTCGAGGCCATGGGCTTCCAGGTACTGGCTGCGCGCGGGCCGCAGGTGCTGATGAATACCCGTGACCATGGCACCGATGGCCTGGTGGCGGTGCTGGATATCGCGCCCATCTATCGTTCGCTTGAAGTGCGACAGATTCATGCCTATCTGCTGCAGCAACACGGCAAGCGGGCGATGGTGGACGCCGAGAAGCAGCGTGATCGCCAGCTCGACCAGATGACCCGCCACGCCAGGGCTTTTGTCCTGGAGCGGCTGGGGGAGGCCGGCTGAGGACGATAGGATCCTGAGTCTGCCACAAAACCCAATGTGGGAGCGGCCGGTCGACGCTCGATTGCCGGCGATGGCGGCCGACGAGATCCTACAAGACTTGAGGGCCTCATCGCCGGCAAGCCGGCTCCCACAAGGGGGATGTCCGGTCAGTTAATGGGTGCCGAACATCGCGGTCCAGTAGATCCCCGAATCGCTCTTCGGATCCACCGCATAGGCGGCGCCCAGCTCGCGGAATTGCGGATTCATCAGGTTCGCGCAGTGGCCGGGGCTGGACAGCCAGCCGTCGACCACCTTGCGCACGGTGTCTTGCCCGGCGGCGATGTTCTCGCCGATCAACTGGCCGTTGTAGCCGGCCAGTTCGGCCCGGTCACCGGGGGTGCGACCGTCGCGGTCCTTGTGGTCGAAGAAGTTGTTGTTGGCCATGTTCCGCGTATGGTTTTCGGCGGCCCCCGCCAGTACGGCGTTCCAGGCCAACGGTGTGGTCGCGGCAAAGGCCTGGCCACCGCATTGGCGCGGTTGCCTGCGGGCGCTGTTGATCTGTTCCAGCAGCTTCTGGCCTTCCGCCTGCCAGTCACCCAGGCGCCCGCTCAGCAGCGGTCGCGCCAGCACGATGCGCCACTGCTGTCCTTCACGGTTGACGCCGATATCGACGAACTGCGGGTTCAGCACCACCTGGCAGAAACTTTCCTGCAGCGCTTTCATGGCCGCCGCCGCGTCGCGCGGTCCTGACAGGCTGATCGCCTGCACGGTGACCATCGGATAGGCCTTCGCGGCCAGCGCCTGCTGCAAGTTGCCCGGATTGTCGATGGGCAGCACCAGGCGTGGATCGGCAACCAGAGGTGGCAACTCCTGCGACGCCTGGCTCGCGCAGCGCTGTGCCTGGCTGCGGTACTGGTTGATCGAGTCAACCAGTTGCGCCTGGTCGGGGGACGCGGCGCTTGCCGTGAACACCGGGCCCAGCGCCAGGGTGGCCAGACCGATAAGCGAGGGTATGAAACGCATGGGTATCTCCCTTGGACGGACGGCTCCCATGATGCCGGATTTCCCAGGGCAGGAGCACTTGAACCCCGACCGGCTTAACCACAATCTTTGTAGTTCTTTTCTATGTAAAGGCGAGGCATTTTCATCAACTCACGTAGCTGAGGTATTATGCCGCAGCACGGAAGCGTCTAGCGTGCCTATCCGAGGTGACCAAACGTCGAAGGAGTTGCGAAAAAGCCTGACGGGCCTTGATGAATGAGCTGACTGACTCTGCTCATTGGCCAGGTCCGATCCAAGGCAAACAAAATGAGTGTCACCCAACGTAGCTGAAGCCAATGACTAACAAGAAGTCAGCGCAGGAGGGACATGAAACTGAGGCCGGTGATTTTCATGGGCCTTGTGTGTCTACCTATCCAGGTATTACTGAATGTTGAAGAAACTGAACACAGCGCTGCTGGGGCTGGCGGTGTCGATGGGCGCGATGTCCGTCCACGCGGCCGAAGCAAAGAAAGTCGATGTGCTGCTCATCGGCGGGGGCATCATGAGTTCGACCCTGGGGGTCGGGCTCAATCAGCTGCAGCCGGACTGGTCGATTGAGATGGTCGAGCGTCTCGACGGCGTCGCCGAGGAAAGCTCCAACGGCTGGAACAACGCCGGTACCGGCCACTCCGCCCTGGCCGAGTCGAACTACACGCCTTACGACAAAGACGGCAAGATCGATATCCACAAGGCGATCGAGATCAACGAGGCGTTCCAGATCACCCGTCAGTTCCTGTCCTGGCAGGTCCGTCAGGGCGTGCTGAAGAACCCGCACTCGTTCATCAACTCGACACCGCACATGAGCTTCATGTGGGGCGATGACAACGTCAAGTTCCTCAAGGATCGCTACGCGGCGCTGCAGACCAGCCCGCTGTTCAGCAGCATGCAGTACAGCGAAGATCAGGAGCAGATCAAGAAGTGGGTCCCGCTGATGATGGAAGGGCGTGATCCGAAGCAGAAGATCGCCGCCACCTGGACGCCCATCGGCACCGACGTGAACTTCGGCGAAATCACTCGCCAGTACGTCGCCCACCTGCAAGCCCAACCGAACTTCAAGCTGCATCTGTCGAGTGAAGTCGAGGACATCAAGCGCAACGACGACGGCAGTTGGCGTGTCACCTACAAGAACCTGAAGGACGGCAGCGAAACCGCGGCCGACGCCAAGTTCGTGTTCATCGGTGCCGGTGGCGGTTCGCTGCACCTGCTGCAGAAGTCCGGTATCCCTGAAGCCAACGACTACGCAGGCTTCCCGGTAGGCGGTTCGTTCCTGATCACCGATAACCAGGACATCGCCCTCAAGCATATGGCCAAGGCCTACGGTATCGCTTCGACCGGTGCGCCGCCCATGTCGGTTCCACACCTGGACACCCGTGTGTTGGACGGCAAGCGCGTGATCCTGTTCGGGCCATTCGCGACCTTCTCCACCAAGTTCCTGAAGAACGGTTCGTACTTCGACCTGCTGACCAGCACCACCACCCACAACGTCTGGCCGATGACCCGCGTGGGTATCGAGCAGTACCCGCTGGTCGAATACCTGGCCGGTCAGTTGATGATGTCGGATGACGATCGCTTCAACGCCCTGAAGGAATACTTCCCCCTGGCGAAGAAAGAAGACTGGCGCCTGTGGCAGGCCGGTCAGCGCGTGCAGATCATCAAGCGTGACGAAGAGAAGGGCGGTGTCCTGAAACTCGGTACCGAAGTGGTCACCGCCAAGGACAACAGCATCGCCGGTCTGCTGGGGGCATCGCCAGGTGCTTCCACTGCCGTGCCGATTATGCTGACCGTTCTGGAAAAGGTCTTCAAGGACCAGGTCGCGACGCCTGCCTGGCAGGAAAAGCTGCACCAGCTCATTCCAAGCTACGGCACCCAGCTCAACAGCAACCCTGAAGCCTTGCAGAAGGAATGGAACTACACCGCCGAGATCCTGCAACTGAGCAAGCCTCCGGTGATCGGCCAGACCGCAGCCGCTCCAGCGGCACCTGCGGGCGACAAGCCAAAGGCCGAGGGCTCTCCGGCGGCTGACATGGCGCTGTAAGACCTCGCCCCGCCAAACAGGGTTTGGCGGGGCAGCGTGCTCCCCCAAAACACCCGCTGCCCGGTCTCGCGACCGGTCAGTGGGTGTTTTTTTATGTCCGGGCGAAGGCTTTCGCCGCTGGAGCATGCCCCGTTTATTTTAAAACTCCACCCGTCGGGATCGAGTCGTGTGGGGGATTTAAATAGGGGTAGGTAATTCTTTTCAATATTTTAGGACGCTTCTTACTTTGTTTTGTTCTGGGTAGAGTTGATAGTTTATTGCGTGGTTGAGTGGCTGTCGGGTGATAAATTAATAGGTGCGTAATAGATTGAATAGTTGTTAGTGTTTACGCCGTTGACTGTCCGGAGAGTGTCTTGAAGTATGTCGGTAATGATGGATTGCGGCAGCCGATTCCAAGGCGCGGCGCTGTTTATCAGTCCTGTTCAGTGCAGGGCTCGCGGCGCTCCGGGACAGCGGAATAACCGGGGAGGGAGCGATTGATGGGCAAAACAAAGGATTTGTGGATATTTGTTCCGGTCGGTGTATTGATGATGTTGGGGGCGGTATTGATACACATCGACCGTCTTGTGGAGCAGGAGAAGATGATCAAGACCGTCGGCGAGGTCGTGAATGTCACCCGGGACGGTTGTATCACGGTGCGGTTCTTGACGAGCCGACAACAGACCGTTCAATTCAACGGCAGCCTCTGCGAACAGCCGCCAGGCTTCAAGACCGGGGAGTGGGTACCGGTGTTGTATGACCCGTCGCGGCCCGCTGCTGCCCGGATCAATAGTTTTTTGCACAACGGGTTGGTCACACTCTTGCTCGGGATCCTGGGCGCTGTCTTTACCTTGGTGGGCGGTATCGTCGCTTCGATCATCACCCTGCGCGCACATCGCGCCGCCAGGCGTTCCGAGCGCCGTTGATGGCCTGATCCGCGGCACAAGCTGCGTGGTCAACGGCCCGGATTGCTTGACGCTGAACGTCACTCAAGGGAGAGGGGGAGACTCCAGCAACGCATCCTGTCCATGGAGCTTTTCCATGAAGGTGTCGATAAACACCGACACCGCCAGCGGCAACTGGCGCCGACTCGGGTAGACCACGCTCATGCCCCGGCTCTTGCGTTGGTACTCGGGCAGCACCGGCACCAGTAACCCGGACTGCACATCGAGCCGGGCCATGGCCGGCGGTAACAGCACAATACCCAGGCCCGCCAGGGCGGCCTTGCGCAGCGACTGGGCGGTGTTGGCGCTGAAGCGGCCGCTGACCTGCACCTCTTCCTCCACGCCGCTGGGGTTGCTCAGGCGCCAGGTGGTGTGGCCGCTGGGGTGCGAGGAACTGATGCAGTCGTGGTGAACCAGATCCTGCAAGGTCGTCGGGGCGCCACGGGCTGCGAGATAGGCGGGGCTGGCCACCAGGCCGTCGCTACGCGGCCCCAGCAGTTGGCGGCCGACAAAGGCCGAATCCTGCAGGAGGCCGGCGCGGAAGGCGACGTCTATCTGTTCGGCGATCAGGTCGGCTTTTGCATCGCTGAGGACGAAGTCGAGACTGACCTGCGGATAGCGGGCGAGGAATTCGGCGATCCAGTCCATCGGGAAAAACTCGAAGAAATCGGCGGTGGCCGCCACGCGCACCAGACCGCTGGGGACCTGGTTGGCGTCTTGCAGTTCCAGGCTCGCGTCGAGCAAACCGTCGACGGCCCCGGCGCAACGAGCATGGAAGGCCTGACCGGCGCCGGTCAGCGTCAGCTTGCGGGTGGAGCGTTGCATCAGGCGTGTGCCGAGCCGGGCTTCAAGCTGCTGGATGCGCCGGCTCAGGGTATTGGCCGGCACCCCCAGGCGCCGCGCTGCCTCGGCAAAGCTGCCGTAGCGCACCACCTGGACGAACATGGCGATTTCATTCAGGTCGAGCATGGTTGAATTACTTCCATAAATGGATAAGTGAAATCCAATTATGCCATCTAGTCCAGTAATGAGGGGCGATCCATACTGCGTCGTAATCGACCCCGGACCGCGCCCCCCTGTTCATGGGGACAAGCGGTTTATCCGATCACTTTTCAGGAGTACTTCCATGACTGCACAACACCCGCTCATCGTCATCGACTCGACCCGGGAGGCCGCATGAGCACCGCCACTGCACGCGCCACGCAGCCGCGCGCCATTGTTTATCGTACCCACGGCAGCACGCACGGGGCGATCACGCGCCTGGTGAGTCCCGGTGACCTGGGTGGGTGGCTCAAGCCGTTCGTCTTCCTCGATCATTTCAGCTTCCGGACCAGGGCCGGCCAGCCGGGGTTCGGCATGCACCCGCATTCCGGTATCGCCACGTTGAGCTATCTGAGCGAAGGCGAGTTTTTCTATGAGGACAGCACTGGCGAGCAGGGCCGCTTGCTGGCCGGCGGCGTCGAATGGATGCAGGCGGGCAATGGTGTCTGGCACACCGGCTCGATCGTGCCCGAGGTCAGCCACGTGCGGGGATTCCAGCTCTGGGTGGCGCTACCGGCGGCGCAAGAGAATGCACCGGCCCGCAGTCAGTACCTGACGCCGTCCCAGGTGCAGCAGGAAGGGCCGGCGCGCGTGCTGCTGGGGCAGTATGGCGCGGCGCAGAGCCTGATCGAGGCGCCCGCACCGATGAATTACCTGGCCGTTCAGTTGAAGGACGGCGAGCGTTGGACCTATGTACCGCCAGCCGGTCACACCGTCGGCTGGGTTGCCGTCGATGTCGGCCGGCTTGACGCGGGTGACCGCAAGGGACTGCTCGGCGAGGGTGAACTGGCGATCTTCGAGGAGAACGAGGATGCCATTGAGTTGGTGGCCCGGGGCGACACCACCTTCGTACTGGGGTCGGCGCGCAAGCATCCCCATGACCTGGTGCTGGGCAACTACTCGGTGCATACCAGCGCCGCGGCGCTGGTCCAGGGCGAGGCCGAGATCCAGCGGATTGGCCGACGTCTGCGCGAAGAGGGGCGTCTGTAATTTTTTTCCCATAGGTTTTTTTGCGCCCGGTCAGACGTTGGTCGCATTTGTCTGGATATTATTCGGTGCTCGCGCAATGATTGGCGGCAAAAGGCCATCTTCGCGTGGCCGACTGAACAAGACAGATTGACGACAACGGGTGCTGATGAAAAAACTCACGACAGTCGAGCAGATGTTGTTGCGCGATCGCGAAGAAGAGGAGCGGCTGGCCGCGCTGCATGCCTCCGACCTGATGGACGTGGCCCGCGATGAGTGTTTCGAGCGGGTCTGTCGCTTGGTGGCCTCGCGCTTTCAAGCGCCGGTGGCGATCGTCAGCCTGATTGACAAGGATCGGCAGTGGTTCCTTGCCACCACGGGTTTTTCTGCCGGGGAAGCGCTTGAGCTGGAATCGTCGTTCTGTGCCCACACGGTCCGGCAAAACGGTGTGTTCGTGGTCGACAATGCCCGCCTGGACCCGCGCTTTGCCGACTTTCCCGTGGTCAAGGGTGAGGGGGGCCTGACCTTTTATGCCGGTGCGCCACTGCGCACCGAGAGCGGCTACGCCATCGGCAGCGTCTGCATCCTGGATACGGTCCCGCACCGCCTGACGCCGGACGACCAGACGGCCCTGGAAGATTTCGCGGCGCTGATCATGCAACTGATCGGGCGCCAGCATTTGCTCAAGCGCGTGGATGCGGTCAGCGGCTTGCCCAACCGTACGCAATTTCTTTCCGACCTGCAGGGCTTGATCCAGGCTGACGATAGCCGCAAGCGAGTGCTGGTGACGGTCGATGCCCTGGACACGGATTGGGCGCATCGGTTGACGGTGGCGGAGGGCATGCTGCCCTTTGAAGTGGTGCTGCGGGATATGGCCTCGCGGATCCAGGCGTTCATCGGCACGGGAATCAAGCTCTATCACGTGGCGGTCAAGGGGTTTGCCTTCACGATGCAGATGGACGCCGATGAGGCGCGCGGTTTCCTGCCCCGCCTGGTGGATTGGTTGCGCCGGGCGCCCATCAGCGAGAACCTGCCCATGGTCCCCACGGTCTGCGCGGGGTTGCTGGAGTTCGAGAGTGGCCCGGAAACGGCCCGGGAATTACTGCGCAAGGGCCTGTTCGCCCTGGAGACTGCCCGGCAGAAAGGCCAACCCTATGCCTATTACAACCACCAGGACGATGTTGTCTTTCGCCGCCTCTTCAGCCTGCTGCCGGACATCACCTCGGCCTTGAAGTGCGATGATGTGTTCCTGGTCTATCAACCCCGCTTCTCGTTGCGCGATGGCGCCCATGTCAGTGCCGAGGCGCTGATTCGCTGGAATCATCGGCAACATGGCTTCATCTCGCCCGCGGAGTTCATTCCGATTGTCGAGAAGAGCTCGCTGATCCATTCGGTGACGGATTGGGTGGTCGAGCGGGTCGTGACGTTGATTGCCAGCACGGGTTATGCCCGGGACAAGAAAATATCGCTCAACTTTTCATCCCGGGATTTCTATGGGCGCAACGTGGCCGATGTCATTGCGCAACGCTGTGCGTTCCATGGGGTCGATCCCGCGATGCTCGAGGTTGAAATCACCGAAGGCGAGTGGCTTCGATCCAGTGCCGGGGTGATCGAGCAGCTTCAGCAACTGAGAAACATGGGCATCGATGTGGCCATCGACGATTTCGGCACGGGTTACAGCAACTTCGCTTACCTGCACAAGATCCCGGCCAATATCCTCAAGCTCGACCAGTCGATGATTTTCGATCTGGAGAACAGCGCCCAGCATCAGCGGGTGGCGAAGTCGATCCTCGGGGTGGCCCGGGACCTGGGCTATCGAACGGTGGCCGAGGGGGTGGAAAGTTTCGGCTGCCTGGAAATACTCAAGCATTTCGGCTGTGACGAGGCGCAAGGCTACTTTCTGTCCAGGCCGATCGAAGAGGCGCGCTATTTCCAGCAGGCGGCGCAGGATCGTTTCCCCCTGAAGACGGGCTGACACACCGTGTAGGAGCCGGCTTGCTGGCGATGAACGATAACGCGGTGTACCTGATGCACCGCGTCGCGCCTATCGCCAGCAAGCCGGCTCCTACAGGGTGACCGTGTTCGCCTTGAGACGGAGTTACAGGCAGCGCGGGACGCGTCCGGAGACAAAGTGACTGACGTCGTTGAAACCCGGTGTGGAGGCATGCCCCGGCGTCACCAGGGAATCGACAAAGGCTTCGTCCTCGGCGCTGATCTTCACCGTCAGCGCCTTGGTGTAGCTGTCCCATTGCTCCTCGGTACGCGGGCCGACAATGGCCGAACTGACCGCCGCGTTGTTCAGCACCCAGGCAATGGCGAACTCCACCAGGCCCACGCCGCGTTGCCGGGTATACGCCTGCAACTGCTGGGCAATATGCAATGACTCCACCCGCCATTCGGTCTCCAGGATGCGCTTGTCCTGGCGTCCGGCCCGGCTGTTGGCGTCCGGGGCGACATCCGGGGCGTATTTGCCGCTGAGCACGCCGCGCGCCAGCGGGCTGTAGGGCACCACGCCCAGGCCATAGGCTGCGGCGGCTGTGATCTGCTCGGTCTCGGCCTGGCGGTTGACGATGTTGTACAGCGGCTGGCTGATCACCGGCTTGTCCACCCCGAGGCGCTCGGCCACGCGGATCACTTCGGCAATGCGCCAGCCGCGATAGTTGGACAGGCCCCAATAACGGATCTTGCCCTGGCGCAGCAGGTCGCCGATGGCCGATACCGTGACCTCCAGCGGTGTGCCGTGGTCTTCGCGGTGCAGGTAGTAGATGTCCAGGTAGTCGGTGCCCAGGCGGCCCAGGCTGGCCTCGATGGCATTGAACAGATGCTTGCGGCTCAGGCCGCTGCGGTTGGGCTTGCCGTCCACCGGGCCGAAACCGGCCTTGGTCGCGACGATCCACTCATGGCGATGACGGGCGATGGCTTCGCCGACGATTTCCTCGGAGCGCCCGGCGGTGTAGACGTCCGCGGTGTCGATGAAGTTGATGCCCTGGTCCCAGGCCTTGTCGATGATGCGCAGAGAGGTTTCGGTGTCGGTCTGCTCACCGAACATCATGCTGCCCAGTGTCAGCGCGCTGACTTGCAATCCGGAATGGCCGAGGGTGCGGTAGCTCATGAACGACATCCTTTTTCGTGAAAGAGAAGGTGCTCATCAGATACCAGAACGCCTTGGTTGAGCAATCCCTCAATCAGTTCGGCGATATCCGACAGCCTTGTTATGCAAATCTCTGCAAAATTCTCACTCATTCAGGCACCTGCCGGCGATGTCACACCGTGCTGGCGGCGGTTTGACCGTTCGTCGGAACTGTCAATTCTGACAGGTTGTTACGGAAGCTCGGGCTAGAGTCATATATAGCCGAGAGACCCGCTTGTCCGGTGGGTACGGTTGTAAAGGCCATCAGGACATAACCCCGTTCAATATGGAGAGACATGATGCTTAATTCGAAACGTCTGAAAGCCTTGGCCATGGCGATCGTTGTGGCTCAGGCGGGCGTGGTCCCGATGGTGATGGCACAGGCGCAGGTGGCGCCGACGACCCAGACCCAGAAGGTCACTGCCGAAAAGGCCGACATGCAGCTTGCCATGAAGAAAAAGCACAAGAAGCACAAGCACCACAAGAAAGCCATGAGCGCGATTCAAAACGTGAGTGCGACTGCCACCGCCTGACTTCATTCATTGGGGGATACGGGCCCGAGGGGCGACAGCGATGTCGATCCTCGGGTTTTTTGTTGCGCGGGGTTCAAGCCGCCCGCAAGGTGCGGGTCATGCGCAGGGCCAGCAGGCTGCCGGCGACGATCACGGCGGCGAGTACATACAGGGCGGCATCGGTGGAGCCGCTGGCATCCTTGATCCAGCCCACCAGATAGGGGCTGAGGAAGCCGGCCATCTGGCCCATGGAGTTGATCAGCGCCAGGCCACCGGCAGCCGCGCCGGCGCTGAGCAGGGCGGTGGGCACCGGCCAGAACATCGGCAGGCCGGTGAGGGCGCCCATGGTCGCGATGCTCAGGCCGAGAATGGCAATGGCCGGCGATGTGGCGAAGTTGACCGCGATCAGCAGGCCGATGGCGCCCATCAGCATCGGTACCACCAGGTGCCAGCGCCGCTCCTTGCGCAGGTCGGCGGAGCGCCCCACCAGCAACATGAACAGCGCCGCCAGCAGGTAGGGAATCGCACTGAGCCAGCCGATCACCAGGTTGTCGGCAAAGCCCAGGTTCTTGATGATCGACGGCAACCAGAAGTTGATGGCGTAGACGCCGCTCTGGATACAGAAGTAGATCAGGCCGAACGCCCAGATGGCCGGGTTCTTGAACACTTCCCCCAGCGAGTCGCTGACGGTTTTCGGCTTGTTGGCGGCATCGAAGGCCTGGTCGGCTTCCAGCACGTCGCGTTCCTCGGCGGTCAGCCACTTGGCATTGGCGAATTTGTCCGCCAGCAGGAAGAACGCCGCGATACCCAGGGTAACGGTGGGGATGCCCTGCAACAGGAACATCCACTGCCAGCCGGCGAGGCCGCCCTGGCCCGCGGCAAAGTGGGTGAGGATCCAGCCGGAGAAGGGGCTGCCCAGCAGGCCCGAGACCGGGATCGCCGACATGAACAGGGCCATGATCCGTCCGCGGCGAAAGCTCGGGAACCACTGCGAGAGGTACAGCACCACACCGGGGAAGAAGCCGGCTTCGGCAGCCCCGGTGAACAGGCGCAGGGTGTAGAACTGGGTCGGCGTGCTGACGAACAACAGGCAGGTGGAGAGCACCCCCCAGGTGACCATCATCAGGGCGATCCAGCGCCGCGGACCGAAGCGGTTCAACGCCAGGTTGCTCGGCACGCCGCACAGCACGTAGCCGATGAAGAAGATCCCGGCCCCGAGGCCGTAGACGGTTTCACTGAATTTCAACGCATCGAGCATCTGCAGCTTGGCGAATCCAACATTGACCCGGTCGAGGTAGTTGAACAGGTAACAGATGAAGATGAAGGGAATCAGGCGCAGGGTGATGCGCTTGTATACGGCGTCTTTCAAGTCAGCGGTGGCCTGGGATAACGCGGCGCTCTGTGACATGGCGGTCTCTCTTTATTATGATTTTTTGCGATGCAAGGGTAACGTTGATCGCCCTGTGAGTCTCGGTCACCCCAGGCTTGCTGTCTTTGTGCTGGTGCACAGGCTTTGCCGGTGTACCCTGTGCTGACGAACAAACCCTTGCCGACCCACCCGAACCAAGGACACCACCGCTATGTTCGAACTGGACCATGACCTGGCGCAGGATATCGTCGACCGGACGATGGCCATTCTGCCGTACAACGTCAATGTCATGGACAGCCAGGGCCTGATCCTGGGCAGTGGCGAGCCGGAGCGGATCAATACCCGCCATGAGGGCGCGCAACTGGTGCTGGCCAACGGCAGGGTGGTGGCGATCGATGAGCAGGCGGCCAGGTGCCTGAAGGGCGTGCAGCCGGGGATCAACCTGCCGCTGTTGCACGACGAGCGCCTGATCGGCGTGCTGGGTATTACCGGTGAGCCGGAGCAACTGCGCACTTATGCCGAACTGGTGCGCATGACCGCCGAAATGCTGGTGGGCCAGCGCCATCAGCAGGCCGAACAGCAATGGCGGCGCCAGCGTTGCGACGATCTGCTGGCGTTGTTGCTCAGTGACGAGGGCGATTCGCCACGGCTGATCGACGAGGCCCGGCAAATGGGGCTCAAGCCGCAATTGTCACGGATTCCCTACCTGTTCGAGCTGGACCCGGGCCAGAGTGCCGAAGCCTTGATGACCTGGTTGCAGTCGCGTTATCCCGACAGCTGGTGCGTGAGCGCGTCCACCGCCTCGCTGCTGTGGTGCCGCCCGGCGACGCTGATCCTGGATGATCAACGCCTGCTGGAAAAGCTCGACAGCCTGGGCTGGAAGATCGCGCGGGTTGCAGTGGGCGGGCAGGCCGAGGGTCTGCAGGGTTTGCGCCGTTGCTATCGACGGGTCGGTGACTTGCTGGCCTATGGTCGCGAGGTCTTGCCCCACTGTCGCCTGCTGCTCCTCAATCGCTATCGCTTGCCGGTGATGCTCTGGCGGCATCGCAGCGACGACGCGCTGGAGGAGTTGCTCAAGCCGTTGCGCAAGGTGATCGCCAAGGACGCCAATGGCCAGTTGCTCGCCACGTTGCGCAGTTGGTGTGAGCATGATGGTCAGAGCCAGACTTGTGCCGAGGCGTTGGGGATTCACCGCAACAGCCTGCGTTACCGGATGGAGCGGATCGCCGAGATCAGCGGGGTCGACCCGTTGCGTCTCGATGGGATGCTGTACTTGTACCTGGGGGTGCAATTGCTGCCCTACAACGAATCGCCCCTGTAGGAGCCAGCTTGCTGGCGATGAGGCCCTTGAGTCTTGCATCGTCCTTGCGGCCGTCATCGCCAGCAAGCTGGCTCCTACAGGAGATCGTGCCGGTCTCGGCGGCGGATTTGTAGGAATGAACAATAAAGCCCAGCCGGGCTTGTGCAGCAGACTGGCGTCATTCCCTGTTCCAACTGGCAGCATGGACGCCACAAGAACTGGAGATCGTCCCCATGAAAATCATCATCGCCCCCGATTCGTTCAAGGACAGCCTCAGCGCCGAAGGCGTGGCCCAGGCGATTGCCGAAGGTCTGGCGAGGGTCCTGCCCGAGGCGCGGTTGATCCAATGCCCGATGGCCGACGGTGGCGAGGGGACGGTGGCGGCGGTGTTGGCGGCGTGCAACGGCGAGCTGCGCAGCGAGCGCGTGCGCGGTCCCCTGGGCACCCCGGTGGACGCCCATTGGGGCTGGCTGCCCGCCACCGCCACGGCGATCATCGAGATGGCCGAGGCCAGTGGCTTGCAACTGGTCCCCACCGGCCAGCGCGATGCCTGCATCACCAGCACCTTTGGCACCGGCGAGTTGATCCGCGCGGCCCTGGATGCCGGTGCGCGGCGCATCATCCTGGCTATTGGCGGCAGTGCCACCAACGATGCCGGTGCCGGTGCCTTGCAGGCCCTGGGTGTAGGGCTGTTCGATGCCCGGGGGCAGGTCGTGCAGGCCGGCGGACTGGCCCTGGCCGGGGTGGCGCGGGTGACGCTCGACGGTGTCGACCCGCGTCTGGCCCAGGTGCGTTTCGAGATTGCCGCCGATGTGAACAACCCCTTGTGCGGCGAGCAGGGCGCCTCGGCGATCTTCGGCCCGCAGAAGGGCGCGACGCCGGCCCAGGTACGTGAATTGGATGCGGCCCTTGGGCATTTTGCCGATCTCTGTGCACAGGTGCTGGGCCAGGACGTGCGTGACGAACCGGGCAGCGGTGCGGCGGGAGGCCTGGGCTTCGCCGCCAAGGCCTTCCTTGGTGCACGCTTTCGCCCCGGCGTGGAGGTGGTGGCGGAACTGGTGGGCCTGGCCGATGCGGTGCGCGGCGCCGACCTGGTGATAACCGGCGAAGGCCGCTTCGATGCCCAGACCTTGCGCGGCAAGACCCCGTTCGGCGTGGCGCGGATCGCCCGGGAGCAGGGCGTGCCGGTGATCGTGCTGGCGGGGACCCTCGGCGAAGGCTATGAGCAGATGTATGAGCATGGGGTCGATGCGGCCTTTGCCCTGGTGTCCGGGCCCATGAGCCTGGAGCAGGCCTGTCGTGAGGCGCCACGCTTGCTGAGTGCGCGGGCCGGGGACATTGCCCGGGTCTGGAAGCTGGCGGCAGGCTCACGGACCGAACGCGATCCCTTGTAGGAGCCAGCTTGCTGGCGATGGGGACCTTGAGGTTTGCATCGACTGTCAGGACGCCATCGCCGGCAAGCCGGCTCCTACAGGTTTCGCGATGTTTTCCGGATCCGGCGTTCTCATGAAGAATGACATTGCGCAGTGTCTACTCGGGCCATTCAGGGCTAAGCTTGCGATCAGTCCAAGGTTCCGGACTTTTCTGCCAGGAGATGTTCAATGGCCCGTGCCCGCCCGCAATTGATCAGCGCAAAGCTTGCAAAACTGCACCCCACCCAAGTCACCGTCGGCCTGCAAGAGGTCGCCCTCAAGCAGGCCCAGTGGCAGAAACTCAAGCGCAAGGAGCGCGAAGCCGCCCTCGATAATCACTGGTTTCCCTGCGTCCTGGGGCCTGAAGGTCGTCACTACATTGTCGACCATCATCACTTCGGCCTGGCCCTGATGCACGAAGAGGTGAAGACCGTTTCGCTGGTGCTGCTCAAGGACCTCTCGTTCGTCGAGCCCGACAGCTTCTGGACCATCATGGATTTCCACCAGTGGGTCCATCCCTACGATGCCAAGGGTATTCGCCGTGGTTACGACAAGGTGCCCGAGCAGATCGGCGACCTGCAGGACGATCCTTACCGCAGTCTGGCGGGGGCCTTGCGCCGGGCCGGTGGCTTTGCCAAGGACGTCACGCCCTTCAGCGAGTTTCTCTGGGCCGACTTCTTCCGCACGCGCATTCCCAGCAACGAACTCGGCGCGTCGTTCGAGCAGGTGCGCAAGACCGCTCTGAAACTGGCCCGCAGCCAGGCCGCGCGTTATCTGCCGGGTTGGAGTGGTCCGATCGATGCCTGAGCCGTCCGTAGTGCAAACCCCGACACCTGCCATGGAAACCAAGCGCGGCTGGGCGGACCTGGTCGCCGGGTTGTCGATTGCCGGTCTGCTGTTGCCCGAAGCCGTCGCCTATTCGAGTATCGCCAACCTACCGCCCCAGGCCGGGGTCATCGCGCTCTTCGCCGGGCTGCTGTGCTACGGCCTGTTCGGTACCAGCCGCTATGCCATCGTGTCTGCTACCTCGTCGTCGGCCGCGGTGTTGGCAGCGGCCACGGTCTCGGTGGCCGGTCCCGACCTGGCGCTGCGCCTGACCATGGCCATCGGCCTGGTGCTGATCACCGGCCTGATGTTCCTGCTCGCCGGCTTGTTCAAGCTGGGCAGCGTCACTTCCTTCATTGCCAAGCCGGTGTTGCGTGGCTTTGCCTTCGGCCTGGCGGTGACCATCATCCTCAAGCAGGTCGCGAGCATCGTCGATGTGCATCCCAGCCACAGCGACCTGATTCGCTTCGTCCCCGAATTGCTCGGCCAGTTGCCGAGCTGGAACTGGGCTGGTGCGGCGGTGGCGGCCGTGGCCCTGCTGCTGCTCTCGGTCATGGGACGCTTCCGGCGCCTGCCGGGCGGGTTGCTGGTGGTGATGCTCGGCGTCGCCGCCGGCAAGTGGCTGGACCTGCCCGGCCACGGCGTCAGCCTGATCGGCGTGATCGACTTGCAACTGGCGGTGCCGTCGCTGCCGAACCTGATGTTCTCCGAATGGCTGAAGCTGGTGGAGCTGGGCTTTGCCATGGTGTTGATTCTCTATGCGGAGTCCTACGGCTCCATCAGCGCCTTTGCCCTCAAGCATGGTGACCGGGTGAACTCCAACCGCGACCTGCTGGTGCTGGGCGGTGCCAACCTGCTGTCCGGGCTGTTCCATGGCATGCCCGCCGGTGCCGGCTACTCCGCGACCTCGGCGAACGAGGCGGCCGGCGCCTCCTCACGTCTGGCCGGCGTGGTGGCGGCGTTGGTGGTGCTGGTGATCGTGCTGACCCTGTTGCCGCTGATCGCCCTGACGCCGGAGCCGGTGCTGGCGGCCATCGTGATTCACGCCTTGACCCGGGCCCTGAGTCTGGAGCCCCTGCATCGCTACTTCGTCTGGCGACGGGACCGCTTCCTGGCGATCTGCGCGGTGGCCGCGGTGCTGCTGCTTGGGGTGCTGGACGGTTTGCTGGCGGCGGTGGCGATCAGTCTGATGCTGATGTTGCGGCAAATGTCCTCGGCGTCCATCCAGGTGCTGGGGCATATTGCCGACGGCCATGATTTCGTCGATTGCCAGTTGCATCCCCAGGCACGGGAGGTGCCCGGGCTGCTGATCGTGCGTCCGGGCGAGCCGCTGTTTTTCGCCAATGCCGAACGCATCCTCGGCAGCGTCTCGCGGCAGGTTCGCCAGCAAGGTCCGGCGGTGCATTCGGTGATCCTCAGCCTGGAAGAGTCGCCGGACCTCGACGGCACCAGCCTGGAAGCCTTGCAGGACTTTTTCGTGCGCTTCCAGGCCGAGGGCAAGCGCCTGTTGCTCGCCCGTTTGAAGCAGGGGGCGTACCAGGCCTTGCAGACGCTACGGGCCGAGACACTGGCGCAGGTGACACTCAGTGACTTGAGTGTGTATGCGGTGGTGCAGCAGGTCAATCAACCCCAGGACACGACGGGCTGATTCGGGTGGGGCAGGTGCTCCCCGCGCGAAAGCGCGGGGGGCTTGGCAGCGTGTTCAGTTCGCCAGGGCCTGCGAGTTCATGAGCTTCACCCCGGCGGCTTCCATCTCGCCCAGCGCGCGTTGCAGTGAACCGTCCAGGTCGATGGCCCGGCAGGCGTCGACGATCAGGGCGGTGCTGAAACCCGCCGCCCGGGCATCCAGCGCCGACCAGGCGACGCAGTAGTCCAGCGCCAGGCCGACCAGATAGACCGTATCGATACCACGCTCCTTAAGGTAGCCGGTAAGTCCGGTGGGTGTGCGCCGATCAGCTTCGACGAAGGCCGAATAGCTGTCGATGTCGCGGTTACAGCCCTTGCGCACGATCAGTTGGGCATGGGGCAGGTCCAGGTCCGCATGCAGCTGCGCCCCGTGGCTGCCTTGTATGCAGTGGTCCGGCCAGAGGGTTTGCGCGCCATAGGGCAGTTGCACGCTGTCGAAGGGCGCATGGCCCGGATGACTGCTGGCGAACGAGGCGTGGCCGGTGGGATGCCAGTCCTGGGCGATGACCACGTTGCGAAAGTGGGTCGCCAGTCGGTTGATCAGCGGCACGATCTCGTCACCGCCCCGGACCGCCAGTTGGCCGCCGGGGATGAAGTCATTCTGCACATCGATCACGATCAGAGCGCAACGCGGATCGTTCAGGGGCGGCAGGTTGAGAGACGGGGACATGGGACCTCCTTGGAAATTGAACTCGACCTCGCAGAGTCTAGTCGTTCCGCCCGCAGCGGGCAGCCTCCCCGACGGTAGGTGGTTGGCAGCTCCCGGTTCAGCTGGCGAAACGCTGTCTGAGCAGGTCGGCCATGTCGTTCAGCTCGGCCACCGGGTTGCGTCCGATCAACATGTAGGCGTAGACCGGTCCGGACCAGAACACCACGTTCATGCCATGTCGCACTTCCTGGGCGAGGGCCCTGGTGCCGGTTTTCGAGCGGGTAATGCACAACGCCAGCGGCCCGTGCCGGGGGTCCAGATAGTTGATCTGGGCAATCGGTATCTGCTCGTACTCCAGCATCTGTGCACGCTTGAGTTGTGCAACCGGCAGTTGCACCTGGGCAGGTTCGAGCGTCAGGCCCAGGCGCTGCTGGACACCTTGCAGCTGTGCCCGGTGAGCGTCCTCGTCGCCGGGCAGGTTCTCCAGGGTCTGCACCGTGTAGAGGGCCATATAGTCGGCCACCAGCCCGCGCCAGCTGATTTCGCTCGACGGTGCGGGTGTGCGCCAGACCTGGAACAGGTGGTCTGCGGCAATCCCCGCAACCATGAAACTGGCGGCCACGGCGAGGAAGCCGCGCCGGCTCACGGACGTAGGTGCCGTTGCTTTCGGCAGGGCGTCAAGCATCGCCTCCAGTCGGGCCCGGGGTGCCTGTTCGAGCTGTTCGCCATAGGCCTCCCGGAACGGCAGGTCACTGCGCAGCAACCACTCGAGACGCTCGGCTACGGCTTCGTCACGGGCAATGGCGGCTTCGATCCGGCCGCGCTCCTCGACGTCCACTTCGTTGTCGAGAAAGGCCACCAGCTGTTCATCCGTAGGGCTGTAGTGCGAAAGCTGGTCGGTCATCGCCGTTCTCCGCTGTTTGAACTGGGCACTGCACGCAGGGGCGGATGTTCCGCCAGTTTCACGCGCGCGGCGGCCAGTCGGCTCATGACCGTACCGATGGGCACGTCGAGAACCTGGGCCACTTCCTTGTAGGAAAGACCTTCGACATAGGCGAGAAACACCGTTTCCCGCTGGGCGTCGGGCAGGGCATCGACGCGCCGGATCACCTGGGCGGCCAGTACATGCGTCTGCACCGCCTGTTCGCCATCGAAGCTCAGGGTTTCGTCGGCATCGACCAGGCCCTGGCCCCGGCGCACCCGCTGGGCGCGCATTTCATTGAGCCAGATCGAATGCAGGATGCTCAGCAGCCAGCGATCCATGCGCGTGCCCGAGACGAACTGTTCGCCTCGCTCCAGGGCGCGGACACAGGTGGCCTGCACCAGGTCTTCGGCGATATGTCGCTGGCGGGACAACACCAGCCCGTAACGCCACAGGCGTGGCAGGTGCTGGCCCAACTCGGTGCGTATTTCCTTGTCGCTGGCGATGGCAACCTCCGCCCGTAACGGTGATCAGCTTTGGGTCGGGTGCGCGATAGCGTCGGCCAGGTCTTCATATTCCTCGCACCCGGTGCCGCAGAGCGACTTGATGGTCTGCAGTTGCACCTGGGCGAGGTCCATGCGGCCTTTGATCACGTAGGCTTCGCCCAGGTATTCGCGTACCTGGGCGTAGTTCGGATCCAGCTCCACGGCCTGTAGATAGTAGCCGATGCCTTCATCGGTACGACCCAGTTTACGCGTGGCGTAGCCGCGATAGTTGAGGGCCTTGGCGGTATGGGGCTGCTTGAGGGTGTCGAGCAGGTCCAGGGCCTCCTGATAGCGCCCGTCCTTGGCCAGGCGATAGGCGTAGTCGGTGCGGTCTTCGTCGGGCGTCAGGCTGCTGGTATACGGGATGCAGGCTTTCTTGGCCTTGTTCCAGACCTGGCCCTTGGGGCAGGAGGGTGGCATGGACTCGGCTTTTTCGCCCGAAGCGAATGCCGGCGTGCTCAACAGGGCCCCGGCCAGGCAACTGGCAATCAGGAAGGGAACCGCGAAGGTGGCTTTATACAGGCTCATCGTTAATGCTCCGGTGTCTGCAGGGTAGTAAACGCTCGAGTGGCGGGTTTTATTCGCCGCTGTTGAAAGTTATTTCCGACGGCCTGGCGCAAGGCAGTCGTGATGGCTGCTGTGGATTGAACACCCGGCGTTCGGCATTTATTCATGCCTGCAAAAAAAATCGCCCGTCGGGCGATTTTTTTGCAGCGGTGATCATTCCCACCGAGGCGGGAATGATCGGGCGATGAGTTACAGCCCCAGGTCCGAGAGGCCCGGGTGATCGTCCGGACGACGGCCCAGCGGCCAGTGGAATTTGCGCTCCGAGGCCTTGATCGGCATGTCGTTGATGCAGGCGTGCCGGTTGGACATCAGGCCGTTCTCGTCGAACTCCCAGTTTTCGTTGCCATAGGAGCGGAACCAGTTGCCCGAATCGTCATGCCACTCATAGGCGTAACGCACGGCGATGCGGTTGTCGGTAAAGGCCCAGAGTTCCTTGATCAAGCGGTAATCCAGTTCCTTGGCCCATTTGCGGGTCAGGAAAGCCTTGGCCTCTTCACGGTTGTGGGCGAACTCGGCGCGATTACGCCATTGGGTGTCCAGGGTGTAGGCCAGGGACACGCGCTCCGGGTCGCGGGAGTTCCAGCCGTCTTCGGCCAGGCGGATCTTCTGGATCGCCGATTCACGGGTGAAGGGGGGAAGTGGCGGGCGAGCGTCAGCGTCAGATGACATGGCAATGTCTCCAATTGAGTAGGGTTCAGACAAGTTGTCGTGCTTGGGTCAAGCGGTCGCGGGCCCGCCCGCCAATCGCTCATCCCGGGCGTATTGGCGATTCGGGGCGCGACTCAGAGCGCCAATAACGTTCGCGCCATGCATTGCGCATTATCGGCTGCACCGGGGTCGCCCATGACCAGTGCGACGGTAATGGCGCCGTCGATCAGGATCAGCAACTGTCGGCCAGTTGCCTGCGGATCGTCGATGCCATGTGCTTCACAGAGCTCGACCACATAGTCGAGCAACTTCTGCTTATGTTCCTTGGCCAGTTGGCGCACCGGGTCCTGGGGATCGCCGGTTTCGCCGGCGGTATTGATAAAGGCGCAGCCGCGAAAGCCCTCGCTGGCGAACCAGTCGCCCAGCACGCTGAACAGGGCGAGCAGGCGCGCGCCGGAACTGCCGGCCTTGTCGACTTCGCCGCGATACCACTGCATCCAGCGGATATCCCGGCGGCGCAAGGCTTCCAGGGTCAATTCGTCCTTGGTGCCGAAGTACTTGTAGAGGCTTTTGCGCGCCACACCGGAGGTGCGCACCAGAAGATCGATGCCGGTGGCATGGATGCCACTTTGATAGATCAACTGCTCGGCGGTATCCAGCAGGTTTTCCCGGGTCTGATTCGGAGTGATTTCGTTCATGGGAAAGAGAGTAGAACGATCGTTCTCCATGGTCAATCGACTTGCCGAAATAAATCCATGAAGGGCGACAGGGGGAAAGGTGGGGGAGGACTCGGGAACAATTCCACAACCGCCGTCGGGGTTGGCGGCAAAGCCCTCTTCGAAGGCGCGTTCCAGGGCCGCGCATGGTGTAGACTTGGCGATCCTTCGCATTCGACCCTAGCGAGCCCTATGCCGTCGCTCTTCAAACGCTCCCTGTTGCCCAAACTGCGCAGCTTCCCGCTGGCTGCCGAGGCCTTGACCATCCTGCCTTCGGCTGCCGAGTTCCGGCGTTGCCTGCTGGAGAAGATCGCCGGTGCACGGCAGCGCATCACGCTGGTGGCGTTGTACCTGCAGGCAGACGAAGCCGGCCAGGAAATCCTCGATGCCCTGCATGCGGCCAAGTCGGCCCGCCCGGAACTGGAAATCGTCGTGGTGGTGGACTGGCTGCGGGCCCAGCGCGGCCTGATCGGGGCCGGCAAGCAACCGGGCAACAGTGCCTGGTACCAGGCGCAAACCCGCGACCACAGTACTGAAGTGCCGATCTACGGGGTGCCGGTGCAGACCCGCGAGTTGTTCGGCGTGCTGCACCTCAAGGGTTTCGTGATCGATGATTGCGTGATCTACAGCGGCGCCAGCCTGAACAACGTCTACCTGCACAAGTTCGACAAGTACCGTTTCGACCGCTATCACCTGCTGCACAACGCCGCCTTGGCCGACTCGATGCAGGAGCTGGTGCGCAACGAATTGCTGGCGTCCCGGGCGGTGCGTCGTCTTGACCTGCCGGAGCTGCCCACGACCCGCAGCCTGCGCGGCGACATCGGCAATTTGCGCAGCCGCCTGAAGCGGGCCAACTATGACACCACGGCCGGCAGCGAGCCGACCTTCGGCCTGTCGGTCAGTCCGGTGATGGGCTTGGGCAAGAACAACCCGCTGAACCGCCTGGTCTGCGAACTGATCGCCTCCAGCCAGCAGCAACTGACCATCTGCACGCCGTATTTCAATTTGCCGCTGGCGGTGACCCGGGAAATCAACCGGGCGCTGGAGCGTGGGGTGAAGATCGACATCATTGTTGGCGACAAGACCGCCAACGATTTCTACATCCCGCCGAGCCAGCCGTTCAAGGTCATCGCCGCCTTGCCCTATCTCTACGAGATCAGCCTGCGGCGTTTTGCCAAGGGCCATCAGGCGGTGATCGACAGCGGGCAGTTGAACCTGCACCTGTGGCGTGACGGGGACAACACCTATCACCTCAAGGGCATGTGGATCGACGAGCGCTATACCTTGCTGACGGGGAACAACCTCAACCCGCGGGCGTTCCGGCTGGATCTGGAGAATGCCCTGCTGATCGACGATCCGCGTCGCGAGCTGCTGGAAGCGCGGGCGAAGGAGTTGGCGCTGATCATGGAAAACACCCGGCGGATCGACAGCTTCAGGAGCCTGGAGACCCTGGTGGATTATCCGGAAGCGGTGGGCAAGTTCCTGCGGCGGGTCAGTCGGGTACGGATCGAGCGGTTGTTGTATCGGATGTTGTGAGGCGGGGGATGGGGCAGAGGGGAGTGCAGGGAGACCGCGTTATCGTTCATCGCCAGCAAGCCGGCTCCCACGAATTGGCGCACGTCGCAAGGTATCGCCGAGCCCAGATCCTGTGGGAGCCGGCTTGCCGGCGATGAGGTCATCCCGGGCGATATCGATCCCCCGGGATGACCACCGGCCTTAGTTCAGGCCCAGCTTGCCACGCAGGGTCGACAGGTCTTCGGCCAGGGTCGTGACCGGACCCACCAGGGCCTTGCGATCGGCGTCCTTGATCTTGTCATAGGTTTCGAAACCGCCATCCTGGGTCTTGTACTTGGCCAGGATCTTGTCCACGGTGGCGAAGTTCTTGTCCACTTTGGCGGTGAAAGCCTTGTCCTGCTTCTCGATCTGCGGACGGAACAGGTCGACGATCTTCTTCGCGCCGTCGATGTTGCCCTGGAAGTCATACAGGTCGGTGTGGCTGTAGCGGTCTTCTTCACCGGCGATCTTGGTGGCGGCCACTTCTTCCAGCAGCGTGGCGGCACCGCCCACTACTTTCTCTGGCGGGAAGGTCAGGCCGGCCACGCGGGCCTGCAGGTCCTTGACGTCCTTGTTCAGGCCATCGGCCAGTTCACCCAGGCCATCGGTGGTGTTTTCCGAGAACAGACTGTATTCGAGACGGTGGAAGCCGGTGAAGTCTTCGGCCTTCACGCCTTTTTCATGGTCGTTGACGCGGGAGTCGATGGCGCCGTCCAGGTCATTGAACAGTTCGGCGATCGGCTCGATCTTCTCGTAATGCACACGCGTCGGTGCGTAGAGCTTCTTGGCGGTGGCCAGGTCGCCTTTCTTCACGGCTGCGGTGAACTGCTCGGTCTTGCTGGCCAGTTCATCGAGTTCCGCGGTCACATAGATCTTGTAGTCGGACACCGGGCCCACCAGATCCAGCGGCGCGGTGGCCGCAAAAGCCGAAAGCGGTGCGTGGAACAGGCCAAGGGCCAACAACAAAGCAAGAGGCGACTTCTTCATGGGATGTTTCCTGGTGAGTTAAGGGTCAAGCAGTGGTTTTTTGTTTGGCAGCCGAAAGCAGCGAGCGACCGATGAAGTCCTGATCGCCGGTGACACCTGGCAAGGTGAAGAAATAGCCGCCGCCGATAGGCTTGAGGTATTCCTCCAGGGGCTCGCCGTTGAGCCGGGTTTGCACGGCGATGAAGCCTTGTGACAGGTCCGACTGGTAGCAGATGAACAGCAGGCCCATCTCCAGCTGGCCGTTCTTGCTCACGCCATTGGAGTAGTTGAAGGGGCGACGCAGGATCAGGTTGCGCTGGGTTTCGGCGGTGCGCGGGTTGGCCAGGCGGATATGGGCATCGAGCTTGGTCAGCTTGCCTTCAGGATCCTTGCTGTAGTCGGGAACCTGGGTTTCCTTCTCGCCGCCCATGGGCGCGCCGGTGCTCTTGACCCGGCCGATGATGCTTTGCTGTTCCTGCAGGGGCGTGCGGTCCCAGCGCTCCACCAGGTTGCGGATGATCCGCACCGCCTGGTAGCTGCCGGCCACGGCCCAGGCCGGTTCATTGGCTCCGGGCTGGACCCAGACGATACGGTCCATGGCGCTGGCATCGTTGGAGTCCGGGTTGGCCGAACCGTCACGGAAACCGAGGAAGTTGCGTGCGCTCTGGGCCGGTTCTCCGGCCTTGGCCGGTGCCTGGGGCGGCACCGTGCCTTCCTGTTTCCAGCGCACCAGCAGCAGGTCCGGGGTGTTCTTGACGATGTCGCGCAGGGCGTGGATGTTGGTGTCCGGGGTGTTGGAGCAGAACTGGATGCTCAGGTCGCCGTGGCACAGCTCCGGCTGCAGGGCGTCGTTGGGGAAACCGACCATGCGGATCAGGTGCCTGGGCTTGACCGCGGCCAGGCCGTAACGCTCGTCGAACAGCGACTCGCCCACCGCGACGGTGATGGTCAGGTTGTCCGGGGTGACCACCGGGCCGAGAATCCCGGAGTCCAGGGGTGGCAGTTTTTCATCGACCTGTTTCACCGCGCCGCCGCTCATGAGGAACGCGATGCGCTTGTTCAGGGTGCGGAACAGGCGTTCGAGTTCCTCGCTGTCACTGGCCAGGACGTCGAAGGAGACGATCATGCCGGCGGCCGGGCGCGGGGTGACGATCCCGGTCTGGTGCTTGCCGTGGAAGTCGTGGCGGTCCTGAGTCTTGTCGCTGCTCGGGGCTTCGGTGACCTGGGCCTGCGCCTGGCTGGCGGCCATGGCCGGGCAGCTCAGGGCGCTACCGGCCAGGGCGGCGCCGGCCACCCCCATGCCCAGCAGGACGCGACGGCGTTGGGCGGAAAATTCGGCGTTGTGGTGTTCTGAATCGCTCATGTTCGTATCGTCTGCTTGTTTACAGGCCGGAAAGGCCGAGGGCGGGGTCGATTCCATCGAGTGCATCGGCCAGGGCCTTGGCCTTGTCGCTGATCTGCTGGCGTTGCGCGGCACTGACGGTGTCGTAGGTGAGATAGCCGTTGGCGCTGCGCAGGCCGTTGAATTCGGCGTCCAGGGCCACGGTGGCGTTGTCGATCTTCGCCAGCAGGTCGCCGGACGACTTGGCCAGCAGCGGCCGCAGCAGATCGATCACCTTTTGCGCGGCCTGCAGGTTGGCGGCGAAACCGTCCAGGTCGACGTGGCTGTAGCGCTCTTCCTCGCCACTGCCGGCCCGGGTCTCGGCCATGCCGCGCAGGCTACGGATGACGCTGCTCACCCACTGTTCCGGCGGCAGCGACTGGGCCAGCAATTGCTGTTTGAGGTTGATGACATCGGCTTGCAGGCGTTGGGCGACCGGCACCAGGCCGTCGAGGTCGCGCTGCCGGAACAGGCCGTATTCGATGCGGTGGAAGCCACCGAAGCCCGGGTCCTGTTCGCGTTGTTCGTAATAGTCGGCGCGGGCGTTGATGGCGTTGTCCAGTTCGGCGAAACGCTGGGCGGCCGGGGCCAGGCGCTGATAGGCGGCACGGGCCGGTGCATAGAGCGCCTGAGCCTGGGTCAGGTCACCGGCGGCCAGCGCCTGCTCCAGCGCATCGACCGCCTTGATCAGCGCGTTGCCCTGGCTGCTCAGGTACACCCGGAATTCCGACAGCGGACCGATAAACGCAGTCATCGAAGGGCGTGCCTTGGCTGCTGCCTCGGAGGCCGCTGTGGGCGTCACGTGCAAGCTGCCGCGCGGGTTGCTCAGCAGCCCACAGGTGATGGTGTAGTCGCCGGGCATCAGGTTGGCGTTGATCACCTGGCTCAGGCCCGGGGCGATGTTCTCGCGCTCCTCGACCACCAGCACGCCGTCGAGGATTTCCCACTCGACCGCGCGTTGCGAACTGTTGAGGATGCGGAAACTGTTCGGCCCGGCCGGTACAGTCAGGGCATTCGGCTCACAGCCGTGGGCCTGGATGGTCACGGTGATTTCGTTGTGATGGGCCTGGCGCTTGCTCGCGGCCAACTGCGAGGCGTAATAGAACAGCCCGCCGGCCGCGATCATCACGATCACCGAGCCGGCTACCGCCCAGCGCAGGGCCTGGGGCGGTTTGCCAGTTGCAGGGTTGGACATGGGTAACCTTAAGGGTTGGGAACGGAAGAAGTGTGCTTGGGCGCGGGTGTCGCCGCCGGCATGAAGAACAGCACCAGGGTGACTGCCAGGTACAGCAGGTAGGCACCCAGGACGCTGACCGTGGGCGCATCCTGGTAGCCGAACATGCCGGCCAGCAGCGAGCCCGCCGGGCCGTCCATCGGCAGCGTGGCGCTGATGTCGAAGACCACCGCCTGCAGGTGGTTCCACAGGCCGGCTTCATGCAGGGCCCGGACCGAGTTGGCGAGGATGCCGGCGGCGACCAGCAGGATGAACAGGCCGGTCCAGCGGAAGAACAGGCCCAGGTTCAGGCGCATGCTGCCGCTGTAGAGGGCGAAACCGAGGAAAATCGCCAGGACCAGGCCGAGCAGGGCGCCGATGGGCGCGCCCGGACCTTCGCTCTGCTGGAACACCGCCAGCAGGAAGAACACGGTTTCCAGGCCTTCGCGGGCCACGGCGAAAAACACCATGGCGATCAGTGCCCAGACCTGGTGCGTGGAACCGGCGAGCGCCTGGTCGAGGGATTCATGCAGGGCGTGCTTGATGGAGCGGGCGACCTTGCGCATCCAGAACACCATTGAGCTGAGGATGCCGACGGCGATCAGCCCGACGATGCCTTCGAAGAGTTCCTGCTGCTTCTGCGGGAACTCGGCACTCATCAGCTCCAGGCCGCCGCCGACCAGCAGGGCGAGGGCGGCGGCGAGGAACACGCCGATCCACACGGCGGGCATCCACTGGCCCCGGCCAGTCTGCTTGAGGTAACTGGCGATAATGCCAACGATAAGCGCGGCTTCAATGCCTTCGCGCAGCATGATCAGGAAGGGAACCAGCATTCGGCAACGCACCACTGTTAGAGAAGATGGTAATTTGTAACATAATGAGACTCATTACTAAACAGGTTTGATTGACAATTGCTGAATGAGGGCTGAAAAGGCGGGGGTGTTGACGGCGGGGGGACTGCGCTCGGATGAGGGGTTGGCGCTGCTTTTCGGGCTATTTCTAGGGGGCGATGCGGTTACTGTGGGAGCTGGCTTGTCGGGACGCCGCATCGCAGCGATAAGGCCCTTGAGCCTTGCTGTGTCCTTGCGGACGCCATCGCCAGCAAGCCGGCTCCTACAGGTGTAGCGGTGTGTTCAGGATCTCGTCTTGTCGGCATCAGTTGTTGTAGTTGCAGGCATCCGACAGCTTGAGGTAGGTGATGTCCTCGGGCTTGCCGGCGGTATCGATGAACTTCATGTCGGCGGTGACCACTTTGCAGACATGGGTCGGTTGCTCGGTCATCGAGGTGACCTTGGCGATGTTCAGCTGCATGCCGTAATGATAAGGCACGGGCTGGGCGGTTCCGCTAGTGTCGGCCAGGGCCATGCCGGTAAAGGCCGAGAGGGCCAGGGCGCCGGTTATCAGCAGGGGACGTAGGTTCATGGTGTTTCTCCGAAGCAGGCTTGAGGTTTCAGCCCGCGCTACGAGGGCGCTGGGCATGCCGCGGAGGGCGTCAGGGGAAATCTGCGCGAGCGCGGTCGATTTCACTTTCCATGTGCTGGATTAATCCTGAGTTAAGTGTAGGACTCTTATTAGCTTGCTAACGTAATCAGCCCCGAAATCACCCACCCTCGCACCGCCTTGGGGCCTTCCCACCCATACCCGCGTGGCCTTCCGTAGCACGGTGCTGCGCTACCTCCCGCGACACCGTTTTTTCTGAAAAATCTATCTCTTTGATTTTCCTAAAATTTAAAATCCTGATCTGCGTGCGCTGAATCCTGTGGCACACTTTCTGCTGTCTATTCCGTTGTTACATACCAAGTTCCGCTATAGCGGAATACACACCATCGGAGTGCAACGTCATGCAGCGTGGACTTTCCTTGTTTAAGGCCTGTGTTTTTCTTCTGGCGGCTTCGGCGGCGGTCGCCGCGCAAGCAGCGGACAGCAAGCTCGATAGCGTGCTCAAGCGCGGTCACCTGGTCGTCGGCACCGGCAGCACCAACGCGCCGTGGCACTTCCAGGGCGCCGACGGCAAGTTGCAGGGTTTCGATATCGATATCGGCGGCATGATCGCCAAGGGGCTATTCAACGACCCGAGCAAAGTCGAGTACGTGGTGCAGTCTTCCGATGCACGGATTCCCAACCTGCTGACCGACAAGGTCGATATCAGCTGCCAGTTCATCACCGTGACCGCCAGCCGTGCCCAGCAAGTCGCCTTCACCTTGCCGTACTACCGCGAAGGCGTGGCGCTGCTGTTGCCGGCCAATAGCAAATACAAGGAAATCGACAGCCTGCGCGCCGCCGGTGACGGCGTCACCGTTGCCGTGCTGCAGAACGTGTACGCCGAGGAGCTGGTGCACCAGGCGCTGCCCAAGGCCAAGGTCGACCAGTACGACAGCGTCGACCTGATGTACCAGGCCATGAGCACCGGCCGTGCCGATGCCGCCGCCACCGATCAATCCTCGGTCAAGTACCTGATGGTGCAGAAACCCGGTATGTACCGCAGCCCGGCCTTCGCCTGGAGCCCGCAGACTTATGCCTGCGCGGTCAAGCGCGGCGACCAGGACTGGCTGAACTTCGTCAACACCGCCTTGCATGAGTCCATGACCGGCGTCGAGTTCCCGACCTATGCGGCGTCCTTCAAGAAGTGGTTCGGCGTAGACCTGCCGTCCCCGGAAATCGGTTTCCCCGTCGAATTCAAGTGAAAACTACTGCGGGCTGGGCGCCAGAGGCGTTACGCACGAAATACTGCGTTGAAAAGAAACTCGAAATGCTCATTGACTAAAGTCAACTCCGCTTTCTCGCTTCTTTTCGCCTTGTCTTTCCTTCGCTCGCTACGTTTCCAATGAAATGCTGGGCAGGGCGCCGAATACGGCGCCCCGTCGAAGGTACCGCGAACCATGAACTATCAGATGAACTTTGCCGCCGTCTGGCGCGATTTCGACACCTTGCTGGCGGGGCTGGCCCTGGGCTTGGAACTGGCCCTGGTGTCCATCGCCATCGGCTGCGTGATCGGCCTGATGATGGCGTTTGCCTTGCTGAGCAAGCATCGCGCACTACGGGCGCTGGCCTCGGTGTATGTGACGGTGATCCGTAACACGCCGATCCTGGTGTTGATCCTGTTGATCTACTTCGCCATGCCAAGCCTGGGCATCCGGCTGGACAAGATCCCCTCGTTCATCATCACCCTGTCGCTGTATGCCGGGGCCTACCTGACCGAGGTGTTCCGCGCCGGCCTCTTGAGTATTCCCAAGGGCCAGCGCGAAGCCGGGTTGGCCATCGGCCTGGGCGAATGGCAGGTGCGGGCCTACGTCACCGTGCCGGTGATGTTGCGCAACGTGCTGCCGGCGCTGTCCAACAACTTCATTTCCCTGTTCAAGGACACCTCCCTGGCGGCGGCCATCGCCGTGCCGGAGCTGACCTATCACGCCCGCAAGATCAACGTGGAAAGCTATCGGGTGATCGAAACCTGGATGGTCACCACCGCACTCTATGTGGCGGCCTGTTACCTCATTGCCCTGATGCTGCGCCACCTCGAGCAGCGCCTGGCGATTCGCCGATAGGAGGCACGCATGTACGAATCGCAAAGTTGCTGGCATGAGTTGTGGGTCGCCCGGGAAACCCTCTGGGAGGGCTTCCAGACCAGCGTCGCCTGTTCGGTCCTGGCGATTATCTGCGGCACCCTGATCGGGATTGTCGCCGGCCTGGTGCTGACCTACGGCAAGTTCTGGATGCGCCTGCCGTTTCGCCTGTATGTCGACCTGATCCGTGGCACCCCGGTGTTCGTGCTGGTGCTCGCCTGTTTCTACATGGCCCCGGCCCTGGGTTGGCAGATCAGCGCTTTCCAGGCCGGTGTCCTGGGCCTGACGCTGTTCTGTGGCTCCCACGTGGCGGAGATCGTGCGTGGCGCGCTGCAAGCCATTCCCCGTGGCCAGATGGAAGCGAGCAAGGCCATCGGCCTGACCTTTCACCAGGCCCTGGGCTATGTGCTGTTGCCCCAGGCGTTGCGGCAGATCCTGCCGACCTGGGTCAATTCGTCCACCGAAATCGTCAAGGCCTCGACCCTGCTCTCGGTGATCGGGGTCGCCGAGCTGCTGCTCAGCACCCAGCAGGTGATCGCCCGGACCTTCATGACCCTGGAGTTCTACCTGTTCGCCGGTTTGTTGTTCTTCATCATCAACTACTCGATCGAGTTGCTCGGTCGGCATATCGAAAAGCGGGTGGCCTTGCCATGACGACTGATTCCCAAGCACTGCTCAGCATTCGCGGGCTGCACAAACAATACGGCCAGCTCGAAGTGCTCAAGGGCGTCGACCTGGACATGCAGCGCGGCAACGTGGTCACGCTGATCGGCTCCAGCGGCTCGGGCAAGACCACGCTGCTGCGCTGCGTGAACCTGCTGGAAGAATTCCAGGGCGGCCAGATCACCCTGGACGGCGAGTCCATCGGCTACAGCGAAGTGAACGGCAGGCGCGTGCGCCATCCGGAAAAAGTCATCGCCCAGCACCGGGCCATGACCGGCATGGCGTTCCAGCAGTTCAACCTGTTTCCCCACCTCACGGCCCTGCAGAACGTCACCCTGGGCCTGTTGAAGGTCAAGAAGCTGCCCAAGGACCAGGCCGTGGCGCTGGCGGAGAAATGGCTGGAGCGCGTGGGCCTGCTGGAGCGGCGCAATCATTTTCCGGGGCAGTTGTCCGGTGGCCAGCAGCAGCGGGTTGCCATTGCCCGGGCCATTGCGATGAACCCGAGCCTGATGCTGTTCGACGAAGTGACCTCGGCCCTCGACCCCGAACTGGTGGGCGAGGTGCTGGCGGTGATCAAGGGCCTGGCGGAAGAGGGCATGACCATGTTGCTGGTCACCCACGAGATGCGCTTTGCCTTTGAAGTCTCGGACAAGATCGTTTTCATGAACCAGGGGCGTATTGAAGAACAGGGACCACCCAAACAACTGTTCGAACGCCCGCAGTCGCCGCGTCTCGCGGAATTTCTGAAAAACACCCGTTTTTGACTTTTTACCCAAGGAGAAACCCATGAGCATTACTCGTTACGGCACCGGCAGCACCGCGGGTGGCGGTCAGCCTCGTCCTTTCGCCCGTGCCGTCGAAGCCGATGGCTGGCTGCATGTGTCCGGCCAGGTACCGGCACTGGATGGCGAAATCATCGGCGGTGGCATCGTCGAGCAGACTCACCAGGCCATGAGGAACCTGATCGCGATTCTCGAAGAGGCCGGTTATGGCCTGAAGGATGTGGTGCGCGCCGGTGTCTGGCTGGAGGACCCACGGGATTTCTGGAGCTTCAACAAGGTATTTTCCGAGTACTTCCATCCCGAGCACGCCCCGGCACGGGCCTGTGTCCAGGCGAACATGATGGTCGACTGCAAGGTCGAGATCGATTGCATCGCGTACAAGAAGAAGGCCTGACGGTCGGCGTTCCGACAAGCCCGTACACATCAATCTGGGTAAACTTCCCGGCAACTTTTCCAATGGGATGGCACTGACATGACCGAAGACACCATCAAGCGCCGGGCAAAAGGGCTGGACCGGGCGTTCGATATCCTCGATTACCTCAAGGAAATCGGCCAGCCGCTGCGTCCCAACGATATCGCCAGCGGTATCGGCAGCCCGAAGTCCACGGTCTACGAGTTGGTGGCGTCCCTGCTGGAGCGGCGCATCCTCGAGGCGGTCGGCAAGGAAGGCCATGTCTACCTGGGCCGTCAGCTGTACTTTCTCGGCCAGGCGCACCTGCGCCATTTCGACCTGAGCCGCGAAGCCGACCATGCCTTGCAGGAGATCGTCAGCCAGACCCGGGAAACCGCGCAGATGTGCCTGCTCAACGGTCGCAAGTACACCGTGGCGCTGATGAAGGAGGGGGAACGGCATTTCCGGATTTCCTCGGACATCGGCGAGAACGCACCGATTCCCTGGACGGCCTCCGGTCGCCTGCTGCTGGCGCACCTGAGCGACCAGGAAATCATCGACCTGATCGACCACGACGACTTCATTCTGCCGGACGGCGAGCGCCTGCCGCTGGAGGTCTTCCTCAGGGAAATTCGCCAGGCCGGGATCGACGGGTTCTTTTCCTTCGACAGCGTGGCCGACACCTTTACCCATTGTTTCGCCGCGCCGGTCAAGGACGAGCGCGGCGTCTGCATCGCCACCCTGTGCATCGTTGCCCCACGGGCCGATGCCAAGGCCAACTACAACGACTATCGCCGGGTCCTGATCGAGAGCGCGAACAACCTGGCCCGCCGCATCAACGACTAGCGCGGTGCCAAGGGCGCCGCCGATAAGGAGTTTGAAATGTCTACTGCCTTCAACTTCGCTGCCGTGGAAAAGGGCACCCCAAGCATCGGCGCCCAACTGGTGAGCGACGTCAGCCTGCCGGCCCTGGTGCTCCATCGCGACGCCCTGGAACACAATATCCGCTGGATGCAGGACTTCGTCAGTCGCAGCGGCGCCGAGCTGGCGCCCCATGGCAAGACCAGCATGGTGCCGGCGCTGTTTCGCCGGCAACTGGCCGCCGGGGCCTGGGGGATCACCCTGGCGACCGCCGTGCAGACCCGTGCCGCCTACGCGGCGGGTGTCCGTAGGGTGCTGATGGCCAACCAACTGGTGGGCGCGCCGAACATGGCGCTGATCGCCGAGTTGTTGGCCGATCCTCAATTTGAGTTCCACTGCATGGTCGATCACCCGGACAACGTCGCGGCCCTGGGGGCTTTCTTCGGCGAACGTGGCCTGCGCCTGAACGTGATGATCGAGTACGGCGTGGTCGGCGGCCGTTGCGGTTGCCGCAGCGAGCAGGAAGTGCTGGACCTGGCCCGGGCGATCAAGGCCCAGCCGGCTCTAGCGCTGACCGGTATTGAAGGTTATGAAGGGGTGATCCACGGCGATCAGGCTGTGAGCGGGATTCGTGGCTTTGCCGACTCCCTGGTGCGACTGGCGGTGGAGTTGCAGGACAGCGGCGCGTTTGACATCGGCAAGCCGATCATCACTGCTTCGGGGTCGGCCTGGTACGACCTGATCGCTGAAGAGTTCGAGGCCCAGGATGCCGACGGGCGTTTTCTCAGTGTGTTGCGTCCGGGTAGCTATGTTGCCCATGACCACGGTATCTACAAGGACGCCCAGTGTTGTGTGCTGCATCGTCGGAGTGACTTGAGTGAGGGTTTGCGTCCGGCGCTGGAGGTCTGGGCGCATGTGCAGTCGATGCCGGAGCCGGGGTTTGCGGTGATCGCCCTGGGCAAGCGCGACGTGGCCTTCGACGCCGGCTTGCCGGTGCCGTTGCTGCGCTACAAGGCCGGTGTCGTGCCGGCGGTGGGTGAAGACGTCAGTGCCTGCAAGGTGACGGCGGTGATGGACCAGCATGCGTTCATGACGGTGGCGCCGGGTTGCGAGTTGCGGGTCGGGGACATCGTCGCGTTTGGCACCTCGCATCCGTGCCTGACTTTCGACAAGTGGCGGGTCGGCTGCATTGTCGATGAGCAGATGACGGTTATCGAAGGGTTCGAGACCTGTTTCTAAAGGATACCGCTATGAACCTGCCCCCACCGCGTATCGCCCTGATCGGCGAATGCATGATCGAACTGCAACAACATGCCGACGGCAGCCTGCACCAGAGCTTCGGCGGCGACACCTTGAACACCGCCGTCTACCTGTCCCGTGAACTGGGTGGACGGGCCTCGGTGGACTATGTCACCGCCCTGGGCGACGACAGCTTCAGCGACAGCATGTGCCGGATCTGGCGCGAGGAAGGCATCGGCCTGGACCTGGTTCAACGCTTGCCGGGGCGCTTGCCCGGTTTGTATTGCATCCAGACCGACGCCAAGGGTGAGCGCCGGTTCCTCTACTGGCGCAACGAGGCGGCCGTGCGCGACTGCTTCACTGCACCGAGCGCGGCCCCGGTGCTGGCGGCCTTGCCGGATTACGACGTGCTGTATTTCAGTGGCATCACCCTGGCGGTGCTGGGTGAATGCGGGCGGGAAAAGCTGGTCGAGGTTCTTGAACTGGCCCGCCAGGGCGACACCCGGGTGGTCTTCGACAATAACTACCGACCGCGCTTGTGGGCCGGCGTCGAGCAGGCGCGGGCGGCTTATCGGTCGGTGTTGCCCTACGTGGACATGGCCTTGTTGACCCTTGAGGACGAACAGGCGCTGTTCGATTATGCCGATGCCCAGGCGGTGTTCAGCGCCCACGAGAACATCGGTACGCCGGAAGTGGTCATCAAGCGGGGTGCCGGGAGTTGCCTGGTTCACTGCGAGGGCGAGGCGTTCGAGGTGCCGGCGTGCAAGGTCGAGACGGTGGTGGATACCACGGCGGCGGGGGACTCGTTCAGTGCGGCGTATCTGGCCAGTCGCCTGGGTGGCGGTGATCCGCAACAGGCGGCATTGGCAGGGCATCGCTTGGCGAGCCGGGTGATTCAGGTGCGTGGGGCGCTGATTCCAAGGACTTGAACGCAGCGCTTTCCCGGCTCAGTCTCGGTAGAAAACCTGCACCAGGTGATAACCGAACTTGCTCTTGATCGGACCGTGCACGGTGCGCAGTGGCTTCTTGAAGATCACCTGGTCGATGGCCCCGACCATCTGACCCGGCCGCACCTCACCCAGGTCGCCGCCACGCTTGCCGGACGGGCAGGTGGAGTACTTCTTGGCCAACACATCGAACGCTTCGCCCTTGGCGATGCGTTGCTTGAGTTGTTCGGCTTCCTCGGCGGTCTTGACCAGGATATGACGGGCTTGGGCTTTCATCGATTCGTTACCTTGAAGCGTTGGGGCATGCGGCGGGCGCGGGATTATGCCTGAAGTTCAAGGCGCCTGCCCGATCATGTCGCGCACCCGCTTCGCCAGCACGTCCAGGGTGAAGGGCTTGGCGATCAGGTCCATGCCGGGTTCGAGGAAGCCCTGGCGCTCGGCGGCCTTCTCGGCGTAGCCGGTCATGAACAGCACCTTGAGCCCCGGGCGGTGCTGCCGGGCGACTTCCGCCAGTTGCCGGCCGTTCATCCCCGGCAGACCGACATCGGTGACCAGCAGGTCGATCCGCAGGCTCGACTCCAGCAGCGGCAGGGCGGTGCGTGCATCCGCCGCCGGGTGCACGGTATAGCCCAGCTCGTCGAGGACATTGAGTACCAGCATCCGCACCGCCGGATCGTCCTCCACCACCATCACCGACTCATCGACAGCGGCCACGGGGGGCTCCACGGGGTGTTGGGATGGTCGCGGCACCTCGGCTTGCGGCGCGTGATGGCGCGGCAGGTACAAGCGCACGCAGGTGCCTCGGCCCGGCTCGCTTTCCAGGGTGACATGGCCGCCGGACTGCTGGGCAAAACCGTAGATCATCGACAAGCCCAGGCCCGTGCCCTGGCCAATGGGCTTGGTGGTGAAGAACGGGTCGAACGCCTTGGCCAGGATCAACGGACTCATGCCGGTCCCGTTGTCGCTGACGCCGATCATCACGTAGTCGCCGGCCTTGACCGGCTCCAGGGTGCTGAGGTCGCCGCCGTCGAGGTAGCTGTTGGCGGTCTCGATCCGCAGTTCGCCGCCGTCGGGCATGGCGTCGCGGGCGTTGATCACCAGGTTGAGCAGGGCGCTTTCCAGTTGCCCGGTGTCGGTGTTGACCGGCCACACGTCCTGGCCCAATTCGACTTTCAGGGTGATATGGGCGCCGGTGGTGCGGCTGAACAGGTCTTCCAGCGACTGCACCAACTGGTTGGGATCGATGCGCTTGCGGTCCAGCGATTGCCGGCGGGAAAACGCCAGCAGCCGATGGGTGAGGGACGCGGCCCGCTGCGCCGAACTCACGGCGGCGTCGGCAAACCGGCCGATCTCGTCGCTGCGCCCGGCGGCGATATAGCGTTGCATCAGGTCCAGGCTGCCGATGATGCCGGTCAGCATGTTGTTGAAGTCATGGGCGATGCCGCCGGTCAGTTGTCCCACCGCTTCCATTTTCTGCGCATGGCGCAGCGCCTCTTCGGCGCGCTCGCGTTCGAACATCTCGTTCTGCAAGCGCTGGTTGGACTCGGCCAGCGCCCGGGTGCGCTGGGCGACACGCTCTTCCAGGGTCTCGTTGAGATTGCGCAGGGCCTCTTCGGTGCGTTTGTGCTCGGTGATGTCCAACGCCGCGCCGACAAAGCGCTGCGCCCGGCCATGCGGCCCGAGGTGGCAACGTCCCCGGGCGAAGACCCAGCGTACCTGGCCGTCGGCTTGCAAGACGCGGTACTCTTCGGCGTGCTCGGTGTGCTGCTCCAGGCACTGCTTGATACCGTGGGCCACCAGGGCGCGGTCTTCGGGGTGCACGCTGTCCATATAGACGCTGAGGGGCGTCTGGCTGGCCCTCGCGGGGTCGACACCGTGCAACTGGGCGAAGTGGGCATCGGCGACAAACCGGTCCTGGTCGATATCCCAGTCCCAGGTGCCGAGTCGGGTGGCGCTGCCGCCACCTGGAGATCCGTTCATAAACCTGCCTTGAAGGTGAAGCTTTGGGTTGCGCTGCGGCTTATTATCCCGCCAAGCTGTAGACATTCGTCATATTCAAATGACACAAGCTTAATCGCTCAACCTCTTTTTGACTGTATTGCGGACACCTTTGCCATGGATATCCACGCGTTGCTGAAAACCCTGGCCGCCCAGGACGGCTCGGACCTGTACCTGTCCACCGGTGCGCCGCCCTGTGCCAAGTTCAATGGCGTGCTCAAGCCGTTGGGCAGCGAATCGCTGAAGCTCGGTGAGGTGGCGGCCATCGCCGACGGTATCATGGACCCCGAACAACGCCTGCAGTTCGAACGGGAACTGGAAATGAACCTGGCGTTGTCCTTGCCCGGTGTCGGGCGGTTCCGTATCAATATCTTCAAGCAGCGCAACGAAGTGTCGATCGTGGCGCGCAACATCAAGCTGGAAATCCCTCGTTTCGAAGACCTCAAGCTGCCACCGATCCTGCTTGAGACCATCATGGAGAAACGTGGCCTGGTGCTGTTCGTCGGTGCCACCGGTTCAGGCAAGTCCACTTCGCTGGCGGCGCTGATCGACTACCGCAATCGCCACAGCAGCGGCCATATCATCACCATCGAAGACCCGGTGGAGTATATCCATCGGCACAAGAAGTCGATCATCAACCAGCGCGAAGTCGGGGTCGACACCCGCAGTTTCCACGCGGCGCTGAAAAACACCCTGCGCCAGGCCCCGGATGTGATCCTGATCGGCGAGATCCGCGACCGCGAAACCATGGAGCACGCCCTGGCGTTCGCCGATACCGGGCACCTGGCGATCTCCACCCTGCACGCCAACAACGCCAACCAGGCGCTGGACCGCATCATCAACTTTTTCCCCGAAGACCGCCGCCCGCAACTGCTCAACGACCTGGGCAACAACCTGAAGGCCTTCGTCTCGCAGCGCCTGGTCAATACCCAGGACGGCAAGCGCCGGGCGGCCGTGGAGGTGATGCTGGGCACGCCGACGGTGCGTGACTTCATCAAGCGCAATGAGTTTTCCGAACTCAAGGGGATCATGGAGAAGTCCGAGATCATCGGCATGCGCACCTTCGATACGGCCTTGTTCGAACTGGTGGTGGAAGGGGCGATCGACGAGGAGGAGGCGTTGAAGAATGCCGACTCGGTGAACAACCTGCGCCTGCGCCTGAAGCTGCATCAGGATACCGCGGCCCTGGCCGTGCAGAAGACCCCTCCCGCGCCGCCGATCGCGGCGAAGGAGTTGGATGCCAAGGATTGGGGCTTGGTGGAGGACGGCAACTCGCCGCACGGTTGATTCAGCGCTGTCCGTCGTGCTTCGGGGTTACACCACCTGATGGCGATACGGCAGGTCTGGCCCGGTGCGGCTGCAGGTAATTGCGGCGGCACTGACGGCGAAGTTCAGCATCGCGTCGATCTGGGCCTTTTCCAGGCGCTCGAGTCCTTTCACTGAGTCAAGCTGCTGTTCGGTCAACCAGGCGATCAGCGCCGCCTGGAAGGTATCGCCGGCACCGACGGTATCGGCGGTGACGACTTCGCGGGCCGGCACCGACCAGTGACCATGCCGGCGACTGAAGACGCCGGCGCCCTGGGTGCCACGGGTCAGGAACACCAGTTGGCAACGCTGGGCCAACCACGCCTGGGCGATGCTCTGCGGGTCGCGATCGGGGTAGAGCAGGCTCAGGTCCTCGTCGCTGACCTTGATCATGTCGGCCTGTTCGGCCAGGGTCGCGATACGTTGGCGCCACAATTCGATGTCTGGCTCCGGGTTGAGCCGTACATTGGGGTCGAGCGTGATCAGGCGCCGGCCGCTTTCCCGGCGAACCAGCGCCAGCAACGTATCGGCAATCGGCTGCACCACCAGCGAGAACGAGCCGATATGCAGGCCGCGAACCTCATCCCCCAGCGTGGGCAGGTGGTTCGGCAGCAACTGGCGGTCGGCGCAGCCTTCGCCGCGGAAACTGTAATGGGGCGAGCCGTCGGCACCCACGGCGACCATCGCCAGGGTGGTGGGTGCGTCGAAGTCCAACAGGTAATCCGCGCGCACGCCTTCTTCGCGAAGGACCTGTTGCAGGCGGCGTCCCAGGTAGTCGTTGGACAGCCCGGCAAACAACCCCACGTCGACCCCCAGGCGGCGCAGGCCGACCGCGACGTTGAACGGCGAACCGCCGGCAATGGCCTTGAAGTTCACTTTCGAGGTTTGCCCACTTGTCTCATCGCTGAAAAAATCAAACAGCGCTTCACCACAGACCAGATACATGGATGCTCACTCTTGAATGGCCGCGACCTGTTGGCGGTAGCGGTGATAGATCGGTTGATAGGCGCTGACATTGGCCGGGATCGGCCGGGTTGCACTCGCCGTATCGAGGCTGACGCAACGGTCGCACAGTTCGGCCAGGCTGTGAATTGCCCCGGACTCGCACCAGGCGGCCTGGATCGCGGCACCCAGCGCGGCGGCTTCGCTCTGCTCGGTGCAGACCACGGGGGTGTCCATGATATCGGCGACCATCTGCCGCCAGACCGCGCTCTTCGCGCCGCCACCGATCAGGCGGATGCCGTGGCTGTGCAGGCCGTTGCCGCGCAGCAGGTCGAGGCCGTAGCGCAGGCCGAAGGTGGTGCCCTCGACCGCCGCCCGGCACAGGTTGGCCCGGGTCAGGTTGGTCAGGGTCAGGCCCAGCAGGCTGCCGGTGGCCTGGGGTAGGGCGGGGACCCGTTCGCCGTTGAGGAACGGCAGCATGCTGACGCCCTCGGCACCGATCGGAGCCTGGGCGACGCAGGCGTTGAAATGTTCGAGGTCGAGGTCGAACAACTCACGGACGGCGCCGGTGGCGTTGGTCAGGTTCATCGTGCAGATCAGCGGCAGCCAGCCGCCGCTGGAGGAGCAGAAGGCCGCCACCGAGGCGTCCGGGCTGATCGGCGGCTGTTCGGCGTAGGCGTAGACGGTGCCGGAGGAACCCAGGCTCATGGTGATGACGCCGGGCCGGATGTTGCCGGTGCCGATGGCGCCCATCATGTTGTCGCCGCCGCCGCTGGAGACCAGCGCATTGGGGTTGATGCCCAGCTGCCGGGCAATCCCGGGCAGCACCCGGCCGACCGGCTGGTGGGCTTCGAGCAGTTCCGGCAGGGCGGCTTGCAGGCGCCCCGTGGGGTCGATGTCGCGCAGCAGTTGCAGGTCCCAGCAACGCTTGCGCACATCGAAATAGCCGCTGCCCGACGCATCTCCGTATTCCGCGCAACTACGGCCGGTCAGCCAGTAGTTGAGGTAGTCGTGGGGCAGCAGGACATGGGCGATCCGGGCGAACAGTTCCGGATGCTGTTCCCGGGTCCAGAGCAGCTTGGACAGGGTATAACCGGGCGCGATCACGAGGCCCAGGCGCTCGAGCGAACCCTGTTCGCCCCCCAGGTGCTCCAGCAGGCGCTGGTTTTCCGCGGTGGTTTCGGTGTCGCACCAGAGCTTGGCCGGACGCAGGACCTGGCCATGCTTGTCGAGCAGGACCAGGCCATGTTGCTGGCCGGAAACGCCGATGCCGAGGATCGCCTGGCCGTCCACCGCCGCGGCTTCCAGTGCCTGGCGGGTGGCCAGGGTGAACGCCTCCAGCCATTGCCGGGTGTCCTGCTCGCGGCGGCCGTTGGCGCCGCTGATCAGGGTATGGGGAGCCGAGCCCTGGCCCAGCACCTGGCCGCTGACGGTATCGAGGACGATAGCCTTGGTGCCCTGGGTACCGCAGTCGATACCCAGGTAGAGTCTTTGACTCATAGCAAACGCTCCAGCGTCTTGCTTACCCCCACTTCCCGCAAGCTGTCGAAGCAGCGTTTGAAAGCGGCGACAAACTCGTCGGACTGGGGAATCACAGTGCCGAAGATCTCTTCCACGGCCAGCAGCCGTTGCACGATCAGCGTGTCATCCGCCACCAGCGCCTGGCAGAACTCGGCCCGGGGATCGGGAATCGCGTAGGTCACGCCGTTTTCATCGACGCCCTTGAGGTACAAGGCCCAGGCCGCCACCACCAGTGCCGCGCGCTCGGTCGCGCGACCGTCGGCAATCAGGCGGTTGATGGTTGGCACGGTGAATTTGGGAAACTTCGACGAGCCATCGGAACAGACCCGTTCCAACTGGTCGGCAATCGCCTGGTTGGAGAAGCGCTGGACCAGGGTGTCCTTGTACGCGCCCAGGTCGATGCCCGGCACCGGCGCCAGTTGCGGGGTGACGTCCAGGTCCATGTAGGCGCGCATGTATTTCACGAACAGCGGGTCGTTCATGGTCTCGTGGACGAAGCGATAGCCCTTGAGAAAACCCAGGTAGGTCAGCGCCAGGTGGCTGCCGTTGAGCAGCTTGATCTTCATCTCTTCGTAGGGCGTGACGTCGTCGGTGAACTGCACGCCGACCTTTTCCCAGGCCGGACGACCGTTGACGAACTTGTCCTCCAGCACCCATTGCACGAACGGCTCGCACACCACCGGCCAGGCATCGTCGACGCCGTGCTCGTCGTGCAGTTGCAGGCGATGGGCGGCGCTGGTCATCGGCGTGATGCGGTCGACCATGGCATTGGGGAAGCTCACGTGGGCGGCGATCCAGTCATGCAGGTCGGCGTCGCGCAAGGCGGCGAAGGCCAGCAGCGCCTTGCGGATCACCGCGCCGTTGTGGGGCAGGTTGTCGCAGGACATCAGGGTGAAGGCCGGGATGCCCGCGGCCCGGCGCCTGGCCAGGGCCGCGCAGAGAAAGCCGAAGACGGTCTGCGGCGCATCGGGGTAGGCGAGGTCGTGCTGGATCTGCGGCAGGTGCGCCATGAACTCGCCGTTGCTGTCGTCGATGCAGTAGCCGCCCTCGGTGATGGTCAGCGAGACGATGCGGATCTGCGCCGAGGCGAGCTTGTCGATCAGCGCCTGACGATCGTCCTGGGCCAGCAGCATGTCGCTGATGGCGCCGATCACCCGGACTTCGCGGTCATCGCTGTCGCCCAGCTCGAACAGGGTGAACAGATAATCCTGCCCGGCCAGGTCGTCCCGGGCGCGGCGGTCCTCGTTGCGCAGGCCGACCCCGCAGATGGCCCAGTCCAGGTCCTCGCCGGTGTTCATCAGGGCGTCGGTGTAGTAAGCCTGGTGGGCGCGGTGGAAACCGCCGACGCCGATATGGGCAATGCCCTGGCGGGTGTCGGCCGGGTCGTAGTGCGGCAGGCTGACTTGCGGAGCCAGCCGGTGGAGATTCTGTTTATTCAGTTTCATTGCAAGGGCTCTCGACAATCAGGCGGCAGCGCGCAGCGGACGGGCAACCGCCACACCGCCGGCATCGAATAAATGGCAGTGGCGGCTGTCCAGGTGCAGCTGGAGGGTTTCACCGTACTGGCTGGCCATGTCCCCGCGGATGCGCATGGTCAGGGCCTCGCCGGAGGCGGTGCGCACGTGGCAGAAGGTGTCGCTGCCCAGGCGTTCGCCGACGTCGGCGGTGACCTGTAGGGTGCAGTCGCCGGGCTTGGCGATTTCCAGGTGCTCCGGGCGAATGCCCAGGGTCACCGGGCTGCCGACGCTGAGGCTGGCGCCGCTCAACGGCAGGCTGATGCGCGTGCCGGCGTCCAGCTCGACTTCGCAGCCCTGGCCGTCGAGGCGACTGACCTTGCCCTTGAGAAAGCCCATTTTCGGGGTGCCGAGGAAGCCGGCGACGAACAGGTTGGCCGGCGCATGGTAGAGCTCCAGGGGCGAGCCGACCTGCTCGATGCGACCGCCGTTGAGCACCACCACCTTGTCGGCCAGGGTCATGGCTTCGACCTGGTCGTGGGTCACGTAGATCATGGTGGCCTGCAACTCTTTATGCAGGCGCGCCAGTTCCAGGCGCATCTGCACCCGCAGGGCGGCATCGAGGTTGGACAGCGGTTCGTCGAACAGGAAGATCTTCGGGTTGCGCACGATGGCACGACCGATGGCGACCCGCTGGCGCTGGCCACCGGAGAGTTGCTTGGGCTTGCGCTCCAGCAGCGGGCCGAGCTCGAGGATCCGCGCGGCTTCATTGACCTTGCGTTCCACCTCGGCCTTGGCCTCGCCGGCCAGGTCCAGGGCGAAGGACATGTTCTTGCGCACGCTCATGTGCGGGTACAGGGCGTAGGTCTGGAACACCATGGCCAGGTCGCGCTTGGCCGGGCTGACTTCGGTGATATCGCGACCGTCCAGCTCGATGGTGCCGGAGGTGACTTCCTCCAGGCCGGCGATCAGCCGCAGCAGGGTCGATTTGCCGCAGCCGGACGGGCCAACGAAGACCACGAACTCGCGGTCGTTCACTTGCAGGTCGATGCCCTTGATGATGGACAGGCCTTCGAAGCCTTTCTGCAGATTCTTGATTTTCAGGTTGGCCATGATGGCGCTCCTTTGTGCTTATTCTTTGAGGGCTATTTCACGGCGCCGAAGGACAGGCCGCGCACCAGTTGTTTCTGGCTGATCCAGCCGAAGATCAGGATCGGCGCGCAAGCCAGGGTCGAGACGGCCGACAGCTTGGCCCAGAACAGACCCTCGGGGCTTGAGTAGGAAGCGATCAGTGCGGTCAGCGGCGCGGCGTTGGAGGACGTCAGGTTCAGCGACCAGAAGGCCTCGTTCCAGCACAGGATCAGTGACAGCAGCAGGGTCGAGGCCAGCCCGCCCTTGCTGATCGGCAGCAGCACCCGGACCATTTCCTGCCACAGGGTCGCGCCGTCGAGGCGGGCGGCCTCGAGGATGTCCTTGGGGATGTCCTTGAAGTAGGTGTAAATCATCCAGACCACGATCGGCAGGTTGATCAGCGTGTAGATCGCGATCAGCGCGATGCGCGTGTCCAGCAGGCCAAAGCCCTTGGCCAGCAGGTAGATCGGCATCAGCACCCCCACCGGCGGCAGCATCTTGGTGGAGAGCATCCACAGCAGCGTGCGCTTGGTCCGCTGGGTTTCATAAAACGCCATGGAGTAGGCCGCCGGCACCGCGATCAGCAGGCACAGCAGCGTGGCGCTGAAGGAAATCACCACCGAGTTCCAGGCGAAGTGGAAGTAGTCGCTGCGCTCCTGGATATGCAGGTAGTTCGCAAGCGTCGGGCTGAAGAAGAACTGGGGCGGCGTGGCGAACGCGTCGATCTCGGTCTTGAAGCTGGTCAGCACCATCCAGAAGATCGGGAAGAAGATCAGGATCGCAATGGCCCAGGCCAGGAGGCCGAGCAGAACGCTTTGCAGGCGCCGGGATTGTTTGAGTGTGAGGGTCATGGCGCGGGCCTCAAGGCTTGTCTGTCAGGTTTTTGCCGATCATCCGCACCAGGATGATCGCGGCGATATTGGCGATGACCACAGCGATCAGGCCGCCGGCCGACGCCATGCCGACGTCGAACTGCACCAGCGCCTGGTTGTAGATCAGGTACGCCAGGTTGGTCGAGGCATAGCCGGGACCGCCGTTGGTGGTGGTGAAAATTTCGGCGAACACCGAGAGCAGGAAGATGGTCTCGATCATCACCACCACGGCGATCGGCCGGGCCAGGTGCGGCAGGGTCAGGTGCCAGAAGATCGCCACGGGACCGGCACCGTCCAGGCGCGCGGCTTCCTTCTGTTCCTGGTCGAGGGACTGCATGGCGGTCATCAGGATCAGGATGGCGAAGGGCAGCCACTGCCAGGACACGATGATGATGATCGACAGCAGCGGGTAGTGGGCCAGCCAGTCCACCGGCTGCGCGTCGAACAGTCGCCACAGCGCGGCGAGAATCCCCGAGACCGGGTGGAAAATCAGGTTCTTCCAGATCAGCGCGCCCACGGTGGGCATGATGAAGAAGGGCGAGATCAGCAGGACCCGGACGATGCCGCGACCGAAGAACTCACTGGCCTCCAGCAGCGCCGAGATCAGCACGCCGAACACCACGCTGATCAGCAGCACGCTGCCCACCAGCAACAGGGTGTTGGTGGCGCCGGGGAGAAACCCCGAGTCGGTCAGGAAGTAGCTGAAGTTTTCCAGCCCGACGAACTGGTTTTCCCCCGGGTAGAGCAGGTTGTAGCGGATCAGCGAAAAGTAGAGAGTCATGCCCAGGGGCACGATCATCCACAGCAGCAGCAGGCCAACTGACGGGGTGACCAGAAACCAGCCGGGGTTGCGCAAACGGCTTTTGCGCACGGGCAGGGGGATATCCATATGGGCTTTGGCAGTGGAGGTATTCATGGCGTTCAAAACCGATTGAGAACAGGAGCAGACACGACTCGGGCCCTGTAGGAGCGAGCTTGCTCGCGATGGTCGTCAACGATGACGCGTGTCCAGCAGGTAAACGCGGCGCCTTTGAGTCCATCGCCGGCAAGCCGGCTCCTACAGAAATTCGGGGTTACTTGGGATAACCCGCGCGTTTCATTTCCCGTTCGGTGAAAGTCTGGGCATCGGCCAGGGCCTTGTCGGCCGTGGTCTGGCCGGTCAGCGCGGCGGAGAACTGCTTGCCGACCTGGGTGCCGATGGCCTGGAACTCGGGAATGGTCACCAGCTGGATCCCCACATAAGGCACGGGCTTGGCGCTCGGGTCTTTCGGGTTGGCGGCCTTGAGCGATTCCAGGGTGATCTTCGCGAACGGTGCGGCCTTCATGTAGGCATCGCTGTAGGTCGAGGCGCGCGTGCCCGGCGGTACGTTGGCAATGCCGTCTTCCTTGGCGACCAGCGCCGCGTACTCCCTGGAAGTGGCCCAACTGCTGAAGACTTTCGCCGCGTCCTTGGCCTTGGAACTGGTGGGGATCGCCAGGGCCCAGGAGTAGAGCCAGGCCGAGCCTTTGTCGGTGACCTGGTGCGGCGCGTAGGTAAAGCCCACGTGGTCGCTGACCTTGCTCTGGGTCTTGTCGGTGACGAAGGAGCCGGCCACGCTGGCGTCGACCCACATGGCGCACTTGCCGCTGTTGAACAGCGCCAGGTTTTCGTTGAAACCGTTACTCGAGGCGCCCGGCGGGCCGGCCTTCTTCATGGTCTCGGCATAGAAGTTCAGGGCGTTCTTCCATTCGGGGCCGTTGAATTCCGGTTGCCACTTCTCATCGAACCAGCGGGCGCCGTAGGCATTGGCCACGGTGGTGATCAGGGCCATGTTCTCGCCCCAGCCGGCCTTGCCCCGCAGGCAGATACCGTATTGTTCCTTCTCGGGGTGGTTGAGCTTGGCGGCGAACTCGCCGATCTGTTCCCAGGTCGGGCGTTCGGGCATGCTCAGGCCGGCGTCCTTGAACAGGTCGGTGCGGTAGTAGGTCATGGAGCTTTCGGCGTAGAACGGCAGGGCGAACAGCGTGCCCTTGACGGAAAGACCGTCACGCACCGACGGGAACACATCGTCGATATCGTAGGAAGCGGGCAGGTTGTTCATCGGTTCCAGCCAGCCCTTGGCGCCCCAGAGTGCAGCTTCGTACATGCCGATGGTCAGCACGTCGAACTGGCCGCCCTGGGTGGCGATGTCGGTGGTCAGCCGTTGACGCAGGACGTTTTCTTCCAGCACCACCCAGTTGAGCTTGATGTCCGGGTGCTCGGCTTCGAAGGTCTTCGACAGCTTCTGCATGCGGATCATGTCACTGTTGTTGACGGTGGCGATGGTCAGGGTCTGGGCGGCGAGGCTGACGCCGCTGAGGGTGAGGCCGGTGGTGACGAGCAGTGCGGTGGCAATGGCTTTCATCGAACACTCCTCTTCTGGCGCACGGAGGCGCTCGAAGGTCGGTTTATTGTTGTTGTGTCTTCCGGTGCCCAGGAAGAATCTGGCGTTGATTACAGCCTTCAAATGCCGTGCTGACAAATCCTTGACGACACTTCAATCGGTACTTTTTTGCACTGGGGCGGAATGTCGCAGGTCGGGGAAACAGCTGGTCGAGCTGGGGGGATGGGGATTTGCGGGGTGTGCAGGTGGCGAATCCGTACATATTCGGATGGCTATGGCAGGGGAAATGGTTGCGGTGAATGTGAGGTCGCCATCGCCAGCAAGCCGGCTCCTACAGAAGATGGGCCTGGCGATGTTTTGGTGTTGGAACGCCGACTTGTAGGAGCCGGCTTGCTGGCGATGGCGGTGGCGAATACTGCATCGCCATCAAGTCAGGTGGACTACAGAGGTGTGCGAAGCTCTTCAAGCGCTGTTTCAGCTTCAGCTAGTTTGAGTTCAAGCGCTTGAACCAGCCCCTGCCGATCCGTAGCTGCAAGCTTGAGCGACTCGGCATCCTCCAGTGCCACCCGCAGGCGTTCCCGGAGCAGGGTGTCCTCATTCTCCAGCGTTCGAGCGTGCTCGAGCTGCTGCTCCCCGCGCACCCGCTCTTTTTCCAGCTGCTCCTGCGTCAGCTTGAGCGCCTTCGAGGTTCCCCGACCCTCCGCCAGCAGCCGTTCATTATCCCGGTGCAGTTGGGTGATCTCGTCCTGGCGCACCAACGCGCTCTGCTGGGCCTGGCGCAGTTCCATCTGCACCTGCTGCAACTGCGCCTCATGCCGGCGTTGTTCCTGGTCGCGCTGGTCGCGGGCGGCACTGCGAAAATGTTCCAGGGCCTCGCGAGCATGCAGGTGCTTGTCCTCCAGGGAACGGATCTGCTGGTCCTTGTCCTTGAGGCGCAATTCGTAGTCGCTGCAGGCCTGGCTCAGCCCGGCGTTGCGGGTCTGTTCGGTCTGCAGCATCGAGCGGGTGGCCTGCAGGTTGCCCGATTCATCGGCCAGGGCCACGGACTGGATCTCGAACTGACGTCGCTGCTGTTCCAACTGCCGGGTCATCTCGGTCAACTGCGCCTGCCATTCGGCTTTTTCCGCCGCCCACTGCGCCCGAGCCTGCTCGACGGGTTCCCGGGCCTGTTCCTGAAGCCGTTGCGCCAATCGGGAGACCAGTTCTCCCAGCTCTTCATCCAGTGATTCCACCGGCGCCGCGCGCCGCAGGTCACTGTCGTCCAGTTCCTTGAGGTAGCGGTGGATGGTGGTCTTGGAGCCGGTATTGCCCATTTCGATACGTACCGCATCGATGCTTGGGTGCTCGCCGCGGGCGAGGATCGCCAAGCGTGCCGTCTGCACCACTGCCTTGTTCACGCCGCCGCGAGCCATGTTCTCTCCTACGATTTCGTACTGTGGTACGTACCATGTATTTACATAGCATATAGATAAAATCGAGAAGCGGATATTTGTAATTATTAACACGGGATATACTGGTATTACCTCATGTGATAAGCCGTTTTCGCATTTTTGCCTGGGGAATCAGTACGAATGTCTGGAACCGAAGCGATGAACGAGCTGGAGCGCTACCTGCAGGCCGCGACGCGGGACAACACCCGTCGCAGCTACCAGGCCGCCATAGAACATTTCGAAGTGAGTTGGGGCGGCTTCCTGCCGGCCACCAGCGACAGTGTGGTGCGCTACCTGATGGCCCATGCCGGGGTGTTGTCGATCAACACCCTGAAGCTGCGGCTCTCGGCCCTGGCGCAGTGGCACAACAGCCAGGGTTTTGCCGATCCGACCAAGGCGCCCCTGGTGCGCAAGGTGTTCAAGGGCATCCGCGCCCTGCACCCGGCCCGGGAGAAGCAGGCCGAACCGCTCGAGTTGCAGCATCTGGAGCAAGTCGTCGCCAGGCTCGATGCCCAGGCGAGCCTGGCCCTGGCCGCCGATGATCGTCCGACGCTGCTGCGCGCCCGACGCGACAAGGCGTTGATCCTGCTGGGCTTCTGGCGGGGTTTTCGCAGCGATGAGCTTTGTCGCCTGGAGATCGAGCATGTCCGCCCTGTCGCCGGCACAGGCATGACGCTCTATTTGCCGCGCAGCAAAAGCGACCGTGAAAACCTCGGCAAGACCTATCAGGCCCCGGCCTTGCAGCGCCTGTGTCCGGTGCAGGCCTATATCGACTGGATCAATAGCGCCGCGCTGGTGCGTGGCCCGGTGTTTCGCGGCATCGATCGCTGGGGGCATCTGGGTGAGGAGGGGCTGCACGCCAACAGTGTCATCCCCTTGTTGCGCCAGGCATTGGAACGCGCCGGGATTGCCGCCGAGCACTACACCAGCCATTCGTTGCGCCGGGGCTTCGCCACCTGGGCCCACCGCAGCGGCTGGGACCTGAAGTCGCTGATGAGCTATGTCGGCTGGAAGGACATGAAGTCGGCCATGCGCTATATCGAGGCCAGTCCTTTTCCGGGCATGAGCCTGGTCACCGAGAAACCGGTGGATCAGGGAGCATAAGATTTCTTCTATTAATAGCGTCTGCTCATAGCAAATACCAATCGTGAGCATCAGCTTTGCCAATGAGCCAGGGCAGGAAAGAATGGCTAGGATTCTCTCCATCAACTTCTTAACCCATGACGGAGAGTCAACGATGCCTATCATCAACAGCCAAGTTAAACCGTTCAAAGCAACCGCTTTCAAAAACGGCGCATTCGTCGAAGTCTCGGACGCTGACCTGAAAGGCAAATGGTCTGTCGTGTTCTTCTACCCAGCCGACTTCACCTTCGTTTGCCCGACCGAGCTGGAAGACCTGGCTGACAACTACGCCGAGTTCCAGAAACTGGGCGTTGAAATCTACAGCGTGTCGACTGACACCCACTTTGCCCATGCTGCCTGGCACAACACTTCGCCAGCCATCGGCAAGATCCAGTACACCATGATCGGCGACCCGACCCTGACCATCTCCCGCAACTTCGACGTCCTGATCGAGGAAGCTGGCCTGGCAGACCGTGGCACTTTCGTGATCAACCCGGAAGGCCAGATCAAAATCGTTGAAATCAACGATGGCGGCGTCGGTCGTGATGCTTCCGAGCTGCTGCGCAAGATCAAGGCCGCTCAATACGTTGCCGCTCACCCAGGCGAAGTCTGCCCAGCCAAGTGGAAAGAAGGCGAGGCCACCCTGGCTCCGTCCCTGGACCTGGTCGGCAAGATCTAAGTCCGTGAGTCATTCAAGGGCGGTCATCCGCACTTCATAAGTCAGCCGCACCGCCCCATAACGCCCGGGTGGTAATCACCTGGGCGTTGTTATTTCTAGAGTACTGAAAAAGGGAAATCGCCCGCATGTTGGACGCCAATCTTAAAGCCCAGTTGAAGTCGTACCTGGAACGGGTTACGCAACCGATCGAGATCGTCGCCTCCCTTGATGACGGCGCGAAATCTCAGGAAATGCTCACGCTGCTCAAAGACGTCGCCAGTCTTTCCGCGGACATCACCTTGTTGGACAACGGTACCGATGCGCGCAAGCCGTCGTTCTCGTTGAATCGCCCGGGAGCCGATATCAGCCTGCGTTTCGCCGGTATCCCCATGGGCCACGAATTCACTTCGCTGGTGCTGGCCTTGCTGCAAGTCGGCGGCCACCCTTCGAAGGCCAGTGTCGAAGTGATCGAACAGATCCGCTCGCTCAAGGGCGAGTTCAACTTCGAGACCTATTTCTCGCTGTCCTGCCAGAACTGCCCGGACGTGGTCCAGGCGCTGAACCTGATGGCGGTGCTGAACCCGAACATCCGTCACGTCGCCATCGACGGCGCGTTGTTCCAGGACGAAGTCAACGATCGCAAGATCATGGCCGTGCCCAGTATCTACCTCAACGGTGTGAACTTCGGCCAGGGCCGCATGGGCCTGGAGGAAATCCTCGGCAAGCTCGACACCGGCGCCACCCAGAAGCAAGCGGAAAAAATCAGCGCCAAGGACGCCTTTGAGGTCCTGGTGGTCGGCGGTGGCCCGGCCGGTGCCGCAGCGGCGATCTATGCCGCACGCAAAGGCATCCGTACCGGTGTCGCGGCGGAGCGTTTCGGTGGCCAGGTGCTGGACACCATGGCGATCGAGAACTTTATCTCGGTTCAGGAAACCGAAGGGCCGAAGCTGGCCAGTGCCCTGGAAGAGCACGTTCGCCAGTACGATGTCGATATCATGAATCTGCAGCGCGCCAGTGCCCTGGTGCCAGCCAAGCGTGCCGGCGAGCTGCACGAAGTGCGCTTTGAAAGCGGTGCCAGCCTCAAGGCCAAGACCGTGATCCTGGCCACCGGTGCCCGCTGGCGTGAAATGGGCGTGCCGGGCGAGCAGGAATACAAGGCCAAGGGCGTGTGCTTCTGCCCGCACTGTGACGGCCCGCTGTTCAAGGGCAAGCGCGTCGCGGTGATCGGTGGCGGCAACTCCGGTGTCGAGGCCGCCATCGACCTGGCCGGTATCGTCAGCCACGTGACGCTGCTGGAGTTCGACAGCAAGCTGCGCGCCGACGCCGTGCTGCAACGCAAGCTGTACAGCCTGCCGAACGTCACGGTCATCACCACGGCGCTGACCAGCGAGGTCAAGGGGGATGGGCAGAAGGTCACCGGCCTGGTCTACAAGGATCGCGATTCGGGTGAGTTCCACACCGTCGACCTGGAAGGCATCTTTGTACAGATCGGCCTGTTGCCGAACACCGACTGGCTCAAAGGCAGCGTCGAGCTGTCTCCACGCGGCGAGATCATCGTCGACTCCCGTGGCGAGACCTCGCTGCCTGGGATTTTCGCCGCCGGTGACGTCACCACGGTGCCGTACAAGCAGATCGTGATCGCGGTGGGCGAGGGGGCCAAGGCTTCGTTGAGCGCCTTCGACCATCTGATCCGTACGTCAGCCCCCGCCTGATAGCGCTGCACATGAAAAACCCCATGAATCGAAGATTCATGGGGTTTTTTCTTTACAGGGCGCGATCAGGCATCCAGCAGCGGCGCCGGCTGGATGATTTCAACCCAGTAGGCGTCCGGATCCTTGACGAAGGCCAGGCTTTTCATGCGACCGTCGCTCAGGCGTTTCTGGAACTCCACGCCCAGGGCTTCGAAGCGCTCGCAGGCGGCACGAATATCCGGCACCGAGATGCAGATGTGGCCGAACCCCCGGGGATCGGTATTGCCATTGTGGTAGGCGAAGTCCGGGTCATTTTCGGTGCCGTGGTTGTGGGTCAGTTCCAGGATGCCTGGAATCGACTTCATCCACTGGGTGCGCTCGGCGGAATCGGCCGGGATTCGGGCCTTGTCCACCAGCGCGAGGAAATACAGGCTGAATTCGGCCTCGGGGAAGTCACGCTTCTCCACCAGGGAAAAACCCAGTACGCGGGTGTAGAAATCCAGGGATCGGGTGATGTCCTTGACCCGCAGCATGGTGTGGTTGAACACGAAGCCCTGGGTGGCGGTGTCGGGTTGGGCGGTCACGCCGGGGAAGGTGTTCAGGTCTTGCAGGCTCATGGGCTCTCCGCAAAGCTGGTAAAAAGGCGGGCGATCATGGACGCGGCAGCAGACTCGCCGATTCCGATCCTGTGGGCTGGGATCATACTGAAAGCGAGGTGCGGGCGCCAAATTCGGACGGGCGGATTTTAGTCCCGAGCATAGCGGAGCCGGGTAATATTGGGCTACTTCGGTTTTATCAGGAAGTTATAGGAAAGTGTATACAGGTCGCCGAAGAGGCATAAAGAAGCCCGCCGAAGCGGGCATTGGGGCGCTAATCCTTTAGCAGCCTTCATCCTGTAAGAATGGATGTGAAAAATCTGTGAAGCGCATGAGCGGCTTGTTTTTCATCCGACAGGCGTAATAGGGAGCAGGCATTCGCTCAGGGCCGTGTGAGAAATTCTTTACATGCAATATAAGAGAAGGTGAAACGCTCTGGTCCGGCTATAACGGGCATTCTGTCGTTTTTGAGTTCTGCTTTCCCGACACCAGACTCAAAGTGGGAACTCTTGTCTGAAAGTCTTGTCGCCGCCATGAACGATGGATAGCTTGCTAATTGAATAGCCGAGTGGTTCTGGGCGTCATCGCCTGTACGCCAGGAGCCAAGAAAAAAGCCCTGCGTGGGCAGGGCTTTGGCGTTGAGGCGCGAAGTCAACCGCGCAGCCAGGAATCCACGGTAGCCGCACCGTATTGTTCCTTCCAGGCTTTCAGGCCACGGTGATTGCCGCCCTTGGTTTCGATCAGCTCACCGGTATGAGGGTTGTGGTAGACCTTGACCACGCGGGCACGGCGCTGCTTGGGCGCCGCGGCGGCCGCCCGACCCGCGCTGGGGTCGAGGATCGCGATGATGTCGCGCAGGCTCTTGTCGTAGGATTTCATCAGACCCTTGAGTTTTTCCTCGAACTCGATCTCCTTTTTGAGCCCCGCATCGTTTTTCAGGGCTTCAAGCTGGGCGAGTTGTGCTTTCAGGGCTTGTTCTGCGGCACGGAATTCAGCGAGTTTGGACAAGATGTTTATCTCCACGAATTGTATTCGGCTGCCATCTACCTAAAACAAAACGACAAGCCAATGCTTGCAACGGCTTTCGTCACGCGTATGCACCTTGGTGTGGCAGTGCGGAAAGTTACTTATAAGCCTCTGGGGCTCCTGTCAATTTACAGCATGCATGAAAAAGTGTAGTAGTTATCACGCCAAGAGTAAATAACGTGCTCTAGGTGTTACAAAAAATAGGATAGACAAGTGTCCGCGACTTATTCCGATACCGCGATATTATCCTCTTGTGTGCAGGCCTGCCGTTTGAAATTGTCGAGAAAGTCTTCCGCCGGCAGCGGCTTGCCAAACAAGTAGCCCTGGAGAAATCCAACGCCCCGGGATGTCAGGTAGTCGCGTTGTGCAAGGGTTTCGACCCCTTCGGCGACGATCCCTAGTTCAAGCTTGGCGCTCAACTCGATAATGCTGTCCAGAATATGCCCTGATAACGCGTCGGCGCCGATCATGGCGACGAAGCTCTGATCGATTTTCAGGTAGTCGACATTGAACTGGCGCAAGTAACTGAGGCTGGAATGCCCGGTGCCGAAGTCGTCGATGGCAATCATCACGCCCATTTCGCGCAACTGGGCGAACAGTTGGTGGGCAACGGCGCTGGGTTCGATCAGTTCCCGTTCCGTCAACTCCAGCACCAGGCGCACCTGGCCTGGAGCAAAGGCGGCAAGAAAGTCGCGGCAGTCATCCACCAGTTCGAGGTCCTGGCAATGCCGGGCGGTGATGTTCACGCCCAGGTGAAAGCCGGGCTCAAAGCTCGCCGCGTGCGGGGCGAGCAGGGCGGCGGTCTGTTGCAGCAATGAACGGGTCATCGGCACGATCAGGCCTGAATCTTCGGCCAGGGGAATGAACAGGTCCGGGCGCACCAGCCCCTCACGGGGATGCCTCCAGCGCATCAACACTTCCGCCCCCGCCCATTGCCGGGTATCGCTGCGCACCACCGGCTGGAAATAGGGAATGAATTCCCGGGCTTCCAGGGCTCGCCGCAGTTCGTGGGTCGGTGCGCCGGAACGTTTCTGCAACCAGCGTGCCGTGGCCCCGGCCAGCACGCCGAACACCAGCAGCAGGGCCATCGGGGCCGGATACTCCTTGCCGACGTAACGCCAGGCTTCTCCCGCGGGGAAGCCGGTGCTGACGCTGAAAGGGAAGCGGCTGGAGGACAAGCTCGTCTGCCCGACGGCAAACCCGGGGGCGGTGCCCTCGTGGACCTGGCCCTGGCCGGAGATCCAGACATCGCCGACCTGCAGGTACAAACCGGCTTCACGGCCGATCAGGCGCAGGGTATTGGCCAGGTGATAGCCGTCGATGCTGACCATGGCGGCCCCCTTGCCGTCCTGCAGGCGGTAGGCCAGCAGCGAAGACTTGGGGGTCACCGGATTGCCGTTCATCAGCCAGAGCGTGCCGTCGACATAGTCGGCCGGGTCGATCGCTTCCTGATAAGGCCCGAACAGCGAGGTGCAATACAGGTTGTTGTTCCAGGCCAGGTTCGCGGCCCGGACGTAGGGCTGTCGGGTGACCTGCTCGCGCAAGGCCAATTTGATGTCGTCGCAAGGCTGGCCGGCCAGGGGCAGGATGACATTGGCGGACTCGGCGGCATTGTCGAGCATCAGGTCGAACTGCCTCAGGGCTTCGCCGGCGGTTTTCCCGGCGTCCTCGCCCAAGGTCCGAGCGGCTTGCCAGTGCAGGATGGCGATCCCCGAGAGGATCGGCAACAGGCCGATCAACAAGCTCAAGGCGTAACGCACGAACCAGGAGCGGGAAGCTTTGGCGGTCAATGGCATTGAAATGAACCTGTAGGGGCAAGGGCGCCTGGAAGAGGGCTGTTGCCATGATAGTCGGCTGAGAGCGTTCGCACCCTCAGCGATAGTCGAATCGACCGGCCAGGTCGATAAAGGCCTGGGTCGCCGGGGAGACCTGGCGCCGGTCGAGCACGGCGATACCGATCTGGCGCTTGACCCGCGGCGACAATGGCCGGCTGACGTAGCCAGGGTCCGGATGTTCCGGCAGGGATTGCTCGGCGACCACCGTCACGCCTTCGCCACGGGCCACGGTGGCCAGGGTACTGAGCAGTTGCGCGGTACGGTAGCGGATATCCGGGACCAGGCGCTGGGCCGCGAACAGCTGGGAAACCAGTTCTCCGGAGCCGGCGCCGGTAAGGATGAAGGGGTCCTGGCACAACGCCTTGAGCTCGATCGCCGGCTGTTCGCATAACGGGTGGCCAGCGGGGAGCAGGGCGACCATCTGGTCTTCCACCAGAGCAACGGTGTCGAAGCGCTCCTGCGGCAGCACCACGAAACCCACATCGACACGGCGCTCTTCCAGCCATTGCAGGACCTGCCGGTCGGGGCCTTCGTCGATCTGCACCTGGATGCCCGGATGGGCCAGGCGATAACGCGCCAGGAGTGCCGGCAGCAGTTTGCTCGAAGAAGTCGGCCCAAACGAACCGATGCGCAGGGTCCCGCGTTTCATGCCGCGGGCATCGGCGGCTTCCTGGCGCAAGGTGTCCGCCAGGCCGAGCATGGCCCGCGCCCGTTGCAGCAATTGCGCACCAATGTCCGTCAGTTCCACCTGGCCCTGGTGCCGGCGCAGCAACTCGACGCCCAATTCCTGCTCCAGTCCCTTGAGAGCATGGGACACCGCCGACTGGCTGATCCCCAGGCGCAAGGCCGCACTGGTGAAACCACGCAGTTCGGCCACCAGGGAAAACACTTCCAGTTGGGTCAGGGTCATGAGTTTTTACTCATTTTACGATGAGTCGACATAAATAAAATAATGCAGCCAGTTTGACAACCGTCCTTCTCGATCCGCAGGAAAATCCATGCACACACAGGTATCCACTTTCGCCGCCGGCAGCGACCTGCGGGTCTACTTCAAGCTCGCCGGGGTCTCGATGATCTGGGGCGGGACCTTTGTCGCCGGGCGCTTCCTGTCCAGCGATATCGCACCGTTGCTGCTCGCCAGCCTGCGCTTCCTGCTGGCCAGTGTGATCCTGCTGGTGTTTATCCTGGTGACGCGCATCCCGCTGGTGCGACCGGACAGGAAACAATTCGCGCAATTGGCGCTGCTGGGCTTTTTCGGCATCTTCTTCTACAACCTCTGCTTCTTTTACGGCCTGCACTACATCAATGCCTCGCGGGCGTCACTGATCGTGGTGCTGAATCCGGCGGTGTTCGGGCTGGCTTCATGGCTGTTCTTCAAGGAGCGGCTGAGCACGCCGAAAGTACTCGGCATACTGGTCTGCATGGCCGGGGCAGGGCTGGTGATCGTCAGTGGCAATCGGACGGTGTTCGAGGGCACGGCCCGGACCTGGATGGGTGATCTGCTGATTTTCGGCTGCGTACTGTCCTGGGCGGTCTACTCGCTGTTTTCCCGCAACCTGACCCGGGTGCTGGGCCCGCTGGCCACCGTGACCTATTCCATCTGGCTCGGTACGGGCATGCTCTGGCTGGCGACCTGGATGCGCGGGGAGGCAAGTCTTGCCGCCATCGAAACCTTGAGTCCTCCCCAACTGTCGAGCCTGGTCTACCTTGGCGGCCTGGGGTCGGCGCTGGCCTATATCTGGTACTACGATGGCATCCAGCGCATCGGCGCGACGCGCTCGGGTGTGTTTATCGGTCTCAATCCGCTGACGGCGGTGATCTGCGGCGCGCTGTTGCTGGGCGAGCAATTGACGCTGATCATGTGCCTGGGTGGGGGCCTGATCCTGGCCGGCATCTACCTGTGCAACCGGCCGGCATCCCGCTTGCCCGGGAGGAAATGAAAAAGGGATACGGACAAACCGGTTTACGCCATGTAGAATCTGTTTACGCATATAAGAATAACGTCTTCTGGCAGCAGAAGCCTCGCCCTGAGAGACTGGGTCGATCATGAAGATACTTGGGTTTCAACTGATCTACGGCGACTTCCTTGCCCGCAGCGTGCGGGGGATTTCCTGTGCGCCACCCACCAACGTCCGCATTGATAGCAACTAACTGACCGTTACTTGATAAAAATGATGAGGCGTCACCATGACCGATATCTTCGAAAACCCGATGGGCCTGATGGGCTTCGAGTTCATTGAATTCGCATCGCCGACCCCCAACACCCTGGAGCCGATCTTCGAGATCATGGGCTTCAGCAAGGTCGCGACCCACCGCTCCAAGAACGTGCACCTGTATCGCCAGGGCGCGATCAACCTGATCCTCAACAACGAGCCCCACAGCGAGGCGTCCTACTTTGCCGCCGAGCACGGTCCTTCGGTGTGCGGCATGGCCTTCCGGGTGAAAAACGCCCAGCAGGCCTATGCCCGTGCGCTGGAGCTGGGTGCCCAGCCGATCCATATCGCCACCGGCCCGATGGAACTGAACCTGCCGGCGATCAAGGGCATCGGCGGCGCGCCGCTGTACCTGATCGACCGTTACGGCGAAGGTAACTCGATCTATGACATCGACTTCGTCTTCCTCGAAGGTGTCGACCGTCACCCGCAGGGCGCGGGCTTGAAGATCATCGACCACCTGACCCACAACGTGTACCGCGGACGCATGGCCTACTGGGCGAACTTCTACGAGAAGCTGTTCAACTTCCGCGAGATCCGCTACTTCGATATCAAGGGTGAGTACACCGGCCTGACCTCCAAGGCCATGACCGCGCCGGACGGCATGATCCGTATCCCGCTGAACGAGGAATCGTCCAAGGGCGCCGGGCAGATCGAAGAGTTCCTGATGCAGTTCAACGGCGAGGGCATCCAGCACGTGGCGTTCCTCACCGACGACCTGATCAAGACCTGGGATCACTTGAAGAAGATCGGCATGCGCTTCATGACCGCGCCACCGGAGACTTACTACGAGATGCTCGAAGGCCGCCTGCCGAACCACGGCGAGCCGGTCAAGGAACTGCAATCGCGTGGGATCCTGCTGGACGGCTCCTCGCAGGAAGGCGACAAGCGCCTGCTGCTGCAGATCTTCTCGGAAACCCTGATGGGACCGGTGTTCTTCGAATTCATCCAGCGCAAGGGTGACGACGGTTTCGGCGAAGGCAACTTCAAGGCACTGTTCGAGTCCATCGAGCGTGACCAGGTTCGCCGCGGCGTACTGGCTACCGAGTAATCGCCTCCCGCTCCATAGGCGGCCCCTGTCGGGGCCGCCGTTCCTGCTCTACACTGGTCGGCCTTATTGTTTTTATGGATGAAAAACGATGCCAGCCGACACTCCCTCTATCGTCATCGAGCGCTTCCGAGAAGCCCATGTCGACGGTGTGACCGCCCTCTACAACGAACCCGCCGTCTGCCGCCAGGTGCTGCAAATGCCGTTTCAGTCCACCGAAGTCTGGCGGCAACGGCTGATTCAGCGCCAGGACAACGAACGCCTGCTCGCACTGGTGGCACTGCATCAGGGCGTGGTCATCGGCAGTTGCTCCCTGGAGCAGTACGCACGGGTGCGCCGCAGCCACGCCGGCACCCTGGGCATGGGCGTGGCGACAGCCTGGCAAGGTAAAGGCATCGGTTCGAAGCTGCTGGCCGCGGCGCTGGACGTGGCGGACAACTGGATGAACCTGCAGCGTGTCGAGTTGACGGTGTATACCGACAACCTCGCCGCCCAGGGGCTGTATCGCAAGTTCGGGTTCGAGGAGGAGGGCGTGATGCGCGACTATGCGATTCGCGACGGTCATCTGGTCGACACCCTGAACATGGCGCGGTTCCGCCAGCCGACCGCGAGTTAAAAGGATTTCCCGCGAATACTGCTGAAGTGTCCGGCATGGATATCATCAGATTCACACAACAAAAAAAGCCCGGGAGGATTTGCCGGGCCGCAAATCCTGTGACACTTTGTCTTCCCCATAGGTCGGGTGGCCCTTTCGTGCACCACTCCGCCTTAATTCACAGAAACCACTTAGAAGGATTCAGCTCATGGCTCAAGTCACCCTCAAAGGCAACCCGGTTCAAGTCAACGGTCAACTGCCGCAGGCCGGCGACAAGGCTCCAGCGTTCTCCCTGGTGGGCGCAGGCCTGGCTGATGTCACGCTGGGCAGCTTTGCCGGCAAGCGCAAGGTGCTGAACATTTTCCCAAGCGTCGACACCCCGACATGCGCCACCTCCGTGCGCAAGTTCAACGCCCAGGCCAACGACGTGGCCAACACCGTGGTGCTGTGCATCTCGGCTGACCTGCCGTTTGCCCAGGCGCGCTTCTGCGGCGCCGAAGGCCTGGAGAACGTCCTGAACCTGTCCACCTTGCGCGGACGCGAGTTCATTCAGAACTACGGCGTTGAAATCGCCGACGGCCCACTGGCCGGCCTGACCGCTCGTGCCGTGGTGGTACTGGACGAAAACGACAAGGTGCTGCACAGCGAGCTGGTCAAGGAAATCGCTGAAGAGCCCAACTACGAAGCGGCCCTGGCTGTCCTGAAGTAATTACAAGGGACCTGCTTGCTGGCTGAATGTGACATCGTCATCGCCAGCAAGCCGGCTCCCACGGGTTTTGGGCCCGACGATATCCAGCGGTGAAGCGCTAACTTGTAGGAGCTGGCTTGCCAGCGATGACGACGTCACATTCACCGCCATCGTTGCCGTCCAGAGCGCGTTTCAAGACACGGTTTTGCGTTTACAAGGAGGCAGACAGATGGCTCAAGTCACCCGCAGGGGCGTAACGGTCCGGATCAAAGGCCAGTTGCCACAGCCCGGCTCCCAGGCGCCGGCGTTTTCCCTGGTCGCCAAGGACCTTTCCGATATCACCCTGGACAGCCTTGCCGGCCAGCGCAAGGTGCTGAATATCTTCCCCAGCGTCGACACGCCGACCTGCGCCAAATCCGTGCGCCAGTTCAACGAACGCGCAAGCCAGTTGGAAAATACCCTGGTGCTGTGCATTTCCGCCGATCTGCCGTTCGCCCAGGCGCGCTTTTGCGCGGCCGAGGGCCTGAACCGTGTCATCAACCTTTCCACCCTGCGCGGTCGCGAGTTCATGCTCGATTACGGCGTGGAAATCGCCGATGGTCCCCTCGAAGGCCTTACCACCCGTGCCGTGGTGGTGCTCGATGCCCACGACAAGGTGCTGCACAGCGAGTTGGTGGCCGATATCGGCCAGGAACCTGATTACGAGGCAGCGCTTGCGGCCCTGAAATAAAGGGTTCTTGAAACAAGCGGTTTACAATTATTCACGGCCTGGCCCTGTCCAGGCCGTTTTTATTTGTGCTTCAGTGTCTTACCCGAACACTGAGGAAAGTCATGCCAAGGTAAATTGCCGGTAAAGGCGCTTTGCCTGAAACAATTCAGTGCTTAATCTTTCAGCCTTCCCAAAAAGAAGTTCTCGCGCACAATGGTTGATCACTCCATGCAATCTTCTGTTTCCCGTCCATCCCGACGCTGGCTGTTCGGCCTGCTGATCCTGTTGATTATCGGCGCAGTGTGCTGGCATTTCTGGCCGTCAGGCGCCCATCAAAAGGTCGCGCAAGCCAAACCTGCCGGACATGCCGGCAAGTCGGGCATGATGCGTCCGGGCTTCGGCGCATCCTCGGGCCCGGTGCCCGTGCGGGTGGCAGCGGCGACGGTGGGGGACTTCCCGGTCTACTACAAGGCCCTGGGGACGGTGACCGCCCTCAACACGGTCAATGTGCGCACGCAAGTCGCCGGGCAGTTGGTCAAGATCAACTTCCAGGAGGGCCAGATGGTCAAGGCCGGTGATGTGCTGGCCGAGATCGATCCGCGCAACTACCAGAGCGCCTTGCTCCAGGCCCAGGGCACCCTGCTGCAAAGCCAGGCGCAGTTGAAGAACGCCCAGGTCGACTTGCAGCGCTATCGCGGCTTGTTCGCCGAAGACAGCATCGCCAAGCAGACCCTGGACACCGCCGAGGCCCTGGTGCAGCAATACCAGGGCACGGTCAAGACCAACCAGGGCGCGGTCGAGACGGCCAAGCTGAATCTGGACTTCACCAAGATCCGCGCACCGATTGCCGGGCGCCTGGGCCTGCGGCAGCTGGACGTCGGCAACCTGCTGGCGGCGAACGACAGCCAGGCACTGGTGGTGATCACCCAGACCCAGCCGATCAGCGTGGCCTTCACCTTGCCGGAAAACAACCTCGACACCGTGCTCACGCGCTTTCACAGCGGGGCGAAATTGCCCGCCGAAGCCTGGGACCGCGGTGACGTGAAGCAGCAGGCCAGAGGTGTCTTGCAGAGTCTCGACAACCAGATCGACATCACCACCGGCACCCTCAAGTTCAAGGCGCTCTACGAGAACCGCGAGCAGGCCTTGTTCCCCAACCAGTTCGTCAATGTGCACCTGCTGGCCGACACCCTGAAAAACGTGGTGCTGGCGCCGAGCGCGGCGATCCAGTTCGGCAACGATGGCACCTTCGTCTACGTCATGGACGGTGACAAGAAGGTCAAGATCCGACCGCTGAAAGTCGGCGCCAGCGATGGCAATCTCACGGTGATCAAGGAAGGCCTGGCCGTCGGCGACCGTGTGGTGCTGGAGGGCACCGACCGCTTGAAGGACGGTGGCGACGTCGAGGTGGTCAATGACAGCCAGGACCTGTCCAAGGCACCTTCCGAACAACTGAAGGAAGGCTCGACGTCCAAGGCACCGGCTGAAGCCGGCAAGGCGAAAAAGGTCGGCGCATGAATCTCTCGCGGCTGTTCATTCTCCGCCCGGTAGCGACCACCCTGAGCATGCTGGCCATTGTCCTGGCCGGCCTGATCGCCTATCGCCTGCTGCCGGTGTCGGCGCTGCCCCAGGTCGATTACCCGACCATCCGGGTGATGACCCTCTACCCGGGTGCGAGTCCCGACGTGATGACCAGCGCGGTCACCGCGCCGCTGGAGCGCCAGTTCGGGCAGATGCCCGGGCTGACCCAGATGGCCTCCACCAGTTCGGGCGGGGCGTCGATCCTGACCCTGCGCTTCAACCTCGAAACCAACATGGATGTCGCCGAGCAGCAGGTCCAGGCGGCCATCAACGCCGCCACCAACCTGTTGCCCAAGGATCTGCCGGCCCCGCCGGTGTACAACAAGGTCAACCCGGCGGACACCCCGGTGCTGACCCTGGCGATCACCTCGAAAACCATGTTGTTGCCCAAGCTCAACGACCTGGTCGATACCCGCATGGCGCAGAAGATCGCCCAGATCAGCGGCGTAGGCATGGTCAGTATTGCCGGTGGCCAGCGCCAGGCGGTGCGGATCAAGGTCAATCCCGAGGCCCTGGCGGCCAACAGCCTGAACCTGTCGGACGTGCGCACCCTGATCGGCGCGTCGAACGTCAACCAGCCCAAGGGCAACTTCGACGGTCCGACCCGGGTGTCGATGCTCGACGCCAACGACCAGCTGCGTTCGCCCAAGGAATACGCCGAACTGATCCTGGCCTACAAGAATGGCGCGCCGCTGCGTCTCAAGGATGTCGCCCAGATCGTCGACGGTGCCGAGAACGAACGCCTTGCCGCCTGGGCCAACGAAAACCAGGCCGTGCTGCTGAATATCCAGCGCCAGCCCGGGGCCAACGTCATCGAGGTGGTGGACCGGATCAAGGCCTTGCTGCCGAGCATCACCGACAACCTGCCGGCTGGCATCGATGTCACGGTGCTGACCGACCGGACCCAGACCATTCGCGCTTCCGTCACCGATGTTCAGCATGAACTGCTGATCGCCATCGCCCTGGTGGTGATGGTGACCTTCCTGTTCCTGCGCCGGGCCAGCGCCACCATCATTCCTTCGGTTGCCGTGCCCTTGTCGCTGATCGGCACCTTCGGCGTGATGTACCTGGCGGGTTTCTCGGTCAACAACCTGACCCTGATGGCCCTGACCATCGCCACCGGCTTCGTGGTCGACGATGCGATCGTCATGCTGGAAAACATCTCGCGCTTCATCGAGGAGGGCGACAGCCCGATGCAAGCGGCGCTCAAGGGCGCCAAGCAGATCGGCTTCACCCTGATTTCCCTGACCCTGTCGCTGATCGCGGTACTGATACCGCTGTTGTTCATGGCCGATGTGGTCGGGCGGCTGTTCCGCGAGTTCGCCATCACCCTGGCGGTGGCGATCCTGATTTCCCTGGTGGTGTCCCTGACCCTGACGCCGATGATGTGCGCGCGCCTGCTCAAGCGCGAGCCCAAGGCCGAAGAGCAGGGCCGTTTCTACCGGGCCAGCGGCGCCTGGATCGACGGGTTGATCGAAGCCTACGGACGCAAGTTGCGCTGGGTGCTCAATCACCAGCCGCTGACCTTGCTGGTGGCGGTCGCCACCCTGGCACTGACGGTGTTCCTCTACCTGATGGTGCCCAAGGGCTTCTTCCCGGTGCAGGACACCGGGGTGATCCAGGGGATTTCCGAAGCGCCGCAGTCGGTGTCCTTTGCCTCGATGAGCCAGCGGCAACAGGCGTTGGCCAAGGTCATCCTGGCCGATCCGGAGGTGGAAAGCCTGTCGTCCTATATCGGCGTGGACGGCGACAATGCCACGCTCAACAGCGGCCGCCTGCTGATCAACCTCAAGCCGCGCCACCAGCGCAGCCTGAGCGCCGCGCAGGTGATCAGCCGCCTGCAGCCGGAAGTCGACAAACTGGCGGGGATCCGTCTGTTCATGCAGCCGGTGCAGGACCTGACCATCGAAGACCGGGTAAGCCGTACCCAGTACCAGTTCAGCATGTCCTCGCCGGATGCCAACCTGCTGGCCGAGTGGAGTGGCAAGCTGGTGGACGCGCTGGCCCTGCGCCCGGAACTGACGGATGTGGCCAGCGACCTGCAGGACAAGGGCTTGCAGGTCTATCTGGTGATCGACCGGGACGCGGCTTCGCGCCTGGGCGTCGCCGTGTCGGATATCACCGATGCGCTGTATGACGGTTTCGGCCAGCGGCAGATCTCCACCATCTACACCCAGGCCAGCCAGTATCGCGTGGTGCTGCAAGCCCAGGCGGGGGAGAGGATCGGCCCGCAGGCGCTGGAGCAGATCCACGTCAAGACCACCAGCGGCGGACAGGTGCGCCTGTCCAGCCTGGCCCGTGTCGAGGAGCGCCAGGCGCAGCTGGCCATCTCCCATATCGGCCAGTTCCCGGCGGTGATGATGTCGTTCAACCTGGCGCCCGGCGTGGCGCTGGGACAGGCGGTACAGGTCATCGACCAGGTGAAGCAGGAGATCGGCATGCCGATTGGCGTGCAGACCCAGTTCCAGGGCGCGGCCGAAGCCTTCCAGGCGTCGCTGTCGAGCACCCTGTTGCTGATCCTGGCGGCGGTGGTGACCATGTACATCGTGCTGGGGGTGCTCTACGAGAGCTATATCCACCCGGTGACCATCCTCTCGACCCTGCCCTCGGCGGCGGTCGGTGCCTTGCTGGCGTTGATCCTGAGCGGCAACGACCTGGGCATGATCGCCATCATCGGGATCATCCTGCTGATCGGTATCGTCAAGAAGAACGCGATCATGATGATCGACTTCGCCCTCGATGCCGAGCGTCACCAGGGCATGGCCCCGGAGCAGGCGATCTACCAGGCGGCCCTGTTGCGTTTCCGGCCGATCCTGATGACCACCCTGGCGGCGCTGTTCGGCGCCATTCCGCTGATGCTCGCCACCGGCTCCGGTGCCGAACTGCGCCAACCCCTGGGTCTGGTGATGGTCGGCGGGTTGCTGGTCAGCCAGGTGCTGACCCTGTTCACCACGCCGGTGATCTACCTGTACTTCGATCGCCTGGGACGGCGCTGGCGGCGGCATTCGAGCCTGCTTGAGCAGGTGGACACATGAACCTCTCGGGACCGTTCATCCGCCGGCCGGTAGCCACCATGCTGCTGAGCCTGGCCATTGTCCTGCTGGGGGGCGTGAGTTTCGGCCTGCTGCCGGTGTCGCCGCTGCCGCAGATGGATTTCCCGGTGATCGTGGTCCAGGCCAGCCTGCCCGGCGCCAGCCCGGAAGTCATGGCCTCCACCGTCGCCACGCCGCTGGAGCGCTCCTTCGGCGTGATTCCCGGCGTCAACACCATGAGCAGCCGCTCCAGCCAGGGTTCGACCCGGGTGATCCTGCAGTTCGACCTCAACCGCGATATCAACGGTGCGGCGCGGGAAGTCCAGGCGGCGATCAACGCGTCGCGCAACCTGCTGCCCAGCGGCATGCGCAGCATGCCCACCTACAAGAAGGTCAACCCGTCCCAGGCGCCGATCATGGTGCTGTCGCTGACCTCCGACGTGCTGCAGAAAGGCCAGCTCTACGACCTGGCCTCGACCATCCTGTCCCAGAGCCTGTCCCAGGTCCCGGGGGTGGGCGAAGTACAGATCGGTGGCAGTTCGCTGCCGGCGGTGCGCATTGAGCTCGAACCCCAGGCGCTCAACCAGTACGGCGTGGCCCTGGACAACGTGCGCACCACCATTGCCAACGCCAACGTACGGCGGCCCAAGGGTTCACTAGAGGATGCCGAGCGCAACTGGCAGGTGCAGGCCAACGACCAGCTGGAAAAGGCCAAGGACTACGAGCCGCTGGTCATCCACTACCAGAACGGCTCGGCCTTGCGCCTGGGGGATGTGGCGAAGATCAGCGACAGCGTCGAGGATCGTTACAACGCCGGCTTTTTCAACAATGACGACGCGGTCCTGCTGGTGATCAACCGCCAGGCTGGCGCCAACATCATCCAGACGGTGAACGAGATCAAGGCGCAACTGCCGGCCTTGCAGGCGGTGTTGCCGGCCAGCGTCAAGCTGAACCTGGCCATGGACCGTTCGCCGGTGATCAAGGCCACGCTCCACGAAGCCGAGATGACCCTGTTGATCGCCGTGGCCCTGGTGGTGCTGGTGGTGTACCTGTTCCTCGGCAACTTCCGCGCGTCGCTGATCCCGACCCTGGCGGTGCCGGTGTCGCTGGTGGGCACCTTTGCCGTCATGTACCTGTATGGCTTCTCCCTGAACAACCTGTCGCTGATGGCCCTGATCCTGGCCACCGGCCTGGTGGTGGACGATGCCATCGTGGTGCTGGAGAACATTTCCCGGCATATCAACGACGGCATCGCGCCCCTGAAGGCCGCGTACCAGGGGGCCAAGGAAGTCGGCTTCACCTTGCTGTCGATGAACGTGTCGCTGGTGGCGGTGTTCCTCTCGATCCTGTTCATCGGCGGGATCATCGGCAGCCTGTTCCGCGAGTTTTCCATCACCCTGGCGGCGGCCATCATCGTGTCGCTGGTGGTGTCGCTGACCTTGACGCCGATGCTCTGCGCGCGCTGGCTCAAGCCGCACCTGCAGGGCGAGCCGACCCGCCTGCAGCGCTGGAGCGAAAAGGCCAACGAACGCATGATGGCGGCCTATGCCACCAGCCTGGACTGGGTCCTGCGGCACAAGCGGCTGACCCTGCTCAGCCTGTTCGTCACCATCGGACTGAACGTCGCCTTGTATGTGGTGGTGCCAAAGACCTTCCTGCCCCAACAGGACACCGGGCAACTGATCGGCTTCGTCCGCGGCGACGACGGCATGTCGTTCGGCAATATGCAGCCGAAGATGGAAATCTTCCGCAAGGCGGTGCTGGCCGACCCGGCGGTGCAAAGCGTGGCCGGCTTCATCGGCGGCAACAACGGCACCAACAACGCGTTCATGCTGGTGCGCCTCAAGCCGATCAAGGAGCGCAATGTCTCGGCGCAGAGCGTCATCGAACGCCTGCGCACCGAAATGCCCAAGGTGCCGGGTGCCCGGCTGATGCTGATGGCCGACCAGGACCTGCAATTCGGCGGCGGGCGCGAGCAACAGACCGCGCAGTACTCCTACATCCTGCAAAGCGACGACCTCGGCGCGCTGCGCGAGTGGTACCCGAAGGTGGTCGCGGCCCTCAAGGCCCTGCCGGAGTTGACCGCTATCGATGCCCGGGAAGGTCGCGGAGCCCCGCAGACCACCCTGGTGGTCGACCGCGATACCGCCAAGCGCCTGGGCGTGGACATGAGCACGGTCACGGCGGTGCTCAACAACGCCTACAGCCAGCGGCAGATTTCCACCATCTATGACAGCCTGAACCAGTACCAGGTGGTGATGGAGATCAATCCGAAGTACGCCCAGTCTCCGGAAACCCTCAATCAGGTCAAGGTGATCGGCTCGGCCGGGCAGCGCATTCCGTTGTCGGCCATCGCCCACTATGAGAACAGCCTGCAGGATGATCGGGTCGATCACGAGGGGCAGTTCGCCTCCGAAAGCCTGTCGTTCGACATGGCCCCCGGGGTGACGGTGGAGCAGGGCACCGCCGCCATCGAGCGGGCCATTGCCAAGCTCGGCTTGCCGGAAGCGGTGATCGCCAAGATGGCCGGCACCAGCGACGCCTTTGCCGCGACCCAGAAAGGCCAGCCGTTCATGATCCTCGGCGCGCTGGTGGCGGTGTACCTGGTCCTGGGGATCCTCTACGAAAGCTACATTCATCCGCTGACCATCCTGTCCACCTTGCCGTCGGCCGGGGTCGGCGCCTTGCTCGGCATCTACCTGCTGGGGGGCGAGTTCAGCCTGATTTCGCTGTTGGGGCTGTTCCTGCTGATCGGCGTGGTGAAGAAGAACGCGATCCTGATGATCGACCTGGCGCTGCAACTGGAGCGTCATTCGGGCCTGGACCCGCTGGAGTCGATTCGACAGGCCTGCCTGCTGCGCCTGCGGCCGATCCTGATGACCACCCTGGCGGCGATCCTCGGCGCCTTGCCCTTGCTGCTGAGCAGTGCCGAAGGCGCGGAAATGCGCCAGCCCCTGGGCCTGACCATTATCGGCGGGCTGATCTTCAGCCAGGTCCTGACCCTCTACACCACCCCGGTGGTTTACCTTTATCTCGACCGTTTGCGCCACCGCTTCAACCAGTGGCGTGGCGTGCGCACGGATGGTGCTCTGGAAACTCCGCTATGACTGACCGATCGCAATGCAAAATGCCCCTGGCCGCCCAGCGCCTGGAGACCGCCCGTGGCTCACGCCTGCTGAGCCTGGCCTTGTGCGGGCTGATGCTCAGCGCCTGCGCCGTGGGCCCGGACTACAAGCGCCCGGACGCCGCGACGCCGGCGCAATACAAGGAAGCCGCCGGCTGGCGTCAGGCCCAGCCCAGTGATTCCCTGGCCCGCGGCGCCTGGTGGGAGCTGTATGGCGACCCGACGCTCAACGCCCTGGTAGAAAAGCTCAACAGTGCCAACCAGTCGGTGGCGCAGTCCGAAGCCCAGTACCGTCAGGCCCAGGCGTTGGTCAAGAGCTCACGCGGCGCCTTCTTTCCCAGCGCCAACCTGAGCGTCGGAAAAACCCGCTCCAGCCAGGGTACCGGCAGCAGCAGTTCGAGCCTGAGCCGTTCATCCAGCGGGATTCAGGATACCTACAACGCCCAGCTGGGCGTGAGCTGGGAAGCGGATATCTGGGGCAAGCTGCGCCGCGGCCTGGAAGCCAACGAAGCCAGCGCTCAGGCCAGCTTTGCCGACCTCGCGGCCATGCGCCTGAGCCAGCAATCGAGCCTGGTGCAGAACTACCTGCAACTGCGGGTGATCGACGAACAGAAGCGCCTGCTGGAATCAACGGTGCAGACCTACGAGCGCTCGCTCAAGAGCACCGAAAGCCAGTACCGTTTTGGCGTTTCCAGCAAGGCGGCGATCGCCCAGGCCCAGACCCAGCTCAAGACCGCCCAGGGCGACCTGATCGACCTGATCTGGCAACGGGCCCAGTTCGAAAACGCCATTGCCGTCTTGACCGGCCAGCCACCGGCGCAATTCCAGTTGGCGGCCACCACCACGGTTCCGGTCTTGCCGTCGATTCCGTTGGGCATACCGTCGCAACTGCTGGAACGGCGTCCGGACGTGGCCTCGGCGGAACGTTCGGTGATCGCGGCCAATGCCAATATCGGCGTGGCGAAGGCAGCTTATTACCCGGACCTGACCTTGAGCTTGTCCGGCGGCTACAGTAGCAGTACCTATGCCAACTGGATCAGTCTGCCGAACCGTTTCTGGTCGGTGGGACCGAAGCTTGCCACCACCTTGTTCGACGGCGGCCAGCGTTCGGCGGAAGTGGACCGCACCGAGGCGGTGTATGACCAGACCGTGGCCAAGTATCGCCAGACCGTGCTGGATGGTTTCCGCGAGGTGGAAAACTTCATGGTGCAGCTCAAGGTGATGGAGGACGAGGCAGCGGTACGCGCCCAGGCACTGGAGGCGGCGCGCGAATCCCTGCGCCTGACCGAGAACCAGTACAAGGCCGGCCTGATCACCTACCTGGATGTGGTCACGGTGCAGACCACGGCCCTGACCAATGAGCGTAGCGTGCTGAGCCTGCTGCAAAGCCGGTTGATCGCCAGTGTCCAGCTGATCGCGGCGCTGGGCGGTGGCTGGGACGGCAACACCGACCTGAGCGCCAAACGCTGATCCTTGGGTTTGATGTTGGGTTCATGTAGGAGCAGCCGGTCGACGCTCGATTGCTCGCGATGGTGGCCCGGGCACCGCGGGGCACCAGGTTTCCCGCGTTATCGTTGGCGTCCATCGCGAGCAAGCTCGCTCCTACAGGACGGCACCCTGCGTCCAGCCAGGAAGCACAGGCTGCCGCCCACGGCCGTGAGACCACCCAGGGCATAGAACATCGTCGCCGGCACCGCGTGAATCAGCAGGTAGCCGCAGATCACCGGACTCAACGCACCGCCCAGGGCGGCCAGGTTCTGTGCACCCAGGTAACTGCCACGCAGCGCTTCCGGGGCGATGGTGTCGACGAACAGGTATTCGGACGGATAGATGATCATCTCCCCGAGGGTGAAGATGAACATGGCCACGCACCAGGTCACCAGGTTTTGCGCAAGACTGAAGCCGATCAGCCCGGCGATGAACAGGCTGGTGCCGATGGCGATCCAGTAGCGCAGCTGCTCGCGCTTGAGAAAACGACCGATCTGGTATTGCAGCAGGATCACGCTGATGGCGTTGCAGGCCAGGATCGCCGACAAGGTGGTCAGGGCGTCCTGGCTGCTGTGGGTCACCAGCAGGAACTGCGACAGGTACAGGGTGTAGCGGCCATGGACAATGGTGCTCAGCAGACTGCCGCAGGTGAACAGGATCAGGGTCCGGTCGTTGCGCAGCGTCACCAGGGTGTTGATGAAGCTTTGCGGCTTGCCCGGCAGCGCCTGGGCGGTTGGGGCGATACCGAGCATCAGGAAAATACTGCAAAAAGCGATGCTCGCGGCAATCAGGAAAGGGGCCGAGGGTTGCACCCCGGCAATGACCACGCCGAGCATCGGGCCGGTGGCGTAACCGACGTTGGTCAGGGTGTAGCGCAGGGAGAAGACCTTGGCCCGCTGCTCGATGGGCAGGTTCTCGCTGATGATGGCCTTGGAACCGATAAGAAACAGCGCCGACGCGGTTTCGGTGATCACCAGGGTCAGGGTGGTCAGGTACAGGTCGTGGGCGAAGGTCAGCAAGGTGAAACCGACGCCGCTGGAGAGCATCGCCAGGATCATCAGCCGACGTTTTTCCAGGCGGTCGATGATGTAGCCGCCGTACAGCGAGAGCAGGGTGGCGATAAACACCGCGATCCCCATCAGCAGGCCGACATCCTGCTGGTTCAGCCCGAGTTTCCTGCTGAGGAACAGGGTCAGCAGGGGGCTGGTGATGGCACGGCTGACGACGATGGTCACGGAGCAGATCATCAGCCGGCGGATAACGAGGGAGTAGGTGGCCACGGTGGTGCTTATGTCCTTGTTTTGAAAACGTCTCTGTGTTTCACCGGATCACGGCAGATACTGGCGGTAGTGGCGCTCATAGACGGCCGCCGGATGGTCCGCCGTCATGGCGTGGCCGTTGTCGTCCCACCATTGGGCCACTTCGCCGGCCGTGGCAATCCAGGCGTCCTCGTGTTGCTGGATACCCTGGATCAGCTCACGCAGTACGCCGATACGCCCCGGCGTAGCGATGACTTCCGGGTGCAGGCGCAGGACGTAGCACAGCCCGAACCGATGGAATCCGGCGAAATCCATCTGCAGGTTGCCCAGGGTATGGCTGTAGGAAGCGATCCGCGACTGCGCCGGCGGCACCGCCGGGCTGAGGTTGAAGGCGAAGTAGGGTTCGTCCTCCAGCTCATAGTGCAACGGCAGTTCGATGACCTGTGGGGCCGTCGGGTGGGCGAAAGGCAGGTCATCACCGCGCCAGGAGGACGACCAGAGAATGCCCTCGTCGTGCAGGGCCTCGGTGAACCCCGGCAACCCGTTGCCAGCCGGGATCCGGAAACCCTTCGGCCGCTCGCCCGTCAGTGCCGCCAGGGCCTGGCAGCCTTGCGCGAGCGAGGCTTTCTGCTCGGCGAGGGTCAGGTTGTCGAAGTTCTGGTGACGGTAGCCGGCACAGGCGATTTCATGACCGCCGGCCTGGATCGCGCGGAGGTGGGCCGGCTGCTCTTCGGCGACGATGCCCGGAATGCACCAGCTGCTGCGCACGGCCAATTCGTCGAACAGGCCGAGCAGCCGTTCGACCCCGCGCTGGCTGCCATAACGCCAGACCGACAGGCTTTTGTCGCGCCCGGCAACCTCCGGGGCCTGGGTGAGAATGCCATGGATATCGTTGTAATCCACGGTTATCACCACCGCACAGCGATAAGGCGCGGGCCATGGGCTCTTGAATACGGGCGGTTGGGACTCAGCCATGATGATGCTCCTTCAGCCACCAATGGGCGACATCGCGGCAGGTGGCAAACCAGACGTCATCGCGCTCGCGCATATGCTCGAACAATCGCTCCAGCAACAGGATGCGCCCCGGCTTGCCGGTGATCTTGGGGTGGAACAGGGTGGTCAGGCACAACCCTTCGTCGGCGGCGCCATCGAATTCGCGACACCAGTTGTCCAGGGTCAGCGCATAGCTGGCGGTGCGATCCAGCCCTGACGGAAAGTTCGGCTCGCGGGTGTAGGCGATGGAAGCGTAATCATCCATTTCCCAGCGGCCGGGGATTTCCACCAGCGGCTGCGCATGCCCGGGCACCTGCACCAGGTAGGGCCGGTCGTCACCGCGCATGCTGCTGGAGTAAGTCACGCCGGCGTCCACCAGCATCGCCGGGGTCTCCGCGCGCCAGTCGCCGGAAGGCGTGCGAAAGCCCTCGGCGCGGATGTTCAGGTATTGCCAGAACACCTCGCGGCATTTGTTCATCACGTCCCGCTGCTGTTCCAGCGTCAGGGCGTAGAAGGATTCGTGCTTGTAGCCGTGGTAGGCCACTTCATGTCCGCGTTCGACAATCGCCTGGCATTGCCGGGGCCAGTTTTCCACGACCCAGGCCGGGACGAAGAAGGTGGTCGGCAGGCGGAACTCGTCGAGCAGGTCGAGAATGCGCGGCAACGCCCGATACGGGCCGTAACCGCCAAAACCGAAGTACTCGGGCTTGTGCCAGATCGAGCCATCGAGCATGGCGTCACCGGTCGGGCCGTCGAGGTCGAATGCCAGGGCCAGGCAGGCTTTGTGCCCATCCGGCCAGGTCGGGGTCGAGGACATGAGTGGCGGCTCCCGGTTACTGGCCCTTGTTGACGGCGATGCTGTCGACGGCACCCACCGACAGGTCCCATTTCTTCAGGATGGCCTGGTAGCTGCCGTCGGCGATCATGCTTTGCAGGGCAGCCTGGACGGCATCACGCAGTGCCTGGTTGTCCTTGCTCACGCCGATCCCGGTGAACTGCACGACCATCGGTGTGCCGATGATATTGAAGGTGTTCTTCTCCTGGTTCGCGAGGTAGGGCAGGGTCTCGCTGCCTTGCACGGCGGCGTTGATGCGGCTCTGGCGCAGTTGCGCGCGGGCGTCGGCCGAACCTTCGGTGCCGATGACCTTGATCTGTTTGTCGGCCGGGCAGTGCGCAGTGCTCCAGGCGGCGATTTCCGCCGGGAAGGTGGTGCGACGGCTGGTGCCGACGGTCTTGCCGCAGATATCGGTCATTTCCTTGATGTCCTGGTTCTTCACCAGGGTGTAGAACTGCGAACCGCTGGTGAAGTAGTCAACGAAGTCCACCGCCTTCTGCCGTTCGGCGGTGTCGGTCATGCCCGAGAGCACGATGTCTACGCGTTTGGTGGTCAGGGCGTTGATCATCTGTTCGAAGGAGGTTTCCTGCCATTTCATTTTCACGCCCAGGCGCTGGGCCAGGGCGTTACCCAGGTCGAAGTCGACACCGGTGAGTTCGTTGTTGGCCGGGTCCTTGAAGTCCATCGGCGGGTAGTTGGGCATGATCGCCGCGACGATTTCGCCCTTGGCCTTGATGCTGGCGGGCAATTCGGCGGCCCAGGTGAAGCTGGAAGCCATCAGACCGGCGAGTACAGCTGGGATAACGTAGTTCTTCATGGACGTTCTCTTATGAATGTTGTGAAGGTTCAGGGAAACCTAGGTTCGAACGGCAGAAATGAAGCTTTGGGTGCGCGGGTTTTGTGGGTTTATTAGAAGTTCTTCGGGGCTTCCTTCCTCCACGATCTGGCCGCCGTCCATGAACACCATGCGGTTGGAGACTTCGCGGGCGAAGCCCAGTTCATGGGTGACGACGATCATGGTCATGCCGGTCTGCGCCAGGTCGCGCATCACCGACAGCACCTCTGCGACCAGTTCCGGGTCGAGTGCCGAAGTGGGTTCATCGAACAGCATCAGCTTGGGCCGCATCGCCAGAGCCCGGGCAATGGCCACCCGTTGCTGCTGGCCGCCGGACAACTCGATGGGATAGCTGTCGCGCTTGTGCGCCAGGCCGACCCGGGCCAGCAGCTCCAGGGCCTCCTCGACCGACTCCTTGGGCGAGCGCTTGAGCACCTGGACCGGACCTTCGATGATGTTTTCCAGCACGGTCATGTGCGGAAACAGGTTGAAGCGCTGGAACACCATGCCGGTGGCCAGGCGCTGGCGGGCGATCTGCGCTTCGTTGAGTTCATGCAGCTTGTTGCCGGCGATCCGGTAGCCCACCAGTTCGCCGTCGACCCAGAGGCCGCCCTTGTCGATCTTTTCCAGCTGGTTGACGCAGCGCAGCAGGGTGCTCTTGCCGGAACCGGAGGGGCCGATGATGCACAGCACTTCGCCTTGCTCGACTTCGATGTTGACGTCCTTCAGGGCGTGGAAGGAGTCGTAGTATTTGTTCAGGCCGACAGCCTTGATGATGCTTCTCATGTTCGAATTCTCCAGGACACTTACGAGCGCTTGCCGGCGCCGCGGGCAAAACGCCGTTCCAGGCGGCTCTGACCGAAGGACAGCACGGTGACGGCGACCAGGTACCAGATGCCGGCCACGATCAGCAGCTCCATCACCCGGGCGTTGGCGTAGTAGATGTTCTGGGCGTTGTAGAGCAGTTCCGAGTACTGGATCACGCTCGCCAGGCTGGTCATCTTGACCATGCCGATGAACTCGTTGCCCACCGGCGGGATGATGATGCGCATGGCCTGGGGCAGGATGATCCGGCGCAGGGCCTGCAGGCGTGGCATGCCGATGGACTTGGCGGCTTCATACTGGCCGGTGTCCACCGAGAGCAGGCCGGCACGCACCACTTCGGCGGTGTAGGCGCCCTGGTTGATGCTCAGGCCCAGCAAGGCGGCGACAAACGGGGTCATCAGGCTGACGGTGTCGAGCTGGAACAGCCCGGGAATCCCGATGCTCGGGAAGATCAGCGCCAGGTTGAACCACAGCAGCAGCTGGAGAATCAACGGCGTGCCGCGGAACAGCCAGGTGTAGGTGATCGCCACGTAGCGCAGGATCGGGTTGGCGGACATGCGCATGATCGCCGTGATCACGCCGAACACCACGCCCAGGGCCATGGCCAGGATCGCCATGATGATGGTGTTCAGCAGCCCGGTGAGAATCGCCTTGGCGGTCAGGAACTGGCCGATATAGGACCATTCGATCTGGCCCTGGGCAAAGGCCCGGACCAGCCCGGCCAGGGCGACGACGATCAGGGTGGCGAAGAGGATGCGTCCGTAATAGCGCCGCGGTACATGTTCGTACTGGGTGATATCGAACTGGTTCTCGGCCTGTTTGCGCTCGGCTTGCAAGCGTTCTGCCTGGGATTGACTCATGGTGTTTCTCCGTACACGGCGCCAGGGGCGCCGTCTTTGTTTCTGGCGTTCAGGAAAGACGCAGGCCGTTGTATTCGGCGGCCCATTGCCGTTGTGCTTCGAGCGCGACCTTCAGCCGGGCAATCTGTTCGCGAACCTGCTCCGGTGCGGTACCGCCCCAACCGCTGCGAGCGGCGATGGCGGCTTCCAGGGTCAGGCTGTCACGGACTTCAGGCGTCAGCCGCGGGTCGATCTCGGCCAGTAGCGCCGGGCTCGCCTCCCAGAGTTCGAAGTCGCCGGCTTCACAGGCCTTGACCAGCGCACCGGTGATTTCATGGGCCTCCTTGAAGGGCACACCGCGCACCGCCAGCCAGTCGGCGACTTCGGTGGCCAGGGTGAAGCCCAGGGGCGCCTGGCGCCGCAGCTCCTCGACGTTGACCGTCATGGTCGCGACCATACCGGCCATGGCCGGCAGCACCAGCAGCAGGGTGTCGACGCTGTCGAGCACACCGTTCTTGTCCTCGCTCAGGTCGCGGTTGTAGGACAGCGGCAAGGACTTGAGGGTCGAGAGCAGCCCGGTCAGGTTGCCGATCAGGCGCCCGGCCTTGCCCCGCGCCAATTCGGCGATATCCGGGTTTTTCTTCTGCGGCATGATCGAGCTGCCGGTGGCGTAGGCGTCGTCCAGCGCCACCCAGCGGAACTGCCGGGACGACCACAGGCAGAACTCTTCGGCCAGGCGCGAGATATTGATCCCGAGCATGCTGGCGACGAACAGGAACTCGGCGACATGGTCGCGGCTGGCCACCGCATCGATGGAGTTTTCGCAGACGCCGCGGTAACCCATCTCCCGGGCCGATTGCTGCGGCTGGCGAGCGATGGCCGAACCGGCCATGGCCGCCGCACCCAATGGCGAAAGGGCGGTGCGGGCATCCCAGTCCACCAGGCGCTGGACGTCACGCAACATGGCCTGGGCATGGGCCAGCAGGTGATGGGCGAAGACGATCGGTTGCGCCTGCTGCAGGTGGGTGAAGCCGGGGCAGATGCTCTGCACATGCTGCTCGGCCTGATCGACCAGCGCCTGTTGCAGGGCCAGGACTTCCACCGCCAGGGTGCGCACGTGGTCACGCAGGAACAGACGCAGGTCATTGGCGGTCTGGTCGTTGCGCGAACGTCCGGCGCGCAGCTTGCCGCCCAGGGCGCCGAGGCGCTCGGTCAGCAGGCGTTCGATGAAGGTGTGCACGTCCTCGTCGTCCTGGGTCGGGGCGACACGACCGGCGCGAAAGTCTTCGCCGATACGCTCCAGGGCCTCGACCATGGCTCGGGTCTCCTGTTCGTCGAGCAGGCCGGCACGTTGCAATTCGTGGGCATGGGCCCGGGAGCCGGCAAGATCATAGGGGGTGAGGCGGAAATAGCGTTCCGGGCAGCGGGAGAGGGCGGCCAGGGCGGCGGACGGCCCGCTCTTGAAACGGGCTCCCCAGAGACGGTCGGTGGCTTGAGCCATTGTTGTTTTTCCTCACTCAGATGAATGGTTCGACACACGACCGCCGCCAGCCGTCCGGGGAGGGGCAGGGTCATGCGCTATCAGGAGGGCAGTTACGAATCCTTGTAGAAGCAGCCGCTCGACGCTGGTGGCACCTACAAGTACAAAAGAGTGGCTTTTAAACGCTTGCAATCAGCGACTTGTGGCTGATTTGCAAAAAAAAGCGGTGGTTGCCAAGCCTGGTTTTCTGTGTTCATTATTATTGACCGGCGACGTTTTTCTAGTGGAGCTAAGCCTGTTGAATATGCAGTTCGAGGTCAATAAGCATGATGGAAACCCAGCTTTCCAATTCTGGAAACCCGCCGCCGAAACCTGGACAACGAGCGCCCCTGGCCCTCAGTGGACTGGATTTCAAGTTACTCAAAGTGTTCAAGGCGGTGGTCGAGGCAGGAGGTTTCAGCGCGGCTCAGAATGAGCTGAATGTGGGACTTGCCGCCATCAGCAAGCAGATTTCCGACCTGGAAATCCGCATTGGCATGCGCCTGTGTACCCGAGGGCGGGAAGGCTTTTGCCTGACCGAAGAGGGCAGTCTGGTGTATCAGGCCTCGATTGACTTGTTTACTTCGGTCGATAACTTTCGGGATCGGCTTAGTTCAGCCCAGAATGAATTGATCGGCGATCTTAGTGTCGGCGTGGTGGACAACACTATTTCAGATATTAATTCACCGTTAGTTGCGGCATTGCGTAAAATTCACGATGAATCGCCGAAAGTAAGATTTCGCCTGCACGCGGCCCAGCTTGATGAAATCGAGCGCGGCGTGGTGGAGGGGCGTTATATCGCTGGAATAGTACCGGTGTATCAAAAAAGAGAAGAGTTTGATTATTTCTCGCTCTATGAGGAGCGCTCCGAGGCTTACTGCGGCGTCGGGCACCCCTTGTTTGATGCGGACGATGCGCATCACAGCGTGGAAGTGCTGCGTGAGCATGCGTTCGTCAACCACCGCTATGCGATCCATCGTGACAAGCTCGACTTTGTCACCTACGACAGTTTTTCCGCCTCGGCGTCCCAGGTGGAAGCCGTCGCCATGCTGGTCCAGACGGGTCGTTTCCTCGGCTTCCTGCCACAACACTATGCCGCACCATGGGTGGCCAAAGGCTTATTGCGGGCGTTGATGCCGGAGCGGGTCAGCTATCACACGGCCTTCAATCTGATCCTGCGCCACAATACGACGCGCAGCCCGCTGGTCAAGGCTTTCGCCCAGGCCCTGGGGGTAGATCTCAAGGCGCCGTTGCAAGGGTAATCGAGGACCGAAGGGCGCCGCAGTCGTCTCACGAACCCGTTTGCCCAACACCCGTTCGTGGACCTCATTGTTGAGCAGCACGCTTTCGATCACCCGTCGAAAACCGGGCTCGTCGGATAGCGGCCCCTTGAGGGCCACAAGTGCATCACGCAGTGCCATCAACTTGTTCAAGGGGGGGGCCGGATTCGGCGCGGCGCAATCACCGGGACTTGACCCGAGCGGTCGCGCAGTCTGCGCCTCGATGATGGAAGGCCGGAACGGGTCGCAATCATCATTGGACATGATGGGTTCTCTACAGAATGTGTGCACTGCGCCAGGAGAACACAGGGTAAAAAGCTCGACTCGTTTAGTCTAAAGCAGGCGTGGCTGGGTGCTAGTTATGAGCGGATTTTAATAGCCGTCATATTTACGGATATATATGTAGGAGCTTTCCAGAATGCCTCTTTGATTGTAGGTAAAGCCACCTCGATCAACAGCTCACCCACCTGCAAGAGCGAGGGCCTGCCGTTCCCGTTTCCAGCCCAGACAGAATGGTTTTCAAACACCCGATAAGCGCTGGCTCCCCCGCGCAGAAGCTTGCTTTCAAGGACTTTCGTAGGTATAAAAAATCAAATTTATTTTTAAAACACTGTTCATTCGGTCAGGTTTTCACCCTGCAAAGGCTCCTCACATATGGTCGCAAAGAAACTCAGTGCCCCCAATGTCACCAAGACCCGACTGCTGGATGCCGCGGAGGCACTGTTTATCAAATACGGCTACGACGCCGTGTTGTTGCGCCAGATTACCGAACGCGCCCAGGTCAACCTGGCTGCGGTGAACTACCACTTCGGGGACAAGGATTCCCTGATGACCGCCTTGCTGATGCAGCGCCTGGGACCACTCAACGAACAGCGCCTGGAACTGCTGGCCAGATGCGAAGAGCAGGCGGACGGCCCGCTGGACTGCGAGACCCTGCTGGGGGTCCTGTTCGCCCCGGCGATGGGGCTCGAGCGCAGCGGCGACGGCGATGAAAGCCGCTCCTTCATTCGCTTCCTGGGCCGCGTCTACAGCGACACCTCACCCTTTATCCAGAAGTACCTAAAGGAACATTACCAGCCGGTTTTCGAGCGTTTCTTCAATGCCTTCGCCCTGGCGCTGCCGGACATGCCGCGCAACGAAGTCGGGGTACGCCTGCAATTCGCCCTCAAGGCCATCTCCGGGGTGATTGCCGGGACTGAACTGCGCGTGCTGATGCAGGCCATGAGCCTGGGGCGCCCGGCCACGGATGCCGAAGTCATGGCCAAGGTGATCAGCCTGGTCTCGGCGGCCATCCATGCGCCCATGCAGGACCGTGACGCGGAGCAGGCGCTGGAGCGGGTGCTGCAAACCCAGCGTTCGATTCGCCAGCAGGACGTGCCGGTCACGGCCAGGGTTGCCGGCAAGTAGTCTCCCTCGAAAACGCCGCGCCCCCTGTAGGAGCCGGCTTGCCGGCGATGACGTCCGCAAGATCGACGCAAGACCGCCGACGATCAGGTCACAGCGCACAATCGCCAATCTTGGCTAGAGTGAAACTGACGGCAATCGTGCCGCCAGCGTGATCGTTCACCTGATCGGGAGTACACGATGGATCTCAACCGTCGTCAGTTCTTCAAGGTCGCCGCCATCGGCCTTGGAGGCTCGAGCCTGGCCGCGCTGGGCATGTCCCCGGCGCCCGCCTTCGCCGAGCAAGTGCGCCACTTCAAACTCACCCATACCCATGAAACCCGCAACACCTGCCCCTATTGTTCGGTCGGTTGCGGGCTGATCATGTACAGCCAGGGTGATACCGCCAAGAACGTGGCCCAGGACATCATCCATATCGAAGGCGATGCCGACCATCCGGTCAATCGCGGCACCCTGTGCCCCAAAGGCGCGGGCCTGCTGGACTTCATCCACAGTCCCGACCGCCTCAAGTATCCGCAGGTACGCAAGCCGGGCAGCCGGGAGTGGGCACGGATTTCCTGGAATGAAGCGCTGGACCGCGTCAGCGACCTGATCAAGGCCGACCGCGATGCCAACTTCGTCGAGAAGAACACCCAGGGGCAGACGGTCAATCGCTGGCTGACCACCGGCTTTCTCGCCGCCTCGGCGGCGTCCAACGAAGCCGGTTACCTGACCCACAAGGTCGTTCGCAGTCTGGGCATGCTGGGGTTCGACAACCAGGCACGTGTCTGACATGGCCCGACGGTGGCAAGTCTTGCCCCGACGTACGGCCGTGGAGCCATGACCAACACCTGGACCGATATCGCCAACGCGAATCTGATCCTGGTGATGGGCGGCAATGCCGCTGAAGCGCACCCCTGCGGTTTCAAATGGGTGACCGAAGCCAAGGCCCACAACCAGGCACGGCTGATCGTGGTCGACCCGCGCTTCACCCGGACCGCCTCGGTGGCCGACTACTACGCGCCGATCCGAACCGGCACCGACATCGCCTTCATGGGCGGGCTGATCAACTTCCTGCTGAGCGAGGACAAGATTCAGCACGAATACGTGCGCAACTACACCGACGTGTCATTTATCGTCAAGGCCGCCTTCGGCTTCGAGGACGGGTTGTTCAGCGGCTACGATGCGGCCAGCCGCACCTACACCGACAAGTCCTCCTGGGGCTATGAGCTGGGCGAGGACGGCTTCGCCAAGGTCGACCCGAGCCTGCAGCACGAGCGCTGTGTCTATCAGTTGATGAAACAGCACTACAGTCGCTACACCCAGGCGCTGGTGAGTCAGACCTGCGGCATGCCCCAGGATGCCCTGCGCAAGATCTGGGACGAGATCGCCACCTGCTCGCAACCGGGCAAGACCATGACGATCCTCTATGCCCTGGGCTGGACCCAGCACTCCGTCGGTTCGCAGATGATTCGCAGCGCCGCCATGGTCCAGCTGTTGCTGGGCAACGTCGGCATGCCTGGCGGTGGGGTCAATGCCTTGCGCGGTCACTCCAACATCCAGGGGTTGACCGACCTCGGGCTGTTGTCCAACTCGCTGCCCGGCTACCTGACCCTGGCGTCAGATGCCGAACAAGACTACGACGCCTATATCGCCAAACGCACCCTCAAGCCCCTGCGTCCGGGCCAGCTGTCCTACTGGCAGAACTACGGCAAGTTCCATGTCAGCCTGATGAAAGCCTGGTACGGCGCCAACGCCACGGCCGAGAACCACTGGGGCTATGACTGGCTGCCCAAGCTCGACAACCCGGGCTACGACATCCTGCGCATGTTCGATCGGATGGGCAAAGGCCAGGTCAACGGCTATATCTGCCAGGGCTTCAACCCGATTGCCGCGTTGCCCGACAAGAACCGGGTCACCGCGGCGCTGGGCAAACTCAAGTGGCTGGTGGTGATGGACCCGCTGGCCACCGAGACCTCGGAGTTCTGGCGCAATGCCGGGCCGTTCAACGATGTCGACACCGCCGGCATCCAGACCGAAGTCATCCGCCTGCCCACCACCTGCTTCGCCGAGGAGGACGGTTCGCTGACCAACAGCAGCCGCTGGCTGCAATGGCACTGGAAAGGCGCCGAGGGGCCGGGGGAAGCCCGCACCGATGTGAAGATCATGAGCGAGCTGTTCCTGCGTCTTCGCCAGCGTTACCAGGCCAGTGGCGGAGCCTTCGCCGAACCGATCCTCAAACTTAGCTGGCCCTACAAGATCGCCGCCGAACCGTCGCCGGAAGAACTGGCCCGGGAATTCAACGGTTACGCCAGCACGGATTTCACCGACGCCACGGGGACTGCGATCAAGGCTGGCCAGCAACTGGCCGGGTTCGCCCAGCTCAAGGACGACGGCAGCACCGCCTCGGGCTGCTGGATCTTCTGCGGCAGCTGGACCGAGCAGGGCAACCAGATGGCCCGGCGCGACAACAGCGACCCCTACGGCATGAAACAGAACCTGGGTTGGGCCTGGGCCTGGCCGATGAACCGGCGCATCCTCTACAACCGCGCGTCCAGCGACCCCCAGGGCAAGCCCTGGTCGCCGGATAAACGCCTGGTGTGGTGGAACGGCAAGGCCTGGGTCGGTACCGACGTGCCCGACTACAAGCCCGATGTGCCGCCGGAAGCCGGGATGAACCCGTTCATCATGAACCCCGAGGGCGTGGCGCGCTTCTTTGCCGTCGACAAGATGGCCGAAGGACCGTTCCCGGAACACTACGAGCCATTCGAAACCCCCATCGGCATCAACCCGCTGCACCCGGACAACAAGAAGGCCACCAGCAACCCGGCGGCGCGGATCTTCGACTCGGTCTGGGACTCGCTGGGGCAGGCCAAGGACTTCCCCTATGCCGCCACCAGCTACCGGCTGACCGAGCATTTCCACTTCTGGACCAAGCACTGCAAGCTCAGCGCCATTGCCCAGCCGGAGCAGTTCGTCGAGATCGGCGAAGTGCTGGCCAAGGAGAAGGGCATCGTCGCCGGCGACCGGGTGCGGGTCAGCTCCAAGCGCGGGCATATCGAAGCCGTGGCGGTGGTGACCAAGCGGATTCGTCCGCTGCAGGTCAACAACCAGGTCGTGCACCATATCGGCATCCCGCTGCATTGGGGATTCACCGGCGTGGCGCGGCACGGCTACCTGACCAACACCTTGGTGCCGTTCCTTGGCGACGGTAATACACAGACCCCGGAATCCAAGTCGTTCCTGGTCAACGTGGAGAAAATCTGATGGCCAGCCAAGACATCATTGCCCGTTCGGCGACCACCACGTTACCGCCCTCCGTGCGCCAGCAGGAAGAAGTGGCCAAACTGATCGACACCACCAAGTGCATCGGCTGCAAGGCCTGCCAGGTGGCGTGTTCGGAATGGAACGAGCTGCGCGACGAGGTCGGCCATAACCACGGCACCTACGACAACCCCCAGGACCTGAGTGCCGAAAGCTGGACCCTGATGCGTTTCACCGAGCATGAAAATCCCGCGGGCAACCTGGAGTGGCTGATCCGCAAGGACGGTTGTATGCACTGCGCCGATCCCGGCTGCCTGAAGGCCTGTCCCAGCCCGGGAGCGATCATCAAGCACGCCAACGGCATCGTCGACTTCGACCAGGGCCATTGCATCGGTTGCGGCTACTGCATCACCGGCTGTCCCTTCGACATTCCGCGTATCTCGCAGAAGGACCACAAGGCGTACAAGTGCACGCTGTGTTCGGACCGGGTGGCGGTGGGGCTGGAACCGGCCTGCGTGAAAACCTGCCCGACCGGGGCGATTGTCTTCGGCAGCAAGGAGGACATGAAGGAGCACGCCGCCGAGCGCATCGTCGACCTCAAGTCCCGGGGTTTCGACCAGGCCGGCTTGTACGACCCGGCCGGTGTCGGTGGCACCCATGTGATGTATGTGCTGCACCACGCCGACCAACCCTCGCTGTACGCCGGCCTGCCCAACCAGCCGAGCATCAGCCCCTTTGTCGAGTTGTGGAAAGGCATCAGCAAGCCCCTGGGCCTGCTGGCGATGGGCGCGGCGGTGCTGGCGGGCTTTTTCCACTACGTGCGCATCGGCCCGCAACGGGTGGAGGAGAACGAGCATCCGGTGCCCACGGATAACGGTGTCCACCAGGTCGACCCCGGCGTGCATGTGTTCGATCCGAAAACCGGTGGGGAGCCACGGCCATGAGCGACAAGCCGATCCTGCGTTATACCGCCAGCCAGCGCACCAACCACTGGCTGGTGGCGATCCTGTTCTTCATGGCCGGCCTGTCGGGGCTGGCGCTGTTCCATCCGTCGCTGTTCTGGCTCAGCCAGCTGTTCGGCGGCGGGCCCTGGACCCGCATCCTGCATCCGTTCATGGGCCTGCTGATGTTCGTGCTGTTCCTTGGGCTGGTGATTCGTTTCTGGCGGGCCAACGTCTTTATCGCCAACGATCGCCTGTGGCTCAAGCGGGTGGATCGGGTGATCCGCAACGAGGAGCAGGGCGTACCACCGATCGGCAAGTACAACCCCGGGCAGAAGCTGCTGTTCTGGACGCTGCTGGCCTGCATGCTGGTCCTGCTGTTCAGCGGGGTGGTGATCTGGCGCGCGTATTTCAGCCAGTACTTCGGCATCGGCAGCATTCGCCTGGCGGTCGTGCTCCATGCGCTGGCGGCGTTCGTGCTGGTGCTGAGCATCATCGTGCACATTTACGCCGGCATCTGGATCAAGGGCTCGGTCGGGGCCATGCTGCATGGCTGGGTCAGCCGCGCCTGGGCGCGCAAACACCATGAGTTGTGGTATCGCGAAGTGACCCGTGGCGAGACCTCGACCGCCGAGCCACCGAAAAAGGGATAAGCGCTTGAGCACGATATTGGAACCTGGACAGATCGAGGCCTCGGCCAGCGCGCCGCCGTTCCTGAACCTGCCGCCAAAGGCGCTGTTCGCCCTGCGGGCCGCCCGGCTGGAGCAACTGGCGCCCGGGCATCCGTTGGCCGAGTACATCGGCCTGGTGGCCGGGCTTTGCCGGGTACAGCAGCAACTGCTGGAGCAACCGCCAAGCACCGTTTCGCCTGACCCCGAACGCCAACGACTATGCTTGGAGCATGGCCTGCCGCCGCTGGCCGCCGACAGCCTGGTGCGCGAAGACCTGTGGTTGCCTTGGCTGGATGCCTTGTTGTCAGGTGTTGCGACCACCACACCTGCCGTACGCCAGGCCATCGGCACCTTGCAGGACAGCCATGCCGGACAACGCAAGGTCTGGGCGTTGGCCTTGCTGAGCGGCCAGTACGCCGGCCTGCCGGCGGCGCTGGTGCCGTTTCTCGGGGCCGCGTTGCAGGCGGCCTGGAGCCATTGGCTGATGAATGTGCCGAACCTGGCACTAAAACCCTGCGACAGCCTGGCCCAATGTCCGGCCTGCGGTTCGCCGGCCATGGCCGGGGTGATCCGGCACCGGGGCAAGTTCAACGGCCTGCGCTACCTGGTGTGTTCGCTGTGCGCCTGCGAATGGCATGTGGTGCGGGTCAAATGCATCTACTGCGAACAGAGCAAGGGACTTAGGTACCTGAGCCTGGGGGACGACAGTCACGCGACCGGTCATGCACCCCTGCGGGCGGAGATCTGTCCCGGCTGCAACAGCTATCTGAAGCTGCTCTACCTGGAAGAGGACGCCGAGGCCGAGGCGCTTTCGGCCGATATCAGCAGCCTGGCGCTGGACATTCGTCTCGACCAGGAGGGGTACCTGCGCCAGGCGCCGAACCTGTTGCTGGCACCCGGCGGCGATTGAGTTTTGTGTTGCCGGTGCGGACGCCATCGTCGGAACGCCGCCCGCAGCAAGCCGGCTCCCACAGTTTTTTGTTCGACGATGTTTTTGCGTTGGAACACGAACTGTGGGAGCCGGCTTGCTGGCGATGAGGCCCCTGAGGTTTACAACGCTCATCCGCCAAACACCGTCGTCTACACTCAGGTTTTAGCATCGCGTATTCAGGAAACCGCTGATGTCTTCGAGCCTTGCCGCCGTCCCGCCCCACCTGCCTTCCATCGACAGCCTTTTGCGCAATCCCGCCTGCCAGCCTCTGGTCGAGCGCTACGGCCGTGATGCCTTGCTGGCGACCTTGCGGCATCTGCTCGACGAACTGCGTGAACCTGTCCGCTCGGGCCAACTCAGTGCCGCCGAGCTGACCCCGCCAGTCCTCGCGGGCAGGGCCGGCGAGCGCCTGTTCAACCAGCACCGCAGCCGTGTGCAACGGGTGTTCAACCTGACCGGCACGGTATTGCACACCAACCTCGGCCGGGCGCTGCTGCCCGAAGTTGCCATAGACGCCGTGCAAACCGCGGCCCGTTACCCGCTCAACCTCGAATTCGACCTGCACAGCGGCAAGCGCGGTGACCGTGACGACCTGATCGAGGGTCTGATTCGCGAGCTGACCGGCGCCGAAGCCGTCACCGTGGTCAACAACAATGCCGCCGCCGTGCTGCTCGCCCTCAACAGCCTGGGGCAGCGCAAGGAGGGCATCATCTCCCGGGGCGAGTTGATCGAGATCGGCGGGGCCTTTCGCATTCCGGACATCATGGCCCGCGCCGGCGTCCGCCTGCATGAGGTGGGCACCACCAATCGCACCCATGCCCGTGACTATGAAAGCGCCATCGGCCCACGCAGCGGTCTGCTGATGCGCGTGCACGCCAGCAACTACAACATCCAGGGCTTCACCGCCCAGGTGCCCACCGCCGAGTTGGCGCGGATTGCCCATCGGCATGGCTTGCCGCTGCTGGACGACCTGGGCAGCGGCAGCCTGCTGGACCTCACGCGCTGGGGCCTGCCCGCCGAACCGACGGTGCGCCAGGCGCTGGAGGATGGCGCCGATATCGTCACCTTCAGCGGCGACAAATTGCTCGGCGGTCCCCAGGCCGGCTTGATTGTCGGGGGCAAGGAACTGATCGCGAAGATCAAGAAGAACCCGCTCAAACGGGCGTTGCGGGTGGACAAGCTGACCCTCGCCGCACTGGAGGCGGTGCTGGGACTGTACCGCAACCCGGAGCGCCTGGCCGAACGCCTGCCCAGCCTGCGCCTGCTGACCCGGCCCCAGGTCGAGATCCTCGCCCAGGCCGAACGCCTGCGCCCGGTGTTGGCCGCAGTATTGGGGGAGGGCTGGAGTGTCTCGGCAATTCCGGCGCTGGGCATGATCGGCAGCGGCAGCCAACCGGTGGCGCGGCTGCCCAGCGCGGCCTTGTGCCTGCGAGCCCATACCTCGAAACGCCTGCGCGGGCGCAGCCTGCAGGGGCTGGAAGCGGCTTTGCGGGGCTTGCCGATTCCGGTGTTGGGGCGGATCGATGACGACGCCCTGTGGCTGGATCTGCGTCAGTTGGATGACGAGGCGGTCTGGGTGGCACAGCTTGAGGGGTTGAACCTTGGGACCGCGTCATCGTTTATCGCGAGCAAGCTTGCTCCTACAAAAAGCGCGGCGGTGGAGAGTCCGGAATCCGCGCACCAAGGGCATCTGGCCGGGAGTCGGGCGGGGTGATCGTCGGGACGGCAGGGCATATCGACCATGGCAAGACCCGCCTGCTCCAGGCACTGACCGGGCAGGCCGGCGACAAGCGTCCGGAGGAGCGTGAACGGGGTATCACCATCGACCTGGGTTATCTCTATGCGCCCCTCGCAGCCGACGCCGCGCCCACCGGTTTTATCGATGTGCCCGGCCATGAGCGGTTTATCCATAACATGCTGGCCGGTGCCCAGGGGATCGACCTGGTGTTGCTGGTGGTGGCCGCCGATGACGGGGTGATGCCACAGACCCGCGAACACCTGGCGATTGTCGAGCTGCTGGGCATCCCCCGGGCGCTGGTGGCGATCAGCAAATGCGATCGGGTCGAGCCCGCGCGCAGGTCACAGGTGCGCACCGAGATCCAGACGCTGCTGGCGGCCGGACCCTATGCACGGGCGCCGCTGGTCGAGGTGTCCAGTGTCACCGGCGAGGGGATCGAGACACTGCGCCAGGCCTTGCTCCAGGCCCAGGACGAGGTTCGCCGACGCAGTGACGAAGGTGGTTTTCGCCTGGCCATCGACCGTGCCTTCAACGTGACGGGTAGCGGCATTGTCGTCACGGGTACGGCCTTGTCCGGTCATGTCAGCACCGGTGAAGTCCTGGCCTTGGGCCCCACGGGCAAAGCCGTTCGGGTCCGCGGCCTGCACGCGCAGAACCAGCCGGCCGGCGAAGCCTTCGCCGGGCAGCGGGTGGCGCTGAACCTGAGCGCCGAGCGCCTGACGCTCGAGCAGATTCATCGCGGCCACTGGTTACAGGCCGAGTGGTTGCACGCGCCCACCCGGCGACTGGACATCGAACTGCAACTGCTCGCCAGCGAAGCACGAAAATTCGAACATTTCAGCCCGGTCCACATTCATCTGGGCACCCAGGATGTGCTGGGCCGGGTGGCCTTGCTGGACACCACGCAGCTGGCACCGGGAGGGCGGGCCTTTGCCCAGTTGCTGGCCCATGAGCCTTTGCACGCCGTGCACGGTGACCGCCTGGTATTACGCGATCAAAGCGCACAACGGACCCTCGGCGGTGGACGGGTGCTCGATCCCTTTGCACCGACCCGGCAGCGGCGCAGCCCCGAACGTCTGGCGCAGTTACAGGCCTTGGCGCAGGCCCGGAGCCTGGAGGCGGTGTTGCCGGCATTGCTGGCCGGCAGCGCCGGCGGCCTCGATCCGCAACGCTTGGAACGCCAGTTCAATCGCCCGCGCGACACCTGGAAGCTGCCCGCCGATATCCGTGTGATCGCCACGCGCCAAGGATCGCTGCTGTTCAGTAGCGCCGGTTGGCAAGCGCACAAAGACGCCTTGCTCGCGCAACTGGCGCGCTTTCACGCCCTGGAACCTGATCAACTGGGGCCGGATCGTGAGCGCTTGCGTCGCTTTGCCGCCTTGCCATTGGAACGACCGGCGTTCATCAGCCTGCTGGACGTGTTGCTCGACGACGGCCTGATTGTCGCCAGCGGACCCTGGCTGCATCTGCCCGACCATCAGGTGTGCTTGAGCGAAGAGGACGAGGGCCTGTGGCGACAACTGCAACCGCTGCTGGAGCAGAGCGCTATCGATCCGCCCTGGGTTCGCGCCCTGGCACTCGCTACTGGGCGCGATGAAGACGCCGTACGTTTGCTGCTGTGCAAGCTGGCCCGGCTGGGGCTGGTGTACCGGGTGGTGCACGACCGTTTCTACACGGAGGCGGCAGTCCGGCAATTGGCGGCTATGCTGGTGCAATTGGCGGCGGATAACCCGACGGTGCGGGTGATCGCCTTTCGTGATCGACTGGGGTTGGGGCGTAAACGCTGCATTCAGATACTGGAGTTTTTCGATCGTATCGGCCTGACCCGGCGAGTCGGCAATCTGCGCTACATTCGCGCCGACAGTGCACTGGCTACACCACGCCCCTTGTAGGAGCGCCGGTCGACGCTCGATTGCCAGCGATGAGGCCAGTGAGTCTTGCATCGCCTGATCGACCGCTATCGCCAGCAAGCCGGCTCCCACAGTGCGATGTTTCACCGCAAGATACCGTCAAGCCCAGAACCTTGAGCTGACATCAATGGAAGGTAATCGCGCCCGGTGGCGCGGCCGGGCTTCAAACCCGGTTGGGGACGGCATCCGTTCCCGGGCAGGTTCGACTCCGGCTGCCTTCCGCCAATGCTTTCATTTGTCGCCCGGCCGGCGTCATACTCCGGGCGGCAACTCTCCCGACATCCCTCAGCAAGACGGTCCCTCCCATGGACAGACAGCCTCCCGATGCGCAGCAACTGGTTGCCGCCTTGAACCTGGAACCCCATGTGGAAGGCGGTTACTACCGGCGAACCTTTCAGGCCGATGAGCGCGCCATGCTCGCCACCGCCGATGGCGAACGCTACCTGATGACCTCCATCTACTACCTGTTGACCGAGGCCGCGCCCATCGGTCATTTCCACCTGAACCGCTCCGATATCCTGCACTACTACCATCTGGGCGACGCCATCGAGTACAGCCTCGTCTTTCCGGATGGCCGCTTGAAAACCGTGGTCATGGGCAGTGATGTCCGCGCCGGCCAGTGCCTGCAACTGCATGTTCCGGGCGGCGTCTGGAAAGCCTCGCGGCTGTTGGCCGGATCGACAGGCTACGGGCTGATCAGCGAGGCCGTGTGTCCCGGTTTCGACTTTGCCGACATGACCCTGGGGCGGTGCCACGAACTAGTCGCCCGGTTTCCCGAGCATGCACGACTGTTCGAGTTGCTGGCACACGCCTGTCCTGCTGAACACTGAGCCGATGTTGCTAGTGTGAAACCACTATGTCTGCCATTGGGCGACGCCAGCGCTCTTCAATCCTTGCGTCGTCAGCGCGATACCCCAAGGCGATAATGATTGGAATCACGGCGCCGCGCGGCAGCCCCAGTAGTTTGGCAACCTTGGTCGCGGAAAAGCCCTCCATCGGACACGAGTCGATTCCTTTCGCTGCGGCGCCAAGCATCAGGGTTTGAGCCGCGAAGATCGCATTGCGCGCTGCCCAATGGCGACTGCCGATATGACCGACCGGGAGCAGGGACAGACTGGGGCGAATCAGTGCCGCCAGAAAAAGCAGCGGTGACCACAACGCTGACGAGCCGACCCCGAGGATCTTCTGGAACTTCCCTATTTGCTTGCGGTAATAGGCTTTCGAGTTCGACGCCAGTGCCGAAGAGCTTTCAACATACGCGAGCTGCGCCCCGGCGGTTCGTGTTCCCAGTGCCGGACTGGCCACCACGACAATCAGGCCCGTCGCCGATGCAGCCGCTTTCTGCCCATTGCATGCCTGCGCAATGCTGCTTTTCAAGGAAGGGTCGCGAATCCAATGCAGCTCGTAGGGCTGCAGATTCCCGCTTGAAGGCGCGAACGCCGCCTCAGCCAGCAAAGCGTAGACGTCCTCCTCGGGAATCGGGGTCGAGTTGAAGGTGCGAATCGCCCGTCGAAAGCGATTCGCGCTCTGGAAGCAGTCCCAAGGACGCAATTGATCTTGTGTGTTCATCTGTCAAACCGTCCGCTAAAGAGTTCGTGAGATGCCAAACCGGCCGCGCCCGTGGTGCACATCAATACGTCGACTGCCAATGGCTCTTTCATCTCGTCCTTGATATGTGTAATTTGCACCTAATAAGTGTTAACCCTGGGGGAAAACAGTGTCAACAGAAAAAGTGCAAAATACACATATTGACGTTCGGCTTCGCGAGCTGCATGGGGCCTTGCTCGAGATTGTTGGCGTCATGAACCGCCCTCAGCGCGACGAAGCCATGGTCCGGGAGGCCGGTATATCCCTTGACCGCGCGTTGTTTCCGTTGCTGGTTCTGGTTGAGCGGCTAGGTCCCATCGGGGTGGTCGAACTGGCTGATCGTGTAGGGCGTGACTACACCACGGTCAGCCGGCAGGTGGCGAAGCTGGAAAGCCTCAGCCTGATCGAGCGCCAGGCAAACGCGAACGACCGCCGCATCCGTGAGGCCGTCATCACCGAGAAAGGCAAGACCATGACCGACCGGATCGATGAGGCACGCAAAAGGATGGGACAGGCGATTTTTGCCAAATGGGACAACCAGGATGTCGAGGACCTGGTGCGACTCATGCGCAAGTTTGCCGACGACATCAAGGGGGATGCACTCGGCTAGATCTGCAGAGACCGCCAGGCGGCTTCGGCCAACTCGGACCTGAAGGTCGCCGGGCGACTCTGGACCCGTCCAGATAACCAGGCCCGACAGTAGTTCTCCGCCTGCCCGACAATCAACGACAGCAGCAGCTCCGCAGGAATGGCCTTGAGGCCGTCGGCATGGGCCGGCTCGCTCAGCCATTCGCGCAACTGCCGGTTACGGACCTTGTTGCGCGTGGCCAATTCCGCGGCGTGGGGCCCCTGGGCCACGACAAAGCGCGCCTGGAACTGGAACCGCGCCCATTGCGGTTGTTCGTCGACCCAGTCGACATAGCTGTACACCAGCGCCTGCACACCGTCCTTCAAGGTCCGGGCCGCCGAGAGATAGCGTTCACGCAGCGCGGCCTGGTCCTCCAATGCGGCGAAGAACAGCGCCGCCACCAATCCCTCCTTGTTGCCGAAGTGGTGATAGATCGCGCCCACGCTGGTGTCGCACTCGGCGCGGATGGTCTCGATCGTCGTGGCTTCGATCCCGTGCTCGTTGAAGCTGGACAGTGCCTGCGCCAGGATCGCGCGTTTCAATTCGGCCCGGCGGCCCGGGTAACAGCGTTCGAGAAGATCGAGGTTTTCCATGGAAACAACAACCTGAAGTCCGGTGGCAAGACAGCAATGGGAGGGAACAGCAGGGTGAGCTTGACAGATTTTCAATAAGCAGAATATTGTTCTTTTACAGAATATTATTCTGTTACTCAAACAAGACACCCACAGAGGTACACCCGATGAGCCAGTCCCTAAGCATGTTCACCAGCGTAGGTCCGGAAAAATTCAGTCAGTTGGCCTGCCAGATGGCCCCTTACTTCAGCACCATCAACCCGTTGATCAGCGAACTGCGAGCCGGGTATTCGCAGGTCCAGGTGCCGTTTCGTCGGGAAATCACCAATCACCTGGGCACAGTCCACGCCATTGCCCTGTGCAATGCCGCGGAGCTGGCGGCCGGGGTGATGACCGATGTGTCGATTCCGGCGGGCGCCCGCTGGATTCCCAAGGGCATGACGGTCGAATACCTGGCCAAGGCCAAGACCGGCGTAAATGCCGTGGCCGATGGCAGCGCCGTCGACTGGTCGACGGCGGGGGACAAGATCGTCGTGGTGGACATCCGTGACGAGGAGGGTGTGCAGGTGTTCACGGCGCGGATCACCATGAACGTCAAGCTGGCCTGAGGCGCTGAGCCCGTGGTGCGGCACTGGATGTGCCATTTTGTCGCACCACCCGCCACACCGTCGGTGTTACATTCTGCGCCCATGAAACCCATCCTGTCCCTTCGACCGTCCGGACGCCGCCGCACCGCCGCCTGGCTCAGCCTGCTGGCCATGCTGCTGGTCTTCGTCGGCCCGTTGATCGGGCAGGGGATGAGCCTGGCCCACGGCGCCGGTTCGTCGAACGAGGAAATTTGCGGCGCGGTGCCCGGCCCGGGCGTCGCAGCGCTGCAGGACTCCGGCTCGGCGGGTCATCACGGTGCGATGATCTGGGAGAAATGCGGTTACTGCTCGTTGCTGTTCCAGCACCCGGCGCTGGGCGACGCCCATGCCCTGGCTCCTCGCCTGGGACAGCCCCCGGTCAGCTTTACGCACCATCACTTCACCCCCGAGCAAGCCTCGGCCCCGGTTTTCCCGGGGGCCCGCTCCCGCGCACCGCCTCGCGCCAGCGTCTGATCCGCCGCATCGAACATTGTCGAGACGGCCTGCCACCGATAAGCCCTGACGCCCCCGACGCGCGTCAAGGTGGGTTTATCCGGCCACGCAAGGCCGCGACACCGCTTCACAGGAAGGACTACAGAACATGAATGAATTGCTGACTCGCCGCCAGGTCGTTGCCGGCCTTGGCTTGCTCGGCCTCGGCATGCTGACCGGTTGCGACAGCTCCAACGGCCTGTCGTACAAATACGGCAAGGACCTCAGCGACGAGATCCTCGGGCGGACCTTCAAACTGAAGGACACCGCGGGCAACGTCAAAACGCTCTCGAGTTTCCGCGGCATGATGCCGATGGTGTTTTTCGGCTTCACCCAGTGCCCGGCCGTTTGCCCGACCGCGCTGGCCCGGGCGGTGCAGGCCAAGAAGCTGATGGGGCCGGACGGCGACCGATTGCAGGTGATCTTCATCACCCTGGACCCGGAACGCGATACGCCCAAGGTGCTCGATGCCTATGTAAAGGCCTTCGACCCGAGCTTTGTCGCACTCTATGGCAGCCTGGAAGAAACCGCGGCCACCGCCAAGGAATTCAAGGTGTTCTACGAAAAGATCCCCAGCGGCTCGACCTACACGTTGTCCCATACGGCGACCAGTTTCGTCTATGACACGCGGGGCGTACTGCGCCTGGGGCTGTCGCCGTCGCTGTCGGCCAAGCAGTGCGCAGATGACTTGCTCACCGTGATGTCAGTCTGCTGATGAATACTCGAGCTTATAAGGTTGAAGCCATGAAATCCTTGAATACCCTGATGTTTTCCCTGCTCGCACTGCTGAGTGTCCCGGCCTTTGCCCAAACCACCGTGGAAGACGCCTGGGTGCGCGCCACCGTGCCTGGCCAGCCTTCGAGCGGGGCCTTCATGCGGATCACTTCCAGCGAAGACGCCAAGTTGCTGGAAGCGAAATCGCCGGTGGCCAGGATTGTGCAGATCCACCAGTCGAAGATGGAAAACGACGTCATGAGCATGCAGCCGGTGGACTTCGTGCCGTTGCCGGCGGGCAAGCCGGTGGCCATCGAGCCCGAGGGCTATCACGTGATGCTGATCGACCTGGTGGGGCAGGTGAAGGAGGGCGACGAAGTGCCGCTGACGCTGGTGGTGGAAAACGCCAAGGGCGTCAAGGAGTCGATTGAGGTCAAGGCCCAGGCACGGGCGCTGAACAGCATGGCTGACCACAGCAAGATGCACTGAAACTGTGGGAGCCGGCTTGCTGGCGATGGCGATCGCACGGGCAGCGCAAGGCTCAAAGGCCTCATCGCTGGCAAGCCAGCTCCTACAGGAGTGTGGCAACACGATA
>NZ_JXDG01000033.1 GCF_000820515.1 Pseudomonas batumici | reverse complement strand
CCGATCTTGTCGCTCTCTTGTTGCAAGACCGTCATCGCTTCGGTCGAACGAGCGACTTCAGTGGCCAGACGTTCGATCTGCGCAATGGCTTCGGCGACCACCTTGTCACCTTCTCGGGCCTCGCCGTCCGCCTCGGCGGCAGCTTGTGAGGCTTGCTCGGCGTTACGCGCGACTTCCTGGACGGTAGCGGTCATTTCATGCATCGCGGTGGCGACCTGATCGGTCTCGGTCTTCTGGTTGTTAACCCCGACGCTGGTTTGTTCGGTGACCGCCGACAATCCTTCGCCGGCGTTGGCGATTTGCGTAACGCCATCGCGGATGCCGCTGATGAGGTGACGCAGGGTCTCACCCATGTTCTGGATGCCTTGCTGCAGCACGCCCAGTTCATCGCGGCGGGTGACCAGCAGATTGCGGGTGAGATCGCCGGCGGCAATGTGCTCGACGACGGCAAGGGTTTCGCGGATCGGACGGGTGATCTGGCGACTGATGATGAAGGCGGCCAAAATACCCAGCAACAACGCTACACTCGCAGCACCGCCGAGCAGGGTCTTCGCTTGCTGGGCGTCCTGGTCGCTTTTCACAACTTGCTCGGCCGACATCTGCTTGCACAATTCAGACAGCTGAGCGACTCGCTCTTCCAGGGTCTTCTGCGCCTGGTCTGCAGCCTGTTGTGCAGCCTGAAACTTGCCGACTACGGAGCGGTAGTCCAGCCATGCCCGACTGATTCTTTGCAGGCTTTCCATCAGCTCGGGAGGCATGCCGTCGGTCAACTGCTTGATATTGCCCTGGGCCTGATCGATGGCGTCAAGCGCAGGTTGCACCAGTTCGACTCTACCGGTGAAGGTGTAGCCGCGCACTTCGAATCGTGCCTTTTGAATGAGCATATTTTGGGTGACGATAGCATTCAGAAGCTGCTCTTGTTGCGGGTGAGCCTCGTCAGGAATCTTTCGTTTGTGAAGCGCCTCATTGACCTTGCCGAGTTCGTCGACAGCGCCATCGGCATACTGGCCAAATAGATCACGGGTGGCTTCACGAGCCCCGATGGCTTGGCTGAACTGGTTAAACGTCTCGCGGTAGGCGTTGACGATTTTGACGATCTCATGGAGCGCTTGAATATCGTGAGGCGCTTGATGCAACTGTTGGGCGAGCAGCAGCTCTTGATCGAAGCCGTCCAGTAGCTTGAGTACGGCCGTTGCGTGGGCGGCATCATAGTTGACGGTGTAAGACTGGCGCGCGATACGCAGATCTTTACTGGCTTTTTCAATGCCGGATATTGACGTCTGTTTTTCTCCGCGCAGGGCCAGCGAGTTCAGCCCCATCCAGCCGGTAAAGGTGATCATCAATGTCAGCAGCAAGATCAGAGCGAAGCCCAGCGCCAGTTTTAGACTAACGCTGATATTGCCAATCCACTTATTCATTTATCTCTCCTGATGCCGGCTGCTGGCGGGGGGCGTCCGGTTGGTGCTCTGTCAGTCAGCTGCATATTATGCAGACCGTGCACCGTATCCGATCATCAGGTGATGCTGGTTTTTGGGTGGGACTGATGGAGGCTTGAGTAGGCATCGGCCTACCCTGAGCAGGGTTATGTGGTCTCTGGAGCTACCTGGAAGGGGATGCTTACCCATACACGAGTCCCCTGTCCAGGAGCGCTGTCTATGGTAACGGCGCCGCCGAGCATGAGCCCGCGTTCGCGCATGCCGAGCATCCCGAGCGTGCCCCTGGGTAACTGCTCTGGATCGAAGCCCTTGCCGTTGTCGCGCACCTCGATCAGGACGTGCTCGGAGCTACACTCCAGGTGGATATCCACCCGACTGGCCTGGGCATGGCGAGCAATATTGGTCAGGGACTCCTGGATCACCCGGAAGGTTGCGGTGGCGCGCTCGTCGTCGAGTTCCAATCGAGCCGATGGCGCTCTCAGTCGGCAGCCAATACCGGTGTTTTTCGAAAACTCGGACACCAGCCATTCGAGCGCCGGGGTCAGGCCCATATCGAGCGCGGAGGGACGTAGGGTGGTGGCGACGTTGCGCACTACCTGAATGGTTTCGTCGACCCGCACCATCAGCGCCTGAACACGCTCAACGAGCAGTGGATGGTCGTTGCCGAACTGCAGGCGCAGCAGTGAAATGTCCATGCGCAGGGCTGTGAGCTGCTGTCCCAGTTCGTCGTGGACTTCCCGGGCAATGCGTTTGCGCTCCTCTTCCCGCGTGGTTTCGCGGTAGCTGGATAGCTGGCGCAATTGTGTATGGGACGCCTTCAGGCATCGCTCGGTTGCCCGCATGGTAGTGATGTCGCGACCGACCGCGAGCACACTGACGAGCAAGCCATGTTGATCGTGTTCGGGCACCAGGCGGACTTGGTAGCAGGCCGCTTCCGCATCTTGTACGACCGGAGCGTCGAGGATGATTTCCTGTTCGGCGGCTTCGCCAGTTTGCAGGATGTGTTCGAGCTTCTCTTGAAAGGAGCGACTCGCATTCGAGTACAGCGAGGCCTCGCTGGACGTCTTGCCGAGCAGATAGGCCAGCGGCCGGTCGAGCAAGCTTTGCGCCACCGGGTTGGCATACAGGAATCGGCACTGCGGGTCGAAGCGGGCGATGACGTCTGGCGTGTTCTCCACCAGGGCGCGGAACTCCTGTTCGCGGGCGTGCAGGACGCGCTCCGCGTGTTTACGCTCGGTGATGTCGCGGGCAATCCCGACGATTCTCTGGACACGTCCAGAAGCGCCCCGTACCGGGATCAGCGTCGAGTGGAAGGTCAGCCGCCCGGAGGGCAGGTCGAGTTCCTCCTCTTCGTCGAGTGGAGCACCGCTAGCCACGCAACGTTGATACTTGGCAATGAAAACGGCAGCGAGATGTGAGGGCAGTACTTCCTCGATGTTCTTGCCGATCAGTTCGGCACGCCCTATGCCCAGGTTACGTTCGATGGCAGGGTTGACTTCAATGGTGTGGAAGTGTCCTTCCTCGGTCACCTCCACTAAAAACAGGGAGTCCAGGGAGTTATCGAAAATTTCCCGGTAGCGCTTTTCGCTCTCGAACAGCAATGTCTCGGCGCGTTTACGCTCAATGGCGATGGCAACCAGATGGCTGGTCTGATGAATCAGTTTGAGGTCGTCGTCCGTCGGCAGCCCCGGTTGGCTCAAGTAACTGCAAACGGTGCCCAGTACCTTCCCGACGGAGTCCTTGATCGGCGCTGACCAGCAGGATCGCAACCCGGCCTTGATGGCCTGTTCGCGGAAAGCGACGCAGTACGGATGCGTGCTCATGTCCCCGGCAATGACCGTGGTGCCGCGCCAGGCAGCCGTGCCGCAAATGCTGATGCCTTCGCCGATCTTGATGCGACCAAGGGCTTCCTGGTAGTCGGGCGGCAAGCGGGATACCGAACCGGGGAGCAGGTAGCGGCCATCATCGTCCACCAGCATGATGCTAACCAGGAAATCCGGGCGGGCCTGCTCGATATATTTCGTCACCAGCACTAAAACTTCCGCCAGCGGAGCACCTCGTGCCAGCCTCTCGAAAATACACAGTCGGGCCTCCTCAAGGCGTTCGTGGCGTTTCAGTGCGGTGATGTTGTGTCCCTTGGCCAGGACGCTGACCACCGCGCCATCTACACCGCGTTCAGCGATCAGCTGTATGGCGTGCGCGACGGTCTCTCCGTTTTCCGGATGGGGCCACTCCAGAACGACTTCCAAAGGCTCTCCGGTGGCAATCACTTGACGCAGGAGTGCCAGGTATTCGGCCACCGGCATCTCCGGGTCCCAGTTGTCTTCAAGCGGCCGATGCAGTGCTTGTGCGGCAGGGATGCCGGTCTCCCGCTCGAAGGCCGGGTTGACGTAAGTGCGCTGACAATTCAGGTCGTAGCGGATGATCAGGTTCAGCGAGTTCTCCGCCAGGGCGCGGAACTGCTGCTCGCTGGTCAGCAGGCGGGACTCCATCTGCTTGCTATCAGTGATGTCACGGCTGACGCCGACGATGCGATAGATGCAACCCTGCTCGTCGCGTACGGGAATGAAGGTCGAGTGGATGGCGATGAGCCCTGCCGGTAGCTCAAGTTCATCTTCCGATTCGATATTTTTTCCGCTCGCCAGACAGTGGTTGAGGCGAGTGAGTATCCTGAGCGCCGTTTCTGCATTGCTCGATTCACCGACGTAACGGCCGATCAACTGTTCGCGGCAAAACCCCGACGATCGTTCGAACGCCGTATTGATCTCAATGTAGCGAAACCGATGATCCGCCGTCACTTCCAGCAGATAAAGGCAGTCCGACGAGTAGTCGAAGATTTCCCGATAGCGTTTTTCATTGTCCCGATGGACCGCCTGTAAACGCCTGCGCTCTGTGATGTCACGCGCCAGCGCCAAGCTGTAGTGCTGACCGCCGAGCTCGATGTAAGTGATGCTGATTTCGACCGGAAAGATACGACCGTCGCGGGTTCGGTGACGGCTCTCGATGGTCTCGGGAGGGCGCTCTGAATGGTTGCGCCAACCTTCGAGTACCTGCTCGTTGGTCCAGTCAGGATCCAGATCGGCCAACGTCATGCGCAGCAGCTCTTCGCGGCTGTAGCCCAGGCTTCGGCAGGCTTCGTCGTTGGCGTAGCGCACGCGAGCCTGGTTGTCGATCAGGTAGGCCGCCTCATGGGCATGACTGAGGGCGAAGTCCATCAGGGAGAGGCGCTCCTCGCTTTTCAGTCGAACCTGTTCCAAGCACTCATCCAGGTTCTGGGGGGCTTGGAGTGGAACGATTTCGCCGAGCAACAGGGTGCCGACGGCAACCAGCTTGCTGCGTCCGTGCAGCACACTGCCATCCTTGCGCCGATAGCGCAGTTCAAGTGGCAGATCAGTGAGGTCGGCCGGTGTGCCTGTGCCTTGCAGCGCTTGCAGGTTTTCTCGATCGGTACACTGAAGCAGATCGAGGAAAGGTTTGCCGAGCAACTCCGGTAGGGCATAGCCAAGTAGTTGGGCAAAAGCGCCATTGACCTTCAGCATTCGCCCTTGGTCATCGAGCAGAACCATGGCGCAGGACACCAGGTCAAAGGTGGCCAGGAACAGTTGGGATTGAGCCGTCTGGGGGTCCAAGGCATCCAGTTCGGTAGATAGCGTTCTCTGTGCTTCGCTCAATCTGAATGGTCCCCAGTTTGCTTTTTTATCGAGTTGGAAATGGGCTCCGCCATTTTGTTTCCACCTGCTGGGCTTATCTGACCCATTTGCGGGTGCCGTCCAAGGACATGTTGAGTTTATCCAGTATCGACTGAACCTCATTTTTCTTGATCATCAGGGGAGGGCAGAGGGTGATGCCACGGGCATCTCGGGTAACCCGTTGCCGATGCGCTTCGTCGCCGGGCACGAGTCGGCGTGGCGAGCGGCTGCCGAGGTCAGGTGCTCCCACTGATCTGGGGCGGGACTGGTTATGCGACGCCTGTTCTCTATACTGGCTCACCCGCCCTACCTGGAGTGCTCGTCATGCCTGCTTCCCCTGATCAAAAGACCGCTGTCGTTTTATGCCGAGCTTCAAACAGCGACCAGGAAACTCTGGTCGCCATACGGATTGAGGCCATGCGGGAAAGCCTGGAGCGGCTTGGGCGATTTGATCCTGATCGTGCGCGCGAACGGTTTCTTAGTGGTTTCGATCCTGACAGCACACGCCGTATAGAGGTATCAGATGATTTGGTCGGTTTTGTTGTCGTCAAAGACCATCAGGGCGAGCTTCTGCTTGACCACTTGTATGTGATACCTGGTGCTCAAGGATTAGGGATAGGCTCTGAGGTGCTCACTCAGGTATTCAGAGAGGCTGATGAGATCGGGCGTCCTATTAAAGTTGGCGCTCTCAAGGAAAGCGCTTCAAATCGGTTTTACATGCGGCATGGCTTCGAATTCGTCGAAAGCGGTGAATTTGATAATTACTATGTCCGAGAGCCGAATAAAGCCTGAGCGCGACTGCTACCCTTTCAAGGATCAACCTGTCCCATCAATTCCACTACCGACTCCGGCCGTTTCGCATAGCGCTGTGCTAGCACCGCACAGACCATCAACTGAATCTGGTGGAACAGCATCAGCGGCAGGATCAGCACGCCGATGGTGCTGCCGGCGAACAGCACCTGGGCCATCGGCACGCCCGTCGCCAAGCTTTTCTTCGAACCACAGAAAAGGATGGTGATGCGGTCTTCCTGGTCGAAGCCAAAGGCCTTGCCCAGCACGGTGGATGCCAGCAGCACCAGCACGAGCAGCACGCAGCAGACCACTACCAGCCCGGCCAGGTCCCAGAGCGGGATCTGATGCCAGATGCCTTCGTTCACCGCTTCGCTGAACGCGCTGTAGACCACCAGCAGGATCGAGCCCTGGTCAACGAATTTCAGCCAGCTCTTGTTGCGGCCCACCCAGGCGCCGATCCAGCGCCGAGCGATCTGCCCGGCAATGAACGGCAGCAACAGCTGCACGCTGATCTTCAGGATCGCATCGAGGGTCGAGCCACCCTCGCCATGCACATTCAGCAGCAAGGTCACCAGCAATGGCGTGAGGAAGATGCCGAACAGGCTGGACGCCGCGGCACTGCAAATCGCCGCTGGAACGTTGCCTCGAGCCAGGGAGGTAAAGGCAATCGCCGATTGCACCGTGGCCGGCAGGGCGCAGAGGTAGAGCATGCCCATATACAGCTTGTCGCCGATCAGCGGCGACAGCAACGGCTTGAGCGCCAGGCCCAGCAGCGGGAACAGAACAAAGGTCAGGCCGAACACCAGCAGATGCAGGCGCCAGTGGCCGGCACCGGCGATGATTGACTCGCGCGACAGCTTGGCACCATGCATGAAGAACAGCAGGGCAATGGCGATATTGGTCAGCCAACTGAAACCGACGGCGACCTGACCGCCGGCGGGCAGGAGACTGGCGAGAAGCACCACGCTGACCAGGGTCAGGGTGAAGTTGTCGGGCAGGAAACGAGGGCGGGTCATCAGGCGCGTCATCCGAAAGCAGAAACAGTAGGTGGACTTTAGCCTGTCTGCCGATTGCCGACTAACGCCAATAAGTCCATGAATATCGCCTAAAGGACAGGGTGCATGCCGATGTGCTCCGTCCATGAGATCTGCTGGCAGGGTCCGTACTTATTTCACGTAGCAGACACCGATCCGCCAGGGCGGCGGACATCGTGATTGGCTTGGCGCGATGACTCTGCCAGTTATTGAGATTTTTACTACGCTTCGACCCATGGAACTCAGCACTGCGTAGAGGCTAAAGCCCCATGCTTGCTGAGTGAAACCAGTGCAATGAAACAGCACAGCGTTACTTTTTTCCTGATGAAGCTGGCGAGTGGTAACCGCCACGAAGAGGACGACAACTGCCATGAACAAGGAAAAGACGGGCTCGACACAAGGCGCGGACGGCACGGCCTCGCAGCTGATCGACGCGAGAATCAAGGAGTTGGGGGATTGGCGCGGCGAGACCCTCGCCCGGGTCCGAGCCCTTATCATGCAGGCCGATCCCGAGGTGGTCGAGGAGTGGAAGTGGCGGGGCGTTCCGGTCTGGTCCCATGGCGGAATCATTTGCACCGGCGAGACCTACAAGCAGGTCGTGAAGATGACTTTCGCCAAGGGCGCCGCGCTGGAGGATCCTTCGGGGCTGTTCAACTCCAGCCTCGAAGGCAATACCCGGCGGGCCATTGACCTCCACGAGGGCGAGCGGATCGATGAGCAGGCGTTGACGGCACTGGTTCGCGCCGCCGTGGCACTCAACACTTCGGCCCGAGCCGCTCGCACCCGTTCGGCCGGATAAGCCGTCAGCGCTGCCGTTTTCTACTGCCGCGTCAGGGAAGCGATAAGTTCATCCGTCGTCACAATCGAGTGGGCAAACGTCGGGCCGTTCAGTTCGTGGGCGGCGTGCATCATCTCCGGCCTGAAGGCGGCGGTCGCATCCCGTACCAGGGTGACGTGGTAGCCGAGTTCCGACGCATAACGGGCCGTTGCCTCGATGCAGGTATTGGCCAGCAAGCCCACGATGATCACGTGGGTGATGCCCTTCTGCTTGAGGCGAAAGTCCAGGTCGGTATTGGCAAAACCGCTTGAGCCCCAATGTTCCTGGGCGACGATATCGCCGTCCCTGGGCGCGAAGTCGGGGTGCCATTCGCCGCCCCACTCGCCACGGGCGAACTGATGGCCGTGCATGATCTTGCACTGGTTGGGATTGGGGTGGTCCCAGTTTTCGTAGTCACCTTGCTCCCAGCGGCGGTGCGGTACGATGACCACCTGGATACCCAGGGCGCGGACGGCCTGGTCGAGTGCGCGCAGATTATCGAGCAGGTCGACCTGCTCGGCGATCGGCTTGATGAAGGGATAGATCTTTCCACCTTCCGACAAGAAATCATTGTAGGGATCGACCAGCAGGTAAGCGGTCCTCTCGCGAGGATAGAGTGCGTTCGACATGGCGTGTTCTCCAGGGACGATGGATAAGCGGTGCCACGGTCTTGCCCTGGCATCAAGAAGATATGATAATCATAGTTACTTTGAGAAAGGCAAGGCCTTATGTCGACAAGCAGCAGCGTCCCGGAAACCCTGTGCCCGATTGCACGGGCCGAAGCCATCGTGGGTGATCGCTGGACCGTGCTGGTCCTGCGCGAGTTGTTCATGGGTAGTCATCGCTTCGACGAGATCCAGGCGCAGACCGGCGGGACACCACAAATGGTCGCCACGCGTCTGAAGAACATGGAGGCCGACGGGCTTGTCGAGCGTCGTCCCTATAGCGAACGACCGCCGCGCTACGAATACCACCTCACCCCGAAAGGGGATGCGTTTTTCCCGGTGGTGCTTGCGCTGCGTGCCTGGGGGGAAACCTGGTGCAAGTCGCCGGAGGAGGGGCTGGCGGTCCGTTTTGTCCATCAGGCGTGTGGCCAGCCTGCCGGGCTCGGACCGCTGTGCGAGCATTGCGGCGAACTTCTGCAGCGTGAAGCGCTGATCAGCGAGCCCAGCGTCGCCTACATCGCGGAGCGCACGGTACGGCGCGAGACCTTGAAGGGCAATCGCAGCCAGCCGTGATAGGCGGCCAAGGGGCGTTGCCTTATCCGCCAGTCACTTGTCCGAAGGCCGGCTCAATTCCGGTAATCGCTGAGCCGAACCTTCGTTACCCACGACGAGAGCGAGTATTGCCAGGCCCTGGATTCCGGCGGCCAGCCCCAAGAGCAATAGTTCGCCATGGGGCCCGCCGGCCAGGGATTTCACCGCGCCAAAGAATGCCGGAGCAAACGCGTAGCAACCCTGGGCGGTTGCTACGATCAGCGTCACCACGCGCTGTGTTTGCTGGCGTGGGAACTCCGCTTGAGCGATAAGTGGCGGCAAGGAGGTTGCGTTGCCGATTCCCGCGCCGAAGAGTATGACGCCTAGCCACAGTAGATCGGGGAAGGTGCTTAATCCGGTCAAGACCAAGCACCCGAGCAATTGGCAGCCATAGCTCAGGCAGGCAACGTTGCGCCGGTTGGCGTCGGGCGGCATCAGCCAACCAACCAGAAACCTTCCGGCGATGGCACTCGCCGTCGCCAGGCCCATCGCCAGGCCAGCTTCTGCTTGCGTGACGTGATCGACCAACAGCAGGAACAAGTGGGTAATCAGCCCGATCTGGGCGAACAATCCCAGCGACATGGCGGTCGCCAGGGTAACGAAGCGACGATTACGCCACAGTGAGGTGGCTGAGCTTCCTGGGGAGACAGTCGGCTGATCAGGTGGCTGATTTGCACCATCGGCATATTGCCCGAGGTCTTCAGGCCGGACCCTGAAGACCTTGATCGACAGTACGGTAATCGTTGCTATCGACACCAGGCCGACTCCCAGCGCCGCCTGGGTGAAGCCGATCCGCTCGATCAGGTACACCCAGGCCGATGAAAAGATCACGCCGCCGATGCTGGCGCCGTTGTAGGCCATCGCCAGGGCGGCCGGGCGCTTGGCTACAAACCATGGGGCGATGAGGGCGTTGACGGCGGCTGCCCCCATGGTCACCCAGCCGAATCCACTGAGTAGGGCGGCGATGAACAATTGGTAGGGTTGATGGGCTACCGACCATCCATACACCCCGACGCCGAGCAGGATTGATCCCAGCACGGTGGTGCAGGGCAGGCCCAGACGCTTGTACAAGGCGGGAAGGTTTACCACCACCAGGGTGCCCGCCAGGAAGTGCAGGGTGACGGCGGCAGAACACAAGGGTAGTGACCAGCCTGTTCGTTGAATCACCGTGTAGAGGAATATCGGCGGGCCATAGAAGCCGATCCCCCAGCCGAATACCGCCATCACAAACGTCGCTGCCACGACCTTCCTGCCAAAAAAATTCGATTGCTTCATGGGTGAGTCCCTTCAGGTGGTTTAACGTCAGTATGATGCTGACGAACAGGGATACTTCGGGGAGGTGCGAACTATGGATGTAGAAGCGGCTGATCTTTCTCTGGCGGCGGTGGCTGGTGCCATTGCCGACCCGGCCCGATCGCGGATGCTCTGCAGTCTGCTGGACGGTCACGCGCGCACGGCCACGGAACTGGCCGCCGTGGCTGACATCGGCGCGTCCACCGCCAGCGGTCATTTCTTGCGTTTGCGTGAACAAGGCCTGGTGGAGATGCTGGTTCAGGGCCGGCATCGCTACTACCGCCTGGCCAACGCCCGGGTCGCGCAGGCGCTGGAGGCGTTGTTATCGATCACTGAGCGCAACGTGGCGCCGTTCCAGCCCAGCACACCTTCGGCCTTGAAGCAGGCCAGAACCTGTTATGACCATATCGCCGGTGAAGTCGCGGTCAAGCTTCATGACGCCTTGCTGCAGGCAAGCTGGATTGAAGAGCAGGGCAAGGACTATGTCCTCACCGAAAAGGGCGCAACCTTGCTGGCGCGGGTGGGTATCGACGTCGACGCCGTATCGCGTCAGCGCAGGCGCCTGGCCTATCCCTGCCTGGACTGGAGCGAGCGCTCACCCCATATCGGCGGTGCGCTGGGCGCAGCCCTTCTGGAGCTGCTGCTCAAGCGCGGTTGGGTGAATCGCCATCTCGACTCCAGGGCCCTGAGCTTGACGGCGAAGGGAGAGAAGAGCCTGGCGAAAGCATTTGGTTTGCAGGGCGGCTGAATCGCTCAGCCTTGAAGCGCCTCCATCAGCACTTGCACCAGTTGCCCACCTTCCGGCGTCGCCCAGCTACCCGCGAGTTCGGCGATCAACTGGTTGGTAGAGGTCAGCGTCACGCCGCCTTTGTCCATTCGACGCAGGGCGATGTCATCGGCCATGACACTCGGTGAGCCACCGCCATCGGCCACCACCTGGACCTCATAGCCATCGCGCACCAGGCTCAGCGCGGGGTAGACGGTGCAGACGTCATTGGTCACCCCGGCAATGATGAGCTTTCTACGGCCGGTAGCCTTGACGGCGGCGGCGAAATGCTCATCGTCCATGGCGTTGACGATGCCCAGGCGCTTGATGCGGGACGCAAACTCGGCGGGCAGGATCTGTTCCAGTTCGCTGAGCAGCGGTCCTTGGGCATACTCTTCCATGCTGGAGGTGAGGACGACTGGAATCTTCAGAATGGCGGCCGTTTTGGCGAGCATCAGCGCGTTGCGCTTCAGCTCTTCGAAGGGCATGGATTTCACCCACCCCATCGTCCCGACCTGGTGATCGATCAGGAGCAGGGCGGCATTGTCGGCACTGAATTTTTCGTAGGTCATGATGTGTCTCCTCGGCGATGTTGGAGTCATCATTGATTAATCCTTATCCGGGATAAACCTGATTGAATGGAAATTATTGATCCATTTATGGAGCAATTTATTGGCATTTCTCAATATGCAATGCGAATCTCACGTTCGCCAAGATCTGTGTCATTGCGGGCATAATCGAGCTTCACGAAAGCGAACTGTCCTGGGGGCGGGTGAGGGCACCGCGAAATCTGCGCAGGCAAAGTCAGTCCACGCCCGCTGGTAAGTGACATGGACACCGACAGGGCTGTGAGCTAGCCTCTGGCCATCACTGGGCGATCATGGATGGCGTCATGCTATATAAGAAGAATGCTCTGCTTGCTCTGCTGATCCCTGTGCTCACCGCATGTGGCTCTTCCTCTTTGAAGTCGCCTACATTCTCCGAAGTTTATAGTTTCTGTATTCATGGCGATGCGGCGCAGAAGGACAGTGCCAAGAACGACGTGAAGAGTTGCAAGCCGCGACCCACGGACGGCAATACGGGCGTTGCTCAAGAGGTCTCATTGGCGGCAGAAGCGGCACGCAAATTTGGGGCCCAGCAGGCCATGCGCGCGGACCAAGCCGCCGAGTTTCGGTTCAGTACGGACACGACCGCTCTTGCAGCTGTCTCCGGAGCGGCTATTGGAGTCGCGACGAATGCTCACTCCGACCTGTACAAAGCAACGGCAGCTATCGCCGGTACGGCGTTGGGGCTCAAGGCTTACGCAAACCCCTCTTTGCAGTCCTCCCTCTACGCCAAATCCAGTTCGGCCAGCCGTTGCATCTACCGAAGTTTGTCTGAACTGGCCGTGTTGCTCCCGGAGAACCTCACGTACCGCACTCTGATATCGAACCTTGATGTCATCGACAAGAATCGGTCCCAGTTGAACACCGTTTTGTACAATCAGGACTACCTCGCCAACCTCAAGACACTCGAACCCGCGGAGAGCTATGCCATATACCGGCAAGCGCTGAACGCCGACACGGATGCCGAAGCGAAGAAGGAAGCCGTCAACTTCCTGCTGTCGATCGATCTGGTCACTGAAGACAAGCTGTTTGAAATCACAGAAAAACAAATCCTGGCGCTGAACGACGGAGCCTTCAAAGTCGAGGAGGCGATCAAGAAAATTCCTGAATTGGGCAAGACACCTGTTGATCTTCTGGCGACGATCTCTACTAAGTCAGCGTTTATTGCTTCCCCCGAGGCAGATATTCCCTACACAAAAGTGCTGGAAACCAAAGCGGCTTTGGACGCCTGTGTTAACAAGGTGCAGCCCTGATCACGTCCACACCATATAGGGGGCGATACCTTGATATTTCATGCGGCGATATCGTGGTCTGCCCCTGACGATTACAACGCAAGAACCCGATCCTGAATAACCCGCTTCATGACCAGAGTCGAGGTGAGACGCTGCACATTGGGCAGCGAAGACAATCGCTCATCGTAGAGTTGCTGGAACGCCGGAAGGTCCCGGGTAATCACATGCAGCATATAGTCCGGGTCGCCGAAGAGCCTTTGCGCCTCGACGATTTGCGCAATGTCCGGCAAGGCCGCCTCGAAATCGCTGACGGCCTGGCGGGTCCCCTCGCGCAGGGTGACGAAAACGATCGCGGAGAAATTCAGGCCCAACTCACTGGGGGCCAGAATGGCCCTGTATCCCACGATCACCCCCGACTCCTCGAGCGCTCGCAGCCGGCGATGACACGGCGAGAGACTGAGCCCGACTCGATCCGCCAGTTCAGTGACCGAGAGTCGACCGTCAGCTTGTAGCTCAGCAAGAATTTTCCTGTCTGTCCTGTCCAAGGGGGAAAACCTTCTCTTGTAGTGCTATTTCATTGGGATATTTGAAAGATAATCCTATCAGACTTTCCTTATTCTTCTTCTGCCAGTTTTCGCTCTTGCGAGCCCCGGTACCGTGTCGACGGCCTATAGAAAATGGGGTGTTGCGCGCCGGCAGCGATTCGCAAGGTCCCCATGAAGTTGAAGGTAAGTTCAGATGACAATCAGTGTCCTGGCCGCATTTTGGGCGGTGTCGTTTCTATTCGTTATTACGCCCGGAGTGGATTGGGCCTACGCGATTTCCGCGGGAATGCGTGGGCGACTGGTGATTCCGGCCGTGGGTGGGTTGCTCTCCGGTCACCTGGCTGCGACGGTCGTTGTGGCAGCCGGCGTGGGCGGTCTGGTCGCCCGGAGTCCGCTGGTGCTCACGGTGCTCACCGTCGCGGGATCCGCCTATCTGCTCTGGTTGGGCATCAACATGCTTCGCCAGCCTGCGGTGCCCGAGGCCGGGCAGGCACAGGACTCCGACTCGTGGTCGCGCTGGGCCTTGAAAGGGGCTTGCGTGAGTGGCTTGAACCCCAAGGTTTTCCTTCTGTTCCTGGCGCTCCTGCCGCAATTCACCGACCCGCTGGCGGCCTGGTCAATCCCGGCGCAAATCATCGCCCTGGGTCTGCTCCATGCGCTCAGCTGCGGTCTGGTCTATCTGCTGGTCGGTTTCAGTGCCCAGGCGGTGCTACAGACCCGGCCAAGCGCGGCGAAAATCGTCAGCCGTTGCTCCGGGGCAATCATGATCGTCATCGCGATGGGATTGCTGGCTGAACAGGTCTTCGCCTGAACTTGTTTGACGGAAAGAAAATGAGTGATCTCCCGTCTCCCTATGCCGACAGGTAAGTGCAGCCGAAATCCGTGTTCAGGCGCGTGTGATCAACGTTGCTTCACCTGCTGTCTGCCAGTCGCGAAATTGGCCAGCAGATCAAGGCTGGAACAGAACACGAAATACACCAGCGCCACGAACAGGAAAATTTCCGTGGGATGAACCATGACCCGGTTGCTCACCTGCGTCGCCACGAAGGACAGCTCGCCGACACCGATCACATAGGCCAGGGAGGTGTCCTTGATCAGCGAGATCCACTGGTTGAGGAACGAGGGCAGCATGATCGGCAAGGCCTGCGGCAGGATGATCAGCCGCATCACCTGCACGGGGCGCATGCCGAGGGCGCGGGCGGCTGCCCATTGGCCGTCCGGCAGGCTCTGGATACCGGCGTGGACCGAGTACGCCAGGTAAGCGCCGCCGATCAGCGACAGGGCGCAGACCACGGTGAACAGCGCCGGTATATCCACGTGGAAGAGGATCGGCAGCAGGAAGTAACTCCAGAAGATCAGCATCAGCACCGGGATCGCCCGCAGGAAACCCAGCACGGCGATCAATATCCCCCGTGGCCAGCCCTTGAGGGTGCTCAGGGCAATGCCCAGCACCAGGCCCAGGACTGCGGCGGCAATTCCGGACAGCACGCTCAGCACCAGGGTCAGGGCCGCGCCGCCCAGGGGGCCGTCGGGATAGGCGCCGATCAGGAAGTAGTCGAGGTTGTCGCGGATAACGGAAAAGTCCATGGCTCACGCGGCTCCCTGCCGATAACGTTTGGTCTGGCGGATCCATTGTCCGGTCGCTTCGATCAGCGCGATGCCGAGGATGTAGAGCAGGGTGGCGAAACCGAAGGACTGGAAGGTCTTGAAGGTTTCGGTCTCCACCTGGCGCGAGGCGTAGGACAGCTCGGCGAGGCCGATGGCCATGGTCAGCGAGGAGTTCTTCAGCGCGTTCATGTACTGCCCCAGCAAGGGCCCGAGGGCGGTGCGCAGGGCCTGGGGCAACACGATATAAAGCCAGACCTGCGCCGGTCGCAGGCCCATGGCCAGGCCCGCCTCGCGCTGATGCGGGCGAACCGAGGCGACGCCGGCGCGAAACTCTTCGGCGATAAAGGCCGAGGTATAGAGCGTCAGTCCCCAGAACCCGGCGATGAACTCGAAGGACGGCCAACTGATGTCCAGCCGGGCCAGGTTCAGCTCATGGGGCAGGTTCAGCCAGCTCACCAGGTCTTCAGGCAGCAGGGCGCTGACGCCGAAATACCAGAAGAACAACTGTACCAGCAGCGGCGTGTTGCGAAACAACGCCAGGTAGGCTCGTGCCGGCCAGGACGCCAGGCGCGAGCTGCCCAGGCGTGCCAGGCAGACCAGGAAACCGAGCCCGGTGGCGATCAGGCAGACCGCGACAGACAGGGTCAGGGTGAGGAGAAATCCATCGAACAGCCACTTCAGGTACTGCGGGCCCAGTAATTCACCAAACATCAATCACGGTGTCCATCCAGAATACAAAGAGCCCGCGCGGAAAACCGCGCGGGCCGTGGGTATGCGGCGGGGTCGGCGATCAGCTCTTGTCGCCGATCTTGTACAGGCGGGTCAGCGGCGTCTTGGTGTCCGGGCCGAACCAGGTGTCGTAGATCTTCTGCGCCTGGCCCTTGCTTTCCAGCTCCACCAGCGTCTGGTTGACCACTTCGGTCAGGGCGGCCTCGCCCTTGGGCAGGCCGACGCCAATCAGGTCATTGGAGATGGTGAAGGGCGGAACCTCGTACTTGTCCTTGTCCGGGACGTTGGCCAGCAGGCCGATCAGCTTCGGACCGTCCTGGGTAATGGCCTGGACGTTGCCGTTGCGCAAGGCGGTGAAGGCGAACGGGGTGTCGTCGTAGGCAACGACTTTCGCCCCCGGGAATTTCTCCCGCAGCACACCTTCGTTGACCGTGCCCTTGTCCACGCCGACTCGCCATTTGTTCAGGTCATCCTGGGACTTGAGGGTGCCTTTCTTGACGATGAACTGCTGGCCGGAACTGAAGTAGGGAATGCTGAAGTTGACCTGTTCGGCGCGCTCCGGGGTGATGGTGAAGTTGGCCAGGACCAGGTCCACCTTGTTGGCCACCAGCAGCGGTACACGGTTGGCCGGGTTGGTCGGTTGCAGCTGGAGCTTGACCCCGAGCTTGTCGGCGATGGCCTTGGCGTAGTCCACGTCCAGGCCTTCGATCTGTTTGCTCTTGGCATCGATGAAGCCGAAAGGCGGGTTGCTGTCGAACGAGGCGACGCGCAAGACGCCGGATTTCTTGATGTCTTCCAGGCGGTCGGCATGGGCCAACCCCGAGAGGACGGCGAGGGTGAGGGCAGTGAGGGCAGTCAATTTTTTCATGGCGATCTCAACACTTGATGGATGATTCTGGTGCCGAGTCTTGCAGTCCACGAATAAACAATAAAAGAATATAAAAGAATTTATTGATGCTTTTATAGAATAAGTAGATTTTCCGGGTACTTCGCGGAACCCTTGTTCTAGAGCGTTTTCGTCCTGCGATGGCTTCCCATTGCCCGAGCGGGTGATCATTTCCGATCAGGCCGGAGATGCTTCTAGACTGAAAACATTAGCTCTATCGATGTCGAGGACAGCATGAAAGTCTCACTGCGCTTGGCGTTTTTCAGCATCGCGGCGACGCTGGCCTATCTCGGGCTGGCAGTGTGGGCATTTGGTGGCTGGACGGCGTTCATGTCCCGGCCACCCTTGCTGGTGATCGCCGTGGTGACCCTGCTGTTGGCGGGCTCGGCGCTGTTCACCGAAGGCAATCTCAGCTCCGGCGTGCGCGAGGATCGCGGCAATCGCTGGGTGATCCCGGCCATAGGCGGCCTAGGCTTGCTGCTGGTGGTACTGGCGCCCTGGACGGATCGCCTGGGCTGGTGGACCTTTGGTGGTGAAGGTATGCGTTGGGTCGGCGTGCTGCTGTTTATCGTCGGTGGCGTGCTGCGGATGTGGCCGGTGTTTGTGCTGGGCAAGCGTTTCAGCGGGCTGGTGGCCATTCAGCCGGGGCACCGGCTGGTGACGACCGGTATCTATCGAACCCTGCGCAACCCGAGCTACCTCGGGCTGCTGGTCAACTCGCTGGGCTGGGCGCTGGCTTTCCGCTCCGGCGTCGGGGTGTTGCTGACGGCGTTGACGCTGATCCCGCTGATCGCGCGCATGCGCTCGGAGGAGGCCCTGCTCAAGGCCGAGTTTGGCGAGGAATACGAGGCTTATCGTTCACGCACCTGGCGCCTGCTGCCCTGGGTTTATTGAGCCGCTGCGCGAGAAGGGGCGCGGTCTCCGGGAACAGATGCTCTTGATGACTTGAGTCCGTTCTGCTTGTATTTCCCGAATGGCCGCGCGGAGAGCGGTCTTGCGAACCCCGTTCCGGAGGAACCCCGATGCTCTTGATCCTTGCCCTGATAGCCATTGTCGTCGTTTGGGGATGGTGGACCTATCCACGTGTGGGCGGGCTGTTGTTCGACCTGATTACGCGGCTGGAAGCGCGACTCTCGCGCTTGAAGGAAATCCCGGTGGCGATTGAGCGGATGACCCTGGCGACCTTCCAGGGCGGGGCCAGTCGCAATACGCCGCCCCTGTTGATGATCCACGGCTTCAGTGCCGACAAGAACCTCTGGATACGTTTCGCGCGCTATTTCGTTGCCGATCACCCCGTGATCATTCCCGACCTGGCCGGGCACGGCAAAAGCGGCTTCGAACCGGGCGGTGACTACAGCATCGGGGCCCAGGCGCAACGCATGATCGAACTGCTGGACGCCAGTGGCATCGACAAGGTGCATGCGGTCGGCAGCTCCATGGGGGCCTACGTCGCCACCTGGCTGGCGGCGCATTACCCGGAACGGGTGTTGTCCCTGGCGTTGATGGGCCCCGTGGGCGTCAACCTGCCGCAGCCCAATGAAGTGGAAGAGTTGGTCAATCAAGGCAAGAACCCTTTTCTTATCCACTCGCGGGCGGAGTTCGATCGGTTCTTTGCCATGACCATGGCTTCGCCGCCCTGGATACCGGGCGTGTTGCTGGCGGCGGAGTCGAACACCTATATCAAGCGGCGTTCGGAGCTTGCGGAAATCTTCGACGATTTCCATGGCAGTCCGCGCATGGAGCCCTGGCTGAACAATGTCCGTGTGCCGACCTTGCTGTTGTGGGGGCGTGAGGACCGGATGGTCCCCGTGGCCAGCGCGCAAACCTGGATCGCAGGCATTCCCCATGCGCGCCTGGAGTGCTGGGACGGGGTGGGGCATCTGCCGATGGTCGAGCGGCCGGAACGGACGGCGGAGCAGTATCGCGAGTTTCTGACGGCGTCCTGAGCCTCGGGTGCCGGGCTGAGGCCAGGATACTTACTGAAAGTGCTCCCCAAACCAGTACTGCGCGGTAACCCCTCCATCCATCAGGAAATCACTCCCGGTGATGAAGGTGCCTTCCGGCCCCATCAGCAGCGCGCCGAGCGCACCGACTTCGTCGGGCGTGCCGCCGCGTTTCGCGGCACAGGACTCGATCATGCGCCGGTAGCCTTCACCCCGTGGGCCCGACAGCTCGTCCCTGGCCAATGGGGTAAAGATGATGCCCGGGCTGATGGTGTTGACCCGCGCACCGCGTTTGCCCCAGCGCACCGCTTCGGCCATGACCCGCAGGGAGTTGCCGCGCTTGGAGATCTGGTATGCATTCAGTGGGTCCGTTACCTGGTCGGGTTGCAGCATCGGCAGCGCCAGCAGTTCGTCGGCGGGTGTCAGCGCCAGCGCCTTGTTCTGCTCCGGCGTCAACGCGGGCAGACGGTGACCGGATTGCGAGGCGATGACGATGGCGGAGCCGCCCTTGGCGATCACGTTGCCGAACGCTTCCAGCACCAGCGCCGTGCCATAAAGGTCCACCCGCAGGATCGTCGCGGGAGGGGCTTGGGAGGGCGATACCCCGGCGGCGTGAATGACGCCGGTAATGTCGCCGATGGCGGTGGCGGTCTTTACCAATGTCTGAACCGACGCCCGTGAAGAGACATCGACACTCGTCGTGGTGACCTCGAATCCGGCATCACTGAGCACCTTGGCCGCGGCTGCCGCGTTCTCTTCCCGCAGGTCCGCCAGCAGGACGTGCTTGCCCGCGCTGACCCGCCGGGCGATGGCTTGTCCGATGGAGCCGGCACCAATAACCACTGTGACCTTTGTCATGTTCATTTCTCCGTGGGGGCGTCCGTGAGGTCTGACTGAACCCGCCGAGGTCGGCAGATCCTGTTCCTGAGCCCGATCAATATTACGGGGGGGAGTCATGGGTTGATTAGCCGGCCAAATCTGTTTTGCCTTGTGAGGGCCATTCATCAATCAGCCTTGCTTGTCCCGGGTGTCGAACACTTCCTTCAACACCGGCACCGCTGACATCGCTTTCGGCCAGCCCACGTAGAACGCCAGGTGGGTCAGCACTTCTGCGGCCTGTGCCCGGGTCAGGCCATTGTCCATCGCCCGGTTCAGGTGGAAGGGCAGTTGGGCGGCCTGGCCCTGGGCAATGAGTGCGGCGACGGTGATCAGGCTACGGTCGCGGGGTGTCAGGTCGGCCTGGCGCCACAGGTCGGCGAACAGGACGTCATTGGTGTAGTGCGCAAACCCTGGCGCAACCGCGCCCACATTCGCCTCGACCAGCGCCCGGCGTTTGGCTTCGGCCACCGGCTCCAGGGTCAATGGCTCCGTGGTTGGCGGGATAATCTGCTCGGCGGGGATCTGGCGTTCAGTGAACACTTGCCGGGCCACGGCGGCGGCCGACATCGCATTCGGCCAACCGCCATAGAACGCCAGATGGGTGATCAGCGCACTGATCTCACTCGGCTTCACGCCATTGTCGAGGCCCAGCTTGACGTGTCCGCTGAGCTGCGCGCTCTGCCCATTGGACACCAGCGCGGCCAGGGTGATCAGGCTGCGGTCACGGGGCGCGAGTTCCTGGCGTTTCCATACTTCACCGAACAGCAACTGGGTCGTGTAGCTGTACAGCTGGGGCGCAACTTCCAGCACGTCCGGAGACGGCTTGGGATCGGGGCGAGACAAGCCCTGGTCGGCGTCGACCATGGCCGAGAAGCACAAGGTGGCGAATGCGCTGGCTAACAGTTTCATCGAGTCGACTCCTGGGATGAGTGGCCATGAAAGGCAATGCCGCGGGCAGCCCTGGCGGCAAGTGACAAGAGCTTAAGAAACCTGGATAGATTCATTAAGGTCATTAACCCGCATGGAGTCATAAGCAGTGCTCATGAATGGCCTGAGGGTTATGGCGCTATAATCCCCAACCATTCATGGCAGGAATTCATCAATGGCCCGGGAAAGTTACAACGATCTGCTGGCGTTTCTGGCCGTCACCCGCGAGCGCAGCTTCACCCGTGCCGCCGCCCAGATGGGCGTCTCGCAATCGGCCCTTAGCCACACCATCCGTGCCTTGGAGGCCCGTCTCGGGGTTCGCCTGCTGACCCGCACCACGCGCAGTGTCGCGCCGACCGAGGCGGGCGAACGGCTGTACAACAACCTGGCACCGCGCTTCGAGGAGATCGACGCCGGTTTGGCCGAGGTCACCGAATTGCGCGACAGCCCGCGCGGCACCATCCGCATCACCGCCACCGATTACGCGGCCAACAGCGTGCTATGGCCGAGGCTGGCGCCGTTGATAGCGCAGTATCCCGACATCAAGGTCGAGATCATGACCGACTACGGGCTGACCGACATCGTCGCCGAGCGCTACGACATTGGCGTACGCCTGGGCGATCAGGTTGCCCAGGACATGATCGCGGTACGCATCGCGGCGGACCTGCGCATGGTCATCGTTGCGGCGCCGTCCTACCTGCAAGCCCACCCGGCACCGCTGAAGCCCGAGGACCTGGCCGACCACAACTGTATCAACCTGCGCCTGCCCACCCACGGCGGCTGTTATCCCTGGGAACTGAAGAATGGCAAGACCGAACTGCAGGTGCGGGTGGAGGGGCAACTGACCTTCAACAGTTCCTATCAGATGCTCGAAGCGGCGCTCAGCGGCTGCGGGCTGGCGTTTATTCCGCAAGACCTCGCCGCGCCGCATGTCGCCGCCGGCCGTCTGCAATGGGTACTGGAAGATTGGTTTCCGACCTTTCCCGGACTGCACCTCTACTACCCCAGTCGCCGGCAATCGTCCCGTGCGCTGGCCTTGGTGATCGGCGCCTTGCGCCACAGCGAAGACTCATGAAAGGGACTCATGACCGCATCCACCTTTTCGGTCTTAATCATCAATCGGCCTGTGACTAGGATGACGGCACGGTTTTGAGCAATGGCTCGGCCATCCTGTTGCAACGCTGATGGAAGGTGACCGATGAATGACCGTTATCTGGGCCGCAGTGCCTTGAAAGTTTCTCCCCTGTGCCTGGGTGCCATGATGTTTGGTGGCGAGACCGACGAAGCGACTTCCCGACGCATCATCGACAAGGCCGCCGCCAGCGGCATCAACTTTATCGACACGGCCGATGCCTATCACGCCGGGCGTTCCGAAGAGGTGGTGGGTCGCGCCATCGCCGCGCAGCGTGATCGTTGGGTGGTGGCCACCAAGTTTGGTTATCCATCCTCCGCGACCGCCGGCCCGAACGAGCAGGGACAGTCGCGCAAATGGATCATGCAAACCGTCGAGGCGAGCCTCAAGCGCCTGGGCACCGACTATATCGACGTCCTGTATTTTCACCGTGCCCTGACCGATGCGCCGATGGAGGAGGGGATTCGTGCCGTCGGTGACCTGATTCGTCAAGGCAAGATCCGTTACTACGGCGTGTCCAATTTCCACGGCTGGCGCATTGCCGAAATGATCCGCATCGCCGACCAACTGGGCATCGAACGGCCCGTGGTCAGCCAGCCGCTGTACAACATCGTCAACCGTACGGCGGAAGTCGAGCAACTGCCGGTGGCGGGCAATTATGGGTTAGGCGTGGTGCCTTACAGCCCGCTGGCGCGTGGCGTGTTGAGTGGCAAATATGTGCCGGATGCACCGCCACCCGCGGACACTCGCGCAGGGCGTGGCGACAAGCGAATCCAGCAGACCGAATGGCGGCCGGAGTCATTGGAAATCGCCCAGACCATTGCTCGTCATGCGGCTGAGCGGGGCACCACCTCAGTCGCCTTTGCGATCGCCTGGGTGTTGAAAAACTCGCTGATCAGCGCGGCTATTGCCGGTCCGCGTACCGAGGCGCATTGGGACAGCTACATGGACGCACTCGGGTTGGAACTGGGGCCGGACGACGAGAAGCTGGTTGATGGCCTTGTCGTGCCTGGGCACGCGTCGACCCATGGCTTTACTGATCCTGGGTATCCGGTAGAAGGTCGCAAGGTGATTTGACCGGCAGGGTAATGTCTTGTCGATTCTTGGAGAAAGTAGCGTGATTGCCCGATATCCTGTCGGGCTTACTTCCCAAAGCGGATCACGCTATGCCCAGATTGTCCTTCGCTATCCGCGTGTTGTTCGCGTGCTGTCTGTTGGTCGCCACCGCCAACCACGTGCGAGCCGATTTTCAGCATGGGTTGTTCTGGGACTATGGGTATGGGGAGAGTGCGCACTGGGCCAGTCGCGTGTTCTGGGGCGCGCTGACCCTCCTTGATCCGCTGGCCGCACTGCTGCTTTTCATCAAGCCCAGGGCCGGCATTGTCCTGACCGCCGCCATTATCGTGGCTGACGTTGCCCATAACACCTACTACGTCGCGCTGAATCAGCAGTGGTTGGCGTCTTTCTATTTGTCTCAGGTGGCGTTTCTTATTGCCGTGGTGCTGCTTTCGCCTATTGTCTGGAACGGCCTTCGGCGCTGCGCTGCGCCCTGACCTCAGCGGGACCGTGCCCGCCACAAGGGCAGGGTGGTGCTCCGATCCCGCCAGTGGCGAGTGCCTTCTTGTCGATGATGCTATTGATTAGCCTGACTTATGAGTCCTAGCCCCATTGATCGTCTAATAACCGACGGGAAATAGCGTTAACCTCGAAACAATTTAGCGACCCTCTCGTGTAATAAGAACAGGTGAAGAGAATGGACTGCGGTGTGTCCATTCTCTTTGTTCTCATGAAAACCAGGCGATATCGTCAGGCTTCCTGAGCGGTAGGGCGGAACAGGATTTCGTTCACGTCCACGTCTTCCGGCTGCTCCATGGCGAAGGCCACCATGCGTGCGAAAGACTCGGCGGGGATCGCGAACTGTTCATAGTATGCCGCGATGCCTTTCGCCATATCGGGTTCGGTGATGCTGGCGGGCAGTTCAGTGGCGATGGCGCCGGGGGAGATGATGGTGGTGCGGATGTTGTAGGGCTTGACCTCCTGGCGCAGTCCCTCGGAGATCACCCGCACGGCGGTCTTGGTCGCCGCATACACCGCGCTGGCAGGGCGCACCTTGTGGCCCGCCACCGAGGAGACGTTGATGATATGGCCGCTCTTCTGCGCCTTCATATACGGAAGCGCGGCGGCAATGCCATACAGCACGCCCTTGAGGTTTACATCGATGGTGCGGTTCCAGTCGTCCACCTTGCCCAGTTCCAGCAAGGAATGTGGCATGAGACCGGCGTTGTTGATCATGACGTCGATCCGGCCATAGGCCTGCACGGCGGCCTCCACCAGCCATTTGACCTGCTCGACATCGGTGACATCGGTTTGCACCGCCAGTGCCTTGCCGCCGGCGGCGACCAGTTCATCGGCCAGCGCCCGGATGCGTTCGACACGCCGCGCGCCTAATACGACGCTGGCGCCTTGTGAGGCCAGCAGTCGCGCGGTCGCTTCGCCCAGGCCGCTGCTGGCACCGGTGATCACGACGACCTTATGGGTAACTTGTGTCATGGTTTTTTCCTTTTCTGGATGCGGATCGCTACATTGAAAACAGCGGATAGATGACTCATCAATGTAGCGCGGGCAGCAGTCTGTGATTAGGCGGCAGAATCCGAACGGACCTATTAGACGGACTAATGAATGCATCAGGAAAACTTCAACGATCTCTCAGCCTTTGTGATCGTCGCGACGGAGCGCAGCTTCACCAAGGCAGCGGCAAGATTGGGGGTTTCCCAGTCGGCGCTCAGCCAGACCATTCGTAATCTTGAAGAGCGGCTGGGGTTGCGCTTGCTGACCCGTACGACCCGAAGCGTTTCCCCCACGGAAGCCGGCGAGCGGCTGTTGCTCACGGTAAAACCCAGGTTCGAGGAAATAGAGTCGGAACTGGTCGCCTTGACCGAACAGCGCGAGAAGCCGGTCGGTACGATCCGCATCACCGCCAGCGAGCACTCGGCGACTTCGATTCTCGCGCCTGCACTGGCGAAGCTTCTGCCGAATTATCCGTACATCAACGTTGAAGTGAACGTGGACCATGGCCTGACCGATATCGTTGCCGAGCGTTTTGACGCCGGTGTCCGACTGGGCGAAAGGGTCGCCAAGGACATGATCGCGGTCCGCATCAGTCCTGATCTGCGCTGGCTGGTGGTCGGGGCGCCGTCTTACTTTGCCCGCCATGCCCAGCCACTGATGCCGCAGGAGCTGACCGCGCATAACTGCATCAATATCCGTTTTCCGACCCATGGCAGCCTCTTTGCCTGGGACTTCGAAAAGGACGGGCATGAACTCAAGGTCCGGGTCGAAGGGCAGCTGACGTTCAACAGCCTGGCCCTGCGCCTGGATGCCGCGTTGTCCGGCCTCGGGCTGGCCTATCTGCCCGAAGACATCGTGGCCCCCCATATCGCCGAAGGAAGACTCGTCACTGTCCTGGAGGAGTGGTGTCCGTATTCCCCTGGCTATCACCTCTACTATCCGAATCGCCGCTACGCTTCGTTGGCCTTTTCCCTGGTGGTCGAAGCGCTACGTTATCCGGTGCAGGGTGCCGCGAGACCCTGTTGAAGCCGAGCGAAGGAGCTGTCGTATGCCTCCTTCGCCGTTTTTTGGTTATCTGATGAAAGTCTGCAAATCATTGCCCAGCTTGTCGAGCGCCAGTTTGAAATCCTTGGTGGTGATGTTCTGGCTGGCGTTTGACAGTGTATTGCCGAAGACTTTGCGCACGACTTTGGCCACGGTCTGGTTGTTGCGGGCGTCGATAAACTCGGCCTCGATGAACAGTGTGGTGTCCTGATCGCGATGGCCAGTGACAGCGGAAACACCTCCCACGACGGCGGCGACCGGAACGATTTCATACCACTTCATGCCTTTGTTTTCGGCATTTACCCCGGTGATTGCCGCGCGCATGATCAAAGTTCTTGAGCCAGCCGGCGCTGAGTTTTCGCTCGACACAACCCGATACTTCTGGCCCAGCACGCCTTTGGCATTGCGGGTCATGTAGTTCTGCAACTCGTCCAGGGTTTGCCGGCTAACCCGCTCGTTGGGCTGTGGCGCCGGGTAGAGCTCCAGTTGGTTGAAGGCCACGGTGTCATAGGCATTTGGATTCCAGGACGGGCTCACCCAGCGCATGGCTGTTTCGCCGCTGGTGGTGGTGACCTGCTGCAAGTTGTTGTAGTTGGACAGGAAGCCGGAATACTGCTCACGCTCGGTGACTTTCGAGGTGCACCCGCCAAGCAGCAGGCCGGTCAGCGCAACGCTGATAAACAGTTTTCGGGACAGGTTCATAGTGGGGCGTCCTCCATGGATTAAGTCGTTTTTTCGGTAGCAGGGCATCTGAAGCGCCAGGTCATGTTTCCGGGCACTGCCTGGTTCAGAGCATAGGTGGCTCAGGCCGAAATGCGCCAGGATTCGGCCCGGGGCCCGGTAAAAATTTGGCTGCCATCCGAAGCGCTGCGTTATCCCGGTCAGGGTGCCGAGCCCGAGCGTCCCGCCCGGCTAAGAACCGGGCATCACAGCGAAAAGCGCGCCAGCATGCCGTCCAGCTCCACCGCCAGGCGTCCCAGTTCCTGGCTGGCGCTGCTGGTTTGCGCGGCGCCGCTGGCGGTCTGCATGGACAGGTCGCGGATACGTACCAGGTTGCGGTCCACTTCACGGGCCACCAGGGCCTGTTGCTCGGCGGCGGTGGCGATCACCAGGTTGCGCTCGTCAATGCCGGCCACCGACCTGGAAATGCTCCCCAGCGCGTCCTTGGCCACTTGTGCGCGCTGGCGCGTGCGGCCCGCCTGGGCGGCGCTTTCGGCCAGGGCCTGAACCGTCTGGCCGGTGCCCTGATGAATGCCGTCCATCATCTGTTCGATTTCCCGCGTCGAAGCATCGGTGCGTTGCGCCAGGCCGCGCACTTCATCGGCCACCACGGCAAAACCGCGCCCGGCCTCACCGGCCCGTGCCGCCTCGATGGCCGCATTGAGTGCCAACAGGTTGGTCTGGGCGGCCACGCTGCGGATCACTTCCAGCACCTTGCTGATGCCCTGGGTCTGCGTCGCCAGGGCCTGGGCGCGCAGACTGGCCTGTTCGACCTGATCGGCCAGGGCGCCGATATCGGTCATGGTCTCGTCCAATTGCTGCTGGCCTTCGCGCACGGCCGTACTCGAGCCGCGTGACTCGCTGGAAGTCTCCACCGCATTGCGTGCCACTTCCTCGACCACCTGGCTCATCTGGGTGACGGCGGTGGCGGCGTGTTCGATCTCGCCGTATTGCTGATGCAGGTCCTGGGCGCTGTCGTGCATGATCGCGCCCATTTCCTGGGTGGATGCGTTCAGGCGGCCAACGGCGCCACCGATCTGCTGGATCACCGCGTGCAACTGATCGCGCATGTGCCCGAGCATCTGCAGCAGTTGCGCCACTTCGTCCTGGCCATGGGCGACCACCTGTTTGCTGAGGTCGCCGGCGGCCACGGTCTTGGCCACCTGCAAGGCCTGGCGCAGCGGCCGGGTGATGCTGACGCTCAGGCGCCAGGCCTGCAACAGCATCAAGGCCAGCGCCACGCCGATGACAACGGGCAGCACCAGTTGGACTTTGTGGAAGGTACTGGCGGTGTTTTCCAGGGCCTGCGCGGTGGTCTGCTTGTTCAGTTCACGCAGCAATTGCACCTGCATGTCCATCAACGAGCCCTGGTTGGCCAGGTCGTTGTTGGATAGGTTGGTGGCTTCGCTCATGTGCTTCTGCTCGACCAGCTCGATGGCCTGCTTGAACAGGGTGACGAACTGCTGTGCAGCGTCCTGCAGCAACTTGATCGAGTCGCGCTCTGTTCCTTCCGGGACCTTGGCCAGGTACTCGGTGAACCCCTGGTCCACCTCGCCGCTGAGCTGTTGCAGGTTGATCTTGCGGTTGGCCAGTTCGGCCGGGTCGTTGGCATACACCAGCAACAGCGCTGCCTCGGTGCGCATCTTGGCCAGGTCGATGGCGATGGCGTCAGCCTGGGCGATACTCGACAGCGGTCCTTGCTCGATCAATTCGCCGTCGTGGCGAATGTGCTGCATTGCCATCAGGCACACCCCACCCAAGGCGGCCAGCAGCAGGGCACACAGGCCGAAACTGGCCAGCAGGCGCTTGCCGATGCTCAGGCGACGCAGCAGGGCGGGGCGGTGGGAAGGCTTGCGGAGGAAGGCGAAACGAAGGTTCACAGCGGCGGGCTCTTATGAGGGGACGCCAGCGGTTGTAACAAAATTGCATGATGGCTTTATGTCACTTCTGTTGATGACAAAAAATTCATGTTCGGACGTCAGGTCCTTCAGTGTATTGGCTGGGAGGAGGAGAGGCAGGTCCGCTGCCTGGGACCAATCTCTCTCTTGTCACCTTGCTTTGTGGGGACTTGACGGTCGGTAGTCCGACGGGATAATCCGCAACCGCCGTCAGCTACGACGGGTATCCTCCAATATCTTCTATTGTCGACGGGGTCTCTATGCCGCTAACGGTTGGCATGCTTGCCCGGCGTTGCGGCATTACCGTCCGCGCGCTGCACTACTACGATCAGACAGGTCTCCTGAAGCCGATCGGCCGCTCTATGTCGGGCTATCGGTTGTACGACGAAAGCAGCGTGTCGACGATCAGGACGATCCAGGCGCTGCGCGGTCTGGGGCTGACACTCGACGCGATCGCACAGGTGCTGCGCGACCGGCAGGTTGCCCTGACGCAAGTCATTGCCGAGAGCCGACGCGCGATCGACGCTGAACTGACAAGGTTGAATACCCTGAACGAACGGCTCGCCGTGCTGCAAGCGGCCTCCGATTCCGGTCTGAACTGGCGTGATGCGGACTGGCCGGATACGCTCGCGCTGCTCGAGCGCTATCGGGAGCGTTTCGACACGGCCGAAATTGCGACGATCCTCGCGCGCTGGAAGGACACGGAATCGACCTTGTCGAGATTGTTTGTGGACGTGCGCGACGCCATGGATCGGCAAGTCTTGCCCGATTCCGGCGAAGCGCAGAAACTCGCGTATCGCTGGCTGGCCGCCGCGATGCAATGGATGAATGGCGATATCGGCATCGCGCGGCGCTGGCGACAGTTGCATGACGACGCGGTGCCGGCTCCCGACCATGCAGGGCTCGATCATGCGCTGATCGCCTACATCGAACAGGCGACCCGTCTGCATCTGGCGGCCTGGCGACGTCACCTGACGGACGACGAAATCCAACGTCTCGACAAGACGCTGTCGGCGGAATGGATCACGTTCGGTGCAGACGTCAGGCTGGCGATTGCCTGCGGCGCTGACAATGGAGATATCGCCTCGCTCGTGAGCCGTTGGCACTCCCTGCTTGAGCGGACGACGCACGGCGACGTCGCGCTGCGCGGCAAGCTGCTGCAGGCACTGCTGGGCGAGCCGATTCTGCAAGCCGGTCATCCGATCGGCCTCGACATACTTGCCTGGCTGCAACGTCAGGGAGCCCTCCTTGTCGACGATGGTAATACTGTATCTGGTGCTTGACCCTCACGTGGGCGTCAGCGTTCATGCTGGCGCTTTTTTCATTGGAGGAAACCCATGAACCCCATACTGGACGAACTGAACGCGCTGCGGATCGGCGCTCGTTCCGTTCGAGCGATGCGGCTGGACGGCGGTATCCTGACCGCGCAGGTGGGTGACGGGCCGCCCGCGGTCGTCGTACTGAACGGCGGGCAGGCGTTCGTCTCGAAGACGACCGCGCGTCGACTGCGGCGCGACCTGCGTCGTGTTGCCGGCATCCTGCCGGCCGACACGCCGTTCGTACTGCTCGGATATCCTGACAAGCCCGGCGCGCAATACCGGCTCACGGACATCGTCGAGCATGTCGCGTGCGGCATCGCGATGCATTGGCGGTGCACGACGCTCATCGGCATCTCGTTCGGCGGCGTCGTCGCGGCGCGACTCGCGGCCACCCACCCGGAGCTCGTCTCACGACTCGTGCTGGTCTCGAGTGCGCATCGCCTGGCCCCGGACGGCTGCCGGCTCGTCGAGCGGCAAATCATTCACGCGACCCGCCTCGAATTCGTACGCCTGCTCGAAACAATGTCCGGATGCTTCCGCGCGGGTTGGCGCAACATGCTACTGCGCGCCGCGCTGCTGGGCCGACGACGTCACATGGCGTCATCGGTCAACGCAGGGGGCGCCATTGCCCGCACTCTACGCGCACTGCGTGATGATGCACGCGACAGTTCGCCGTGGCCCCGTCAGATCCGCGCAGATACGTTGATCGTCGGTGGCGCTGCCGACACAATCTTCGCCGAGGCGGCGCGCGAAACGTCCGCGTGGGTGCCGTCGGTCACCCATCATGCGCTGCCGGGCGAAGGGCATATGGTGATGATCGAGCGCCGGAGGCAGGTTGCTCGGCTCGTCCGGGACTGGCTCGGCCCGCGAGCTTGAGAGGCCAATGGGTGTCCCGCTTTTCGCATGATCAGCTCTCAGGCGAAATGATCGAGTCTGAACTGGACTCAGCAGCCATTGGCACGAAGCCTAGGTGCCCGGTCCAGGAGTGAGAGGGTGCGGATTGATTGTGAAACGGCCTGGGTTTTGAGTCCAGGCTTCATCGATCACCTGAAGGTGTACGGCTTCGCCAGGCTTCAGGTGCCTGGCGAAGTTGTAGGCCATCAACGTCAGCGTTTTCCAGCTGCCGCTTCCTGATAGTTAGTGAACAACAGCGATCCATAGCCCAACTGGTCAAAACCTCCACTGTTAGACCCGTAGGCACCCGCCTCAGGACCAAAGTTGTCCATCATTTTTTTCGTATAGGGGGCTTCCAGATGTTTGATTCCGGCGTAGTGATTGTAAATCAAGGTCCACATTGGACGGGTGCTGCCGCGACTGCCGGAAGAGATCTGAGTTTGGATCGACCCATCGCTGGTGGTGTAGTTTGTCCATGGAACATCATAAAGCAGATTGTATTTTGCAACATACTCACTGGCTTTTAATGCGAGGTTGTGATTGAAGCTGAACAAATCATCGCCCTGGCTCCACGCCATCTGGCAAATCACCCCGATTATCGCGATGTCTAATGTGGAGTGCCCCTGATCACGTCCGCTTTCCTGAACTTGAGCCAGACCCACTTCCTTTCCAGTGCCGGGATAAACAGCCCACATTGCATTGTTGAATGCGCCATTTCCCAGTCCATGAAGCACATAATTCATGGATTCTTTATAAATATCGTGACGATCCGTCAAGATGCCGATGGCCATCATCGAAGCAAGATTGACCAAATCCCAATTTGCCCAATAATGCAGTCCAGCTTCTCCATATCCATTATGCTTGGTTATGAAGTCATGGTTCATCGGGTAGAAAACCTTGAGCATCATGCCTTGAAATTGAGGAAATTTTTTCCATCCTGGATAAGTCCGCATGATTTCTGCCGCATTGGCCAGTTCATAACCGTAGATGCCGGACGCCAAGTATTTATCGCTTGTGCCTATCACATCGGTCAGTTTGTCTGCCCAGGCATCAAGCACTCTGATCGAGGCATTCGCGTAGTCGATATTTCCAGAGATTTTCCAGCGAACGGCCAACTGATAAGCAGCTGCCGCATCTCGGAACAGCGATGCGTAATTGTCTTTGCCCCATGATGGGTTGCCCCGTACTACTCGATCAACTGGATTAGGTGCGTAATTGGCGGCTGCGTACGGACTTTTTTCCAGAAGATTCCAGCTGTCGATCGCAGGTGATGTCTTGCTGGTAACGAGCCTCTTGGCACGAGCAAAATCGTCGTTCGTACTCAACATTCCCGGATGCACGAAATTCTGATTTTCGGCATTGGCTACGTTTACGACGCATAGGCCGATAATCAATCCCACAACGTTAAGCACTCTACCTTGCATTGCTCACCTCCAGTAAAACATTCATGGACTGCAGTTATAACGCTCGGTAGGAAAACAAATATGCAGCGATGCTCAGCTGCCAAGTTTACGCCGCTCGGGACGGATAGAGCTTGACATTGGGGCATCTGGTGTCAAACGTCACGATCAGCTCTCAGGGGAAATGATTGAGTCTGGGCTGGGTTCAGCCGCCAGCTTCAATCGGTCAGCTTTACTAATGTATTTAGGCTTACTTTTCGGTGCCAATTTGGCGCTGGCCTTTTTGGCGTGAGCCTTTAATAACTGATTTATTTTTTTACGACGATTCATATTTTCTACTCGACTTGTCAGTTCTTGAATGATGGCAGAGGTTTGCGCACGAAACCTAGGGTGTGAGATAGGGCTTCACTGCGTCTTCGAGCATGTCCACCAGCTCAGGATCCATGTAGCGAAAGTCGTCGGGAATATCCAGAGAGTGAATCCGCTTGTGTTCAAGCAGGCGGGCATACTCGGCCTGCAGGCGATTCAGGTGTTTGCGTTCCATGACAAAGATGACATCGGCCCAGCGAATATCCGCCGGGCCGATGGGTCTGCGTGCGTTCGGGCTTGTGCCCGCCGAGCGGGCATTGAAGCCGGGACGGCGGCGCCAGATCGTTTCCGCCGTGGGGCTACGCCATTGGTTACGACTGCAGACGAACAGGAGGTTTGTCACTCTTGATCCAACCATTGGCGGGTGGTGCGGATGGGATAGCTCATGCCGAGCTGGCGTGCCCTGACAAGCTTGTCGGCCCGGGTGTACATCAGCTTCCAGTTCTTTTCCGGCTTGAATGTCAGCGGACGAACCGCCTTGTCATCACGGCGTTCAAGGGCCTGTGCGCGTCTCCAGGCGCGGGTTCTTTCCATGGTCATTTCCTCGTGAGTACCGGGTTCAGCAGCCGCGGTAATACGAGTTGGGGGTATGGTAAGCGTGAATCGTGGGGAGTGGCTAGGTTGTTGAGATCCCGATACCAGCAGCGCCGGCTTCTGGCCGGTATCTGCCCCTCGCCACGGTCTGCAATTGGCCCATTGCAGCGGTTCACCGCATCCATGAAGGTAAAGGTGATTTAGATTGCTTAACGTTAAAGCTTTGCCAGAGCCTCAGCTAGGCGCGACAGACAAGCGACATGTGGCTGACAGTTACAGTGTGATTGCTTATTTTGGGCACGAGCAATGTCCTGCACCTCTCTGAGTATTTTTTGGGGATGAGGCTAGGGACCAGCTCTGGCTTGAAAAAACTCTCTCCCGCTTGCCGAGAAATGTCGTAATCTCGTTGGCAGACGAGCGCGGGCACACCTCACCGCTCCACCATGGTCACCAGTACAACTGGTGCGATTCAACGGAGCGTATCTCGCCACTATGAGCTCGACTCTCTACTTACCACGCAGACTATCGGCTAACGACAAAACGTATACTGAGGGTGAGTTGCTTCTCGCTTCGAACTATGTGGTTGTTCTGTCAGAGCCCGGAGGTGGTAAAACCGCACTTTTGAAAAGTCTAGCTGAACAGCTAGGTGTCTTGTCTGTCAGCGCAAATGTATTCAGCTACCGAGGGAGGGCAGCACAAAATTCTGCGCTTGTGATTGATGCATTCGATGAACTGGCAAAAATTGATCACACGGGCATCAATAGGCTTCTCGCTAACGCAAGCGATGTGAATCCGACGCATGTAATTATTTCAAGCCGCTCAAGCGAATGGGATAATGCAGCCACCCACGCTTTTGCGGATTTTCTGGCGCACGAGCCTCTGGTAGTTAAGCTATGTGAGTTCGACGAAGATGAGCAGCGAGCCATATTCGACCATCATGTAGAAGGGGAGGATTTTTCAGCTTTCCGCTCTGAAGTCGCCAGATTCGACTTGGATGCCTTGCTTCCAAATCCTCAGTTTCTAATACTGTTCGCAGACGCATACCTCGAGAGCGGTAGGCATTTCGCTGATAAGCGGTCAATTTTTTCACTAGCGGTGGAGCGATTAGCAAGGGAGGTAAATCCGAAAGTTTCCAACAACCATAATGCGGTCCCGATTGCTGATAAAATTTCTTTCGGATCGGAGGTTTTTGCTAAGGTGTTGCTATCCGGCGCAGAAGGGATAGCCACAAGCGAAGCGGATGAAAGTCGCATATATCCGCTCCTGGGATCTCTGTCCGGTAAAGATAAGCCGTCTGCTAACATCTTGGCTACCAGACTCTTCAGGCCTGGCGATTTATTGGGTCAGCATCATCCAGTTCACAAAGTTGTCGCGGAGTACTGTGCAGCGGACTACCTGACGAAGAGAATAGTGGATCCATTAGATCCTCTCACACTTTCAAAATGTCTGCCAATCATTGCACCTAACTCTACAGTGCGGGATGAATTGCGCGGCCTTCTTGGATGGATGGCATCGTTAGGAAATAGGGGTATTGAGGAGGCTACGATTCAGCTCGATCCGTATGCCGTGCTAGCAAACGGTGATCCTTCCCAGCTTGAGTCCTCGTCAAAACGTCTGCTGATAAGTCGATTAAAATATGTCGAATCTAAAGATCCTTATTTTCGAAGGGGGGACTTTTGGAGACGATTCAGTGTCGCTGGGTTTTTCACCCAAGATGTGATGGATGAGATCCGGCCTATTTTGGAGTTTGGTAATGAAGGGCATCTCCGTGATCTTATCCTAGAGCTTTTGGTAGGTTCGAAGGCTGTCGAACAGCTGGAGAATGAGTTGCAGCAAATACTCCTGGCGCCAGAGGAATCGGAAAGTACTCGGTTGCTTGTGAGTAAGAGCTTGCTCGAGATAGCCAGTCATGATCATTTATCCAATGTAATGATTCTTATTGGTGAAGCAACTCAGGTCTCTCTGCGAGTTGCAGCCGAAATTATTGGGTCGCGGTATTCAGATACATTTGACCATTCCGTTCATTTAGCATTTTATCGTTCTTGTGCCGGTCTTTATTCACGTGGATATGACCATTATGATCGTACGGTAGGCACGCGTTATTTCGTGAAGCGTCTGATCGAGACTTTAGATCTAGAAATAATCGAGTGGTTATTGGATGAGCTATGCGTCGACTTAGTATGCACTTGCGGTAAAGAATGCTACGAATGCGGATGCAGGACAGGAGTCAGCAAAATCATTGGGTCAATGCTGGATCGTTTTTTTGAATTGGCACCAACTCCTTATAATCCATGCCTTGTTTGGAAATGGATTGAAAATTTAGACTTCCATCAAAAAAAATCCGCAAGCCAAAGCAGAGCAGTTCAGGTATTGCAGGAAGATACTGAGCTGCGTCAAGGATTGATTGCTCACGTGTTCGGAGGATTAGTAGATCGTGACGTCATCTTTGAAACCAAAGTTCGTAAGTTTGATTTTCATTCTCACTCTGGTCTTGGCTTATACAGTGAAGATACCAAATTCTTGGCAGACTTGGCGTTCAAAACTGATAATCCTATCTTGTGGGCAAGTTTTATTCCTTACCACCAAAAACACGATAATAGAGAGGCTCGGGGTCTGGATAACTTTCGGCGACATCTGCGCGGTCATGCGCTGGCGAAGCCTGAATTTATGCGAGAATGGGTTAAAACTAACAGATCGGCGATGCAATTAGAACGCCTTCATGGTATGCCGCGTTTGCTCCGAAAAATAGGCCGTAACAGGCGTAAGCAACAAAACTTTCACGCCGAGAGCATCAAATATGTACAAGAAAATCGGGAGCTTGTTGAATCCGGTCGTCACTGGGGTTGTCTTGTCCGGTTCGCAGATCTTGTGTTGATGCATCCGGATAAAATTAAAGATGAATTTGGCGATGAGTCTATTGTCCGAATCGGGTTGAGAAATTGTCTTGCCTTCATAACTCCTTATGTACCAGATTTATTAAAGCTCGCGGAATTGAGATGCACCTCAAAGAGCTATTTGGCGGAGCCGATCCTGTTCGCCTCATGCCTAGAAATCATGCGCCTAAAGCATAGCTTGGATGAGGTTGATTCTCAGCTTTTAAAGTCATTGCGGGCAACTATTAATGTCAATTACAGTGCTGTCACTAAAGATGAGAAAGACGCGCTCAAACGCGAAGTAGATAGGCGAGTCTTTTCTGATCATGCAAGTGTCGAAGATTTTTTAAGGAGGTACATAGAGCCACAGCTGGCATCTGCCGAGTGTCAGTGCCCTGATATTTGGTTGCTACGTAGTGACGACGTATTCAGCCATTTGCGCTCAGGGCTTTCCATTGAGTGGTTGAGGCGTTTTGACAACCTGACGCTCGGGGCGCTTGATACGCTCTTTGATATTTCCGCACAGTTTTCAAATCCTGATGCTTTGGTAGAAGTTATTCATGAGCGCTGCCGTGGCTTAATATCAGCGGACATTGATGCCAACGAAAATGAAGACCTCAATCAGAGAAGGAAATTTTGGTTTGTGCGGGCTTTATATTTTGTCAGCGATATCTCAGAGTCGCAGTGGGAGTGGCTTCAAGCCGACAGAGATACTGTTCTTGCTTTAAATGAGCGATCTGGTCGGTTTAGTCACCTCCACCACTCATCTTGGCCAAGCTTATCAGCTGTAAAAATTGAGGCGATCTTGAACGCTTTTATTAGCCAGTGGCCTAGAGTCGATTTGCCAAGCCATTGGGGTACAGAAAGTCCAAAAGAAGAAAACGCGTATCGTTTTCTTAAAGACTTGGTTTGGTCGTTAAATTCCTTTGATTCTGATGACGCTCTGCCGATTCTTGAGCATCTTCTTGCAGACTATCGTTTCGAAGATATGTATAAAGATTTAAGTAGTATTCACAGTAGTCAGCTAAGAAAAAGAGCACTTAGAGATTTTGTAGCACCAACCCCGATAGAAGTCGTGAGTCTCTTGGATAATGGTGCCGTTGTCACTGTGGAGGGTTTGCGCCAACTAGTCATAGAAGAGCTTCATGGCTTTCAGAAGGCTATAGATGGCGGCGAGTTCAACACGGGAAATCTTTTTTATGACAAAGAAGAGCGACTGGGCGAAGTGCCCGCAACGCTAATTATTGCTGAGCGCCTACATCTGAGGCTTGAGCCCCAAGGTATTTCTGTAACACCGGAACATCAGCTAAAAGACTCTAATCGGAGCGATTTTACCGTAACCAAAATGATTGGCGGTAAAAGAAAGCTACTCGTCACAGAAGTCAAGGGTCAATGGCATAAAGAGCTGTATACCGCTGCTCAGGATCAATTGAATGAGCGCTACTCCATTCATCCAGATGCTGAGCAACAAGGTATTTTTCTCGTTCTCTGGTTCGGTCAAGGCGAGAAAGTTGCTGGCCGCAAAACACATGGATTAGCAAGTGCTCAGGAGCTGAAAGATCGTATTGAGTCTGCTCTCCCACATGAAATGATGGGATTGATTGATGTATTTGTACTGGACGTGTCCAAAGCAGGAAAGCAACTGACCCAGCCACAAATGATCAATTCTCGTGAATAAACATCTGCATTGCTGATCAGTGAATGGCTAGCCCCGTTGGGTTGGCAGTCCACGACCGATTGGGTTGCCGGCCTGGGGTAGGCCTTATCTGCACGCAGCCTGGGTGGAGCATCGGAGACACGCTGGCCACTACCACGCGGTCGCACAGGGCGGAGAGGCTGAGGGGCGGTGGCTTGTAACCTTGACTTGAGACCGGCTAATGGGTGTCCCGCTTTTCGACGGTCGTAGGCCGTCGCTATCCGGCCAGCAGCCTTCCAGCCCCGTCAGCTATCGATTGATGATTGCGACCCTTTCAGTTTCCGTTCAAGCCGCTGTCGCGGGTCAGAAGGCGGCGTTTCCAGTGAGCTTCCTTCTGCATCATTTCTTCCTTACCTGTGTGCTTGTCAGCAATTTCGAGGATGCTGAAAGCCTGGGTAGATGGCGAACGGCAGCTTGATGACCGTCCGTAGCCCCGGACGAACGTCAACTCATGCTTCGCTATGCTTAACACACCGCAGGAACGGTTGAATGCAGTCCTGACGGCATGAGCGTCAGGAGCAAAGGTAGGGAGATGAGGCTGCCATTTGAATAGAGTATCGAATGATGAAAATGCTACTGATGGTCGAGTTCCCGAATGAACCCTTCAACGCTCTCGTCAGATCCGGGAAGATCGGCGAAATCATGGGGCGTATCCTGGAGAGCATCAAACCGGAGACTGCCTACTTCACCGAGCAGGAGGGAATGCGCGGCGGGATTTTCCTGATCAACGTACAAGACTCATCTGAAATCCCCAGTTTTGCAGAACCTTTCTTTCTCAACTTCGAGGCGACCTGCAAGTTCCGTCTTGCCATGAATCCGCAGGACTTGCAAAGAGCCGGTCTGGACGCGCTCGGAAAAACATGGGGGTGAGGGCGATCGGCACGGGGCGGTTTACACGCCCCAAATCCTACTCTGTCTGGCGCAATCAAGTCTCGACGAGCAATCGGGGACAGACCACGATATTGATGCTGCTGGCCGCCCGTCTGCCTGTCACGACGGGCGGGAGTCGACCCAAGGTGGTCATCTCCGCGTTCCAGTATTATTCTGCCAATGCTCGGACTGTTTATAGGTAGGTTGATCTATGCCCAGAAGCGTTAGGCTTCAAAAAAAACTTCATACACGGCATCTGATGGATACAGCTGAAGAGGTGGTACTTGATGATATTCTTATTGGAAAGCTATGGGCGCTCAACCAAGGTGCCAGATTTGAGTTGAATTCAGTCTCCTTCAGTTCTGGAGCTATTCAAAAGTACCGTTTGGAATACGTGATAACGAGAGGCCCTGTTTCTGGACACTGGCTGTATAAAAAATTTGACCCAGAGGAACTTGTATTATTTTTTACGGCAAAAGACTTTGACTGCATTTGCCATGGCTGGACTCTGTTTGACGAGTGGCAACCTCAGTTTTAGCTCTCTGAGAGGCAGCTTTGGGTCGTTTTCTGCTAGACCCAAGTCTGCTTTTCCTGCTTAGCTATGCGTGTTGCGGTTTCCATGTAAGCAAAGTATGCAGACAGGTCAGGCGCGATGATGGGAGTGTGTATTGTTACCTAGTCACTGACCGCCAGGTCACCAGTCCATCCAGGTCATGGTTGGACTTCAGGTATTTGAGCATGTTCTGCGCCTCGGCCTTTTCTTCAAACGGGCCTGCGAAAACGTGGGGCGCTTCATCGAGAATTGTTGGTATGTCCATTAGCGTCATCTGTGCAGCCATCCGTTCAAATTCCTCATCGGTATGGGCAGTAATACGTGCTACCCAGCCGCTGCGATTTCTCAGGGCGATAGGCTCCACTTCGGCTCCGCAGCGCTTACATCGTGAGGCTGCAGCTTTGATGGTTTGGGTGCAGGCAGGGCAGGGGCGCAGAACTTCGTGCACTAGAGCGTCAACACCGGTCTTTGCCAGCCGTGGCATTAACAACACGGCGATCAGGGCTACGCCGGGAAGGAAAAGCCCGATTGCAAACCATCTTGGCCCTGATCGCCCGCGTGTACTCGCAACGTAAGCGGTCACGCCCGTGAGAATGAGCCAGAGGGGGAGTGGGACGCCCATTGCACTTCCTTGTTTTGAAATTTGAGTGATAATCCCGCTGACCGGGCTCATCAAATTATCTACTTTTTGTCAGCAACGCCACAAATAGAGAACAAAGGGTGCAATCGACCCATAGCGGCCCCTGGCGATAGGCAGCTAACCAAAGACTTCAGTCGCCAAGAACCTTTATAGACGTGATTGCCAGATAGGTGTTGGGGCCCTCAGAAGAAGTTGGTGCCCGGTAGCACCCTGCGGCCTTTAAGTAATGAACCGCCGAGGCTGCCAGCTCCCATGCCATCGTTTCGTCTTGAATTGAAAATGCCTGTTCGTTCCCGAATAGATCAAGCCCCGTAATGGCTTGGAGTTGCTTCAGCGGGAGCGCTGCTTGGCGTAATGCAGGCTCAATCGAGGGATTGCTCCATGCCCATTTCCAACTACACGTTTTGATCGAGAAGCTTCCTATGCTCACGACTTCTGCCTCGACTACCAGCCTGTCACTGTTATCGAAGAATTGGACTGTGCCAGTGCCTTGCTCGAACCACCAGCGCGCCATCTCTCCAAGTGCATAAATCCGGTTTAGCTTCGCTTGTTTCAGTAACAGTTCGTCCATCACCATTACTAGAAACGTTTCAAATTCATCGTCTGTCATAGTTTTCCTCAGGTGAATTTTTCCGAGTGCGGACTAGATGGCATAACATGCCGCAACGTCCCCGAAAAGGGGACGGGTTTATTTGGTGTCGCAGAAATCCAGCAAACGTCGATATTAGGCAACTGAGAAAATAAATCTGTCACCTTTTGGTCAAACACGGCTTCACTTCAATCCTTTTTTTAATATCTCAAAGGTTAGATCAACCTCATTGAATACAATTGTGGCCGGAATTGTAATTTCCTTAGGTGCAGGCAATTGATCTGATAATATTTTTATGAAAATACACTCCAGTTCGGTAGGCGGGGAGTCAAGAAAGACGGCGGAAGTCAATACGCTTTCTCCGCTATGTATTTTTCCGACATGAAAAAGTATAATTGTTTTGTCTTTTTTTGGAAATATGTCGACTGAAGGATCAGTCGCGGTGACTCCTTCATAGCGAATGCGCCCTGGTGAGAGTGACTTTTCTGGGAGGGTATCTAGTTCTGTGCCAAGGAGTACGTTGCCATTTTTCCAGCCGGTCAATTCTGCATAGATGCGAACGTCATCAGCGTAACCACTGCCGGAGTTGGTGATGCATAGTTGAAGCTTAAATAGGCCGAGTCTTTTTTTATAATAAGATGCGAGATCCCTGTAATAATTTTCATTGTCAAAATGTAGCGAGGGCATAGAGTAAGCGCTGGGCCTCTCCGGGAGGGATTTGTAGTCTGGATAATCCAGTAGTTTGAGTTTTACGTATTTGAAACTCAAAAAATCAATGTTTTCATCGTCGTCCGAAACTAACTTTATGTCTAGTTCTGGTTTGCGCACTAAATTATTTGATGGATTTAATTGAGCGATTCCCATTCGGGCGATTTCTGTCGGGTCCGCGTTTGCTGTTGATGACCCGCGACGAACATATACTGTGTGGGCAGTAACGATGCCATAATCGCTATTTGAGTAAACAGGGCGCAATTGCTGAGGGATAGTAAAAAGACCCAATTTTACTCCCTTGTAAGTAAGGGAGCGATACGAGAAATCAATAGGGTGGTTGGTCTTGCTATTTATGAACTGCTGTAGTCGTGAGTCGTCAGGGTCATGATCTAGACCTATGACTTCACGTGAGTTGCTAACGCCTATCAAAATGTGCGCATCCTCTGAGCGCCAGGCGTTAGCAAAGGCCAAAATGTCTTTGAGCAACTCTGATTTGGCCTTAAGGTCCTTTCCATTAACCACATACTGTTGCTGTTTATAATCTAGGCTTACTCCCTCTCCCATATACAACAACTTTTCAATTAGCGCGTCATCCATATCAATGCATCCGAACTTGAGCAGGGGGGAAGATATCCCGGACTAAGTGATGGTGACATATTGGTATCACTAATGCCACAATTGGGTTGTTGATTTCATATTGCCCATCATCTGGCTTGCTAGAGATTAGCTTGATTTCACTGCAGCCTGGTGGGCGGAGCCGGCATGGGAGAGCGCTTTCGACCCGGTGCGGACATTTGGAGGCACAATCTCGAATGCGGAAAGCGGTCGTTCAATCGTTGTGAGAAATAGGATGAGCCGATTCGTGGGAGCATTCCAAGCTTATTCAAGGGCGATGACGCTCGTCGTCCTCAGGCACTAGAATTTTGCGGGGCTAGAGCCGGAGAATGGGTCACATCTTTTCCATATGCGCTTCCATCATTGCGCTTGCCATTCGAGCGCAATATTCGTCGGCCAAGTCCTCTTGGGTCATCTCCTTCAATCGTTCAACGTCAGGCGCATGGTCCATGAGCTCGATCAGTTTTTCTTTTGTGCTGCTCGAGTATGTTTCCCAGAGGAAGTCGAACCAGTCCAAGTCAGTCTTCGGACAAGAGCGGCCAGCATTCCTATCAATAACTCCAAAGAAGGTCTTAGGGTGCTGGGCGTGGGCCTTTAGTTCATCATCCGTCAACGGAATCTTGACTATGAAGCGCTGTTGATCGTCGCTGCAAGCGACACAAAATGCCTCTCTCGACTTCGGCATGACGACGCAATTCTCTAGCGTCGCCTCGATCTGCGTTCCGTTAGGTCCTGGTACCTCCATCCGCTGACCAACCTGTAGCCGTGCCTTGGGAACTCCACCAGAGAACGACTCGGCCTCTCCATCGAACGTAGCGGGAATGCGCCGGTGCTTCTGCATGGACTCCAGCAGCGCAAAGACTGGCGCATGCCGACGCCTGATTTTGACCTGTTGAAGCAGGTTTTTCAGCCCGGGGTGAAGATCTTCGAGGTGGAAGCCCCATAGCAGCACTCCGGAAGGCAGATCAATGGCATCAAGGTGATGCTCCTCTGGATCGTAGGTGACTATGACATATGCCTGCGGAAGCTTTTGCCCAGTAGGATCTCGCTCATATAGCTTTAAGAGGTTTTCAGCCTCCACAAGCGCTACAGGATTAGGCTGGCCTCTGCCCAGTTCCAGGCGTCCGTCGTTTGTGTCAATGAAAACAATGCGAGGATGATCCGACTTTTTGCTCAAAGCGCGATTCATTTGTCTGTTGATTTTCATCCGCGCCCCTTCTCGTCGCTTGGCCTCAACGGCGTAGATCGCACCGGACTTAGTGTCCGTAGCGATGAACTCAACGTGAGTAGTACGTCTGTCAGTTTCATCTTGGGGCTGCAGGCTGAAGCCTGCCCGGAGCAGGGCGGCGGCGACCCGCACCTCATACAACGCGCCGGGGAAGTTCTCGGGGCATTTGATTCGGTCGATAAGCAGCTTCTGGACCTCGATGGCGTGCTTCAGGCTGTAAAGGTCATATGCGAAGCGCATATAGGCACCAATAGCCCCCGTCATCGGCTGAGGAACACCTGTCCCCATCTGTTCCATGTGAGCTTTCGAGTGCTCATAGCTGCGGACCGCCCAGGTGAGAATACGGTGTCGCTCTTTTGGAGGCTTGCTTCCCTCTGACGTCCACCATTCTCTACCTAAGACGATCTTCGGGTAGTCGTTCAGGAAGTCGTGAAACGTTTTCCACTTCTGTGAGAAATGTATCGCCTGACCGACGGCTATGATTCTGTGATCATGGAACTCAGTGGAAATGATCGGCCTACCGAGGCCCTGCTGCTCACGCCTCTGAAACTCTTGGGCTTCATGACGAGCAAGTGTCATCTGCATCTCCTGGCGCATGCGCGGTCCATTCAGCTTCAGCACCATGTCGAGATTGTCGATGGACCCATGACATTTTTTGAGCTTGCGGCCGCTACCGCAAGGGCAAGGATCATTTCGGCCAGGCTTGTTGTGCATCCGAATAGGCTTCCTAGAGGGTGAAATTGATCACCACGAAATGGCCGCTTAGGCCGAATACTGCCTGTGATTAAGGGTAGCTTCTGGCCGAAAGCGGTCTATCAAGAGAATTCATATTGGCAATCGTCTGGCTTGCGGGTGACCAGCTTGATTTTCAGCTGCTGGTTGGCCGCTTTCGACCGATTCTGTTGAAAAAGTCAGATTTTCAGCTCGTCTGAGTTCAGGCGCGACCGCCACCGGAGAACCTACTCACCACACTGAGTGGTTTGTCGGCCCTTCGTTGAGCTTTGCTGCTCTGTTATTGGGTTAGTTGGAGGTTTTTTGCTTAGTGCAGGCGCACCTATCCCGTTGCTGGCGGCCCTTGAGACGTAAGTTTGGCCAATCGCCGCAGGTTCTGTACCGAGGCCGCCAGCGTGAACTCATCGGTCGCGCCACTCATGCCACGTAGTCGCAATCGATCCAATTTCAGGATGCGCTTGAGGTGGGCAAACAACATTTCGACCTTCTTACGTTCGTGGCGAGAGCGCACGTACTCCGGCGTCGCGGCGATGCGCCGAGCCACATCACGAGCAGCTTCATGGACGCTGCGAGCGATCTTGCGAAATGAAGTGTTCGGGCAGCACTTGGCTTTCATCGGACATGTTGCGCAGTCGGTCTGTCTGGAGCGGAAGATGATGGTGTTGGCTTTGGTGACGTGCGAACGCTCGTTCTTGAAAGCTCGCCATTCGCTGCGCAACGCGTTGCCGGCTGGACACCGATACTCCTCAGTTTCTTCATCCCAGTGGAAATCGGTGCTCGAAAAACTGTCGTTCTTGCGCTCGGTTTTGTCCCACACCGGCACATGCGGCTCGATGTCTTTTTCTTCCACCATCCAGGCCAGCATTGGCGCCGTACCGTAAGCGGTGTCGCCGATGAGGCGTTCCGGCTTGATGTCGAACTGCGCTTCGACGCGGTCGATCATTGTCTTGGTGCTCTCGACTTCGGCGGTGCGATGAGCCGGTGTGGGTTCCACATCCACGATGACACCGTGCTCGGTATCGATCAGATAATTGGTGGAGTAAGCGTAGAACGCTGGGCCACCTGGAGCTGCGGTCCAGCGGGCTTGAGGATCCGTCAGCGATAGGCGTTTCGGTAGCGTTTCGGCCAGAGCCTCCTCATCGAGTGCCTCAAGGTACTCACGCACGGCGCGGGTGCTCAGCGACGGATCGCTCCAGTTGACCTGCTCATCTCCCGGTACGCCGCGCTGCCGACTGGCATCCGCTTTGATGATGCTGGCGTCCACGGCAAACCCCTCGCCCTTGACCAAGCCTGCCTCCATACAGCGACGCAGCACCTCATTGAACAACCAGCGAAACAGATCGCTGTCCCGAAAACGGCCATGTCGATTTTTGGAAAAGGTCGAGTGATTGGGGACTTCATCTTCGAGGCTCAACCGGCAGAACCAGCGATACGCCAGGTTCAAATGGGCCTCTTCGCACAGCCGCCGCTCTGAGCGAATGCCGTAGCAATAGCCCACGATCAGCATGCGAATCATCAGCTCAGGATCAATTGAAGGACGCCCAATCGGGCTATAGAAATCGTTGAGGTAATGGCGCAGGTCGCTCAGATCGAGGCACTGATCAATGCTGCGCAGAAGGTGATTGGCTGGGATGTGATCTTCAAGGTTGAACGAGTAAAACAGGCGCTCCTGCCCACTCGATAACTGTCCCATCATGCTGCGTGCTTCCCTGCTGGCCAATGCAGAGATTTTGCCGCAGGCCAGACAGGGGAGCTACTTTTTCAACAGAATCGGCCATTAGCTGCCCTTACTGAACGGCAGCTTCGGGTCGATAGCAAACCCGGGGCATTCAAAAGCTTGTGCTCCCGGCTTTACCGGAATGTTGCCAGAGGAGGCAGGGATGGCTTGATGTGAGCCGTACGAGGGAATATCGTCTGGCTGCGCTATCAGCCGCGAGGTACACCATTTCAAGCAATCGAGGCAGGGATTTCTCGCTATGAACCACCCCCAAACAACGCTGTTGAAACTAGCCCGTGATCGACAACTCCCCCATCCAACCATGCTGGACAAGTTCGAAATATCCAGCTGGCTTCAAGCCTATGAGTGGACTAGGGGCGCGGGAAACGAGGAGCGGGGTTTCCTCAATGGTGTTAACTGGCTCAATGAGCATTTCCAGCGCGTACAAAATACTCGTCAGCAATTCACTTTCAGCCGAGAAGCTCCGCTGAGTGCGAACGAACTTATCCAAGCACACTTGGGTGCCTCCAATCACGCGTTCTACCGGATTTCCGAGGAACAGATGGCGCTCATGGCGGGACAGCCCGACGCGGCGATGGAACAGCATCTGGACTTTAAGTCCACCCTTACTAATGGCGGCGTCGAGATTGATCCTAATACCTTGAACGCGTATCGGCTCGATAGCTTATGCGGGCCTTTCTGGGAACTATTAATAAAGTATAGGGATGACCTAGACCGGGTCTTTCCTGAAGCTCGTCCGCATCAACTGGACAAGCTCACGTTCTTTGAGAATGAAACCTCAATGGCCCAGCTTTTTCATAGCTTCTCGCGAATCTGGCAGGATCTGCTCTACGGCGAGGTCAGATTTTTTCCGCATCCAAATGGAGTGGTACTGGCCTCCACCACACCGGACCCGCATTTGATCAAGGCCGTCTCCAAATATCGTCGGGATCACCATAACGCCACCAATGCAATGCAAATCGTCCGCGATTGGAAAAGCCGGCGCTTGATTGCTGAATCATTGTTGTACGAAGGTCAATATCTGCACTACCAGAGCCCTGGTAACGTATTGTCCTGCATTCCATGGCAGGATCTATCGGATGAGGCGCAGATGTCGGCTTTCTACCATCGCGCCGCACCGCACTACATGATCGACGAGCACTTGCATCCCTTACTGGACTCGGCATCCAGCGACGCCAAGGATCAGGCAATCCGCAATGTTTTGAATGTCTGGTTTCACCTAGCGGTTCTTTCCGTCCAGATTAAAGAGACGGCTTTATCCAAGCCATCGCCGGGGCAGTGGGACGAGCTGCTGGACTTTGCCCCAAGGATTCGGCTGGACGAGTTGATCGATCTCCTGGTGCGTTGCACAAATATGACTGTAGAAGACGTAAGGATCGTCATCGAGATCCTCTCCTATGACGCCAGCATCATCCAAAACGATCTTTGGAGCCAACCCTTGCTGGTTCTGGATGAGCATGTATGTTTTCCAGTGAGTGCCCTGCTGACTGCTAGTATGGGGCGAAATTTTGACACTTGGCTGAAGCGGATAGACCCCAACTCTAAACGCCGTGGCAAGTTGTTCGAACTTGACATTCTCAACGTTTTGCAAGAGTGCCGATCAAACAACCCCATACTAGCAGAGCACCTCTGCTGGACCGCGGCGTTGAAATTTAGGTACGCGCCAAAAAAGTATGAAGAAATTGATCTGACGTTTGCCTTTGGCAACTTGATAGTCATTGCCGAACTCAGGAGCCGACGCACGCCTATCACTCCGCTGGATTATCACAACGAGATGTCCGATAACAATGGAATAGATTACAAAACTACTCAGGCCAGCCGAAAAGCAGAGCGGGTCCGCGAAAATCTACAAGAATTTTGCGCAGTGCACTACCCGTCACTCATCGGCCGTAATGACATTACGGTTCTTCCCTTAGTGATCATCAACGGCCAGTTTCATGCGGGCTATCCCCGCAATGGCGTGCCTGTGCTTGACCCCCACCTGCTCAAACACTTCCTCAAAGACGCGCAAGCGAGATTCTACGGCAACATCGAGGAAACCACGGGCCACATGTACAGCATCCCCCTGTACAACTCTCTGGACGAGGCGGTCCGTGTGTTTCCTCAATATGCTAGCTGCCCAACACTGATCAGCCTCTACAACGCACTGATCACGCAGGTTTCCGCAAAATACGAGGTTCCTGGCAAAGATTTTCCACCCGTTTTCACCAACGTCTTAGAAATCTCTAAAGTAACGCCTGAGCGTTACATGCAGATCTTGGAGCAAATCGCCAAAGGCAATCTCCGGAAAAATTTCTGATTCCTGTTTTATACACTATTACCAGAGGGTGCCTATTCTTTGTAATACCTTTCCTCAAACTGATACCTTTCGGCGCAATTTAAGTGCCAATTGCATAAATAAATGCAGAGGAGCACCACTTGAAAGAGCAAAATGGGGCGAATTTATCAGGGGCGACCGTCTGCTTCTGGCCGTTCACTGCTATCCATGAAGGGCAGCTTTGGGTCGATTTCTGCCCCTCACGACGGGCAGAAATCGGCTAGGAGCGGACATTCACAGATCGGAGCGCTTAATCCACACCCGACCATAGACACGCTATCCAAAGATTATGTAGCCTCAGGGAAGGTCTTGTCGCTTCTGCTCAATAGCTAGTTGGCTCGTTTCAAGCGTTTAGCTCAATGGGATCAAGGCGTTACGAATGGATAGGGAAGGTTTTGCGACAGATGTGGCGTAAGCAATTACGCAATAAATGTCGCCTACTTATAGTTGTGTGTATCTAGCTAGGTTAAGTCGCTTCAATTTTGTTATCAGTACTAAATAAAGGTGGTGCTAATAGTGAAAGAAACCCTTGGCAGGTTATATTTGTGGCAAATAGCCCTCAATAGAATTATTGATCTTCTGGCATTTAGGCAGCGAGTTGATCGCTTCTGCAACACTGGAAGGCCGCTGCATATTACCGAATTATATGATAATGAGCGCAAAAGATTAAAAACTGGCCTGCGACTTGGTGGGGAGGCATTGAATAGTTTCGAAGAAGAACATGGTTCTTTATTTCCTGATATTCATGATATCCAGCTTATTGACGAGCTAATAACTGAAGAAATAATAATTAAACTCTGCACTATTTTTAATGACGGCTATGGGAAAGCAGGGGTTATTGCCACCAACAAGAAACCATTTTGGGAGCCGATTCTCGATGAGATAATTTTAGAGGCGTTTTCTGGCGATATCAAAGTCAAGTTTGATGAATTTATAGAGGCTGCCAAAGCATACCGCAACAAGCACGGTGCTCACTTTGATCAAGAAAGCTTTATAATGACGCATGGTGATAAAAAGCTCGATGAGGACGGGATTATTTATAGCGTAGGTTGGAGTAGCGCCTTATTGAATTTTGACTGGGGGTTTGTAAGTGATACCATCCCTGTTTTTAATGAGTCCTTAAGTGATTATATTAAAAAGCTACAAAAAGAAGCTGGCATAATTTAGAAACTGGCTTTGGCACATAACATTGGTTCAAATCGTTTGCTCCTCTCACTTGGACGGGCTAAAGCCCGTCCCGTGCCCGTTAGCCTAATCGTTATATAGCGACCAAATCCATGGAGGCGGAAATGATCTTAGACTGTTCCGACCAAAACACAGCATGGTCAACTGTCTGTAAAATTTTGAATACAGACAAAACGACTCTTACCTTACTGCTAAAGCCACTCAATCCTTATCAGGATCACACATATAAGCCGGAAGAATATATTTACAAGAAGATTTGCGATGCACTTGGAAGCTCTAGGTCAGAGATTGAAGCGATGTGGTTTCATGGCACAAGAACTAATGATATAGCCTCCTTCTACACAAGAGGAATTCTTCCTAAGAGCGCAATAAAGAAAGAGATAGAATCAGCTCTAATTTCTCTATCTTCTGGAATAGAGAGGAAAGGAAGTAATCAATTCAGCATGTCAATCCAAGGGAAACAAACCCCTGCTGACGAAGGGCCTTTTGCTGTCCTTTTTAAAGAGGTAGCGATTCATGCTCCTGGATTTAATCACAGCTACATAGATGTTCCGGAAATGATTGAGGATGTCGCAGGAACCTTACTTGGTGAAAATTATGACAAACTTGTCATGCGATACAGATCAACAACAAAGCCATATGTTGTCACCTTCGTAGGAGAGGCCGGGCAACATGAGTTGTCGCTGGCGCTTTGGTATCTTCATTCAATTGTCGATGGTGATCCGCCCGTAGAGGCTGCGGACAGGGCAAATACTTGTTTCAATTCTAATGGCATAACGATAGATCCCTTGAGAATTGTTAGGGCTGAACTAATAGGCAATATATAGCAATTGGTTAAAATCGCTAACTTCGTTCGCTGGGATTGGCTGAAGCCCTCCCTTAGCTTAATCATTAGGTGCTTATGCACATTTTTCTCGGACTGGTTTCCGCTGCACTCCAATCCAGCCACGAATGCGGGCATTAGAGTCCGCTATTGGCCGTTTTGTGCCCGTGGTGAGGGGCAGAAATCGGTCCATAGCGGCCCTTCACAATTCATCTGCGCACTGGTCTAAGGCCGCGACGGCCAGCGAGAATAGCGACATCCTTTGTGTTCGCGCTGAGGTTGATCCGCTCTAGAACATTTTGCTGCGTCTCGGGAGTCCAGAATATTCGCAGATGCTCGCGTGCCCGAGTTATTGCTGTGTAAAAGATGCTGTGAGTAATGTCTTCCTCGTTGGCGTCGGTTATGACGATTTTGACGGAGTCGTATTCTAGGCCCTGAGCCTTGTGTATCGACACGGCGTAAGCAACTTGGAATGGTACAGTGGTGTTCAGAGAATCATCGTCTTCGTCGCTGGTATTGGAGTCGTAGACAGAGAAGCGAACGGTCGAGCCCTCTATCCATTCAAGCTCATCATGATCTACGTCGAACTCACTGAGCGCTCGATCAAGCTCTACGTCAAACTGGATCCGGCCACGAACGGTGTCGATGCCAACGATGCGACCCTTGAGGTTGTTATAGATCACAGGTCGGAACCGTTCGGTCTCGTGAAAGAGCACTGGGTCTCCAATCTTGTACGTGGAGACACGCCAGATGGTAGCCGCGCCAGGATTACTGGTTTGCAAAAATCGGTTGATGTTGTTGATTCCATAGAGGCCGTCGTAGTTCAGACACAGGATGATCTCGTCCTGCCCCTGAGGCTCGAATAGCGTCTTGTCGAGTACACTGGAATATCCGTTGCGGGCCATGACCTCGGAGAGATCATCTTCAATGGCGCGAACTTTATTCCAGAAGCCTAACAGTGAGTCGTTCTTGGTTCTGAAGGGAGTTGTCAGCTCGAAAACCGCCGTACTTGGAATGAATGATCGAATGATCTCGAACCAATTGCCGAACTGGATCGACTCGATCTGGTAAACGTCGCCAACCAATACAAGCAGTTTGAAGGAGGTTTTCTCCAGTACCTTGATGAGATCTGCGTTGCTGACGGTGCTGCATTCGTCGATAACGAGAAGGTCGTACTCCGTGGCAGAGGTCTTTTTGCCAATCTGACTGCTGATTGTCCGGAAGTCGGCGTTCTGCGCGGTGACCTTACGTTTTAGGTTGTCGATCGCTGGATTTGTGTGCGCTAGGAAGAGTTTATCCTTATCGTTGAAATAGTGAGCGATGTGGTCAACCATCGTTGATTTGCCAGTGCCGGCTGCCCCATAGATTAGTGCGACGCGCGACTGGCTGAACAACTGCTTGAGGGCGTTCTTCTTTATAGGGTCGTCGATGCGACCAGGTGTTTCATCGAGCCAGCGCTCGACGGCCTGAGTGAAGCCCTCAATTTTTGACGATGCGTATCCCTGAAGCTGCTCAACAATGGAGACAGTTTCGTTCTCATACCCACGGACAAAGACGTGCCCCCTGTCGAGCAGGAGATAGCGTTCCGTATGCTTGTAGTAGAGCTTCGCGTTGTAGGTCGAGATCAATCCATTGACGTCTCCGAACGCTTCAAGGTCAGCCACGGGCGTGTAAAGGTTTCCCTGACGTTCTACGTTGTTCTTCACGCGTCGAGCAAGCAGTTCGTGGCCCCTTCCAGTCGTATCAAGGCTTTCGATAAGGTCCCAGTACCGAGGATTGTGGGAAGACAACGAGGTACAAAACGGCATGGTGTCAAAGGGAATGCACCGGTATGGAAGTTTCAGTCCAGAAAGAAGGCGGCAGCCGTCTCGGTCGTACTGCGATTTGAGTATCTGGTTCTGCATCCGCAGCATGAGATATCGGAGGGCATTGTGGCCTGGTGCATGTGATCTCACGATCAAACGCGCTCTATCTAGTACAGGGAAGATCAGGGGCTGCGCGCCCTCAGCCGTGGCATCGGCCCTAGCCGCAGCATATCTGTCGTCAGAGATATCAAGAAGGTCAAGCAAGCTGCCTGAGCCAGCCGTCAGCCGATGCATCAAGTAACGGTACTCATTCGAGGTGGTGCGGACTTTTGAGACGAAGCCCAAGAGACGTGCGAAATTGTCGAACTCACACGGGCGAATTGAAACTTCCCACTCGCTGATGATGGTGATCGGCATCATCTGGCCTAGTACTTCAATCGAGTCTCGTCGAAGCGTCAACATAGCCGCATACTTATCGGTCATATCGATATCAGTGAAGGCGATGATACGGTCGAACTTGCTCACCTTGTTTACAGCACGATAGAGAGTAGCTTCGTAGCAAATCCGCCCGAAGATGAAAAAAGGACGCGTTTTATGGATGTAGTATCGATCCCGAGGGCCGTTATCCGGCGGGGATGAGTGAGCCAGCTCAATTCGTTCAGCGATCTTCTCGTGGTACTCACGGAGAGAAGGATCGAGGTCAACCGGAAAATCCTCAAGGTTTGCCAGTACGGCCAGCTCACAGCTATCTTGAAGCAAGCTTCGGATGCGGCAGAGGTACTCATAGTATTTGAGCATCAAACGCTCGGAAGCGTCCCCGTCCAGTGTGTAGTGAGAGGCACTTTGCTGGATCAGTTTGTGGAATCTGCCGAGGAAGTTAAGCTTTCCATTACTCTTGACGAAGGCCAGCCCAGCTTCAACCGCAGCGTAGTTAAACTCGGCGTCGGGCGAGCCCGTGTGAAGACGAACTGCTACGCCCTCTACTAGGTTCCGGAGCTGGGCGAGTACGTTCTGCGAGAGCAGTGCCCGCTGGTCAGCAAGCAATTCGATATTCCGAAAAATTGACTCAGCAGCGTTCTGGATTTGCTTTGTGACCGTACCCATAAGCTCCCTCTCGTTCAACTGCACGGCAGTCTGAATAATCCCTGTCTCCCTAGAACATCACAATCTCATAATGCTTTCTAGAATAATTTGGTAAGTGGACTGTCCGCTTTTGGCCGATTGCTGCAGTGGGAGAGACATCAGAGGAGAGCAGGAGTCGACGACTAAGGGTTTTCAGGGGCGGGCGGCGTCTTACCGCGTCGGTTGAGGAATAGATAAGCGCAGTACCTCTGCGTTCCACCGAGCATGGCCAAGGCCCTGGCCAGAAGGTTTGGAATGGATTCGTTTTCCGTTATTGCCATGTTAGATCAGTCTTGCTCGCGATGAGCGTGAAAATGCCGCAGTGCATCAGACATTCCGCGTCATCGTTGACGTCCATCGCGAGCAAGCTTGCTCCTACAACAGCAGGTTTGTGCGGACCGGCAATTGCGATCCGCCAGTAGCTGCCCCTGCCTAGGCCTTTTGACCAGACAACATTCTCTGGTTCAGGTCATCGACCACTGCTTTGCCCATCTCGCAAAGGTAGTGGGAGGCCCAGGCATAACGCTTTCCATCTGTCTCCATGGCAGCATCCAGGGCCAAGTGCTTGGCGCAGTAAAACAGGTTAGAGGCGTGCTCCATGGCGTCCTTGATCGGGACATCGGGGTTGACTCGGAACAACTGCTGATCACCCGAGCCGCAGGAGGCGAAGGTAATGACGCCGAGGGTCTTGATGGGGGAATGATCATTCATTGAATACCTCCGGCGATTACGCAGGTATCCGAGAAGTGAAGGTCGAGCGAAGCAAGTACGTGCATGTGCATAGCTCCTACGTCTAAGTGAGAGCCGCCACGTTCGTTCCAAGCGAAGGGGTGGCAGCTGTACGCAGGTTGGAAACCGGGGACATAGGACCCGGCAGGATCGAAATCCTCCCGCGCACAGCCGCCATTGACAAAGTTGCGGACGAAAAAAACGCCGGCAATTGTAACTGGTTGGCGCCTGTGCGCTATGTCTTCGGGTTTCCAAGCCCGGTCGCCGAATAAGCGGCGACCACCGAAGACTAGTGCTCAGGTTGTACAGCGACAAGGTCGGGATTATTACCGATTGTGGCGAGGGGGATTCCATTACTGATAGGTGAAACCCACCTTGCTAACGATAAGCGTGATTGGCCCAGCGGGCTTCAGCCTTGCTGACCAACACTATGACGACAGAATCCTCTCGACCCGTGCTCGCAATGCCGGCAGCACCTGCGTTTCAAACCAGGCGTTGCGCTTCAGCCAGATGTTATTGCGCGGACTTGGGTGGGGCAGGGGGAGTACGTTTGGCCAATATTCCTGCCAAGCCTGCACCGTCTCGGTAAGGCTCGCTTTGGCGCTATCGTGCAGATGCCAGTTTTGCGCGTACTGCCCGATGACCAGCGTCAACTGGATGTCCGGCATGCGCGCCAGCAACTTCGCCCGCCACGTTGCCGCGCATTCCGGACGCGGCGGCAAGTCGCCGGATTTGCCCTTGCCCGGATAGCAGAAGCCCATCGGCAAGATGGCAATTCGCGTTTCATCGTAGAAGGTTGCCCTGTCGATCCCCATCCAGTCCCGCAGACGGTCACCGCTGGGGTCGTCAAAGGGAATGCCGGTCTTGTGCACCTTGCTTCCGGGCGCCTGCCCGGCGATCAAGATCTTTGCACTGCCGTGCATTTGCAAGACCGGGCGCGGCCCCAAGGGGAGGAATTCGGCGCAGATTTCGCACGCCCGCACATCTTCGAGCAGCTTTACCGTAACGGGATCGTTCGCAGAGATTGATGAGGTCATGGTCCCTTTTTCCGCAACGGACTTCAGAGAAGAGGTTAGATCCTGACGATCTTATGGGCTAGAGGGTAGCCGACTCACCCCCCTGGGCAGGCGACAAAAGCACCCGTCCATGGGGTGTGCGAGGTGGCCAAGTGCTTGCAGAGCGGAGAGCCTGGTAGTACCGTGGCGCCGCAAATCTAAATGTAAATCCTTCTTACTCAAGGTTATCGCACGATTTATGGTCCACCCCGTCCTGCAATCACCCCCCAGGCCCTACACCACCGCCCGTATCTACCTGCATTGGATCTCCGCGCTGGTGATCCTCTGGGCCACGTTGAGCGGCTTCGGTGTGACCTTGCTTCCCGTCAATCACCCGGTTCGCCAGTGGGTAGAAAGCGTCAATCCACAACTGACCTCGCTGTTCATTCCGCTGTTTGCCTGGCGCCTGTGGTTATACCTGACCACGTCGTCCGAACCGGCGGCGGGTACCCGGGATCTGCAGAAAAGCATCGCCAGGCTGGCCCACATCCTGATCTATCTCAGTGTGAGCGGCGTATTGCTGACCGGCGTGATGATGATGAACCATCCTGTGCTGTTGCTTGGGATCATGCCGTTGCCGCAACTGCTTCACTCCCTGCCAGCCCTGGCAGAAGTTCAACAACTGCATCATCTGCTCTGCACCCTGCTGGCTGCGCTGGTGGCGCTGCACCTGGCCGCTGTGTTGCAACACCAGCTTCGAGGGCGTTCGGTGCTGCGTCGGATGTTATGAGGTTCAGTCTGTGTGTTGCAGTACGTTGATCAGCGTGCCCAGTGGGTCAAGCACGAAGAAGCGCCGCACTCCCCAGGGTTCGAGGGTCAGCGGGTAGAGGATCTGGTAGCCGGCGCGTTGCGCGCGCTCGAAGACTTCGTCGAGGTTGTCCACTTCGATGGAAAGGTTCGGTACCGGTGCGCCGGAGCCGCCTTCGCTGGCAATGCTCAGTTGGGCGTGGGCGTGGCTGTCGGAGGCCAGGGTGATGATCCAGCCGTGGTCCATCAGCGGCGTGATATCGAACAGCTTGCGATAAAAGGCGGCGACTTCGGCGGGGTGGTTGCTGGCCAGGTTGGCAACGATACGGCGAACGCTCATGACGGGCTCCAGGCGGGGCATGAGCGTTCAGCATAGTTCGGATTGCCTCCCTATCCAAACGCCCGGCCCCAAACCACGCGGGTTAACCCTTCAGCGCCGCTTCGATCGCCGCGATGTCGATCTTTCTCATGCCCATCATGGCATCGAATGCACGCTTGGCCGCCGCTCGATCAGGACTGGCGACCGCGGCCGTCAAGGCTCGTGGCGTGATCTGCCACGACAGTCCCCACTTGTCCTTGCACCAGCCGCAGGCGCTTTCCTGGCCGCCGTTGCCGACAATCGCATTCCACAAGCGGTCCGTTTCAGCCTGGTCGTCGGTTGCCACCTGGAATGAGAACGCCTCGTTATGCTTGAACGCCGGCCCACCGTTCAGGCCGAGACAAGGGAGGCCGAGCACCGTGAACTCGACGGTCAGGACATCGCCTTGCTTGCCCGCAGGGTAGTCGCCAGGTGCACGGTGGACAGCGCTCACCGCGCTGCCCGGGAAGGTCTCGGCGTAAAACGTCGCGGCCTCCAGGGCGGTGCCGTCGTACCAGAGACAAATCGTGTTCTTGCTGATCATCGGAGGACTCCACGATTGGGGCCGATGCGAGGAGTCTAGTCGACGACAGCCCCCCTAGATACAAACAGGCCATCCCCTTAGTCGTATGAGGGGCTCCCCTAATTGTAATGCCTTATAAATCCTCAGATGATGGCTCTATGATATTGCTCCAATCTGGTGCATTAAACCCGATAAAAATCCGGACATGGATTGCCTTGTATGCGTATGAATCTGCCTGTTACCGAGCACGAAAGAACGTTCCCCAGCGAGCAACGGTTGATCTCCACGACCGATCTCGACAGCCGTATCACCTACTGCAACGACGCATTTGTAGCCATCAGCGGGTTCACCCATGAGGAGCTGATTGGTCAGCCCCATAACCTGGTTCGCCACCCGGATATGCCGCCGGCGGTATTCGGCCACATGTGGGAGACCATCAAGCAAGGCAAGCCCTGGATGGGCGTCGTCAAGAATCGCTCGAAGAATGGCGATTTCTATTGGGTCAGCGCCTATGTCACGGCCATCTATGAAGACGGTCGCCTCAGTGGTTATGAATCGGTTCGCTCGTTGCCGAGCCGCGACCAGATTCGCCGAGCCACGGCACTCTATGCGCGGCTACGGGCCGGCAAGGCGGCGGTTGCGTTGAGTACGCGCATTCTTCAGCCACTTCAATTCGGCTGGCCATTGCTGATGGCGGCGGGGCTATCCGTAGTGGGTTCTCTCTGGCTGCCACAATCCGCAGCTCTGGCGATTCTGCTGGCAAGCCTCCTGGCTGCCGGGTACTTGATGGACCGGCATCAACGTAGAATCATCGAGCGCACCCTGGCCGAGCATCCGAAAGCGTTTACCAGCCCATTGGTGGCGCTCACCTATAGCGACAATCTCGGCGCCCAGGGACAACTGGACATGGCCATGCTCAGTGAGGAAGCGCGCTTGCAGACGGCGCTGACCCGACTGGTCGATGCCGGAGTCAATGTCAAGGACAGGGCGGCGCAGTCATCCGAACTGTCCGGTTCGCAAGCGCAGTCGCTCGACCGTCAGCGCAGCGAAACCGATCAGTCAGCCACCGCGATTTCGCAGATGGCCGCAACGATTCAGGAGGTCACGCAGAATGTACAGAGCACCGCGCATGCCGCGTCCGAAGCTGACCAGTTGGCTCGGCAGGGCAGTGATCTGGCTCAGCAGAGCCTGGCGGCCATGGGAAACATGAGCCAGGCCGTCAGTGAAATCGGCCAGGCCGTCAATGCGCTGGCGACCGAGACCCAATCGATAGGCAGCGTGGTGGATGTCATCACCGCCATTGCCGAACAGACCAACTTGCTGGCGCTCAATGCCGCCATTGAAGCCGCCCGGGCGGGTGAGCAGGGGCGGGGCTTTGCGGTGGTCGCCGACGAGGTGCGCTCTCTGGCGCAACGTACACGGACGTCAACCGAGCAGATCCATGGAATCATCGCTTCGCTGCAGACCGGTACCGAGCGTGCGGTATCGACGGCGAACAGGGGGGAGCAGATTTCCCGCGACAGTGTGCAGAGTGTCGAGGCGGTTCAGTCGGCGCTTGTCGGCATCAGTGAGGCCGTCAGCCGGATCATGGGAATGAGCCAGCAGATGGCTTCGGCATCGGAAGAGCAAAGCCACGTGGCTGAAGATATCAATCAACAGATCACGCGCATTGCACAATTGTGCGATCACAGCGCCGGGCAGGCCAAGCAAGGCGCCGAGATCAGTCAGGACCTTGAACGCATGGCCGAGTACCTGCACAGCTTGGCCGAACGTTTCAACCGATAGCCATTCGTTCCCATTCAGTCTCTTGAGACAGGAAGTCAAATCACGAAAGGGTTTTCGCCATTTCAGAAGTCGCCGCCCAGCCCAGCCCTTCATACACCGGTTTGCCGGCCTTGGTCGCGTGTAGCACGGCAAAGCTCATTCCTCGCTGGGCAAACTCGGCTTCAGCCAACTTCATCAGGGCTGAAGCCAGGCCCCGGCGCCGGTAAGCGGGTTCGACGAAAACGTTTAGCACATAGCCGCGCTGGTCCAAGGTCGGATGGGACGGATGAGGTGGCCAGTCGATATTCATCAGACCTATCGCAGCCACAGGCTGACCTCTGTCCATCAGCGCAAAACCGTAGTAGCGGCCATCGGATAAGCGCTGGTGCAGCCAGGGCCGGAAGTGTTCGGTCATCACCCGTAACTCCGCCGGATCTCCTCCCGCCTCAAGGAACATCGCTTCGCGGTGCAAGCAGATGATCTCGAGGTCATCCGGCCCTAGTCGACGGACCGCCAAGCCTGAAAAATCGATGTCGCCGGGAATCTCTTTCATCGTATGCACCTGAACGGAGCGGTTGATGCTAGGGCGGCCAGGAGAAGAATGTTAGACACAGATTGCATAAAGGCGCGCCATACAGCGACCATGGGTGAAGATCCGTCTCTCTCCGGCTAGCGGTACGATTCGCGATGCACAGGATGCAGAGCGAACACCAGGAAGGAATCATTCATGGCTACTGAATACAATCTGGCGTTTATGATCGCTGCAGCACTCAATGCACTGGCGGCGGTGCACCATATCGGCACTATCCTTGTGGGGCCGACGTGGTATCGGCTTTTCGGTGCGAGGGAGCGTTTCGCCCGCGCGGCCGAGGTCGGAAGAGCTTTCCCGGCCGTGGTGACGAGCGCTATTGCCCTGGTCCTGCTGGTCGGGGTGGCCTATGCCCTGGCGGGGGCTGGCGTGATCAGCCCCTTGCCGCTGCTGCGCCCAGCGTTGTGCGCTATTACCGTGATCTACCTGCTGCGTGGCTTGGCGGGGGCCTTTATGCTGGCCGGCAGTGGACGAAGCAACCGGTTCGTCGTGATCACTTCAGTCGCTTATATAGGTTATGGCGTCACCCATTTGGTGGGGCTGGTTCAGATGTGGGGGAGGCTTGCGTAGTATCTTAAGGAGAGGGGAATGATTCATGGCTGATGAATACAATCTGGCACTGATGGTCGCGGCAGTGCTCAATGCACTGGCGGCTGCGCTACATTTCGGCGTCATCCTTGTGGGGGCCGCGTGGTACCGACTTTTCGGTGCGGGCGAGCGCTTCGCCCGCGCGGCGGAGGAGGGAAAAGTTTTCCCGGCCGTGGTGACCAGCCTCATCGCGTTGGTCCTGCTGGTTTGGGCGGCCTATGCTTTGGCGGGGGCTACCGTGATTGACCCATTGCCGCTGCTGCGCCCAGCGTTGTGCGCTATTACCGTGATCTACCTGCTGCGTGGCTTGGTGGGCGCCTTTATGCTGGCCGACACTGGACGCAGTAACCGGTTCGTTGTGATCAGTTCGCTAGTTTGTATAGGTTTTGGTGTCGTCCATTTGGTGGGGCTGGTTCAGATGTGGGAGAGGCTTGCCTAGTCCTTGGCAGGCCGGCATTCAGGGAAGGAAAAAACAAAATGTTCGCTTATGGAAACTACCTAAGAAAACTTACCTTGGCGGTATCGCTCTGCTTGTCTGCGGTGACGGCGCAGGCAGCCGGAATAAAGATGGTTCAGATTCCATCCGATGCCAACGGTCCGGCCTTGAAGGCCATTATGTGGACACCCTGCGCTGAGGCTGCACAGGAAGTGCCGATAGGGCCCTTTGTTTTGATGGGGCGGCGCGATTGTCCGACCGTGGGTGACAAACGCCCCCTGGTGGTGATTTCCCATGGTCACGGTGGCTCTTTCCTTGGCCATCATGACCTTGCCGAAACACTGGCCGATGCTGGCTTCATCGTGGCGGCTATCAACCATCCGGGGGATACCTTTTCCGATATGGGCCACGCGGACGATCTTTCCGCATTCGTTGAACGTCCGACCGATATCAAGCGCTTGATCGATTACATGCTGGGCGCCGCACCGGACGCCGCCAGGATCGATCCGCAACGGATAGGATTCTTTGGGTTTTCACGCGGTGGCTACACAGGTCTCGTACTGGCCGGCGGTAACCCGGACTTCCTCAACGCCAATATCCCTTGTCCGGATCTGGCACTGCCCATTTGCCAACAACTGCGCAACAAAGAGGTCCCCACCCAGCCGTTGACCCGTGATGCACGGATCAAGGCCTTTGTCTTGGCGGATCCGTTCAACGCGTTTCCCAGCCCAGTCAACCTGACGAATGTGAAAGCACCGATTCAGATTTGGGCTTCGCAGTTTGGCGGCGATGGTGTGCTACCTGAAACCCTTCCCGCACTCGCCAACGCACTGCCCCAGAAACCGCAGTTCCACCTTGTTCCCGACGCCGCGCATTTTGCCTTTCTCGCCCCGTGTCCCGCGCCGTTGAAGCAGGAGGCGCCGGAACTCTGCGTCGATGCCAAGGGATTCGACCGCGTTGCCGTTCACAAACAGCTTAACGAAAGGGCGCTTGAGTTTTTTGAAGCGCATGTCCGTTAAGCGTCAACGCGGCCTGAACCCCGAATCTCTATAGGAGAGTCCTTGGCAGGCACAACGCTTGTGACCTGCCAGTGGCTGCGAAATCCCAGCCTGGGCCCCCCTGAAGAGTCAACGACAAATGCTATCGGCCAATTTCCTGGCCTGCTGAGTCGCGGCCTCACGCGCGCCGAGATCAACGTCTTCCCCCAAGATGGTTTTCTCCACAATCACCGAGTGCACATTCGTCACGCCGACAAATTTCAGCCAGGCTTCAACATAGGGCTTCTGAAAGTCGAAGCGCGTTGCCGGCGTGATCGACTGTGCCGAATAATCCAGGCCACGGGCGTACATCACCACAGCGGTTTTGTTGAGCAGCATGCCTTCCAGGCCACGCTCCGCGTCAAAGCTGAACAGGATATCTTTCTGTGATACCAGGTCGATGAAGTGCTTGAGTTTGTACGGGATACTGAAATTCCACAGCGGTACCGACATCACCAGCACATCCGCGCGGTGCAGGTGACTTGCCAAGTCTTTCAAGGTGTTCCAGGTGTCTTCTTGTGCGGGGGTCAAGGGTGTGCCATTGAGTCCGGCGTATTTGGCCTCCATTGCCAGTTCATCGAATTCCGGCAAAACCATGCTCCAAAGGTCGAGAGTGATGATTTCGCTGTCTGGAGTGTTTTCTTCATAGCGCGTGATGAAGCTGCGCGCGACTTCCAGGGAAGCCGAACGCTGCTTGCGTGGAGAACATTCAATATGGAGAAGAGTGGTCATGACAGGCCTCGAGTGATGGGCGACTGGTTGGTGAGAGCATTGCAACATAGTTTAATTTGAAATATAAATCGTAAATTCATACAGAATTGATCACGTATAAAACTATGTTCGATACCCAGTTGCTCAAGACATTTGTCGCTGTCGTCGATGAAGAAGGTTTCAGCCGTGCAGCTCAGAAGCTGCACCTCACTCAATCTGCTGTCAGTGGCCACGTGCGGCGATTGGAAGAGCAGATTGGTAAACCCCTGTTGACCCGCACCACCCGCTCCCAGCAACTGACTCCCGATGGCGAACGCTTGGTCTCTTATGCGCGCATGATCCTTGTGCTGAACCGTGATGCCTGGGCAGAACTGACGCGCACGCCGTTTCACGGACGGCTGCGGATCGGCGTGTCCGAGGATTTTGTCGAGTCGCGGTTACTGCGCACTTTTCAGGATTTCGCGGCGCAGTACCCGGGCATGGAGATCGACGTGCAGGTGGGCATTCCTGGCACGTTGCTGCACCTGATGAAGCAAGGTCATCTGGAGTTGGTTATCGGTTCTCTATGCGAAACCAGCGAGGCGGGGCTGCTGCTGTGGCAAGAGCCGCTGGTATGGGCGTGGTCGGCGCAAGCCGTCACCCAGTTACCGACGCCGTTGCCGCTGGCCCTGTTCCCCGAGCCGTGCCCTTATCGCGAGGTAGCGCTGACGAGTCTGGCTCAGGCGGGGATCGCCCACCGCACGGTGATGTTATGCAGCAGCGCTGCTGGATTGCGGGCGGCGGCGCTTGCGGGATTCGCGGTAGCGCCCATGACACTCAGCCAACTGGGACAAGGACTGGTGGTGCTTGGGGGGGAACAAGGGTTGCCGGATTTGCCGGAGGTGCAATTTCGATTGTTTACCTCTCCTGAAGCGGATCGGGCGATTGTGGTCGCCGTCACTCAGCTCATTGTGGCCTATTGCGCCACGCGGAGGGCTTGAGTGTGACCGACTTGCCATCCTTGGCAAGGATGACAAGCCTGTATGGCCCCAATCCCACCCTGGCGGCTATTTATTTGCCTGCCACCAATGCCGGAGTGCGCGGCGGTATCAAGCGCTTCGCCCCAGTCGACTCAAACGCCGAAGCCAGGTGAAGCAGCGCTGAATCGTCATACGCACGACCGGCAAAGGTCAGGCCGACAGGCATGCCGATATCCGCCATGACGCCCATCGGCACCGTGACCGTGGGCACACCCAGGTGGCGGATGGCGAGGTTGCCGTTGGCGACCCAGATGCCGTTGCTCCAGGCGATATCCGCCGACTGCGGATTGACATCGGCATCCGCCGGGCCGACGTCGGCCACCGTCGGGAAGAGCACCGCGTCGAGCCCCAGGCGATCCATCCACTCCTCAAGGTCGATGCGGCGGGTCTGTTCGAGCCCGCGCAATCCGTCCGGCACGGTGCTGATCTCGTTCCACGGGGTAATGCCACGCTCGGCCATCCGCACGTACTCGTCCATGCCGGCGGCCAGATCGCCTTCGCGGTTGGGCAGGGTGCCCGGGTCGTGCGGGAAAATCTTCGGTCCGTCCACATCCACCAGGCGGTTCAACGCGGGATCGCCGTTGGCCCGCAGGAAATCATCGAACGCCCAGGCCGACAGGTCCCACAACTCATGATGCAGGAACTCCTTGGACACCAGGCCACGGGTAAACACCGTCGGCGTACCCGGGCGATCGCCTTCGCAATTGGAGACCAGCGGGAAGTCGACCTCGACCACCTCGGCACCCGCCGCTTCGAGCGCCTTGCGCGCGGCTTCCCAGAGATCGATCACGGAAGCACGGGTGTTGATTCGCTGCCCGGTCGGACCACCGATCCCAGGTGCTTCGCTGGTGCCGGCTTCGGGGTCGGCGTTGATGAACATGCGCGGCACACCGAAGCGCTTGCCGGCGAGTGCATCGCTACTGGCGGCCAACGCGGCATAGGACGCGGGACGCACCGAGGTCACGCTCGGAATCGGCACCCAGGGTTGCATCCGCCACAGATCGCCACGGGTATCGGGATCTTCCGCCACCACCACGTCGAGCACTTCGAGCAGGTCGGCCATGGTCCTGGCATAGGGCACGACAACGTCCATGGTCGGGGTCAACGGCCAGTTGCCGCGTACCGAGATCACGCCACGGGAAGGGGTGTAGGCACACAAGCCATTGTTCGAGGCCGGCCCGCGTCCGCTCGACCAGGTTTCTTCCGCGAGGCCGAAGGCCGCGAAACTGGCAGCGGTTGCCGTCCCCGCGCCGTTCGATGAACCGGAGGCAAAGGGCGCGGTGAGGTAGGCGGCGTTGTACGGGCTTTCCGCCCGGCCGTAGACCCCGCGCTGCATGCCGCCGTTGGCCATGGGCGGCATATTGGTCTTGCCCAGGCAGATGGCACCGGCGGCACGCAGCCGTTCGATGGTGAACGCATCGCGATAAGCGATCAGCTTGGCGAAGGCGGGGCTGCCGGAGGCGGCGGTGAGCCCCTTGACCAGATAACTGTCCTTGGCCGTATAGGGAATGCCATCGAGTGGCCCCAGTGTCTCGCCCTTGGCCCGGCGGGCATCGGAGGCTTGCGCTTCCTGGAGTGCCTCGGGGTTGCGAACGACTACCGCGTTGAGGGCAGTGGGTGTATCGGGGCCGTCGTAGGCATCGATCCTGGCGAGATAGGCCTGGACCAGCTCGACCGCCGTGGTCTGGCCGGATTCGAGCGCGGCGCGCAGCTGGGCAATGGAAACTTCGGTTACTTCGATCATGTTGTTATCGTCGACTGCGGATGGGGGACGCGGTAAGGGTTTGCGTCACGCGGGATCTCATCAAGGCTACCAGCATCAACCGCATCGAATCCAATCTCGCCCAATAATTTGATTGCCCGCGCTTTGGCGAGCGGATCATCCGCTGCGATCGGGAGTGTACGGCGGTCTGGCTCCTCTTCGGGCATGAGTCTTGCCCCAGATCTTGCGTGGGAAGTGCATTTGCTCTACATGTATGAGTTACTTGGCGCGCACCTCAAGACAGATGTACGAAATGGACGCGTATAGATTTATTACATCAAGGTGATGCTTCGTGTATTTTTCTGAAAAATTATCGGCTATCACTCATGTTGAGCACGGCTTTGGTACTACGGTGCAAGACCGTTTACCGGCCAATGCGCTGTACCTGCACCAAACACACTCCAACAAGGTGGTTGAGGCTGGCATCAACGATGAGACGGGAAAGATCGCCGCCGATGCGGTCTTTACAAAGTCCTCGAGACCCATTGCAGTCATGACTGCGGACTGTCTCCCGGTTCTGGTGAGTTCTACTACCACTCCTTTTGTCGCAGCGATTCATGCCGGTTGGAAAGGCTTGTCCACGGGCATTATAAAGAACGTTTTCAGTGCTTTTTCCCTGGCTGGAGTTGATAAGAGCAGTTTGAGGGTCGCCCTGGGTCCCTGCATCATGGAATGCTGCTATGAGGTGCAGCTGCAGATGATCCGTGACATAGAGTCTATTCACGGAGCGCTGTGGGCTGGCCAGCAGCCCCCATGGTTTTCCAGTCGGCCAGCCCATAATGCGAACTCTGCTGTTGCCACCCATGGAGAAGCCTGGTTAAGCCTTTCCAAGTATTGCATCTTTCTTTTGATGGCCGAGGGTATAAACCCTGATCAAATCGACGAGGCCGCTATTTGCACCTATTGTTCAAATCTCGGATTTGGAAGTTATAGAAGGCGACAGCATCAATCAGAGCCCAAAACTTTCCAGTACTCGTGGATTCGCTCTCTATTATCGTGATTGGTCGAAAGCCGCCTTGCCTGAAAGACGGCCTTCGATCCTTGGTTCAGATCCGCGCCAATGCCTGCGCCAGGTCCGTGCGCAGGTCTTCGACATCCTCGATGCCCACCGACAGGCGCACCAGTCCATCGCCGATGCCGAGTTGCGCGCGGGTCTGCGCGGGGATGCTGGCATGGGTCATGATCGCCGGGTGTTCGATCAGGCTTTCCACGCCGCCCAGGCTCTCGGCCAAGGCGAAGATCCGCACATTTTCCAGGAAGCGCTTGGTACCGGCCAGGTCGCTTTTCAGATCCACCGAAATCATCCCGCCGAAGCCGCGCATCTGTCGGCGCGCCAGTTCGTGCTGCGGGTGTGACGGCAGGCCCGGATAGTAGACGCGCGCGACCTGCGGTTGACGCTCCAGCCAGGTCGCCAGTTCCAGGGCATTGCTGCAATGGCGCTCCATGCGCAGCGCCAGGGTCTTCACGCCGCGCAGGGTGAGGAACGCATCAAATGGCCCGGCAATGGCACCCACCGAGTTTTGCAGAAAGCCCAGGCGCTCGGCGAGTTCGGCGTCTTGCCCGACCACCGCAATGCCGCCGATCACGTCGGAGTGGCCGTTGAGGTATTTGGTCGTCGAGTGCACCACGATGTCGAAGCCCAGCTCCAGCGGGCGCTGGATCCAGGGGCTGGCAAAGGTGTTGTCGGCGACACAGAGGATGCCGCGGTCGCGGCAGAGGCGGGCGACCGCGGCGAGGTCGGTGAGGCTCAGCAGGGGATTGCTCGGGGTCTCGACCCAGACCATTCGCGTATCGTCCTGCAGCGCCGCTTCGAAGGCGCTGAGGTCGGTCAGGTCGACGTAGCTGAAGCGATGTCCGGCACTGCGCTGGCGCACCTTGTCGAACAGGCGGAAGGTGCCGCCGTACAGGTCATTGCCGGAGACCACGTGGGCGCCGGCGTCGAGCAATTCGAGCACGGTGGAAATCGCCGCCAGTCCGGAGGCAAAGGCAAAGGCCCGGGTCCCGCCTTCGAGGTCCGCCACGCAGCGCTCCAGGGCAAAGCGCGTCGGGTTGTGAGAGCGCCCGTAGTCGAAGCCCTTGTGCACGCCGGGGCTCTCTTGCAGGTAGGTGGAGTTGGCGTAGATCGGCGGCATCAGCGCCCCGGTGCTCGGGTCCGGCGACTGCCCGGCATGAATGACACGGGTGGAGAAGGCGCGGGGGGCTGCGGACTTGTCGTGTTGACTCATGCGAGGGATCTCCGTAAGTGATTGAGCAGGTCGACGCGGGTAATCAGGCCGTGAAAGCCCGAGGCGTCGGCGATGATTGCCACCAGCCCGCGATCCAGCTCGGCCTGGAGTTCAGCCAGGCTCGCCGTGGGGGGCAGGGTTTGCAGTTTGTCGGTCATGACGCTGGCCACGCTCAGGCGAAAGTGCGTCGCGTCGTCGTGCATGCCCAGCAGGATATCGGACTCGTCGATCACCCCCACCAGCCGCTGGCCGTCCACCAGCACCGGCAGTTGCGACACGTCCGCCAGGCGCATGCGCTGGAAGGCGGTGAGCAGGGTGTCGTCCGGCCCCACGCTGATCACCCGGCCATCCTCGAAGCGCCGCGCGATCAGGTCGCGCAGGTCGCCGTAGTGCTTGTACTGCAGCAGGCCCTGGTCGTTCATCCACTGGTCGTTGTAGACCTTGGACAGGTAACGGGTACCGGTATCGCAGACGAAGGTGACGACCCGCTTGGGTTCGGTTTGCTCGCGGCAGTAGCGCAGCGCCGCGGCCAGCAAGGTCCCGGTCGAAGAACCGCCGAGAATGCCTTCGGCGCGCAGTAGCTGGCGGGCATGGTCGAAGCTTTCTTCGTCGCTGATCGAGTAGGCCTTGCGTACGCTGGACAGGTCGGCAATCGACGGGATGAAGTCTTCGCCGATGCCTTCCACCGCCCAGGAGCCGGCCGTACCGATGGTGCCGTTGCGGCTGTATTCGGCGACCACCGAACCGAGCGGGTCGGCCAGCACCATCTCCAGGTCCGGTTGCACCCGTTGAAAGAAACGGGTCAGCCCGGTCAGGGTGCCAGCCGAACCGACGCCGACGACGATGGCATCCACGTCGTGCTGGGTCTGCGCCCAGATCTCTGGCGCTGTGCTGGTCTCATGGGCCAGCGGGTTGGCCGGGTTGTTGAACTGATCGGCGAAGAACGCGTCGGGAATATCCCGCGCCAGGCGTGCGGCGACGTCCTGGTAGTACTCGGGATGGCCCTTGCCGACATCGGAGCGGGTGATATGCACCTCGGCACCCATGGCCTTGAGGTGCAGGACCTTTTCGGAGGACATCTTGTCGGGCACCACCAGCACCACCCGGTAGCCCTTGGCCCGGCCCACCAGCGCCAGGCCCAGGCCGGTGTTGCCGGCGGTGGCTTCGACAATAGTCGCGCCGGGTCGCAGGCGCCCATCGCGCTCGGCGGCATCGATCATCGCCAGGCCGATGCGATCCTTGATCGAACCGCCGGGGTTCTGGCATTCAAGCTTGAGGAACAACGTGCACGGGCCTGTATCGAAACGGCTGACGCGCACCAGCGGCGTATTGCCGATCAGTTCGAGCACGGCGGGGCGGGAGTTGTTCGGCATGTCGTCACCTCGTTACGGGCAGTTCGTATTGGATGGACAGCGGGTCAGGGCAGTGGGTTGCAGATAAAATGTATCGCTTGGAACATAGGCCGGTATTGCACCGGCTGCAACCGCAGGGGGGTAATTGAGAGCGTCCCTGAAGATCAGTCCACGAGTTTCATTAGGAATGGATGGGGAGGCAGTGATAGCCTTTTGCCGCACCGCAATAAGTCGTCGGGAAACGTGTTTGAAGACCCATGTGCCGGCGGTGACTGTGATCATCTCCGGCGCTTACAACCTGTGTGAGAAGGTAAGGAAATGGAGCGGATCGAGCCAACGATGGCAACCCTCGCCGGCACCCCGGAGCTCTCGGATGTCGCGGGTGGTGAACCAATAGGAACATCCAGGGTCCGGTTCAATGTCCTGCCGCGGCGGGGACAGCGCGGCACGGGGCTGCGCTCGATGCTCAGGAAAGGAGAGCTTTGCGTCACCGATGAGAATGTAGCGCTCATCAAATCGAGTCGTAAGCTGTTTCAGCGTCCCATCGAGATGAAGCGGGTCATCCCGCGTAGCCAGATCTTTGATGTCAGGATCATCAGAGGAAAGTATGTCTATTTCGACATCCATGCGCTTGACGGCATTCAACGTGTCGTATTGATTGCTTCCAGCCGTGATGAAGCCGAAAATTCCTCGAATGGCTCCCCGGGCAAGCAACGCCTGCCCATGAGGCGGAGCAAATAGCGCTGTCCAGCTATTCCGAGCGGATCCTTGCCTTGACACCGACTACTTGGGTCACCTACGGGCTGATCGCGGTAAACGTGCTGGTTTACCTGGCGATGTGCGTGGGTGGTGTCGGTGTCATGGCGCAGAACCTTCCAATGACCATCAAATGGGGCACCAACTTCGGTCCTGAAACCCTGAGTGGTGAATGGTGGCGTCTGGTCACATCGGTGTTCGTCCATTTCGGTCTGGTCCACCTGATGCTCAATATGCTCACGCTGTACCAGATCGGTCGACTGGCGGAGCGTCTGTACGGTTGCGGGCGATTCCTGGTGTTGTACCTGTTTGCCGGCGTGACTGGCAGCATGGCCAGTGTGCTGTGGCATCCGATGATCAACAGCGCTGGTGCGTCGGGCGCGATTTTCGGGGTGTTCGGTGGGTTGTTGGCGTTCGTGCTGAAGTTCCGCCACGAATTGCCGACGTCGATTGCTCTGCAGCAACGCGTCTCGATATTGGTGCTTATCGCGTACAACCTGTTCTACGGCTTTACGCACCACGGCATCGACAACGGCGCGCATCTTGGCGGGTTGGTTGGTGGTGCTTTACTCGGCTTGACGCTGGCAAGGCCGCTCAACGAGCCGGCTCGCACAAAAGTAGCGCTTGAAAGCGCCTTGTTTTCCTGTGCGTTGGCCCTTGCTGCATTGGTCGCTTCGGCTTACCTGTTCGCGCGTACCAGTGAGTCTGTACGGAAAGAGATTCAATTCACGAGACTGGAACAGACTCTTGGCCCCGCCGGGGTCAAGGCGATGAACGACATGGTCGCGCTCATGCGTATACCTGTCCATACGCAAAGCGAAAGAGAGGCGGTCGCCAACAAAGTCATGCTGGAAGTCGTCCCACAATGGGAAACGCTGTATACCTCCGTCGACAATGCCCGCCTACCAGACGATTCGCCACGAATTGCACTACGGGCAGCCATCCTGCGTTATCTCGATGACAATCGGAAAATGTGTCGCGTGGCAGTCATCATGGGAAAGCAGGGGCCCAGGCCGGATGCAGCAGTGCAGGCCCAATTCACGGCACTCAAGAACGACTCATTGGAACAGGTCGCCGTTATTAAAAGACTTGCCTCTGCCCAGCCGGGTGGGCACGGTTAGCAAGGCTCAGGAAACATGAGCACTGACGGTTCAACCGCCCTGGGATGCCTTCGCACTGGCCATCTGCTGGGGTTTGCAGTTGAGGTAGGTCGAGGCCTTCAGCCAGTGCTGGTCGGGGTACCAGACAAACATGAACTGGCCGTCCTTGAGCTTGTCGACCACCTGCCGCGCGACTTGCGGGCGGACGGCGGGGCAGCCCTGGCTGCGGCCGAGGCGGCCTTCGCGCCGACTCCACAGGGGGCTTACGTAGTCGGCCGCGTGAATCACCAGGTCACGGTCGCGGGCGCGGTCATTGAAGCCCGGTTCCAGGCCGTCCATGCGCAGCGAGTAGCCATGAGTGCCCTCGTAACTTTCCTGGGTGCGGAACAGGCCCAGGCTGGATTGATAGCTGCCGAGCTGGTTGGAGAACTGGGTGGCGAAGTTTTCCCCGGATTTCTGCCCGTGGGCGACCAGGTCGCGAAGTACCAGGGTCTTCTTGCGCAGGTCGAAGATCCACAGGCGCCGCGTCGTCGAGGGCAGCGAGTAGTCGATCACCGCCAGGCGTTCGGATTGCTCGAGGCCGGAATTGATGGCGCAATGCACGGCATTCAGCGCACTTTTGAGGACCAGGGGGTTGAGTTCTGGAGCCGCGTGGGCGAGTCTGCGATACAGCGCCTGTTCAGGACCGCCGGCGGCCAGGGTAGAACCGCAGGGCGCGACCAGGGTCAGAATGATCAGGCAGAGTCGATAACCAGAAGCCAGCATGTGAAAAATGCCTCCGCCGTCAGTACAGGCTCGCGCATCCCGTCGGTTTTCGGGCAGCGTGGTCACTGGCGGTTTGAAGGTTTTTCACCTCTGTTGCACCAGTAGACTATCAATGCGACGACCGTGGATTGGAGTCAAGCCGTTGTTCAAAAAACACGCATGTTACTTGAGCCTTTGTCTGCTCGTTACGCCACTGGTCGCGAGGGCGGAGGACCCGCTCAGCGATCCGCCCAGCCCTTTGCAGTCGGTCCTGGCGCAGTTGTCGAGCGACTGCCCGGGCCTGGCGGCACAATTGGACGCGCCGGCACAACTGCGCTTGCAAGCGTTTTACCGGCAGCAGAATGAGCTTCCCGTCTGGTCCGCCAGCGGGCGTCTGTCGGCCTTGCGGGCGCAGTTGCAGTTGCTGGCCGATGATGGTCTGGATCCGTCACGTTACCCGTTGCCCCTGGATACGGGGGCCGACAACGGGCTGTGTACCGATATCGAGATCAGCCGACAGTATCTGCAAGCCTTGCAGGACCTGCATTTCGGTCGCCTGCAGCAGGCGCGCTTCGAACCGCTCTGGCAGGCGCAGCCGCCGACCCGGGACGTGGATGCCGAGGTCCTGACACTGGCCGCGACGGGGCTGAAGGATATGGCCCGGGCTTTCGATCAGGCCCGGCCGAATACCGAGTTGTACCGAAGCCTGCGTCGCGCCTACGCGGCGCAGCGCCAGCAGCCATTGGCGGATTGGCCGGTGATCGCCGCAGGTCCGTTGCTGCGTCCTGGCATGGAGGACGCGCGGATACCCGCGTTGGCGCAGCGAATGCTCGCCGAGGGCTATCTGGACAGCCTGCCCGCCGGTCCTGAAAAGACCTACGGCGAGGCGCTGGCTGACGCGGTCATGCACTTCCAGTCAAGGCATTCGCTGCAGGCCGATGGGGTGATCGGGCCGGGCACCCTGACCGAACTGAACATCAGCCCGACGCTACGGCGCGAGCAGTTGCGCATCAACCTCGAACGCTTTCGCTGGCTGGCGCCGGACCTGGAGCCCGATGGGGTGCTGGTCAATGTCGCGGCGGCGCAGTTGAGCGTCTACCACGACGGCGCGCCCGTGTGGCAGACGCGCCTCCAGGTAGGACGCGCCGACCGGCAGACACCGCTGTTGAAGTCGCGGGTCACCCGCATGACCCTGAACCCGACCTGGACCGTGCCACCGACCATCATGCGCGAGGACAAGCTGCCGGCCTTACGCCTGAATCCGACGTACCTGAGCCAGCAGAACCTGCAGGTGCTGGACAGTGAAGGCCATCCGCTGGCGGCGGACGCCATCGACTGGGAACGGCCCGGCAATATCCTCCTGCGCCAGGAGGCCGGTCCGCGGAACCCGTTGGGCAAGATCGTCCTGCGTTTCCCCAATCCCTATTCGGTGTACCTGCACGACACGCCCAGCCAGCCGCTGTTTGCCAAGGGCCCTCGGGCCTTCAGCTCGGGCTGTGTGCGGGTCGAGCAGGTGTTGCACCTGCGGGACCTGCTGCTGAGCCCGACCGAGCGCGGTAAGACCGACGAGTTGCTGGCCAGCGGAACCACCCGCGAATTCAGGCTGGCCGCGCCGGTGCCGATCCTGCTCGGTTACTGGACGGTCCAGGTCGGTAGCGACGGCGCCTTGCTGTATGCCCCGGATATCTATGGGCATGATCCGGTGCTGCTGAAGGCCTTGGGCGCGCGCGTCCAGGTGTTGAGTGCTGCGCAGGCGGAATATAAAGCTCAATGACCTGTCATTTCCTCGCGAATGCTGTTCTCTCGATCAAATCGTTTACGCTAATCGGGCGCTGCGACTGACAGCGCCCGTGAATCACATCCGCTTATGAGAGGCGGGCGCCCACTCAGTTGACGGGGTCGGTCTTGAACTTCGTCCAGGCGCGCATCCGGGCGCGCATGTCGGCCTGGGAAATATCCTTGCCGGGAATCAGTTTCTCGAAGGTGGCGGGGTCCAGGTAGATATCCGGGTTATTGCGCATCATCGGATCGACACTCGGCCGGGCCTTGGCGTTGGACGTCGGGTAACCGGTGAAGTTGCTGATGGCTGCCATGTTCTCCGGGCGCATGACGAAGTTGATAAAGGCATAGGCGTACTCCGGGTGCTGGGCGTCGACGGGTATCGCCATGGTATCCATCCACACCGTAGTGCCTTCACGCGGAATATGGTACTGGAACGTCGTCTTCTTGCCGGCGGCATCCGCGGCCCGCTGCGCCTGGGTCATGTCCCCGCTGTAGCCGAGCGACAGGCACAGGTTGCCGTTGACCAGGTCGGTCACCGGTTGCGATTGGAACTTGCGGATGTACGGCCGCAGTTTGCGCAGCAGTTCACTGGCTGCCGCCAGGTCCTCCGGTTTGGCGCTGCGCGGTTCACGCCCGAGGTAGTTGAGTACCACCGCCAGCACTTCGTCCGGTGAGTCGATCATGGAGATACCGCAGTCGGCAAACCTGGCGGCCAGCTCCGGCTTGAACAGCATATCGAGGCTGTTGACCGGTGCATCGGGCATGCGCTTGTTGATCTGCTCGGCGTTGTAGGTCACGCCGATGGTGCCCCATGTATAGGGGATGGTGGCCTTGCTCGAGTAGAGATAATGCGTGCGCAACTTCTGCAGGCCGGGCTCGATATCCTCCAGCGCGGTGAGCCTTGACCTGTCCAGTGGCTGCAGGCTGCCGGCACGCATCAGGCGCTCGCCAACGGTGTCGCCCGGGAAGATCAGGTCATAACCACTGCCGCCGGTCATCATCTTGGCCTCCAAGGTCTCACTGCCGTCCATGACGTCGTAGATCACCTTGATCCCGGTTTCGGCCGTGAACCTGGAGAGGGTGTCCTCGGCGAAGTAGTCGGCCCAGTTATAGAGCTTCAGGACCTTTTCCTCTGCCTGTGCCGATGACACGGCAGCGCTTAGCGCCAACCCCAGGGAGCAGAGCAATCGTTTGTAGGTAACCTTCATGTCAAACCCCTTGGGTATTCCAGCGAGCATTGATGTGTCGACCATCCAGGCTTAGCAGCGTCCCGTACATGTCCGGACGGCGGTCGCGGTAGATGCCCCAGGTCAGGCGCTCTTCGCGCATGGCCGACAAGTCCAGGCTGTGTACCAGCACGCCGGTGCTGTCGCGGTCGGCCTCGGCAAGGAGCTTGCCCTTGTGGTCGCAGATAAAGGACGAACCATAGAAGTTCATCTGCAGGGTTGGATCGGTAGTCGCCACTTCCCGGCCGACACGGTTGGCCGCCACTACCGGCAGGAGATTGGCCGCCGCATGGCCGCGCATGGTCATCTGCCAGTGATCGCGGGAGTCCAGCGCCGCGGCACCCGGTTCCGAACCGATAGCCGTTGGAAACAGCAGCACTTCGGCACCCATCAGCGCCAGGCAGCGCGCTGTCTCGGAGAACCACTGATCCCAGCAGATGCCTATCCCGAGGCGGCCGAAGGCGGTGTCCCAGACCCGGAAACCGGTATCGCCGGGGCTGAAATACTCCTTCTCCTGGTAGCCGATGGCGTTGGGGATATGGGTCTTGCGATAGACCCCCAGCAAGCGTCCGTCGGCATCGGCCACGCTCAGCGAGTTGAAAAAGGCGTTGCCGGCCTTTTCGAACCAGCTCAGCGGCAGCACCACACCCAATTCCCCGGCCAGCGCGGCAAAGCGCTTGAGCACCTTGCTGTCTTTATATTCCTCGGCCAGCGCCAGGTGTTTGTGATCCTGCTCGATGCAGAAATACGGTGTGGCAAACAGCTCCTGCAGCAGGATCACCTGCGCGCCCTGGGCGGCGGCGTCACGTACCTGTTGTTCGGCCAGGTCGAGGTTGCGCGCAAGGTCCCAGGTGCAGGACATCTGGGTGGTGGCAATCTTCAGTGGACTCATGGCATCACCCCCTTACCGGCCAGGCTGGCTGCTGCTGGGTGATGCAATGCACGCCACCGCCGCCATGAGCCAGCTGGTTGATCTGGACCGGGACCACCTCGCGTCCAGGGAAGGCCGTCGCCAGTACCTTGGCCGCTGCCTGGTCGGCCTCGATGCCATAGGCCGGCATGATGATCGCCCCGTTGGCGATGTAGAAATTGGTGTAGGAGGCGCAGAACACCTCAGCCTTGGTGTCCACCGCTTCGCTGGCCTCATACAGGTCGATCAGCTCGAAGCTTCGCCCCTGGGCATCCCTGGCCAGTTCCAGGGCACGGCGGTTTTCCCGCGCCACCTCGGCGTACACGGAGCCGCGGTCGTGCGTGGCATCCACCAGCAATACGCCAGGGCGGGCGAACGCGCAGACCCCGTCGACATGGCCGTCGGTCATGTCGCCGGTGACGTGATCCGGGTCGCCCGGCAGCCAGATGGTCTTCTTCACGCCGAGCAGGCGACTGAAGATCTCCTCCATCTCGGCCTTGCTCATGCCAGGGTTGCGGTTCGGGTTGAGCAGCACTGACTCGGTGGTGATCAGGGTGCCTTCGCCGTCGACATGAATCGCTCCGCCTTCGTTGCCCAGGGGCGTGGCGAAGCCTTCCAGGCCGAGGTGATCGAGCACCCGCCGGGCCAGGCTTTCGTCCAGGTCGTGGGCCGACTTGCCACCCCAGGCATTGAAGCGCCAACTGACACCGGCCACGCCCAGCTCCGGATGGCAGACGAAACTCGGGCCGGAATCACGACACCAACTGTCGTTGACCGCCAGCTCGATCAGTTCGATGTTGGTCTTGCACAGGGCCGCGGCACTGGCCCGCGCGGACGGATCGACCACCATCTTCACCGGCTCGAAGCGGGCAATGGCGTTGGCGACACGGGCAAAGTCGATTTGAACCTGCTCGAGCGTCACGCCCCAATCGGACTCCCACAACTGCTGATTGTGGGGCCAGACCATCCAGGTCGCCGCATGGGCTACCCACTCCGCGGGCATCGACCAACCACTGCTCTGAACGCCATTGCGCTGCATGTTTTCTCACCTTTTCAGTTAAGTATTATTTATTACTGAAAACCGCTATCGCGGAATGGAATCCATGCTATGGCTTCATAAACGGCACAACAAACGATAGATTTAGCGCACAACTGATTAGTAGGGCTTATCGATATGCTGAAGCACTGGCCTCCTTTGAATACCCTCCGCGGCTTTGAAGCCGCTGCTCGCCTGGGCAGTTTTCACAAGGCTGCCGAAGAGTTGCACCTGACCCAGTCCGCCATCAGCCAGCAGATCCGCAGCCTGGAAAGCTTTCTCGAGCAGCCGCTGTTTTTCCGCAGCGGTCGCAGTGTCAGCCTGACCGACGCCGGGCACGACCTGTACAGCACGACCCAGTCGATGCTGCTGCAGTTGTCGGTCGGTATTCGGCGCCTGGAGCAATACCGCAAGCCCAACCAACTGGTGGTCAATACCACCCCGGCGTTCGCTCGCCACTGGCTGTTGCCGCGTCTGAAGGATTTCCATCGACAGTGCCCCGATGTGGATCTCTGGCTATTCACCAGCTTTGACGCGCCGGACATGGCGACTCAGACCATCGACCTGACGATTCGCGATGACCTTGGCCCCCAGGTCGAATGCAGCTACCAGGAGCTGTTCAACGATCGATTCTATCCGGCCTGCCATCCTGATCTGCTCGGGGTGCCCGCAGAGCAGCGCACCACCTTGCATGGCGAACGGGAAATGGATTGGAGTCACTGGGTGGTGCAGGGCGGGGATGACGTCGGCCAGCGCAGCAATGGATTGAATTTTTCCGACCCGGGATTGCTGCTCGATGCCGCCTGTGCCGGGAATGGCGTCGCCTTGGTCAGTCAACTGCTGGCCGCGAATGCACGTTCCAACGGACTGTTGACCCCCTTGAGTGAGCGAAGTATTCCAGGCCCCAGCTGGGTTTGCCTGATCCATCGCGACAGTGAGAAAAGCTCCCTGACCCGGCGTTTCAGTGGATGGTTGCAGGCATCCTTGATGGACATCGACGAGGCGGGTGTTCGCGCGGGTTAAGGTGCTTCAACTATCATTCCTGGGCACTCGTCCCGTGTCCTGCTGGCCAGGCTGGGTGCCATGACCCTTAGTGGGTGTCCAGTGAAGGGCGTAGAGCAACGCCTGGAGTATGCTTGACTTGAAGATTGATCAAGGAGCAGCAGCTTGCAGACCGAGAAGAGAACGTCCAGTTTGTTTGCAAGTTTATGGTTTGCATGGCCTTGCCTCCTGCTGGTGCTATGCCTGACCACCGTGGTAGTGGTGCTGGTCTCTGACTCGCGGACTTGGCAAAAAGCTAGCTCTGAACTGGATGCCGAGTTGGTCAGGATGGCAAAAGTTCGCTTTGGGCAGTTACATCAAAGAATTTCAGAGCTGCACGGCGACGTTTTATTCTTGTCAAGAGTTCCTCAAATGTCGGGAGTCACTCGCGCTTACTTGGCCGTGGGGGCAGACGGCACGGGAAGTGACCGCTATGAGGCCTGGAAGCAGCAGCTTGAGCAACTCTATATCGCCTACCTGCAAGCCAATCCACATTACTTGCAGATCAGACTGATTGGCATCGCCAATAATGGCAAGGAGTTGGTGCGTGCCGAGCGTAAGGGCGGGATTATGCAGGTCACGCCAACCGACCAATTACAGTTTAAAGGCGATCGCGACTATTTCCAGGCCGCCAGTAAGCTGAACCATGGGCAAGTCTACACCTCCGAGTTCGACCTCAATCGTGAGTTTGGCAAGCTGGAAATACCCATCGTGCCGACGGTGCGGGTTGCAACCCCTGTTTATGCCGAGGACGGTCGTCTATTCGGTCTGGTGGTCATCAATATCGACAGCAATGCCATATTGCCCCAGGTGGGAGAGCGCTTGCCTGATAACTATTCGGCTTACATCCTCAATCAGGACGGGGACTTTCTGCTGCACCCCGATCCTGCTCGTACCTTTGGTTTTGATCGGGGTAAGCGCTATCGGTGGGAGGATGAGTTCAAGGCGGTGAGCCAGTCCACGCCTGGCGTGCAAGGCCCCGTTCAAATTTGGAAAAACCAGTCCGGAAACCTTCTGCATGTGGTGCGGCATGAAGAGGTTCTGGGCGTCGAGGGGGCGGAGCAAAGACTGACGGTCCTCACCACGGTCAATGAGACGGCAATCATTGAAAGTGTGGCCAGTACCAGGCAGATAACCCTGATTACGATGTTGGTCATTTCCTGCATCACAGCCGGTTTCCTTTATCTGTATGGGCTGAGTACGCGACGTGAGCGGCAGGTCATGATGGAGCAGAGCCGCCTTGCTGCCATTGTCGCCAGCTCCAGTGATGCCATTATCGGTACAACACCGCAAGGCGATGTGCTCAGTTGGAACCAGGCCTCGGAGCGCATGTTTGGTTACGGTGAAAGCGAAGCCGTTGGGCGCCCCTTGGCCGAGTTGATCGGTTCGCCGCAGCTGTTATCGGAACAGGTACGCTTGACGGCAGCCATTGAGCGCGGGGAGGCCGTCCCCCATTTCGCGACCACGCGACGTCACCACGATGGCACGATCCTGGACGTCTCTATCGCTGTGTCACCCGTCCGTGAGGCTGGCGGTAAAGTCACAGCGGTTGCGCAAACCATGCGCGATATCAGCCAGGAAAAGGCCAACGAGTCGCGGATTCTCTCGCAGAACGCCAATCTGGAGCAGCAGGTCGCCGAGCGTACGGCCCAGTTACTCATCGCCAAGGATCGCGCCGAAGTCGCCAGCCAGGCGAAGAGTAAGTTTGTTGCCAATATGAGCCATGAAATTCGCACGCCGATGAACGCCGTGCTGGGCATCACGCATCTTCTGGCTAATACGCCTTTATCCGCGGATCAAAGCAAATACCTGCAAATGTTGCGAGGTGCTGGAGAGTCTTTGCTTGAGATTTTGAATGATGTCCTGGACTTCTCCAAAATCGAGGCCGGTCGCTTGGAAGTCGTTTCCGCGCCGTTCCTGTTGCGTGATGTGCTCGATGCGTTGGCGAACATCATGTCCATCAGTGCCGTCAACAAGAACCTGGAACTGGTGATCGGCGTCGAGCCGGATGTACCGCAAGCGTTGATCGGTGACGCGCTGCGGTTACAGCAAGTGCTGGTCAACCTGGTGGGGAATGCCATCAAGTTCACGGAGCGGGGAGAGGTTGTTGTACTCGTGCAGCGGGTGGGGGGCGACGAGGACATCACCAACCTGTGCTTCCGGGTGCGCGATACCGGTATTGGCATGAGCAGCGAACAACAAGCCTGTCTGTTTTCACCGTTTTCCCAGGCGGATACTTCCATTACCCGTCGTTTTGGTGGCACAGGCCTGGGGTTGGCTATTTCGAAGCGGTTGGTGTCCCTGATGGGGGGAACTCTCACATTGGAGAGCAGCGTCGGCGTCGGCAGTGAATTTCAAGTGACTATTGCGCTTCGACAAAACAGCGCTATTGAACCCATGCCCCAACCCTCGATGTCCGTCCCGCTTGACAGCGAAAACCTGACCTCAAGTCAGCAATTGGATGGCGTGCACCTGTTGTTGGTGGAGGACAATCCGGTGAATCAGTTCGTGGCCATGAAGATACTGAAACAAGCGGGCGCGATCGTGGACGTCGCCGGCGATGGTCAGCAGGCTGTCGACAGGTTGCGTGCCGATCCACAGCGTTATCAAATCGTGCTGATGGACGTGCATATGCCCGTCATGGATGGTTTTTCCGCCACCCGAGTCATCCGCGATGAGTTGCACCTGGCATTGCCGATACTGGCCATGACGGCGGGCGTATTCGAGTCTGAGCGTGAGCAGTGTGTCGCTGCGGGCATGGATGGTTTTATCGCCAAACCCATTGAGGTCAAGCAGATGCTGGGCACTATTCGTCAGCATGTACCGGCGATCCCTTTGTCCTTTGGCTATCCTGCAAGCCCGGTATCGAGTAGGAATCGATGAGCATCTCGGAAAAAGACCGAAATGAACTGCAATGTGCAAAGAACCTGCTGGAGAATCCTGGCTTCGTTGCGAAGGTGACGAGCATTATCGGCATGCCCGTTGAGCTCGCGCTGGCGCACCTGCCCAACAGCGTCAGCAAAAGAATTGCCGGCATCACTCAAGCCGCGTTGGTGAAGGCCCTCGATGCCGCGGTTTTTACCCTGAAGGATGTGCCTGGCAAGGGGCCTTCCAACCTCTGGCACAAGACCGGCATCGCCGTCAGCGGGGGGGTGGGGGGCTTTTTCGGCCTCGCCGGGCTCAGCGTGGAATTGCCCCTCTCAACGTCGATCATGCTGCGATCCATTGCCGATATCGCCAGGAGTCATGACGAGCGCATTGACACCGACGAAGCGAAGCAGGCTTGCCTGGCGGTCTTCGCGTTTGGCGGCAGATCAGTGAAAGACGATGATTCGGAAACCGGTTATTACACCGTGCGTGCGGCGTTGGCGAAGTCCCTGTCGGATGGCTCGGTGCTCAAGTTGATCGCCACCATTGCCGAGCGGTTCAGCATCCAGGTGAGCGAGAAAGCCGCCGCACAAGCGATACCGGCGATCGGAGCGGTGGGCGGTGCGCTTATCAACCTGGCCTTCATCGACCATTTCCAGGACATGGCACGTGGGCATTTCATTGTCAGAAAGCTGGAGAGGCGCTACGGACAGGAGGCGGTCCAGCAGCTCTATCAGTCCCTTTGACCCGGGGCGCGTAGCGGGTCGGCAATGACCTGGCCTTCTATCAGCCGCGCAGTTCTCGCGGACTGATCCCCAGGCGCTGCCTGAACGCCGTGGCCATGTGCGCCTGGGAGGCGAAACCGCAGGCCTGGGCGATGTCCGCCAGGCGCTGCGCCGAGCTGCACAACAGGCCTCGGGCCCGGACCAGGCGTCGATCGATCAGGTAGCTGTGCGGGCTCTTGCCCGTCGCCTCCTTGAATGCCCGTATGAAGAACCCTTCGGATAGCCCCAGTAGCGCCGCCATCGCCGGCACACTCAGTGGCCTGTCGAGCCCAGCGTCAATGAACTCGTCGAGCAGGCGCAGCCGGTTGGCGGTCATCGAGCCCCGGGTGGGCGTCGACAGCACGTGGTCCCCCGTCGCCCGTTGAACCAGGGCCAGTGCCCAGGCCTCCCAATCATCTTCCACCGAGGCCCGCAACAGTGCGCTGCGCATTCGCTGCGCGAGGACGATTGCCTGTCGATCGATACGGTTGTTGAACGCATGGTCCCCCACCAGTGGCGCGCCGTCGGTGCGGATCAGTCGCAGGTATTCACCCCCCTCGGGCGACTCGGAAAATACATCACACCCAGGAGGCACGAAGGCCAGGCCGTTGGGTGTGGCCGTGAATGGGCGCACCCGGTCGCTGCCGATCGCGTGCAGGCCGCGCTGGCTATCGAAGGCAAAGCCAACGGCGGCCTGGGTCGCTATGTAGCGGGTTGCGTAGCCGGCGCCGGGCAGCAACTCGATCGCCCACGGCCCGGCCTCGATCCGACGGACCGATTCGCGTAGGGGCGGTGACTGCAAGCTGTTTGGGCGATCCATGAACACCATCTTACTGAAAGGCAACCCTGAAGGTCAGGTCAGTTTTCTGAAAGCCAGTGGCCAATGCCTCTGCCTAGACTGGGCAAAACCTCAGAGAGAATAGCCATGCACGGACTGACTCGCGACGATATCGAAAACGCTGCCCGCCAGGTGTACCAGGTGATGCCGGCCACCGCCCAATACGCCTGGCCCTTGCTGGCCGAGCGGCTGGGTTGCACGGTTTGGGTCAAGCATGAAAACCACACCCCCACCGGGGCTTTCAAGGTGCGCGGCGGCATTACCTTCATGCACTGGCTCAAGCGCACTCACCCGCAGACGCAAGGCATTGTCACCGCCACCCGCGGTAACCACGGCCAGAGCCTGGCCCTGGCAGCCCGGGCGGCAGGCCTGAGGGCGCTGATCGTGGTGCCGCGGGGCAATTCCGTGGAGAAGAACAACGCCATGCGCGGCTTCGGGGGCGAGGTCATCGAGTTTGGCCGGGATTTCGAAGAAGCCCGTGAAGAGGCTGCGCGCCTGGCGCAGGTGCAAGGCCTCTATCTGGTCCCGCCGTACCATGGTGAATTGATCAAGGGGGTCGCCACTTACGCGCTGGAGTTGTTCAGCGCGGTGCCGGACCTGGACAGCGTCTACGTGCCCATGGGCTGTGGCTCGGGGATTTGCGCGGTGATCGCCGCCCGCGACGCGCTGGGCCTGAAGACCCGGGTGATCGGTGTGGTGGCCGCCGAGGCCGACGCCGCGAAGTTATCGTTCGAAGCCGGACAACTGCAGGAAACCGCCTCGGCGAATACCATTGCCGACGGCATGGCCGTGCGCAGGCCGATCCCCGAAGCCTTTGCGGTCTATGCGGCCGGTGCGGCGAGAATCGTCTCGGTCACGGAGGAGCAGATTGTCGAGGCCATGCGCGTGTACTACAGCGACACCCACAACCTGGCGGAAGGGGCGGGAGCGGCGGCACTGGCGGCGCTCATGCAGGAGCGTGAGGCCATGGCGGGGAAGAGGGTGGGGGTCATTCTGTCCGGCGGGAATGTCGACAGACCGGTGTATGCGCGGGTGATTGCGTGATCGGCGAGTCGTCGGTGTAGCCGTATTCGTCATGACGGTGGGGATTTACGATCAGCCAGGAGCCGGTACACTCCCAGCACTATGAGCTTGCCCGATGGCCCTTAAGGGCCATCGAACCCCAGGAGTAGTGAGCATGAGCGATTCCTCTGATTACACGCCACCCAAGGTCTGGAGCTGGGACACGGAAAACGGCGGGAAATTTGCCAATATCAACCGGCCCATCGCCGGTGCGACCCACGACAAGGAGCTTCCGGTCGGGCATCACCCCCTGCAGCTCTATTCCCTGGCCACACCCAACGGCCAGAAAGTCACCATTATGCTGGAAGAGTTGCTGGCACTGGGTTACAGCGGTGCGGAGTACGATGCATGGCTGATCCACATCGGCGAGGGTGATCAGTTCGGCAGCGGCTTCGTGGCGGTGAATCCGAACTCCAAGATCCCCGCGCTGCTGGACCGCAGTGGCCCGAAACCCATTCGGGTCTTTGAATCGGGGGCGATTCTGCAGTACCTCGCCGAGAAGTTCGGCGCGTTCCTGCCGACCGAGGCCAGTGCCCGCGCCGAATGCCTGTCCTGGCTCTTCTGGCAGATGGGCAGCGCGCCGTACCTCGGCGGTGGGTTTGGCCATTTCTATGCTTACGCCCCGACGAAAATCCGCTACGCGATCGACCGCTTTGCGATGGAAACCAAGCGCCAGCTGGATGTTCTCGACAAGCAACTCGCGGTGAGCGAATACATCGCCGGCAGCGAATACACCATCGCCGACATGGCCATCTGGCCCTGGTACGGGGGCCTGGTCAAAGGCCGGCTCTACGAAGCGGCGGAGTTTCTCTCGGTGCAGGAGTACCGGCATGTGCAGCGCTGGGCCGATGCCATCGACGAGCGTCCCGCCGTCAAGCGCGGGAGGATGGTCAACCGCGTCTCCGGGGAGCCCTCCGGCCAGTTGCGCGAACGCCACGACGCCACCGATTTCGACACCCGGACGCAAGACAAGCTGGCCTTCGAGGGCGAGTAACGTCGTCTGACCTGCGATTCGCTTTCGGCAGGGCTGGCTCAGGGCGGGATTGATCCAGGCTTGAGCCAGTGGCGCACCTGACGCGCCCCTACAAACCCTGGCTGCTGCGAATCAGGTCATAGGCCCGGCGCACCAGCGGGTTCACCGTGTTGGGCCGGATCCACAGGTAATAGGTCACATCCGGCAAGCGCGGCAGGCCGTCGTTCTCCCCCAGCACCCGCATGTCCGGCCCGAGCAGTTCCATGCTGCGCGGCGTCACCCCGAGCCCGGCGCGAATCGCTGCCTTGATGCCGATCAGGTTCGAGGCCAGGTAGGCCTGGCGCCAGGCAATGCCCTCACGCTCCAGCGCCTCGATGGCGTAGCGCCGGTAGATGCTCGGTTCTTCCACCAGGATCAGCGGCAGAGGCTCGCCGGGCACGTGGATGTATTGCGCCGAGCAGATCCACCACACCGGCGAGGTTCGCAAGGCAAAGCCTTGCAGGCGCGAGTCCGCACGGGTGGAGATGACCATGTCGATCTTACCCCGGTGCAGGTCCTCCATCAGGTAGGGGCTGCGGCCCACATCGATTTCCAGGCGCAGGCGCGGCGCCGAGCGGGCGATGTGGCTGAGAATCGGCGGCAGGATGGTGTCGGCGATATCGTGGGGCGAACCGATACGCAGCACGCCGCTCAAGTGGCTTTCCCGCAGCGAATTCAACGCCTCGTCATTCAGCGACAGCAGCTGCCGGGCATGACGCAGCAACTGGCGCCCCGGCTCGGTGAGCTGTTTCTGCCGACCCTGTTTCTGGAACAGGCCAACGCCCACCTGCTGTTCCAGGCGTTGCATCTGCTGGGTCACCGACGATTGGGTGCGCGCCAGATGCTGGCCGGCTTCGGCAAAACTGTGATGGTCCACCACTGCGACGAAGGTGCGCAGCAGTTCCAGGTCCAGGGTCGGAGAGGGCATGGCGGCTCGAATTCATATCAAGGGCGATCGCCAATAGATTACAGATACTGATGTATTTGGCGAGTTGAAAATATGGGTTGTGCTAAAAGGCCCAGTAAACAGGGGTTATGCCGTTTTTATTAAAAACTAATAACCAGAAAGTTATAACAATATTAGATATTTGAATTTCCGTTCGTCGGTGGTGCTCCCTAGCATGCGGGGCAACAAGGTCGGGATACGCCGATTGCCATCGAGGGGAAAGTCATGTCATTCAAGCGCACACTGGGCCAACGTGTTCTTCCTGCTTTCATCGGCGCCGTGCTGGCGTTGGCGGCGGTGGGTGCGGCCCAGGCCGACGCCACCCTGGACAAGATCGAGCAGCGCCACAAGCTGGTGGTTGGCGTGCTGCTGTCCGGCGGGCCGTTCGGCTCCATCGATCCGTCGACCCAGGCGCCCAAGGGCCTCAATGTCGACCTGGCCAATGCCCTCGGCAAGGACCTGAACGTCGCTGTCGAACTGGTACCGGTGCTGCCGGCCAACCGCGTGCAGTTCCTGCAACAGGGCAAGGTCGACCTGCTGATCGCCAACATGGAATGGACGCCGGAGCGCGATGGCCAGTTGGGCCATGTGCCAACCCCCTTCTACAGGGTCGGCGGTACCGCCGCAGTATTGAAAGACAGCAGGATCACCCGTTGGGAAGACCTCAAGGGTCAACCGGTGTGCACCTCCCAGGGCAGCAGCTACGTCAAGCCGCTGAGCGAGCTGGGCGCCCAGTTGAAAGCGTTCAAGAGCTCCTCGGAGTCCTTGCTGGCCCTGCGCGGCAACAACTGCGTGGCGGCGGTCCACGATGCGACGCTGATCAATCCGTTGCTGGCGGGCAACCCGGAGTGGAAGGACTATCGCGCCATCACCCCGGAGTTGAATCCGGCACCGTCGGTGATCTGGACCCGCCCGGGCGAGGTCGATACCCAGAAGCGCCTGGATACGGTGGTCCAGGGCCTGCACCGCAGCGGCTGGCTGATCGAGGCCGAGAGCCGCAACCAGATCTCTCCGAGGTCGCCGGCGCTGGTGGAACTGCACAACCAGTTCAAAGGCTGAAGGATACCCGCCAATGTTCAAGTACTTACCCATCGCCCTGGCGTTCTTCGCCACCCTGGCCCAGGCCGATGCCACCCTCGACAAGATCCAGGCCCGGCACCGGATCAGCGTCGGCGTGATCCTCAGCGGCCCGCCGTTCGGCACCATCGACCCGGCCACCGGCGCCCACCAGGGCTACAACGTCGAGCTCGCCAAGGGCCTGGCCCAGCGCCTGGGCGTGGAACTGGAAAGCGTCTCGGTACTGGCGCCCAACCGCGTGCAGTTCCTGCAGCAGGGCAAGGTCGATGTGCTGGTCGCCAACATGCAGTTCACCGAAGAGCGTGCCGAGATCCTCGACTACGTGCCCACGCCTTACGAAGAAGTCGGCGGTGCCGCGCTGATCCGCAAAGGGGCCGGCATCCGCCGCTGGGAAGACCTCAGGGGCCAGCCGGTCTGCGTCTCCCAGGGCAGCAATTTCACCAAGCCCCTGCAGGAAACCTACGGCGCGCAGATCAAGGCGTTCCGCAGCCAGTCCGAATCCCTGTTGTCCCTGCGCGGCAACGGCTGCGTGGCCGCGGTGCATGTCAGCCCGACCCTGCACAGCCTGCTCGACGAGGCCGAATGGGCCGGCTACGAAATTCCGCTGCCCACCGACCTGATCCCGTCCTCGTCGGTGATCTGGGTGCGCAAGGGCGAAAGGGACGTGCAGGCCCGTCTCGATGCGATTGTCCGCGACTGGCACCGCAGCGGCTGGCTGATCGAGCTGGGCAAGCGCACCGGCATGCCGCCGTCCCAGGCCTTGCTGCGGCTGCATGAGCGGTTCAAGGACGCCACTCCGTTGGCGACGACGCCATGAGCGACTTATTCGTGCAGTTGCAACAACTGCTGGGCGCCGCCCATGTCCAGGACTCCACGGCCGGGAGCGCGTTCCTCAGCGACAGGCACCATGTCTACCACGGCCAGGTTGCCGCCGTGGTGCATCCGGCCAGTACCGAGGAAGTCGCCGCGCTGGTGCGGGTTTGCGTCCACCATCGCGCACCGCTGGTGGTGCAGGGCGGCAATACCGGCCTGATGGGCGCGGCCACGCCGGATGCCACGGGCAACAGCGTGCTGGTGCTGCTCGACCGCATGAACCGCATCCGCCAGATCGATACCGACAACGACACCGTCACCGTCGAAGCCGGCTGCATCCTGCAGAACCTGCAGGACGCGGCCCGTGAGGCCGGGCGCCTGTTTCCCCTGAGCCTGGGTGCCCAGGGCAGTTGTACCCTGGGCGGCAACCTGGGCACCAATGCCGGCGGCAGCGGCGTATTGCGCTATGGCAACACCCGCGAGTTGACCCTGGGCCTGGAAGTGGTGACCGCCGACGGCGATATCTGGAACGGTCTGCGCGGCCTGCGCAAGGACAACAGCGGCTACGACCTGCGCGATCTGTTTATCGGCAGCGAAGGCACCTTGGGCATCATCACCGCCGCCACCCTGAAACTCTTTCCGCTGCCCAAGGCCCGGAGCACCGCCTTGCTGGCGTTCGACTCACTGGAGCAGGCGGTAGCGTTCCTGTCCCATGCCCGCGCCGGTTTCGGTGCCGAGCTGACGGCGTTCGAGCTGATGTCCGCTGCGTGCCTGGCGTTGTTGCGCCAGCAGTTTCCCGACGGTCCGCAGCCTTTCGCCCAGGCACCGCAAGCCTGGTTCGCGCTGTTGGAACTGTCCGATAACCACAGCGCCGAACATGCCCGTCAGTCCTTCGAATGGGTGCTGGGCAAGGCCTTCGAGCTGAACCTGCTGGCCGATGCGCTGATCGCCGAAAGCCTGGCCCAGAGCGCCGCGCTGTGGCAACTGCGGGAAAACATGAGCGAAGCCCAGGCCCGGGAAGGGCGCAACATGAAGCACGATATCTCGCTGCCGATCTCGCGGATCGCCGAGTTCGTCCGCGAGACCGATGCGTTATTGCAGGCGCATTTCCCCGGCGTGCGCAACCTGACCTTCGGCCATCTGGGCGACGGCAACCTGCACTACAACGTCGCCGCGCCCCTGGGGCAGTCGGTCGAGACGCACATGGCTCACTACGCGGCGCTCAGTGCCCTGGTGCATCGCAACACCCAGGCCCTCGGCGGTTCCATCAGCGCCGAGCACGGCATCGGCCAACGCAAGCGAGAGCTGCTGGCCGAGGTCAAGAGCCCGGTGGAGCTGGAGCTGATGCGGCGCATCAAACAGGCCCTCGATCCCCGTGGGTTGCTCAATCCAGGCAAGGTGCTGCCATGACGGTTCGACTGTCCAAACGGCTGCAGAAGGTCTCGCTTTCGGCCAATGCGGCGGCCAGGTCCCGGGCCACGGCGTTGCGCGACAGCGGACGCGACGTGCTGGACCTGACCACCGGCGAGCCGGATTTCGATACCCCGCTGCACATCAAGCAGGCGGCCTATGCGGCCATCGCCGCCGGCGCGACCAGATACACCGCGACCCCCGGCGTACCGGCGTTGCGCGAGGCGGTACGGCGCAAACTCCAGCGGGAGAATCGCCTCGACTATGCCCTGCCACAGATCGTCATCGCCAATGGCGCGAAACAGATCATCTTCAATGCCTTCGCCGCGACTCTCGACGAGGGCGATGAAGTGCTGGTGCCGGTGCCGTACTGGCCGTCCTTCCCGGACAGCGTGCGGATCAATGGCGGCGAACCGGTGTTTATCCCGTCGACCCTGGAGCAGGGCTGCAAGCTGACCCCGGCGCAATTGCATGGCCTGATCGGCGAGCGCACCCGCTGGCTGATCCTCAACAGCCCGGGCAACCCCAGCGGTGCGGTCTACAGCGCCGATGAGCTGCGGGCGCTGGCCGAAGTGCTGCGTCGCCATCCCCAGGTGCTGGTGCTGCTCGACGAGTTGTACGAGCACATCCGTTTCGACGGCCAGCCGCCGCTGAACCTGCTCAATGTCGCGCCGGACTTGCAGGCGCGCTGCCTGCTGGTGGGCGGCGTGTCCAAGACCTACGCCATGACCGGCTGGCGCATCGGTTTCGGTGCCGGTCCCCAGGCACTGACCGCGGCCATGAGTGTGGTCCAGTCGCAATCGGCGTCCGGCGCTTCGTCGGTCAGTCAGGCCGCCGCTTTGGCGGCCTACGAAGGCGGGCTGGCTTTTCTTCAGCCGCAAGTGGCGGCCTATCGGGAACGCCGCGACCTGCTGGTGGCGGCCTTGAGCGAAGTCGACGGGCTCGACGTGCTGCAACCCGAGGGCGGCTTTTTCGTGTTCGTGCGCTGTGCCGGCCTGATCGGTCGCCTGCGCCCGGACGGCCAGGTCATCGGCAGCGACAATGAGCTGGTGGATTATCTGCTGGAGGAGGGCGTCGCCGGGGTGGCGGGCAGTGCCTATGGCCTGTCGCCGTGGTTCCGCCTGTCGATTGCCACGGCCACCGACAGTGTGCGCGAAGCCGGCCGGCGAATCGCCGAGGCTTGCGCGCGCCTGGTCGAGGGCCCGGCGTGATGGAAAGTTTCGTGCAATGGGCCGCCCACCTGGGGCTCAACTACCGTTTCCTGCTGGATGCCTACCAACGTGGCAGCCTGGTCGATGGGGCCTGGACCACGCTGCTGCTGTGTGTGCTGACCATCATCGGCAGCTTGTTGGCGGGGATCGCCCTGGCGACGGCGCTCACCAGCGAGAGCAAGGCCTTGTCGCGCCCGGCCCGGGTGTTCGTCGAGGTCACGCGCAATACGCCGACCCTGGTCCAGCTGTACTGTGCGTTCCTGGTGCTGAACATGCTGCTGACCCAGGCGGTGGGTGCGGCCAATCCGCTGACGCCGTTTGCCTGGGTGGTGATCGTGATCTCCCTGCACAAGGGCGCCTTTCATGCCGAGGCCCTGCGCGCCGGGATCGAGGCGGTGCCGTCGGTGACCCTGGAAGCGGCCAGCTCCCTGGCTTTCAGCCGTCGCCAGTTGCTGTGGAACGTGCAACTGCCGCTGGCCCTGCGTTTTGCCCTGCCGTCGCTGGTGAACAACCTGATCGACCTGGTGAAGATGACCGCCGTGGCTTCGGCCATTGCCGTGGGCGACATCACCTACGCCTCGATCATGATCTGGACCCAGAGCGACAACGTATTGGAACTGATGATCCTGATGCTGAGCTTTTTCGGGGTGCTGAGTTTTATCGTCAACAGTGTGGGCCGGGCGTTGGAAGCGCGGTTGAGGATGCCCGGTTATGGTCATTGAGTCCTTGGCGCAATGGTCGCCGGCGCTGGCCGCGGGCTTTGCACAGAATATCCTGATCAGCCTGCTGGCGATTGCCATCGGCTCGCTGCTGGGCCTGCTGGTCGGCGCGCTGGGGCTGTCGCCGCTGCGGATCCTGCGCCTGCCGGCACGGCTGTGGGTGCAGGTGTTTCGCAACGCGCCCTGGCTGGTGCTGATCTATTTCACCACCTACGTGTTTCCGTTCGAGATTCACGTTGGTAGTCATTACCTGCCGTTTCCCGACTGGCTGAAGGTCACCGTCGGCCTGGCACTGCCGGCCAGCGCCAACGTCGCGGAGATCTTTCGCGGGGCCATCGGCTCGATCCCCGGTACCCAATGGGAAGCCGCGCGCTCCCTGGCCTTCAGTCGTGGCCAGTTGTTTCGCTCGATCATCCTGCCGCAGTGCTTCAAACGCATGTTGCCGCCGTGGATGAACCTCTACGCGGTGATCACCATGGGCACCGCGCTGGCCTCGCTGGTGGGGGTGCATGACCTGATCGACACCGCGCAGATCGCCAGCAACACCGTCAACCGGACCGGTTTCACCGTGCTGATCTACTTCAGCGTGCTGGCGTTGTTCTTCGCCTACTGCTACCCGATTTCCCGCCTGACCCAACGCCTGGAGCGACGCTATGCCTTCTACTGAACCCCTCGTCAGCCTGCGCGACCTGCACCTGTCGTTCGGCGCCAACGCGGTGCTCAAGGGCATCGACCTTGACGTCCTGCGCGGCCAGGCGGTGTCCATCATCGGGCCTTCGGGCTCGGGCAAGTCGACGATCCTGCGTTGCATCACCGGGCTGCTCAAGCCCCAGCGCGGCACTATCCGCGTCGGCGCCACCGAGGTGCACCGGCTGCAACGCGAGGCCGGGCTGATCGAGTTGCGCAAGCGGGTTGGCTTCGTCTTCCAGCAATACAACCTGTTCCCGCACCTGTCGGTGCTGGACAACCTGCTGATCGCCCCGTGCAAGGTGCTCGGCCGCCGCCGCGCCGATGCCGAACGGGAAGTCCGGCAATTGCTCGCCAAAGTGCGCATGGAACACAAGGCCGACGCCTTTCCCGGGCAACTGTCCGGCGGCCAGCAACAACGGGTGGCCATTGCCCGTGCCCTGGCCATGCGCCCGGAGCTGATCCTGTTCGACGAAGTGACCTCGGCCCTGGACCCGGAAACCGTCGGTGAAGTGCTGACGGTGATTCGCGAACTGACCGAGGAGGGCATGACCTGCGTGCTGGTGACCCATGAAATGCGCTTTGCCGAGGAAATCAGTGACCGGGTGTATTTCACCGAAAACGGCCTGATCGTCGAGTCCGGCAGCGCCCACCAGGTTTTCCAGCAGCCGCAAAGCGAGCGCACCCGCGAATTCCTCCGCCATGCCCTCGGCGACGTCGGCCGCCGCCCGCTGCAACCCGACCCGTATCTGCTGAGCAATATCAGCCGCTACAGCCTGTCCGTCTGACCCTGATCCACCCGATAAGGAGCCTGCCCATGAGCACCACCGAACGCGCCAACGTGATCGAATCTTTCCTGGTGAAGATCCGCGCCATCCACCGGCGCGGCGTCGACCGCGCGGCCTTGCAAGAGATCGTCGTCCTGCTCGAAGGCCTTGCCGGGCGTCGCGACCTGTTCAACTTCGAGGCCTTTCCGGCACCGGTGGCCGGCGAGGGTAATACGGCCTTCCGCTATCGCCTGAACGACGACGGCGAAACCCCGACCCTCTACCTCAACTCCCTGTTGCCGGGCAAGAACACCATTGCCCACAACCACGAAACCTGGGCGGTGATCAGTGCCGTCGAGGGCCAGGAACTCAACCGCGTCTATGCCCGTAGCGATGACGGCAGCAACCCGCAACGCGCCGAACTGGTACTCGAGCGTGAAGTGGTGGTGCAACCGGGTACCTCGATCGCCTTTCTGGGTGAGGACCTGCACAGCATCCGCGTGGATGGCGAGCAGGCGACCCTGCATTTCCATCTCTACGGACGTCCGCTGGAATCGCTCAACGGTCGTTATGGCGTGCAGGACGACGGCAGCATCCTCAACTACAACGCTTCGCAGATGGCACCCTCGATCAAGGCCTACGCCGCATGATCGATCGCCATTCTTCACCGGAAAGTGGGGGTTTCTGTGAGTAAAACCATTACACCGGCACAGTTGCAGCAATGGCTGTTCGACGGGCGGGAAATCGCCTTGTTCGATGTGCGCGAACATGGCCAGTACGGTGAGGCCCATCTGTTTCACGGGGTGCATTTGCCCTATAGCCGCCTGGAGCTGGAGGTACGCCGCCTGGCGCCCAACCTGCGGGTGCGCCTGGTGATCTACGACCAGGATGGCGGTGAATTGGCCACCCGTGCCGAGCAACGCCTGCAAGCCCTGGACTATGGGCAGGTGCATGTTCTGCAGGGCGGCGCCGACGCTTGGAGGGCGGCGGGTCTGCAGTTGTTCGCCGGGGTGCATGTGCCGTCCAAGGCCTTTGGCGAGCGGGTGGAAGAGGCCTGCCAGACGCCGCATATCAGCGCGATCGAGCTGGCCGACTGGCAGGCCCGGGGCGAACCCCTGGTGCTGCTGGACGGTCGACCGTTCGACGAATACCGCAAGATGACCATTCCGGGTTCGATCTGCTGCCCGAACGGCGAGTTGGGCTATCGCCTGCACGACCTGGTGGCGGACGAGTCGACTCCGGTGGTGATCAACTGCGCCGGGCGCACCCGCAGCATCATCGGCGCCCAGACGCTGATCAACCTCGGGGTGAAGAACCCGGTCTATGCCTTGGAAAACGGTACCCAAGGCTGGTTCCTGGCCGACCTGCAACTGGAGCATGGCAGTACCCGGCGCTACAGCGACGCGGCGCCACCGGCCGGGATCGAGCAACGGCGCGAGGCGGCCCGGGCGTTGGCCCGGCGGGCCGCCGTGCCGACGGTCAGCGCGGCGCAGGTCGCGGCCTGGGTCCAGGGCGGCGAGGCCAGCCTGTTCCTTTGCGATGTGCGCAGCGCCGAGGAGTTTGCCCTTGGCAGTCTGCCGGGCGCGCAGCACACGCCGGGGGGCCAGTTGATCCAGGCCACCGACCTGTATATCGGGGTGCGCCAGGCGCGGGTGGTGGTGTTCGACGACGAGGGTGTGCGCGCACCCATTGTTGCAAGCTGGTTGCGCCAGTTGGGGCATGATGCCCGAGTCCTGGAGGGCGGATTGCACAGCGGTTTGAGTTTGCCGGTGACGGGCGCGTTGCCATTGCCCGAGTTGCCCGGGCTTGATGCGCAGCGCTTGTCCCGTGACCTGGCGGAGGGGGCGGTGGCGTTGATCGACCTGCGGCCGAGCATGGCCTTTCGCAAGGTCCATCTGGCCGGTTCGCGTTGGTCGATCCGGCCGTTGCTGGTCGCTGAAGTCGCCGGTGAAGAACGGCCCCTGGTGTTGCTGGCGGACGATATCGCCGTGGCGCAGCTGGCAGCCCTGGAGTTGCCCGAGGCCCAGCGGGCGCGGGCGCGGTTTTTTACTGCGGATCTGTCGGTCTGGAAGGCGGCCGGGCTGACGCTGGTCAACGATGGGGCGGTATTGCCCGATGAGCGTTGCATCGATTTCCTGTTCTTCACCCACGACCGTCATTCCGGCAACAAGGATGCGGCGCGCCAGTACCTGGCCTGGGAAACCGGTCTGCTGGGGCAGATGACGCCGGCGGAGATCGCCAGCCTGAAGCCGCTGGTGCCGGAAAAGGTCGTGGAGGATGTGCGTACCCGGTTGGTTCACGCTGCCCGTACCCCCGAAGGCAGTGGTGCCCGTTCGGTGAACGTTCCGGTCACCCGCTTGAGCACCGTGCTGTTCGACAGCCTGGCGGATATGCGTGACGCCCGCAGTCGCCGGGACCGCGAGCGGGTCCTGAGCTATGGCGCCCGGGGCAACCCGACGGCCTTTGCCCTGGAAGACCTGGTGACAGAACTGGAGGGCGGTCATCGCACGCGCTTGTTCGGTACCGGGCTGGCAGCGGTGGCGCAGACGTTCCTGGCTTACCTGCGCCCGGGTGACCATGTGCTGATCACCGATGGCGTCTACGCCCCGGTGCGGCGCCTGGCGAAGGAGTTCCTCGTGCCCTTTGGCATCGAGGTCGGCTACTTTCCGGCGGACGGTCGGGATATCGCGTCACGCTTGCGGGCCAATACCCGGATGGTCTACTGCGAGTCGCCCAGTTCCTTGCTGTACGAGCTGAACGACCTGCCGGCCATCGCGGCTTTGTGCAAGCCCCGCGGCATCCTGCTGGCGGTCGACAATACCTGGGGTTCGGGCTATCAATACCGGCCGTTGGCCCTGGGGGCGGACATCTCGATCATGGCCCTGACCAAGTACCTGTGCGGGCACAGCGATGTGGTGATGGGCAGCGTCTGTACCACGCAAGCCGCCTGGCAGCCGTTGGTGCGGATGAGTGACAGTTTCGGCAACACGGTCAGCCCGGATGATGCCTATCTGGTACTGCGCGGTGCCCGGACCCTGGCGGCGCGCCTGGAAGTGCATCAGCGCCAGGGACTGGAAATCGCCCGCTGGCTGCAGGCGCAACCGCAGGTGCGGCGGGTGTTCCATCCGGCCCTGCCCACGCACCCGGATCATGCGTTGTGGGTGCGGGACTTCAGTGGCAGCAACGGGTTGTTGTCATTCGAGTTCGCCGAGGCCGATCCGGGGCAGTTGGAGCGTTTTATCGGCGGCTTGCGACTGTTCGGACTGGGCGCTTCGTGGGGCGGCTATGAAAGCCTGGTGACGGTGGTGGATGTGAGCGACCGGCAGTTTGCCGGGGCGGTACGCCATCCGCTGATTCGGTTGCATATCGGCCTTGAGGCGGTGGCTTCGCTGATCGAAGACTTGCAACGTGGCTTTGCTGCCCTGGCACAACCCTCCGACTAGTTCGATCCCCTTGTGGGAGCTGGCTTGTCGGGGCGCCGCATCGCAGCGATGAGGCCCTTGAGCCTTGCGGTGCCTATCCGGCCGCCATCGCCAGCAAGCCGGCTCCCACGGTCGGTGTTTCACCGCAAAAATATCGTCGAACCCAG
>NZ_JXDG01000032.1 GCF_000820515.1 Pseudomonas batumici | reverse complement strand
GAGCGCGTTCCGCCAACTGATCGAGGCCCAGGGCGAAAACGGGCAGCCGCATTCCCTGCGCCAGGTGATTTTCGGCGGTGAAGCGCTGGACACGGCGATGCTCAAGCCCTGGTACGCCCGGGAACTGAATAGCGGCACGCAACTGGTGAACATGTACGGCATCACCGAGACCACGGTGCATGTGACCTATTACCCGTTGCAGGCCGAAGACGCTCAACGCCTGGGCGCCAGCCCGATCGGTAAACGCATTCCCGACCTGCAGCTCTATGTCCTTGATGCCCGTCGCGAACCGGTACCGGTGGGTGTGGTCGGTGAACTCTATGTCGGTGGCGCCGGGGTTGCCCGGGGTTATTTGAACCGTGCCGAACTGAGTGCCGAGCGTTTCCTCGACAACCCGTTCAGCGCCGAGGCGAATGCCCGCATGTACCGCACCGGTGACCTCGGCCGCTGGCTGGCCGACGGCAGCCTGGAATACTTCGGTCGTAACGACGAGCAGGTGAAGATTCGCGGTTTCCGGATCGAACTGGGTGAAATCGAAGCCCGCCTGGCCGCTCACCCAGGGGTCAAGGAAAGTGTGGTCCTTGCACGGGAAGACAACCCGGGTGAAAAACGCCTGGTGGCTTATGTCATTGCGCAGCAACCGGAAACCGTGCTGGAGATCGAAAGCCTGCGTGGCCATCTGCAAGGCGCACTGCCGGAGTACATGGTGCCAGCGGCTTACGTGCAGCTCGGTGGCGTGCCGCTGACGCCGAACGGCAAGCTCGACCGCAAGGCTCTGCCGGCGCCGGACCTCGACGCGGTCATCAGCCGTGACTACGAAGCACCCGAAGGCGAGATCGAGATTGCCCTGGCCCTGGTCTGGCAAGAATTGCTGGGCCTGTCCCGGGTCGGTCGACACGACCAGTTCTTCGAGCTGGGTGGTCACTCGTTACTGGCGATGCGATTGATTTCGCAAATCCGCCAGCAACTGGGAGTCGAGGTGGGCCTGGCGTCGTTGTTTGCCCATCCCGAGCTGACGGCGCTGGCCCAGGTGATTGCCCAGGCCGGGCGCAGCACCCTGCCGAAGATCCTGCCGGTGGCGCGGGATCAGGCCTGGCCGTTGTCCTTCGCCCAGCAGCGCCTGTGGTTCCTCGCGCAGATGGAAGGCGCCAGTGCGGCCTACCATATGCCCGCCGGCCTCAGCCTGCGTGGCACCCTCGACCGCGTGGCCCTGCAACGGGCGCTGGAGCGCATCGTCGCGCGCCACGAAGGCTTGCGCACGACCTTTGCCCTCGGTGATGACGAACAACCCTCGCAGCGGATTGCGGCGGCGGATGCCGGCTTCAGCCTGCAACTGCACGATTTGCAGGGGCTGGCGGCGGCCGAGGAGAAACTTCAGGTCCTGGCCGGCGAGGAGGCCGTGCAAGCCTTCGACCTGGAACAGGGGCCGTTGATTCGTGGTCGTCTGATCCGTATGGCCGAGGACCACCATGTCTTGCTGGTGACCATGCACCACATCGTCTCCGATGGCTGGTCGATGACCGTGCTGACCCGTGAACTGGCCGCGCTTTATGCGGCGTTCAGCCAGGGTCAGGACGATCCGCTCGCACCGCTGGAACTCCAATACCTGGACTACGCCGTATGGCAGCGTCGCTGGCTCAGTGGCGAGCTGCTGCAGCAACAATGCAGCTACTGGCAGCAGACCCTGGCGGAGGCGCCGGCACTGTTGATGCTGCCTACCGACCGGGTCCGTCCGGCGCAGCAGGATTATGCCGGCGCCGCTCTGCCGGTGGCTTTCGACGAAAACCTGACCCGTGGCCTCAAGGCCCTCGGCCAGCGTCACGGCACCACCTTGTATATGACCGTCATGGCCGCCTGGGCGGCGCTGTTGGGCCGCCTGGCCGGACAGGACGACGTGGTGATCGGTTCGCCGGTGGCCAACCGCATGCGCAGTGAAGTCGAAGGGCTGATCGGCCTGTTCGTCAATACCCTGGCGATCCGCGTTGATCTCAGCGAGCAACCGACGGCCCAGACGCTGTTGGCGCGGGTCAAGGCCGCCACCCTGGGCGCCCAGGCGCATCAGGACCTGCCGTTCGAGCAAGTGGTGGAAGTGATCAAGCCGGTGCGCAGCCTGGCCCACAGCCCGGTCTTCCAGGCGATGTTGACCTGGCAGGACATGGGCGGCGGGGATTTCGCCCTCGGTGATCTGCAACTCGAAGGCCTGGGTGCAAGCCATACCCTGGCCAAGTTCGATATTTCGCTGGACCTGGGCGAGGCCCAAGGCCGTCTGCTCGGTTCGCTGGAATACGCCACGGCGCTGTTCGACGAAAGCACCATGGTTCGTTACCTGGGTTACTTCCAGCGCCTGCTGGAAGCCATGGTTGCCGACGACCGTCAGGTGCTGGAACAGGTGCCGTTGCTCGATGCCGCCGAGCGCGAGCACCTGCTGGTGGACCTCAATGCGACCGAGGTACCTTATCCGCAGGACAGCACCATTCATCAATTGTTCGAAGAGCAGGTCCGCGCGCAACCGGACGCCATCGCGGTGGCCTTCCAGGCTCAGCGCCTGAGTTATGCCGAACTGAATCGCCAGGCCAACCGCCTGGCCCATCACCTGATCGGCCTGGGCATCGGCCCGGACGATCGGGTGGCGATCTGCGTCGAACGTGGCGTGGAGATGATGGTCGGCCTGCTCGGCGTGCTCAAGGCCGGTGCCGCTTATGTGCCGCTGGACCCGGCCTATCCGGCCGAGCGTCTGGCCTACATGATCGAGGACAGCAAGCCGTCGGCGTTGCTGACCCAGCGTGCATTGCAGGGCCGTTTGCCGGTGCTTGAGCTGCCGCTGGTGTTGCTTGACGACGATCAGCGCCAGGGCCTCAGCGAGCGTGACGACAACCCGCAACCAGCGAACCTCGGTGCGCGCCACCTGGCCTATGTAATCTACACCTCCGGTTCCACCGGTAATCCAAAAGGGGTGATGATCGAACACCGTGGCCTGGTCAACTACAGCGTCGACGCCGCACGCCTGTTCGGCTTGACCCCGGCGGACACCGTGCTGCAACAGAACACCCTGAACTTCGACCTGTCGGTGGAGGAAATTTTCCCGGCGCTGCTGGCCGGTGCCACCTTGGCGCCGAGCCAGGAGATCTTCGGCAGCGAGGGCTCTCAGGATCACGGCGTTCGCCCGACCTTCCTGCATATGACCGCTGCTCACTGGCACACCCTGGCTGCCGAATGGCACAGCCAGCCACAGGTCGCCGCGCAACGTCTGGCCGATGTGCGTTTGATCAACGTCACCGGTGATGCGCTGTCGGCGCAGAAGCTCAAGCTCTGGGATGAAGTACGTCCCGCGCATACGCGCTTGATCAACACCTATGGTCCGACCGAGGCGACGGTGTCTTGCACCGCTGCTTATGTCACCCATGATGCCGTGGCCGGCAGCGAGGGCAGCGGCAACGCGACCATCGGCAAGCCGATGGCCAACACCCGGATCTACCTGCTCGACGCTCACCAACAGCCAGTGCCGTACGGCGTGGCCGGGGAGATCTTCATCGGCGGTGACGGCGTGGCACGGGGTTACCTGAACCTCGAGCAGGTCAACGCCGAGCGCTTCCTCGTCGATCCGTTCAGCGACAAGCCCGATGCGCGCATGTACAAGACCGGCGACCTGGCGCGCTACATGGCCGACGGCCGTATCGAGTACCTGGGCCGCAATGACTTCCAGGTCAAGGTCCGTGGTTTCCGTATCGAACTGGGGGAAATCGAGTCGCGCCTCGGCAGTTGCGCCGGGGTCAAGGAGGCGGTGGTAATCGCCCGGGAAGATCGTCCGGGGGAAAAACGCCTGGTGGCCTATGTGGTCGCCCAGCCTGAAGCGAGCCTGGATGCCGCCGGTTTGCGCGCGGAACTGGCACCGCAACTGGCCGAATACATGCTGCCAGGTGCCTTCGTGATCCTCGACGCCTTGCCATTGACGCCGAACCGCAAGCTCGACCGCAAGGCCCTGCCGGCCCCGGCGGACGACGCTTTTGCCAGTCGCGAGCATGTCGCTCCGCAAGGCGCCACCGAGACGGCCCTGGCGCAGATCTGGCAGAACCTGCTGAACCTGGAACAGGTGGGGCGTCACGACCACTTCTTCGACCTCGGTGGGCACTCGCTGCTGGCCATGCGCTTGATTTCCCAGGTGCGTCATCGCCTGGGCGTCGAGCTGAGCCTGGCGGATATCTTCGCCCAGCCGGAGTTGGCGGCATTGGCCCAGGTGCTGGCGCAAGCCGCCGGCAGCAGCCAGCCGCCGATCGTGCCGGTGTCCCGTGACCAGGTCTTGCCGTTGTCGTTTGCCCAGCAGCGCCTGTGGTTCCTGGCGCAACTGGACGGCGGCAGCTCGGCCTATCACATTCCAGCCGGGCTGCGTTTGCTCGGTGCCCTGGATCGTATTGCCCTCAAGCGGGCGCTGGATCGTATCGTCGCTCGTCACGAGTCGCTGCGGACCACCTTTGTGCAACTGCAGGGGCATGATGCGGAACAACGTATCGCCCCGGCCGATATCGGCTTCAACCTGCAATTGCATGTGTTGGCCGGGCAGGCGGAGGCGGAAGAGGAACTGCTGTCCATCGCCGCCGAAGAGGCTCGCGAGAGTTTCGACCTGGTCCGTGGACCGCTGGTGCGTGGGCGTCTGGTGCGCATGGCCGAAGACGACCATGTGTTGCTGGTGACCCTGCACCACATCATCTCCGATGGCTGGTCCGCTGGAGTACTGACCCGCGAACTGGGTGTGCTCTACGAGGCCTTCCGCCAGGGCGCGGAAGATCCGTTGCCGGCCTTGCCGGTGCAGTACGCCGACTATGCGGTGTGGCAGCGCAACTGGCTGAGCGGCGAAGTGCTGCAACAGCAAGGGCACTATTGGCAACAGGCCCTGGCCGGTGCGCCGGTCCTGCTGGCCTTGCCGAGCGACCGGCCACGTCCGGCGCAGCAGGACTACAGCGGGCATCTGTTGGGCCTGGCCCTCGATGCCGAGCTGACCCGTGGCCTCAAGGCGCTGAGCCAGCGTCAGGGCACCACTTTGTTCATGACGGTCATGGCCGCCTGGGCCGCGGTGCTGAGCCGGCTGTCCGGCCAGGATGACGTGGTGATCGGTACGCCGGCGGCCAACCGCCTGCGCGCCGAGGTGGAGGACCTGATCGGGTTCTTCGTCAATACCCTGGCGGTGCGCGTCGACGTTTCGGCAACGCTGAGCGTCGAAACCCTGCTGCAACAGGTCAAGCATCAGACCCTGGCCGCCCAGGCCAACCAGGACTTGCCGTTCGAGCAGGTGGTCGAGGTGGTTCGTCCGCAGCGCAGCCTGTCCCATAGCCCGATTTTCCAGGCGATGTTGTCCTGGCAGAACACCGAGGAGGTCGATCTGGCGCTCGGTGATATGACCCTGCAAGGCGTCGCGGTGACCAGTCGCACGGCCAAATTCGACGTGCTGCTGGACATGACCGAGGTGGGTGACCGTCTGCTCGGTACTCTGGAATACGCCACGGCGTTGTTCGACGAGTCGACCATGCAGCGTTACCTGGGTTACCTGGAAGCCATGTTGCGTGGGATGGCGGCCGATGAGCGGGCGCTGATTGCGGAAATTCCATTGCTGGACGAGGAACAGCGTGGGCAGTTGCTGGAAGGTTTCAATGCGACCGCCGTCGACTATCCGCAGGATCTGACCCTGCATGGCCTGTTCGAGGCACGGGTTGCCACTGGTGGTGACGCGGTAGCGGTCGTCGATGAGAAGGGCAGCCTGACTTATGACGCGCTCAATCGTCAGGCCAACCGTATCGCCCATCGCCTGATCGGCCTGGGCATCGGTCCGGATGACCGGGTGGCGATCTGTGTCGACCGTAGCCTGGAAATGGTGGCGGGGCTGATGGGGATTCTCAAGGCTGGCGCGGCTTATGTTCCGCTGGATCCGGATTATCCGATTGATCGTCTGACTTACATGCTGGAGAACTGCGCCCCGACGGTGGTCCTCACTCAGGAAGCTTTGCGTGCGGTGCTTCCAGCAAGCAACGTACCGGTGCTGTTGCTCGATCCTGAGCATGCCGAGCGCGAAGGTTTCCTCGCACAACCAGATAGCAATCCGCTGCGGGCCGAGGTGCGTCCCGAGCATCTGGCTTACGTGATCTACACCTCGGGTTCGACCGGCCAGCCGAAAGGCGTGATGAACGAACACCGTGGCGTGGTCAACCGCCTGCTGTGGATGCAGGACGAATACGGTCTCGACGCTTCGGACAGTGTGCTGCAGAAGACGCCGTTCAGCTTCGACGTCTCGGTCTGGGAGTTCTTCTGGCCGCTGTTCAATGGCGCCCGGCTGGTGATGGCGCGTCCGGGTGGTCATCGTGACCCGGGCTACCTGCGCGAAGTGATTCGTGAGCAGAACATCACCACCTTGCACTTCGTACCGTCGATGCTCGACTTGTTCCTGGCCCATGGCGAGGCCGGGGACAGTGGCTTGCTGCGGGTAATGTGCAGCGGTGAAGCCTTGCCAGGGCATCTGGTACGGCGCTTTAAACAGCAACTGCCGGAGGTTGGCTTGTTCAACCTGTATGGCCCGACCGAGGCAGCCGTAGACGTCACGGCCTGGGATTGTGCCGGGCCGCTGGAAGAAACCCCGGACAACACGCCGATCGGCAAGCCAGTGGCCAATACGCGGATCTACCTGCTGGACGCCAACCGTCAGCCGGTACCGCTAGGTGTGGCCGGCGAGCTGTATATCGGTGGTGTGCAGGTGGCCCGCGGTTACCTGAACCGTCCTGAACTGAGCGCCGAGCGTTTCCTCGACGATCCGTTTAACACCGGCCGCATGTACCGTACTGGCGACCTGGGTCGCTACCTGCCGGATGGTACGGTGGAATACCTGGGCCGTAACGACGACCAGGTGAAGATCCGTGGTTTCCGTATCGAACTGGGCGAAATCGAAGCGCGTCTGGCCGCTTACCCTGGGGTCAAGGAAAGCGTGGTCTTGGCACGGGAAGACAACCCGGGTGAAAAACGCCTGGTGGCCTATTTCTCGGCGCAGCAGCCTGAAACGGTGCTGGAGATCGAAAGCCTGCGCGGTCATCTGCAAGGCGCACTGCCGGAGTACATGGTTCCGGCGGCTTACGTGCAGCTTGATGTTCTGCCACTGACGCCTAACGGCAAACTGGACCGCAAAGCGCTGCCGGCCCCGGATGGCGCGGCACTGATCAGCCGTGAATACGAAGCCCCGCAAGGCGAAACCGAAACCGTGCTGGCGCAATTGTGGGCCGAGTTGCTCAAGGTCGAGCGTGTAGGGCGACATGACAACTTCTTCGAACTCGGCGGTCACTCGCTATTGGCCGTGACGTTGATCGAACGTATGCGCCAGGTCGGCCTGAGCGCCGATGTACGGGTGCTGTTCGGCCAACCGAGCTTGTCGGCGCTGGCGGCGGCGGTGGGCGGCAGCACGGAAATCGTGGTACCGGCCAACCTGATCCCCGAACACTGTGAGCACATCACCCCGGACCTGTTGCCACTGGTCAGCCTGACCCAGGCGCAGATCGATCGGGTGGTGGCAGCAGTGCCAGGCGGCGCGGCGAATATTCAGGACATCTACCCGCTGGCACCGTTGCAGGAGGGGATTCTTTATCACCACCTGGCTGCGGAGCAGGGCGACCCCTATGTGCAGCAGGCGTTGTTCTACCTGGAAGACCGCGCACGGCTGCTGGCCTTTGTCGACGCCTTCGAGGGCGTGATCGGCCGCCACGATATCCTGCGCACCGCCGTGTTGTGGGAGGGCCTGGACGAGCCGCTGCAAGTGGTGCTGCGTCGGGCGCCGATGGTGCTGGAGGAATTGACCTTTGCGCCTGAGGCCGGTGATATCGCCAGCCAGTTGCGTGGCCATTTCGATCCGTTGCACTACCGGCTCGATGTGCGTCAGGCACCGTTGCTGCGCCTGGCCTGCGCCTACGACGCCGCTCAGCAGCGCTGGGTCGCCTTGCTCCTGTTCCATCACATGGCTCTCGACCACACCGCGCTGGACGTGGTGCGCCACGAGATGCAGGCCTATCTGCTGGGGCAGCAGGCGCAACTGGGTGCGGCGGTGCCGTATCGCAACTACGTGGCCCAGGCCCGCCTGGGTGTCAGTCAGGCGGCTCACGAAAGCTTTTTCCGCGACATGCTCGGCGATGTCGACGAGTCGACCCTGCCATTCGGCTTGGCCGATGTGCAGGGTGACGGCAGCGCCATCGACCAGGCCCACCTGGTGGTCGAGGACACCCTGAGCCTGCGCTTGCGCCAGTCTGCACGGCAGCTCGGCGTCAGCGTCGCCAGTCTGCATCACCTGGCCTGGGCGCAGGTGGTCGGTGCGCTCAGCGGTCGCGAGGATGTGGTGTTCGGCACCGTGTTGATGGGACGGATGCAGGGCGGCGAGGGTGCTGATCGGGCGTTGGGAATGTTCATCAACACCTTGCCGCTGCGCATCGAGGTCGGCGCACAGGGTGCCCGGGCTGGTGTCCGGGCGACCCATGCCCGCCTCAGCGCCTTGCTCGGCCACGAACATGCTTCCCTGGCCCTGGCCCAACGTTGCAGCGGCGTGGCCGCTCCGGCGCCGCTGTTCAGCGCCTTGCTCAACTACCGGCACAGCGGCGGGCAGCTCGACAGCCAAGCCGTGACGGCGTGGAGCGGGATCGAGAGCCTGGGGGGCGATGAGTGGACCAACTACCCACTGTCCCTGAGTATCGATGACCTCGGCGAAGCCTTTGTGCTGACCGCGCAAGTGGTGGCTGAAATCGGTGCCCAACGCATCTGTGGCTACATGCATGCGGCGCTGGACAACCTGGTGGAAGCGCTGGAACGCACGCCGGAAATGCCGTTGCACGATCTGTCGATCCTGCCGCTGGCGGAACGTCGGCAACTGTTGCTCGACTTCAACCGGACCGAACGTGCCTATCCCCACGGCCAACTGATTCACCAGCTGTTCGAGGCCCACGCGGCGGCGCGGCCACAGGCAATCGCGGCCCGTCAGGGCGAGTTGAGCGTGAGCTACGGCGAGCTCGATATCCGCGCCAATGCCCTGGCCCACTGCCTGCGCGAGCAGGGCGTGGTGCCGGGTACCCGGGTGGCGATCCTGCTGGATCGTTCGATTGACCTGCTGGCGAGTCTGTTGGCGACCCTCAAGTGCGGCGCCGCTTACCTGGCGCTGGATCGCCTGGCCCCCGAGGACCGCATTCGCTTCATGCTCGAGGACAGCGAGGCAACGGTGCTGCTGACCCGCAGCGACCTGTCGGCCCCCGAAGGCACGCCACGGTTGAACCTGGACATCCTGGAACCCGCAACGCTGTCGGTGAACCAGGCGCCGCCCGCACTTGAGGACAACACCCTTGCCGAGACGCCGGCCTGCATCATCTACACCTCCGGTTCCACCGGTCAGCCCAAGGGCGTGATCGTCAGCCACAACGGTCTCGCACGCCTGGTCCAGGACAATGGCTACTACGATTTCTCCCCCGAGGATCGCGTGGCCTTCTCCTCCAACCCGGCGTTCGATGCCAGCAGTCCGGAAATCTGGGGGGCTTTGCTCAATGGTGGGCAGTCGGTGATTGTCGAGCATCAGGTGCTGCTTGAGCCCCAGGCCTTCGCCGAGTTGCTGGGGCGCAACGAGGTGACGGTGCTGATCATCTCCACCGCGTTGTTCAACTTGTATGCAGGGTTGATTCCGGCCGCACTGGCGCGCTTGCGCATGGTGATGTGCGGCGGTGAGCGGGCTGATCCGGCGTCGTTCCGACGGGTGCGCGAGCATTCGTCAGCAGTGCGCCTGTTCAACGGCTACGGGCCGACCGAGGCCACCACCTGCGCCAGCCGGTACGAGGTGTTCGACGTGCTGCCGGGTACCCTCGGCCTGCCGATCGGCCAGCCCAACGCCAACGTGCGCATCTATGTGCTCAACGCCCGGCGCGAGCCGGTACCGGTGGGCGTGGTCGGCGAGATGTATATCGGCGGCGCCGGAGTGGCGCTGGGGTACCTGAACCGGCCGGAACTGACCGCCGAACGCTTCAGCGACGACCCGTTCACCGAGCATCTCGGCGGCCGGCTCTATCGCACCGGTGACCTGGCGCGCTGGCTGCCGGACGGCAACCTCGAGTATCTGGCGCGCAACGATGGCCAGGTGAAGATCCGTGGTTTCCGCGTGGAATTGGGGGAAATCGAAACCTGCCTGCATCACTGCGCCGGGGTGCGCAACGCCGTGGTGGTGGCGCGCGAGGACAGCCCGGGCGACAAGTACCTGGTGGCTTATTACACCGTGCAACCCGACGGCGAAGCACCGGAGTCCGAAGCCCTGCGGGCGCAACTGGCCGCCGACTTGCCGGAATACATGGTCCCGGGTATCTGCATGCGCCTGGATGCCTTGCCCCTGACGCTCAACGGCAAGGTCGATGTGCGGGCACTGCCGGCACCGGAGGCGGAGCGGTTCGCCACCCACGCTTTCGAGGCGCCGCACGGCGATCTGGAGCATCGTCTGGCGCAGGTCTGGGCCGAGGTGCTCGACCTGGAACGGATCGGGCGTCATGACAGTTTCTTCGCCCTGGGCGGTCATTCTCTGCTGGCGGTACGGCTGGTCAGCCAACTGGCCCTGGCCGGGTTGCCGGTGTCGTTGGCCGAGCTGTTCCAACACACCAGTGTCGCCGCGTTGGCTGCGCTGCTGGAGAACCGCACGGCCGAGGCCCGCTCGGACGAGCAACTGGTGCCGGTGCGCACCACGGGGAGCCAGCGTCCGTTGTTCCTGGTCCACGAGTTCACCGGCCTGGACCTGTACTTCCCGACCCTGGGGCAGCATATCGACAGCGATATCCCAGTCTACGGCCTGCCTGGCGTGGCTCTCGGGCAGACGCAGTTGCAGACCATGGAATGCCTGGCGACCCGTTTGCTGAACCTGATGCGCAAGGTCCAGCCGCAAGGGCCTTATCGTCTGGCCGGCTGGTCGTTCGGCGGGGTGCTGGCCTATGAGATCGCCATCCAGCTGGTTGGCCTCGACGAGGAAGTGGAGTTCGTCGGCCTGATCGACACCTATCTGCCACGCCTGGTGGATCAGGGCCGGGCCCGCTGGAATCCGGACAGCGCGCACAAACAGCATCTGCTGGAGCACTGCGAGCGGTTCTGGACTGGCCACGCCGAGGGTGCGAATCCCCTGGCGCTGCTTGAAGGGCTGCGTGCAGAACTCCAGTCCTTCGATTTCGAGGGTCTGCTACAACGCTGCCGCGAACAGGGCGTGATGCCACCGGAACTCGATGTCTCCGGGACCCTCGATCTTTGGCAGTACCTGGATCGCGAAGTCGCCCACGGTCACGCCCAGGCTCATTACACGGTGTACGCCAACAGCGTGCCGGTGCATCTGTTCACCGCCAGCGAGCGGGCCCATGACGCACTGGCCCACAGCGGCTACCTGGGTTGGGACGAGGTGCTGCCGCTGAGCCAGTTGCACAGCATCAAGGTGCCGGGTGATCACCGGAGCCTGATGCAGGCGCCGCATATCGAAGGTCTTGGGCAGGCGATCAATACGGCGTTGGCCGGTCTGGCCGGTCGTCCCTTGCCGACCCGCGTTGCCCACCAGCCGTTGCTGACGATCCAGGGCGGACGCGGCGATCACACGCCGGTGTTCTGCGTCCCGGGGGCCGGCGACAGTGTCACGGGCTTTATCGGCCTGACCGATGCGTTCGGTCCGCACTGGCCGATCCATGGTCTGCAACCGCGCGGGCTGGATGGTCGTACGGTGCCGTACAGCCTGGTGGAGACCGCCGCCGAGGCCTATCTGCAGGCGATCGACAGCGTTCATCCCGAAGGGCCGGTGCATCTGCTCGGTCACTCCTTCGGCGGCTGGGTAGTCTTCGAAATGGCCTTGCGCCTGACGGCCCGCGGTCGCGAAGTGGCTTCGCTGACCTTGATCGACAGCGAGTCGCCGGGGGGCAACGGCGTGGTGGGTAAACCTTATACGGCGATGGGCGTGTTGGAGCGCCTGATCGAGACCATGCAACTGGCTGCCGGCAAGTCGATGGAGGTCGACCAGGCCGCCTTCGCGGCGCAGGACGACGCCGGCCAGCTGCGCTTGCTGCATGCCGGGATGGTGCGGGCCGGGTTGTTGCCGCAGCGTTCGGCGGCTGACTCGATGCGTGGGCCAGCACGGGCCTTCGGTACGGCCTTGCGTACCCGTTATCAACCGTCGTCGATCTACACCGGGCCGGTTCGCCTGGTGTTGGCCGACGACCCGGTGCTGGACGCGGCGGGCAACCAGCGCGAGCAGCAGTCGATGGTCGCCGGTTGGCGCCGTTGTGCACCGGATCTCAGCGTCTGGCGTGGGCCGGGCAACCATTTCACCATTCTCAAGGCGCCCCATGTGCAGCATCTGGCGAGTTGGTGGCGATCCCACCAATAACGCGGTTTCTTCAAGCCCGGCGGCGGGTCCGTCGGGTCAACCCTCAACACATTCGTGGCTTTCTATGAAAAAGTTGAAGTTTCGCAAAGTGGTAATAGTGGTGGTGCTGCTGGTCCTGGCGGCGATCATTTTCTACAGCATGCAGGCGCCGGCAAAGCCGCCGGAGTACCTGACCGCCAAGGTCGAACGCGCGGATATCGAGAATTCCGTGCTGGCCAGTGGGGTCCTGCAAGGTATCAAGCAGGTCGATGTCGGCGCGCAGGTCTCGGGCCAGCTCAAGTCGCTGAAGGTCAAGCTGGGCGACAAGGTCAAACAGGGCCAGTGGCTGGCGGAAATCGATCCGGTGGTGTTGCAGAATGCCCTGCGCCAGGCGCAGGTCAACGAAGAGAACCTGATCGCGCAGAAACAGGCGGCCGCCTCGCAACTCAAGGATGCCAAGGCCACCTACGAGCGCTACAAGCTGCTGCGGCTGGATGACGCGATTTCCAAGCAGGACTTCGAGACCGCGCAATCGAACTTCGAGGTCAAGGGTGCCAACCTGCTGTCGCTGGAGGCGCAGGTCAGGGACGCGCGGATCCAGGTCGAGACCGCCCGGGTCAACCTGGGCTACACCCGCATCGTCGCGCCCATCAGTGGTGACGTGGTGGGTATCGTGACCCAGGAAGGCCAGACCGTGATCGCCAGCCAACTGACGCCGGTCATTCTCAAGCTCGCCGACCTGGACACCATGACCATCAAGGCCCAGGTCTCCGAGGCCGACGTGATTCATATCGTCCCGGGTCAGGAAGTGTATTTCACCATCCTCGGGGATGCCGACAAACGTTATTACGCCAAGCTGCGCGGCACTGAGCCGGCGCCGCAGAACTTCCTGGATGCCCAGGCCACCAGCGCCAGCAAGCAGAACACCGCGGTGTTCTACAACGCCCTGTTCGATGTGCCGAACCCGGATCACCGCCTGCGCATTTCCATGACCGCCCAGGTGCATATCGTCCGTGACCAGGCCAAGACCGTGCTGACGGTGCCGGTCGCGGCCCTGGGTGACAAGAACCAGGACGGTACATTCCCGGTACGGGTGGTGGATGATCAGGGCCAGGCGCAGATCCGCAATGTGCAGACCGGTATCAACAACAATGTCCGGGTCGAGATCAAGAGCGGCCTGGCCGAGGGTGACAAGGTGGTGATCGGCGAGCCGTCGGCGACGCCTGCGGTAGCGGGAGCCTGACCATGAGCCGACCCCTGCTGGAACTCAAGGGCATTACCCGGCGTTTCGTCGCCGGTGAGAAGGATTTCATCGCGCTCAATGACATCAACCTGACGATCAATGCCGGTGAGCTGGTGGCGATTACCGGTGCCTCGGGCTCCGGCAAGTCGACCCTGATGAACGTGCTGGGTTGCCTGGATCACGCCAACAGCGGCAGCTACAAGGTCGACGGGCGTGAAACCAGTACCCTGAGCGACGACGAGCTGGCGGAGTTGCGCCGCGATCACTTCGGCTTCATTTTCCAGCGCTATCACCTGTTGCCGCACCTGGGGGCGACCCACAACGTCGAGATGCCGGCGGTCTATGCCGGCACCGGCGAAAGCAAGCGCTACAGCCGTGCCCAGGAGCTGTTGGCGCGCCTGGGCCTGGCAGGACACCTGGGCCATCGGCCCAGCCAACTGTCGGGCGGCCAGCAACAACGGGTCAGTATTGCCCGGGCGCTGATGAATGGCGGCGAGATCATCCTCGCCGACGAACCCACCGGGGCCCTGGACAGCGTCAGCGGCAAGGAGGTGATGAAGATCCTGCTGGAGCTCAACAGCGCCGGGCACACGGTGATCCTGGTCACCCACGATGACAAGGTGGCGGCCCATGCCGAGCGCATCATCCAGATGCGTGACGGCGAGATCGTCAGCGACCGGGTCAACGCCAATCGCCCGGAGGTCAACGAAAAAGCGACCCAGCGCCTGCCGTCCAAGCCGAAACAGGGCAATCGCCTGATGGCGGGCCTGGCGTTGTTCCAGGAAGCCTTCGTGATGGCCTGGGTGGCGCTGATCTCGCACCGCATGCGCACCTTGCTGACCATGCTCGGGATCATTATCGGTATCACTTCGGTGGTGTCGATCGTGGCCATTGGCGAAGGGGCCAAGCGTTACGTGCTCAAGGACATCCAGGCCATCGGCAGCAACACCATCGAGATCTTCCCCGGCAGCGACTTTGGCGACAACAAATCGGGGTCCATCGAGACCCTGGCACTGTCCGATGTCGCGGCCTTGAGCGGCTTGTACTATATCGACAGTGCTTCGCCGAACATCGGGCGCAACCTGTTGGTGCGCTACCGCAACCTCGATGTGACGGCGACGGTCAGTGGGGTCAGCCCGAGTTACTTCCAGGTGCGGGGCACCAAGATGGGCTCGGGGGTGTCGTTCACCAAGGACGACGCCAGGCGCCAGGCGCAGGTGGTGGTGATCGACTACAACACCCGCATCCGCCTGTTCGGCCCGACGGTGGACCCGCTGGGCCAGGTGATCCTGGTGGATAACCTGCCGTGTACGGTGATCGGCGTGACCGAGGACAAGAAGAACATCTTCAATACCAGCAAGAACCTGAATATCTGGATGCCCTACGAAACCGCCGCCGGCCGCGTGCTGGGCCAGCGCTTTCTGGACAGCATCACGGTGCGGATCAAGGACGGCCAGCCGAGCAAGGTGGTCGAGGATAACGTCAGCAAGCTGTTGGAAAAGCGCCACGGGACCAAGGACTTCTTCACCTACAACCTCGACAGCGTGATGCAGACGGTGCAGAAGACCAGTCAGTCGCTGGCCTTGCTGTTGTCCTTGATCGCGGTGATCTCGCTGGCGGTGGGGGGCATCGGGGTGATGAATATCATGCTGGTGTCGGTGACCGAGCGGACCCGGGAGATCGGCATTCGCATGGCCGTCGGTGCACGTCAGTCGGATATCCGCCAGCAGTTCCTGGTGGAGGCGGTGATGGTCTGCCTGATCGGCGGGGTGATCGGCATTACCCTGTCGTTCGGTATCGGCTATGTGTTCTCGCTGCTGGTCAAGGAATGGCAGATGGTGTTCTCGGTGGGCTCGATTGTCACCGCGTTCATCTGCTCGACGCTGATCGGTATCGTCTTCGGCTTCGTGCCGGCGCGCAATGCCGCCCGGCTTGATCCGATCGAGGCGCTGGCGCGGGATTGAAAAGAAGGGCCCGTAAGGGCCCTTGTAGCAACTGTGTTCCTCACACCCAATGCGCGCAAGCCTGCCAGGCTGCGCGCATTCGTGCTTTCAGCCTACTGCGCTGACGCTGGAAACCCGTGCCGCGCTGCTGCGCTTGAGGGCCTGTTCGAAGCGATCGAGGACCATGCCGACTTCCGACTCGGTAATGGTCAGCGGCGGCAGGAAGCGCAAGACTGCGCTATGACGCCCACCGGTCTCGATCATCATGCCGTTGTCGAAGCATTCCAGCTTGATCGCCCGTGCCCGCGCGCCATCCCCCAGCCCCGGACGCGAGCCGCTGCCCGGCTTGACGATTTCCACCCCGAGCATCAGGCCGCGCCCGCGGACGTCGCCGATGAACGGGAAGTGCCGGGCAATATCCTCCAACCCGCTTTGCAACTGCTCACCGCGGCGCGCAGCCTGGGCCGCCAGGTCGTGCTCCTTGATGTAGCGCATGGTCGCCGCCCCGGCGACCATGGCCACCTGGTTGCCGCGGAAGGTTCCGGCATGCATGCCCGGGCCCCAGGTATCCAGGTGCTCGGCATAGACGATCACCGACATCGGGTAGCCACCGCCGATGGCCTTGGACAGCACCAGAATATCCGGCGTGATCCCGGCATGTTCGATGGCGAACAGGCTGCCGGTACGCCCCAGTCCGGTCTGCACTTCGTCGATGATCAGCAGGATTTCCTGCTCCCGGGTGATCTCGCGCAGGGCCCGGAGCCATTCGGCCGAGGCCGGGATGCAGCCGCCTTCGCCCTGGACCACCTCGACCACCACCGCTGCCGGCTTGGGTACACCGCTTTCAGGGTCACCGAGCACGGTACGGATATAGTCGATGGAGAGCCGATCGGTGTGCTCGCCATCGGTACCGAATGGGCAGCGAAAGCGGTAGGGGAACGGCAGGAAGTGGGTGCCCTGGGTCACCAGGCCGACCTTGGGGTTGAGGTTGCCCATGGCCGACAGCGCCCCGGCGGTCATGCCATGGTAACCGCCATGGAAAGCCATCAGCGGCGAGCGCCGGGTGTAATGGCGGGCCAGCTTGATCGCCGCTTCGATGGCGTCCGAGCCGCTGGGGCCGCAGAACAGGATCTTGCTGTGGTCACGCAGGCCGGCCGGCAGCGTCGTGAACAGTTCCTGGACGAACGCGTGCTTGGCCGGTGTGGCCAGGTCCAACGCCTGCTGCAGGTGATCGCTGGCGAGGAATTCGATCACCGCATCACGCACCACCGGTGGATTGTGACCCAATGCCAGGGTGCCGGCATTCGACAGGCAGTCGAGGTATTCCTGACCGTTGGCATCCTTGACCCGCATGCCCTTGCCGCTGACGAACAGGCGCTGGAATGTCGCCGCATACGTGCGCGCGTTCGACTCCAATTGCTTGAGATTACTTAACTCTTCCATAGTCGATCACTCATTGGCACAGGTGCGGATTCATTGGCTGCTCATTCCGAGCTGGGCCCGATTCTGGAAGAGCCCCGCGGCGACCGCCACTTTATCGCGCCCGGGATGTCCCCGTTTTCCACGCCAGACAGGCCGCCGCTGCTGGGGTTAAATGCGTGCCACGAAAGGACTTTATGACGCGGGAGCAGATCTCTGTTGTCGCCGTCGTCCCCCCTGCGGTACCCCGTGTCTACCCATTTTCCAGGGCCCCGGTGTTCAGGGTGCCTCAGAGAGCGTTATGCCTATCGCCAAGCCCGTTGCCCACCGCCTGCTGCCGATGCTGTTCGCGACGCTGCTGGGCGGGTGCACGCTGGGACCGGACTACCGTTTGCCAGCAGTGGCAGTGCCCGGCCAGTGGTATGCGCCGCTGCCCCATGGCGCCTCGGTGGTGGGCTTGAACGATTGGTGGCAGCAGTTCAACGATCCGGCGCTGGCGACCCTGCTGCGTCTGGCCGAGGCGGACAGCCCGTCCCTGGACCAGGCGCTGGCGCGTATCGCCCAGGCCCGGGCGACTCTGGACGGCAGCGTTGCCGACGCGCGGCCGCAACTCAACGGCGGGCTGACCAAGGCGCGGGCCGGCGTCAGCCAGCGCGGGCTGGGCAAGACCGGCACCACCTCCGGAGCCACCCTCGACGCCGCTTGGGAACTGGATCTGTTCGGCAAGCTGCGGCGCAATGACGAAGCCTCGCGCAATCAGCTGGAGGCGCGGGTCGATGACTGGCATGACGCCCGGGTGTCCCTGGCCGCCGAGGTCGGCGATGACTTCGTGCAGTACCGCGGTTGCCAGATGCTGGTGAACGCTTACCGCGACCAGGCGCAATCCCAGGAGCAGACCGCACGCCTGACCCGCCTGTCTTTCCAGGCCGGTTTCACTTCCTCCGCCGACGCCGCGCTGACCGATGCCAGCGCCGCCGCCAGCAGCGCGACCCTGATCAATCAGCAAAGTGCCTGCGATGTGCTGCTCAAGAGCCTGGTGGCCCTGACCGGCAGCCGTGAGGAACAACTGCGCGAGGTGCTTGGCCACACCCCGGCGCGCCTGCCGGAGCCGGCGCTGCTGGACGTCCGGGAAATTCCCACCGACCTGGTGCGCCAGCGTCCGGACCTGGCCTCCAGCGAGCGCGAGCTGGCCGCGGCGAATGCGCGGATCGGCGCCGCCCAGGCCGATCGCCTGCCCAGCCTGGGCCTGGTCGGCTCCTTTGCCGTGGGTAACACCTCGGGGGCCTACAGCCGGACCTGGAGCCTCGGCCCGCAGTTGAGCGTGCCGTTGTTCGATGGCGGCAAGCGGCGGGCCGCGGTGGACTCGGCCCGGGCCGGCTATGACGCGGCCCTGGCGACGTATCGGCAGACCCTGCGCACGGCGGTGATGGAGGTCGAGCAGTCGCTGGTGCGCCTGGACGCGGCGCGGCGCTCGGAAGCCGATGCGCAGCGCGCCACCGAGGGTTACCAGGAGTATTTCCAGGCCATCGACCGTAACTGGCACGCCGGCAACGCCAGTCTGCTCGATCGCGAGCTGGCCCGCCGCTCGGCGCTGTCGGCGCAGATCGAACTGATCACCTTGCAGCAGAATCAGGTGCGCTACTGGATTGCGCTGTACAAGGCCCTGGGCGGTGGCTGGCGGGACGGTCGCGACGGGCTGGCCGCTGCGGCGTCGACGCGAGGTGGGGCATGAAACCGGCTCTGGGCTATGGATTGCTGGCGGTTGCCGCGCTGATACTCTCGGGATGGCTGCTCTTCGGCCGCGCCGCACCAGTGCCGGCGGCCGCGCCCGTGCCGGCCACCAGCCTGAGTGTCGAGGCGGTTCAGCCACGCCGCGAAGACTGGCCGCAGGTGCTGGTCGCCAGCGGCGCGCTGGCGCCCTGGCAGGAAGCGGTGATCAGTGCCGAAACCGGCAGTTTGCGTATCGCCAGCCTGAACGCCGATATCGGCGATCGGGTGAAGAAGGGCCAGGTACTGGCCACCCTGGCCGATGCCAGCGTGCTGGCCGAAGAGAACAAGCAGAAGGCTGCGGTGGCCCAGGCCCGTGCACAATTGCAGGAAGCGCGTTCCAACGCGCGGCGTGCGGCGCTGGTCGGGCAGAGCGGGGCCTTGTCGGAGCAGCAGCTGGAGGAGTATCGGGTCAAGGTACAGACCGCCGAGGCCAACCTGGCCGCGACGAACGCCGACCTGCGCAGCACCCGCATCAAGCTCACGCAGACCCGCATTGTCGCGGTGGACGATGGGCTCATCTCCGCGCGCAAGGCCTTGCTCGGGGATGTGGTGGCGGCCGGCACCGAACTGTTCCGGATGATCCGTGCCGACCGTATCGAATGGCAGGCGGAGCTGGATGCACGGCAACTGCCGCGGGTGCGGGTCGGTCAGTCCACCCAGTTGGAGCTGCCGGGTGGGGCGCAGGTCGAAGGGCGGGTGCGACTGGTCTCGCCGGTGCTCGACAGCAAGACCAGCCGGGCGCTGGTCTATGTGTCCTTGCCCGCCGGGACCCCGGCGCGGGCGGGCATGTACGCCAGCGGCCGCATCGAACTGGCGCCCAGCACGGCGTTGGCCGTTCCGGACACCGCCGTGGTGCTGCGCGATGGTCGCTCCTACGTGTTCGTGCTCGGTCCGGACCTGCACGTCAGCCAGCAGGGTGTGGAAGTCGGGCGACGACGCGGGCGGGCGGTGGAGATCGTCGGCGGCCTGACGGAGCAGGCGCAGGTCGTTCGCAGTGGCGGGGCCTTTCTCAGTGACGGGGCCAGCGTGACCCTGGTCCGGGCCGAGGCGGATGCCCGATGAATATTTCCGCACTGTCGATTCGCTATCCGGTCCCGGCGGTGATGCTGTTCGTGCTGCTGAGCCTGTTCGGTGCATTCGGCCTGGACCGCCTCGGTATCCAGGACTTTCCCGACACCGACCTGCCCACCGTGGTCATCAGTGCCTCGCTGGAGGGGGCGGCGCCCGAGCAGCTGGAAACCGAAGTGGCGCGAAAGCTCGAAGACAAGCTGACGTCGCTGCGCCTGCTGCAACATGTCACCACGCTGATTACCGACGGCAGCGTGAGCATCAGCGTGACCTTTGCCATCGACAAGGACGGCAACGAGGCGCTCAACGAAGTGCGCAATGCGGTGGACAGCACCAAGGCGGAGTTGCCGGCGAACCTCGATACGCCATCGGTGTCGCGTCTGACCACCAATACTTCGGCGTTGCTGACCTATGTCGTCGAGGCCCCGCGGATGAACGAAGAAGCCTTGTCGTGGTTCGTCGACAATGAATTGAGCAAGCAGCTCCTGGCGGTTCGCGGTGTGTCGAAGATCGTTCGGGTCGGTGGCGTGGACCGGGAGGTCCAGGTCGACCTCGACCCGGCGCTGATGGCCGGCCTGGGTCTGAGTGTGACGGACGTGGCCAGTCGCTTGCGGGCGATGCAGAAGGACAACTCCGGCGGCCAGGGCGACCTGGGCAGTGGCCAGCAGGCGTTGCGCATCCTCGGCGCCATCGACGATCCGGCGGCGCTCGGGGACATCCGGATTCCCATTGGCGAGGGGCGCATGCTGGCCTTGCAGCAGTTGGCCACGGTGCGTGACACCCATGCCGAGCGCAGTACCCGGGCCTATCGCGACGGCAAGCCGCTCATCGGCTTCCAGGTGATCCGCTCCCTGGGCTTTTCCGATGTCGGGGTGACGGCGGATGTGCGCCAGGCAATGAACCGGTTTGCCCGGCAACACGCCGATATCCGGGTCGAAGAGGCGAGCAATACCGTCGCGCCGGTGCTGGACAATTATCGCGGCTCCATGGCGCTGCTGCACGAGGGCATGCTGCTGGCGGTGTTGGTGGTCTGGTGGTTCCTGCGTGATTGGCGGGCCACCCTCGTCGTTGCCACGGCACTGCCGCTGTCGATCATTCCCACCTTCGGCGTGATGTATTTTGCCGGCTTTACCCTCAACACCATTTCGCTGCTGGCCCTGGCCCTGGTGATCGGCATCCTGGTGGACGACGCCATCGTCGAGGTCGAGAACATCGCGCGGCACCTGCGCATGGGTAAAAGCCCGCGCCAGGCGGCGGTCGAGGCTTCCGGCGAAATCGGCCTGGCGGTGCTGGCCACCACCGTGACCCTGGTGGCGGTGTTCCTGCCCACGGCCTTCATGGGCGGGATTTCCGGCAAGCTGTTTCGGCAATTCGGCGTGACCGCCAGCGCGGCGCTGTTGTTTTCCTTGCTGGTAGCCCGCTTGTTGACGCCGATGATGGCGGCGTACGTGCTCAAGGCCAGGCCGCACCTAGGGCACGACGGCGGCTTGATGACCCGTTACCTGGGCTGGATCCGCATCAGCCTGACCCGACGCCGGACCACCCTGGCGCTGGTCGGCGTGCTGTTGCTCGGCTCCCTGGCGCTGATCCCGCTGCTGCCCACCAGTTTCCTGCCGGCCCAGGACAATGCGCGCAGTACCGTCAGCCTGGAGTTGCCGCCGGGCAGCAGCCTGGCGCAGACCGGCGCGATCGCTCTGCGGGCCGACGCCTACTTGCGTGCGATCCCTGAGGTGGCCCATGTGTTCGCCGTGGTCGGCAGTGGCGATATCGCCGGTGGCGGTAATCGCAAGGCGGTCCTGACCGTCGACCTGTTGCCCCGCGGCGAGCGCGGGCTGAAACAGTCCGCGGTCGAGGCCAAGATGCGTGAGGCGTTACACGGTCTGCCCGGCGTGCGGGTCAATGTCGGCGGTGACAGCAGCGGCGAACGCTTGCAGATTGTCCTCGCCAGTGATGATGGCGATTTGCTCGAACGTACCGCCAGGGCCCTCGAGCCCCAGTTGCGCCAGCTCAAGGGCATTGGCAACGTGACGTCGAGCACGGCGGTGCAGCGACCGGAAATCCAGATGCACCCGGATTTTGTCCGGGCGGCCGAGCAAGGTATCAGTAGCCAGGACATTGCTGACACCTTGCGCATGGCCACCTACGGCGAATATTCATCGGCCCTGGGCAAGATCAATCTGTCCCAGCGGCAAGTGGATGTCCGGGTGCGCATGCAACCGCAGGTCCGTACCGATCTGGACAGCATCGCCCAGTTGCGGGTCAAGGGCCGCGACGGGCAGGTCGCGCTGGCTTCCCTGGGAGAGATCGGCATGGGCAGCGGGCCGGCGCAGATCGATCGGCTGGATCGCCTGCGCAATATCACCCTGTCCATCGAACTCAATGGGCGCAACCTGGGCGAGGTGATGGAGGAGGCGAGGCAGTTGCCGGCGATGCAGCACCTGCCGGCGCAAGTGAGGCTGGTGGAGCAGGGTGAGTTGCAGTTGATGAGCGAACTGTTCGGCAATTTCAGCCTGGCCATGGCCGTCGGCGTGTTCTGTATCTACTCGGTGCTGGTGCTGCTGTTTCACGATTTCATGCAACCGCTGACGATCCTCTCGGCCTTGCCCTTGTCCCTGGGGGGGGCCTTGTTGGCGTTGCTGGTCGGTGGGATGAGCTTTTCCATGGCTTCGGTCATCGGTTTGCTGATGCTGATGGGGATCGTGACCAAGAACTCGATCCTGTTGGTGGAGTACGCGATCATGGCCCGCCGAGAGCAGGGCATGAGCCGTTATGACGCCTTGATCGATGCCTGTCACAAGCGTGCCCAGCCGATTCTGATGACCACCATCGCCATGGGCGCGGGTATGCTGCCGACGGCGCTGGGACTGGGCGGCGAGTCGAGTTTTCGCCAGCCGATGGCCGTGGTGGTGATCGGTGGCCTGCTGGCGTCGACCGTGCTGAGCCTGTTGGTGGTACCGGTGATCTTCACCTATGTCGACGATGGGCTTGAAGGGCTCAAGCGCATTTTTCGCGTACCTCGATAGTCGGCATGGGCTCCTACCGAGGTACGTGAATGAGACCGAGAGATCAGAGGGCGTTTTGCAGAGCAACGGCGTTTTCCGGGCCGGCCTTGGCGTCCGCCGAATGCATCCAACGGATCAACGAGCGACGCCCGCCGATACCCATCTTGATGGAGGCGCGCTTGAGATAGCTTTCCACGGTATTGACCCGCAGCGCCAACTGCTCGGCCAGTTCCGGAGCCGTGCGCCCGGCGAGCAGGCCGACGCAGACTTCGGTTTCCCGGGAGGACAGATTCAACCCGGACATTTCCAGGCGTTCGATAAAGCGTTGGCGCAGCGCATCCATGCCACCGTTTTCCAGTTCCTGGGTGACCGAGAAGGCTTCCAGGCGGACCGGCGCCGGTAACAGGGCCTCGATATGTTCGCCGATCATGGGCAACAGGAGGCAGGAGAACTCTTGCAGGAAGGCGCATTCCTGTGTGGAAAACCCCAGTGATGGATTGGAGCGATAGACAGACAGTGCGTAGCAGCGATGTTTAGTCCGGCAGATCAGGTGCAGGTGGTTGGGGGCGGCGGACAGCGAGGAGGCTCGCTGGCAGCAGGCCAGTTCGGTTTGCGGTGCCGGGCAGATGCCGTCGTCGCCCGGCAGGGCGGACTGCTTCACGGACGAGGCATTCATCAGCGTGTCGGTGCAAATCGGGCTGATACCCACGCCGCCGATACTCGAGGTAATCGACTGTGTGGCATTCGTGGTATCGAGCCGCAGCTCGGTGATGTGTGTGGCGTCGACGGGCAGTTGTGCAACGATCAGATCATGCAGCACGCGCGGAAAATTACGGTTGCCGGTGTGGGCAATCACTTTGCCGACAGATGGGAAAAGTCTTTGCAAGTTCATCCGCTCTCCATTTTTATTCTGGGCACAACGGCCAGCGCCGCCCACGGTTCCATGAGATTTTTTGGTAGGTATCAGTTGATTCAGGTCATCGCGTGATGGGGGGTGATTGAATGGGTCACGCCGTAGTCGACAGCAGGCCATGCAATCATTGGCAGTAGATCGTCGGTCAGGTGCTCCATATGGTTTATCTTGAGCATGTTATCGTAGATCATTGCCGTGCATTCCAGTGTGCCATAGATGACTTTTTCACCTTTGCTGCCTTGCGCAACACTTCGCCGATGGAGGATCCAGCCGGAGCGCCTTAGAACTTTTTCCATCATGGCATCGACAACAACTTCATAAGTGCCAACCTCTTGAGTCCTGGCAAATTGCAGCATGGCGAGGAACAGTGCGGCGGTGCGAAAGTCAACTTTGCTCTTGGTGAAGTCGCTGCCCGAGGTGTCTGTGCTCAACAGGGCAAATCGGGTAGCTTCCCAGCAGTCCATCGGGTTTGGCCGGGGCAGGCCATCGCTGAGCATGAAGTTCAAGGCGCCGCACATCAAGGTGGGCTTATGGGACGGACGAAGTCTGACGCAGCCGGTCACCTGCGAGCCTATGTGGGAATAGATATAGACCGAATCATCATTGTCATACTCATCGAACTCATAGTCGCTGCCCGTGTAGCTTTCAATATCCCATTTTCTCCGGTCAATAAAAGCGGTTTTACGGATGCTGAGTATTTGCTCTAATGCGCGTGAGGGGAGTTCGGAGTAGCTGGCGATGGCGACATGGATGTCGGAGAAGCTGTACGAGTGGTCGGAGAAGGTGTACGAGTGAGGGAAATAGTCAATCATAAATACGTCGCGGAGAGGAGAAAGGTGCTTATTTATAGTGATCCTGTATAAGCGCGGCAACTGTACTTAAGTGCAGGTGGCTAGCGAGAGCAAAGTGCTGTTTAATTGCCATCGTGAGACTTTTATAGCCGCCACGGGTTGATCTTTTCGCTGAAAAAATCGGGCGGTATTCATCAGGTTGAAATAAAAGCAAGGGTGTTCACGCTTTTAATAAGACGGTAGGGAAGAACGGATTTTCCAAATTGGAAAATAAGTCGACTGGAAACTGAGTCTATTCTGGAATTTTTTGGGGGCGGGTCATGTATTACATTGCAATTGCAATGCTCACGGTATTGCTGGTGCCGGGGCCGACCAATTCGCTGCTGCTGCAGTCGGGGGTCAGTCGCGGCCTGGGGCGTTATTCGGTGAAGTTGATTCTGGCCGAATGGGCGGCCTACCTGATCCAGATAACCGCTTGGGGTGTATCCATTGATGCGCTGATGGCAAACTACGGCTGGGTGGTGGTGGCGACGAAGATTCTGGCGGTGATCTTCCTGTTCTACATTTCGTTGAAACTGTGGTTCTCGGTGCAGATGGAAGCGTCTGGAAAGCCTTCTGCCATCTCGGTTTCAGCGCTGTTCCTGGCGACACTGAGCAATCCGAAAGGACTGTTCTTCGCCTCGTTCGTGGCGCCCACCGGGACCTTTGCGAACCTGGAAAGTTATCTTTCGTTCATGGCGATCTTTTCCCTGGTCATTCTTCCCGTGGGTATTGTCTGGGTGGGACTGGGGGCTGTTTTTGGGCGAAATCTTCCCTCGATAATATCGGGTAATCGAGTCAATAGATTTGTTTCATTGGTAATTGGGCTATTTGCCAGTATGGCTTTGTATAGCCTGGCCTCGAACGTGATAGTGGCGTGAAGAGGGCGAGCGAGTCCGCCTCACAAGTGTAAGGCCTGTGAGGGGGGGAGTAGGGTAGGCTGGGGGCGTAAGGTTAAAAGATATTGTGGCGAATGGCCTTGACCATGGCCTGTTTGACATTGGTGCAACCCATCTTCTCGGTGATTTTCTTGGCGTAGAATTTCACCGTCCTTTCCGTGATATTCATGATCAGGCCGATTTCCTGATAATTTTTCCCGAGGGCCAGCCAGTGGAGAAATTCAATCTCCCTGGGACTCAGCGACAACAGTTCTTCCTGGCTGGCCTCGATCGGCCGGTACTGATGGGCAATGGTGCCGATGGCCTTGATCAGGAACATATTCGACTGGACGATACGATCAAAATCAGGGTCGCCTTCGACACAGGGCAAGTGCAGCGAGCCGAAAGCGCTGCCGGGGTCATGAACGGGAATGCTGAAGCCTTGATCAATGCCATAGCGAGCGGATTGTTCGAAGACTCTGTTGGGCGCGTGAGAGCGGTCGTTTACCGCCGCCCAGAAGAACGGCTGCGAAGTGATGGCGACATTGGCCATGACCGGGTCGGACTTGTAGAGCGCCTGTCGGCGATAGGTGTCAACCCACTCGGCGGGGTAGTTGCTATGGATGGAGATATCACCATTGTCAATTAAAAGAGAATCGGCGTAGACATAGGCAAATCGTGTTAGTTCCAGTTGGTAGAATACCCAGGTCAAGACATCTACATAGGTTTTTGTGCTGGCCCCAGGAATGTTGTTCTCAACTTCTCTAACCAAGTCAAACGTATGTTTGATTGTGCGGAGTTTAGGCATGACAAGCGGGCTCCGGTTGGCTGGATGTGCTCTGCTAATTGGATCCAAATGGGGTAAGGCTGACTTATAACATCGCCTGAAAGCCATTTCAATATGTGTCAAATAGAAAGCATCCTTCGACGCAAGGTTGATTGTATCACCCGTTTTTTGACGCTTGGCCCTGTTGTCGAGTCGGCCGGGCGGTCCATTTTTCTTCGATTATTAGGGGGTATTTAGAGGGAAATCCGCCGCCCTCAGTCTCAGCTAAGTTTCCCTGGGTAGTCTTCTCCCTGCGCCGATTGTGGCGCCGTTAAGGAGACGTCCCCACATGAAAGCGCTGACCACAGCCGACTGGCTCAACAAGGTCCCGGAAGTGACGCTGTCCTTCTGGATCATCAAGATCATGTCCACTACCGTGGGCGAAACCGCTGCCGACTACCTCGCCGTCGACGCCGGCCTGGGGCAGGGCCTGACCAGTATCGGCATGGCCGTGCTGCTGGCCATCGCCTTGTTCGGCCAACTGCGCACGCGTGCCTACACCCCCTGGATCTACTGGCTCAGCGTGGTGCTGGTGAGCGTGGTCGGGACGCAGATCACCGATGTGCTCACCGACAAGCTGGGCGTCAGCCTGTACCTCAGCACGGCGATATTCTCGGTGTTGCTGGCGATCAATTTCGGCATCTGGTATGCCCGCGAACGCAACCTGTCCATCAATGAAATCGTCACCCCGCGCCGGGAGTGGTTCTACTGGACGACAGTGCTCTGCACCTTTGCCCTGGGCACGGCGGCGGGCGACCTGGCCACCGAGGCACTGGGCCTTGGTTTCACCCTCGGCTCGATGATTTTCGGCGGGCTGATCGCCTTGACCCTGGTCGCCTGGCGCCTGGGCGGCAATGCCGTCCTGACCTTCTGGATCGCCTACATCCTGACCCGCCCGTTCGGTGCGTCCCTGGGCGACCTGCTGACCCAGGCCAAGACCTACGGCGGCCTGGGCATGGGCGCCGCCTGGACCAGCGCGATTTTCCTCAGCGTCATCCTGATCCTGGTGGTCGTCGCGCAGTTCGGCGTCGGCAACCGCAAGCTCGTCACGCAATAACCCGACCCCGTTCACACACACAAGGAATTATCATGTTCAAGGTTCAAACCGTTATGCGCACCGCCGCCGTTGTTTCCATGATTGCCGTGCTCGGCCTGGCCGCCGGCTGCTCCAAACCTGCTGACGGCGCCAAGGCCGCCGCCCCCGCGGCGAGCACCGCCAGCGCGCCGGCGGCGAGCCAGGGTACGGTCTCGAAACTGGGCGACCTGTCGGCCTTCCAGGGCATTGCCGTCGATGTCGCCGCTCTGGTGCAGAAGAGCGACCTGGCGGGTGCCAAGACACGGATCAAGGATCTGGAACTGGCCTGGGACTCCGCCGAAGCCGGCCTCAAGCCCCGTGCCGCCGGCGATTGGCACGTGCTCGACAAGGCCATCGACAACGCGCTGGAAGCCCTGCGCGCCGGCAGCCCGAAACAGGCCGACTGCAAGGCGACCCTGGATGAGTTGCTGAAAACCTTCAACGCCATGCAAGGCAAATAATGACCTCGTACGACGTGGCGCTGGTTGGGCAAGCCCGATAAATCGCTTCGCCCACGCTCGGACAGGTGCTTCAATGCAGGCTCGGCAATCATCATGCAGGCGTGGTCCGGCATGATGATTGCCGGGCCCGTTTTTTTTCAGCGGAGAGGGACATGCGGATTTTACTGGTCGAAGACGACCCCATGATCGGCGAGGCGATCCGGGACGCACTGACGGATGCCAGCTACGCCGCCGACTGGGTCAACAACGGGATGAGCGCCCTCACTGCGCTGGACACCCAGCACTATGACCTGGTGCTGCTCGACCTCGGCCTGCCGGGCAAGGACGGGCTCGAAGTCCTGGGTTGTATTCGCGCCCGCGACAATGGCGTGCCGCTGTTGATCATCACCGCCCGTGACAGCCTCGACGATCGCTTGCAGGGCCTGGATGGCGGTGCCGATGACTATCTGCTCAAACCTTTCGAGATGGCCGAGTTGCTCGCGCGCATGCGTGCGGTGTTGCGGCGCAAGGGCGGCAGCGCGGTGCCGGTGCTGAGCAACGGCGTGGTGTCGCTGGACCTGATCTCGAAACAGGCCGGCACCGAGGAAAACCCCGAAGTCCAGCTTTCCAGCCGCGAGTTCGCGTTGTTGCAGGCGCTGTTGATCCGGCCCGGGGCGATTCTCTCGCGCAGCGATCTCGAAGACCGGATCTATGGCTGGGGCAACGAAGTGGAAAGCAACGCGGTGGAGTTTCTGATCCACGGCCTGCGGCGCAAGCTGGGGAGTCACGTCATCAAGAACGTCAGGGGCATGGGATGGATGGTTTCAAAAAACGCCTGAGCGAGTCGGTCCAGCTGCGGCTTTCGGTTTCCCTGTCGCTGGCGATCCTGATCGTTGCGCTGCTGGCCGGGGTGTTCGCCTTTGTCTCGGCTTTCGACGAGGCCCTGGAGATGCAGGACAACACCCTGCATCAGGTGGCCGTGCTGTTCGAGCGTCAACAGATGACGCTGGCCTATCCGAAGCCGGAAGGCGGGATCGTTGGCGACGATGAAGAGTCGCGGGTGATCGTGCAGTATCTGGGGGATGGTGGCCGAGCCGCAGCCAATGTCGAGACTGGCGGGCCGCTGCCACTACCGGCGACGCTGGCCGATGGCCTGTCGACTCTGACGGTCGCCGGCGAGCCGTTCCGGGTTCTGGTCAGGACCCTGGGCAGCGGCGCGCGTATCGCCGTGGCTCAGGAAACCGGCGCCCGTGACAAGGACGCCCGTGAGAGCGCCTGGCGCGGCCTGTTGCCGTTCCTTATCCTGTTTCCCGTGCTGTTGCTGGTGGTGGCCGACCTGCTGCGCAAGCTGTTCCGGCCCATCGCGGTGCTGGCGGCCGAGATCGACCAGCGCAGCGAGCAGGAACTGCACCCCATTGACGAAAACCACGTGCCCGCCGAGGTCCGGCCCTTCGTGCTGGCGATCAATCGCCTGCTCGGCCGGGTCGCCCAGTCGATGGACACCCAGCGCCGCTTCGTCGCCGACGCCGCCCATGAGTTGCGTTCTCCGTTGACGGCCCTGTCCCTGCAGGCCGAACGCCTGGCCGCGGCCGAGATGTCGGGCCTGGCCCGCGAGCGCCTTTTTGTATTGCGCCGGGGTATCGAGCGCGGCAAGAGCCTGATCGATCAACTGCTGGCGCTGGCCACCGCGCAAGCGAACGCGACGCGGCCCAGCGCGCCAGTGTCGGTGCACGCGGTCTACCGCCGGGTGCTGGAAGACTTGCTGCCGTTGGCTGAGCTCAAGCAGATCGATATCGGGGTCGAGGGCGAAGAGGACGCGCGGCTGGCGCTCGACGAGATCGACCTGCTGGCGGTGGTCAAGAACCTGGTGGACAACGCCATTCGTTATACGCCCGCCGGTGGACGTGTCGACCTGTCGGTGAGCCGGGAGCAGGGCGGGGCGCTGTTGCAGGTCAAGGACAGCGGTCCCGGTATTGCCGTCGAAGAACGCCAGCGGGTGTTCGATCCGTTCTATCGCAGCCTGGGCAGCCAGGAAGTGGGTTCCGGGTTGGGACTGTCCATCGTCAAGGCCATCGCGGAGCGCACCGGGGCCCGTATCCGCCTGGAATACTGCGATGAGATGGAGCAACGCGGGTTGTGTGTTTCGCTGTGGTGGCCGGTGGCGCCAGCTTAGACGCGGTTGACCTTTCATATCGATAGTCATAGGCGCTGCGGGCCATTGGCTATCATCCCTGCGCGTGTTATAGATGGCTGCGTGAAGCAGAATTTCTCCTGCTTCGATTCGCAGCCTCTGCGACATCAATTCTGTCAAAAAAATACAATAAGATAAATTTCACATACACAAATTAGGGGCATCGATGAAAGGCCAAAACGGTTTCACCTTGATAGAGCTGATGGTGACAGTGGCGATCGTTGCAATTCTGGCCTCTATTGCGTATCCGTCGTATACGAGCTATGTGAATCGCAGCAAGTTGTCTGAAGGGGCTAACGCCCTGGCGGCCTTGCAGGTAAAGATGGAATCCTACTATCAAAATACCCAGACCTACAGTAATGCGGGTGCCTGTGGGGTGCTTCCCGCTAATACGACCAATTTTACGATTGCCTGTGCCATCAATAATACTAATGGTAGTGGGCAAGGGTATACCTATACGGCCAGCGGGATAGGGTCTATAGCGGGAACGAATTACACGATTAACGAGCAAGGCAACAAGACGACCACCGGGTCTTCCAACAAAGCCTGTTGGATCATAACCGGGTCGGAGTGCTGATCTTGAATCGTCAGCGAGGGGTGACCTTGTTGGAAACCATGGTTGCCATTGCGATCATGGGTATCGTGATTGCTTGGGGCATTCCGTCTTTGAGCGATGTCATTTCCAATAACACCGTAAAATCCACGGCGGACGTGGTTTTTTCCGCTCTTCAGGAAGCCCGCTCCGAGGCGCTGAAACGCAATACAGCGGTTTCCGCTACCATCACCGCCACGGCAATCAATCTGTCGGGCAGTAATTATGCCAAGACAATAAGTTTGGCGGGTGCGGGGTCTGGGACGACGATCAGTCAAAGTACAGCCGGCGCGATTACGTTCACCTCGACTGGGCAGATTGTTGCCTCCACCTCGTATACCATCACGATTATAAATACTTCCTGCGCGGCAAATAATGCATGTCTCAATGTTGAGGCTTATGGCGGCGGTTTCATCAAAGTCTGCAACCCTTCGCAAGGTAACAGTAATGCCTCGAATTTTTGCCCATCCTCATCATAAGCAGCGCGGATTCTCGCTGATCGAGTGTTTGATAGCACTCTTGATCATGACGATTGGTCTGTTGGGCAATGCCGCCCTTCAAGCGCAACTGTCGAAAGAGTCCGCCAAGTCGGATGATCGGGTAAAGGCCACCAATCTGGCCAAGATACTCTACGGTCAAATGGTCTCGGACGCTTCGAACCTTGCCAACTATGCTTATCCGGGCAGCGGCACGGCCAGCTCGGCCGCCAGTTGGGCCGTGGAAGTCAAGAAACTGCCGGGGGCGATTGATCCCACGGTGAGCGTGGCGGCTGACGGCACTTGTCTGATCACGATTCAGTGGAGCATGCCTCAAGATAATAGTGTGAATACCTACAGTGTTCCTTTCAAAGTAGATAAAACGTTATGAGGCAAAAGGGCTTCTCGCTCATTGAAGCCATGCTGGCGATGGTCATCGGTCTGATCATGTCGCTCGCCGCCGCCTCGCTGGCGATGTCCTATGACACGGGGAGAATGAGCAACATCGCATCCAACACAGCGAACACCAACGGAACCACCGCAGCCGAGACCATCAACACGGCGCTTGAAATGGCCGGTGCCGGGCTGATCAGCAATCACAGTCAAATCTGTAGCCACCTCTATTCCACGACGGCGACGAATACGAATTCAGGCATCGAACTGGATACGATAAAGCTGGATGTGACGACAGACCCCAATTCCAACCATGTGATTTTTGCCTATGGCAGTGGGGGTAGCGCGGCTTCAATGCTCAAGGTTTCAGTGTCATTGGCCAACCCCAACGACGATATCGGCATTCCCCAGGTGGGGTCGGTGGCGACCGGAGACGATATTCTACTGGCCTATAGTTCTGCCGGGAGTGGAACGGACTGCACCTTGCGACGTGCGACGGCCCCCAACGCGGTGAACGGCAATGCCGGGATGGTGAATATCGGTTTGTCAGCAACGGCCGAACATAATCAAGCGATTGCCGGAGTGCCCACCTACGCGGCTGATTTTTATGTCATTCCTGCGCAGGTTTTCAACTACCAGGAGTGGTACTCGGAAAATGCACTGTTGAAAATCAAGGACAAAATTACCGGTAAGGTGAGCATCGTGGCCGATGGGGTGGTTTTCTTGAGAGCGCAATACGGTGTGAACAGTGGCCTTGGACTGACCTGGCAGGACCAGCTCCCCAGCCAACTCAACAACCTGAAGGCGGTGCGCACGGCGATGGTGATTCGCTCGGGGAATCGAGAAAAACAAGCCAATGCCGCTAATTGCACAAGCACAACGAATTCTACCATCAGTTTCAATGGCTGGCAGAATGCGGCAAACGGTTCAAGCTCGGTCGATGTATCGGCCCTGACCAACACCAGTGGTACCGCCCTGATTCCGGATTGGCGCTGCTATTTTTACAAGACCTACACGACGGTAACACCACTGCGTAGTTTGGCTTGGGCCACGGCCCAGTGAGAAGGCAGCGATGAAAAATAACCAGAAAGGTGCGGTTCTTATCCTCACCCTTATTTTGCTGACGATATTTTTGATCGCCTCGGTTGGATTAATCCGCTCGGTCAACATGAATGTCACCACCGTGGGGAACTACTCCTATCGGGAAGGTGCGCTGGCGGCCTCGGATAGCATATTGCCGACCGTCAAGAGCTATATCTCCGGCAAGGCCGATTTGACCGCGGCTGACCCAGGTATCTACTCCCCAACCATTCTGACCAACAGAGATGCCAACGGTTTACCCCTCCCTTGCGCCACGGGAGATGGCTGGAGTTGCCTGAACCCGGTGGTGCTTTCGAGTGCCTATTCTTCTACCTATTATATCGAGCGTCTTTGTACGGTCACCGTCGTCACGAGCACGGGAACGCAGTGCCAAGTCGAAAAACCGACAGCGGCTAACGGAGGTAGCTACAGCCTGCGGGGCGGGAATCAAGATGGTAAATCGCTCATGTCGTACCCTATTTTATACCGGGTAACGGTAAAAACCACTGGCCCCAAGGGAGCCGTGGTAACGACCCAGACAACCATTTCAAGATAAACGATAAAGTCAGTGTTGTTAAAAAAACAGGGGCTGGGGTGTATGCATAAGTGGGTGAGATCACGGGTAATATTTTTCCTGGCCGGGGTGGTCTCTCCAGCTTTTGCAGCGACGACGGACATTGCTCAGCTCCCATTGGGCATGATGAATGTGGTCGAGCCCAATATGATACTGGGGATTGACGACTCAGGCTCGATGGACACCGAAGTGTTGCTGACGAGTAACGACGGTGCCCTGTGGTATAACTCGACTTCCGGCAAGGCTGGATTTACCGGGTGGAACAGTTCCGATGTTTATAGCGCCACCAACTATGCTCCGAACTATAACTCTGCTGGAGGCACAAGCTCGACGTGGCTAAAGTATGAGTACCTATTCCCTAATAGTTCCCGAAAATACGTAGACACCGCGGCGGCCGGGGAGGGTTACGCCGCACCCTTCATCCCGAGCTACGCCTACTTGCGGGATTATGAATACAACCCCCTGTACTACAACCCCAATACGACTTATGTTCCGTGGGCCGCTGATTATTATAGTGGCACCACGACCACCTACAGCAATTCTGTTCCCACGGCGGCACGAATCCACCCTACGGAATCGCCCACTGTGACCTATGACCTGACCAATACGCTAACCAACGGTACCAGCGGATGGACGTTCAGGTTCTATACCGGGATGGTGATTCCGGGTTCAACGATTTCAGGGATCAAGAATGGCAGTACCAGCATCACCACCGATGTGACGGTGGGCACAAGCTCGGGTTACACGAACTCGTACTACGATATTACGATTCCCTATTACCCAGCCACGTATTGGGTCAAGGATGCGACGTGTACGAACGGGGCGCCTGCATGTGCAACCGCTCCCGATGGGAGCCTGCTTCGTCGATATGAAATCAAGTCGAGCAACACCTTCCCATCGGGTCGCAGCTATGCGGCGGAAATGCAGAATTTTGCCAATTGGTTCACCTATTACCGCAAGCGCCGACTGATGCTGTCCTCTGCCATGTCTGCGGTACTGCCTCAATTGACCAATCTTCGCATGGGCGCCCGCTGGATGGATTCCAGCAACGTGGCCAGTATGGTGGATCTTAACTCAACGACACCGGCTACCAATTACCAGTATCTGCTTGGATTGATCTATCGCGTGTTTGGGGCGGGTGGTACGCCTACCCGTACGCTTTTGAAAGCAATCGGTGATCTTTATAAGAACGACAGCAGCGAGACCTACATTCAGTACGCTTGCCAGCGCAATAGCATCATGATCGTAACTGACGGGTTTGCTGACGCCTCGACCACGACGCCTCCCGCTTACTCGTCCAGTCCGTGGTTCACTTCAGCGCCCTATACCACGACCTACTCAGGTACGTTGGCGGATTTGGCGGCTTCTTACTATAGCAACACCTTGGGCAGTTCCAGCTTTACAGCCGGTCGGGTGCCTTATGATCCGAATGCGACTTCGCCAAGCGCAGACAAGAACCCTAACCTGCACATGAACACGTACGGGATGACACTGGGTGCGCAGGGGACAATCTTCGGGACGGGATCCAATCAAGATAAAGACCCCTACACCTACGCCCCCACATGGCCCAACCCCAACGTGGCGCACAGCCCGACCGCTGTTGATGACCTGTACCATGCGACCATTAATGGCCGGGGCAAGATGCTGTTGGCCACCGACAGCGTGAGTGCCACCACTTCGATCAAGAGCATCATTGCCGATCTGCTGAACAAGTCGGGAGCGGGAGGCGCGATCAGCGTCTCCAACATCAATATCCAGCCGGGTGACAACACGGCCTACATTGCCAGTTTCAATGCGTCCTCTTGGTATGGCGACTTGGTGGCCGCGCCGATCGATCTCACCACGGGGAACACCTCGGCCAGCAGCTCGCTGTGGAGTTTTCAAGCAACGCTGGATGCCTTGAGCTGGACGACCAGAAAGTTTGCTTCTTACACGGGCAGCAGTGGTGCCATTTTTCCCGATGGATTGAGTTCCACACAAACGGCGCTGCTCAATTCCCCGAGCGCCACGGACAATCTCACGGTTGCCAACTGGTTGAAGGGGGATCGCTCCAACGAAGGTACCTTGTACCGTACCCGGACCCATGTCCTGGGCGATCTGGTGGATGCAGAGCCGGTGATGGTGAATAACAAACGCTCCTGGAGCATAACGACTGACAGCACTTATACGACTTTCGGTCAGACTATTGCCGGACGCAAAAGTGTCGTCTATCAGGGCGGCAACGACGGTATGCTGCATGCGATTGATGCCAGCAACGGTGGTGAGCTGTGGGCTTACATTCCAAGCCTGGTGCTTGCAAAACTCAACTCGTTATCCCAGAAAACCTACAATCACACGTTCACCGTGGACGGTACGCCGACTGTTCGTGATGTCAATTCATCAGGGACATGGAAGACCTTGCTGGTGGCAGGGCTTCGCGCGGGGGGGAATGGTTATTACGCACTTGATGTAACGAACCCGGCAGCCACCAGTTCGGCAGACCTGGCCTCGAAGGTGAAATGGGAGTTTCCCAACGCCAGCACCTCGTCGAGCGTGACCAATAACGTGGGGCTTTCTTATGGCCAGCCGTTGATTACCAATACGGCCGCCGGATATGTCGTCATGGTTTCGTCAGGCTACAACAACGGTGGGGATTATGCGGGCCATATGTTCGTTCTGAATCCTGACACCGGTGCCGTGATTCGTGACATCCCTACCGGCTATGGAACCTCACTGTCTCCGGCCGGGCTGGCCCACCTTTCAGCCTATTCCTCTGATGGGATCACCGCCTCGGCGGTCTATGCAGGCGATCTGAACGGTAATGTCTTCAAGTTCGATATCTCGGATCCAAATCCGGCGAACTGGTCTGTTGCCCGCATTGCGCTCTTGCAGGACGGCAGTGGTGCCGCCCAACCCATTACTCAGAGTGTCGAGGTGGGGCAAGTGAACAGCAAGACGGCGATCTTTGTCGGTACAGGTCGGTCCCTGGCCACGTCGGACTTCAGCTCCACTCAAATCCAAAGCGTTTACGCCTTTCTGGATGATGGGACGGTCTACACGGGTACCAGCTCGCCTCGTAGCGTGCTTGTTCCGCAGACAGTCACCGTGAATGCGGATGGGACCCGGACCATTACCAAGAATACCGTCAACTACTCAACGCAGAAGGGCTGGTACTTCGACTTGCCTGGCGGGGAGGGGGTGACGTCGGACATGCAGTTGGCTTTCGGTACGTTGGTCTTGAACTCCAACGCGCCGTCCACGACGGCCTGCAGTTCAAATAGCTATCAGTATCAAGTCGATGAAGGTTCCGGCGGACAGCTGGATAACTCGTACTTCGCCACGGGCATCACCCCCTGGGCGGGTCGGAGCTTGGGAAGCAACCTCACATCTCGCCCGGTGGTCGCTGTGCTGTCCAACGGTACGGTGATCAGCTTTAGTCACGGCTCCGATAACAGCGTGATCAGTCTCGCCTTGCTCGGAAAAGGGGCGACGGCCATGCACAAGATTTTTTGGCGGGAAGTTCGAAATTAGCGTGCAATAAGCTAATGAAACAGCGAATGAATAAAATCGCCGCCATCAAAGACCGTAGTCCCTGATGGCCAGGCGATTTGAACTCGGCGCTACTCCACGCTCCAGCCGCCCCCGAGGGCTCGGAAGGTGGCCACTGCGGCACGCGCATCGTTGGCATTGAGCTCGGCCATCTGGTTGCGTGTGCGCAGCAGTTCGCTGTCCTCGTTCAACACTTCGATCAGGCTCACCGCGCCGCCCTGGTACGCCTCGCTCGCGGCTTGTCGCGCGGTTTGCCTGGAGGTGATTTCAAGGGCCAGTTCCTGACGTTGGGCCTCGAGTTGAGTCAGGGTCACCACGGCGTTCTCCACGTCCTCGCTGGCGCGCAGCATCGACTGGCGGTATTCGGCCAGCGCCTGGGCGTTTGCGCCCTTGGCCTGGGCGACCTCGGCGTCGACACGGCCGAAATCGAACAGGCGCCAATGCAGCCCCAACAGCGCCTGCGGCTGGAAGGCCTGGGCGGTGAACAGCGAGCCGCTGTGCAGGCTGGAGAAACCCAGCAGGCCGCCCAGCGAAACCTTCGGATAGAACTCGGCAACCGCCACGCCGATACGCTCGTTGCTGGCCGCCAGGCGCCGCTCGGCGGCAATGACATCCGGGCGACGGCGCAGCATCTCCCCAGGGGCTATGTTGGCCGGGATCTGCGGAACCTTGTAATCGATTTTTTCCGGTGCCGTGCCGGCCAGGTCGCGGGCATAGGTACCGGGTGCGACGCCCATCAGCACGTCGAGGCGGTTGAGTTGCACCGCCAGTTCGGTGCGCAACGGCGGCAGGGTGGTACGCGCCTGTTGCAGCACCGCCCGGGCCTGGGCGGTCTCGCGCTGGTTGCCCAGCCCCTGGGCCAGGCGGGCCTCGACCAGGGCGAGCAGATCGCCCTGGTTCTTGATCTGCTGTTCGGTCACCTGGATACGCTGCTGGGCACCGCGAATGCGCAAGTAAGCATCCGCCGCTTCGGCGGCAACGGAAACCCGTACGCCGGCCTGGCTGGCTTGTGCGGCCTGGGCGTCGTCCAGCGCCGCCTGCTCGCCGCGCTTGAGCCCTCCCGCCAGATCCAGCTCCCAGCTCGCGCCGGCGCCGATGTTGCTCAGGGTCTGATTGCGCTCGTAGCCGGGCTGATGGCTCGCCAGTTGGCCCTCGGGGCTTTCCAGCGACTGGCGCTGCCGCACCACCTGGCCATCGAGGCTGCCTTGAGGCATGCGCGTCGCGCCGGCCTCCTGGGCGACGGCACGCGCCTGGTCCACGCGGGCCATGGCCACGGCGAGGTCGAGATTCTGCGCCAGGACCTTCTGGATCAGCTGGGTCAGTTGCGGGTCATCAAAGCCTTTCCACCAGCTTTCCAGCGCGGGGGCGGGGCGCCCGGCGTCGCGCTGTTGCAGGGCGTCCTGGGCCATGAACCGGGCGGCGGCCTGATCGGCGGGGCGCTGGTAGTCCGGGCCCACCGTGCAGCCGGCCACCGTGATGGCCAGCGCAGCCAGTACAAAGCGCCCGCGGGGAAGCATGCGATCAAGCAAGGTGTTCATCGAATAATCCTCAAGCGTGATTAATGAGCGTCGGCGGACGGTTGTTTGGGGGGCTGGACCTTGTGCATCAACGGCACCAGCAAGGTGGCGGCGACGAAGCAGACCATGATCATCAGGAAGGCGTCGGCATAGGTCAGCGTTTGTGCCTCCCGCCAGGTCAGGGCCCAGAGTTGACGCATGGCGAGCTGGCCGGCATCGATGCTGTTCTGTCCGAGCAGTTGGGCGTTCGCGGTCAGTTGGTCGAGCCAGGTATTCATGGCTTCGTTGCGGGTATTGAGGTGCTCGGCCAGTCTCAGGAAGTGCAGGTTGGTCCGGTCGTTGAGCACGGTGGCGCAGGCGGCGATGCCGATGGCGCCACCGAGGTTGCGCATCAGGTTGAACAGGCCGGAAGCCAGTTTCAGGCGTGCGGGAGCCAGTGAGCCCAGGGTGAGGGTCACCACGGGTGGCACCGCCATTTGCTGGGCGAAGCCACGCAGGGCTTGTGGCAGCAGCAGTTCCTTGGCGCCCCAGTCGTGGGTGATGGGGGAGAAGTCCCACATCGACAGGGCAAACAGGGAAAGCCCCAGCATGAGAATCCAGCGCAGGTCGATGCGGTTGGCCAATATTGCATACACCGGGATCGCCAACAGCTGGAATATACCGGTGGAAAACACCGCCAGGCCGATGTCCAGCGAGCCGTATCCACGTACCCGTCCGAGAAACAGTGGGGTCAGGTAGATGGTGGCGAAAATGCCGATCCCGGTGATAAAGGAAAACAGGCAGCCCAGGGCAAAGTTGCGATCGCTCAGCGCGCGCAGATCGACGATGGGTTCGGCAATTTCCAGGCAGCGCCAGATGAACAAGGCGCCGCTGATGCCCGCGATCCAGGCGGTGGTGGCGATGGTGCTGTCGCTGAACCAGTTCCAGCGCGGCCCTTCTTCCAGGGTGTACTCCAGGCAACCGAGAAACACCGCCATCAGGAACATGCCGATATAGTCGGCGCCCTTGAGCAAGGCCGGGTTGGGGCGGTCGACCTTGACCAGCATCGGCACGACGAAGGTCACGAACAGGCCGGGTACCAGGTTGATATAGAACAGCCAGTGCCAGGATGAAACGTCGGTGATCCAGCCGCCCACCGCCGGGCCCAGGGTCGGGGCCAGCGAGGCGATGGCGCCGATGGTGGAGGCGGCGATCACCCGCTGCTTGCCGGTGAAATACATGAATGCCGTGGTGAACACCAGCGGGATCATCGAGCCGCCGAGAAAGCCCTGCAAGGCGCGAAAGGCGATCATGCTCTGGATGTTCCAGGCCAAGGCACACAGCAGGCTGGTCAAGGTGAAACCGGCTGCCGACACGGCGAACAGCCAGCGCGTACTCATCACCCGCGAGAGCCAGCCGGACATGGGGATCACGATGATCTCCGCGATGAGGTAGGCGGTCTGCACCCAGGCCGTGTCGTCGGCGCCGGCCGAGAGGCCGCCGCCGATGTCCTTGAGCGACGCGGAGACGATCTGGATATCGATCAGGGCGATGAACATGCCGACGCACATGGTGGCGAAGGCCGCCACTTTCTGTGCCATGGTCAGTGTGGGCAGTGGGATGCTCATGGCTGGCCTGCCACTGCAGCGTTGTCGGGCTGCAACGCCTCACGGGTGTTCACTTGGGTCACCACCGACAACCCGGGGCGCAGTGCCCCCAATTGAGCATCGACACCGTCCAGACGTACCCGCACCGGCACGCGTTGGACGATCTTGGTGAAGTTGCCCGTGGCGTTTTCCGGTGGCAATACGCTGAACTGCGCACCCGTGGCCGGCGCCAGGCTTTCGATGTGACCGTGGAACTCACGGCCGGGCAGGATATCGGCCCGAACGCTGACAGATTGACCCACCTGCATGCGGGCTAGCTGGTCTTCCTTGAAGTTGGCGTCGACCCACAGTCCCTTCGCCGGTACTACCGAGATCAGTTGGCTGCCGGCGGCGGCGTAGGTGCCGACCCTGGCGCGGCGGTTACCGACGTAACCATCCACGGGGGCACGCAACTCGGTATAGCCGATGTTCAGTTGGGCCTGTTCGCGTTCGGCTTGCGCCTGTTGCAGGGCTGCCCGGGCCTGGCCGCGCTGGCTGTCGATCACGTCCAGTTGCCGGCGTGCCGCCAGCAGCCCGGCTTCGGCGCGGGCGTGGTCGGCACGCGCGGTCTTCCAGGTGGCATCGACTCGCTGGGCACTTTCGACCGATACGGCCTGGCTGCGAACCAGGTTCTGATAGCGCGCATGATCGTCTCCAGCCCGTTGCGTTTCGGCATCCGAAGCGTCGATCTGCGCCTTGGCCTGGTTGATCACCGCCTGTTGCAACTGTTCGGTCGCATCGAGATTGACCAGGGTGGCCTGCTGTGCCGCCACGGCGCCATCGGCCTTGGCCAGGGCGGCGCGGTAATCGCGTACATCGATACGGGCAAGCAGGTCGCCGGCTTTGACAAACTGGTTGTCCTGCACCGCCACCTCACTGATATAGCCCGGCACCTTGGCGCTGATGACCGTGACATCGGCGCCTACGTAGGCGTCGTCGGTGTCTTCGATGTAGCGGCTGACCAACCACCAATGGCTGCCATAGCCGACGGCGCCGATCACGGCGAGGCTCAGCAGCCCCAGGCGCAAGGCTTTCTTGCGGCTAACGCGGGTGTAGGAGACGGGGGTGTCTGCTGATTCGGGCGCAGTGCCGACTTGAGCTGTCATGGCGAAATGACCTTTTTGAGAAAAATTAATTGGGAAAGTGGCTGACCAGAGCATCGCTCTGGCGGTAGGCCTGGCCGGTACGGACACGCCATTGGGTCAATGCATCGGCATCGTGTGACACATGGACCCGGTGGCCCTCGCGGGTGATGGGTTTGCCGGTATTGGCATCCATCAACGCCAGCGCCACGGGTTGTCCGGTTGTTTCGTCCGCCAGGAAAACCTTGTCCGAGCCGCTGGCGTGGCGGGCGCCCCAGGCCATCAGCGTGAGGATCACCGGACGCAGATCCAGGCCGGCTTCGGTGAGGTGGTACTCATTGCGTGGCGGGTTGTCCTGGTAGGGACGGCGCTCCAGCAAACCGGTAGCGACCAGGTCATTCAGACGGCGGGTCAGGGTGTTCGAGGCGATACCCAGGCTGTTGAGGAACTCGTCGAAACGGCGCAGGCCGTAGAAGGCATCGCGCAGGATCAGCAGGCTCCAGCCGTCACCGATGTGCTCCAGGGCATGGGCGACCGGGCAAGGCATGGGTTGGAAGCTGGCTCTTTTCATCGGGGTCTCCGAATCGGCGTTCGTTTGTATTACGGTCATAATATTTCATAGTGAATTTCATAATGAAAGTGACTTTTGAAAAAAATCTCTGCCGATCGTCGGCTAGCGCTCGGCGCCGGGGCGGCGCGATTGCCTGCTCATTCGATGGCGTAGGGGGAGGGAGTCAGCTGGGACGGGGCTGGGCGCCCCGGTTTCAATGGGCTGGGCCGGACTTGAAAACACCGCTGAGGACAAACGCGTAGCGTTCCGGGCGGATAAAGAAGGTGGTCCGATCGCAGCAGCGGCCATCGGCGAAGTACGAGGTGCGCTCCATCACCAGCAGCGCCGCGCCACGTTTGACCTTCAGGGTCTGGGCCAGGTGCCTGTCGGCTTCCTGGGCCCGAATCGTCATGTCGGCGCGGGTGACCGGGGAGCCGATGATCGACTCCAGGATCGAATAGATCGGCCGGTGCTCGGCCTCGCGCCACAAGACATTCGCCAGTTCGGCCGGCAGGTGGCTGCGACCCAGGGCAATGGGTTCGTCGTCGACAAAGTGCAGGCGCTCCAGCAGCAGGCAGTGCCCGGCATCGGCAAACAAGCCGGATAATGCCTCGGGAACCGGCTGCAGCTGATGGTCGAGGACGCGCATGCTCGGCTTGAGACCTTGCAGCAGCAACGCCTCATGAAAACTGCGCAGGGCATCGAGACCATGCCGGACCTGCTTGGCGGCAACGAAGGTGCCTTTGCCTTGCTTGCGTTCCACCACCCCGTCGTCGCTGAGCTTGCCCACGGCCAGGCGGATGGTCACGCGGCTGACCGCGAAGCGCTGGCCCAGCGCGGCCTCGGAGGGCAGCTTGCCGCTGGGCTCGTAGGCGCCACGCTGGATCTCCTCCAGCAACTGGTGGGCGATCTGTTCGTAGAGCGAGGTGCTGCTGTCGCGAAGAATGGGCGTGGACACTGCCGGGTTCCGTGATCGCAGAAGCGCGGTGCTCCTCGTGAGCCTTAGCTTCTAAGGTTATAAAAACAGATTATTGGGACAACTTGTATTAATACGTATTATGTCAGGCAATCTCATTTTAAGCGATCTGACGACACGTGCCATGCCAGAAACCTACCTTCGTGTGCAGCCTGCGGCCGATGCGCTGAGCGTCGAGCAAATCAGCTTCAGCTACCCCAATGGGCAGCGGGTGTTTTCCTCCTTCAGCCTGGGCGCCGCTCCCGGCGAGTTTGTCGCCATCCTGGGGCCGTCCGGCTGCGGCAAGACCACCTTGCTGAACCTGTTGTCGGGTTTCGTCCAGCCGCAGGCGGGGCAGATCCGCCTGAACCAGGCCCCGGTGAGTCCGGAGCGCTCGGAGCTGGGTTATGTGTTCCAGGCGCCGCAGTTGTTTCCCTGGCTGACGGCCCTGGAAAACGTCCGTTTCGGCCTGCGCATGGCCGCCGATCTCAGCGAATCGCAACAGCGCGAACGAGCCTTGCAGTACCTGCGCCTGGTCGGGCTTGGGCAGGCCGCGCAGCGTTTGCCCCATCAGCTTTCCGGCGGCATGCAGCAGCGGGTCTCGTTGGCCCGTACCTTGGCGCTGGAGCCCGAGGTATTGCTGATGGATGAGCCGTTCGCCGCGCTGGACGCGATCAGCCGCAGCCACATGAATGAAGAAACCCTGCGGATCTGGGCCGAACTGGGCCAGACCGTCTTGTTCATTACCCACGATATCGACGAGGCGGTGTTTCTGGCTGACCGGGTCATCGTCCTCAACATCGCTCCGGGCGGTATTCACAGCGAACTGAAGATCCAGCTGCCACGCCCGCGTTCCAATCTGAAAACCCGCCGCCTGCCGGCTTTCCTCGATTACCGCAATGAGCTGATGGAGCGTATTTCCCAGGTCATGGCGCTGTCGGAGGCCCGCGTTTCCCCATCCCTTTCCCTGGTCCTTGAAACCGAGTCGATCCCATGATCAAACGTACGCTGCTTGCCCTTTCATTGTCGGTTGCCGCGGTGGCCGGCAGCCCATCGGGTGTCGCCAACGAAACCAGGCCGCTACGGGTGGGGTATGTGTTTGCCATGGCCAATGCCCCGGCGCTGATCGCCGACAAGCAGGGCTACTACCGCGATGAAGGCCTGGTGGTGGATCTCAAGGCGTTGGGCGATGGTCCGGTGATCCAGCAGGCGTTGGCCGCCGGTGAACTGGACATGGCCTATGTCGGTACGCCGCCGGTGTACCAGTGGTTTTCCCGAGGGTTGCAGAGCCGGATCCTGGCCAAGGTCAATTACGGCCAGGCGGCGGTGATCGTCGACAGCAAGAGCCCGAGCAACTCCCTGGCCGACCTCAAGGGCAAAAAACTCGCCGGGGTGAAGAAGGGCAGTGGCATGGACGTGCTGCTGAGAGGCTATGTGCTCAAGGAAAAGGCCGGACTCAATCCCGACGCCGACCTCAACATCATCGACATGCCTCCCGGCAACATGAACGCCGCCCTGGAGCGCGGCATCGTCGATGCGGCGTTTTCCTGGGAACCCTTTGTCAGCCAGTCGTTGCTGCGGGGTTCCAGTCGGGTGCTGTTCGACGTCAACCAGGCCTTGCCGCAATACCCCTGGTACGTGGTAATCGCCTTGCCGAAAACCTTGCAGGAGCGACCGGACGACGTGGTGAAACTGCTGCGCGCCCATCGCAAGGCCATCGCCTTTCTCAACGAGCATCCCGACGAGTCGAACCGAATCATCGCCGAGGCCTTCAAGCTCGAAGCCGTGCAAGGACCCGACGGCAAGACCATCGCCCCGCAAACCATCGTCGCCCAGGCCCGCACCCGGCTGGGCTGGTCGGCGGACTTGCAGGCCGCAGACATCCAGTTCATCCAGCGCCTGATGAACTACTCCCATGACCTGGGCTTTGTCGACGCCCCGCTCATGACCGAGCAACTCGTCGACACCACCTACCTGGAACGAGCTTCGCGTTGAGTCTGCCCATGTCCTTGCCAAAACCGAATTGGGGATGGGCCTCGCTGCCTTTCCTGTTGCTGATCTGGGTGGCCCTGGCCAGTCGTTTTCCCACCTACATCCTGCCGCAACCCTGGGAGGTCGCCCGCGAGACCCTGCGTTGGCTGGGCGACGGATCGCTCTGGCAGCACCTGCAAGCCAGCGTCCTGGAGGAGCTCGGCGGGTTCTGCGCGGCGGTCGTGGTCGCGGTGCTGCTGGGGGCGGCGGGCGGATTGTCCGCGCGTTTTCGCGACTTCATCGCGCCGCTCAACAGCCTGTTCATGGCCATCCCGCCGATCGCCTGGGCGCCGCTGATCATGATCATCTTCGGCCTGGGTTACCTGTCCATCGTGCTGGTGATCTTCATTGCCGCGGTGTTCCCCATGGCGGTGACGATCCAGGAGGGCGTGCAGGGCATTCGCGGTGGCGAAGTTCGCGCGGCCCGTACCCTGGGGGCCAGTCCCTGGCAATTGCTCGCCCATGTCTACCTGCCGGCCTCGCTGCCGTTCGTCACGGCGGCCCTGCGCATCGGCTTCAGCCAGGGCTGGCGGGCGCTGGTGGCGGCGGAAATGATCGGTGCCTCCCAGGGCATCGGCTGGATGGTCTCCACGGGGGGCCAGATCGGCAACAGCAGCCAGGTGCTGCTGGGCATTGTCATGATCGGGCTGATTGCCTGGTTGATGGAGAGTTTCGTGTTCCGGCGCATCGAGCGTCACTACCAGCAATGGCGCGCGCAATAAGTCGCCCGTGCCCCCTTCAAACCGTCAGTGAAACTGTACGAGGTGTCATGTGAGCAACCCGTTCGATCCCCGCGAAGCCGGGCACTACATTGCCCCGCAAGGCCTGTATGAACGCAACAAGCAGCGCCCGTTCCTGGGTTCTATCCGCTCTGACCGCAACACCCTGGTGGCCGGCCAATGGGACGAGATCACCCTGGTCTACGAGGTCGGCGGCAGCGGGCTGGCGGACGGTGCCTGGCTGAAACTGGCGTTCAAGTTCTACTCCGACTGGGCGTTGTTCCAGACCTCGAACCCGGCGGGTGCCAACTACGTCAGTGCCGAGTACCAGGCCGGGGAGTTGGTGCCGGGGCAGAGCCAGGCCACGGTGCAGCATTTGAAGGTGCGCTTCGACCAGAAGGGCCATGAGCGGCCGTTCCAGAAAGCCGTGATCATCGACATCGTCGACGGCTACCTCAATCCCGGCGATCGCATCGTTATCCGCCTGGGCGACCGGCGCCAGGGCGGCGCGGGCACCCGGGTGCAGAGCTTTGTCGAGAAGGACTTCCGCTTCCGCCTGTTCATCGACCCGCTGGGCAGCTCGAAGTTTGCCGAGGTGCCGGGTGATCCGCTGCTGGATATCGTCCCGGGACCGGCCCATGGTGTGCAACTGATCGTGCCGCGCCTGGTCAGCGCCGGCGAGGCGTTCGACGTGCTGCTGCGGGTCGACGATGCCTGGGGCAATACCTGCCGCCATCTGCCGCTCGAGGGTCTGCTGAGCCTGACCGGTCCTGAAGGCGAACAGCGGCAACAGCCGTTCCGTCTGGCGGCCGAAGGCTGGGCGGTTGCCCGGCTGGAAGGGTTGGTGTTCGGTGCGGTGGGCGAGTGGCGCCTGTCGGCCGAGGTGCAAGGGGATTTTGTCCGTGGAGCCCAGGCCTTTGTCACGGTCGATCCGGCCGGTGGCGCATTGCGCCCGCTTTACGCCGACCTGCATGTGCACTCCGACGACACCGTGGGCACCAATGACACCCTGTACAACCTCAGCTATGGGCGGGATGTCGCCGGGCTCGATGTGCTCGGCTATACCGCCAACGACTTCAACATCACCGAGCAACGCTGGGACCAGGCGGTCAGGCTGATTCACGAACTCAACGAGCCCGGTCGCTTCGTCTGCTATCCCGGAACCGAATGGTGCGGTAACTCCTGCGCCGGCGGCGACCGCAACGTAGTGTTCCTGCACGACAGGAAGCCGGAGTTTCCGTTCGACAACCAGGGGCGGTTGGTGCGCTCGTTCGAATGGAACGAGTTCACCTCCGGCACCATCAAGCCCGGCGCCTGGCCGGTGGACGAGTTGTACGCCGCTTATGCCAAGGACCCCGAGGGCCATCTGATGATGCCGCATGTGGGCGGGCGCCGTTGCAACCTGGACTGGCACCACCCGGAGCTGGAGCGCCTGATTGAAGTGGGTTCGGCCTGGGGGCAGTTCCATTGGGTCTACGCCGAAGCCTTGCAACGGGGTTATCGGGTCGGTGCTGCCGCCAACAGCGATGAGCACCAGGGCCGTTGCGGTGGCGGTGTACCGGCCACGGCGGTGTTCGGTTCACGCGGCGGGCTGACCGGGGTGATCGCCGACGGTTTCGACCGCGCCAGTGTTGGCAAGGCATTGCGTGCCCGTCGCACCTTTGCCACCACCGGTGAGCGCTCGTTCGCCAGCCTGCGCCAGGGTGCGCATTTCATGGGTGAAGTGTTCACTGCGCGGGCGGATGCGGTACTGGATTATCGGTTGCTGGGGGAGGCGGGTTGGGAGCAGGTGGAGCTGTTCGACGGCGAGCAACGGGTCTGGTCGCGCAACCTGCATGAGGAACTGGGTTTCTCTGCCCACGGCATTCGCCTGAGGCTGGGCGGCGCACGGATCAAGGACCGTTATCGCGGTGCCTACTGGACCGGCGAGATCCGCGTGACCGGCGCGGTGATCAAGGGCTTCCGGGCCTTGGGTCTCGATCATCCCGAGCAGACCGTGTGGCGCAAGGATGCGACGACGCTGGCGTTTCGCACCGACACCAATGGCGATACCGACAGTATCGAGATCGACCTGTCGCAACTGGCCGGCGCGACCTTGCAGATTCACAGCCGTATCGACAATTACATCAAGGTCGGCGACCCGTCCGAGCCGCAACCCCATGTGCATGCGCCGACGGTGCTGATGGAGTTGTCCGGTGAGCAACTGCTGGCGCAGGGGCAGGTGGTCGAGGCGTTGCCAGGGGCGGAGTTGAAGGTGTCCCTGGAGCGGACCACCGACGCGCCGCTACCGCGAGAGGTGCAAGGGCAGATCGAGCTGGCGGCGTTGCAGTTGGAAGCGGGGCGTGAGCATCCTTTGTTCATCTGTGCGCGGCAGCGCGATCAGTCCAGGGTCTGGACTTCGGCGTTGTTTTTGACGGTGTAGGTCTGGGCCAAGAAAGCGCCAGCTATAAGGGGCTGGCGCGATGGGCTGCTCTTGATGCTTGATCGTGTGGGACCTAGGCCATCCTGACTTCAGCCAGTAATTCGGGATGACGATCCAGCAGCTTCAACAGTTTCACGAGTGCCAACGGCGGTTTGGTCTTGCCATTTTCATAGCGTGAAAACGCATTGACACCCCCTCCGAAAATTTCAGCCGCTTCACGCTGATCCAATGCCAGCCGCTTGCGCACTCCGGCAATGAAGCCCGGATCGACGATCGAGGCATTGACCTGTTTATTGAACTCCAGCATCGCCGCGCTGACACGCGACGCCTGCGCGGAATCCAGCACGTTTTCTCCGCAGGCCGGACAGTAGTCGCCGGTAACGGCTGCAATGGTCGTTGATTCACCTTTGTAGGTGTAGGGTATCTCGCGGGTATCGCGCACCAACTCGGCGGCCGCGCAAACAGGGCATTTCATGCTTACAGCTCCTTGAAGGACACGATCAGTACATCGTCGACGACCGTGAGTTTCAGGTAGACCTCACCAACTGTCGTACTGGGGCGATACACATCCTGCCAGATGCGGTGGTTGGTATGGGTGGTCATGCTTTTATGGAAGTCCTGGGTTGTCAGTGCCATGACGGTCCTGATCATTTCTTCGAAACCCATACCCAGAGCAGCAGCACCGGCCAGGGCTGACGAGGTTGATCTCACTTGTCCGGCAGCAACCAGGGCTTTGACAACCGAAAGCTGGCAATGGGGTGTTTTCTTTTCCATAGAGAAATTAACCTAGTAGGTTTTATTTGGCAAGTTGGTTAATTTGGTGCCGCTCGGTTTGCGGTCTCTATGGAGGATGCTTGGGGCGTCGACAGAAGGTCTGTCAGTCGCGATCGCCAGGTTGGTGCGGTATTTTTTCTATTTGGCGTGGGTATTCTGGTGTGATGGATTGCCAGCGGTAATTCGCAGGCCGTATGCCACCGATTCTGCCCATCTGTATCTATCCGGCATCCCGGCGGGTTGATACGGTCTGCAGTTCTTTTCGGCAAGGAGTTGTTCCATGGATCTCACGGCTATCCCCTTCGGTACGACGGATTGGTCGACTATCGAGCCTGTCGCCCACCCAGGTCAGACGGGTACCGCCTATTGGCGGACCTGTCAGTTTGGCGCGACCCGTGTGCGGATGGTCGAGTACAGCCCTGGATACCTGGCCGATCACTGGTGCTGGAGAGGGCATATTCTGTTGTGTCTGGAGGGGACGTTGGACACGGAGCTTGAAGATGGCCGCCGATTTACCCTGTCTGCGGGGATGAGCTATCAGGTGGGCAACAATAACGAGGGACATCGGTCGTCTACTGCGAGCGGAGCGAAGTTGTTCATTGTGGATTGAACGTGGTCTGATGACGGACTCCGGCCTCTCGGCAGTGAGGGGAATGGTGGATTTGAAAGCGCCGCAAACCTGTAGGAGCCGGCTTGCTGGCGATAGCGGTGGTGAATGTGACATCGCCATCGCCAGCAAGCCGGCTCCTACAGGTAGCGTATTTCGTCTTGAGTGATTGTGGGTGTCAGCCAGTCACTCGACGACGATGCAGCGTATTTCCTGTCTTGCGCGAGAAGTTTAGTGTCCTGTGTATCTAGTGCCGTCAGGCGCTTGTATTGACCAAACCTTTGTCCAGTACCGAGTCCATCCACAGCTGTGCCAGCTCAATTAGATGCACCACACCCATCGCCACCTTACGGTTGGCACCGGTCTGATTGTCTGCATGCTCATAGGCTGTGGCCGCTGCGGATTGCAGGATGGAATAGGCGTTGACGAGGGCATCTTCCTGGCTCTTGGTTTCTGGCAATAGATCGCGTGGCAGCTTGGCGCGCAAAGGCGTCGAGTGGGCACCGGGCGTCAGGTTGTAGTAGGCGAATGCGCGGTCGGCTGCTTGCGGGTCGATGGTTTCAACGCCGGGTGATGCGGGCGGATTGGGTGTGATCTTGAACATGGCGAAACTCCGATATGTAAGTGGAGCTGTCACCGTTCGCTTGCACGCGAATTGAGGGTGGCAGCCGTACGCAGGTGTGCAAGACCGGGCATATCGGACCCCGGCAGACCCGAAAGTCTCCCACGCACGACCGCCATAGAGCAGAAACAGCAGGCGTCATGATGCCTGTCGATCAGCTTTTGACTGAAGGTGCTTGTGAACCGATATGAGCGGACTTGCACGTCCGTGTCACCGATTTGGCGGTGACGAACGCAAGACTAGTCGTGGGGTTTATCGGGCACAAGCGGTTTGAATTTTCTAGGAAATTTCAGGTGATTGAAAGGGAGATGTCTTACTTGGCTTGGATTCAGCCGCTCAGGACGCCTGATCCAACAGTTTGTGGTGCAATAGTGGAATGATCTACGAGAGCTGTCGCCGCAGTTACTTCGCACGCTGATCCATCACGAACCGGACAACAGCCACGGTTAACGCAGCTGCGCGCTCAAGCGTAACCAAGGAACGCAGGATGTGAAGGTCGGCTGTCGACCCTTCGCTCCTGCTTGATGCATCAACTTTCTAGATCGAAAGGATGAATCGACATTCGTCCTTCGTATTGTCTATCCAGGATTCATGTTCAACCTGGAATCCACACCGTTCAAGTACTTTCCGTGAACCAATATTATTCTTGTATACGTGAGCAACCAGTTGCGTAAGATTCCAGTGCGTCCGTGCCTCCTGGATTAGATGCTTCAGAGCCAGTGTCGCCAGTCCCTGCCCGCAAAAGCGTTGGTCAACCCGATAGCCTACTTCTGCGCAACCCTTCGGTGAGTTGATGTCTTTCAAATTGGCTCGACCCACGATTCCCTCACTGGCGTCCTCGATCACGAATGGGTGCCAGGTGCCGGTGGCAAAGCCGGACAAATAGCAATCAATATGGTCGGCAACCCCCTGCAACGAGTAGAAGGATGGGGCGCGCGCATCAATCTGAGATTCGAACCATTCACGGTTACGGATTTCGAATGTCAGCAACGCTTCAATATCAGTTTCTTCCAGCTTGCGAACGCTGAGTGTATTCATTGGGTTGCATCTCCTTGCTTAAACTGTCCTGGTTTTGAGTCTTCGCTTGCCGAAAATTTCTAGCCCTGCAGAAAATGGCTCGCAATCGTGCCATACAAAATCGGTTCCACCGATCCGGTCAGCACTACGCCGCCGACTCCATCCCATTTCACCTGCACCGTCCCGCCATCACATTCCACCTCGACGGTGTCGTCCAGCAGGCCACGCCGAATCCCGCCAACGACCGCGCCACAACAGCAGGAGCCCGAGCCGAGCGCAATACCGCCGCCACGCTCCCAGATGCGCAAACGGATATGACCGCGGTCGATGACCTGGACGAAATGCACATTGGTCTTCCTGGGGAAAAGCGGGTCGGTTTCGATCCCGGGTCCAACGGCCGCCACATCGACCGTTGCCAGGTCCTCGACGAAGAAGGTGCAATGCGGATTGCCCATGCTGCAAGCCGTGGGGCTTCCAGGCAGAGGCAGCCGACTGGTGTCCACTTCTTCGGCGAGCGGGATATCCCGCCAATCGAGCAGGGGCTTGCCCATATCCACCGATACCCGCTGACCCGGCTCGCGTACGCAGGTCAGCAAGCCACGATTGGTCCTGAGCATGATTGAAGAGGTGTCAGCCTCACGCATGAGCTTATCGGCAACGCCACGAGTCGCGCTGCCACAGGTGTCGAGCCTGGAACCATCCGGATTCCAGAACAACAACCGCGCCGCCGCATCCTCACAGTCCAATACCACGGCCAATTGATTGAAGCCGATGCCTCGATTCCGATCGCCCAGGCGACGGGCCACCTCACTGGTGATCGGATCGACTTTGCCGCGCAGGTCGACAATCACGAAATCGTCGCCGTGAGCATGCATCTTCACGAAGCTCAGCGTCATACGGAGGCCTGTTTCTCTCGCTTTACTTTATCTTGGGCATATGGAGTATGGATCGGATGAAGGTGTCGTCGGCGCCGTCCATGAGTTCGTAGACGAACCATTCGCCTTTTACCTGTCTGAAGCCTACGTACAATCCCACTAACGCCCCGTCGTCGCGTTCGATCAGATAAGTTCTGTTTTCAAACACTTCACCTTTGGTTTCTTTGGGGCTCAGATGCACTTTGTAGAGGTCGTGTTGCCCGATCCAGGCTGAAAGTACGCTTTGGCTTTTGGAGATCAGTTCCTTCTCCTTGGATTGCGACGGGTCAAAGTGCCCGGAAAAGACTTTGTCCCAGCAGCCCTCCGCCAGCTTGCTTTGAATGCACTGAACGTATTGGTTCTCGAACTCGTCTTTGTAGGCAATGGCTTCGTTGGCACAGGCGGAGCCTGCGATTGCCAGGAGTGACAGGCAAAAAACAGCTTTTTTCAGCATTCTGGTCTCATCTTGAATTTAGGGACTTACCTGTCGGTTAAACCCTGTGTTGCTTAGCCATTGGCGTGCAGCCGCCAATGGGTCACGCGTGTTCGCTTACAGTACCGCAGTAGGTTCGAGAGTGGATAGTAGGCCTGCGAAGCCCGTGACGACCGCACACCTGGCGCGATCGCACGGACCCGGGTGAAGCGGACTGATCAGGCCACGTTGGCCTCTTTCTTCAGGCTGTTCATGTCAATCACGAAGCGGTATTTGACGTCGCCCTTGAGCATGCGCTCGTAGGCCTCGTTGATGTCTTGAATGGCGATCATCTCGATATCCGAGACAATCCCGTGCTTGGCGCAGAAATCCAGCATGTCCTGGGTTTCCTGGATGCCGCCGATCAGCGAGCCGGCCAGCTTGCGGCGCTTGAAGATCAGGTTGAACACCGAAGGCGAGGGGTGGGGACTGTCGGGGGCGCCAACTAAGGTCATGGTGCCATCGCGCTTGAGCAGCGCGAGGAACGGGTCCAGATTGTGGGGAGCGGCCACGGTGTTGAGGATGAAGTCCAGGCTGTTGGTGACCCAGGCCATTTCATCCGGGTTGCTGGACACCACCACTTCATCGGCGCCCAGGCGCAGGCCGTCTTCACGCTTGTTCGGCGAGGTGGTGAACAGCACCACATGGGCGCCCATGGCATGGGCGATTTTCACCGCCATGTGCCCCAGGCCCCCCAGACCGACCACGCCGACCCTTGTGCCCGGGCCGACTTTCCAGTGGCGCAGCGGCGAATAGGTGGTGATGCCGGCACACAGCAGTGGCGCCACCGCGGCCAGGTTGGCATCGCCGTGGGAGATGCGCAGGACGAACTTCTCCTTGACGACGATGTTGTCCGAATAGCCACCGAAGGTGTTCGCGCCACCGAATACCGGGCCGTTGTAGGTGCCGGTGAAGCCGTTCTCGCAATATTGCTCTTCACCTTCGGCGCAGGACGCACACTGCTGGCAGCTGTCGATCATGCAGCCGACACCGGCCAGGTCGCCGACCTTGAATTTGCTGACGCTGGCGCCGACCGCGGTCACTCGGCCGACGATTTCATGCCCCGGCACCGAAGGGTACAGCGTGTTATGCCATTCGTTGCGCGCGGTGTGCAGATCGGAGTGGCAGACGCCGCAGTAGAGGATGTCGATCTGCACGTCATCGGCACCGGGAACCCGTCGGTCGAAGGTGAAAGGTTTGAGTGAATCCTTGGGATTCTGGGCCGCGTAGCTATAGGTCTTGGTCATGGAATCGTCACCTTGGTTTCATGGGACAGTAAATAGCTTGACCAGCATAGCCACTGAATCGTTCCGCTGGATGACGATCCCGAGACAAGGGGGCAGACCAGGCTGCCGCACCTGGGAACCCCCGATGGGATTCAGCCCAGCCACATGGACAGTTCGACATCCTCGGCGAACGGCGTGGACAGGTAACCCTCGGCGCGATTGCGCACGCGGGCCAGGTAGTCGGGGCTATGGTCGGCATTGTCGGCGATGATCAGCGCGCCCGGCCGGAGGCGGCCCTGCAGCAGGCCGAGGATCTCGGGATAGAGTGCCTTGGCGCCGTCGAGAAGCACCAGGTCGATGCTTTCCGGGAGATCGACCGCGAGGGTCTGCAGGGCATCCCCCACTCGAATCTCCACCAGGTCGGCAAGCCCGCCGGCCAGCAGGTGTTCCCGGGCCCGCAGCACTTTGGACGGCTCAAACTCGCTGGTGATCAGGCGGCCACCGCCATTGTCCCGCAGCGCGGCGGCGAGGTGCAGGGTCGAGAGGCCGAACGAGGTACCGAATTCGACAATTGTCCGCGCAGCGCTATTGCGCGCCAGCATGTAAAGCAATGCTCCGGTCTCTCGCGAGACCGCCAGCGCAAAGTCCTTCAGACGACTGTAGAAGTCCAGGTAGTCGGTCTTGCTGCGCATCAGGCGCTCGCGTTCTTCTTCCGAGATGTCGCCAATGGCGGCACTTAACGTCGACCAGGTTTGCGGGGCCTCTGCGAACAGGCGATCGAGCAAGGGCGCGAGCGGTGCTTGAGTCAGCGTGGTCATGGGGTTTTCCTTGTGAGGTCAGTGAGGGTTTATAATGCGAATAAACCTTCATGTTTTCTATTCGCATTGCGAGCCCACCCATGACCGATCGGCCAAGTGCACGGATTACCTCACGCAAACAGCCCAAGCAGGCACGCTCCAATGACCTTGTCGCGTCGATTCTGCAAGCAGCTGTTCAGGTTTTGGCGAAGGAGGGCATGCAACGCTTTACCACCACGCGGGTGGCCGAAAGGGCCGGTGTCAGCGTCGGATCGGTGTACCAGTATTTCCCGAACAAGGCGGCGATCCTCTTTCGCCTGCAGAGTGATGAGTGGCGCGAGACCACCGAGATGCTGCGCGGCATCCTCGAGGACACCCGCCATCCACCTCTTGAACGGTTACGCCTGCTGGTCCACGCCTTCATTCGCTCCGAATGCGATGAGGCCGAGGTCCGCGGGGCACTCAATGACGCCGCGCCTTTCTATCGCGATGCACCTGAGGCGCGGGAAGTGAGGGCTTCGGGAGAGCGGATTGTCGAGGTCTTCATGCGCGAGGTACTGCCCGATGCCACGGACGCAACGCGTGCCGTGGTCGGCGATCTGATCAAAGTGACGCTCAGTTCGGTGGGCAAGCGGTTTTCGGAAAGTCCGCGAACCCCCGTGCAGATCGAAACCTACGCGGACGCCATGGCCGATATGTTTTGCGCCTACCTGCGAGGTCTCGGACACGGCTGAGGGCTGTTCGGGCAATCAGCGCCGTTGCAAATATTATCCGGGTGATATTGCGAAATTGTTTTTATCCGGGTATTAATTGGCTTCCACACCCAAGGGGCTGATTCCATGTCCGACCTTCTCTCAAAACCTGTCACGGCCTTTGAATCCCACCGATTGCTGCGGTCCGGACCGCTGGCTGAAGTGGCGCTGGCGATCAAGACGGCCATCGAAAATGGCTCGGCGAATACCCATCTGGTTTTCGACGATGCGACTGGCCGCGTCATCGATCTGGACCTGCGCGGTACCGAGGCCGAGATCCTCGAACGATTGTCCCTGCCGCCCCAGGCCAGCGCCGGGCGTTATCGGCCAGGGCCGGGCGAGCCTGCGCAACCTGCGAAGGATGAAGCGGCGGAGCCGAGGGGAAGAGGTCGGCCAAGACTAGGGGTGGTCTCCCGGGAAGTGACCCTGTTGCCAAGGCAATGGGATTGGTTGGCCGCCCAACCCGGCGGTGCATCCGCGGTACTCCGGCGCCTGGTGGATGACGCCCGGCGAAACGGCGGGGCGCTCCAGCAACGCCGGGCCGCCCAGGAGGCCACCTATCAGTTCATGTTGGCGATCGCCGGTGACCTGCCCGGCTACGAAGAGGCAACACGCGCGCTGTTCGCCGACGATCGGGCAGCCCTGGAACAGCGCATCGAGACTTGGCCCGAAGATATCCGGGCTCATGTCATGCGTCTGGCGCCTGACGCGCAGGACTACCCCGCCTGATCCAGCACCTGGTCGTCCCGTTCGGTGTCCGTATCATCCGCGACCGAACCCCGGTCGAGAAACAGAAACACCACGGCCGCCGTCAGTACGGTGATCGCTGTCAGCACCCGCAGCAAGGTACTGAACGCGGCACTGTAACCCTCGGCCAGCGCGGCGTGTCCGGCGGCGGGCAGCCGTTGCGCGGCACCGGCCAGGTCGCCAGTGGCCAGATGCTGTGCGGCACCGACGATGTCCGGCGTCGCGGCATTACCGAGATGACCTGCGGTGAACGCCGACAGCAGTGCGGTGACGACGGCAATGGCCACGCCTTCACCCGCCACCCGGGTCGTGCTGAAGATACCGGTGGCCATGCCGGCGCGTTCCTTGGGTACCACGCTGACCGCCATGCCATCCATCAAGCCCCAGGGCAGGCTGATGCCGGCACCGATCACCAGCATTGGCCAGGCCAGTTCGGTCGCCGCGCTACCCACCGGCACATGGCTCAACCAGAACAACCCGGCGGCACACACCAGCAGACCGCTGCCGCACAAGGTGGAAGGTGACAGCCAACGGGTCAGGTAGCCGGCAACAACCGGCAGTACCAACAGCGGTGCCGATAAAGCGATCAGTAACCAGCCGGCCGCGACCTCGCTCATGCCTTCGATGCCGACGAAGCGGATCGGCAGCAGTATCAGCAACACTACGAAGGAATAGGCCGGCGCGGCTGCCAGCAGTTGCACGCCAACGAAGCGTGGGAAGCGGAACAGCGTCAGATCGAGCATGGGCTGGGCGACATGCTGTTCGATCATGACGAAGGCCACGAAGGACAGCAGCGCGACGGCGAACAGCCCGAGCACCAGCGGATCGCTCCAGCCGCTTTCCGGCGCTTTGAGGATGGCATAGGTGAAGATACCCAATGCCCAGGTGAAGGTGATCGCACCTGGCCAATCGACTCCGGCTGCATCGGGGTTGCGTGATTCCCGCATATAGCGGGAGGCCAGGCTCAACGAGATCACAGCCAGCACGGTGATCAGCGGGAAGACCAGGTGCCAGTCAAAGGCTTCGACGATGGCGCCGGCCACTACGGGGCCGAAGGCCAGGCCGATACCAAAGCTGGTCCCGACGAAACTGAACGCGCGGATGCGCCCCGGTCCGTCGAAGACTTGCGCCAGGGCGGACATACCGCCGGAGAAGGCCGCCGCAGCAGCCAATCCCTGGGCCGCCCGCAGGACATCGAACAGTGCCAGGCTGGGGGCGAGGGGCAAGGCGGCAGCGAGCACGGCAAAAGCGCTGACGCCACCGAAGAAGATTCTCTTGCGGCCATAGTTGTCAGCCAGTGCGCCGGCCAGCATCAGGCAACTGCCGAAGGTCAGCATGAAGGCATTGGTGACCCAGTTCAGCTCCATCGGCGAGCCACCGAAGGTGCGGCCGATGGCGGGCAGGGCAACGGCCGGCGCGGTGAAGTTGAAGGGCATGCTGATGGCCGTGATGCACACGGCCAGCAGGATCAGTCGCTGTTGCAGCAGGAGCGGGATGGACATCGGTCGGATCCTTGTATCGGGCGTGGCTGTGTGCCCCTTGGATGAGTGTGAAATGGCCGCGCTTCGGTGGTTTACCGGGGGCGGCGGAACATGCAAGGATCTTAAAGAGCGGGTAATCGAGTTAAAAACGGTAAAAATTCCGCCCATATCGGAACAAAAGGATCGAATAGGAGAGGCAGGTGGATCGACTGAGTGGTTTGATGTCCTTTGTCCGCACGGCCGAGCTGGGCAGTTTCGTCGAGGCGGGCAGGGCGCTGGGGCTGTCGGCGTCGGCCGTTGGCAAGGGGGTGACCCGGCTTGAACAGCAATTGGGCGTGCGCCTGTTTCAACGCTCGACCCGCAGCCTCAGCCTGACCGACGAGGGCCGGGTGTTCCAGGAGCGCTGCCGGCGTATCCTCGATGAGCTGGACGACGCCCAGGCGACCTTGTCGCAGTCCACGGAAGTCCCGCGCGGACGTTTGCGCATCAGCATGCCGGCGGCCAGCTATCAGCTCTTCCAGTCCGTGCTGATGGCGTTCATGGAGCTGTACCCCGATATCGAACTGGACCTCGACTTCAGCGACAAGCTGGTGGACCTGATCGAGGAGGGGATGGATATCGCCATTCGCAGCGGCGAGCTGCCGGATTCGCGCCTGATGAGCCGACGCCTGCCCGGCGTGCAACCGGTGCTGTGCGCCGCGCCGGCGTACCTGGAGCGCTACGGCACGCCGCAGACGCCGGCGGAACTGGACGATCACCTGGCGGTGCGTTTTCGCTACTTCAAGAACGGCAAGTTGCTGGACTTTCCTCTGTTGCGCGAGGAGGGTGCGAGGGAGCCTCGGACCCGCACAGTGATGGTCAGCAACAACATGGAGATGGTCCGTGGGGCGCTGGTCAAGGGCTTCGGGCTGGGCACCATCCCCGACTTCCTGGCCCGCGAGGCCCTGGCTGACGGCTCGTTGCGCTGTCTGCTGCATGGCTATCTGATCCCGCCGGACACCATGAGCATCGTCTGGCCTTCGAGTCGCCAGCTGTCGCGCAAGATTCGCGTGTTCGTCGACTTCATGTGTGAACGGTTGGAGCAGGAGGCTGCGCAGCTGCGGGCGACCCTCACGCAGGAGTGTCTTTTTTCCCGCAGAAGCAGCAGCCAACTGGCTCGCGATGGCGGTTGACGATAACGTGGGAACCGCCGATCCCGGGGCGTCCTCCGCTGATCGGGGAGAGGGCGTGACAACGCCGGAAGGCGGTTATTATAATTTGATTAACATAGGTGGCCGCAGGGCGTCGATACTTCCATGGAAAGCAAGACCGCACGACTGACCGTACTCATTGATCCGGTCAAGAAAAAGGCCCTTGAGGAGCTTTGTGCCGCTCAGGACCTGACGCCGTCGCAGGTGGTTCGCCAGTTGATTCGAGATTATCTGGAAACCCACGGTGTTTCCTATTCGACCAGAAGCAAGGTGGTCGGCAAGGAGCAGTAAGGCAACCGGTCGACGCCGGGCAGGCAGGTGTTACTGTCCGGAGGGGCTGGCGGCGCTCAGTGCCGAATGGAAATCGGCATGATAATGCCCAGGCCCCAGCGCCTGGAGTATCCCGGCCTTGCGCAGCTTGCCCAGGACCTTCTCGTTGGCCTCGCACAGCTTCACGACAATGTTGCGATTGCGCAGCTGCTCGATGACTTCGAGCAGGGTCTGCAAACCCGTGATGTCCATGAAGGGCACGTGATTCAGGCGAATGATCAGGGTCCCGGGGTCGGTGTGGGTCTGCGCCAGCACCCGTTCGAAGGTTTCCGCCGCACCGAAGAACAACGGCCCCTCGATGCCATACACCAGGACATTGGCCGGCAGTTCGACCTGGCCGTTGAGGCGCAGTTCGACCTCCAGGTCCTTGCCGACCATTCTCTGCACCTCCACCGAAGACGCCATCCGCCGCATGAATTGCAGCATGGCGAGAATGACGCCGATGTTCACGGCAATGGTCAGGTCGCTGAAGACCGTCAGCATGAAGGTGACCAGCAGTATCGCGATATCGGCACGCGGTGCTCGCTGGAGCATGCGCTTGAAGTGTTTCAACTCGCTCATGTTGTAGGCCACGACGAACAGGATGGCCGCGAGGGTGCACAGCGGGATATCCGAAGCCAGCGGTGCCAGGAAAGACACCAGCAGCACCAGCGTGAGCGCATGCACCAGGCCGGCGAGCGGGCTGTTGCCGCCGTTGCGGATATTGGTGGCGGTTCGGGCGATGGCTCCGGTCGCGGCAAAGCCGGCGAACAACGGACTGATCAGGTTGGCGATGCCCTGGCCGATCAGCTCCTGGTTGGAGTCATGGCGGGTGCCCGCCATGCCATCGGCCACCACGGCCGACAACAATGACTCGATGGCGCCGAGCATGGCGATGGCGAATGCCGGACCAATCAATTCGATGATCCGCGGCAGCGTCACCTCAGGCAGGCTCAATGTCGGCAACCCCTGGGGTATCCCGCCGAAGGCACTGCCGATCGTGGCTACACCGGGGAACTGGAAAACCGCCTGTATGACGGTTGCGACGACCATGGCGAGCAAGGGACCGGGAACGCGTTTCATGCCGGGGAGCCTGGGCGTGAGCAGGACCAGCAGCAGGCTCAGGAGCGCCAGCAGGGTCGTCGTCGGGTGAAGGTTCGGGAGTGCTTCAAGCAGGTGCCAGAGCCGCTCATGGAAATGACCGTCGGCGACTTTCGGCAGGCCGAAGAAGTCTTTCCATTGCCCCACCCAGATGATCACGCCGATGCCGGCGGTGAACCCGACGATCACAGGGTCAGGTATGAACTTGATGATGGCTCCCAACCGGGTGATCCCGAGTAGCAGCAGGATCGCCCCGGCCATGAAGGTCGCTATCTGTAGGCCGTCGATTCCGTAGCGGGCGGTGACGCCGGCCAGGATCACGATAAAGGCGCCCGTGGGACCCGCGATCTGCAGGCGGCTGCCGCCGAACAAGGACACCAGGAGCCCACCGACAATGGCGGTGTAGATGCCTTGTTCGGGCTTGACTCCCGAGGCGATGGCAAAGGCCATGGACAAGGGGAGCGCCACGATGCCCACGATAACGCCCGAGACCAGGTTGCGAGGCCAGTGCTTGCGGCCAAGCAGTCCTGATTTCCACGCCTCTCGTATCGCAATCATGATGCTGACTCCCTGGGATCATGTGCATAACATTAACATGCAGTGATAACCAAAGAGCAATAGGCCTCCTTAATGTGAGCCCTACCTGGATCGCGTGCCGGTCGGCGTCCTGGATCAGCCGGTTGATCCGCCGGCGTGGCCGGAAATCAGCCGCAGCCAGGGTGGCAGATGGAAGGCGCCCATGATCAGGTACATGGTCACCATGCCGTCGAAGGCAAAAGTGCCGTGCAGGGAGGAACACATCAAGTCCGTGCCTGCACCGGCGGCCGTGAGCAACGCCATGCCGGCGAAGGTGGGCGTGGCCGCCAGGCACAGCCAGTCGGCAATGCCCAGTGCATGGCCGCCTGGCATTCGCGCCGGTGGGTTTTCCTTCAGCCGACTGGACGAGAGCATGCGGGTCACTCCTGGCCGTATTTGTCGTGGTGGCGCCACCAGATGCCCTGTTCGTTGCGGCCCTTGGGCGCGCGGTCGAGCCACTGGTACATGCCCCAGAGGCCGTCCAGTCCGCGGGCATAGGCGGAGTAGGTGTGGTAGACCTCGCCGTCTTCGAGCACGAAGGCGCTGACCCCGGGCCTGTCACGTATGAACGTGGCGATGTCGGTTCCGGTCATGGCGGCGGCCCGGGAAATCGGACTTTCGCTGCCCTGCAACTGCCATTCCCGGACGGTCTGGCCTCTCTGGGGGCCCGCCAGAGGCGCCTCGCGGAGATAGTTGTAGACAATGTCGCCCTCGCGCTGCTGCTCCTCGCTGAACCAGACGCTGAAGTCGCTGTTGAAATCGCTGCCGAACGAGCTGGCCCAGTCAAAGCTCCAGCCCATGCGCTGCTTGAACGCCTGCAGCTTGGCCAGCGGTGCCCGCGAGATGGCGGTGAAGGCGACGTCATGGTTTTCGAGATGGACGACGATGCCATTGAAGCCATCGGCGATCGAGGAGCAGGAAGGGCAGCCGGCGCTGTAGTCGGGCCCGAACATGAAGTGGTAGACCAGCAGCTGCGAGCGGCCCTTGAACAGCTCCTGCAGCGAGGCGCTGCCGGTGTCGGTGTCGAAGCGGTAGGCCTTGTCGATCCGTACCCAGGGCAGGGCCTGCCGTTGCTGGGCCAGGGCGTCGCCGCGGCGGGTCAGTTCTTTTTCATCTGCCAGCAGCTTGAGCCGCGCCGCCAGCCATTCTTCGCGGGTGCCTATCATGTGTGTGGTCATGATGGTTCTCCATTTGCCATGGCTCGTCGTACCATCGGTCGTACGAGCGGTTACCGGGTGGTCGTGAACAGACTAGGGCGGAGGCGCACCAGGGTGGGAGTGACAAGTTTGACGGGATCGGCATGGACGCGATGATCGGCGCAGCGGCGCGGCTGCTCGCCACCGGCGATGTGCTTGGTGCCTTGAAAAGGGTTGCCCTGCGCGATGACGGGCCGGCACTTGCGCTGCGCGGTATCGCCATGGCGCAGCTGGGTGATCTGGTTCGCGCCAGGGCTCTGCTGAAGATGGCCGTCCGTGCCTTCGGGCCGCTGGAGGCGCTGGCGAGGGCGCGTTGCATCGTTGCCGAAGCCGAGATCGCGCTGGTCTCGCGTGACCTGGCCTGGCCGGCCAAGACACTCGCGGGTGCGCGGGCGGTTCTCGAGGCACAGGGGGACCGCCTGAATGCCGCGCATGCGTGTCACCTCGAAGTCCGGCGCCTGCTGTTGACCGGTCATCTCGATGAGGCCGAGCTTCGGCTGAGCGCGCTTGAGCCGACAATGCTGGCGCCGCCATTGAGGACCGCCTACGAGTTGGCCCGCGCCGGGATTGCCATCCGGCGGTTGCAGACGGGGGCGGCGCGGACTGCGCTGCGGCGGGCGGAAGAGGCCGCGCGCAAGGCGGGTATTGCCGCACTCGCTGCCGAAGTCGAGAGCGCCTTCCAAACGTTGAGTAGGCCTGCCGCGCGTCTGCTCGTGCGGGGTGAGGAGCGTTTCCTGCTGCTGGAGGAAGTCGAGGCACTGTTCGCCTCGCCAGCACTGGTGGTGGATGCCTGTCGTTACGCGGTGCGTGAGGCGAACAGGTCGGTATCGCTGACGAAGCGGCCGGTGTTGTTCGTGCTGCTGCGCGTGCTCGCCGAGAGCTGGCCAGGAGGTGTTTCACGACAGGCCCTGATCGCCCGCGCATTCCGGGGCAAGGAGGCCGATGAATCGCACCGGGTCCGGCTGCGGGTCGAAATCGGACGGCTACGGGGCGAGATTCACGCATTGGCGCAGGTGAGGGCGACCCGGGAGGGCTTCGTGCTCGTGCCGCGGCAGGCCCATGAGGTGGTTATTCTGGCGCCGCCGGTCGAGGAGCCGCATGGCACGCTGCTCGCTTTCCTGGCCGATGGCGAGTCGTGGTCGAGCTCGGCGCTGGCGATCGCACTGGGGACCAGCCCGCGCACGGTGCAGCGGGCGCTCGATGCATTGGCGGCGACAGGCAAGGTGCATGCTTTCGGGCGCGGGCCGGCACGTCGTTGGACGCTACCGTCCGTGCCGGGATACCCGTCAACTTTGTTACTCCCAGGTCCGCTGACCAGCGGCTAGGATACGGTCATGAAACATTCTCAAGCTGAAATCCTTCGTGAATATGGGCCTTTTCCAGATGCCGAGCATGTGGCCGGGGTTACCTATGACGGCCAGCACGTCTGGTTCGCCTCGGGCGACAGGCTCAACGCCCTCGACCCGGCCAGTGGGGCGATCGTGCGCTCGATCGATGTCGCCGCCCAGGCCGGTACCGCCTTCGATGGCCGCTACCTGTTCCAGATCGCCGAGGGGCGTATCCGGAAGATCGACCCGCAGACCGGTGAGGTGCTCAAGACCCTGCCGGCGCCGGGCAATGGTGGTGATTCCGGGCTTGCCTGGGCTGAGGGCGCGCTCTGGGTCGGGCAGTATCGCGATCGCCGGATTCATCAGGTCGACCCCGAGACCGGGGCGATCCTGCGCATTATCGAGTCGGACCGTTTCGTTACGGGCGTCACCTGGGTCGATGGCGAGCTTTGGCATGCGACCTGGGAAGACGACCAGAGTGATATCCGGCGGGTGAATCCTGAAACGGGAGAACTGCTGGAACGCATCGATATGCCCGCGGGCCTGGGCGTATCGGGGCTTGAGTCCGATGGCGAGGATCGGTTCTTTTGTGGTGGTGGCAATAGCGGCAGGATCCGCGCCGTTCGCCGACCAGGATAAAGGCTGGGCTACTCGGCACTTTCAAGCGTGCGCGGAACCTAGGGGCATCACGCCAGGATGATTTCCTTGATCCCGGCCTTCAGTGCGCCGAATGCCGCCTCTTCACTGGCCCGCTGATTGGTGACCAGCACGTCGATACGTTCCGGCGCGCAGAAGCTGATACGGCTCTGCACGCCGAGCTTGCTGTAGTCGGCCAGGATGACCACCCGTTCGGCGTGCTCGGCCATGGCGCGGGCCACTTCGCTCTCACGCTGGTCGTAGTTGCTGGCGCCATGACGGGCGTCCATTCCCACCGGCGAGAGCAGCGCCAGGTCGGCGCGATAGCGGCCGATTTCCGCCACCGTGGTCGCGCCCACCGTGGCCGGTGAGCGGTCGCAGAGCGAGCCGCCGAGGACGATCACCTCGTTGTGCAAGCTGCCGGAAACGTTGCTGCCGCGCAGTTGCAACGCCACGTTGAACGAGTTGGTGATCACGGTCAGCCCGCCGAGCCTGGCCAACTCCTGGGCGAGGATTTCGGTGGTGGTGCCGGCGTCGATGAACACCGTCTGCCCATGGCTGAGCAGGCTGACCGCGGCACGGGCCAGGTCACGCTTGAACTTGACGTTGATATGGGCCCGTTCGGCAATCGGCGCCTCATCCTCGACGGTGATTGCGCCGCCGTGGATACGTTTCAACTCACCCAGGGCTTCCAGCGCCACCAGGTCGCGGCGCACCGTCTCGCGGGAAACATTCAATTCCGTGACGATGCGGTCGGTGGTCACGCGCTGCAAGGTTGCCAGCAATGCGCGGATTCGCTGGTAACGCTCTTCTTGCCACATGCCTCATGTCCTTGCTGTTGGGATTACTCGCCGAGCTCGCATTGTGGGAGGTGCCCGGGCGCTGTCAAGTTCGGTATCTCCGTTACCGTTGGTCGGTAAGTGGCCGGGTGCCATAAATGTGTAATATTGTGGCATTGTTGTATTTATATGCATTTGGCGCTAGCCTCATCGCCGGGCGGCCCGTCCCCCTGCGCCCTTGTCTTGAAACACGCTCTCACCGTCGCCCCGTTTGTGACCATTCTTCTAAGTACAGGAGTTATGCCATGCAGCGTCGCCAGTTTCTGAACACCCTTGCCGCCGTTTCCGTTGCCAGTCCCTTGTTGTTGAGCACCCGTTTGGCCCAGGCCGCCGCCCCCAAGGCCGCGCCAAGCGAACTGGACCCGGCGCGCTGGTCGCCGCTGAACCAGAAGCGCCTGCAGGCGGTGATCGACCAGCACGGTGTGAAGAGCGCGTCCTATCACCCGGACAAGCGCCCGTACGCGGTGTTCGACTGGGACAACACCTGCATCATGAACGACTGCGAAGAGGCGCTGCTGGTCTACCAGATGAACCATTTGCAGTACAAACTCAGCCCCGACGAGTTTGCTGCCGTGCTGCGCCAGGACGTGCCGAACGGCCCGTTCATGAAGGATTACGTCACCGTTGACGGCAAGCCGGTGAACATGGAGGACATCGCCGCCGACGTCGAAGCCGACTACCGCTGGCTGCACGCCAACTACCAGGGCCTGGCCGGCAGCAAGAGCCTGGAGGAAATCCAGGCCACCGATCAGTTCAAGGACTTCTTCGTCAAGCTCTACTTCATGTACGACGCGATCTGCGACAGCTATCCGGTGGAGATCGGCTACAAGTGGATCATCTACTTCTACAAGAACATGACCACCGCCGAGTTGCAGGCGATGGCCGAGGCCTCCAACAACCACGACCTCGGTGACGGCCTGCGCAAGGTCAAGTACGAGAGCCCGCGCAGCCTGCCGGGCAAGGCCGGGGTGGTGGCCGATTCGCACTTCCATGGCATCCGTATCCACGAGGAGATCCGTGGCCTGATGCACACACTGCGGGCCAACGGCATCGACGTCTATGTCAGCACCGCGTCCATCGACGACGTGGTCCGGGTGTTCGCCGGTCATCCCAACTACGGTTACGGCGTGCCGGCGGAAAACGTGATCGGCCTGCGTTTGGCCATGAAAGACGGCAAGTACGACAGCAGCTACCTGCCGGGCTGGCACTTCAACTATGGCCCGGGCAAGACTGTCGGCATCAAGAATGTGCTGGTGGCGAAGAAGGGCTATGGCCCGGTGCTGGTGGCCGGCGACAGCGACGGCGACGCCTGGATGCTGCGTGACTTCAAGGACACCGCCGTGGGCGTGATCGTCAACCGCATGAAAAAGGGCGAGATCGGTGCCGACAGCCAGAAGGCCGCCGAGCAGTTGGGCAAGGCCGACGCGCGCTTTGTCCTGCAGGGCCGTGACGAACAGACCGGCCTGATGATCCCGGATGAGAAGTCGATCAAGTACGGCAAGACCGAGCGCAAGCTGCTGGCCTGAGTCCGTTGGCTCGCGGGTGGTGCAAGGCTGCCCGCGAGTCGCGCTATATCGAGCTTGTTAATCCTGGTGCTGTTCAGGGGTGCCAATCAGTGGATTGGCGCCTCTCCAAAATGCCGTTCAACGTGCACTATCCCGCTACGACTTCTCCTCGATTGACCGTTGTTACAGTGCCCCCTCGAGCGCAAGTGCCATTACTTGTCGTTAGGTCATCAACAACAGTTTTTTTCTATTTATCGAGAGTCGTATTCATGAATACCGATGCAGCCGTCAGCAACTCCGCGCTTATCCTGCTTGAGGGCAGGAGCGATATCTCCAGCCTTGGCGATCTCCCCACCCATAAAGTACCCGCCTCCGATCTTGTCACGGTCGTGACCCTGCGCGATGTGACTCACCCTGATCAACCGGTGACGCTGGATACGAGCCGGCAAAAGGGAGCGCTGTTCAGTATCAAATACGCATTGTGTCAAAGACAGGCCAGGGGTAGGTATGAACTGTTCTGCCGAGTGTATTCCGGCGACACCATTACCGATGAGGGACACCACCCGGTGACACTGGGCGATCAGGATCAAAGGGGCATTGTCGTTCGCGTGGAGCCCCGGACCAGTCCACCTCCCGTGGCGATTACCCAGTTGGTGATGCTTGAGGGGACTGCCGATTGGACAACCAGGGAGCTTCGTGATCCAAATCGGCTGACGGAGGTCAAACTGCTGGATATCACCGATCCCGCCCAGCCCATCATTATGGATGTGAGTAAAAAAACAGGAAGTGAGTTCGAAATAAAATATGCCCACTGTCAAGTTCGGCCAGGGCATGTCTATCGATTGTCAGGTCAGACTTACCAGCAGGGTCAAATCACTCATATCGGAAGTATGGGGATTACCCTGGATGGCAATGGGCACAAAGGCCTGTCTATAGAACTCACTAAATTAGAGCCCATTGGATTTATTGATCGCGACCCGACGTAGCCCCGGGGGCACTGAGACCGACCTTTTGCGGGGGACGGACTACACTGGTGGGGTGATTGGCGTCCCCCACCACTGAACGTGAATCACACCTGATTGCACGATTTTCACAGTAGCGCGCCTGCGGCAAGGCGCTTCAAGGTGATTGGAAACCAGGATGCCGATCATGCTGAGACAGATAAAGGTGAGCGATCTTCGTGTCGGCATGTATGTGCAATCCTTCTGTGGCTCCTGGATGGATCATCCTTTCTGGCGCAGTCATTTCCTGCTCGATGACCCACAGGACCTGGAAAAGATCCGCTCCTGCGGCATCGCCGCACTCTGGATAGACACGAGCAAGGGACTGGACGTGCAGGTCGAGGAGCAGCCTTCTGCCTCTGAACCTTCGCTGGAACCGCTGGCCATTCCTGCCCAGGAGCGATCGCGCAATCGTCCGCGGATTGCCATGAGCGATGAGGTGATCCATGCGCTGAACCTGTGCGCCCGGACCAAGGCCGCCGTGTTGAATATGTTCAGCGACCTGCGGATGGGCAGGGCGGTTTATCCCGAGCAGATTTCCCAGCTGGTTGCCGATATCTCGGATTCACTGATGCGCCATCCCGATGCGTTGATCAGCCTGGCACGACTCAAGACCAGCGATGAATACACCTACATGCATTCGGTGGCGGTGTGTGGCCTGATGATGAGCCTGGCCTACCGCTTGAACCTGCCCGACAGCCTGGTCAAAGAGGCCGGTATCGCGGGCATCCTGCATGAAGTGGGCAAGGTGTTTGTGCCGGTCGAGTTGCTCAACAAGACCTCGCCCCTCAGCGAAGCCGAGTCCGAGAGCCTGCGCCGCCATCCCGAGGTGGGGGCGAAGATGTTGCTGGACACCCGCCATTTCAGCCCGAGGGTGGTGGATGTCTGCCTGCATCATCACGAGAAAATCGACGGCAGCGGTTATCCCCACAAGCTGTGCGGGACGCAGATCAGCCTGTTTTCGCGGATGGCCGCGGTGTGTGACACCTACGACTCGGTGACCTCCAATCGGCATGGCAAGGAGGCGTGGGCGGCGGCCGAGGCCATTCGCAAAATGGCCGGTTGGACGGGCTATTTCGATGAGCAGGTGTTTCACGCCTTTGTCCGCTGCGTCGGGATCTATCCCGTGGGCGCCCTGGTCCTGTTGAAAAGCGGACGCCTGGCGATCGTCATGGAGCAGCATGAGCAGTCCTTGCTGAGCCCCAGGGTGAAGGTGTTCTACTCCGCGCAACTGCGCATGCCCATCGCCCAGCGTGTCATCGATCTTGCCGTTGCCGGCGAACAGGATTCGATCGCCAGCCTGGAATCCGTGAAAAAGTGGGGTTTCAAGCACCTGGACGAGCTGTGGTCGGGTATCTCGATCGGCAAGCAGTCGATTTTCAGCACCGCCTAGGTGTTCAGACCGTGGTGTGCACCGCCAGCGCCTTCACCAGGAACTCGATAAAGGCCCGGGTTTTCTGTGGCACCCGGCGCGACGAGGGATAGACCGCGTTGATGCTGATCGCCGGCGCCTGCCATTCGCACAGGACCGGGACCAGGGTACCGGCAGCCAGGGCGTCCTCGACGATAAAGTCCGGTAGCAGGGCGATGCCCATGCCGGCCTGCGCCGCCTGGGCCAGCAGGTCGCCGTTGTTGGCGTGCAAGGGGCCGGTGACGTTCACCCGCTGGGTCTCCTTGCCATTGCTCAGTTGCAGGCTGACGCCGCTTTGCAGGTAGCCATAGTTCAGGCACTGGTGGCTCGTCAGGTCCTTCGGTGTCCGAGGCGTGCCGGCCCGCGCCAGGTAGGCGGGCGAGGCCACCATGATGCGCGGCGCCGGGGCCAGCAGGCGGGCGACCAGGGAGGAGTCCGGCAGGCTGGCAATCCGGATGGTGACGTCGAAGCCGCCGCGCACCGGGTCGACTTGCTGGTCGCTGAGCACCAGTTGCAGTTCCACGTTCGGATGCTGCTGGTGAAACAGCGGAATCAGCGGCCCCAGCCGCCGCAGGCCGAAGGACATGGGCGCGTTGACCCGCAGCACGCCACGCAGTTCACCGACGCCATCGCGGGCCCGTTGCTCGGTTTCGTCCAGGGACGCCAGCAGTTCGCGGGCCGCTTCGTAGTATTCGGCGCCGGCTTCGGTCAGGTGCAGGCTGCGGGTGGTGCGTTGCAGCAGTTGCACGCCGATCGCCTCTTCCAGCGCCTGGATCTGCTTGCTGACTTTCGAGCGTGGTACATCCATGGCCCGGGCCGCCGCGGCAAAGCCATTGGCGCCGACGGTGGCGACGAACGCGCGCATACAGTCGATACGGTCCATATTGTCCCTTTTTAAGAATCAATGCTCGGCGAATTCTAGGGCGTTGTATCGAGTTTATCCAGCATCCGCAAGGGCGGGTGCCGGCGGTTTTCTCGAATGGATCTTCCTGTAAAAAATTTCATCCTGCGGGGAACAGGCTGCAATGCACCGCTCGATAGGATGAGCCCAAGTCAGCAAGAACGGCTGCTGACGAACTCAAACTATTGGAGAGTGACTGATGAAATCCCTGAAAGCGTTGTTGATCGTGACCCTGATGACGGCCTCCGTTGCAGCCATGGCCGAAGGCGGCGGTGAGAAAGTCATGGCGCGGATGGAGGCGGCTCGCGATTCCTCCATGGCGCATTACCAGCAGTCTGAAAAGGCCCAGGCCGTGGCGGCGAGTAAACAGGCGCCGTCCGATAGCGTCGAACGCACCAACTGACGGTGGGGTTCGGCGGTCGGGCCGCAAGGCCGGCCGGTTCGCCCCACCGGCGTTTGACGCCTGGCGAGGGGCGCCGGGCCAGGAAGGAAGTACTATCAAGCGGGTCGCTGACTGGCCGTGTGGCAGCAGGACCCGACATGATCAATATCCCGGGTAGCTTCGTTGCCGACTGCCCGGGTTGTCTTGTTACCGGCCCAGCAGGGCTTCGAGTTTTTCCTGGTCACGGGCGAACTGGCGAATACCTTCGGCCAGTTTCTCGGTGGCCATGGCGTCTTCGTTGGAGGCCCAGCGGAACTGCGCTTCATTCAGGCTCAGGCGCGCTTCGCCCGCGGTGCCCGGCACCAGCCGACGCTCCAGCTTGCCTTCATCCTGGGACAGCTTTTCCAGCAGTTCGGGGCTGATGGTCAGGCGGTCGCAACCGGCCAGTTGCTCGATCTGGTTGAGGTTGCGGAAGCTCGCGCCCATGACCACGGTCTTGTAGTCGTTGGACTTGTAGTAGTTGTAGATGCGGGTCACCGACTGCACGCCCGGATCGTCGGCACCGCTGTACTCGTTGCCGGTGGACTTCTTGTACCAGTCGTAGATACGGCCCACGAACGGCGAGATCAGGAACACCCCGGCATCGGCGCAGGCCGCGGCCTGGGCAAAGGAGAACAGCAGGGTCAGGTTGGTCTGGATACCGTCCTTTTCCAGCTTCTCGGCGGCGCGGATGCCTTCCCAGGTGGACGCCAGCTTGATCAGCACGCGGTCACGGCCCACGCCGGCCTTGTCGTACAGCTCGATCAACTGGTGGGCCTTGCCCAGCAACGCAGCCTCATCGAAGGACAGGCGCGCGTCGACTTCAGTGGAAATACGCCCTGGGATCGCCTTGAGAATGCCACTGCCCACGGACACCGCGAAATGGTCGCAGGCCAGGCCCACATCGCCCTTGGCGTGGGACACGGCGGCCTTGAGCAGGTCGGCGTAGCCTGGCAGTGCCGCGGCCTTGAGCAGCAGCGAGGGGTTGGTGGTGGCGTCGACCGGCTTGAGGCGGGTAATGGCGTCGAGGTCGCCGGTGTCCGCGACCACGGTGGTGAACTGCTTGAGTTGTGCAAGCTTCGAAGTCATGAGCGTCTCTGTCGGGAAGGGCGTGGGTCCATGCACTGATTGAGTGCGGCTGAGGTGAAAAGTTCTGTCAGTGGGATGCCTTCAAGAATGCCGTCGAACCAGGGCTTTATGCAACCCAAACCGTAGGGCGGTTCAGCTTTACGCGCTGGGCATCAGCGCGGCGATCAGGGCACGGATGGTGCCGGGCAGGGCTTCGAGTTCGCGCACCAGAATGCTGCGTTCGCGAATCGCCCAGGGCTCGTCCAGCGCCACGGTCGCCAGTTCCATGGTCCGACTGTGCCGTACGGCCGCAGACAGGGGAATGATGCCGATACCCACGCCGGCCTCGACCATGCGGCAGATCGCCTCGAAGCTCGAGACCTGGATCCGCAACGACAGGGTCTTGCCGAGCCGTTCGACATGTTCGCGTAGAAAGCTCAGCAGGGTGCTGCCTTCATGCAGGCCGATGTGCTGGAACGCCAGGGTCTGGTCCAGGGTCACGGACTGCTGGGCCGCCAGTGGGTGCTCCACCGGCACGATCAGCGCCAGTCGGTCGGTGCTGAAGTGCATCACCTGCAGGCCGCTGGCTTCCACGGGGCCGGCGATGATGCCCATGTCGGTGGTGCCGTCGAGCACGCCCCGGACGATGTCCCGCGACAGGCGCTCCTGCAGGTCCACCGTCACCCCGGGACGCCGGGAGAGGAAACCGGCCAGCACTTCCGGGAGGAATTCGGTCACCGCCGTGGTGTTGGCGAAGATGCGGATATGCCCGGCCGAATCGCTGCCGTAGCGGGTGAACTCGCTTTTCAGGTAGTCGACCTGGCGCATGATCAGCCGGGCATGTTGCAGCAGCCGCTGGCCGGCCGGGGTGACTTCCACGCCACGGCTGTCGCGATAGAGCAGACGGGTGTCCAGTTGCGCTTCGAGGGCCTTGATCCGCGCGCTGGCGGCAGCCGGCGAAAGGAAAGCGCGCCGGGCGCCCTGGGTCAGGCTCGGCGATTCGGCGATATGGATGAAGAGGCGTAGATCCGCCAGGTCGAAATGCATGGGGGCGACTCCGCTCAAGGCCAGCTATCGGCAGAATGACAGCGTTCAGCATAACCGAACGCCGGCTTATGGAAATGCAAATTCTCGGAACGGGCGACACCTTGCATCATCGGTTCATGACAACAACCGGTAAGGGGACCCCTTCAATGAGTGCGACGGATCTGAGTGCCTGGCTGGGACGGACCGAAGAAGCCCATGACCAATTGAGCCGCAACCTGCTCAAGCGCATCGCCGCGACGTTCGGCGAACCGGCTCCGGCCCATGGCGAGGCGTTGCCGCCGCTGTGGCAATGGTGTTTCTTCCAGGAGCCGCTGGCCGAAACCCTTTTGGGCGGCGACGGTCATCCGGCCCGTGGCGGCTTCCTGCCGCCGGCGGACAACCGCAATCGCATGTGGGCCGGTGGGCGCCTCGAGTTTTTCGAGCACCTGCGCGCCGGTCACGATGCCACCCGGCTGTCGACCATCAGTCATATCGAGGAAAAGCAGGGCCGTACCGGTGCCTTGCTGTTCGTCACGGTACGGCACGAGTACTCCCAGGATGGCCGGTTGGCGATTCGCGAAGAGCAGGACATCGTCTACCGCGAGCCCACGCCGCCCAAGCCGGGCAGTGGCGAAGCCCTGCTCCAGGGGGACTGGCGCGAAGCCGTGGAGCCCACGTCGACCTTGCTGTTCCGCTACAGCGCGGTGACCTTCAACGGCCACCGCATCCATTACGACTTCCCCTACGTCACCGAAACCGAAGGCTATTCGGGCTTGGTGGTGCACGGCCCGATGATCGCCACCCTGAACCTGCGGGCATTCTGCCGGGCCAACCCGCAGGCGATCCCGCGACGCTTTTCCTATCGCGGTGTGCGCCCGTTGATCGCTCCACAACCCTTCGAAGTCGGCGGACGAATTGTCAGCCCCGGGGTTGCCCAGTTGTGGGCCGGCAACGCGGGCGGCCTGGCCCAGCAGGCTGAAGTGCATTTCGACTGACAATAAAAAAGGCAATCACCTGATGAATCCGAATCACAACGAAGAGCTCAACGCCATTCGCGAGGGCGTACGCGCCCTGTGCGGCGAATTCGATGCTGCCTACTGGCGCAAGGTCGATGAAGAAAAAGGTTTCCCCGAAGCCTTCGTCAAGGCGCTGACCGCGGCCGGTTGGCTGGCGGCGATGATTCCCACCGAATACGGCGGTTCCGGCCTGGGGTTGGCCGAAGCCTCGGTGATCCTCGAAGAGGTCAACCGTTGCGGCGGTAACTCCGGCACGGTGCACGGCCAGATGTACAACATGTTCACCCTGTTGCGCCACGGCAGCGAGGCGCAGAAACGCTTCTACCTGCCGAAGCTGGCCAGTGGCGAGTTGCGCCTGCAATCGATGGGCGTCACCGAGCCCACTACCGGCACCGACACCACCAGGATCAAGACCACTGCCGTGCGCAAGGGCGACAAGTACGTGATCAACGGTCAGAAGGTCTGGATCTCGCGGATCCAGCATTCGGACCTGATGATCCTGCTGGCGCGCACCACGCCCCTGGCCGAGGTGCAGAAGAAGTCCGAGGGCATGTCGATCTTCCTGGTGGACCTGCGCGAGGCCATCGGCAACGGCCTGACCGTGCAGCCCATCGCCAACATGGTCAACCACGAGACCAACGAGCTGTTCTTCGACAACCTGGAAATCCCCGTCGACAGCCTGATCGGCGAGGAGGGCAAGGGCTTTCGCTACATCCTCGACGGCCTGAATGCCGAACGCACCCTGATCGCCGCCGAATGCATCGGCGATGGCCGCTGGTTTATCGAGAAGTCCGCGCAGTACGCCCGTGACCGCGTGGTATTCGGCCGGCCCATCGGGCAGAACCAGGGTGTGCAGTTCCCGATTGCCGAAGCCCATATCGAGATCGAGGCTGCCGACCTGATGCGCTGGCGCGCCTGCGAGGAATACGACAGCGGTCAGAACGCCGGGGCCAGCGCCAACATGGCCAAGTACCTGGCGGCCAAGGCGTCCTGGGAAGCGGCCAACGCCTGCCTGCAGACCCATGGCGGTTTCGGTTTCGCCTGCGAATACGACGTCGAGCGCAAGTTCCGCGAGACCCGCCTGTACCAGGTCGCGCCGATCTCCACCAACCTGATCCTGTCCTACGTGGCCGAGCACCTGCTCGAACTGCCGCGCAGCTTCTGAGGAATCGAGCATGAGCCATACCCAAGCCCTGTGCGAATTCCTCGCCGGCCTGCGTTACGAGCAGGTGCCGCCGTCGGTGTTCGAACGGACCGAAGACCTGTTCCTCGACTGGCTGGCCTCGGCCCTGGCCAGCCAGGGCGCCCACCCGATTCCACTGTTCGAAGCCTACGCCCGCAAGATGGGGCCGGCGAATGGCCCGGCGCGCATCCTGGTCAATGGCCATGGCAGTTCGGCGTATTTCGCCGCCCTGGTAAACGCCGCATCCTCCCATCTGGTGGAGCAGGACGACCTGCACAACAGTTCCGTGCTGCACCCGGCCACGGTGGTATTCCCGGCAGCCCTGGCGGCGGCCCAGGATCTGGGCAAGTCCGGCCGCGAGCTGTTGCTGGCCTCGGTGGCCGGCTATGAGGCGGGTATCCGTATCGGTGAGTTCCTCGGGCGCTCGCACTATCGGATCTTCCACACCACGGCCACGGTCGGCACCTTGGCGGCGGCTGTCGCCGTGGGCAAGCTGATGGACTTCGATCAAGCACAGTTCAGCAATCTGCTGGGCAGTGCCGGTACCCAGGCGGCCGGGCTCTGGGAGTTCCTGCGTGATGCCGCCGATTCCAAGCAGTTGCACACCGCCAAGGCCGCGGCGGACGGGCTGCTGGCCGCCTACCTGACGGCGGATGGCCTGACCGGGGCGCGAAATATCCTCGAAGGCGACCAGGGCCTGGCCGCCGGCATGTCCAGCGATGCCGATCCGGCGAAGCTGTCTGATCGCCTGGGCAGCCGTTGGGCCCTGGTGGAAACCTCGTTCAAGTTCCATGCGTCCTGCCGCCATACCCATCCGGCCGCCGATGCGCTGCTGGAATTGATGTTGCAGGAAGGTTTGAGCCACGAACAGATCCGGCATGTGGAGGCCCGGGTCCACCAGGGCGCCATCGATGTGCTGGGGCGGGTCAAGGTGCCACAGACCGTGCACCAGGCCAAATTCTCCATGGGCACCGTGCTGGGCCTGATCGCCGTGCACGGCAAGGCCGGCCTGCGGGAGTTTCACCAGTTTTCGTTGACCGATCCGGCCGTGTCGGTGTTTCGCGAGAAGGTCGGCATGACGCTCGACCCCGCAGTCGACGGCGCCTATCCCCAGCGCTGGCTGGGTCGGGTCAACGTCACCACGGTGGATGGGCGGACCTTGCACGGTGCCATCGACGAGCCCAAGGGCGACCCCGGTAACAGCCTGTCGCGGGCCGAACTGGAAGATAAATTCCGTCGTCTACTGCAGTTTTCCGGCGCCCGCTCGCCCGAGCAGGCCGAGAGCTTGATCCGCCAGGTCTGGGACCTGCGTAACACCACTGACTTGAAGGAGCTGCGCTGATGAATACGGCAGCAGGCAACACCCTGGCCCCGCGTCCGCTGGATGGCATCACCGTGATCAGCCTCGAACACGCCATCGCCGCGCCGTTCTGTACCCGGCAACTGGCGGACCTGGGCGCGCGGGTGGTGAAGATCGAGCGCCCCGGCAGCGGCGACTTCGCCCGTGGCTACGACCAGCGCGTCCGGGGCCTGGCCTCGCACTTCGTCTGGACCAACCGCTCCAAGCAAAGCCTGACCCTGGACCTCAAGCAGGGCGCGGCCGATGACATCCTCCAGTCGTTGCTCGGTCAGGCCGACGTGCTGGTACAGAACCTCGCGCCGGGGGCCGCGGCGCGAATGGGCTTGTCCTTCGAGGCGCTGCACGAGCGGTTTCCACGGCTGATCGTCTGCGATATTTCCGGTTATGGCGAAGGCGGTCCTTATGAAAAGAAAAAGGCCTACGACCTGCTGATCCAGAGCGAGGGCGGCTTTCTTTCGGTGACCGGCGGCCCGGGTGAGGACGAACTGGCGAAGGCCGGCTGCTCCATCGCCGATATCTCCGCCGGCATGTACGCCTATAGCGGCATTCTCTCGGCGTTGCTGCTGCGGGAGAAAACCGGGGAGGGCAGCCGCGTCGACGTGAGCATGCTGGAAAGCCTGGTGGAGTGGATGGGCTATCCGATGTATTACGCCTTCGACGGTGCCACACCACCGCCGCGTGCCGGTGCGGCGCACTCGACCATCTATCCCTATGGCCCGTTTCCGGCGGGGGATGGTGGCACGGTGATGTTGGGTTTGCAGAACGAGCGCGAATGGGCGGCGTTCTGCGACAAGGTGCTGCTGACCCCGGAGCTGGCGGTGGACGAGCGCTTTTCGGCCAACTTCAAGCGTTCGGCCAATCGGGAGGTGTTGCGCCAGATCATCGTCGACCGCTTTGCCCGGCTCAGCACCGCACAGGTGATTGCCCGGCTGGAAGAGGCGCAGATCGCCAATGCCTGGGTCAATGACATGCAGGGGGTGTGGGATCACCCGCAGCTCAAGGCCCGCGATGGCTGGCGCGAGGTCGACAGCCCGGCGGGGAAACTGCCGGCGTTGCTGCCGCCAGCCCGCAATGCGGCGTTTGAACCACGCATGGATGCGGTACCGGGGTTGGGCGAGCACACCGGGGCGATTCTCGGCGAGCTGGGCTTTGGCGCCGAGGCCATCGACCGGTTGCGCGCTGCGGGTGTGGTTTGAATGAGGCCTTGAAGGCATCGCACCCCTTGTAGGAGCCGGCTTGCTGGCGATGAGGCCAGTGAGCCCTGTATCGCCCGATCGGTCGCGATCGCCAGCAAGCCGGCTCCTACAGTGACCGTGTCGCGACGGTCTTGCTCTCTCTTCCAGAAAAACAAGGAACTCAGCATGTCTTCATTCATTGCCCGCTCCGCGCTCTTTGTCCCCGGCAGTCGTCCCGAGCGTTTCGCCAAGGCCCTGGCCAGTGGCGCCGATGCGGTGATCGTCGATTTCGAGGACGCCGTCGAGGAGCCCCTCAAGCGGATCGCCCGCGACAACCTCGGGCAATTCCTCACCAACAACTCCCTGGCCCGGGTCCTGGTGCGCGTCAATGCCCCGGATCACCCCGAACATGCGGCTGACCTGGCGTTCTGTAAACAACATCCCGGGGTCAGCGGCGTGCTGCTGCCCAAGGTCGAGAACGCGCTCCAAGTGGCCGCCGCGGCCGCGACCGGCAAAGCGGTCTGGCCGATTATCGAAAGTGCCCGGGGTTTGCTGAACCTGGCTGAAATCGCCGGCGCCCCCGGCGTCGAGCGGCTGTCCTTCGGCGGCCTCGACCTGGCCCTGGACCTGAACCTCTCCAGCGGCTCGGCGGCCGCCGGGTTCGCCCTCGACCAGGCGCGCCTGGCGCTGATCGTGCATTCGCGTGTCGCTGGCCTGGTCGCCCCCCTGGATGGCGTGCATCCGGCCATCGACGACCCCGAAGGTTTGCACGGGTCGATCCGTCATGCCTATGAAATGGGCTTTGCCGGCGCGCTGTGCATTCATCCCCGGCAGGTGCCGGTGATCCACGCGGCCCTGGCGCCGAGCGCCGAAGACCTGGCCTGGGCCCGGCGGGTAGTGGAGGCCGGGAGCGGCGGCGCCGGGGCTTACCAGGTCGACGGCCAGATGGTCGACGCGCCGGTGCTGTTGCGGGCGCGGCGGTTGTTGGCGCTGGCGTAGGCCATAACCGCAGGCACGACCGGCAGATCCCTACTCGCTGATCGGACGCCTCGTCGTACCCGTCATGCGGCAACGAACCTAGGGTTTAGGCAGCGTTCATCCGGACCGAACGCAGGTACTCGGAATTCGAAATTCTCTATACGCATGGCTTTAGGCAACCTCCCTACCACACAACAATAAGAAGGTGACTCACATGTTCAAGCTGACCCGGGCGCTGTTCTGCGCCGCCACCTTGCTCGCCGCCGGCCTTGCGCAGGCGGCCGAGCCCATCGTGATCAAGTTCGCCCACGTCGTCGCGGAAAACACGCCCAAGGGGCAGGGCGCGTTGCTGTTCAAGAAACTCGCCGAAGAACGCCTGCCGGGCAAGGTCAAGGTCGAGGTCTACCCCAACTCGTCGCTGTTCGGCGATGGCAAGGAGATGGAAGCCTTGTTGCTGGGTGACGTGCAGATGCTGGCGCCGTCCCTGGCCAAGTTCGAGCAGTACACCAAGCAGATCCAGATCTATGACCTGCCGTTCCTGTTCAATGACCTGGGCGCCGTCGACCGCTTCCAGGCCGCCCAGGGCAAGGCGCTGCTGACCTCGATGCAGGGCAAGGGGATTCTCGGCCTGGCCTATTGGCACAACGGCCTGAAGCAGATTTCCGCGAACAAGGCGCTGCACATTCCGGGTGACGCCCGCGGCCTGAAGTTCCGTGTCCAGGCTTCCAGCGTGCTGGAAGAGCAGTTCAAGGCCATTCGCGCCAACCCGCGCAAGATGAGTTTCGCCGAGGTCTACCAGGGCTTGCAGACCGGCACCGTCAACGGCACCGAGAACACCTGGTCGAACTATGAAAGCCAGAAGGTCAACGAGGTGCAGAAGTACTTCACTGAGTCCAACCACGGCCTGATCGACTACATGGTGATCACCAACAGCAAGTTCTGGGATGGCCTGCCGCCGGACATCCGCGGCGAGCTGGAAAAGGTCATGGCCGAGGTCACCGTCGAAGTGAACAAGCAGGCCGAAGCCCTGAACCAGAGCGCCAGGCAGAAGATCGTCGACGCCAGGACCAGCGAAATCGTCGAACTGACGCCGCAAGAGCGTGGGCAATGGCGCGAAGCGATGAAGCCGGTATGGAAGAAGTTCGAGGGTGAAATCGGCGCCGACCTGATCGAGGCGGCGGACAAGTCCAACCAGCCCTGACAGGCGCGGCGTGCAGGCGTTTGGCTTGCGAACACCGAACACCTGTGGGAGCCGGCTTGCCGGCGATGACGGCCGATCAGGCGATGCAAGGCTTACGGGCCCCATCGCCGGCAAGCCGGCTCCTACAAGGGACCGCGTTCAACCTAGATATATCCTTTTCCTCTCGCGGAGTCCTGTCCATGCAAACGCGATCGTTGCGGCGCATCTGGGAACATTTCGAGGAAGGCTTCATTGCCTTCCTGCTGGCGGCCATGACGCTGGTGACCTTTGTCTACGTGATGGCCAACAACATCTACACGCTGTTCTTCAACCTGGCGGACCGCTGGGCCTGGAGCAGCGGCTTCTTCAGCACCCTGGGCGACGCCACCATGACCGTGGCCCAGGAGATGACCTGGAGCGTGGCCCTGACCAAGGCCATGTTCGGCTGGCTGATCTTCTTCGGTATTTCCTACGGCGTGCGTACCGCCGGCCACCTGGGAGTGGACGCGCTCGTCAAGCTGACGCCACGCCCGGTGCAGCGCTACCTGGCGCTGCTCGCCTGCGCCTGCTGCCTGGCCTACGCCGGGCTGTTCATGGTGGCCAGCTACAAATGGCTGGGCGCGGTGCTCAGCGCCGGCATCGGCGCCGAGGACCTCGACCAGTACGGGGTCAAGGTCGGCTACATCGTGGTCATCGTGCCGCTGGGCTTCGCCCTGGTCCTGATCCGCTACCTGGAAATCTTCTACCGCATTTTCACCCGTCGCCAGACCGGGCTGGGCCTGGCCGATGAAGCCGGCGAAGCGAGCAAGCTGGCGGGCGAAGACAAGGAGCAGCACTGATGACCGTCCTCTGTCTGTTTCTGCTGTTGTTCACCTTCATGTTTCTCGGCGTGCCCATCGCGATTTCCCTGGGCCTGTCGGGTGCCGTGTCGATCCTGATCTTCAGCCAGGACTCCCTCAGTTCCCTGGCGATCAAGCTGTTCGAAACCTCGGACGCCTACACCTTCCTGGCGATTCCGTTCTTCCTGTTGTCGGGGGCCTTCATGACCACCGGCGGGGTGGCCAAGCGCCTGATCGATTTCGCCAATGCCTGTGTCGGGCATATTCGCGGCGGCCTGGCGATTGCCGCCGTGCTGGCCTGCATGCTGTTCGCGGCCTTGTCCGGCTCCTCGCCGGCGACGGTGGCGGCGGTGGGTTCCATCGCGGTGGCGGGCATGGTGCGCTCGGGTTATCCGAAGGCATTCGGCGCCGGCATCATCTGCAACGCCGGGACCCTGGGCATCCTGATTCCGCCGTCGATTGTCATGGTGGTGTACTCGGCGGCCACGGAAACCTCGGTGGGCAAGCTGTTCATGGCCGGGGTGATTCCCGGGCTGCTGCTGGGCCTGATGCTGATGGTGGCGATCTACATCGTGGCGCGGATCAAGAAGTTGCCGGCCCAACCGCGCGCGACCTTTCGCGAGTGGTTGACGGCTGCGCGCCGGGCCTTCTGGGGCCTGCTGTTGCTGGTGATCATCCTCGGCGGGATCTACAGCGGCCTGTTCACCCCGACCGAAGCGGCGGCGGTGGCGGCGGTGTATTCGGCGTTTGTCGCCTTGTTCATCTACAAGGACATGAAGATCGGCGATTGCCCCAAGGTACTGATGGAGTCGGGCCGGTTGGCGATCATGCTGATGTTCATCATTGCCAACGCCATCCTGTTTGCCCATGTGCTGACGACTGAGCAGATCCCACAGCAGATCACCAACTGGGTGGTGTCCGAGGGGCTGACGCCGATCGGTTTCCTGATCATGGTCAACGTGGTGCTGCTGGTGGCGGGCAGTTTCATGGAACCATCCGCTATCGTGCTGATCCTGGCGCCGATCTTCTTCCCGATTGCCGTGAAGCTGGGGATCGACCCGATTCACCTGGGTATCGTCATGGTGGTGAACATGGAAATCGGCCTGGTGCATCCACCGGTGGGGCTGAACCTGTTCGTGACCTCGGCGGTGACCGGGCTGAGCCTGGGGCAGACCATTCGCGCGGCGTTGCCGTGGCTGATGATCCTGCTGGCGTTCCTGATCCTGGTGACCTACGTGCCGATGATCTCGCTGACGCTGCCGCACTGGTTGGGCATGCCCTGACTTGTGCGCGTCAGGTCCGGACGCCGGGGCGGCGGGTCATTGTGGTTCCGATGAGGGGCATGGTGATGAACTTCGGGGGCTTTCAGAGTTTGTGCCCTCAAGCAGGGGCTAGTGCTGGAAGTCGATGCTATGGGCCAGTTGGCAGCCGAGCAGATCGATAAAACCTTGCAGCGCCGGCAGCTCGAAATGGGCTTGCAGCGCGGCGGGGGATTGCCAGTGGCCTGTCACGATCCAGTCGTTGGCATCGCTACACCCTGTCACCGAGTAGTCGAGGCAGCCTGGTGTCGAGCGCAGGGTTTCGACCAGTTCGTTCAAGCGTTGCCCCAGGGCTTCGCTACGACCCGGGACGGCCTCCAGTCGAACGATATTGATCACATGAGTGGACATTCTGGGGCTCCTGTGTGCAGGCCACCCCGGGAAGCGGGGGGCGTGAACAAGAATAGGCGGCGGGTATGGCCTGATCTATAGCCAATTCCCGGGAATTCCCCAAGGCCAATTCCGCAGCGTATCGGCCAGGCGCAGGCCGTCTGCAATGGCCTGCGGCCTTGGTTCAACTGTCCCTGTGGGCGCCCGTTACCGGCAGGCGACTGCCCAGGCGATAACGCGATGATGGGTGGGTCAGGCGAACGTAGGTGACGATCTTGTTCTGGCTCCAGGTACGCCGTACCAGGATCAGGCAGGGCTCAAGGGCGTCGATCTGCATGTGCCTGCTTTCGTCGCTGCTGGGGTGGCCGGCCTCGACGATATGTTCCATCTCATCGGGGCGAATGACCTGCAGCAGGTAGCGCGCCGGTTGCAACTGTTCGCCGAAGTCCTGTTGCAGGAACTCCGGCACCAGTTCGGGGTTGACGTAGCGGTCCTCGAACTGCACCGGCACGCCTTCTTCGCTGTGTACGCAGGTCAGGTGAAACACCGACGAGCCGGTGGGCAACGCCAGGGCGGCGGCCACCGGCATCGAGGCGGCTTCGCGGCCCAGGTGCAGGACGCGACAGGAGTAGCGGTGCCCCCGGGCGATGATTTCGTCGGCGATATTGGTGATGCGCAGCAGGTTCGATTGCGGCTTGCTTTCGGCCACGAAGGTGCCGACGCCGGAGATCCGCAGCAGATGGCCTTCTTCCGTCAGCTCGCGCAAGGCGCGGTTGACGGTCATGCGCGAAATGCCCAGCTCCTGCACCAGGCGATTTTCCGACGGAATCAGGTCTCCGGGCTTCCATTCACCGCTGCGCAGTTTGTCTTGCACAAAGTCCTTCGCGCGCCGATAGAGGGCTTGCGGTGCATTTTTGATCATGGGTCAGTCCGCATCTTTTTGAGCGGCAAGAACACTTGCCAGGGCCTTGAGAAAAAGGTCGTTATCCTCACAGCTACCGATGGATACGCGCAAGTACTGTGTGTACCCATTTTCACGCCAGGGTTTGACGATCACGCCTTTGCGCAGCAAGGCCTGATTGAGGGTTTCAGCGGGATACGGTGTGCTGAAGTAGAGGAAGTTGGCCATGGACGGGGCGGTATCCAGGCCCAGGTTGTGCAGGGCTGTCACCATGTGCCGCCGTTCGTGGGCCACGTGGGCGAGTCCGGCGTGCAGATGCTCTTCGTCCGCCAGCGCGGCAACGGCTGCGGCCTGGGCCACGCGATTGATATTGAACGGCGTGCGCAGACGATCGATCAGGTCGGCCAGCAACGGGTCGCTGACGATACCGTAGCCGATCCGCAACCCGGCCAGGGAATACGCCTTGGAGAAGGTGCGCAGCAGGATGAACGGCTTGCCGCTGGCCTGGATCAGCCCCAGGCAATCGGGATAGCCCTCCTCGAATTGCGCGTACTCGTAATAGGCCTCGTCGAACACCAGCAGGCACTGCGGCGGGAGTGCCGCCAGCAGCTGTTGCAATTCGTCGGCGTCGAGGGTGCAGCCAACCGGGTTGGAGGGGCAGGAAAACATCAGCAGGCGGGTTTTCGGCGTCAGCGCCCGGATCATGGCCGGTACGTCGAAGCGGACTTCGTCGGTCATCGGCACGCCGGTTACTTGGGCGCCGGCGGCAATAGGGTAGATGAAGTGCAGGCCGAACGCGGGCACCACCGTGACCACTTCATCGCCCTGGTCGAGGAACACCCGGCTGATGATGCTCAGCAAATCTTCCGAACCATTGCCGAATACCAGTTGATTGCCCGGCACGCCAAGCTTGGCGCTGAGGGCGGCACGCAGCTCCAGGCAACTGGCATCCGGGTAGAGGGCGATGCTTGAACAGGCCTGGGCCATGGCGGCGGCGACCGCGGGGGCCGGCCCCAGGGGATTTTCGTTACTGCCCAGCTTGGCCACCCGGGTCAGCCCGAAGCGCTTGCTCACCGCTTCCGTACCGAGGCCGGCGTTGTAGCTGGCGAGGTCGCGTACTTGTGGGCGGGCGAGGAGTTGCAGTTCAGCAGCGGTCATACCAGGGAAACCTCTTGGTTGTCTTGCCAGAACGCATTGCGATCCAGATAGTTCTGCAGAAACTGCTGCAGGCGCGGGTGTTCGGTGTCGTGGAAGATCTGCTGCGGCGTGCCCTGGGCGACCACCTGACCCTGATCGAGGAACACCACCGAGTCGGCGACTTGTGCGGCGAAGCCCATCTCATGGGTGACCACCACCATGGTCATGCCTTCCCTGGCCAGGGCCTTCATGACCTGCAGGACTTCGCCCACCAGTTCCGGATCGAGCGCCGAGGTCGGTTCGTCGAACAACATGATGTGCGGCTCCATGGCCAGCGCCCGGGCAATCGCCACGCGCTGTTGCTGGCCACCGGAGAGCTGGATCGGATAGACGTCGGCCTTGTGCGCCAGGCCGACTTTGTCGAGCATCGCCAGGGCGCGCTGACGGGCCTCGGCAGGCGCCAGTTTGCGCACCCGCAGCAAGGCTTCGCTGACATTGCCCAGTGCGGTCATGTGCGGCCACAGGTTGAACTGCTGGAAGACCATGCCGACATTGCGCCGGACCTGGTTGATCCGGGCTTGCGCGGCGCGTTTGCGCCCCTTGCCGTTATCCGCCACATAACCGAGCAACTGGCCTTCGATATGGATCTCTCCCTCGTCATACTCCTCGAGGAACGCCATGCTGCGCAGCAGGGTGCTTTTGCCCGAGCCGGAAGGGCCGATCAGGCACACCACTTCGGAACGCCGGACTTCCAGGTCGATCCCCTTGAGTACACGCAGGGTGCCGAAGCTCTTGCCGACATTGCGCAGGCGCAGCATGGGTTGCGGGTCGTCGGGGTGTTGCTCGGGTGTTTTCATGGGGTCACCTGGTTTCGCGACAATGGGTTTCAGAGGGTGTTGTGCGTCGTTCATAGCGGCTGCCTGCTCATGAAGCGCCCGACCCGCGTCTCCAGGTACATCCCCAGGCGCGAGCAGAACTCGACCAGCAGCAGGTAGCCGATACACAGCACCAACAGGGTTTCGACGAAGGCGAAGGTTTGTGAGCCGATGCCGGTCATGACCATGGTCAGTTCCGGGATGGTGATGATCGACAGGACCGCGGTTTCCTTGCACAGGATCGTCACCAGGTTGACCAGCGCCGGCAGGATGATCACCAGCATCTGCGGTAACTGGATGCGCAGGATGCATTGCCAGCGGGTGATGCCCAGGCAGTCGGCCGCTTCCAGTTGACCGCGGGCCACCGATTGGAAACCGGTTCGGAAGATCTCCGCGAAGTAGACACTGCCGTAGATGCCCAAGCCGAGGACCCCGGCGGGAATCGGCTCCAGGCTGAATCCGAAGGACGGGCCGCCGTAGTAGACCAGGAACAGCTGGACCAGAAACGGTGTGCTGCGGATCACTTCGATGAACGCCCGCAGCGGCGCGCGAATCAGCTGATTGCCAAACAACTGCGCCACGGCGATCAGCAAGCCGAGGAACAACCCCAGGACGACGCCGGCGGACCAGGTGCCGAGGGTGACCATGAGGCCTTGGGCGATATCGTCGAGGTGCTCGGTAATGATCCGGTGATCGAAGATCATATGCGTTGCTCCTTCAGGCGGCGTTCCAGCTGGCCGCCGCAGAACGCCAGTGGGATATTGATCAGGCAATAGAAGCCGGCGAGCATCAGGTAGTCCTGAACGAACAGGTAGTCGCTGGCCGCCAGGTTCTGTGCGGTGCGGGTCAGGTCGGCGAGGCCGACCACCGACACCAGCGAAGACGCCTTGATCAGCAGGATCATTTCGTTGACCAGGGCCGGCAGGGTCAGGCGCACGGCTTGTGGTACGCGGATGCGGACCAGCATCTGCCGGGTACTCAGGCCGAGTAGCCCGGCGGCTTCCAGCTGGCCGCCGGGGATGGCGAGAAAGCCACCGCGCAGGATCTCGGCGATGTAGGCGCCGGCGCACAGCGACAGGCTGATGATCGCGGCCGTCAGCGGCGACACGTTGGGCAAGCCGACGCGGGGCAGGAAGTAATAGACGAAGAGCAATTGCACCAGCAGCGGAATGCCGCGGAACACGAAGATGTAGGCGCCCCCCAGGCGTCTGCACAACGGCAGCGGCGACAGGCGCAGGCTGGCGACCAGGATGCCGATGAAAAAGCCGATCACCAGGGCCGCGGTGGAGACCTCGAGGGTCACCAGCAGGCTGGTCAGCAACAACGGCAGGTTCTGCAAAAATAAGGGCCAATCGAACATCGCGGCGACTCCGACTCAGTTGATCGCCGGCCAGGGCCGGCGATCAGGCGCGTCAATGGGCAGGCGGATTTACCAGGCCGGGGTGAAGTCGGCTTTCGGCACATCCATCTCGGCGCCCAGCCATTTTTTCTGCAGCGCGGCGAGGCGCCCGTCGTCATGCATCTTCAGCAGCCCGGCATCGAGGGCGGCGATCAAGCTGTTGGCGTCGTCATCCTTGCGGCCCAGGTAGGCGAAGTAGGATTTTTTGCCGAACGGTGGCTGGATCACTTTGAAGGCCTTGCTGCGCTCGGCGGCGACGTACGAGATGTTCGGCAGCGAGTTGGCGACGGCGACGATGCGTTTGGCCGCGAGGTCGGCGTAGGCCTGGTTGTTGTCGATGTATTCACGGATCGTGACTTTCTCCGGCAGCGTGGCGGCGAAGGTCTTGAGTTCTTCGAGTTGCGCCGAGCCTTTGCCCGCGCCCACGGCCTTGCCGGCAATGTCTTGCGGTTTGCTGATGCTGTTGTCGCCGGCGCCAGCCATCAAGGCAACGGTCGCTTCGGCGATCGGCAACATGAAGTGATAACGCTCCTTGCGGGCCTGGGTCACGATGATAGGGCCGGCGACCATGTCGAATTTCTTCGCTTCAAGCCCTGGCAACACACTGGGCCATGGCAGGTCGATGAACTTCACCTTGACCCCCAGCTCCTTGCCCAACTGATCGAACAACTCGGCGTTCAGGCCTTTCTGCTTACCGTTATCGGTGAAATCGAAAGGTGCAAATTGCAGTTCGGTACCCACCACCAGCTCACCGGCTTTTTTTACATCCGCCAGTTGATCGGCATGGGCTGTCAGGGACGCGACCGTCAGAGTCAGGGCGAGGCACAGGCCGTTGAAGCGTTTGCTCACTAGAGAATCGACTTGCATGGTGTCACTCCTTCAGGGGATGCAGCGAGGTTGGGTGTGTGATTCCTGCGGTGATTCGGGATTGCATCAGCAGTTAACGTGCCACTCCGGTATATACAGCTCTTCAGACGAAAATCTTGCCCGGGTTGAGAATGCCGTTGGGGTCCAGGCAGTCCTTGAGCTGGTGCATTACCGCGAGAGCTTCGGGACCTACCGAGTGATGGAGAAACTCGCGCTTGAGCAGGCCGATGCCATGTTCGGCGGAGACCGAGCCACCCAGTTCGCCGACGGCGCTGTACACCAGTTCTTCGATGTCGAGGATCGGCGCGGGTTGGGGCAGGGAGGTGCAGTCCACGGTCAGATGCAGGTTGCTGTCGCCGATGTGGCCGAAATACACGCTGTGATTGCCCGGCCAGTGCTGTTCCAGGCGTGTGCGACAACGCTCGACGAAGTCGCCGATCAGGCCGATCGGCAGGCTGACGTCGAAGTTCAACGGGGTCATGCGCAGTGGAAACTCAGCGGTTGCTTCGCGGATTTTCCAGAGTCCGCGGGCCTGGGCCTGGGAGCCGGCGAGTACCGCGTCGAGCACTTCGCCGTCGGCGAACGCCTGCTCAAGCAAGGTTTCGAGCGGCTCCCCGGGGACGGCGGACTCGAGCAGCACATACAGCGGATAGTCCAGCGACATCGGCGCTGTCGGGTTTTCCAGCCAGCTCACACCGAGGCGAAAAAAGTCCTGCCACATCAGCTCATAGGCCTGGGGCGTGCCGACGCTGCGTTGAATCCGCCGCAGCAGGCTGACGGCGCTGGCGTAGTCGGGCAGGGCACAGAGCAGGGTGCTGGTCGGGCCCGGTTGCGGCGCGAGTTTCAAGACCGCACGGGTAATGACGCCCAAGGTGCCTTCGCTGCCGATAAAGCACTGTTTCAGGTCATAACCGCAGTTGTTCTTGATCATCTTGTTGCGCAAATCGAGCACCCGGCCATCGGCCAGGACCACTTCCAGCCCGAGCACCAGGTCGCGGGTCATGCCGTAGCGAATCACCGCATTGCCCCCGGCATTGGTGGCGATATTGCCGCCAATCTGGCATGAGCCGCGGGCTCCCAGGTCCAGTGGAAAGACAAAGCCTGCGTTGAGCGCCGCCTGCTGGATGTCCTCCAGCGGGGTGCCGGCCAGGACGCTGACGGTGGCCGCCGCCGGGTCGAGCTCTTCAATGCCGCGCAGGCGTTCCAGGGACAGGGCGATATCGCTTGCCCGGGGTACGGCACCGCCGGCCAGCCCGGTCATGCCGCCTTGGGGAACCACCGGTTGTCTGGCGGCATTGCAGATGCGCAGGGCACTGGCGACGTGCGCGGTGGTCCGTGGCAACAGCAGCGCGGCTGGGCAGGCCGGCGCATGGCCGGTCCAGTCGCTGTAGTGACGCTGACTGATGTTCGTCCCGGTGACGACCGCGTCATCACCTAACGCCTGGCGCAACTGTTCGAGGGTTTGTGCTGGATCGCTCATCGGCTCAACTCACGGTCAGGGAAGGTGGCGGAGGCTCATACAGGGTAGATCGCCTCCGCCAATCCGGCTTCAATCAGGCATACAGGCGTTCGGCGGGCATCCAGCGCTCGAAGGCGGCGGATTCGACCCAGGCCCTGGCTGCCGCGATGTCGGGCGCGAAGTAACGGTCTTCGTCGTAATGCGCGACCTCGCTGCGAATCATCGCCATGACCTCGCCGAGTTTCTTCGAGGTCTTGAGCGGAGCATGCAGGTCCACACCCTGGGCCGCCCCCAGCAGCTCGATGGCCACCACGGCGCTGCTGTTACCGGCCATATCCAGCAGGCGGCGGGCGGCAAAGGTGGCCATCGACACATGGTCTTCCTGGTTGGCCGAAGTCGGCAGGCTGTCCACCGACGCCGGGTGGGCCAGGGTCTTGTTTTCCGAGGCGAGGGCGGCGGCGGTCACCTGGGCGATCATGAAGCCCGAGTTCAGGCCCCCTTCGCGCACCAGAAAGGCCGGCAGGCCGGAGAGCGCGGGGTCGACCAACTGGGCGATCCGCCGTTCGGAGAGGGCCCCGATTTCGGAAATCGCCAGGGCCAGGACGTCAGCGGCCATCGCCACCGGTTCGGCGTGGAAGTTGCCACCCGAGAGCACGTCACCGTCGGCGCTGAACACCAATGGGTTATCCGAAACCGCGTTGGACTCACGCAGGAACACGCCGGCGGCAAAGCGCAAGTGGTCCAGGCAGGCGCCCATGACTTGTGGCTGGCAGCGCAGCGAGTAGGGGTCCTGGACCCGGGCGCAATCGATATGCGATTGACGAATCTCGCTGTCGGCCAGCAGTTCACGATAGTACTGGGCCACGTCGATTTGCCCGAGTTGACCACGGACTGCCTGGATGCGCGGATCGAAGGGCACGTCGGAGCCCTTCAAGGCTTCCACGCACAGGCTGCCGGCGACCACGGCGGCGCTGAACAGCTTCTCGGCGGCAAACAGCCCGCGCAGCGCCAGTGCGGTGGACACCTGGGTGCCGTTGATCAGCGCCAGGCCTTCCTTCGGTCCCAGTACCATGGGTTCCAGGCCGGCAATCGCCAAGCCTTCGACGGCATCCATTTCACGTCCTTCATGACGCACGCGACCGACGCCGATGAGCACGGCGGACATATGCGCCAGGGGTGCCAGGTCGCCCGAGGCGCCCACCGATCCCTGGGACGGGATGCACGGATAGACCTTGGCGACATACAGCCGGACCAGCGCCTGGATCACTTCCCAGCGCACGCCGGAGAAGCCACGGGCCAGCGAGCCGATCTTCAACGCCATGATCAGGCCGACACTGGCGTCATCGAGCAGCGGACCGGTGCCGGTGCAGTGCGAGAGCAGCAGGTTGCGCTGCAGCTTGGCCAGCGACTCGGTGGCGATCGAGGTTCTGGCGAGCAGGCCGAAGCCGGTATTGATGCCGTACACCGTGCGCTGGTTGGCGATGATTGCGTTCACGGTGCGTGTGCTCGCATCGACGGTTTCGCGAGCGGCGGGGTCCAGTTCGATCGCGCATTGCTTCCGATAGATGACGCGCAATTGATCGAGGGTGAGTTGGCCGGGCTTGAGCAGCAGAGGTGTGTGCATTGCAGTGTCCTGAGGTGGAGGGTGGGTGGACCAGGTTGCTATATATTCCTGTATATACAGGATGAGCAATATGCGGGCCAAGGTCGCTATTCCAGTCAGAGAGTGGCGTTGCAGAGCCGATTCAAGGCGGTCGCGAAAAGAACACCACGATGTGTTGAACCCTGAATGTGTAACCAAAAGTCGCACCACAAGCGTTCCCTTCGCACCCTGTTGGGGCGAAGGGAAACCAATGGTTGAGGGAGTTTCCGGTGCTCAAGGCGACTGCGCTACGATGAGTCGCCTTGGCGTGCCGGCTGTCGCTGGAAGGACGAAGGGCAGGACTGCAGGGGAATTTTTATCTGTATATACAGGTTGGATGGGTTTCACCCGAAACGACGATCACCTCCTGCTTCCGGATCGGCGCCCAGCGCCGGTGCCGGGCTCGACGAGCCTTGGCCCCTGACTCCAGCCAGTTTCATCACCACCACAAAGAACACCGGTACGAACAGCACCGCCAGCGTCGCCGTGATCATCCCGCCGATCACCCCGGTGCCGATGGCCTGCTGGCTTGCCGAACTGGCCCCGGTGGCAATCGCCAGCGGCACCACGCCGAGGATGAAGGCCAGGGAGGTCATGATGATCGGGCGTAATCGCAGGCGAGCCGCCTGCACCGTTGCGTCCAGCAGATCATGGCCCTCGTCGTAGAGGCTCTTGGCGAACTCGATGATCAGGATCGCGTTCTTCGCCGACAGGCCGATGATGGTGATCAGGCCGACCTTGAAGAACACATCGTTGGGCATCCCGCGCAAGGTCACCGCCAGCACTGCGCCGAGCACCCCCAGCGGCACCACCAGCAGCACCGAGGTCGGGATCGACCAGCTTTCATACAGTGCCGCCAGGCAGAGGAACACCACCAGCAGCGACAGCCCCAGCAGCATCGTCGCCTGGGATCCGGACAAGCGTTCCTGCAACGACAATCCGGTCCATTCCAGGCCAAGCCCGCTCGGCAGTTGGGTCACCAGTCGCTCCATTTCCGCCATGGCCTGCCCGGTGCTGTGTCCGGCCTTGGGCTCGCCGGAAATGGCAATGGCCGGATAGCCGTTGTAGCGGGTCAGTTGCGCCGGACCCTGGGTCCAGTGGGCCTGAACAAAGGCCGACAGCGGCACCATTTTCCCGCTGCTGTTGCGCACATGGATCTTCAGCAGGTCGGCCACCTGGCTGCGCTGGTCACCTTCGGCCTGGATCACCACCCGTTGCATACGCCCCTGGTTCGGGAAATCGTTGACATAGGCCGAGCCCAGCGCGGTGGAGAGCAGTGCGCCGATGTCGGCAAACGATCCCCCCAGCGCGTTGGCCTGCTGGCGGTCGACCTGCAGTTGCACCTGCGGCGCTTCGGCCAGGGCGCTTTCGCGGACGTTGGCCAGCACCGGGCTGTTTTCCGCTGCCGCCAGCAACTGGCTACGGGCTTTCATCAGCGCCTCATAGCCGATGCCGCCACGGTCCTGCAAGCGGAACTCGAAGCCGCTGGAGGTGCCGAGGCCATCCACCGGCGGCGGCAGGATGGCGTAGGCCACGGCGTCCTTGATGTCGCCCAGGGCCAGGTTGGCGCGGTCGGCAATGGCTTGCGCCGAGTCCTGGGCGCCGCGTAGCGACCAGTCCTTCAAGGTGGTGAAGGCCAGCGCGGCGTTCTGGCCGCTGCCGGAGAAGCTGAAGCCGAGGATCATGGTGGTGTCGCCGACCCCCGGTTCCGTGGCGTTATGGGCCTCGATCTGTTCCACCACCTTGACCGTGCGGTTCTGGCTCGCGCCAGGTGGCAACTGGATATCGGTGATGGTGTAGCCCTGGTCTTCCACCGGCAGGAAGGAGGCGGGCAGGCGCATGAAGCACAGCCCCAGCAGTACCAGCAGCAGGCCATAGACCAGCAGGTAGCGGCCGCTGCGTTTCAGCGCATACACCACCCAGCCTTCATATTTATTGCTCAGTTGCTCGAAACGCCGGTTGAAGGCACCGAAGAAGCCGCCCTTGGCATGATGTTCACCCTGGGCAATGGGCTTGAGCAGGGTGGCGCAGAGTGCCGGGGTCAGGGTCAGGGCGAGGAAGGCCGAGAACAGGATCGAGGTCGCCATGGACAACGAGAACTGCTGGTAGATCACCCCCACCGAGCCCTGCATGAAGGCCATGGGAATGAACACCGCCACCAGCACCAGGGTGATGCCGACGATGGCGCCGCTGATCTGGCCCATGGCCTTGCGGGTGGCGTCCCGTGGCGACAACCCTTCGCTGGCCATGATCCGTTCGACGTTCTCCACCACCACGATGGCGTCGTCCACCAGGATGCCGATGGCCAGCACCATGCCGAACATGGTCAGCACGTTGATCGAGAAACCCAGGGCGAGCATGGTTGCGAAGGTGCCCATCAGCGCCACCGGCACCACCAGGGTCGGGATCAGGGTGTAGCGGATGTTCTGCAGGAACAGGAACATCACCGCGAACACCAGCAACATGGCTTCGCCCAGGGTGTAGACCACCTTGGTGATCGAGACCTTGACGAACGGCGAGGTGTCGTAGGGAATCTTGTATTCGACCCCGGCCGGGAAGTAGCGCGACAGCTCGTCGAGCTTGGCGCGCACCAGCGTCGCGGTGTGCAGGGCGTTGGCGCCGGGGCTCAGCTGGACGCTGAAGGCGGTGGACGGCTTGCCGTTCAGGCGGGTGCCGTACTGGTAGTCCTGGCTGCCGATTTCCACCCGGGCGACATCGCCGATGCGCACCGTGGAGCCGTCGGGATTGGCCCGCAGGACGATATCGGCGAACTCCCGCGGTGTGCTCAACTGGCCCTTGACCAGCACCGCGGCGTTGATTTCCTGGGTCGGGCGGGCCGGCAGGTCGCCGATGCTGCCCGCCGAGACCTGGGCGTTCTGCCCGGCCACGGCGGCGCTGACGTCCGCCGGAGTCAGGTTGAAACCCACCAGCTTCTGCGGGTCGATCCAGATCCGCATGGCCCGTTCGGCGCCATACAACTGGGCCTTGCCGACACCGTCGAGACGCTTGATCTCGTTCATCACGTTGCGCGCCAGGTAGTCGCTGAGGGCGCTTTCGTCGTACTTGCCGTCGCTGGAGGTGAGGGTGGCGAGCAGCAGGAAGCCGGCGGAGACCTTCTCCACCTTCAGGCCTTGCTGGGTCACGGCGGCCGGCAGGCGCGGCTCCACGGCTTTCAAGCGGTTCTGCACATCCACCTGGGCCATTTCCGGGTTGGTGCCCGGCTGGAAGGTGGCGGTGATGGTGGCGCTGCCCAGGCTGCTCTGGGATTCGAAGTACAACAGGTGGTCGGCGCCATTGAGCTCCTGCTCGATCAGGCTGACCACGCTTTCATCCACGGTCTGGGCCGAGGCGCCCGGGTAGACCGTCTGGATTTCCACCTTGGGTGGCGCAACGTTGGGGTACTGCGCCACCGGCAACTGCGGGATGGCCAGGGCGCCGGCCAACAGGATGAACAAGGCGACCACCCAGGCGAACACCGGGCGGTCGATAAAGAAATGCGGCATGCTCACTGTCCTTTGGACTGGGCGAGGGGAAGGGGGCTGTCGTCGATCTGCACCTGCTCGCCGGGACGGGCGTGTTGCAGGCCTTCGACGACGATACGGTCGCCGGGCTTGAGGCCTTCGGTGACGATCCAACGATCGTTCTGCACCGATCCCAATTGCACCGGCTGCTGGCTGATCCGCTGTTCGGCGTCCACCCGCAGCACCTGGGCGATCCCGGCGCTGTCACGCTGGATGGCGCGTTGCGGCACGGTGATGGCTTCGCGGTTCACCGCCTGCTCGACGCGGACCCGGACGAAACTGCCGGGCAGCAGGTCGAGGTCCGGGTTGGGGAATTCGCTGCGCAGGATCACCTGGCCGGTGCCGGGGTCGACGCTGATGTCGGTGAACAGCAATTTGCCCGGCAGCGGATAGGCGCTACCGTCGTCCTGGATCAGCGTGGCCTTGGCCTGGTTCTGCCCGACCTGCTGCAACTGCCCGGCCCGCAGGGCGCGGCGCAGCTCATTGAGCTCGCGGGTCGATTGGGTCAGGTCGGCGTGGATCGGATTCAACTGCTGGATCAGCGCCAGGGCGGTGGTCTCGTTCTGGCCCACCAGGGCGCCTTCGGTCACCAGTGCCCGGCCGATGCGCCCGGAAATCGGCGCGGTGACGGTGGCGTAGCCGAGGTTGAGCCTGGCCCGCTGCACGGCGGCCTTGTTCGCGGCGACGTCGGCGGCGCTCTGGCGCGCGGCGGCTTCGGCGTTGTCGTAGTCCTGGCGGCTGATGGCATGGCTGTCCACCAGCTCACGGTAGCGCTGGTGCTGCAGGCGGGTCTGGAAGGCATTGGCCTCGGCCTTCTGCAGGCTGGCGACCGCGCTGTCGAGGTCGGCCTTGAACGGCGCCGGGTCGATGCGGAACAACACGTCGCCCTGTTTCACGTCGCTGCCTTCGCGAAATACCTGCTGCAGCACCACGCCGGCGACCCGCGCGCGGACTTCGGCGATGCGCGGCGCGGCGATGCGGCCGCTCAACTCGCTGTTGATGGACAGGCTCTGGCTCGTGAGCGTCTCGACCCGAACCTTGGGCAGCGGCGGTGTCTGCGCGGTGTTCGCGGCTTTGTCACAGGCGCTCAGGGCCAGCACCAGGGCCGACAGGCATAGCGGGGCAAACAGCTTCTTCAACATAACGGAGTCCCAATAATGACCCTCGCATGCTAAGGGCCGTGCTCACGCGCTGCTGTGAAGCTCTGTAGGGTGTTGGTGAAAAAGTGTGAAGCTAATGCGCTCAGGTGCGCGTGGGCGTATATCCTTCACGGTTTTCCGCTTTGTAAATTTATCTATGCCTACCATTTTGCTGGTCGAAGACGACAGCGCCCTCAGTGAATTGATCGCCAGCTACCTGGAGCGCAACGGCTACCATGTCAATGTATTGGCCCGTGGCGACCAGGTGTGTGAGCGCGCGCGACAGAACCCGCCGGACCTGGTGATCCTCGACCTGATGCTGCCGGGCCTCGATGGCCTGCAGGTGTGCCGCCTGCTGCGCGCCGATTCGGCGACACTGCCGATCCTGATGCTCACCGCCCGCGACGACAGCCATGACCAGGTGCTGGGCCTGGAGATGGGCGCTGACGACTACGTGACCAAACCCTGCGAACCCCGGGTGCTGCTGGCCCGGGTGCGGACCCTGCTGCGCCGCAGCAGCCTGGCCGATCCGCAAGTGGCCAGCGACCGGATCCTGATGGGCAACCTGTGCATCGACCTGTCGGAACGCAACGTGACCTGGCGCGAGCAGCCTGTGGAGCTGTCCAGCGGCGAGTACAACCTGCTGGTGGTGCTGGCCCGGCATGCCGGCGAAGTGCTCAGTCGCGACCAGATTCTCCAGCGTCTGCGCGGTATCGAGTTCAACGGCACCGACCGCTCGGTGGACGTGGCGATTTCCAAGTTGCGCCGCAAGTTCGACGACCATGCCGGCGAGGCGCGCAAGATCAAGACCGTCTGGGGCAAGGGCTACCTGTTCAGCCGCTCCGAGTGGGAGTACTGAAACGATGCTGAAGATCCTGGTGCGGCTGTACCTGATCACCATCGTCACCTTCAGCGCGGCGATCTACCTGGTGCCTGAACTGGTGATCGGGGTCTTTCACGAGCGCTTCATGCGCTACAACCTGGAGCAGTCCCGGGGCTCGCAGAGCTTGTTGCTCGAACAGTTTCGCCAGGTTCCGAAAGACCAGTGGCCGGCAATAGCCGCAGGACTGGACCAGCGTTTCGCGCCGTTGCAGGTCAGCTTGGTCGGCATCGATGAGACAAGCTTCAGCGTGTCCGAGCAGCAACGCCTGCGCGGCGGCGAGGAAGTGATGCGCCTGGGGGAGTGGGGCACGCCGGACCTGGAGGTCTCGCCACTGGATGAGCAATGGGCGGTGGCGCTGCGGGTCCCGCCCGATCCGTTGGACATGAGCCTGTTGTACTGGAGCATGAATGTGCTGGTCGGTGCCGCGCTGCTGGCCTGCCTGCTGTTCTGGCTGCGCGCGCACTGGCGCGACCTGGAGCGCCTCAAGCAGACCGCCCGGCATCTTGGCCAGGGACAACTCAGCGAGCGCACGAATATTTCGCCACGCTCCAATATCGGCGAACTGGCGGCGGTGTTCGACACCATGGCCGCCGACATCGAAGGCCTGCTCAACCAGCAGCGAGACCTGCTCAACGCGGTGTCCCATGAGCTGCGCACCCCCTTGACCCGCCTGGATTTCGGCCTGGCCCTGGCCTTGTCCGAAGAGCTTCCGCCGGCGCCCCGCGAGCGTCTGCAAGGATTGGTGGCGCATATCCGCGAGCTGGACGAGCTGGTGCTGGAATTGTTGTCCTATAGCCGTTTGCAGAACCCGGAACGGCTGCCGGAACGGGTCATGGTGTCGATGGACGAGTTCGTCGACAGTATCCTCGGCAGTTTCGACGAGGAACTGGAGGCCCCGGAGACCGTGCTGGACGTGTTGATGCACGGTTCGCTGGACCGCTTTGTCCTCGATCCGCGCCTGACCGCGCGGGCGGTACAGAACCTGTTGCGCAACGCCATGCGTTACTGCGAGCGGCGGATCCAGATCGGCGTCAGGGTCAGTCCGGAAGGCTGCGAGCTATGGGTCGATGACGACGGTATCGGCATTCCCGAGCCGGACCGGGAGCGGATTTTCGAGCCGTTCTATCGCCTGGACCGCAGTCGCGATAGGGCTACCGGCGGCTTTGGCCTGGGCCTGGCCATCAGTCGTCGGGCGCTGGAGGCCCAGGGCGGAACCCTGACCGCCGAGCAGTCACCGTTCAGCGACGCTGCGCCAGCACCTGCTTCACCCCCTCCAGCACCAACACCACCACCGCCAGCCAGATCGGCAGGTAGGTCAGCCATTCTCCGGGGCCGATGCTTTCCCCCAGCAACAGGGCGACGATCACCAGCAATACGGGCTCCACATAGCCGAGCAAACCGAACAGCCCGAAGGCCAGCATCCGGCTTGCCAACAGGTAGCAGATCAGCGCCGCGGCACTGATCAGCCCGAGCAACGGAATCAGCCCATACAGCGCCGGCCGCAGATTGACCACGGCAAAGCCCTGTTCACCGTGTTGCACGAACCACCACGCCACCGGCAGTAGCAACGCCATGTCAAGCCAAAGGCCGCCGAGGTTGTCGGTGCCGTTGCGCCGCCGCAGCACGAAGTAGATCGGATAGCCGATGGCGACCAGCAAGGTGGTCCAGGAAAAGCTGCCGACCCGATACAACTCGTTGAGCACGCCACACAGGGCGAGCAGGGCCGCCAGGGTTTGCAGACGCGACAGACGCTCGCCGTAGACGATGCGTCCGGTGAGCACCATGGTCAGTGGCAGGAGGAAGTAGCCGAGGGCGGTATCCAGGCTATGGCCGTTGAGCGGCGCCCAGAGGAACACCCACAACTGGAAGCCGAGCATCACCGAGGACAGCAGCAACTTGAGCGGCAACAGCGGTTCGCGGCGCACCCGGGCGAGGATCGCGGGCACGCGTTTCCAGTCTCCGGACACCAGCATGAACAGCGTCATGCAGGGCACGGTCAGGAGCATGCGCCAGCCGAAGATATCTTCACCGTTGAGGGGCGCCAGCAGGGACGTATAGAAATACATGACGGCGAATAGGCAGGACGCCGACACCGATAAAACAATACCTCGGGACACAACGGCCTCACGAAACGGTGGATTCGATTTTTTCCGGCAGGATAGCACCCTGCTTGAACAGCAAGGCCTTCAATCCGCTTTCGGCGTCGATATCGGGAAACTCCGGCGGGTTGTCCAGGCGGCGTTCGAACACCAGCCCCGGCGCTTCACGGGTGACGCCATCGATGAGAAAGTCCGAGCCCACGGCCGGGTCGTTCATGCAGGCGAGGACACAGCCGTCGGGGGTGAGCAATTCCGGTAGACGGCGCAGGACGCGCTGGTAGTCCTTGCCCAGCAGGAAACTGCCTTTCTGGAAGGAGGGGGGGTCGATGATCACCAGGTCGAAAGGGCCGCTGTTGATGACCTTGCCCCAGGACTTGAACAGGTCGTGGCCGAGAAAGCTCACCTTGCTCAGGTCGTGCCCGTTCAGGCGATGATTGTCGCGTCCACGGCTCAGGGCCGCGCGGGACATGTCCAGGTTGAGCACATGCGCGGCGCCGCCGGCGATCGCCGCCACGGAAAAGCCGCAGGTGTAGGCGAACAGGTTCAGCACCCGCTTCCCCTGGGCATTGGCTCGGACCCAGTCGCGGCCATAGCGCATGTCGAGGAACAGGCCGTTGTTCTGTTTCTTGCCGAGGTCGACCTGATAACGCAGCCCCCCCTCGGTGATCACCCACTCGTCAATGGCCTCGCCCACCAGCCATTCGGCGGGGCTCTGGGGCAGGTAGCGATGGTGCAACAGCAAGGTCCGTGCGCCGCTGGCCTGCCAGGCGGGCGACTGGCTGATCGCTGCCAGCAGGTCCTTGAGGGCTTGCAGTTGTGCCGGCTCCGGTTCCTTGAACAGCGAAACCAGCACCACGCCCTGCAACCAGTCGACGGTCAGTTGCTCCAACCCCGGCCAGCAGCGGCCCCGGCCGTGGAACAGGCGCCGGGTTTCCGCCGGGGCGCTCGCCAGGGCCGTGAGCAGGTGGGTGTGGAGGATGGACAGGGCGTGGGGGTTCATCAGGCAGTGCCGGCAAGGAAAAGGGCCGGCATTCTAACCCTATCAACGGTGAAAAAAACGGCGGGTTATTGATCCGCGCCCGCGCGTTTGAGCAGCCGTTTGCAGCGCTCGGACAAGTGAAAGACGTGCAGGTGCTTGCCGGCCTTCTCGTAGCGCTCGCGCAGGGTCTTCAACGCGGCGATGGCCGAGTAGTCGACGAAGTTCAGATGGCGACAGTCGAGGGTTACCTGGGGCGGATCGTTGGCGGGGTCGAACTGGTTGAGAAAGGGCGTCGTCGAGGCAAAGAACAGGGTGCCATGCAGGCGGTAAAGCTTGCTGCCGTCGGCCTCCAGATGGGTGTCGGCGTAGAGTTCCCGGGCCTGCTGCCAGGCGAAGTTGAGCGCGGCGATGACGATGCCGCAGAGCACGGCGATGGCGAGGTCGGTGAACACGGTAATGGTGGTTACCGCGATGATCACCAGCACGTCATTGAATGGCACCTTGTTGAGCACCCGCAGCGAGGCCCAGGCGAAGGTCTGTTGCGCGACCACGAACATGACGCCCACCAGGGCGGCCAGCGGGATGCGCTCGATAAAGGGTGACAGGAACAGGATGAACAGCAGGATCATCACCCCGGCGACGACCCCGGACAGCCGACCCCGGCCGCCGGAGCTGAGGTTGATCATGGTCTGGCCGATCATGGCGCAGCCGCCCATGCCGCCGAGCAGTCCGGAGACCATATTGGCCACGCCCAGTGCCGCGCATTCGCGGTCCGGGTAACCGCGGCTTTCGGTGATCTCGTCGGTCAGGTTCAGGGTCAGCAGGGTTTCCAGCAGGCCGACCAGGGCCATCAATATCGCGTAGGGGGCGACGATCCGCAGGGTTTCCAGGTTCCACGGCAACTGCGGCAGGGCCAGCACCGGCAGGCCGCCGGCAATATGCGCCATGTCGCCGAGGGTCCGGGTCGGCAGGTCGAGCAGGTACACCGCCAGGCCCACGCCGAGGATCGCCACCAGTGCCGGCGGCACGCTGCGGGTCAGGCGCGGCAGCAGGTAGACGATGGCCATGGTCAGGGCCACCAGCCCGCTCATCAGATAAAGCGGCGTGCCGCTCAGCCAGGATTCGCCGCTCTTGAAGTGTTCCAGCTGGGCCAGGGCGATGACGATCGCCAGGCCGTTGACGAAGCCGAGCATCACCGGATACGGCACCATGCGCACCAGCTTGCCCAGCCGCAGCATGCCGAAGGCGAGCATGATCAGCCCGCCCAACAGGACCGTGGCGAGCAGGTACTGCACGCCGTGCTGCACCACCAGCGCGACGATCACCACCGCCATCGACCCGGCGGCGCCGGAGATCATGCCAGGGCGCCCGCCCAGCAGCGCGGTCAGGGTGCAGATGATCACGGCGCCATACAGCCCCATCAGCGGATTGAGGTGGGCGACCAGGGCGAAGGCGATGCATTCGGGCAGCAGGGCGAAGGCGGTGGTCAGTCCGGCCAGGGCGTCGGCGCGCAGGCGTTGGGGTTTCATGGCGTACCTGAAAAACGAGCCGGCAGGGCCGGCGGCGAAAAGAGGGGGCGGATGGTACGCAATTGAATGCGCCTGGGCCAGTTACCGAAGCTCGGCTAGGCTCGCCTGGATCGACTCGGACAGTTGCCGGACCGCGGCTGTCGGCGCTTCCCGGGCCTGGTGAAGGACATAGCCAAGCATGGGCAGCGGGGGCAGGTCTTCAATGACCGCAAGATGAGCGGGCAGGCCGATGCGGGTGCGCAGGGTGACGCCGAGCCCCGCCGATACGGCAGCCCAGATGCCACTGACACTCGGGCTGGTGAGTGCCACTCGCCAGGGAATGCGCGCCTGGTCCAGCGTGCGGGTGGCGGCGCTGCGCAGAATGCAGGGCGCATCGAACACCACCAGGGGCAAGGGCTGGTTGTCGGAACGAGGCAGCGCCGGCAGATCGCGCGGGCCGATCCAGTGCATGCGGGTTTCACCGAGGCGCAGGGCGTACGGCGTGCTTGAGTCGGTTTCCCAGGCCAGCGCCAGGTCCAGGCGGCCATTCTCGATCTGCGCCAGCAACTCGGCGTTGCGGGCAATGCTGACCTCCAGGCTGACCAGCGGATGGACCCTGGAAAAGCGCCGTAGTACGTCGCTGAGCAGGTGTTCGGCGAAATCGTCCTGCAAGCCGATGCGCACCGTGCCTGCGATGCGGGCGTCCCGCAGACTGGCGAATATCTCGTCGTTCAGTTCCAGCAGGCGCCGGGCCTGGCTGAACAGCGACTCGCCGGCCGGTGACAGGATCAACCCGCGCCCCGACTTCACCAGCACGGCGCTGCCGACCTGGCTTTCAAGCTTCTTGAGCTGGGCGCTGACCGCCGAGGTCGAGCGCCCGAGGCGGTCGGCGGCCTTGGCAAAGCTGCCGAGCTCGACTCCGGCGACAAAGGTGCGCAGTACATCAAGGTCGAAGGTGGGATGGCGCATGGGAAATCATCCACTTATTCGGGAGTATTGATTCTGTTTAATCTGATATTCGGAACTATCGTGGCGACTTAACCTGCCTCCGTCAAATCAGCAGCTTTGGAGGTCGTATGCCTTTCGCCCGTATTTCCCTGCATCGGGGCAAGTCCCCCGAGTACCTTCGCCTGTTGTCCGAAGGGCTGCATCAGGCCCTGGTGGAGACCTTCGAGGTGCCGGCCACTGACCGCTTCCAGGTCATTCACCAGCATGAGGTGGGGGAGCTGATCTTCGATAGCCACTACCTGGGCGGCCCCCGCAGCGCGGACTTTGTCCTGATCGCCATTACGGCCGGTCGCCCTCGGGATACGGCCACGAAACAACGCTTTTATCGGCGATTGGTGGAGCGCCTGAGCGTGTCGCCGGGCATCGATCCGGAGGATGTCATGGTGGTGATCAGCACCACCCAGGCGGATGAGTGGTCCTTTGCGGGAGGACGGGGTAATTGATGACATGAGTGGCGCCGATCTCACCTTGTGGAACCTCCGGGTGTTCTCCTCAAGTGTTGAAGCGGGTTTGATCGGGACGGTCCGGCGCCGTCGACAGTCCGCTCGTGAAACTAGCGAGCCCCGTGTCATAACGGTTCCATGTGTGGCTTTTAAGAAACACAAAAAGATGGGTTGAATGGATGTACACAGGCTAACGTAGCTTATGCTACATTTTTGTAGTGACTGATACATCGAGCAGTGTGTGAGGCAACCAGCGCAACTGCTGGCAGAGCTTTGGTGTGTCGGTGCATGACCTCAACCGGAATCGTGACCATGACTGACGCAGCCAAGCCCACTTACAGCCTATGGCAACTTACCCTGTATTTTCTGCGCCTGGGGACGCTCGGCTTTGGTGGGCCAGTGGCGTTGGTCGGCTACATGCATCGAGATCTGGTGGAGCGGCGCGGCTGGATCAGCGAGGCGGATTACAAGGAAGGGCTGGCGCTGGCGCAAATCGCTCCCGGACCGCTGGCGGCACAACTGGGCATCTACTTAGGTTACTTGCATTATCGCATCCTCGGCGCAACGGTAGCTGGGTTCGCCTTTGTGTTGCCATCCTTCCTGATGGTGCTGGCGTTGGGCTGGGCGTATGTCGGGTTCGGCGGACTTTCGTGGATGCAATCGGTCTTCTATGGCGTGGGGGCCGCGGTCATCGGCATCATGGCGATCAGCGCGCACAAACTCGCCAGCAAGAACATCGGGAAGAGCAAGCTGTTGTGGGGCATCTTCATTCTGTTAGCCGCCGTGACCATCGTCACGCAATCGGAAATCGCCTGGCTGTTCATTGCAGCGGGTGTGCTGGTGTGGCTGATTCGCTGCAAGCCGAAATTCAGCGCGTCGAATCTCGCGATGGCGCTGCCAACGGCTATGCCCAATGTAGCCCTTGCGGTCGCCACCGATGGCAATACGCTGTTGCAGATCGCGCTGTTCTTTACCAAGGCCGGTGCTTTCGTGTTCGGTTCGGGCCTGGCTATTGTGCCTTTTCTCTACGGCGGCATTGTCACTGAGCATCATTGGCTGAACGACAAGCAGTTCGTGGATGCTGTGGCGGTCGCCATGATTACCCCCGGTCCGGTGGTGATCACGACCGGCTTCATCGGTTATTTGATTGGTGGTTTGCCAGGCGCCTGCCTAGCGGCCGTGGCGACATTTTTACCGTGCTATCTGGTCACGGTGATCGCGGCACCCTACTTCAATAGGTACGGCAAGTTACCCGCGCTGATCGCGTTCGTCGATGGCATCACCGCAGCGGCCGTCGGTGCCATTGCCGGCTCGGTGGTGGTGCTGGCGCAGCGTTCGATCACCGATGTGCCCACTGCTTTGTTGGCCTTGGGAACGGCTGGTCTGTTATGGAAAATCAAGAAACTGCCAGAACCCGTCATCGTGATCTGCGCGGCGTTGATCGGGTTGCTGGTTTATCCCTTATTGCATCACTAAGACCTGGTGACATCAGGTGCTCGGTTCATGACCGAACCATTAGGTGATGGTGGACCAGCGTTACCGTACTGCCCATGCCCACATTTGACCACTGAGGATTTAGAGGGGCGATATGTTTGATTACAGCAAGCGTTTACAGGGCTGTGTTTTCCTGGGGCTCGCAATTCTACTGACAGTTTCATCGGCAGCCTTCAACCACTCCTGCGCAAGCGAGCGTCTCCCGCTGTCAACCGTCGCCGATGTTCCGCTTTCCGGACACACGACACGCTGGGACTACGCAAGCCTTGATCCCAATTCTCATCTGTTGTTCATCGCGCACTTGGGCGACAGTGTGGTCACGGTGTTCGATACACAACAGCAGAAGGTTGTCGCGGATATTCCGGACGTCAACCAGGCCCACGGTGTGCTCGCCATTCCGGAACTGGGCCGTATTTACGCCTCGGCCACCGGGACGAACGAAGTGGTGGTGATCGATGCGAAGACCTTCAAGATCACCGCACGAATACCGGCCGGTGGCTATCCAGACGGTATGGCCTACGCCCCAGAGGTTCACAAACTCTATGTTTCGGATGAGCGCGGCGGTACCGACACAGTGATTGATGTCCGCTCGAATATGCCAGTCGCCACGATTCCGCTAGGTGGTGAAGTCGGGAATACGCAATATGACCCCGTCTCGAAACACATTTTCGCCAACGTGCAGTCGCGTCGGCAGCTTATCGAAATCGACCCGACGACAGACGAGGTAGTGGCTCGGACGGATTTGCCAGGCGCGAAAGGAAACCACGGCCTGTATATCGATGCCCCGACTCACCTTGCCTTCATCGCCTGCGAAGGCAACCACAAGCTGCTCGTGTTGGATCTGTCGAGTCGGCAGATCCTCTCGGCTTTTGACGTGGGGAACGTACCTGATGTTCTGGCGTACGACGCATCGCTCGGATGGCTCTACGTCGCCAGTGAGGTGGGAGAGGTGACCCTTCTCAAGGTGCAGGAACACGCGGTGAGTCTGCTTGGCTCCGCGTGGCTTGGGCCGAATGCCCATGTGGTTGCGGTGGACCCAGAGTCTCATCGGGCCTATTTCCCACTCAAGTCCTTGGAGGGAAAACCTATGCTGCGCATTACCCAGGCAAAGCTTTGAGGTCGGCGATATCAATGGCACTGGCAGGGGAAGTAGATGTGGACACGTCGTCGCCCATTCGGTGGATTTGAATCAATCTCCAGATAAATGTTGTGAGTAGTGCAAAGTGAAATTTATCGTTCTCATTCTGTCCCTGCCTACCGAGAACGCCACGGCGCGAATGCGTATATGGCGAGCCCTCAAAGCCTCGGGTGCGGCCGTATTGCGCGACGGTGTCTATCTGATGCCCGAGCGGGAGGTGTGTCGAACAACAATGGATGGCTTGGCGGTCGATGTGCGCAATGGGGGGGGGACCGCATTGGTACTGAGCACCGAGGAGCCGGAAGGTGCGAACTTCATCGACCTGTTTGACCGTAGCGAGGACTTCGCAGCGCTACTGAGCGAAGTGACGCAGGCGCGTGACGCGCTAACCACGGAGTCCGTACAGGACATACTCAAGCAGGCCCGCAGGCTGCGAAAGTCCTTCGCCAGCCTATCGGATATCGACTTCTTCCCCGGCGAGGCACAACTCCAGATCAACAGCGCGCTGAAAGAATTAGAGCTGGCCTGTTCCCGTACCTTGTTTCCAGATGAGCCGCACGGGGTCGAAGGCGCCATCGCAAGGCTGAGTATGGCCGACTACCAGGGTCGCACCTGGGCGACGCGGCAACGACCGTGGGTGGATCGATTGGCCAGTGCGTGGTTGATCCGACGTTTTATTGATCCCCAAGCCAAGCTCCTTTGGCTATCCAGCCCGGACGAATGTCCAGCCAATGCGCTCGGCTTTGACTTCGACGGTGCGAGGTTTGGCCATGTCGGCAGTCGAGTGACCTTCGAAGTCCTATTGGAGAGTTTTGCGCTGGAACAACTCGGGCTCACAAGAATTGGCCTGCTCGTGCATTACCTCGACGTCGGTGGCGTTCAACCCCCGGAAGCCACGGGGGTGGAAAGTGTACTGGCCGGACTACGCGAAGCGATCACCGACGATGACCAACTGCTGGTTGTGGCATCTGCCGTCTTTGACGGCCTGTTGGCCAACTTCAACAAAGGCGTCCCGCTGTAGGAGTCAACCCGCAGCGTAACGAAAGAGAGGTCAATTCATGAAATGGATTACCCGTGAGCGGCCGAAAATCGACCGCATTGCTTGCCCCATCGAGGCCGCCCAGCGGGTGGGACGAGCATGAGCACCGGAAAAAGTACCGCATGTTGGGTTAAATGAACTCGCCGGTCCTTTCCCGTCTGCTATGCGTGCGGGGCTTGCGGGCATTCGCCGACGGTTACGTCAGCTTGCTGCTGCCACTTTATCTGCTGGCATTAGGCATGCAGCCGCTTCAAGTTGGGATGATCGCCACCGGCACGCTGTTAGGCTCAGGCGTATTGACGCTCCTGGTTGGCCTCTATGCTCATCATTTTACCTACCGCCTGTTGCTGCTGATGGCCGCGCTGCTCATGACGGCAACCGGTTTTGGTTTTGCGGCGTTCACTGATTTCTGGCCTTTGCTGGTGATTGCCATTGTCGGGACATTGAATCCGTCCAGCGGCGATGTCAGCGTATTCTTGCCGCTAGAGCACGCCGTGCTCTCCGGCTTGGTGGACGAACGTCGGCGCACGGCGGTGTTTGCCCGCTATAGTCTGACCGCTGCGTTGGCTGGCGCATTGGGGGCACTGTTCGCGGGTGCGCCTGATTGGATAGTCGCGACATCCAGGCTGGATAAGAAAGGCGCGCTACAAGCGATGTTTATCCTTTACGGTGTATTGGGATTGGCATCGGCGTTGATTTATTCCAGGCTGCCTCGGGAGATTGGCACAGACGAGCACAAGGCATCGGCCGCACCGTTACAAAAATCGAAACGGGTCGTTTATACCCTCGCAGCCTTGTTCAGCCTGGATGCGTTCGGGGGCGGCTTTGTGGTGCAGTCGATGATCGCCTTGTGGCTTTTCCAGAAGTTTCAGCTTTCCACCACGGTCGCAGGCGAGATTTTTTTCTGGACTGGAGTCTTGACGGCGTTTTCATATCTGGCGGCGAATCGCATTGCCGATCGGTTCGGACTCGTGAATACGATGGTGTTTACCCACTTACCCTCCAGCCTGTTCCTGATTCTGATCCCTCTGATGCCGACATTGAGCCTGGCAATCATCCTGCTGCTTGCACGCAGCGCGTTGTCGCAAATGGATGTGCCGACCCGTAGCTCCTACATCATGGCAATCGTGCCGCGTGAGGAGCGGGCAGCTGCAGCCAGTATTACGACGGTCCCACGTAGCCTGGCTTCAGCGTTGAGCCCGCTGCTTGCCGGTTATTTGCTTGGCTTATCGACCTTTGGTTGGCCATTGGTAATAGCCGGCGGTTTGAAGATCACCTACGACTTACTGCTGCTGGGTATGTTTCGGAATATACGGCCGCCAGAAGAAAGCGGCCAGAAGCGCTAGATCCGACCTGGACAAGAGCGAGCACGAAGCCTTCGGTCAACGGGTTGAAAATCGGATGTAAAATGATTTCTCGGTACAGAGGGCCCGAGACATGAAACCGATTATCTACTTGATCATTGGAGTGCTTGCGTCCCTGTTCACTCCCGTGACCTTTGCCCAGGACCAGTTTGCCTACACCGCTTCCAACAGCGTCCTCAGAACCGGCCCGGACCTCGCCTATCCGCCCATCGTGACCGTACCTCGGGGCTCGAGGCTGACGATCTATGGTTGCCTCAGCGACTGGCAGTGGTGCGATGTCAGCTGGCATGGCGAACGCGGTTGGATAGCGGGCAACTTACTTGAGTACGATTACGCCGGACGGCGCGTGGTAGTCCCCGACTATGGCGCCCAGATAGGTATGCCCATTCTGATCTTCGGCTTCGACAGCTACTGGAGTCGTCACTACCGCGATCGGGACTGGTTCCGCCATCGTGCTCACTGGCGTCACATACACAGGCTTTCACGACCGCAGCAGCCGCAACAGAGACTGCTCCAACAGCGACACGAGGCGGGACAGTTACTGCATCAGCCGCAGCAACAACCGCAGCCGCTGCCGCAACAGAGACAGCCCCAACAGCGGCACGAGTCGGGACAGCTACCGCATCAGCCGCAGCAACAACCGCAGCCGCTGCTGCAACAGAGGTTGCCTCAACAGCAGCATGAGACGGGACAGCTGCCGCATCAGTTGCAGCAACAACCGCAGCTGCTGCCGCAAC
>NZ_JXDG01000031.1 GCF_000820515.1 Pseudomonas batumici | reverse complement strand
CTGCTGAAGTCCGAGTCAGCCAGACACCTGACCGTCACCTCGAATGCCTTTGGCGCCCTGGCGGAGCGCGCAAGGGAAGTCGCCGCAGAGCAGGCCCGGCTGGCAGCCGAGGCTGAAGCGCGAGGCAAGGTGATGCAAGCACACAGCTTCAGGCTCGCGCCGGCAGGCACAACCCAGCTGAGCGTGGCAGCAGGCACCATCGCGATTACGGCGGGCTCCAGTCTGACGCTGGAGGCCGCCATCCAGGCAGGGATCCAGGCCCTGAAAGCCCTTGGCGGCGCTGTGCTTGATCGTGCCACTGGGGTGGGTATCGGCCTGCTGCTGTATTCACCCTCGCTGGGCAACAGTGACCTGTATCCGCCGACCAGCTTGAGTCTGCCGGCCAAGGACCTGATACCGGACTTGCCGGAAAATTTGCCGGAGATAGCGGCAGCCGGTGGCACGGTGGATCTGCCGTATCGGGTTTACGGCGACCGCTCGAAGTACTCGGTGATTGCCACGCAAGCCAATGGCGGGTTATCGCCAAAGGTGCCGGTCAGGGCCCTGACACTGGATCCCGTGGCCAATGCCTATACCTTCACCACGGCCGATACGCCGCCGATCACCCTGACTTTTCCGATTGCGGTGCCCGGTGACAGTTCCACCGTAACACCGGTACAACCTGTAGAGATCCCGACCTACACGGGGGTCACGCTGACCCCGATCGCGGTGAAGGCCGAGCCCTTACCGGCGGCGGATCAGTGGGATATCCGCGATGCTATCTATACTTTTCCTGCGGATTCGGGATTACCACCGATCTATGTGGTGCTCAGTGAGTCTTTGGATTCAGGCATATTTACTCGCCGTCAACTGCAAAGAAAATTTAAAGCTCATGCCAAAATTTTCGGGGTAACTGAAGAAAATTCCAATACAGAAACACTGACAAAATTCAGAGATGGAATTCTTGTTCATCTCAGAGACAAGGCTACCATTGAAAAAGGAACCTACCATCATGCCAAGGGATCGAGGGTGTTCTTCAATCCCAATACCAGTGTCGTTGTCATACTGGAAGAGGATGGGAGCTTTTTAAGTGGCTGGCATATAGAGCCTGGTTCGTCGCAGTATATTAATTACATGGTTAACGAGGTTTTGTGATGAGTGTTAATCTTGTTGTTTTTGCAAAAAAATTCGTTGCTGGGGAGGTCTCGGCAGATCAGTTTGCTGTCCCCTACATTAAATCTTGGTATCAAGAGGGGGAGGATGGGACTTTGCGAAAAGATGACGCTCAGCTCTCAGAGTGCTGCTCGGATATTTTTATGCATGCTGATTGTTATGAGCCGGAACCTGATCGCAGAGAGTCCGAGACTGATGAGGAAGAGTTTCGAAAACGAGTAAGAGACACTCTGGAGAAATTTCAGTTTCTCTGAGTGCGCTGTTTTGGCGCAGAGTTAATTTATTTTTGGTAAGTATATGGGATTAAAAAGTGCGCTTGAAGAATATACTGAGGCTGAATTTCTTGAGCTTCTCAATAAGATATGGGCAATAGACGTTGCCTCAGAGGATGAGCATGACAAGCTTATTGAGCACTTCGCCAGTGTCACGGAGCACCCGCGAGGTAATGGGTTGATTTTCTACCCGGAAGCTGGTGTTGAGGATAGTCCGCAAGGTGTTCTAGCCGTTGTGAAAAGTTGGCGGGCTGCGAATGGCAAGCCAGGCTTCAAAATGTCTTGATTAATAAAAGTCGCCAAACTCAGTTGCCGAGTAAATATCAGTGACTGAGGGCTTAGTCATGACGCCAGAAAACTGGTTGTAGATGGTGAAATCAGAGGTCGGAAAAGTGGTTGGTATATAGAGTTTGTATCTGGTTTGCATCTGTCTCCTAGTACAGCGCAGTATGATAATTACATTGCTGATGGGGTGCTGCAATGAGTATGAAATTGATTGGGCTGGCAAGGCAGTTGCTGTAGTTAAAAATAACGGCCACCGATTTCGAACGGGAGTATTTAAATGCCTGGAGGGAAGAGGCCGAGTCAGGGGCCTTAAGCCAAGACCCTCCGGACATAGGAGAGTGTGGCTCCGCACTATTCATCCTTGCGGACTGTTATACATCGGAGCCTGATCGCCGAGAGAGTGAGTTGGATGAGGAGGGTTTGCTGAGAGAGGTTAAAGCCACTTTGGAGAAATACCAGCTTCTCTGAGTGTCTCCTTCAGCGCATGGCCAATCGGGGGAAAACACCGTTATCCCGCAAAGGGATAAACGGCGTTGCTTCCTGGCATTTATTTCTGTCAGCGCTGGGTTAAGTCGCTCCTCTCAGCCCAACACCTCACGCAACCGATGCCACAGCATCCCCAGCGCCAGCAACGGCGAGCGAAAGGCCTTGCCGCCCGGGAAGGTCATGTGCGGCACCGCGCTGAAGATATCCATGCCCGTGCTTCGTCCGGCATGGATCGCCTCTGCCAACAACCGCGCGGTCCAGTGGGTTACGTTGACGCCATGCCCTGAATAGCCTTGGGCATAGAACACGTTAGGATGCTGTTGCAGGCGCCCGACCTGGGGGAAACGATTGGCGGTGATGCCGATCATCCCGCCCCATTGATAGTCGATACGCACATCCGCCAGTTGCGGGAACACCTTGAGCATCTTCGGTCGCATATAGGCACCGATATCCGCCGGATCGCGCCCGGAGTAATGGCAGGCACCGCCGAACAACAGACGCTTGTCGGCAGAAAGACGGTAGTAATCCAGCCCGACCTTCTGGTCGCACAGCGACAGGTTCTGCGGAATCAGCTCGGCCGCCACCTCGGGCGCCAGCGGTTCGGTGGCGATGATGTAGCTGCCGGCCGGCAGCACCTTGCCGCTCAAACGGGGTTCCAGGTCTTCCAGGTGCGCATTGCAGGCCAGCACCAGGCTATTGGCGCGTACTGATCCGAACGCACAGCGCACCTCCACGGTACTGCCGTGAACCAGCTCCAGCACCGGGCTGTGCTCGAATATCCGCACCCCCAGCGCCTGCGCCACCCGCGCTTCACCGAGCACCAGGTTGAGCGGGTGCAAATGCCCCGAGCCCCGGTCGATCAGGCCACCGGCATAGATGCTGCTGGCGACCACCTGGGCCATGTCCTGGGGCGCGACAATCCGCGTTTCATGGGCGTAACCCAATTCCGCCAGATGGTCCTGTTCCGCCCGGAACGCCGCGAACTGTGCCGGGGTGTTGGCCAGTTCGCAGAAGCCCCAGCGTAGATCGCAGTCGATGGCGTGCTCGTGTATGCGATTGGCCACCACCTCGACCGACTCGATACCGGCCCGCTCCAGGTAACGTACGCCTTCCTCACCAACGTACTTGGCAAAACCACTGACATCATGACCGATGCCACGAATCAGCTGCCCGCCGTTGCGCCCGCTGGCGCCCCAGCCGATCCGCCGGCCTTCGAGCAGCACCACCGACAGTCCGCGCTGTGCCAGTTCGATGGCGGTGTTGACGCCGGTAAAACCGCCGCCGATCACGCACACATCGGCGCTCACCTGCGATTCGAGCCGGGGATGATCCGGCATCGAACCGGCGGTCGCCGCGTAGTAGGAGCGGGCATGTTCCATTGGGCTGGCTTGACTCATTTGTTGGACTTCACTTTGCTCCAGGAGCGGGTCATCAGGCGCATGATCTCAGGCGTCGGCGTGGTGGAGATGTAGAGCTTATCGAGGACCTCCTGGGACGGATAGACCTCGGGGTTGTTCACCAGCGCCACGTCCATGTACTGCTTGGCCGCCGGATTGGGGTTGGCGTAGCCGACGGTGGCGCTGACCTTGGCAATCACCTGCGGGTCCAGCAGGTTGTTGATGAAGGCGTGGGCTTGCTTGACGTTGGCCGCATCCGCGGGAATCGCCAGCAGGTCGAACCACAGGTTGCTGCCCTCCTTGGGAATCGAGTAGGCGATGTTCACCCCGTTCTTCGCTTCCTTGGCCCGGTTGGCGGCCTGGAACACGTCGCCCGAGTAACCGAAGGCGACGCAGATATCGCCGTTGGCCAGGTCCGAGATGTACTTGGAGGAGTGGAAGTAGGTGATATAGGGGCGCAGGGTCAGCAGCTTGGCTTCGGCTTTCTTGAAGTCGTCGGGTTTCGAACTGCGCGGGTCCATGCCCATGTAGTTGAGCACCGCCGGGAACACCTCGTCGGCCGAGTCCATGAACGACACACCACATTGGGTGAGCTTTTTCAGGTTCTCCGGTTCGAACAGCACCGCCCAGGAGTCGATATGGTCGATGCCCAGCACCTGCTTGACCTTGTCGACGTTGTAGCCGATACCGTTGGTGCCCCACAGGTACGGCACCGAGTGTTCATTGCCCGGATCGTTCTGCTCCAGCAGCGTGAGCAACTTGGGATCGAGATTCTTCCAGTTCGGCAATTGCGCGCGATCCAGCTTCAGGAAGGCCCCAGCTTTCACCTGGCGACCGAGAAAGTGGTTGGAAGGCACCACCACGTCGTAGCCGGTGCGTCCGGCCAGCAACTTGCCCTCCAGGGTTTCGTTGGAGTCGAAGACGTCGTAGATCACCTTGATACCGGTCTTGCCCTGGAAGTCGGCGAGGGTGGTCTCGCCGATGTAATCGGTCCAGTTGTAGACGCTGACGGTCGGCTCGGCCTGGGCGGTCGCGCTGAACAGCAGCGCCAATGCCAGCGGAACGGCGGATTTCAATAGACGCATTCGACACCTCTTGGAGTTGTTTTCGGTCGGGATAAAGGTTCGGAATCAGACGCTCAGCAACAGGAATTCGCGCTCCCAGGAGCTGATCACCCGCTTGAAGTTTTCGTGTTCGGCGCGCTTGACCGCCACATAGCCACGTACGAACTGGGTGCCCAGGTAGCGTTCGAGGGTCGGGCACTCTTCCATGTGCGCCAGTGCGTCCTCGATGGTGATCGGCAGGCGCAGGTTGCGGCGTTCATAGGCCCGGCCTTCGACCTTGGCGCTCGGCTCGACCTGTTCGACCATGCCCAGGTAGCCGCACAACAGGCTCGCGGCAATCGCCAGGTAAGGGTTGGCGTCGGCGCCGGGCAGGCGGTTTTCCACGCGCATGGCGTCGGGGCTGGAGGTCGGTACCCGCAGGCCCACGGTGCGGTTTTCCTCGCCCCACTCGACGTTGACCGGTGCCGAGGTGTCCGGCAGGAAGCGGCGGAACGAGTTGACGTTGGGGGCGAACATCGGCAACACCTTGGGGATGTACTTCTGCAAGCCGCCGATATGGTGCAGGAACAGCTGGCTCATCTGCCCATCGGCATCGACGAAGATCGGTTTGCCGGTGGCGCTGTCGACCACGCTCTGGTGCAGGTGCATGGCACTGCCGGGCTCGTCGGCGATGGGCTTGGCCATGAAGGTCGCGGTCACGTTGTGCTTGAGCGCGGCTTCGCGCAGGGTGCGCTTGAACACGGTGATCTGGTCGGCCAGGTCCAGGGCATCGCCATGACGGAAGTTGATTTCCATCTGCGCCGGGCCGTCTTCGTGGATCAGCGTATCGAGGTCCAGGCCCTGGGCTTCGCACCAGTCGTAGACGTCTTCGAACAGCGGGTCGAATTCGTTGGCGGCATCGATGGAGAACGACTGCCGACCGCTTTCCGCACGGCCCGAACGGCCCAGCGGCGCCTTGAGTGGCAGGTCCGGGTCTTCGCAGCGCTGGGTCAGGTAGAACTCCATTTCCGGTGCGACGATGGGCTGCCAACCCTTGTCGGCGTAGAGCTTGAGGACTTTTTTCAGGACATTGCGTGGCGACAGCTCGATGGGGTTGCCCTGTTTGTCGAAGGTGTCGTGGATCACAATGGCGGTCGGTTCGATGGCCCAGGGCACCACATAGATCGCCGACGAGTCCGGCCGGCAGATCATGTCGATATCGGCGGGATCGAGCAGGTCGTAATAGACATCGTCGTCGACGAAGTCCCCTGTTACCGTTTGCAAAAGCACACTTTCCGGCAGGCGCATGCCTCGCTCATGCAGGAACTTGTTGGTGGGGGCGATCTTGCCGCGGGCGATACCGGTCAGGTCACTGACCACGCACTCTACTTCGGTAATCTTGTGTTCTTTCAGCCAGGAAGACAGCTGATCGAAAGGGGCATTCATAAAGACCTCGTGGTTGGTTTTTTTCTGCGCCGGGTGCCGTGTCTTCATCCCGGTCGAGCGGCGAGAGACTTCCCCCGCGGCGCATTGGCGACTATCTTGGGCGCACGACGGGGATTCCATCTATCCACTTTATGACGCCTAAAATGCACCAAATGAGTGCAAATGGTCATCCGATGACAGAGTCAAACGCCTTGCGGGTTCAAGCGTTCAACACCGCCGATGTGGCCGAGCAGATACGGGTCACACCGGGTTGGGTGCAGCATTACCAGCAGATGTCGCCGGGGCATTTCGCCGGACAGATTCGTTACCTGGACCTGCAAGGGGTGCAGATCTACGAGGAGTGCATGAACACCCGGGTCGAACAGAACTTCAGTGCGCCGTCGGGGGCGTTGGCCTTCTGCTTCGATCGCAGCGACAACGCCTTGTATGTGCTCAACGGCGAGAGCCGCAATATCTGGATCACCCCCGAGAACTATCAGGAAGTGGCGGTGGTGTTCGGTTCGGAGTTCGTTCAGCAGCATGGCCTGGATGTGGCGCGGCTGGAGGGGCTGTTCATGGCGCCGCTCAACTCGCAGCAGAACGGCTTGTTCAGCCGCTGGCTGAGCGGGACCTTGACCCGCCTGGCGCAGACCCTCGACCCGCCGAGCCGGGAAAGCCTCACGCAGCAACTGCTGGATGATTGTCTCTACATCCTCGACAACGCCTGTGTCCGCCTGGACCGGGGCTCCTTGCAACGGCGCGCCGAAGAGCGCTCGATCATGAAGCACATCGGCGAGTGGGCGGCCGACTCGCCTGAGCAGACCCTTAATCTGCTGGAGCTTTCCCAGGTCGCCGGGGTTTCATTGCGCCAGCTGCAGCACGCGTTCAAGGCCTATACCGGGATGACGCCGAGCCACTGGCTGCGCTTGCGCCGGCTCAACAGCGCCCGCCATGAACTGCTCGGGCGCAACGCCCAGGACAAGACGGTGGCCGAGGTGGCGATGAATTGGTCGTTCTGGCACCTGGGGCGGTTCTCCAACAGCTATCGGGCGCTGTTCGGCGAACTGCCGAGCGAGACCCTCAAGCGCGGGCAGCGGCTGCGCTGAGATTGCGTCTCAGGTATCGCGCAACAGGTCGTTGGCGTTGAGCAGGGCGTAGGCGATCTGCGGGTTTTTCTCCAGGCCCCGGCGTATCGCCGCCGGAATCGACTGACGGGTCTTGCGGCACAGGCCGGGATGTTCGTCGATCTGGATGTCGATGCCGCGCATGGTCCGCACTTCATTGAAGCCCGGGGCGACGCTCACGCGGATGCCCAACTGATCGTACATCCGCTGTTGCAGGCGTTCGAGGTCGGCCAGGCTCTGCAGGTTTTCCAGACGCTCGACCAGGCGCTTTTCCTCCTGGCGCGTCAGGCTCAGGATGCGCAGGTCGGCGCCCGGCAGCTGCAGCAGTTGCTCCCGCTCGCAAATGCAGGCGCCGGGTGGGCAGGGCTGGCGGATCGGGAGTGAGACTGTCATGGACTCCGATCATAGCCAACCCGGCCGGCCTTTGCCTATCCGCTTACTGAACGCCCTCCAGCGCGTTCAGGATCTGGTAGGCGGCCTTGACCCTGACCGGGTTGGGATAGTTTTTATTGGCCAGCATCACGATCCCGACTTTCTTCGCCGGTACGTAGACGACATAAGCGCCGAAGCCGCGGGTCGAGCCGGTCTTGTTGAACAGCGCATTCTTTTGCGGCGGGTGCGCCGGATTGAATGGGCTGACCTTGTAGGCCTCGAGTGCCATTTCCGAGGAGTTGCCCGTCAACAACCGATCAAGCTTGACCGGGTAGGGGTAGAACTCCCATCCCAGTCCTTGAGTGGTGGTGCCAGCGACCTGGTAATAACCGCTCTGCGTCAGATCGATGGCTTTGTGCAGCGGGGCCTCGAGGGGTTCCGGCCGGATGTTGGCCTCGACATAGCGCAGCAGGTCGGTCGAGGTGGTCTTGACACCGTAGGCTTCGGCATCCAGTGCGCCGGGACCCACTCTGACGGGTTCGTCATCCTGGGTGTAACCCTGGGCGTAATGGCTCATCCGGGCCTCTGGAACGTGGATGTAGCTGTTCTTGAGGCCGAGCTTGGGAAACAGGGTTTTCTCCATCAGCTCATCGAAAGGGGCCCCCAGGCTTTTCGCCGCCACATAGCCAAAGAGTCCCAGGCTCGGGTTCGAATACTGTCGATGGGTGCCCGCCGCATAGGTCGGTTTCCATTGCTTGAAGTAGTCGAGCATCTTGTCCTGGGTGTCGAACGCGTCCGGGAACTGCAGGGGCAGGCCACCGGCCGAGTAGGTGCCGAGCTGGAGCACCGTGATGCGGTCGAACGCGCTGCCTTGCAGCTCCGGCAGGTAGTGGCTGACGCGCTCCGACGGGTTGAGTTTGCCCTGCGCCTGGGCATAGCCGGCAAGGGTCGCGGTGAAGGTCTTGCTGACCGAGCCGATCTCGAACAGCGTGTCATCGGTCACGGGTTGCTGGTTCGTCTTCGAAGCCACCCCGTAGTTGAAGTAATACGGCTTCTCGTTGACGAGGACAGCCACCGCCATGCCGGGAATGTTCTGCTTCTGCATGACGGGGCCGATGGCGGCGTCGACGATGGCCTTGATGTTGTCCTGGGTGTTGTCCGCCGCGAAGCTGTGGCTGGCGCCGATCAGCAGGAGGGACGTTACGAGGACTTCCAGTTTGGCAAGGTTCTTTTTGAACATGGCTCGAAGGCTCCCAATATGTTTCATTATGTTAACCGCTCACCCTGGAGCGGTTTTTTGCGTCGAAAATACGCCGGTCGGATGACCCCTCTGCGTTAATGGAGGGTGGTAACCCCCTATTTACGCGGTTTTTCGTGAGTTTTAGCGGTCCATGCACGTGCCTGGACGCTGAATGTAGTCAGCGTGGGGGAAATCGACAAACAATGAAATTTCGGATTAGCCATTAGGAAAACTAGGAACTCGATCATGGTTCGACCGCACTTGCCGCTTAATGCGCTGCGCGCCTTCGAGGCGTCCGCGCGGCACCTGAGCTTCACCCGGGCGGCGATCGAGCTGTGCGTGACCCAGGCGGCGGTGAGCCATCAGGTCAAGGGGCTTGAACGGCAGCTGAAGGTGACACTGTTCAAGCGAATTGCGCGAGGACTGATGTTGACGGCCGAAGGCGAAAGCCTGTTGCCGGTGCTGAACGAGTCCTTCGACCGGATTGCCCAGACGTTGGGGCGGTTCGAGGGTGGGCACTATCGGGAGGTGTTGACGGTGGGTGCCGTGGGGACTTTTGCGCTGGGCTGGCTGTTGCCGCGCCTGGCTGATTTCCGCGCCCGCTATCCCTTTATCGACTTGCGTCTGTCGACCCACAACAACCGGGTCGATGTGGCCGCCGAAGGCCTTGATTTTGCCATCCGCTTCGGCGCCGGGGCGTGGCACGGCGTGGAGGCCATGCACCTGCTGGAAACGCCCCTATCGGTGGTGTGCACTCCGCAGATTGCGCGACAACTGAAGAGCCCGGCCGATGTGCTGAAGCAGACGCTGTTGCGTTCCTATCGGACTGACGAGTGGCCACGATGGTTTCAGGCGGCCGGCTTGCCGGTCGAGGGGAGGGTACCCGACAGCATCGTCTTCGATTCCTCGCTGGCGATGATGGAGGCGGCCCTGCAGGGGATTGGCGTCGCCCTGGTGCCGGTGATGATGTTCTCCCGGCAATTGGCTGCCGAGGAGGTTCGACAACCTTTCGATATCGGTATCGCCACGGGCAGCTATTGGCTGACGCGTTTGCAATCCCGTCCTGAAACCTCGGCGATGGTGGCGTTCAGGGGCTGGTTGGTGGAAGCCGTAGCCACGGCTTGAGCCGCGTTCAAGTGTGAAGCAGGGCAATGGCGAAGGACACGACAACGGCGCAGGCAATGGCAAAATTGAGATTCATGGGCTTCGTCCGGGAGAGTAGGGGCGAGCATATCCTGGACGAATCTCGGAAAAATAAAAAATTCTGTTTTGCGATTTGAATGATTAATCGAAATGATGATTCAAACGCCGGGTTATATCTCCCCATGGCTGTCAGGCGGGCACGGGGCCCCGACTCAGTTGGTTGTACATCTTGACCCGGCGGTGGTTCCTGCCATAGCCGCCCAAGGCCGCCACCGTCCCGCTCTGGATATGGTCCAGATAGCGAAAGAGCTGGCGTGGCGCAATGCACTCGACCCCGTAACCCAGTTCAGTCATCCGATCCTGCAGCTCATAGCCGGGATTGCCGCCGTTTATATGGAAGTGCAGACCGTGTTGTTTGATCAGTCGCGCATTCCACAGCGCGCAAAAGCTCTTGAGATGCTTTTCCCGGAACGGTTTGGGTGTCCTGGCGTTCAGGCCCACGGCACGTAGGCCACGTCGGGTGTAATGCTGGACAAAGCGCGAGGCCAGGCGCCAGGTCGAACGGACAACCCCTCGGTTCAACTGTTCCAGGCAGCCGACCGCCACGACTTCCCGTGGCGCCGAGCACCGCTGGAGCATCAGGCGGAAAACCTCCGGGTCATGGATAAAGGTGTCGGTGTGCAGCAGAAACAGGTACTCGGTTTCGACTTCCGCCAAGGCAAGATCCAGGGCCCGGCCATGGGCGGCGTTCCCGGCCTCCGGCGCGTGGCCCTTGCGCTCGATCAGGTTGATCCAGTCCAGGCTGCGCAAGTAGTCGAGACTGGCATCGTTCGAATCGTTATCGACCACGAACACCGGGGCATCGGTTCCGTGCAGGGCTGTTTGCAGCAACTCCAGGCAGGTCCGGGTCAGTTCGGGGGTCTTGTAGTTGACCAGCACGATGCTGAAGTTCGCTTGAAGGGGACGCGTGCGCACCATCATGGATAAAGCCTCGCTCATGGGCTGATGTGAGTGCCTGGATGTTCAGGCGTGGGCGCATTCTGTAAGGGGGCGGGTTTCAGGCGATTCTCCGGCGGGTAACATTTTTGACACCTGTCGCTACCGTTGTTTGCCCGGTCAAGGTCGGCAAGCGCCCGGGCCTGACGGGGTGGCGACCTATACTCAAGACAGGGGATGCCGGCGGCACGCGTGTGCTTGACCCGGCTTTCGGGAGTTGCAATCTTGAGCCCGCGTGTGCTGATCGTTGCCTTGGTGATGGTGTTGGCCGGATGCGCCGGTCTTGACCGCGCCCGTGAAACGTCGGCACCGTCTTCGGTTTCCTCGGCGGTCTGGCAGCAAGTCGATGTCGATCTCATCCAGGCGTCCGAGCAGGCCACTTTGCAATCCGACGCCTGGGCGCGCAGCGCCATGGAGTATTGGCGTACGCGGATCTATCAGCAGACCGACGAAAAATTCATTCCCTGGTTTGACGATTATTGGACCCAGGAGTGGTTGTCGATCAAAGTCGGTTGGTACCAGCTCAATGACCGGGGCGAGCAGGATGCGTCAGCCACGCGCCTGGCGAGCTATCTGCAGGAGCAGTATCGAGCACGGGTACTGGCCCCTGTGGCGCTGGAGACCGATCCCGACGCCATCATGGATCAGGCGGCGCAGTTTTACCTTGAGCAGTTGGGTAAGCAGCTAGGGTTGATCGCTCAGCGTTATGGTGTGCCGGCGGACCAGTTCGACCAGCACATCAACCAGATCCCGGCGATTTCCCTGGCCCCGCCCGCGGATCATAACGTGTCGCTCTATCAAGCGCTGAGGGCTGCGCCGTTGGCCCGGTTGCCGGCCTATGTGGCCTTGGACGCCCGTATTCACAAGGCAGGGGGCGCGAGTGAAGGCACATCGAGCGCGGGTATCAATTTGGTCGCGAAACAGACCAGCGAGAAACTCCAGGGTGAGTTCGCCAGTCGCGGGGCGGCCGGTGCGGTCGCGACGGCGGTCGGGCGGGTGGCCGGGGCGATGATCTCCCTGGGGGTGGCGGGTTTGCGTGCCGTCGTCCACGAGCATGAGCAACCGGATACCCGGGTGCGACTTCGCAAGAGCCTGGGGGAGGCCTTCGACAAGGCGTGGCTCAAGCTGGTATCGGATCCGAACACCGGGGTGATGGCCGCGACCTACTATCTTTCGGCACAGATCGAAGGGCATCTCGCGACAGCGATGGAGCAGCGGGGCGGGACCGAACCCGCGCAGAAGGTGACCCCGGGTCTTTGAGCAAGGCGATGAGACTCAACACGGGCTCCTCTATCAGGTAGAGTCGGCGGGCACGTAGCTGCCTATCCATCGGAATCCGACCCCTTCATGCAAAAAAACTCCCAGCGCCCGCTTTGGCAAACCTATCTGGTTTTTCTGGCACCCATGGTGCTTTCCAATTTCCTCCAGTCGTTCTCCGGCACCCTCAACAGCATCTACATCGGCCAACTGCTCGGCACCCAGGCATTGGCGTCGGTGTCGGGGATGTTTCCCATCGTCTTCTTCTTTATCGCCCTGATCATCGGGCTGGGGGCGGGGGCCTCGGTGTTGATCGGGCAAGCCTGGGGCGCCCGCGAGCCGGACTCGGTCAAGGCGGTTGCCGGCACGACACTGGCCCTGGGTGTCCTGATCGGCCTGGTCGCGGCCGTGCTGGGCAGCGTGTTTGCGCGCCCGGCCCTGATCGGCCTGGGCACGCCCGCCGACGTGCTCGACGAAGCGGTCGGCTATGCCCAGGTGATGATGTTGATCATGCCGCTGTTGCTGGTCTTCGTGCTCTTCACCCAGTTGCTGCGTGGCATCAGCGATACGCTGTCGCCGCTGCTGGCTTTGGCGGTCTCCACCTGCACCGGCTTGTTCCTGACCCCGGCGCTGATTCGCGGCTGGCTGGGATTGCCGCAGATGGGCATCCGCAGCGCGGCCGTGGCCGGGCTGGTGGGTACTGCGTTGGCGATGATCTTCCTGGCCTTGCGCCTGCTTCGTAAAGCCAGCGTCCTGGCCCCGGACCGGGCGTTGCTGATGGCGATGCGACTGGATTGGGAGATCCTGGGCAAAGTCCTGAAAATCGGTCTGCCCACGGGCTTGCAGATGGTGGTGCTGTCGCTGTCCGAGCTGGTGATCCTGTCCCTGGTCAACCATCACGGCTCCCAGGCGACGGCGGCGTATGGCGCGGTGACCCAGATCGTCAACTACGTACAGTTCCCGGCGTTGTCGATTGCGATTACCGCGTCGATTCTCGGTGCCCAGGCCATTGGCGCGGGGCGTCTGGAGCGCATGGGACCGATCCTGCGCACGGGCCTGATGATCAACACCTGCCTGACCGGCGCACTGATCGTCCTGGGGTATGGGTTGTCCCACTGGTTGCTGGGCCTGTTCATCACCGACCCGACCACCCGGGCCCAGGCCGAGCACCTGTTGCACATCATGCTCTGGAGCATCCTGGTCTTCGGTTTCCAGGCGGCGATAGGCGGCATCATGCGGGCCAGCGGCACGGTGCTGGCACCGGTGCTCATCTCGGTGTTCTGCATCGTCGGGGTGGAGTTGCCGGTGGCTTATCTGCTCGATGCGCGTTTCGGCCTGGAAGGGGTATGGATGGCTTTTCCGGTGGCTTACCTGTGCATGTTGGGGATGCAGACCACCTATTACCGGGGCGTGTGGCGCTATAAGCGGATCGAACGGTTGATTTGACCGGACGATGGCGCCCAAGGCCGGCAGCCGGCTACTCACTCAGAGACGGGAGATGTTTCTCAGGGTGATCGGCACGATCATCCGGTGAAAAGGCCCTACGGGAAGCATGTAGAGCTTGCCCAGGAGATTGTGTGTGCGCACCACCGTTGACAGGGTGAGCGTGCGTGTGCCTTCCGGCGTCGCTGCTGAGCGATTGAGTGTCAGGTAGACGTCCAGGTGCTTGTCCTTGTCGGCGAGCACCACTTCATCGGGTCGATTGGCGATCAGGGTGAAGATGCCCACCCGGTCATTTTCGCCGTAGGACGCATCGTCCCTGGACAGGTCGACCCGGGTCAGGTGCCCAAGGTCCTTGAGCCCGAATAGCTGGACCAGGCGATTGCGCAATACCATCAGGTTATCGATCCAGGCCGGTGTCATCGACATCAGGTTCAAGGCATGCCGCAGGGCGGTGCGCTCGGTGTTGTCGACCTCCACGCATTGGCTATCGATGAAACTCGCGCCCGGCAGGTATTGATGAATGGCCGAGTCGATGGGAAGAGGGCATGTCCGTATGCGGGGGTTCATCGCGTCTCCTTGAAAGAAAAAAAGGGCACCTTCCGGTGCCCTTGTTCATCGGCTAAAGGCCCTTGGCCTTGGGGATGTAGGCCACGCTGCCACTCTCTTTCTTCTTGGCGATCCGCGCCCCATTGGTGAGCTCGGTGGTGACCACGTCATGGTCGGCCGAGAAGTAGCTCAACGGCACCTCGTCGTGCTTGCTGTAGCTGGTGACGATCAGCGTGCGTGCCGGGTCCCAGCGCTGGCCACTGGTCTTCTCCAGCCAGGCCATGAACGCAGCGCTATCGCCGGTACGTGGGTAGTCCTGGGAGTTGTTGACGTAGTAGAACGGCGTGCCCTGGTTGTTCATGTACATCGGCACTTTGTTGTCCACCTCGATCATGACCATTTTCCATTCATCCCAAGGCATTTGCTGACTGGCCTTGGCACGCACGTCGTCGGCGAACTTGATCACGCCGCCGCCGCCGTTGGTCCATGGATAGAGCACGCCGATCACCAGCAGCAGAAACACCGCCGTCGCACCGAAGCCCTTGGCCCAGCCCGGTCCCGCGACCTTGCCGGCAGCGCGCTTCTCTTCGAGGCGCCGGGTGACCCACCAGGCCGCCAGCAATTGGGCGAACGGCACCAGGGGCAGCACATAGTAGCTGCGCCGACTGCCACTGAGGGTGAAGAACAGGAACAACAGCCCCAGTGCCCAGACCAGCCAGCGGGTATTGGGCTCGATCGTTTTCCATTGGCGTATGGCGACCCACAGGCCGAGGATCCAGCACGGAGCCCAGGGCAGGGTGTAGGCCGGCAGGTAGATCAGGTAGGTGTAGATCGGCCCCATATGGTCGAAGGGGTTGAAGAAACGGACAACGTTTTCCTTGAACACCAGCGCCAGGCCGCTCTCGCCATAGGTCGGCGAACCGTAGAAATGCGACAGCGCGAAGGGGGTGGCATACAGCGCGCCGGCAATCGCCAGGGCGACGAACAGGCGGGGGTTGAGGTGACGTTTCCAGCGCCCGTCAGCCAGTACGTGCGGCAGCAGGATCAGTCCCGGCAGGATGAAACCGATCAGCCCCTTGAGCAGCGAAGTCAGGGACAGGATCAGGAAAAACACCGTGTAGCGGCCCAGTCGGGTGTCATCCGGCCCACGCCAGTACCACCAGATGGCCGCGACCACGCCAAACACCGTGAGGATGTCGGCTGTCGCCACCCGTGCCCAGAACACGAAATAGAAGGTGGTGGCCAGCATCCAGCCGGCGATCAGGCCAGTGCCCTTGCGCCACAGGCGCTCGCCGATCAGGTAGACCAGCCAGACCGTCAGCCAGGCGGCAATCACCGACGACAGTCGCAGCGACCAGTGGCCCAGGCCACCCATCAGGCCGGCGCTGGCGGTGATCAGCCAGTAGGAGGGCAGTGGTTTGTCGTAGTAGGGAGACCCCCTGAGGTAGGGGTCGAAGTAGTTGCCCGACTGCAACATCTGCAGGGCGATGTTGGCCCAGCGCGTTTCCGCGCCCCACAACTCCCGTTGGCCCAGGCCAACCAGCAGCAGGAGGGCGGTTACGATAAGCAGAAGCGTCAGTGCGCCTTTGTCGGTTTTCCAGAAACTTTGATTCATGGGGTGGGGATTCATGGTTGGGTCTGCGGGAAGATCATGATGATGGTATTACCCTTCTGATAACGCTTGCCGTCCAGTGGAAGCTGCTCGACTTCACGCATTTCGTCCACGCTCTTGACGCGCAGGACTACACCGACCGAGCCCTGTTTACGGGCCTCGGTCATCCATTGTTCGATGCTGGCGGAGTTGACCTGCCGCTCGGCGGCATCAGGATAGTCGAGACCGTACTTCAATTCACCCGCTGTGTTGAACAAATCCACCCGCGGACGTTGCAGGCGCCAGGAGAGCGCGGAGGCGGCGCCCAGTTCGTTGCTGAGCAGGCGGTTGGTCTGGCGCAATTCATCGACATGTTCTGCAATAAATTGATCCGGCATCCTCTCGTTGATGATGCTGGCCGGCATGCCCGCCGGCAGCAGCGCCACCAGCAAGCCGATCCCCAGCGCCGGCATGGCCCAGAGGGTCAGCGGGCGCAACGCTTGCAGGGCGTTGGCAATGATCCAACCCATCAGCATGATGAACACCAGCGAGAGATTGAAGACTTCCGCATGGCTGTTGCTGTAGATCGAACGGCTGGTTTGCAGGTAGATCAGCGCGACCAGGGCGACCACGCCCAGGACCAGGTTGAGCCAGCCATTGATCCGCAGCAGCCGGCCTTCGGCACGGGCCACGCGATCGATCAACGCATTGCCCATCATCAGCGCCAGTGGCAACAGGCACGGCATGATGTAGGTCGGCAGCTTGCCTCGGCTCAGGCTGAAGAAGGCCAGGGGCAACAGGAACCACAGCCACAGGAAGCCGGTGCCGGCCTGGCGCTTTTCCTGCCAGGCCTGCTTGAAGGTCGGGACCAGCAGCACCGACCACGGCAGGCAGGACACCACCAGCAGCGGCAGGTAGAACCACCAGGGCCGGGCATGCTGGGCGTTATCACCAGCAAAGCGCTGGATGTGTTCATGCCAGAAGAAGAAATTCCAGTAGTCGGGCTCCTGGGCGTTGACCGCCAACACCCAGGGCAGCGCGACGATGACCGCCACGACTACCGCCAGCGGGCCATAGCGCAACAGTTCACCCAGGCGACGCTGCCAGAGCATGTAGGGCAGGGCGATCAGTACCGGCAGCAGCAAGGCGAGGAAACCCTTGGTCAGGAAGCCCATGCCGCAGGCCAGGCCCAGCCCGGCCCAGGCGTACAGGCGATGGCGTCGCTCGGTGCTGTCGACCGCGAACCAGAAGGCGAAGAGACTCAGGTTCGACCACAGGGTGAATTGCGGGTCGAGGTTGGCGTAGCCGGCTTGCCCGGCGATCAAGCCGAAGCTCATGAACAGCAAGGCCGAGGCGAAGCTCTTGCGCGGGTCGTTCCACAGGCGTCGGGCGATCAGGTAGGTCAGCAGCACGCTGAGGCCGGTGGAGAAAGCCGACGCCACACGCACCCCGAAAAGGTTGTCACCAAATATTGCCTGGCCGATGGCGATCATCCAGTAGCCGGCAATGGGTTTTTCGAAGTAGCGCAGGCCCATGAAGTGCGGAGAGGTCCAGTTGCCGCTCAGCAGCATCTCCTGGCTGATCTGGGCGTAGCGGGGTTCGTCGGGAATCCACAGGCCGTGGCTCATCAGAGGCAGCAGGTAGAACACCGCGAAGCCCAGCAGCAGTACCGGTACGGACCAGCGCCTGAGCGTTTCGGCGGAGAGGGGAAAGACGTGAGGGTTCATGGGTCGACCTTAGCGGTGAGCGCCGCGGCTAGGGTTTGAGCGGATCACGCACAATGCATGTACTTGATGGTCCGATCCAGGCTGTCGATGTTTAAAACTGTAAAGGGTGGACAAGGCTGGGCGCGGACGGAGGGGGAATGTAGAGACGCGCAGGTGGGAGTCAAGTGAAAGCGTTGTGAAAAAATCGGAAATATCGCCGAAAGCCCCGTATTACCTGGGCTTCATAAACATTTTGACATAATTCTCCGGCGGTAATCGACGCGGCAGGCGCGAGTGGGCTCGCGCCTGCCGTGATCCTGTTCATGCCCCCGGGGGCCGGTCTTACTCACCGCGAATATACTGTTCCAGTTGCCGGATCAGGTCGGCCTGTTCGGCAATGGCCTCCTTCACCAGGTCACCGATGGACAGCAAGCCGATCAGTTGCCCGTCGTCGACCACCGGAAGATGGCGCAGATGCTTGTCGGTCATGATGTTCATGCAGGTTTGCACGTTCTGGCGTGAATCCACGGTGATGACCGGGGCATTCATGATCTCGTGGACCTTGGTGGTGACCGAACTGAGTCCGTGCAGGATCACTTTGCGGGCGTAATCACGTTCGCTGATGATGCCTACTACCTGGCCGTTGTCGACTACCGGAAGGGCGCCGACATTTTTCGAAGCCATCAGGATCAGGGCTTCGAACACCGTATGGTCATGGGCGATCGTATGCACGCCCTGATGCTGGCTACCCTTGAGTTTCAACAGCTCTGCGACGGTTTTCATGGACGGCTCTCTCTGGCTGTTCTTGCTGTTTTTGTTGGGCGGGGGGTCACATTCCATCGTGACCGTTCTTACAGAATCGTAGACGGATACCGCGAGGGCAATACAGAAAGCGGCATTTAGAGATTGAAAAAACGCCATCTTGGCGTTTTTGGCCGGAGTACGGTGGCGGATGGCGGGTTCGGCAGCCTTAATCCTGGATTTGCAGTGGGATGAACGCGTAGCGCTCGTCGTCTGGCTGGCTCAGTGCGGCGCCGTGTTCAAGGAGGATCCGCGCGGTCGACGGATTCGCCAGTTGAAACCCCCAGGGTGTGTTGTCCGGGGCTGCCTGTGGGCTGTCGCAGACCTCATTGGCCGCGGCAATAAAGCCTTGCATGTCGGGCAGATAGGTGGCAAAACCGTCGCCTTTGAGGGCGGTCGTGCGGATGCCCAGCCGCGTGCAGATCGCCGCTTTCTGCTGGATATCGTCCCGATCGGCCTGGCGTGAGCGCTCGATCAGCGTTGCCAGCTCGCTGTCGACCAGCTGGCCTCCAACGATCAGGGGCGTTCCCTGTTCCCAGGATTCGGGCGGACAATCCTTCATGCCGGGGCGCAATGGGATGTGCGGGTTGATTTCCGCCGGATAGATGCGGCATACCAACGGCCGCCGCTCATAGATGGCGCAGCGGTTATCGGCGTCGAGGTTGCGGCAGGGGCCCTTGTTATAGGCGGCGAACGTTACCGCCAGCCAGGCATGGGTCGTGCCGCTGGGCACCTTGGTCGAACGCCGCCGGGCATGTTCGAACTGCAAGGCCGGAACGCCATGGCCGTTTTCCAGGAAAGCCTCCACCAGGATGATCACGGTACCGCCGTCTGCCGCCCACTGCCGGGACTCGGCCAGTGTCAGCGGAACATGGTGGTCGTTGCAGCATTTGCCGCAGCCCACGCAGGAAAATCGTGTATTGATCAACTTGCCACCTCAGCCAGCTTTTTTGAACCGGAGCACGAGCACCGGTCCCCGTGATTTCACGGAGTTTGAGCTGTGGAGAGGGTGAGTAGCTTTTTTGTTACAAGGTTGAAAAAATAAACTCAGTTATTGGTATTCAGTTGCTTCCAGTCCAGGCCGAACCGCGTATGCAAGCACAGACTTACACCCTGCTCGAAGTCGCCAACGGCAAGCCGATCAAACTCTGGACCCAGGGTGTTCCGGTCGAGCCCGAGGCTCGCCAGCAGCTGATGAACACGGCGAAGATGCCGTTCATCTTCAAGCACATGGCGGTTATGCCGGACGTGCACCTGGGCAAGGGCTCGACCATCGGCAGCGTGATTCCCACGTTGGGCGCAATCATTCCGGCGGCAGTCGGCGTGGATATCGGTTGCGGCATGATTGCCGCCTGCACATCGCTGACTGCCAGCGATCTGCCGGACAACCTGCACGGTTTGCGCACGGCCATCGAACGGGCGGTGCCCCACGGGCGCAACAGTACTCGCGGCGGGCGGGACAAGGGCGCCTGGGATCATATCCCGACCTCGACCGATCTGGCGTGGTCGGTGCTGGGGTCGCGTTTTAAGGCAATCACCGACAAGTACCCCAAGCTGGCGAAGACCAACAACCGCAACCACCTGGGGACCCTGGGTTCAGGCAACCACTTCATCGAAGTCTGCCTGGATGAGGCGAATCGCGTCTGGTTCATGCTGCACAGCGGCTCACGTGGTGTTGGCAACGCCATCGGCAACCTGTTCATCGAGTTGGCCCGGGCCGATATGCGTGGGCACATTGCCAACTTGCCGGATCGGGACCTGGCGTACTTCGAAGAGGGCAGCCGGCATTTTGACGATTACGTCGAAGCGGTCGGCTGGGCTCAGGACTTCGCCCGGCAGAATCGTGCGCTGATGATGCAGGCGGTGATCGCCGCCGCGCGCCAGGTGATCGGCAAGCCGTTTGACGCGGCGCTGGAAGCGGTGAACTGCCATCACAACTATGTGCAGAAGGAGCGGCACTTCGGCGAAGAGGTCCTGGTGACCCGCAAGGGCGCAGTGTCGGCGAAGAAGGGCGAACTGGGCATCATCCCCGGTTCCATGGGAGCCAAGAGCTTCATCGTTCGCGGGCTGGGCAACGAGGAGTCGTTTTGCTCCTGCAGCCATGGCGCCGGTCGGACCATGAGCCGCACCCGGGCCAAGCAACTGTTCACCGTCGAGGACCAGGTCCGCGCAACGGCCCATGTGGAGTGCCGCAAGGATGCGGCGGTGATCGACGAAATTCCGATGGCCTACAAGGACATCGACCAGGTCATGCACGCCCAGCGCGAGTTGGTGGAAGTGCTGCACACCTTGCGGCAGGTGGTGTGTGTAAAGGGATAGAACGGATTGAAAGGACATAAAGATGGAACATACAGAGCGTCACCCGCTGGATAACGCCATGCGCGCCCGGGTGCTGGAGGAGCTTGCGCGGATAGAGCGCGAGCGCAACGTCAAGGTGTTGTATGCCTGTGAGTCCGGTAGCCGTGCCTGGGGCTTTTCGTCGACGGACAGTGATTACGACGTACGGTTTGTCTACGTGGAAAAGCCGGACTGGTTCATCCAGGTCAGCGAAGCGCGGGATGTGATCGAACGGCCCTTGGACGACGAGTTGGATATCAGCGGCTGGGAACTGCGCAAGACCCTCGGGTTATTGCGCAAGTCCAACCCGACCTTGCTCGAGTGGCTCGACTCGCCCCTGGTGTACCGCAGCGAAGAAGTCGCGACCCGGCAATTGCGTGAACTGGCAGAGGCGTTCTATAGCCCGCCGGCCGCGCGCAATCACTACTTGTCGATGGCCAGGAAGAACTTTCGCGGCTACCTGCAGGGCGAGACGGTGCGTTTCAAGAAATATTTCTACGTGCTGCGACCCTTGTTGGCGGTGCGCTGGATCGATATGGGGCTGGGGCGTCCGCCCATGACGTTCGACGCCTTGCTCAAGACCGTCGACGACCCGCGGCTGCTGGAGGAGGTCGATGAGTTGCTGAGGCTCAAGCGCAGTGCCGATGAATCGGCCTACGGCCCTCGGCGTCCGGCGCTGCACGGGTTCATCGAAACACAATTGGAACGCCCGGTACCGGTATTTCCGCGTACCACTGAAGACAGCCAGCGCCTGGACCGCTACCTGAGGGAGATGGTTCGCACCTATGTGTAAAGGAAGGATATGGAAAGGGAAGTGATCGAACTGGATGGCGCCATGGGCGGCGGCCAGGTGTTGCGCAGCGGGCTGAGCCTGTCGATGGTGACAGGGCGGGCGCTGCGGATCGGCAATATTCGGGCGAAGCGCAGTCGTCCCGGCTTGATGCGCCAGCACCTGGCGGCGGTGCTGGCGTCCGCCGAGGTCTGTGGGGCGACGGTGGAGGGCGCGCAACTCGGTTCGCAAAGCCTGTATTTCGAGCCGGGGCCGATTCGTGGTGGGGATTTTCGCTTCGTTATCGGTTCGGCCGGGAGCTGCACCTTGGTGCTGCAAACCGTTTTGCCTGCCTTGTTGCAGGCGCCAGTGCCGAGCCGTGTGGTGATTACCGGCGGAACCCATAACCCGTTGGCGCCGCCGTTCGAGTTTCTCGAACGTGCCTGGTTGCCGCTGTTGCGGCGGATGGGCGCGAAGGTCGAGTTGCAGCTCTCGCGTCATGGTTTTGTGCCGGCGGGGGGCGGTGAATTGGAGGCCTTTATCCAGCCTTCGCTGTTGAAGCCTTTGCACCTGGGCGAGCGGGGAGCTGTGCTTGCGCGTGAAGCCTGCGTATTGCTCAGCGGGGTTGCCGAGTCTGTGGCCGAGCGCGAGTTGGCCAGGGTCGGCAGTCGTTTGGATTTCCCGGGCGAGTCGCGCCGTACGCTGCTGATCGATCCGGCTGAAGGTCCTGGCAACGCGGTGTTGCTGGAATACCGCTGTGAGCAGATGACCGAGGTGTTCTGTGCGTTCGGACAAGCCCGCTTGCGGGCCGAGGCCGTGGCTGATGAAGCGGTCGAGGCCGCCAGGCGCTGGTTGAACAGTAGCGCCGCGGTGGGCGAGCACCTGGCCGATCAGTTGTTGCTGCCCATGGCGCTGGCCGGTGGCGGGAGTTTCACCACGCCCGGCATGACCGAGCATCTGCAAAGCAATATTCGGGTGATCGAGTGTTTTCTGCCGCTCAGGATTGCCTGTACGACAGCGGCAGACGGTGTGTTGAGCATCGAGTGTCGCGCATGATTCGAAGGGGCCGCTAAAAGGGGATAGATTTATTTTTCATGCGTGTCCGATACCCTTGTCTATTCCGGATGCTAAATAAATCGCCACCTCTCAAGGAAATCATGCAGAGACTTTTTACTTCGGCCATAAGCTTTTTCTCCGGTATTCGTTCGATTGTCCTCATGGTGTTCGGGATAGTCTTCCTCGTTTGCGCTGGCATGGCGCTTTACGATGCCGCCACGCTTTGGCAAGCACGCGACTGGCCATCGGTTGCGGCTCGAGTCGATCAATGTTCGATGAACATGCGCTACAGCAAACAGGACTCGTGGTGGGAAGTTTCGGCCGCGTTCAGCTACGGGGACGACTTCGCTCGTCACCACCAGGAAACCTGGACGCCGCCAGATACGCCGAGGTATGGCCGTCACCCTGATCCTGTGATCAGCGATAGTGAGCAGAACGCGCTCGCGAAACGATTCTGCGATAAGGCGGCAGCCGAAGGGCTGAGGGTGTCGCCAGACCATCCATGGATGGCGTGGAGAAGCGAAGCTGTCGCGAGGGGGGAGTGGAACGCGAATTTTGTGATGATAGCGGTGTGTGGTCTGGGCGCAGTGATTCTTATTGCGCTAGGCGTCTCGCTATGGCCGGGAAGGGAAGCCGCGGTGAAGTCGGCCAGTCGAAAAAAACGGACTCAGGTGGCGAGGAAGAAGGTGTAAGAGGGAAGGAACGGGAAGCACAGCTTCCCGTTCAATGACTGAGTCCTGTCAGCTTTGCTACAAAACTCGGCCGTAGCAGTCGTCAAGCGCTCTTCGGCAGAGCGTGGTGGGAGGCCCATTCCGACTTCAGGGTTTGCAGCACGCGACCCATGAAGTCGTTGTCCGCCGCCGCTTTCTTGCCGACGTAGCCCTGACCCCGGCGGTACATCTTGATGCAGGCGAACAGCTCGGGCTTGGCCTGGCTGAAGGCGCGCTCGTCGGTGTAGGGCGAGCGACCGTCGAGTTTTACATCGCCGGTTTCGCTGATCCAGAGGATATGGTCGTCGTGGCTGTCCTTGCGCGATGCGAACAGTCGAGCCAGTTGATCGATAGTCGGTTGATTGTTCAGATTCATGTTAAAGCCCCTTTGACCACTCGTTAATCTGTCTGGTTTACGCGTGTATCGATGCCAAGACGGCGAATCGCTGTGGAGCCGCACGCGGACAGTGGTGTCCGTCGAGTGTGGCGCCGGCCCTGGGCGTGATTCGTGTAGCGGAGGTGAAAGCCTGCTACACACAACGTTTCAACGAGAACAAGCAGCAGCGCGATCCTTGAACGGCGCCGACGACAGTAACGAAGTCAGCCACAAGCATTTTGAGGACGTTAGGCCAGTGCTCATCGCCCGTTGGGACGATCACGCCAGGTCAGCTTCATCAATCTGCCTTGTGGGCAGTACAGATCCGGAACAGCTCGACGGCTTGTCGAGCCTGTTGTAGCAACAGCTTTTGCAACGCTCCCGATCGGGGAGACGGGCCCATCATGCAAGCGCTGAAAGCAGGCGTCAATCATTTTGTAGTGAATATTTTTAAGCACTACATCTTGCAAATTCGTGATTTCTTACAACATTGGGAAAGGGCCGAATGGACGAAATATGACCGGTAAGTCTTGTTTTCAGCGGGTTGCCGGGTACAACCGGCGAATTCGCCGAGTGCGGCACTGTTGCAGCCTTCGTAACAGACCTTTCTTGATCTGTCGGTGTAAATCGGCGCGAGACTGGCCTAAGCTCGGCAGCTTCTGAATCCGCCTCGGGAAACACGATGTCACAGCTATTTCCGACGACGCGCCTGCGTCGCCTGCGCCGAAATGAAAGCCTGCGCGGCTTGTTCCAGGAAACCGAGTTCAGTCTCAACGACCTGGTATTGCCGATCTTCGTGGAGGAGGGCATCGATGACTTCGTGCCCATCACCAGCATGCCCGGGGTGATGCGGATTCCGGAAAAGAAACTGGCGAGCGAGATCGAGCGTTACGCCCGGGCCGGGATCAAGTCGGTGATGACCTTCGGCGTGTCCCATCACCTGGACGCCACGGGTAGCGACACCTGGAACGAGCAGGGCCTGGTCGCGCGCATGGCGCGGATCTGCAAGGACACGGCACCGGAAATGGTGGTGATGTCCGACACCTGTTTCTGCGAGTACACCTCCCATGGTCACTGTGGTGTGCTGCATGGCGATGCCGTCGACAACGACGCCACCCTGGAAAACCTCGGGCGCCAGGCGGTGGTGGCGGCACAGGCGGGGGCGGACTTCATCTCGCCGTCCGCGGCCATGGACGGGCAGGTCCAGGCCATTCGCAGCGCCCTGGATGCCGCCGGTTTTCTCGACACCTCGATCATGGCCTATTCGACCAAGTTCGCCTCGGCGCTCTACGGGCCGTTCCGCGAGGCCGGCGGCACGGCGCTCAAGGGTGATCGCAAGGCTTACCAGATGAACCCGATGAACCGGCGCGAAGCGGTGCGTGAATCGTTGCTGGACGAGCAGGAAGGGGCCGATGCGCTGATGGTCAAGCCGGCCGGTGCCTACCTGGACATCATCCGCGATATCCGCGAAGCGTCACGCTTGCCGCTGGCGGCGTATCAGGTCAGTGGCGAGTACGCGATGATCAAGTTCGGCGCCCTGGCCGGGGCCATCGACGAGCACCGTGTCGTTCGCGAAAGCCTGGGGGCGATCAAGCGCGCCGGGGCGGACATCATCCTCAGTTACTTCGCGATGGACATTGCTCGCGACGGGATCTGACGCGTCACCGATGCGGACAAAAAAAGCCCGGCTGATAAGGCCGGGCTTTTGGTTGGATGCTGCAGTAAAGCGACTCATGCACGATTCTGGATCAAACGGTCGGAGCCACCTTCGGCTACGCGGCGATCGATCAGACGGTCGGAACCACCTTCAGCTACGCGGCGGTCGATCAGACGATCGGAGCCACCTTCGGCTACACGGCGATCCATCAAGCGATCGGAACCACCTTCGGCTACGCGGCGATCCATCAGGCGATCGGAACCACCTTCAGCTACACGACGATCCATCAGGCGATCGGAACCACCTTCAGCCACACGGCGATCGAGCAGACGATCGGAGCCACCTTCGGCTACACGACGATCGATCAGGCGATCGGAGCCACCTTCAGCCACACGGCGATCGATCAGACGATCAGAACCACCTTCGGCGACACGGCGATCGATCAGACGATCAGAGCCACCTTCGGCTACACGACGATCAATCAGGCGATCGGAGCCACCTTCAGCCACACGGCGATCGATCAGGCGATCAGAACCGCCTTCAGCGACAGCTTGTTGAGTGTGGGCGACGACAGGTTGAGCCGAGGATGCAGCGAAAACGTTGACTGCCAGTACCGAGAAAGCAAGGCCGAGGAAGAGTTGGCGTTTCATGGTGGTGTGCTCCGGGTGTTATGCGTTGGGTATGGAGCAAAGGTTACGCGCCTGGATTTTTAAGAGAACTTCATTGGGTCGATGGTGACCATCGACGGTAATGATGGAGGTCCCGGCATGGGGGAATGCCGGGTGGGGCGGGAGGTGGAGGGTGGAGAGCGTCGGCCTACGACGACGCAACCTCTGCATGGGCGATCAGCATCATCGCCGCCGACAAGGTATGCCCGTCAGTAATCTTGCCTGCGGCAATCATCGCCTTGAGTTGTGCCAGGCTGACGAACAGCACCTTGTCGACCTCGCCATCGGTGCTCTCGACGGCCTCGCCATCAATGTCCACCCGGCAGACGGAAACCGCGCTGGCGATCAGTGAGGTGTTGCTGTGCAGCAGACCCAGTTCCGTGACCTTCAGGGCCGGCCAGCCGGTCTCCTCCAGAAGCTCGCGAGCGGCGGCATCGGTGGCGGTCTCACCGCTGTCGATGGCGCCACGGGGGAACTCGATCGACTGGGCACCAATGGCCCGGCGTTGCAGCACCGCCAGCATCAGGCGTCCGTCCGGCAGCACGGGCACCGCCACCACGCCATTGATGGCCTGGGGTTCCTTGACGATGAAATAACCCCGCTCCTTGACTACATCGAAGTAGGGCGTGTGCAGCAGGCATTGGGATGCGGTGTCGGGCTTCATACGTGGCGTTACTCCAGAAAGCAGCGGTCGAACAGATAGAGTGCATCAGGTTTCAGGTTTTCCAGGGTGGCTTGCGGTCGACCGCCGTCACCCTGTTTCTTGCGCCCGGTTTCACGCAGGTAACCGGCGTCGGTCATCTTCAGCAAGCGTTGCCGGGTGCTGGTCTTGAGCACCGGCCGCGCCAGCACCCGGGAAAAGATCGCGGTGGCTTCCGGGGCACTGAACTCGGGGCCGAGAAACATCAGCGGCAGGCTGCTGTACAGCGATTTGGAAAACAGTCGTTCCTGTGTCGCCGCCACCAGGGCGTTGTGATCGAAGGGCAGCCTGACCGAACCGTTGGCGACACTGTCGAGATCGAACCAGGCCTGTTGCTCGTTCAGGCTCGGCTCTTCACTGACGATGGCCAGGTAGAAAGTCGAGGACGACCAGCAGCGCGGGTCGCGAAAGGCGTCGCCCACGGTGCCCACCTGTTCGATCCAGGCCAGCGGCAGGTCGACCTTGTCGCTGGCCCGCAAGCGTTCCACCGCGTCTTCCAGCGTCAGGTCGGCCACCGCGCCGTTGACCACCACGCCGGGTAAGGCCCAATGGCCCTGGAAGGGATCGGCCTCGCGCTGGTGCAGCAGGATTTGCAAGGACTGGGCGTCACGACAGTAGAAGAGCACGCACAGGTCGACGGTGTGCAGGTAGTCGCTTTTCTTCGGCGCGGTGGAGGTACGGTCCGGCATATCAATTCCTGTGTGCGGCATAGACGCCGTAGTCTACCGGATCCATCCCGGGTGCCATCCAGTGGGTGGGTAATGTTTCGCCCAGCGCCAATCGCTCGCGCAGCAAGGTACTGCGTACGCCAGCCTGTTCTTCCACGCACAGTACCGAGAAACGTTCGAGCAGTTGCGCGCCCAGATGAAAGTCCGGCAACTGCGCGGCGACGTCGTGCCCGACCACCAGGGCGATCTGTCGGGTGGGCAGGCCGGTCATCTCGGCCAGGGCACACAGCAGCTCATAACTGTAGACCGGCGTCTCGTTGTCCCGAGCCAGTTGCTGCTCGATCCGGCACACCGAAATCGTCGACGAGCAGGCCGGACGCACCCGTTCGACGATCGATTGCAACCAGCCCAGGCGCCGCTCGTACTCGGCCATGCGCTTGCCATGGGGGTGTCTGAAGGACGGCACCACCCACACCGAGCGCGCGTGACGGGACGCCTCGATCATAACCCGGGCGTGACCGGCGTGAGGGGGGTTGAAGGCGCCGCCGTAGATTGCGAGTTCGTACATGGATGGGTCTCCTTTGTTTTTAAGGTACTCGTCATGTACTTATCTATCAAGAGACTTATTTTTGAAAAAATCCTATCAAGGTTTGAACTGCTTAAAATCAGAAATATCGTGCTTGCTTTGAAAGTACATGACGTGTACCTTTGTCTCATCGCAAAGGGAGAACCCGCCATGAACGCTCAAGTGATCAAGACCGCCGCCTTCGATGTCGATGCCCAGAAGGGCTTCACGCCGCTCTGCCCGGATGAACTGCCGGTGGTGGGCGGCCACCTGATCGGTGCCGAGCTGAACTTCATGGCCTCGCTGGCCGATATCCGCGTCGGCAGCAAGGACGCCCACAGTCCCCAGGCGCCTTGGGTGGTGGGCTCCCACGAAGAGATGCTCAAGCCCACTGGCCTCGAGCACGCCGACCTGACCTGGGTCAGCCACTGCGTACCCGGTACCGAAGGTTTCACCCTGCTCGACGAACTGCCAGCGCCGCAAGACTACGACTACTTCGTCTGGAAGGGCGTGGAGCCGGCATTGCACCCTTACGGCGCCTGCTTCCACGACCTCCATCACAAGCTTTCCACCGGTGTGATCGAGTACCTGAACGCCCGGCAAGTCCGCCAGGTGATCGTCGGCGGCCTGGCCCTGGATTTCTGCGTCAAGACCACTGCGCTGCAACTGGCGGGGGCTGGGTTCAAGGTCATCGTCTACCTGCCGGCCTGTCGCGCCCTCAGTGCCGATGGCGCACAGCAGGCGGTCCACGACCTGCAACAGGCAGGTGTCGAGGTCGTCGACAGTCGCGAAGAACTGGTCCGCGCGGCGGGCCACAAGGAGTAAGTCATGGAAAGTGCATTCAACCGCGAAGGCGGCATCATCCAGGGACTACTGGACACCGATTACTACACCTTCACCATGATGCAGGCGGTGCTGCACCAGTACCCCAATGTCGAGGTGGAGTATCAGTTCATCGTGCGTTCCCGGGAAAAACTCACGCACCTGATCCCCGAGCTGCGCCTGGAGCTTGAAAAACTCGCCGACCTGCAAATGCGCGAAGGCGAATTGCGTTTCCTGTTCAATCGGCGTTTTCGCGAGTACCTGACACCGGACTTCGAGCAATTCCTCGAGTTGTTCCGCTTCAATCTGCGCTACATCCAGGTCGCTGAAGTCGACGGTCAACTGAGCATCCGCGTCCGTGGCCCGATGCTGCACTGCATCATGTTCGAACAGCCGGTGCTGGCGCTGGTCAGCGAGTTGCGCAATCGCGAAAAATACCCGGAAGTGGCTCTGGAAGACGTCAGCCGCAAGCTCTACCAGAAGTTCGAATGGCTGGAGAAGAACCTCAGCCGCGACGAACTGGCCGACCTGCGGGTCTCGGACTTCTCGACCCGCCGGCGCTTGTCGTTCCGCGCCCAGCGCGAGGTGGTGGACATCATGCGGCGTGATTTCCCCGGCGTGTTCGTCGGCACCAGCAATGCGCACCTGGCCTACGCGTTCGACCTGCCGCTGATCGGCACCATGGCCCACCAATGGCTGATGGTGCACCAGCAACTCGGCCGTCTGCGCGAAAGCCAGAATGCGGCGCTGGAAAACTGGGTGCGCGAATACCGCGGCCGTCTCGGGATCGCCCTGACCGATTGCATCAGCACCGATTTTTTCCTCAAGGACTTCGACCTGTATTTCGCCAAGCTCTACGACGGCTTGCGCCAGGATTCGGGGGACCCGCTTGCCTGGGCCGACAAGGTGCTGGCGCGTTATGCGCAACTGGGGATCGATCCGATGACCAAGGACCTGATGTTCTCCGATGGCCTGAACTTCGAGACGTGCCTGCCGATCCTGCGTCACGTCCGTGGCAAGGCCCGGTTCGGCTTCGGCATGGGCACCAGCCTGGCCTGCGATGTCGAGGGGGTCGAACCGCTGAGCATCGTGATGAAGTTGGTGCGGGTCCACGGTGAACCGGTGGTGAAGTTTTCCGATGACCCGGTGAAGAACGTCTGTGAAGACCCTTCGTTCCTGCGTTATGCGGCGCAGGTGTTCAATGTGACTGAAATCAACCAGCAACTGGGGGTGTGAGATGGGGACCGAGAATCAGGATCGTATTGCCGCGGCGCTTGGGGTGAACCGGCAACTGGCACAGGGCGACGAGACGGCAGAACTGGCCCGCCGCATCGATTTCATCAAGGCGGTGTTGAAACGCTCCGGTTGCGAGGCGCTGGTGCTCGGGATCAGCGGCGGCGTCGACTCACTGACGGCCGGTCGGCTGTGTCAGTTGGCGGTGGAGCAGTTGCGGGAGGAGGGTGGCACGGCCCGCTTTATCGCAATGCGCCTGCCATACCGGACCCAGGCCGACGAAAGCGACGCCCAGGCGTCCCTGGCGTTTATCCGGCCGGACCAGGTCAGCACCGCGAATATCTCGGCCTGTGTGGAGGGGTTGATGGGCAGTCTTGACGTCGAGGGCCTGGAAGCAACGCCGGTGCAGGTGGATTTCGTCAAAGGCAACGTCAAGGCCCGGGCCCGGATGATGACCCAGTACGCGCTCGCCAACTTCGTCAACGGGCTGGTGGTCGGCACCGATCACGCCGCCGAGGCGTTGATGGGCTTCTTCACCAAGTTCGGCGACGGTGCCTGCGACCTGGCGCCCTTGTCCGGCTTGACCAAGGGCCAGGTGCGTCGGCTGGCTTCGGCGCTGGGGGCGCCGGAGCAACTGGTGTACAAGGCGCCGACGGCCGATCTGGAGGAGCTGCTGCCCGGCAAGCCGGACGAGGTCGCCTATGGCTGCAGCTATGCCGAGATCGATGCCTACCTGATGGGGCAGCCGGTGTCGGCGCAGGCCCGCGCAATCATCGAGGCGGCCTACGCCAGGACCGCGCACAAGCGGGCCTTGCCCTACGCGCCAGTGTGAGCCGGGATCAGCGCGGGGTGTCGAGGGTCTTGTTCAAGGCCACGTACTGCAACAGCATGATGGTCTTGGCATCGACGATTTCCCCGCGTCGCACGGCGTGCAGCGCGTCGTCCAGGGACAGCTCCAGCACCTCCAGGTCCTCGCCCTCGGCTTCCAGGCCGCCACCGTGGCTGACTTTGCTGTCGCCATCGTATTCGCCGAGGAAGAAATGCAGTTTCTCGGTCACCGAGCCCGGGCTCATGTAGGCCTCGAAGATCTTCTGCACGTTCTGCACGCGGTAGCCGGTTTCCTCCTCGGCTTCGGCGCGGATGCGGTCCTCGGGCGAGGCGTTCTCCAGCAGGCCGGCGGCAGCTTCCACCAGCATGCCGTCATGGCCGTTGACGAACACCGGGAAGCGGAATTGCCGGGTCAGCACCACGGTCTGTTTTTCGCGGTTGAACAGCAGGATGGTCGCGCCATTGCCACGGTCATAGGTCTCGCGGCTTTGCCGCTGCCAGGTGCCGTCACTGCGCAGGAAGTCGAAGGTGGTTTTCTTCAGCAGGTACCAGTCGTCTGAGAGGACGGTGCTGTCGACGATGCGAACCCGGTCTTTCGTTGCGGTCATGATCCACGCCCTGTGGTGTGCAAAGCGCAGATCATACAAGGGGAACGTTGTCTTTGTCGGGATTATGCCAGCGCCATCTGACGCTTCTGGCGATTGGCTACGGTCAGGAAACTCAACAGCGCCACCAGCGGCATCGCGCTGCCCAGCGCCATGATCGCCAGCCAGCCGCCTTGTTCATACAGCATGCTGGCCAGGGCCGAGCCGCTGGCGCCGCCGATGAAGATGCTGGTCATGTACAGGGCGTTGAGGCGACCGCGGCTGGCGGCGTCGAGGGCGTAGACCGAGCGCTGTCCGAGCACCATGTTCATCTGCACCGCGAAGTCCAGCAGCACGCCGGTCACCGCCAGGCCGATCACACTGTAGGCCGGATGGATCAATGCCGGGGCAAAGCTCAGGGTCGCCAGCAACATCGCCAGCCAGGACGCCCGGTGGGTATGCCCGGCATCCGCCAGTCGACCGGCCAGCGGCGCGGCGAGGGCGCCCATCGCACCGACCAGGGCGAACAGGGCGATCTCGGACTGCGACAGGCCGTGGACCCGCGACAGCTCCAGGGGCACGGCGGTCCAGAACAGGCTGAAGGTGGCGAACATCAGGCCCTGGTACCAGGCGCGTTGACGCAGCACCGGTTGGTCGCGGAACAGTTTCCCCAGCGACCCCAGCAGTTGCCCATAGCTGGCGCTGTGGCTGGGCTGGCGCTTGGGCATGGTGGTGAGGATCACCAGCATGATGAACAGCATCAGCACGGCGGCGGCGATAAACACCGTGCGCCAGCCGAAGTGATCGGCGACCACGCTGGACAGTGGCCGTGCCAGCAGGATGCCCAGCAGCAGGCCGCCCATGATCCCGCCCACCACGCGTCCGCGGGATTCTTCAGGGGCCAGGTGGGCGGCCAGGGGGATCAGGATCTGTACCGAGACCGAGCTGAAGCCGATCAGCAGCGACACCACCAGGAACACCCCGGGCTGCCGGGCCAGGCCGGCGGCCACCAGGCTGATCACCGCGATCATCGCGGTGCCGAGCATCAGTTTGCGGTTTTCCAGCAGGTCGCCCAGCGGCACCAGGAAAAACAGGCCCAGGGCGTAGCCGATCTGGGTCAGGGACACGATCAGGCTGGCGCTGTGGGCGGAGATACCGAGGTCCGGGGCGATGAGTTCGATGATCGGCTGGGCGTAGTAGATGTTGGCCACGATGGCGCCGCAGCAGAAAGCGAAGAGCATCACCAGGGCACGGGTCATGACGGGGGCGGCGTGAGTCTGGGTATTCATCGGCGAAGGCTCTGGAACAGGTGGAAAGCGAGTCTAGAGACTGGCGGGCGCCGGAGTAAGACGATCACAGGCATAGTCGATATCAGCCGTGTTGATTGTCCCGAGCCCTCTGTTTCGCCTGCCTCGCCGCCAGGGCCGTCATCAGGGGGAGTTGTTCGAAGATGTAACAACTTGCCCGCAGCATCGCTTTCGATTTTATAAATCTCATTTTCAATCAATGACTTGCCCTTTAAATCCGGCGCTCCCCGGATTTTTCCGAGAGATTGCGGTCTTACTGAACACTTGTTTAGTATCGACGCCAGCACTTCACCTCACGCTCAAGAACAACAAGACGAGGGCCCTTCATGACCTCCCACCCGACACTGCTCGACACGGTCGAGGCCGGCATCGCCCGGATCACCCTCAACCGTCCCGAGCAACGCAATGCGCTGGACATTCCCACCCTCAAGGCACTGATCGACCTGCTCGATCGCCACGCCGCCGACCCGGCGGTACGGGTACTGGTGCTGACCGGCAGCGGACGCAGCTTCTGCGCCGGCGCGGACCTCGCCGAATGGGCCGATGCCGAACGCCGCGGGATCCTCGAAAGCTACGGCTGGACCGAAACCGCCCATGTCCTGATGAACCGCCTGCACGGCTTCGCCAAGCCGACCATTGCCGCCATCAACGGTACGGCGGTGGGGGCCGGGATGGACCTGAGCCTGTGCTGCGATTTCCGCCTGGCCGCGCAATCGGCGCGGTTCAAGGCCGGCTACACCGGCATGGCCTATTCGCCGGACGCCGGGGCCAGTTGGCACCTGCCGCGGCTGATCGGCACGGAGCAGGCCAAGCGCCTGCTGTTCCTCGACGGACTCTGGGGCGCCGACCGCGCCCTGGCCACGGGCCTGGTGAGTGAGGTCTGCGCCGATGAGCAACTGCCATCCGCCGTCGCCGAACTGGCCGCTCGACTGGCGGCGGGTCCGACCTTCGCTTTTGCCCAGACCAAGGTGCTGATCCGCGACGGCGTCCAGCGCAGCCTGGCCGAACAGCTCCAGGCCGAACAGGCCGCCGGACTGCTCTGCGGCCGCAGCCGCGATGGCGCCGAAGCGCTGCAGGCCGCCGTGGAAAAACGCCTCCCCCATTTTATCGGCCAGTAATCGAACAGCAGGTATTCCATGAATTTCCAACTGACCCAAGAGCAGGACATGCTGGTCGACGCGGTGCGCAGCTTTGTCGAGAAAGAGCTGCTGCCCCATGAAGAAGCCGTTGACCGCGCCGACGCGGTACCGCCGGAGCTGGCCGCGCAGATTCGCGCCAAGGCCATTGCCGCGGGTTTCTATGCCTTCAACATGCCGGAGGAAGTCGGCGGCGGCGGTCTCGATTACCTGTCCCAGGCCCTGATCGAGCGCGAGCTGTCCAAGGTGTCCTGGGCGCTGCACGTGTTCGTCGCCCGGCCTTCGAAGATCCTGATGGCCTGCACCGGCGCGCAGATTGAGGACTACCTGTTGCCGTGCGTGCGCGGTGAAAAGGTCGACTGTTTCGCCCTGACCGAACCGGGCGCCGGTTCCGATGCCAACGCGATCAAGACCCGCGCGGTACGCGATGGCGATGACTTCGTGCTCAATGGCAGCAAGCATTTCATCAGCCATGCCGGGCATGCGGACTTCGCCATCGTCTTCGCGGTGACCGACACCTACGAACACAACGGCCGCAAGCGCAACGCCGTGACCTCGTTCCTGGTGGACCGCGACACCCCCGGCATGACCATTCGCCGTGGCCCGAAATGCGTGAGCAACCGCGGCTATCACACCAGCGAGATCTTCTTCGACGACTGCCGCGTCCCGGCCTCCAAGGTCCTCGGCGAAGTCGGCAAGGGCTGGGAGGTCGCCAATGCCTGGTTGACCGCCGGCCGGGTGATGGTCGCGGCCAACTGTGTCGGCCAGGCCCAGCGCGCGCTGGATGTGGCGCTGCAATGGTCGGCCGATCGCAAGCAGTTCGGCCAGGCCATTGGCACTTACCAGGGCATCTCCTTCAAGCTGGCGGACATGGCCACGCAAATCCGCGCTGCCGAACTGATGACCCTGCACACCGCCTGGAAAATGGACCAGGGCACCATGACCGACGGCGAGGCCGGCATGGCCAAGCTGTTCGCCAGCGAAGTGCTGGGGCGTGCCGCCGACGAAGCGGTGCAGATCTTCGGCGGCATGGGCCTGATGGACGAAGGACCGGTGGAGCGGATCTGGCGCAATGCGCGGATCGAGCGGATCTGGGAAGGCACCTCGGAAATCCAGCGCCACATCATTTCCCGTGAACTGCTGCGGCCACTGCTGCGCTGATCGGACCAGGAGAACACGATGTCCATCAGAGACAACCTCAAGCGCCTGCTCGCGCCGCGCCACCTGGCGTTCGTCGGCGGGCGCAGCATGGCGCGGGCGTTCAAGCGCTGCGCCGACGGCGGCTTCCAGGGCCGGATGTGGCTGGTCAACCCGCAGCATGCCGAGCTCGACGGCATTCCCTGCGTGGCGTCGGTCGCAGACCTGCCTTGTGGACCCGACGCGGTGTTTATCGCCACCAACCGTGAACTGACCCTGGCCTGCGTCGCCGAACTGGCGGCCCGGGGCGCGGGCGGGGCGATCTGCTATGCCTCCGGCTTTGCCGAAACCGGTGAAGCGGGGCAGGCCTTGCAGGAACAACTGCTGCAGGCGGCGGGCGAGATGGCGCTGCTCGGGCCCAACTGCTACGGCTTGCTCGACTACCTGCACAACGTCGCTCTGTGGCCCGTGGCCCATGGCGGCAAGGCGGTGGAGAAGGGCGTGGCGGTGCTGACCCAGAGTGGCAACTTCGCCTACAACCTGTCCATGAGCGACCGTTCGTTGCCCCTGGCCTACATGGCCTCGGTGGGGAACCAGGCGCAACTGGGCGTGGCGGAATTGATGGATGTGCTGCTCGATGAGCCGCGCGTCACCGCCATCGGCCTGCACCTGGAAGGCTTGAAGAACGTCCAGGGCTTTGCCCGTGCCGCGTACAAGGCGCTGGAGAAAGGCATTCCGGTGATCGCCCTGAAAACCGGGGTTTCGCAGATCGGTGCCGAACTGGCCCTCAGTCACACCAGTTCCCTGGCCGGTTCCGATGCGCTGTATGACAGCCTGTTCGAGCGCCTCGGGGTGATCCGGGTCAGTGGCCCGGTGAGTTTTGTCGAAACCCTCAAGGCCGCGGCCTGCGGTCATTTGCCGGCGGGGCCGAGCCTGACCGGGTTGGCCTGCTCCGGTGGCGATGCGGGGTTGATCGCCGATTATGCCGAGCGCAACGGCCTGACCTTGCCCGCACTGGACGACGGCCAGCGCAGCGAGCTGGCGCAGGTGCTGCCCGGCTACGCCAACCTGGTCAATCCGTTGGACTTCACCACGGCGATCTGGGGCGATCGCGACGCCCTGGAGAAGATGCTGGAAAGTGCCTTGCGTACCCCGGCCGATGCCGCCTTGCTGGTGCTCGATTATCCGGCGCAATTTACCGGCGAGCGCAAGGAGTGCGACCTCTTGCTGGAGCTGTATTGCGAATGCCTGGAGCGGCATGGCAAGCGCGGTTTCGTCGCCTCGGCCTTTCCCGAGTTGCTGCCGGCCCATGCCCGCGAGCGTCTGCACGCACACGGCGTACCGGCGCTGCAAGGGGTGGAGGATGGGTTGGCGGCCTGGGGCCGGATCGCGCATTACCGCCGTCGGCGCGAGGCTTTGCTGGCGGGGGGCGAGGCGGCGTTGGCGCTCGTGTGCCCCCGCGCGTGGGCGGGCAGCGGCCGGCTGCTGGATGAATGGCAATCCAAGCAGGCCTTGCGACTCTTCGGCCTGCCGTTGCCCGAAGGTCGACTGTGCCCTCCGGAGCAGGCCTTGGCCGAGGCGCGCAACCTGGGGTATCCGCTGGTACTCAAGGTGGTCAGCGCCGACTTGCCGCACAAGACCGAGGCCGGTGGCGTCGCCCTCAACCTCAAGGACGAGGCGGCGTTGCAGGTCGCGCTCGAGACGATGCGTGGCAACCTGGCCCGGCATGCGCCGGGGCTGGTCTTCGACCAGGTGCTGTTGGAGCGCATGGCCTCGGCGCCGTTGGCGGAGCTGATTGTCGGCATCAAGCGCGAAGCCGGTTTCGGCCTGGCGCTGGTGATCGGCGCCGGGGGGATTCTGGTGGAGTTGCTCAAGGACAGTTGCAGCCTGTTGCTGCCGACCACCGACCAGGCCATTCACCAGGCGCTGCTGGGCTTGCGCTGTGCGCCGCTGCTGACCGGCTTTCGTGGCGGGCCCGCAGTAGACATGTTGGCCCTGGTCAAGGCGATTCGCGCGGTGGCGGACTACGCCTGTGAAAACGCCGGAGCGCTGCTGGAGCTGGATGTGAATCCGCTGCTGGTCAACGCTGAGGGCGCGGTGGCGGTGGATGCCTTGATTCGTCTGGCTTGAGGTTTTTGGCGATCTTGCTGGCCTCATCGCTGCGATGCGGCGCCCCGACAAGCCTGCTCCTACAGTCCGGCGTCAAACACGGATTCTGTGCATTACGCAAAACCCTGTAGGAGCTGGCTTGCCAGCGATGGCGGCCTGACGGTCACCCCATGATTCAAGGGCCTCATCGCCAGCAAGCCGGCTCCTACAGGGGGAAGGTGTTTTCAAGATAAGTGACCGATCTGAAAACAGATTTTTCGACCCCCAGGAACCCCTTATGAACGTACTGATCGTCCACGCCCACCCCGAACCGCAATCCTTCACCGCCGCGCTGCGTGACCAGGCGGTCCAGACCCTGCAAGCCCAGGGCCACACCGTGAACGTGTCCGACCTCTACGCCATGCACTGGAACCCGGTCGCCAGCGCCGAGGACTTCTCCGCCCGGGACAACCCCGACTACCTGGTCTACGCCCTGGAACAACGGCTCGGCGTCAAGACCCGGAGCCTCGCCCCGGACATCCAGGAGGAACTGGACAAGCTGCTCTGGGCCGACCTGCTGATCCTCAATTTCCCGATCTACTGGTTCTCCGTGCCGGCCATCCTCAAGGGCTGGATCGACCGGGTGCTGGTGTCCGGCGTCTGCTACGGCGGCAAGCGCTTCTACGACCAGGGCGGCCTGGCGGGCAAGAAAGCGCTGGTCAGCGTCACCCTCGGCGGGCGCGAGCACATGTTCGGCGAGGACGCGATCCACGGCCCACTGGAAGACATGTTGCGCCCGCTGCTGCGTGGCACCCTGGCCTATGTCGGACTCGACGTGCTGCCGCCGTTCGTGGCCTGGCACGTGCCCTATATCAGTGCCGATGCCCGCGAGCAATTCCTGGTCGGTTACCATCAGCGCCTGGAAAACCTCGACCAGGACAGTCCCCTGGTCTTCCCGCGCCTGGCACAGTTCGACGAGGCGCTGTATCCCATCCGCTGACATGACGTTGTACAGTCAGCCATCGACCTTGAAGAGGGCAGGAGCACTATGGCCGAGGAAGCGCGTTTTCTGCGTATGGACCCCGAATTGCGCAAGGCCAATCTGGTCGCCGCGACCTTGCGTTGCCTGAAGAAGTACGGCTTTGTCGGCACCTCGATCCGCAAGATCTGCGCCGAAGCCGGGGTGTCGGTGGGCTTGATCAGCCATCACTACGCCGGCAAGGACGAACTGGTGGCCGATGCCTACCTGCAGATCACCGGGCAGGTCATGGGCCTGTTGCGCGACTCGGTGGCGAAGGCGGGCAGTGGCGCCCGCCGGCACCTGTCGGCGTTTTTCGAAGCGTCGTTCTCCGAGCGCCTGCTCGACCCCGAACTGCTCGAAGCCTGGCTGGCGTTCTGGGGCGCGGTGAAAACCGCCGAGGCCATCAACCGCGCGCACGATCACTCCTATGGCGAGTACCGCACCATCGTGGGCAATGCCCTGACCCTACTGGCCGAAGAGGAGGGTTGGAGCGGGTTCGATAGCGGCCTGGCGGCCATCGGCCTGAGCGCCTTGCTCGACGGCCTGTGGCTGGAATGCGGGCTCAACCCCAGCACCTTTTCCCCGGCCCAGGGCGTGCAGATCTGTGAAGCCTGGGTCGATGGCCTGCAAATGGGCGGCTACCGGCGTTTCATCCAATAGCTTTTCGCGGCTTGTTGATCAACTGTTCAACAAGCGCTACAGTGCATCGCAAATGCCTACCGCTTCGCATAATTCCAAGCATCGGCCGTTCGCGGCACGAACAGGAGCCAGGTCATGAAGGTGATGCCGCGCGTGCTGATCGTCGAGGACGATCGGCTGATCCGTGAACAGTTGGAGGCGTGTCTGACCCAGGATGGGTATGAAGTTCACTGTGTCGACTCCGCCGAGCAGGCCGAGGCCTGCCTGAGCCATTCCCCGGTGGCGCTGGTGTTGCTCGATAGGCAGCTGCCGGGGGCGGACAGCCTGTACCTGACCCGCCAATGGCGGCAGCGCTCGGAGATCGGGATCATCCTCATCGGCGAGCACAACGACGATGCCGAGCGGATCGCCGGCCTGGAGTGCGGTGCCGACGACTACCTGGATACGCCCCTGAATCTGCGCGAGCTGGTTTCCCGTGCACGCAACCTGACGCGCCGGGTGTGTCACCTGCAACCGGTCATGTCGACGCTGTCCAGCCCGCACCTCGAGCATTTCGCCGACTGGACCCTGGACGCCGACCGCCGTCGCCTGAAGGCCGGCGACGGCAGTGAAACCCTGCTCAGCCACGGTGAGTTCCAGTTGCTCAACGTGTTTATGCGCAACAGTGGCCACACGCTGAGCCGCGACCAGTTGATGGAGCAGTTGCGCAACCGCGAATGGCTGCCCAGCGACCGCTCCATCGATGTCCTGGTCGGGCGCCTGCGGCGCAAGCTCCATGACAACCCGGCCGCGCCGGAACTGATCATGACCATCCATGGGGCGGGCTATCTGTTCACCGCCCGGACCTCAAGGGCGGCTTGAATCAGACGTTGGTGGATTCGACCAGGCGTACCAGCGCCACCTCCTTGACCAGCGCCTGGCTCAGGTCGTCGATGCTGGCGAACAGCCGGGTTTCGTTGAATCCCCAGCGCGGATGAACGATATAGAACTTGCCAGTGCCCCTGTCGGTTCGGATAAGCGTCGTGACCAGGGCGCGGTTCTTGGAACGATTGATGATCACAGGCCCCTGCGGGGCCATTTCGATAGTGAACATGCCTGCCTGGGTGAGTTTTGGATGGGTGTCGAGCCTGGGCTGGCGCAGGTAGTTGACGCTGCTGAGTTCGACCACTTGTTGCATATCGGCTTGCTTGAGTACCCATATCAGGTCGTCAATGCTTTTGTATTGGATTCCACGGATCTTGATGTTCAGAGGGCCCTCGAGATCGATATGAAACACCTCTGAACCGTCGGGAAGCTGGCTCCGTATCACCGGCTGCTCCCGCGCGACCAACTGGCGTCCAGGGTTCTGGGGATCGATCGGCCGGTAGACGATCGTGTACTGATCGCCGGTTTGTTCGAGTAGGAAATCCCCGGGCTTGATCAGCAGCCCCCTGTGAGGCTTCGGTACCTGGGGCAGAGCTTGGGGCGCCACGTTCACTTCCAGCTTCGCATCGCCTTGTACTGGCTGGATATCCTGTGCGTATTTGCCTTGGGTGAACTCTCCTGGATCACGCAGGACGCGCAACGGCAAGGGTTGCCCGCCGACATCGACAGTTCGCAGGTTGACGGCCCCCAACAGGTCGGCCAGGCCCGGCTCGCGGCGCAGGGCGCCGGCGTGTGAGTCCTGGGTCAGGGCCATCCAGCGATGCGGGCCCTGTTGCAGTTGGTCCGCAATGATGACTTGGCGGCCATAGTATTTCAGGGTTTTGGCCCGATCCGGGGTGTAGCCGCCCAGGCCCTGGCGGTAGCTCGTGGCACAGTCGAGCGCCTGGACGCGAATGCCATTCTCCTGGGCGCTGCGAATCACCTCATGCAATGCGTGCGGGCCGTTCGGGTCGATGCCCTGAGCGGCATCCTGCCGTCTCAGTGTGTCCCTCAGGCGTTGGGGCATGACGCCGGTACGATGGAAATCATTGAGGTGAACCTGGTCGAAGTCCGTCAGGAGGTTTTCCAGGTACAGGGTCTTGACCTGGTGTTCCGTGGCGAGCGACTGCATGTTGTCGATCAGGAACCTGCGGCCGCCTCTTCCCCGGTAGGCGGCACTGAGGACGATACCGTTCCCGGTCCGGTAGCCACGTCCGATCAGTTGTGTTGCCAGCCCGGCCTCCAGCAGGTCGGGCGCCAGTGTTCTGGCCACGGGGAGCGGTCTTTCGGCGAAGAAACTGTGTGCGTCTTCAAGCAACCGTTGCGAGATTGAGTGCACTTGCGCGGCGGCCTGCCGCTCCAGTGCGGTAGCACTCGGAACAACCCAAGCAGGATCAAGCCTTGCGGTGGTCGAGCGAATGATCTCTTCGAGCGCCCCCCGGTGAGCGGCCGGGATCTCATAACGTGCGGTGCCGACCGTCTCGGGTGCGCCGCCCAGCAGGCGATTCCTGGGCAGGGCCTGCCAATGGTTGCCGACCTGGACGAGCTCGATGTCTTCCGCCCAGTAGTGTTCCTTGAGCACGTAGCGCTTGTCACCCCGGGAGCCGGTGCGGTACCACTTGCCTTCCAGTTTCACGTACTGTTCCTTGCGTGTCGCGCGGTCGACGAACAGCCCGTTGCGGGTATAGTCCAGTTCCGGCGGCGTGCGAACTTCATAGTCCTTGAGGTCCGAGGCCAGGGACCTGAGGGATGTCGCCGTCGAAGGCTCCGCGGTCAGCAGCGATTCTCGGAGACCGTCGTCGCCGATCCGGCTGGTCTTGACCAGACGGGAAGTCTTCGCGCCGGGAAGCGACCGTAGCTGCCGCAACAGGGGCCTGATCGGTTGCATTGGAAAGGGTGCCGCGGCGTCAAGGAGCGTCTGGATCAGCGCCTCCTCGGCTTCCTGATGATGACCCAGGGCAAGTGCCTGGCCGAAGTTGGCCAGGCCGTACATGCCACGCAACAGATAGACCGGCAGGCTGAGCTGCAAGGGGGCAGCGGCGAGGACTACCTCCATGACGAAGCGCCAGCCCGCGTTGATCCAGTACCAGAGCGTTTCACTGCCCACCCGTTGGTTGCTGGCTGCGAAGTATTCCACGCTGTTGATCAGATGCCTGGCCCTGGCCTCGTACAGCGTGGTGAACAGATCGCCTTCGATGGGAACGTAACGGACCAGCGGGAATTGACGGGCGAACAGCTTGGCTGGGTCCCATTGTTCGTTCCGGGCGGCCCGTGCGATACAGTAGTTCTTCCAGTCTTGCCGGCGTAGCAACGCCTTGATCGCCGAGGCATCCGCCAGCTCGCGCCAGGCTTTCCCATCGGGAGCTTGCGGCGTGTAGAGCAACAAGGTGCTGGCGGGGGCGTTGGTGCTGATGACCAGTACCTCGTCGATGGTCATGCCGTTGCGTGCCTGGTCCGTACCGCCGAGCATCAGGTAGTTGGCGTGGACCGCGTAGCCATCCAGCAGCGGGCGGCGCTGTGCCGAGGGGTACTTGAGCAGATGTTCGATGCGCCTGTAGCCACGCTCCAGGGCGCTGTCCTTGGGATCGAGAAAATCCCCGCTCAGGCGCGCGACATAGGCCTGCAGCTTCATCCGTGCCCGTTGCCCTTCGAGCCAGGTCGCGCGCAGCGACGCATGGTCCGGGCCCAGCAGTTTCTGCTCAAGCAGCGTCTTGTAGCGGCCAGGTGCGTCCACGGCGGTGACGATACCCCGCACCTGGCTGTCCGATAGGCTGAATGCAGGCCCTGTCGGATTGCTGATTTCGGCCTTGTAACGGACCGTTTCGCCCAGGCGCACGCCCTTGATGTTCTCCAGCGCCAGGGCTGTCAACGACAGACTGCGGGGGGCACGTACCCTGTCGACCGGTGGATGGCTTTGCCAGGCCGGGCTCAGGTGGTGGGTGGTGCGAGTGACATGCACCACGATGTTGTCGGGGGCGATCAGGACCTGGGGATAGTGCTGTTGCAGATGAGTCTTCAGCAGACCGGCGGCGTAGGCCTTGAGGACCGGCAGGTCGCTGAGCGAAGCCGGGACCGGGTTGGCTTCCAGGGTGGGCCGCCACAAGGCGGCAAGTCGGGTCTGTTCGTCCGGGCTGATGCTGTTGATTCGGTTCAACAGGTCGCTGAACATCAGGTCGCGATTGCGCCGCCTGAGGACCGGGACGATATCCAGCAACCTGGCCAGGCTGATGGCGCCGTTCACTTGCCGGGCGAACTCGCCGACATCATTGTGCAGGCCCGGAGCGCCTTTGGCGAAGCGCCAGGTATCGATGAAATCGGCTTTCTGCTTGGCGAGCAGGCCGTCCACCAGGCGCTGGAAGGGATCGCCTTCTTCGATCCGGAAGCTGAACGGCGCGCTGCGATCGGCAGCGCTCGCGGGACTCCAGGTGCGCTGGCTCTGCGGCAGCAGATCGAGCAGCGATTCGCGCTCGACCTCGTCATCGAGGCGCTGGACCAGGCTCTTCCTCAGTGCCTGCAACGAAGTGAATTGCTCCAGGCCGCGACCGATCTGATAGAGCAACGCAGGCAGTTTGTAAGTGTCCTCATCGGGACTGCGGGTGATGACCAGGCAGCCTTGCAGAATCAGGCCCTGCGGTTGCAAGGCGATCCGGTAGACATGAACCGGCCCGCTCCCGGGGAATTTTTTCAGGCGTTGCTCATGGGTGGGGTGGTCCAGGACCCGCTCCAGGTCCTCCCGGTTGCTTTTATCCAGGTTCAGATCCAGTTCGCGCAACTGCGCTTCCAGGCGAATCTGGGTCTGCAGGTTTTCCCGCAGCAGCGGCGCGGCACTGATCCAGAAACTGTCCAGGTGTTCTGCAAGACGCGTGTCGAAGCCAAGGCTCGCGTCATCCAGGGTTTTGCCGAAGCGCCCGAGGTCCAGGCCACTCAGTTGCTGTTCGGCGTAGGCGTCGGTTGGGTTGGCGTAGAAGCCGTTCGTGGCCGGGTCGAACGTCTGGACATTGCCGGCCAGGTGCCGGGTAAAGACCTCCGTCAGCGTGCGCGACTGCCTGACAGCGCGATAGCGGACCTGCTCGCCGCGTTCTTCGGTGTCCGACAGGGGCCAGTACAGGGTTTGCTCATAGGTGTTGAGGAAGATCCCATCGGGATCCTTCGAGGCCGCCTGGGGAAAGTCGCGCGCCAGTTGCCGGCCCAGGAGCAGCGCGGCGAACCAGCGGAAATTAGGCTGCTGGCGCGCCAGCAGCAGGGTGCGTTCATTGGTGGCGGCCAGGGCATCGAAGGTGGCTCGCTGGCTCTGGGCGAGTGGGTCGGGGGCGGCGAAGCTGGTGGAGGGATCCTGTTGGTAGCCATTGCCATCGGAAAGACGGTGTGAGGGTTCCATGGGGGGGAGTCCTAGCAAGGCGCGTAGATGGGCGCGTGAAAGAGGAGGGTGCTGGCGTAGCAGGCGCTGGATGGCCTGGCGGTCCGTCAGGCCGAGTCGGTTGCGCAGCGAGTCGGGCAGGGTCGCCAGGACCGCGGGCAGGTCGGGCTTCGGTGCTTGCACCAGACCTTCGGCGGCATGCAGGGTGAAGTGGCCATCGCGGCGCAGGATGAGGTGGATCTGTTGTGCCTGTGGGTCGCCGACGCTGGTCAGGAGGGCGCCGTCCGGCGTCTGGTCGCGCAGGTCCAGCCGCACACCGCTCGGCGGCCAGTTCGGCAAGGTGGCGAGGGTGTGCAGTATCAGCCGGTGAGTGTCGTCGTTGCGCTGCCGGCTCTGCAGAAAGAGACCCTCATAGGCCTGGTTCAGGCGTTCCTCTTGCAGATACCAGTGGGCGTCGAGCCGTTGACGCTCGCTCAGTTCGCCCTCGGACAGTTTCAGCGACTGAAGGTCAGGCTCGGTCGAGTTGGCGAGCAGTTCCTGGGCCGCCGACAGGGAGAGCAAGGGGATTCGGGTGCGCAGCAGATTCACCAGCGGATCACGGGATTGCTGCCTGAAGGCATGGAGGTTGTCGAACAGTTCCTCCCGGCGAGAGGACAGCAGGGGGGCAGCCTTGCGCTTGAGCGCCGACAACTGGGTCTCGAGGGTGGCGTACTGCGCGCCCAGCAGTGACTCTTTCTGGGCCGGGCTCATGTGTTGCAGAACGCTGCTCCACAGCGTGCCATCGAGCACCCGGGCCCGGCTGACCCGCACCCTCGGCAGGCTGGGTGACAGGTCGGGGCCGTACTCGGCGGCGGCCGAATCCCCGGGGGAGTCGTACACCTGCAACACACTCGTCGCTGGCCAGATCAGTTCCAGGCTGACCAGTTGCAACTGCCAGTACAGGGACGTCACCCCGGAGATGGGGGCAGGGTCATGGCTCAGCCCGTCGATGAAGTGCTGTATCTCCTGCTCCAGTTCGAAGCGTGCGCGGGTGTCGAGCAGCAGCGCCGGCACCTGTCGGGATTCGCTGTAGGCGGCGCGCAAGGCGGGGCTGTCGATACCGCTGGCAAGCCGAATGCGTCGGGCGGTCTCGTCGGGCAGGTCGCGGAGAAAATGCTCGATGGCGTGTTCCAGTGAAACCGACGCGGCGGCGCCTGCGGGGGGCTCGCTCGGGGTGATCGGAGGGCTCATGTCGAGGGTCCTTGTCGTTGCGTGATGGACGTCATTCAACGCGCAAGCCCAAGGCGGCGGGCGGTAATTAATGCTGGAGGCGAGGATGTTCAAAGATGTAACAGGTCCGCGCCGGGCGCAATCAGCGATGGGTTTATTGCTTTTTAAAACAATGGGTTGGATCGAATTGGCGGCTTTTTTGGGGGCTCCGTGAAAGGATTGCCATGCTATTGAACAAGTGTTTAATATCGTCGAGCGGTCCCCCATCACGCAGAACAACAAGACGAGGGCTACCATGATCTCCCAATCGACCCCGCAAGCTGCTTCCACCCCGCTCACCGGCGGCCAGGCCCTGGTACGCCTGCTGGCCCACTATGGTGTCGACACGGTGTTCGGCATTCCCGGCGTGCACACCCTGGAGCTGTATCGCGGCCTGCCCGGCAGCGGCATCCGGCATGTGCTGACCCGCCACGAACAGGGTGCCGGTTTCATGGCCGACGGTTATGCCCGGGTCAGCGGCAAGCCCGGTGTCTGCTTCATCATCAGCGGCCCCGGCGTGACCAATGCCGCCACCGCCATCGGCCAGGCCTACGCCGACTCGATTCCGCTGCTGGTGATTTCCAGCGTCAACCACACTGCCAGCCTGGGCAAAGGCTGGGGTTGTCTGCATGAAACCCAGGACCAGCGGGCGATCACCGCGCCCATCACCGCGTTTTCCGCGGTGGCCCTGAGCACCGATGACCTGCCGGAACTGATCGCCCGCGCCTTCGCCGTGTTCGACAGCGAGCGGCCGCGCCCGGTGCATATTTCGGTGCCGCTGGATGTGCTGGCCGGATCGATCAGCCGTGATTGGAGCCATGAGGTTGTGCGCCGCCCCGGGCGCGGGTTGCCGAGCGCCCAGGCACTGGAAGAGGCCGCCCGGCGGCTGCAACAGGCCCGGCGGCCGATGATCATCGCCGGTGGCGGCGCGCTGGCCGCCGGGGCCCAATTGCAGGCCTTGAGCGAACGCCTGGCCGCGCCGTTGTTCACCAGCGTCGCCGGTAAAGGTCTGCTGGCCCCGGATGCGCCGTTGAATGCCGGTTCAAGCCTGTGCGTCGAGCCGGGCTGGGAACTGATCGCGCAAGCCGATGTGGTGCTCGCGGTCGGCACCGAAATGGCCGATACCGATTACTGGCGTGAACGCCTGCCGCTGAGTGGCGAAGTGATCCGGGTCGATATCGACCCGCGCAAGTTCAACGATTTCTATCCCTGTGCCGTGGCCTTGCACGGGGATGCGCAACAGACCCTCGCCGACTTGCTGACACGCCTGCCGCTGCAGCCCCGGGATGCCCGGGAAGCGGTGACGGCGGTGGCGACCTTGAGAGCCGCTGTGCGCGCCGGCCATGCTCCGTTGCAGAGCATCCACCAGCACATTCTCGACCGCATTGCGGCGGCGATGCCGGCGAACACCGTGATCAGCAGTGATATGACCCAGTTGGCCTACACCGGCAACTACGCCTTTGCCAGCCGGGCCCCGCGCAGTTGGTTGCACCCCACCGGCTACGGCACCCTGGGTTACGGGTTGCCGGCGGGGATCGGTGCCAAGTTCGGCGCCCCGCAGCGTCCCGCCCTGGTGCTGGTGGGGGATGGCGGTTTTCTCTACACGGTCCAGGAGTTGGCCACCGCCGTCGAGGAGCTGGACAGCCCGCTGGTGGTGCTGCTCTGGAACAACGACGCCCTCGGGCAGATCCGCGACGACATGCTCAACCTGGATATCGAGCCGGTGGGGGTATTGCCGCGCAATCCGGATTTCGCGCTGCTGGCCCGGGCGTTCGGCTGCACCGTGTGCGAGCCGCTGAGCCTGGATGAGCTGGAGCGCGACCTGCGGGCGGGTTTCGCCCATGCCGGTGTGACCCTGATCGAGCTGAAGCACGCCTGCGCTCGCTGAGTCTTTGTGGCAAGCCCGCTCGCCACACTGCCAGACAGACTTTCCAGACCGACTGATGGAGAACAATAACAATGAGCACCTACACCCATCTGTATATCAACGGTGACTGGGTCATGCCCCATGGCAGCGGTGTCGCCGAGGTGATCAACCCGGCGACCGAAGCCATCACCGGGCACGTCCCCCTCGGTGATGAACGGGATGTCGAACACGCCGTCACCGCCGCACGCCGGGCCTTTCCCAACTGGTCGCGAACCCCGGCCAGTGAGCGCGCCGCTTATATCCTCGCGCTGGGCCAGCAACTCAAGGCCCGCGCCGGGGAGATGGCCGCGCTGATCACCGCCGAGCTGGGCATGCCGGTGCAATGGTGCCAGTCGGTGCAGGTCGACGGTCCGCTGGAGGGCTTGCTCAGCTACGCCGAAATCGCCGCGCTGATGGAGCAGCAGCGCGAAGTCGGCAACTCCCTGGTGATCCGCGAAGCGGTGGGCGTCTGTGCCTTTATCAACCCGTGGAATTACCCGCTGCATCAACTGATCGGCAAGCTAGCGCCGGCCCTGGCGGCGGGTTGCACGGTGGTGGTCAAGCCGAGCCAGGAAACCCCGCTGCATGCCTTCCTGCTGGCCGAAATGATCGACGCTATCGGCCTGCCGGCCGGGGTCTTCAACTTGGTCAGCGGACCCGGTGCCAAGGTCGGCGAAGCCCTGGCCCGGCATCCGGACGTGGACATGGTCTCGTTCACCGGCTCGACCGCCGCCGGCGTGCGGGTGTCGATGGCCGCCGCGCCGACGGTCAAGCGGGTCTGCCTGGAGCTGGGCGGCAAGTCGCCCTTTCTGATCACCGCCGATGCCGACCTCGGCGCCGCCGTGCGCCATGGCGTGCAGGACGTGATGATCAACTCCGGGCAGACCTGCACCGCCTTGACCCGCATGCTGATTCCCCGCAGTCGCTATGCCGAGGCGCTGGAGCTGGCGCGGGCCGAAAGCGAAAGCCTCAAGGTCGGCGACCCGCTGGACCCGCAGAGCTTTCTCGGGCCGATGTGCTCGGCGTCCCAGCGGCGCACCGTGCTCGATTACATTCGCGTCGGCCAACAGGAGGGCGCCCGGCTGTTGAGTGGTGGCGCTTCGTTGCCGGCCGGACTGGAACGCGGCTTCTACGTGCGTCCCACGCTGTTCGCCGAGGTCGCTAACGGCATGCGCATCGCCCAGGAAGAAATCTTCGGTCCGGTGCTGTGCCTGCTGCCCTACGAGGACGAGGAACAGGCCGTGCGCCTGGCCAACGAATCGCCCTTCGGCTTGTCCAGCGCGGTCTGGGCCGGCACCCCGGCGCGGGCTCTGGAGCTGGCGCGCGGGCTGCGCGCCGGACAGTGCTTTGTCAACGGCGCCGCCTTCAACTACCGGGCCCCGTTCGGTGGCTACAAGCAATCGGGCAACGGTCGCGAATGGGGTGAGGAAGGGCTGGCGGAATTCGTCGAGACCAAGGCGATCCAGTGCTGAAAAGCGGCGCGACTGTCGTGAAAACGACCTGTTTGCGCTGAACGCGAAGCTGACCGATCTTTCCTGTTGAACGACTGTTCAGCTTCGACTATGTTGGCTCCATCCCGGCGGGTTGCGGGCTTGCGTTTCTTCCAATCAGAACGAGGCACTGGCATGCGGTTTTCACCTTTTGTCGAGCGGATCTGCGGTGACGGCGTCGCCGCCTGGGATATTCATCACGCAGCGTTCGAAGCCCAGCGTCGTGGCGAGGATGTGATCATCCTCAGCGTCGGCGACCCGGATTTCCCTACCCCCGATTTCATCACCGAGGCGGCCATCCAGGCGCTTCGCGAAGGCGACACCCACTACACCGAAATCGCCGGTCGCCTGGCCCTGCGCGAAGCCATCGCCGCGCGTTACAGCCAGCGCCTGGAGCGCCCGTTGCAAGCCGAAAACGTGATCACCGTGGCCGGCGCGCAGAACGCCTTGTTCATCGCTTCGCTGTGCCTGCTCAGTGCCGGTGACGAGGTGATTGCCCTGGACCCGATGTACGTGACCTACGAGGCCACCCTCAAGGCCTCCGGTGCGACCCTGGTGCGGGTGCCGTGCGAGGCGGACGCCGGTTTTCGTCTCGATGCCGCGCGGTTGGCCAAGGCCATCACGCCGCGCACCCGGGCGATCTTTTTCTCCAACCCGAACAACCCCACCGGCGTGGTGCTCAGCCGCGAAGAGCTGCAAGGCATCGCTGACCTCGCCATCGCCCATGACCTCTGGGTGGTGGTCGACGAGGTCTACGAGAGCCTGGCCTTCGAGCGCGAGCACGTCAGCCTGGCGGCCCTGCCGGGGATGGCCGAGCGCTGCGTGACCATCGGCAGCCTGTCCAAGTCCCACGCCATGACCGGCTGGCGGATCGGCTGGCTGGTCGCCGACCCGGTCCTGGTCGGCCATGCCGAAACTCTGGTGTTGAGCATGCTCTACGGCCTGCCGGGGTTTGTCATGGAGGCCGCGCTCAAGGCGGTGCAGGCCCACGATGAAGTGACCCAGGGGATGAGCGAGATCTATCGCCGGCGCCGCGACCTGGTGGTCGAGGGCCTGTCCGCTTGCCCGGGGATTACGGTACTCAAGCCCGATGCCGGCATGTTCGTGCTGGTGGATGTACGCGGCACCGGACTCAGCTCCCTGGAGTTTGCCTGGCGTCTGTTTCGCGAGGCCGGGGTCTCGGTGTTGGATGCGGCGGCCTTCGGTGAGCCGGCGCAAGGCTTTGTGCGGATCTCCTTCACCCTCGGCGAGGAACGCCTGGCCCAGGCCTGCCAGCGGATCCGCGAGTTTGTCCGGGGACTCATGGGCGAAGCGCCCCGGCCGCCGATCAGCCGCGTGACGGTTGAAAGCGCCGCGGAACCGGCCGCGACCAGGACCATGATCGAGGTCGACCGGCTGCACAAGCGCTTTGGCAATATCGAGGTGCTCAAGGGCGTGTCCCTGACGGCTCGCGAGGGCGAGGTGATCTCGCTGATCGGCGCCAGCGGCTCGGGCAAGAGTACCTTGCTGCGCTGCATCAACATGCTCGAAGTGCCGGACCAGGGCCGGATCCTGGTGGACGGCGAAAGCATTCACCTGAATTTCGACCGGCCTGGCGCGCCGCTGGTGGCCGATGCCAGGCAGCTGGTGCGCATCCGCTCCAGCCTGGGCATGGTGTTCCAGAACTTCAACCTCTGGCCCCATCGTACGGTGCTGGAGAACCTCATCGAAGCGCCGACCCAGGTCCTGCGTGAGAGCCGTGCCGAGGCCACTGAACGGGCCGAAGCCTTGCTTGAACGCGTGGGCCTCGCGGCCAAGCGCAACGAGTACCCGGCGTTTCTCTCCGGGGGACAGCAACAACGGGTGGCGATCGCCCGGGCCCTGGCCATGCGGCCCAAGGTCATGCTGTTCGATGAACCCACCTCGGCACTCGACCCGGAACTGGTCGGGGAAGTGCTGCGGGTGATTCGCTCCCTCGCCGAAGAAGGCCGGACCATGATCCTGGTGACCCATGAGATGGCCTTCGCACGCGATGTCTCTTCCAAAGTGGCCTTTCTGCATCAAGGGCTGATCGAGGAAACCGGTTCGCCGGATGAAGTGTTCGTACACCCACGCAGCGAGCGTTGCCGGCAATTCGTCAACGCTCATCAGACTCGCTAACGCATATAAAAAAAACGAGGCAACATCATGGGAAATCGACGTTTGGCAAACTGGTTGACGGGCGTGGCCTGTGTCCTCCTGGCCGGCATGAGTGCGGCGCAGGCCGCACCCATCCGATTCGCGGTCGCGGCAGAACCCTATCCGCCGTACACCGAGAAGCAGGCCAACGGTGAATGGAAGGGCTTTGAAGTCGACCTGATCCACAAGCTGTGCAGCGAAATGAAAGCCGAGTGCGAGATCAAGGAAGTGGCCTGGGACGGGATCATCCCGTCGCTGCTGGCGAAGAAGATCGACGTGATTTTCTCCTCCATGTCGGTGACCGAGGAGCGTGAGAAACAGATCGCCTTCAGCAAGGCCTACTACGATTCGGCGGTCGCGCTGGTCGGGCCCAAGGGCGTTTCGGTGAAGAAGTATCCGGATGACCTCAAGGGCAAGATCATCGGCGTGCAGAACTCGACCGTGAGTGCCAGCTACCTGAAGGCCTACTACGAGAAGATCGCCGATGTGAAGTACTACGACACCCAGGATTCGGCCAACGCCGACCTGATTGCCGGGCGCATCGACCTGATGATGGCGGACGCCACGGCCATGGTGGCCTTCATCAAGACCGCCGATGCCAAGGACCTGGCCTACCTGGGCGCGGTGCCGTATGACCCGATCTTCGGTAAGGGCGTGGGCGCCGGCCTGCGCAAGGATGACACCGAGCTCAAGGCCCGTCTCGACAAGGCGATCAAGACCTTGCTGGCGAGCAAGGACTATGACGAGCTCTCCCAGAGCTATTTCGGTACCAGTGTGAAACCTGCGTTCTGACCTGAACAAAAAACCTATGGAAAACGCAGAACCTGTGTAGGAGCCAGCTTGCTGGCGATGGCGTCTGGATGAGCACCGCAAGGCTTAAGGGCCTCATCGCTGCGATGCGGCGTCCCGACAAGCCAGCTCCCACAGGGTTTGTATTGCAAGGTTGGTTGACCGGTATGAGTGCAAGCCCGGTTCCCACAGGTGAGGTGGTGCTTTCAAGGCCGCTGACTGGAGACTGAAATGCCAGCGATGTTCGAATTGATCGATTTCAGCGAACAGGGATGGGGCAGTGCGCTGTTGAAGGGGCTCTGGATGACCCTGCAGATATCGGCCGGGGCCTTTGCGGTCGGGCTGCTCATCGGGTTGGTGGTGGCGTGCCTCAAGCTGGGCGCGCCGAAACCGATCGCGGCGCTGATGCGCGGCTACACCACGTTGTTCCGGGCGGTTCCGGAGTTGTTGCTGATCCTGTTGTTGTACTACGTCGGTTCCATGCTGCTCAACGCGTGGCTGGCCCAGCTCGGCTACGACGCGATGAATGTCAGCGGTCCGCTGGCGGCGATCCTGGTGCTGGGATTGGTTCAGGGCGCCTATGCCTCGGAGATTTTCCGGGCGGCGATCCAGGCGATTCCCTATGGCCAGATCGAGGCGGCAAGGGCCTTCGGCCTCAGCGGTTTCGCTCTGTTCCGCCGGGTGACGCTGCCGATCATGGCGCCCTATGCCATGGCCGGGATGGCCAACCTGTGGATCAACCTGATCAAGGACAGTGCGCTGATCAGCGTGGTCGGCACCAACGAGCTGTTGTACACCGCCAAGCAGGGCGCGGGGTCGACGCGCCACTACCTGTTGTTCTACCTCACCGCTGCCGCGCTGTATTACGCGGTGACGCTGGTGTCCAACTGCCTGTCGGCACGGTTCGAGCGACGTATCCGTCGCTGGATGCCCTTGGCGGAGTGAATGAAATGATTCCAGCGTGGATATTTGAATACGTGGCCTTGTTGGGTCGCGGCTTGCAAACGAGCATCAGCCTCCTGTTGATCTCCAGTGTGCTGGGGTTCGTGCTGGCGGTGCTGGTGGCCCTGGCCCGGTTGTCGAAAAACCGCCTGGTCGCCAAGGCCAGCCTGTTCTACACCAGCGTGCTGCGCGGTACGCCGCTGCTGATCCAGATCTACATCTTCTACTACGGGCTGGGCAGCCTGTTCGCGCAGTTTCCGCTGATTCGCGGCAGTTTCCTCTGGCCCTACCTGCGTGACGGCTACTGGTACATCGTGTTCGCCCTGGTGCTGTCGGTGGGTGCCTATGTCGGCGAAGTGATTCGCGGGGGCTTGCTGGCGGTGCCCAAGGGCGAGATGGAAGCGGCCTCGGCCTTTGGCATGACGCCGCGCCAGTCGCTGTTGCGGGTGCGCCTGCCGCGGGCCCTGCGCTTGTTGCTGCCGACGCTGGCGGGGGAGAGCGTGATGCTGCTCAAGTCCACGGCGCTGGCCTCGACCATTGCGGTGATCGACCTGCTGGGGGCCGCCAACGTGGTGCGCGCGCAGACCCTGCAGGTCTACCAGCCGTTGCTGCTGGTGGCCGGGGTCTATGTCTGCCTGACCTTCCTGATCGAGGCGCTGTTTGCCTTCGCCGAACGGCGCGGGACGCCGCTGCGCAGGTCGGTCTGATGACGACGCCACGGGTCGATCGTTCGCTGCAGGGCATCGGCCTGTGCACGCTGGGGTATGCCTTCCTGGCCTTGCAGGACGCCGCGATCAAGTGGCTGGTGGCGGATTATTCGGTGATCACCGTGCTGTTCTGGCGCGGCCTGGTGGTGGTCGTGGCCTGCCTGCTGGCCGGGCGCCTGTGCCTGGTCCGGCGCGCCTGGCAGTCGCCCAGCCGGCGCCTGCTGGTGGTGCGCGGGCTGCTGTCGATCGTCGCCTGGCTGCTGTATTACACGGCGGCGCGGGACCTGACCCTGGCGGAGATGACCACCCTGTATTTCTCCGCGCCGATCATGGTCACGGTGCTGGCGGCGCTGATCCTCAAGGAGCGCGCCACGGGCTGGCAATGGTTCACCCTGGTCATCGGTTTCAGCGGCGTGGTGATCGCCTGTCGCCCGAGCCACATGGCCGACCCCTGGCCCATCGTGCTGACACTGCTGGCGGCGCTGTGCTGGGCCTTTACCTACATCCAGCTGCGGCAGGTGGACGAACAGACCTCGGTGCTGGAACAGATGCTGATCACCAATGGGGTGTTTGTCATCTGCATGGCGCTGGCGCTGCCCTGGGCCCACACCCCGCCGTCGACCCCGGCCTGGCTGGGGATGCTCGGGGCGGGGCTGGTGGGCGGCATCGGCCAGTTCCTGCTGTTCGCCAGTTTCCAGCGGGCCACCGCGACCCTGCTGGCGCCGTTCGAGTACACCGGGCTGATCTGGGCGTTCCTGCTGTCGAGCCTGATCTGGGGCACGCTGATGGACGTGTCGCTGATCATCGGCGCCGGGCTGATCGCGCTCAGCGGCACCCTGGCGATGGTCTTCGGCCGCCACGCCTCACAGGACGTCGTCGGTGCCGAATGCTCCGTGACGCAACCCCTTTATCCAGCAGCGACAGATATGCAGGCCGTTGGCGGGGCTGAAGGTCTCGGGGTTCAGGCACCACTCGAGCCAGAGTCCGTCGAGCATCGCCGATAGGCCGATGGCGGCCAGGCGGCTGTCGTGGATCGTGAAACCTTCGGCGCGGGCCAAGTCGTCGAGCAGTTGGCGGATCAGGTCGAGGTAGGCGCGATAGCTTTTTTCATGGGACTGGCTGACGTGCCCGGAGTGGCGGATCAGGCTCCAGAACACCACCCAGACCCCGAGCAGTTGCGGGTCCATGATCCGTGGCGAGAAGGAACCGACCAGGAAGGCGTCGAGCTTTTCGGCGGCGCTGCCGGCTTGTCGCACCTCCTCGTGCAGGGTGCTGGTCAGCTCGCTGGCGAGCTTGTGGTAGGTGTCGGCGATCAGTGCATCGATGCTGCCGAAGTGGTGGTTGAGCAGGCCGACGGAGACGCCGGCCTCGCTGGCGATGCGGCGCACGGAGATGCCGGCATGGCCGTCCCGGGCCAGGCAGCGCAGGGTGGCGGCGATCAGCAGGTCGCGGCGCTCGTCGGGTTCGGCGCGACGGAATTTGCGGGTGTCGGTGCTCACGGGAGTCCTTGGATGCGGTGCCAGATCGGCGAGCTTAGTTGAACGTACGTTCAATTTCCACTGTCGAGGCTGGCGACGAACTGATTTTCAACGCTCATGAGGGGAGGGCAAGGGGATGGCGCAGGATATTTCGTTCAATGTCCGGGGTAACAACGGCGAGGACCTGCGGGTTGGCGCCTGGCGTTTCGACGGCGCCGGCAACGGCCCGAAGGTGCATGTGCAGGCCGGGGTGCATGCCGATGAAATCGCCGGCATGCTGGTGCTGCACCTGCTGATGCCGCGCCTTCGGCAAGCCGAGTCGGAGGGTCGTCTCAAGGGCAGCGTGACGCTGGTGCCACAGGCCAACCCGCTGGGCATCGGGCAGTTCCGCCAGGGGCGGATTCTCGGGCGTTTTCATGACGCCACCGGGCAGAATTTCAACCGCTCGTTCGACCAGTCGCAGGCGTTGCGGCGGCCGGCGACCAATGTCCAGCACTGGCAAAAAAGCCTGGTGGAACTGGCGGCCACGGCGGACCTGGTGCTCGACCTGCATACCGATGACGAAGCGCTGCCCTATGTCTATGTCCATCGTGCGTTCTGGCCCAGGGGCCGGGCGCTGGCGGCGGCGCTGAAGATGGACCTGGCGATTATCTGGGATGAGGGCGGTGACGGTTCTTTCGAGGAAACCCTCATCGCGCCCTGGCTACGCGACGGCGATACCGCGCAGCGTTTCGCCGCCACCCTGGAGTTGCGCGGCCAGGCCGATGTCAGCGATCGCCTGGCCGGGCAGGATGCCGACGGCTTGTACGCCTGGTTGTGTAGCGTCGGGGTGATCGACGAGGTACGGCCGCTGGCACAGTGGCCGGTGCAAGCGGTGGAGATGGGGCATATGGAGACGATTCTGGCGCCACGGCCCGGGGTGCTGGTCTTCGAAAAGGAACTGGGCGACTTCGTCGAGGAGGGGCAACGGTTTGCCCGGATCCTCGGGCGTCCGGGGGACGCCTCTTCCGAAGTGATCCTGCACGCAGCCCAGGCCGGGCGGATGGTCACCCGCTACCGGGACCGCCTGATAGCGCAGGGCTCGGTGGTGGCGAAGTTCACCGGCAGCCGGGTGTCGCGCAACTGGGCGGGCGGCTTGCTCGATCCCAACTAGGCCACACGCCATGGGCGGCGCCTACATGGCCATGCCCAGGGCCGAGCGGGGACCTACTGTTGTGGGGCGGCTCAGCAGGCCGGCATGGCGGTTGCGCAGGGCATGCACCTCCTGGGCGAGATTGTCCAGGAGGATCCGCCCACGGGGCGAGAAGTCGTCGCAGGCCTCGAGTTCCGGCAGGGCCTTGAGCAGGCCACGCAGGATACCGAGCATCCGTTCTTCCGCCTGCTGCATCTCCGCGGCCGGGCGCTGACGCACGCGCTCCAGGTACTTGACCTGGGCGAGCGCGGCGAAAAAGGCATGGGCATAACCCTGGAGATCGCGCTGCAGGCCGGACCAGGGCAGGCTGAACAGGCGTTCCCCGGCGCGTTGTTCATCGATGATCGGGCAGACTTCAACCAGGCTGTACAGTAACTGGTGAGTCGTTTCATGGACCAGTGACTCCTCGATGTCGAGGATCGAGTGGTCCTTGGCCGACAACAGGATGGCGCCGGTATAGCGCGCCGCCGAACAACTGCGGAAGGTGCCGTCGGGCAGGTAGCAGATCAGCTTGACCAGGTGCCGGAACTGCTCGTAGCAGGCCGGCCAGGTGTTGGCGATGCGTGACAGGGCGACGCTGACCACGTCGCGGAAGAAATGGATGGAGTAACCACTGCGCTCCAGCTGCCGGCGCGTGCTTTCGTCCTCGGGGAATTCATAGCCGGGCGGTGTCGCGGCGGCGATCAGCGGATCGACGTTGAAACGCCGGATCGGCGGATGGTTCGAGTACTGGTGGTCGGCCGCTGTCTGGGTGATGCGTTGCAGGACCGCCGGCAGTTCCAGCAGCATGCCCTGCAAGGACGACGGGTTGTCCGTGTGCCCGCTCAGTACCGCGTTGGCATGCTGGAACGCCAGGGCCATCCAGATCCGGAACACCGGGTCGTTGATGATCAGGCGGCGCTGGGCGACCGGCAGCAGGATCAGGTTCGTCGCACAGGCGAAAAACGGATTGAGCCGGGCGCTGCCTTCAAAGCGCTGGAAGCATTCGGCATAGAGTGCCGCGAACGTGCTGTAGCGCTGCTGGCTGAGCCGATCCAGCAGGCGGTGAAACCTGTCCGGGGTGGCGTCGGGTAAAAACGTGTTGTGCTGGAAGAGGTCGTCGAGCTGGGGTTGCGGCCGGGTGGTCATGTGGGCGTCCATGGGATCTGACTCGATGAATGACGAGCGCGCAATGACGCGCCTTCAAGAAATAGACGTATTGGATTTTTAAATCTTGACCGTACTTGGGTAGTGGCGGGAATCAATAACCGTCCGTGGGAATTGATTCACGGCAGTGGCGGGGTAATAACTTCACGATCACTACCCTTGTGATACATCAAGCGTGTTTGCGCAGGTTTAATCCATTCGAATCCGCTGCTGGTCGAAGGTGATGTGAGGCGCGAGAGGGCTGCGCAGGATTGTCGAGGTCGTCGCCAACTGGGCAACGTCCAGGCCCTTGAACGCCACCACCTCGTCGATACGCAGGATCATGCCCATATATTTGGCGGCATTGGCCGGATGCTTGTGCAGCTCCTTGGCGAATGACTCGTCCCTGATTGCGCGCCCCAGAATAGCGGCGAGACGTTCCTGATTGTTTGTATTGGACGCGGGCATGGTGATCTCCAGATAACGGTTGAAACTTTTAGGGCACAAGGCGAAATAACAGGCCGGAAGGCTGTTTTAACAAGAGGGATGTGCGAGTGAATATAGCAAGGTGATTTTGTTTTTCAATGTTGAGGTTATTAATTTTATGAAAGTTTCAGGGGCGGGCTTTGAAAGTGTCTTGATAATGTCTGTAGAAAATTCTTACAGTGTTTTATATGTGGGATAGTTCTGTAGTTTTATTCGTACATTAAAACGAATGCCGGTGATGCCATCCGGGCCCGGCCATTCGGTTTTCACGGCGTCGTGGCGCCCGGGGTCCTGTCTCTGACTGACGGCTCTTGTCAGGAAAATCTCACAGGAGTACAAATGTACTCCATGACGACTTTAAGCCCCCGCCGTACCGCCATCCTGACCTTCATCCGCGAGCGCATCGTGCGAAACGGTCAGCCCCCGAGCCTCGCCGAGATCGCCGAGGCCTTCGGTTTCGCCTCCCGCAGCGTGGCGCGCAAGCACGTGGTGGCCTTGGCCGAGGCCGGCTTTATCGAGGTCAATGCCCATCAGGCGCGGGGCATCCGCCTGCTCGATCAGGCGCCCCGGGCCGAGTTGCTGGATATTCCGCTGCTGGGCCGGGTGGCGGCGGGGCGGCCCATCGATGTCGATGCCCAGGTGGATCGCCGGCTGCTGCTCGACCCGACGCTGTTTTCCCGCACACCGGATTACCTGCTGCGGGTGCAGGGCGACTCGATGATCGGCGATGGGATTCTCGACGGTGACCTGGTGGCGGTACGCCGTACGGGCGAGGTGCGCAACGGCCAGATCGTCGTGGCCCGGCTCGACGGCGAGGTCACCATCAAGCGCTTCGAACGCAGTGCCACGGGCATCCGCCTGTTGGCGCGCAATCCGGCCTATGAGCCGATCGTCATCGACCCCGAGCATCAGGAACTGGCCATCGAAGGCGTGTTCTGCGGCCTGGTGAGGCCAGGGTGATGGGCGCCGTGGTTGCACTGGATTCGCTGCTGAACGAGCGCCGGGTCTGGAAAGGTCGGCCCGCGGTACAGGCCCCCCGCCTGCCATCGACCGGGCATGCCGCGCTGGATGCGGTATTGCCCGGTGGCGGCTGGCCAGAGTCGGCCTTGAGCGAAATCCTGATCGCCGGCGAGGGTGTCGGTGAGTTGCAACTGGTCTGGCCGACCCTGGCGCGCCTGTCCGCCCGGGGCGAACGGATCGTCCTGGTGGCGCCGCCCCATGTGCCCTATCCCCAGGCGTGGTTGAGCGCGGGTGTGGACCTGCGGCAGTTGTCGGTGATCCAGGCGGCAGCGCGTGATGCCTTGTGGGCGGCCGAACAGTGCCTGCGCTCCGGCAGTTGCGGGGCGGTGCTGTGCTGGCCGCAACAGGTCGACGACCGGGCCTTGCGGCGTTTGCAGGTGGCGGCGGAAAGCGGCCAGACCCTGGCCTTCGCCTACCGCTCGCTGGAGGAGGCGATCAATCCGTCACCGGCGGCCCTGCGGCTTGCCGTCGAAGGCCGGCCCGCCCAGTTGCGCGTGCTCAAGTGCCGGGGCGGGCTGGCGCATTCGGCACCGATTGCCTTCAACACAGGGCATTGAGGTCGGCATGCGTTGGGTTTGCATTGTTTTTCCGCAATTGGCCTTGGACGGTGTGCTGCGCCGTACCCCGGAACCTGAAGCGCCGCTGGCGCTGCTGACGGGGTCGCCGCAACGCCGGGTGATACAGGCGGTGAACGCGGCGGCCCGGGCCCTGGGCCTGCGTCCCGGGCAATCGTTGACCGCCGCCCATGCCCTGACCAAGGCGTTTGCCAGCGCCGAATACGACCCCGCTGAAATCGAGCAGTGGCAACAGTTTCTCGCCGCCTGGGCCTATCGGTTCAGCTCCCAGGTCAGCCTGCGTTATCCCCGCGCCTTGCTGTTCGAGATCGAATCCAGCCTGGGCTTGTTCGGCCCCTGGCCGCAGCTGGAAGCACGCCTGCGCAAGGAACTGAGCGACCTGGGTTTTCGTCACCGGATTGTCGTCGCTCCGAATCCGGCGGCGGCCAGGGTCCTGGCCAATGCCTACGATGGCCTTGCGCTGGTGGACGATGAAGCCCTGCGCCAGGCCCTGGGGCCGATGCCGATCGACCGGGCCGGGCTGGAAAAAGACGCGGCCACGGCCTTGTCGCGCATGGGGCTGCGGACCCTGGACCAGGTGCTGGCCTTGCCCCGGCATAGCCTGGCCCGGCGCTTCGAGGCGTCGTTGCTCAAGCACCTCGACACCTTGCTCGGCGAGCGACCGCTGGCCCTGGCGTTCTACCTGCCGCCGGATCGCTTCGCGGCGCGGATCGAGCTGAATTTCGACGTGACTTCGCACCAAGCCCTGCTGTTTCCCTTGCGGCGCCTGACCGGGGACCTGTCGGCATTTCTCTGTGGACGTGACAGCGGCGTGCAGCGTTTCGAACTGATCCTGGAACATGCCGGGATTGCGGACACGCGGATCAAGGTCGGCCTGCTGAGTGCCGAACGTGATCCGGCGATGCTCTTCGAACTGGCCCGTGGGCGGCTGGAGCAGGTCCAGGTCGAGTCGGCGGTACGCGGCTTTCGCCTGGAGGCCGAGGACTTGCCGGCCTTTGTCCCGCAACACCGCGAACTGTTCGACGAGCGCCCGCAACAGTCCTTGCCCTGGGAGCAACTGCGCGAGCGCTTGCGTGCCCGGCTGGGGGATGACGCGGTGCAGGGCCTGTGTTTCCAGGCCGATCACCGTCCCGAATGTGCCTGGCAGCCGCTGTCGGCGAGCACGCCCGGTCCGCTGGCCGAGAGCGGGCCGTTGCGTCCCGGCTGGTTGCTCAAGGAACCGTTGCCACTGCCCGAACAGGCGGCGCGGGTCCTGCTGGGGCCGGAGCGGATCGAGTCGGGCTGGTGGGACGGTGCGGATATCCGCCGCGACTATTATTTGGTCGAGACCCGTGCCGGGCGGCACGCCTGGGCCTATCGCACGGTGGGTGAAAGCGGCCCGTTGCTGCTGCAGGGCTGGTTCGCATGAGCATCGACTATGCCGAGCTGCATTGCCTGTCGAACTTCAGTTTCCAGCGCGGGGCTTCCAGCGCCCAGGAGTTGTTCGAGCGGGCCAGGGAGCAGGGTTATCAAGCCCTGGCCATCACCGACGAATGCACCCTGGCCGGGATTGTCCGGGCCTGGCAGGCCGCGCAGGAGAGCGGCCTGCCGTTGATCATCGGCAGTGAAATGCAGATCGAGAACGGGCCTCGGGTGGTGTTGCTGGTGGAAAACCTGGCGGGCTACCAGGCCCTTTGCCGACTGATCACCCAGGCCCGGCGGCGCTCGGAAAAAGGCTGCTATCAAGTGCTGCGGGCGGATTTCCAGCAGGCGTTGCCCGGGTTGCTGGTGTTGTGGCTGCCAGAGCGGAATATCGCCGAAGCCGATGGCCGCTGGTTGCGCGAGCATTTTCCCGAACGCCTGTGGTTGGCGGTGGAACTGCACTGCGGCCAGGACGATGAGCAGCGTCTGGCACGGTTGCTGGCCCTGGCCGACGAACTGGCGATTCCCGCCGTGGCCAGTGGCGATGTACATATGCACGTGCGGGCCCGGCGCGCCCTGCAGGACACCATGACCGCCATTCGCCTGCACACCCGGGTCGCCGATGCCGGGCAGCAGCTGCATGCCAATGGCGAGCGGCATCTGCGCAGTCTCGAGGCCTTGCGCGGGATCTATCCGGCGGCCTTGCTGGCCGAGACCCAGGTCATTGCCCGGCGTTGTACCTTCGACCTCGGCCAGTTGCGTTACCAGTATCCCCGTGAGCTGGTGCCGCAAGGGCAGACCCCGACGTCCTGGCTGCGCCACCTGACGGAAGAGGGCGTCCGGCGACGTTGGCCCGAGGGGATCAGTCCCCGGGTCCGCGAGTTGATCGAGAAAGAGCTGACGCTGATCGCCGAGCTGGACTACGACAGCTATTTCCTGACGGTGCAGGATATCGTCCGTTTCGCCCGCGACCAGGGCATTCTCTGCCAGGGGCGCGGTTCGGCGGCGAATTCGGTGGTGTGTTATGCCCTGGGGGTCACCGAACTGAACCCGGATCGCACCAACATGCTGTTCGAGCGCTTCCTGTCCCGCGAGCGCAACGAGCCCCCGGATATCGATGTCGACTTCGAGCACGATCGCCGCGAAGAGGTGCTGCAATACGTGTTCCAGCGCTATGGCCGCGGTCGGGCGGCGCTGACGGCGGTGGTCAGCACCTACCATGGCGCGGGGGCGGTGCGGGATGTGGCCAAGGCACTGGGCCTGCCGCCGGACCAGATCAATGCCCTGGCCGATGCCTGTGGTCATTGGAGCGATGAACCGCCGGCGCCCGAACGGCTGCGCGAAAGCGGTTTCGACCCCGACAGCCCGGTGCTGCGCCGGGTGCTGGGGCTGACCCGGCAACTGATCGGTTTTCCCCGGCACCTGTCCCAGCATCCGGGGGGCTTCGTGATTTCCGAGCAGCCGCTGGACACCCTGGTGCCGGTGGAAAACGCCGCCATGGCTGAGCGCACCATTATCCAGTGGGACAAGGACGACCTGGACAAGGTCGGTTTGCTCAAGGTCGATGTCCTGGCCCTGGGCATGCTCAGCGCGCTGCGCCGTTGTTTCGACCTGGTGCAGCAGTATCGCGGCGGGCCGCGCTGGACGCTGGCCAGCATTCCGCCGGACGATAAGCCGACCTACGCGATGATCGGCCGGGCCGACACCATCGGGGTCTTCCAGATCGAATCGCGGGCCCAGATGTCGATGCTGCCACGGCTCAAACCGGAGAATTTCTATGACCTGGTGATCGAAGTGGCGATTGTCCGGCCGGGGCCGATCCAGGGCGGGATGGTGCATCCGTACCTGCGGCGCCGCCACAAGGTGGAGCCCGAGACCTATCCGTCACCGGCGCTTGAAGAGGTCCTGAAACGCACCCTGGGGGTGCCGCTGTTTCAGGAACAGGTCATGCAGATTGCCGTGGTAGCGGCGAACTACACCCCGGGCGAGGCCGATCAGTTGCGCCGTTCCATGGCCGCCTGGAAGCGCCATGGCGGGCTTGAACCGCACCGCCTGCGGCTGGCCGGGGGCATGGCGAAAAACGGTTATCCTCCGGAGTTCGCCGCGCAGATCTTCGAACAGATCAAGGGTTTTGGCAGTTACGGTTTTCCCGAGTCCCATGCCGCCAGCTTCGCCTTGCTGACCTACGCCAGTTGCTGGTTGAAGTGCCATGAGCCGGCGGCGTTCGCCTGTGCGCTGATCAACAGTTGGCCGATGGGCTTCTACAGCCCGGACCAGATCCTCCAGGATGCCCGTCGTCACCACTTGCAGATTCGCCCGGTGGATGTCCGGGCCAGCGCCTGGGATTGCAGCCTGGAGCCGAGTGAAGGTCCGCAGCCAGCGTTGCGCCTGGGCTTGCGGATGATTCGCGGGTTTCGCGAGGAGGATGCGCTGCGCATCGAAGAGGCCCGCGGGGCCGGGGATTTCGAGGATATCGCCGACCTCGGCGAGCGGGCGCGGCTCGATACCCGGGCCCAGGAACTCCTGGCTGATGCTGGCGCCTTGCGTGGCCTGTCGGGCCATCGTTACCGGGCGCGCTGGGAAGTGGCGGGGGTCGAGCGGCAGTTGGGCTTGTTTGCCGGGTTATCGAGGGCGACCGAACCCCCGGTGGCCTTGCCGCGCCCGAGTGTCGGCGAGGACCTGCAAGCGGATTACGCCAGCCTCGGCACGACCTTGGGCCCGCACCCGCTGGCCTTGTTGCGCGGGCAGCTGCAAGCCTTGCGCTGTCGCAGTTCGCGGGAGCTGCTGGACGTCGAACACGGCCGGCCGGTGAGCATTGTCGGCCTGGTCACCGGGCGCCAGCGACCGGGCACGGCCAGTGGGGTGACCTTTGTCACCCTTGAGGATGAATTCGGCAACGTCAACGTGGTGGTCTGGCGCGACCTGGCCGAGCGGCAACGGCAAGTGCTGGTGGGCGCGCAGTTGCTGAAAGTCGACGGACGCCTGGAAACCGAGGGCGAGGTGCGGCATGTGATTGCCGGGCGCTTGAGCGACCTGGGCTCGATGTTGGCCGATATCACCGTGCGCAGCCGGGATTTCCGCTGACGACGCTCCGGCGAACAGATTATGCCTATAATCATTCGCCGAACGGATCACCCGTCGATCCGCTGTCGCATTCCCTGCCGCTTGCTGGAAGCCTTCCATGACTGATCTTTCCGAGTTCACCATCACGCAGAAATGGCCCGCGCAACATCCTGACCGACTCCAGCTCTACTCGTTGCCCACGCCCAACGGCGTCAAGGTTTCGATCATGCTCGAAGAGCTGGGCCTGCCTTATGAGGCGCACCTGGTCAGTTTCTCCAGCAATGACCAACTGACGCCGGAATTCATCTCGTTGAGCCCCAACAACAAGATCCCGGCCATCATTGACCCCAACGGTCCCGACGGCCAGCCGCTGCCGTTGTTCGAGTCCGGGGCGATCCTGATCTACCTCGCCGAGAAAACCGGGCGCTTCATGTCCAAGGACCTGGCCCGGCGCTATGAAACCATCCAGTGGGTGATGTTCCAGATGGGCGGCATCGGACCGATGTTCGGCCAGCTCGGTTTCTTCAACAAGTTCGCCGGCAAGGACTACGAGGACAAGCGTCCGCGCGACCGTTACGTCGCCGAGAGCAAGCGCCTGCTGAGTGTGCTGGACCGGCGCCTGGAAAGCCGTCGCTGGATCATGGGCGACGACTACAGCATCGCCGACATCGCCACCTTCCCATGGATCCGCAACCTGATCGGTTTCTACGAAGCCGGCGACCTGGTGGGTATCAAGGACTTCCCCCATGTGCTGCGCGCACTGGAGCAGTTCCTGGCCCGCCCGGCGGTGATCAAAGGGCTGACCATTCCGAGTTGAGTCGTGGAGGCAGGCCAGGGTTCGATCAGGCCTGCTCAATCATCCCTTGTCAGCACTTCCAGCAACTCGATTTCAAAGGTCAGGTCGGCGCCAGGGGCGACCCGCGAACCCATCCCGCGTTCGCCATAGGCCAGGTGCGCCGGCACGAACAGTCGGCGTTTGCCGCCGACCTTCATGCCCATCAGGCCGATATCCCAGCCCTTGATCACCCGCCCTGTGCCGATCACGCACTGGAACGGCTTGCCACGACTATGGGACGAGTCGAACTCGCTGCCATCGTCGAGCGTGCCGCGGTAGTGGGTGGTGATCAGGGCGCCCTTGACCACGGCCTTGCCGTCGCCTTCCAGCAGGTCCGTCACCTGCAGTTCAGTGTTCGTCATAACTTCTCCAGGGTCGGTACCCCATGAATGATTTCCCGATCGGTAGGGTCCGGCATTTTGCCATGTCGCATGTCCCGCGCCAGCATGGGCAGCCCCTGGCGCTAGTGCATCGGACCGGGCATAAACGCATGTAGGACATGCACGTCGTCCAGGCTGCGATTTCCTGCCTGAATAGAGTATTGTGTGGGTCTGCGGAAAAAATGTCATAAGCCTGAGCGATTCGGGCGGTTATCAGATGATTGAGGGTGCCATGGGTCAGGAAAGCATTAACTGGGACAAGCTGGGTTTCGATTACGTCAAGACCGACAAGCGCTACCTGTCGTACTACCGTAACGGTGAGTGGGACAAGGGCACGCTGACCGAAGACAACGTCCTGCACATCAGCGAAGGTTCGACCGCGCTGCACTACGGCCAGCAGTGCTTCGAAGGCATGAAGGCCTACCGTTGCAAGGATGGTTCGATCAACCTGTTCCGTCCTGACCAGAACGCCGCGCGCATGCAGCGCAGCTGCTCGCGCCTGCTGATGCCGCATGTACCGACCGACGTGTTTATCGAAGCCTGCAAGCAGGTGGTGCGTGCCAACGAACGTTTCATCCCGCCTTACGGCAGTGGCGGCGCGCTGTACCTGCGGCCGTTCGTGATCGGCGTGGGTGACAACATCGGCGTGCGTACCGCTCCCGAGTTCATCTTCTCGATCTTCTGCATCCCGGTCGGCGCCTACTTCAAGGGCGGCATGAAGCCGCACAATTTCGTGATCTCCAGCTACGACCGCGCGGCTCCGCAAGGCACCGGTGCGGCCAAGGTCGGTGGCAACTATGCCGCCAGCCTGATGCCGGGTGCCGAAGCCAAGAAGCGTGGCTTCGCCGACAGCATCTACCTGGACCCACTGACCCATTCGAAGATCGAGGAAGTCGGTTCGGCCAACTTCTTCGGCATCACCGGCAACAACGAATTCGTCACGCCGAAGTCGCCTTCGGTATTGCCGGGCATTACCCGCATGTCGCTGATGGAACTGGCCGAATCGCGCCTGGGCCTGAAAGTCGTCGAAGGCGATGTGCTGATCGACAAGATCGCCGACTTCAAGGAAGCCGGCGCCTGCGGCACTGCCGCGGTGATCACGCCGATCGGCGGCATCGAGTACAACGGCAAGCTGCACGTGTTCCACAGCGAGACCGAAGTTGGTCCGGTGACCCAGCGCCTGTACAGCGAACTGACCGGCGTACAGACCGGCGACATCGAGGCGCCGGCGGGCTGGATCGTCAAGGTCTGATGCCTGCGACTGCCTGATTCGACAGTGTGAAAGCCCGGCCTGAGCAATCAGGCCGGGCTTTTTATTTCCGGGTGAACGACGCCTGTTCACGTGCAACTCATGCATCGAATCGGTTGACTCATGCGTTAGACTGATCAATCAGTTTCCGACGAGTCAGCGCCATGGCCATCAACTTCGATTTGAACGACTTGCAGGCCTTTCGCGCCGTGGTGGAGCAGGGCAGCTTTCGCAAGGCGGCCCAGGCCATCAGCATTTCCCAGCCGGCCTTGAGTCGGCGGGTGGAGAAGCTGGAGGATGCGCTGGGTGTGCGGCTGTTCGAGCGCACCACCCGACGGGTCAGCCTGACCCAGGTGGGCCGGGCGTTCGCGCCGACGGTGGAGCGCTTGCTGGATGACCTGGACCTGGCCCTGCTCGGCATCACCGACGTGGCCTCGACCCGGCTGGGGCATGTCACGGTGGCTTGCGTGCCGTCGGCGGCCTATTACTTCATGCCGAAGGTGGTTGCCCACTATCACCGGCAATACCCAAAAATCAGGGTTAAGGTCCTGGACTCCAGCGCCAACGACGTGCATGCCGCCGTGCTCAGTGGCGAGGCGGATTTCGGCCTGAGTTTCACCGGCAACCTGCAAGCGGAGATCGAATTCGAGCTGCTGGTGGAGGAGCGCTATGTCATGGCCTGTCGCCGCGATCATCCGCTGGCCGGGCGGGCCAGCGTGACCTGGACCGAGCTGTACCAGCAGGACTACATCAGCCTCGACAAGACCTCGGGCAATCGTTTCCTGCTCGACCAGGCGTTGGTGGGTATCGCACCGCAGAAGCCCGGGGTCTGCGAAACCCGGCACGTCACCACCATGATCGGTCTGGTGGAGGCCGGGTTGGGGGTGGCGGCGGTGCCGACCATGGCGATGCCGGGGGACGGGCATCCGATTCTCACCAGTGTGCCGCTGATCGAGCCGACCGTGATGCGCAAGGTCGGGCTGCTCAAGCGCCGGGGACGGGTGCTGACCCCGGCGGCACGGGAGCTGGAGCGGCTGATTGTCGAGATGAAGGTGTCGCGATCCGAGGTCAGTGGCTGATCGAGTCCAATCCGGTGGCCTTCACGGTGGCCTGGGCTGCCGGAGCGGCCAGGTAGTCAAGCAGGGCCTTGGCTTGTGCGGGATGCTCGGCTCCTACCGGAATCCCGGCGGCAAAACGCGTCACCGACTGCAGCGACTCCGGGATCTTGCCGACATAGGTCACCCCCGGCACCGGCAGCAGCTCGCTGACCTGTTGGAAGCCCAGCTGGTATTCCCCCGTTGCCACCACCGAGGCCACCGGGATCTTCGGCACCATGGTCGCCTTGGGCTTGAGTTGTGCTTCGATGCCCAGGCGCTTGAACAGCTGATCCTGGATATACACGCCGCTGGCACTGTCGGAGTAGGCCACGGACTTGGCCTTGAGCAAGGTGTCCTTCAATTCGGCCTCGGTGCCGATGGCCGGCTTGGCACTGCCTTCGCGCACCACCAGGCCGATCCGCGAATCGGCCAGTTCGACCCGTGAGCCGGGCAACACCTTGCCCTGCTTGATCAACTCATCGAGGGCATAGCCGACCATGATCAGCACATCGGCCTTTTCACCTCGCGCCAGCCGATTGGGGATGGCTTCCGGGGCCTTGCCCATGGACGGGCCGAGAATGGTCTCAAGGGTGTTGCCGGTGTCGGCGGCGAATTTCGGGCCGAGGAGCTTGTAGGCGGCGGTAAAGCCGCCGGAGGTCATCACGCGGATTTCCTCGGCCTGGGCCACCAGGCTGCCCAGGGCCAGGCTGCCGACCAGGGCCAATTTCAATAGCAATGCTTTCATCGGATCTCTCTTGTTTTTAGCGGCGAACAGTCAAACGGCCGGCTTGAGCTGCAGCGTGCTGCGGCGATACAGAAACAGCGTCGCGCACAAAGCGCAGAGCGCGGCGAAGCTCATCCAGTAGCCCGGCGCGGCCTTGTCCCCGGTGTACTGGATCAGGGCGGTGGAGATCGCCGGGGTGAAACCGCCGAACACCGCCGTCGCCAAACTGTAGGCCAGGGAGAAACCCGCCACCCGGACTTCTGCCGGCATGATTTCAGTCAGGGCCGCCACCATCGCGCCGTTGTACATCCCGTAGAGAAACGACAGCCACAGCAGCACCAGCAGCATGCTGGTGAAACTCGGTGCCTGGACCAGCAGCGACAGCGCCGGATAGGCCGTGGCCAGGGTCAGGCCGGCCATGGTCAGCAACACCGGACGGCGGCCGATACGGTCGGAGAGGGTGCCGCCCAGGGGCAGCCAGCAGAAGTTCGAGACCCCCACCAGCAAGGTCACCAGCAGGCTGTCGGCGGTGCTCAGGTGCAGCACGGTCTTGCCGAAGGTCGGTGCATAGACGGTGATCAGGTAGAAGGCGGTGGTGGTCAGCGCGACCATCAGCATGCCGGCGACCACGACGACCCAGTTCTGCGCCAGGGTGTTGAACACCTCGCGCATGCCCGGACGATGACGACGCTGGGCGAACTCTTCGGTTTCCGCCAGCTTGCGACGCAGCAGGAAGATGAACGGCACGATCATGCAGCCAACCAGAAACGGGATACGCCAGCCCCAATCGGCTACGGCGCTGGCCGACATCCACTGGTTCAGTGCGTAGCCCAGGGCGGCGGCGATGACCACGGCCACTTGCTGGCTGCACGACTGCCAGGCGGTGAAGAAGCCCTTGCGCCCAGGGGTGGCGATTTCCGACAGATAGACCGAGACACCGCCCAGTTCGGCACCGGCTGAGAAGCCTTGGAGCAGGCGACCGATCAAGACCAGGGCCGGGGCCAGCAGGCCGATGCTTTCGTAGCCGGGGACCAGCACGATCAGGATGGTGCCGCTGGCCATGATCGACAGGGTGACGATCAGGCCCTTGCGCCGACCGACGTCATCGATATAGGCGCCGAGGATCACCGCACCCAGCGGGCGCATCAGGAAGCCGGCGCCGAACACCGCGAAGGTCATCATCAGCGAGGCGAACTCACTGCTGGCGGGGAAGAAGGCGGCGGCGATGTAGGTGGCGTAGAAACCGAACAGGAAGAAGTCGAACTGTTCGAGGAAGTTGCCCGAGGTGACGCGGAATACCGCGCCCGCCTTGGCACGGGTAGAAGTGGCGGTCGGTGGTGTGGCGTGCATCGTGAAGGTCTCCAGCGTTTTTATGGCCTGCATCGACGTGCAGATTTTTATTGGCTGGGATACTGGAGCAGCGCTATAGATTTGATAAGTGCATTTTTAGAATGGATTGATGCGCAGGCAGGATCAATGTCTGGCGCGGACCCTGTAGGAGCCGGCTTGCCGGCGATGAGGCCCGTGGGCCTTGCATCACCTGATAGGCCGCTATCGCCGGCAAGCCAGCTCCTACAAGGTTTGTGGCGTTTTCAAGAAAATTGACCGCTAGGCAAAGCGCTTGACCATGAACTCGATAAAGCTGCTCAACTTGGGCGTCATCTGCTTGTCCGGCAGGTAGACCAGGTGCAGGGGGCGATCCAGGGTCTCGTGGTCGGGCAACACGTGGACCAGGCGCCCATCCTTCAAGGCGTCGTCCACCAGCGTCTGCGGCAGCAGGACGATACCGATGCCTTCCAGCGCGGCGTTCATCAACGCCGTGCCGTTGTTGGCCGACAGCTGGCCGTGGACCCGGACGCTTTCGCTGCTGACACCCTGGAACAGCCAATCACGTTGCGGCGTGGCCCGCAGGAACACCAGGCAGTTGTGCTGCCGTAGATCGTCTGGCACCTGCGGCGTGCCATGGCTTTGCAGATACGCCGGCGACGCGCAGGCGATGCGGCGATTCTTGCTCAGCAGGCGCCCCACCAGCCCGCTGCTGGGCAGTTCGCCGTAACGGAACACCAGGTCGAAGCCGTCCTCCACCAGATCCACCACCCGATCGTTGAACTGCAGCTCGATGTCCACTTCCGGGTAGGCCTTGAGGTAGGCGGCTATTGCCGGGATCAACCGGTCCGAGGCCAGGGTCGGCGAAGCACTGACCCGCAACCGGCCGCGAGGATGGGCACGCTGTTCCCGGGCAATCAGTTCGGCGTGTTCGATCTGCCCGAGGATCGCCAGGCACTGGGTGTAATAACCCTGGCCGATCTCGGTCAGGCTCTGGCGACGAGTGGTGCGGTGCAGCAGGCGCGTGCCCAGGTGCTTCTCCAGGCCCTGGACATGGTTGCCGACCATGGTCGAGGAGATCCCGATGGACTGCGCCGCCGCGCTGAAGCTGCCGTGGTCCACCACCTTGACGAAGACCTTCATGCTTGCCAGAACGTCCATTACCAACCTTTTATTGGGAGTGATCCAAGAAAGCGCTAGTTTATCAAGCGAGGCTAGGAGATCACCATGGACAGCGACACCGGCTGAACCCGCGCTCGATGTCGTACAGCCACGGTTCAGCAAGGCGTCGTCATCGGCATTGGGTAAAACGCTATGATCCGCTCCGTACAGCGGGTTTCGGGGGTGTGCGATCAGCGATCTATCGGGAATTCTCAAGCCGCGTGTATCGCGCCAGGTCAGTGGCATGTTGGCGATCCTGATCTCCATTGCCCTGGCCTCGCTGGACACCGCCATCGCCAACACGGCGCTGCCGGCCATCGCCACCAGCCTGCACACCACGCCGGCCGCCTCGGTGTGGATCATCAATGCCTACCAACTGTCCGCCGTGGCCACCATCCTGGCTTTCGCCTCCTTCGGCGGAACCGTCGGTCATCGCAAGGTCTACCTGTTCGGGCTGGTGCTGTTCACCCTGTCGTCGGCCCTGTGCGCGATGTCGACCACCCTGACCCAACTGACCCTCGCCCGGGTCCTGCAAGGGGTGGGCGCCAGCGCGATCATGAGCGTCAACGGCGCGTTGATCTTCAGCCTGTTCCCGCCGGAAAAGCTCGGCAAGGGCATGGGCCTCAATGCGCTGGTGGTGGGCATGTCGTTTGCCGCCGGGCCTACTGTTGCCTCGTTGATCCTGTCGGTGGCCGACTGGCCCTGGCTGTTCGGCATCAATATCCCCATCGGCCTGGTCGCCCTGGCCATGGCGATTCCCTCGCTGCCCCATACGCCGCCCAACGGCCAGCGTTTCGCCTGGGCCACGGCACTGCTGAGCATGCTGACGTTCGGCTCGCTGATCTATGCCCTGGGCGAGGGCGCGCAGTTTGCCGATGCCTTGCCGATCGGCCTGGCGCTGCTGGTGTGCGTGACGGCGGGGAGCGTGATGATCCGCCGCGAGATCGGCCATCCGGCACCGCTGTTCCCCTCCGACCTGCTCAAGCGGCCGATGTTCACGCTGTCGGCGCTGACCGCCATTTGTTCCTTCGCGACCCAGGGCCTGGCGTTTGTATCGCTGCCGTTTTTCTTCGAGACGGTGCTGGGCCGCGATCCGGTCCAGACCGGCTACCTGATGACGCCCTGGTCGGTGGTGGTGGCCTTGATCGCCCCCTTTGCCGGACGCCTGTCGGACCGTTATCCGCCGGGCTTGCTCGGGGGGATCGGCCTGGCGGTGCTGTCCCTGGGCATGTTGTCCCTGGCGATGCTGCCCGCAGACCCGAGCGCCCTGGAGATCGGCGTGCGCATGGTGATCTGTGGCCTGGGTTTCGGATTCTTCCAGTCGCCCAACCAGAAGGCCCTGATGACCAGCGCCCCACGCGAGCGCAGCAGCGGCGCCAGCGGAACGATCGCCACCGCGCGTTTGCTCGGCCAATCGACGGGGGCCGCGCTGGTGGCCCTGAGTTTCGGCCTGTCGAGCCACGCCGGGCCGGTGCTGGCCTTGTATATCGGTGCCGGTTTTGCCGCCGTGGCCTGCCTGGCGAGCTTTTCCCGGCTGGCGGCGCGCAACCTGGGGTGAGTCCGGCGCAAACGTGTGCGCTTTGTCCTCCCGCCAGTACTCGGATCGGCGCGATTGTTGTACTGTGCCCGCGACAACCTGTGAGGATGTTTCGGATGGCTGGCCGCTTGATCTATCTCATCGGGCCCTCGGGCTCGGGCAAGGACAGTTTGCTCGATGCCGCCCGCGAACCCCTGGCCGAGCGAGGCGGCCGCGTTGCCCGGCGCGTCATCACCCGCTCGGCCGAGGCGGCCGGCGAGGCGGCGCAAGCGGTCAGTGCCGAACAATTCGCGACGATGCAGGCCCAGGGCGCCTTTGCCATGAGCTGGCAGGCCAACGGCCTGTGCTATGGCATTCCGCGCCTGGTCGACGATTGGCTGGCCGCCGGCGCGGATGTGCTGGTCAACGGCTCGCGGGCGTATCTGCCACAGGCGCGGGCGCGTTATCCGGACTTGCAGGTGATTCTGCTCACCGTCGACCCGGCGGTATTGCGTGAGCGGTTGCTGGTGCGGGGGCGCGAGACCTTGCCGCAGATCGAGGAACGCCTGGCGCGCAATGCCGAGTTCACGACCTCGATGTTGGCGGCGGACGACCCCTCGCTGAGTCTGCTGGATAATTCGGGACCCTTGCGCAAAAGCCTGGAAAAGTTGTTCAGACTGATCGGGAAATAGTGTTTTTTATAAGTAAACTTCCTGGTATTTGGGAGTTTTCTTATTGTCTTTTCGGTTGTTGAATAAGCGGTAAATCAAAGTAATAAATTGGCTGGTTTTTTACCTCGTTGAGTGGCGCCCGGGACTGATATTTTAATTGAAAATTCCCCGGGTTTTTAAACGCGAGAGGTAGGCCGATATGAGTGTGGAGCAGGATAACTTTGCCGCCAGATTGAAAGAACTTTCCCAGCACAGTTTCAAGATGGATAGCCTGATCATGGACACTGCCCTGGCATTGTCCGGACTCATCCCCCATGGCGCGGGAGCCTGCGTGGCACCGCTGGTGGGCTCCTACAAGATGGGCCAGGCGGATTCGGCCCTGGTGGACAATCCTTATTTCATCGTGCATGGCGTTGACCAACGGCCTTCGCCCAAGACCAAACACCTGTTGCGCCATCGTAAAGTGCGTAGTTACGTGCAGTCCTTTACCGGGACGGCAGCGGCGATTGGCAGCGCGGTCTTGCCGGTCAATCCCTACGCGTTGATTCGCGAGGGCAATGCCGCCGGTGTTACAGCGGTGCACTTGTATCGCTTTTCTGAAATGGCGAAGCATTGTCGGCAAAGTAAAACCTTGTGCCAGTGGTTGGATCTGTTGAAGCTCATGAAAACCTACAAGTTGTTCAACAAGGGCCTCGGGGTTGGCTTGGCGGCTATTCCCGGCGGGATATCGCTGGGCGTCAGCCTGCCGATCAAACTCGGCCTGTTGGTTCACAATATCGGTGTGGCGGCCCAGGAATCGGCACTGTGCAAGGTCATCGCGATGGAGTTGCACTGGCGCGCCTATCAGGAGCGGAACCTGTTGAAAGGCAGTGGCAGCGGCCCGGCGACCGCCATCATCCGCGAACTCATGACACGACGCGGCGTGATGTGCGGCTTTTCCCATAACTACCCGGCATTGATCCAGGAGCCGGCCGGCTGGAATGCCTTTGCCGCCAAGATCATGGACATCTGATCGGAATCGCGTCCGGTACCAGCACTTCCCTGAAGATCGCCACCAGGGGGCGCAGATTGATGCGGTGCCAGGCCGCCCACAAGGGCGTGGTGTAGCTCAGCCAGGGTAATTCGCGCAGCACCACGCCCTGGGGCGCGTTGTGCCGCAGGCTCTGCTGGATCATCGTCAAGCCCAGTCCCGCCGCCACCAGCCCCAACGCCGTCAGCGGTTCATTGGCTTGCAGGCGGATATTGGGGTTGAATCCGGCCTTGATACAGGACTGGACGAAATCATCCTGCTTGCCCGTGCTCTGGGGGTGCTGCACGGCGATCCATTCCTGCTCCAGGAAGTCCGTCGGACTCAACGCGTCCAACTGCGCCAGCGGATGCTGCTCGGGCAGCGCCAGCAGCATGGGATCGTCGAGGACGCGGGCGCTGTCCAGGTCCGGGTCATCCGCCGAGGGCGGTTCGCTGACCAGGGCCATATCGAGGCTGCGTTGACGCAAGCCTTCCAGTTGCTGCGCCGAATTCAGGCTGTAGAGCGCGATATGCACATCCGGCCGGTCGACGCGCAAGGTGCGCAGGGCCTGGGGCAGTACACCCGAGTGCATGGCGTTCTCGATGTAGCCGATGCACAGGCCGCCTTCTTCGCCGCGCCCCAGTCGCCGTCCGAGGGACTCCAGCCGATTGGCATGGGTCAGGAACGCCCGGGTCTCCGTCAGGAACGTCTGGCCGTCGGCGGTCAGGCGGATGCGTTGCAGGCTACGTTCGAACAGGGTCAGGCCCAGGCGCTCCTCCAATTGGGCGATCTGCCGGCTCAGGGGCGACTGGGAAATGTGCAGCCGCTCGGCGGCACGCCCGACGTGCTCTTCTTCGGCGACCGCGACGAAATAGCGCAGTTGGCGTAAATCCATCATGTCAGACCTTTCGGGACTCAAGTCGTGCAAATTATGTCTTGGACGGTCAAAAGTCCGCAACCTAGTATCGATCCCGACAGCGAGATCCGCTTCACCCCAACGGGTGAGGCGGGTTGATCACTTCCATTCAAAGGATCATCACGATGAGCATCAGAGACAAACTGCCGGGCGCCATGGGTTTCGGCACCGCCCCCCTGGGCAACATGTTCCGCGCCATTCCCGAGGAAGAAGCCATGGCCACCGTCGAGGCGGCCTGGGTCCAGGGCGTCCGTTACTTCGACACGGCGCCGTTCTACGGCTCGGGGCTTGCGGAAATCCGCCTGGGCGACGCCCTGGCCAGGCATCCACGGGATCAGTACGTGCTCAGCACCAAGGTGGGCCGCCTGGTCCTGGACGAAGTGGAAGACGTCAGCGCCCGGGACCTGGGCGAAAAGGCCGGGGTCTTCGAACATGGCCGGCCGAACAGGATGGTCAACGACTACTCCGCCGACGCCACGCTGCGTTCCATCGAGGGCAGCCTCGAGCGCCTGCGCACCGACCGTCTGGACATCGTCTGGGTGCACGACATTGCCCAGGATTTCTACGGCGACGAATGGCTGGAGTATTTCAACCAGGCGCGCAAAGGCGCGTTCCGCGTGCTGACCCGCTTGCGCGAGGAGGGCGTGATCAAGGCCTGGGGCCTGGGGGTGAACAAGGTCGAACCGTGCGAGCTGACCCTGCAACTGGACGAGGCGCAGCCCGATGGCTTCCTGCTGGCGGGGCGCTACACCCTGCTGGACCACGAACGGGCCCTGCAGCGGCTGATGCCGGAGGCGTTGGCCCGGCAGGTCGATATCGTCGTCGGTGGCCCCTACAGTTCCGGGGTGCTGGCCGGCGGGACGCATTTCGAATATCAACCGGCATCGTCACAAATTATGGCTAAAGTTGAACGGATAAAGGCGATCGCGCAGCGCTTCGGCGTGAGTCTCAAGGCGGCGGCCTTGCAGTTCTCCCTGGCCAACCCGGCCGTGGCGGCGGTGATTCCCGGCGCCAGCCGGCCAGGGCGGATCGCCGAGGATGTGGCGGCCCTGCAGGAGAACATCCCGCCGGCGTTCTGGCAGGCGTTGCGTCACGAAGGGCTGGTGGCGGGCAATGCGCCGTTACCGGTGGTCTGAAATCCGAGAGGTGTCGATGCCCATCAAGCTGTCCGATAAGGTCATCATCGTCAGTGCCGCCAGCGCCGGGATCGGCCTGGCTGTCCAACTTGTTCCTGGAGATCATTCATGGCTGCAACCTCTGTAACCGTCGAAATCGGTGTGCCACCGGAAGAGGTCTGGCAACTGATAGGCGGGTTCGATTCCCTGCCTGACTGGCTGCCGTTCATTCCCCGCAGCAGCCTCAGCGAAGGCGGGCGTGTGCGTACCTTGCACACGGCGGACGGCGTGCTCGTTGTCGAGCGCCTGGAAGCGTTCGACAACCGGGCCCGGCGCTACAGCTACTCCTTCATCGAGAAGCCGTTCCCGGTGACCGACTACTTGTCCACCTTGCAGGTCCGCGAAGGCAATGACCCGGACACCTCCGTCGTGGAGTGGGCAGGGATCTTCACGCCGGTGGACGTCAGCGAGGAGGAGGCGGTGGAGCTGTTCCATGGGATCTATGCCAGTGGCCTTGCGGCCTTGAAGGCCAATTTCCCGGATTGAACACCTGGCCCGGACCCGCTGTTCAATCCACGGTCATCAGGTCGTTTCGGCAATGGAGGATCAAGCGGGCACCGGCCTGGTCGCTGGTGCCGATGTCGAGGGTGAAGCCGTGCAGATTGACGATGGCGGCGACAATCGACAGGCCGAGGCCGAAGCCTTCGCGCTGGGCGCCGTCGTCACAGCGATAGAAGCGCTGGAACACCGCTTCGCGCTCGGACGGCGGGATCCCCGGGCCGGAATCCAGGACTTCGATGCGGGTACTGCCGGCATCGTTGCTCGCCATCAACACCACCTCACCGCCTGGTGGGGTGAACTTGATCGAGTTGCTCAGCAGGTTGGCCAGGGCTTCGAACAGCAAGGCGCGGTCGCCGGTGATCGCCGGCAGGGTCGCGGGCACCTCCAGGCGCAGGCCGATCTCGGCCTCTTCAGCCAGCGGCAGGTAGAAATCATGCAGCTCGTGCAGCAACGGCAACGGGTCGAGCACCAGGAAGCCGGAGCGACGCTGGTGGTCTTCCAGCTCGGAAATGCGTAACAAACCGCGAAAGCGCGCCATCAGGGTATCGGTCTCGGCGATCACCCCATCCAGTTGCAGGGACTCGGGCGAACCTTCGGCGGCCTGTTGCTGGATCCGGTACAGCTGCGCGCGCAGACGGGTCAGCGGCGTGCGCAGGTCATGGGCGATGTTGTCGCAGACCCCCTTGACCTCATGCATCAGCTTCTCGATCCGGTCGAGCATGGCGTTGACGATCGCCGCCAGCATATCCAGCTCGTCCCGGCGGTTCGACAAGGGCAGGCGATGGCCCAGGTCGCCGGCGATGATCGACTCGGCGCTGGCCTGGATCGCCCGGATCCGGCGGATCGGCCGTCGGCGCAGCAGGTGCCAGCCGGCGATGCCGGGCAGAATGGTCAGCGATACCGCCCAGAACAGCGCGTGGAGAATGATCCGGGTCACACCGAACAGCGAGCCGTTGTCGCGCACCAGCAACAGCCAGCGCCCGTCGTGGGTCTGGGTGGCCACCGCGTCGCAACTGTCCTGGGGCAGGTTCGGGTCGTCGGAGTCGATGCAGTTGGCCAGTTCATGGATCCTGCCGTCCATGGGCAGGTCGGCCGGGATGGCCTGGATCGGCCCGCTCAAGTGCAACTTCTGCTCGTTGAACAGGCCGTAGGCATCCACGCCACGCATGTCGAAGGTCATGCTGGTGGTCAGCGCTTCCATCAGCGGTTGGCCCTGGAAGCGCGAAAACAGGTGCTGGCGTTGCATCAGCGAATGGCGGGCGAGGGTGCTCAGGTAACCGGAAACCTCGTAGTACAGCACCCCCATCAGGCTGCAGCTCCAGGCCACGAACAGAAAACTGTAGAGCGCCAGCAGTCGGCTGGTGGAGGAGCGCCAGCCTTTAGAGGGGTTCGGCAATGACATAGCCCGAGCCTCGCACGGTGCGGATCAGCGGTGCCAGGCCCGGCACGTCGATCTTCTTGCGCAGGCGGCCGATATGCACGTCGATCAGGTTGGTGCCGGGGTCGAAGTGATAACCCCAGACTTCCTCGAAGATCATCATCCGCGAGAGGATCTGCCCGGTGTTGCGCATCAGGAACTCCAGCAGCTTGTACTCGGTGGGCAGCAGGCTCAGCAACTGATCGGCGCGGGAGGCTTCGCGGGTCATCAGGTTGAGTTCGAGGTCGGCGACCCGCAGCGAGGTTTCGAATTCCCGTGCCGGGCTCTTGCGCCGCAGCAGCACTTCGACCCGGGCGGCCATTTCGTCGGAGGCGAAGGGCTTGGTCAGGTAATCGTCGCCGCCGGCCCGCAGACCGCGGACGCGCTCGTCGACATCGGAGAGGGCGCTGATCATCAGGATCGGCGTGGCGACACCAATGGTCCGCAACGTGGTGACGATGGCCAGGCCATCGAGTTCAGGCAGCATGCGATCCAGGGTAATCAGGTCATAGTCGCCGCTGACGGCGCGGACCAGGCCTTCGCGGCCGTTGTCGACCCAGTCGACTTCAAGCCCGTGGCTGCTCAGTTCGGCCACGATTTCCTTGGCGGTTACGGCATCATCTTCGATGGTCAGGATGCGGGTCATGGGTTGCCTCGACGGACCTTCAAAACAAGTGGGCAAGTGTGCCAAGAAGCGCGTGAAAACGTTCTGAACAAATCTTCAAGCTCTCTGGGCAGCTGTTCACAGAGCGCCTCGGGTCTCATGGGAGGCTGGAAACATATAGCCACACCTTGGCTGAATGAAGCCTGTCAGTAAGTTTTCTGTGGGATATTGCGAACAGTCATAGGGATTTGTTATCTGTTTGTCTGTAGCCGTGTTCGTTCGCCGTCTTGAACGAACGCTTCTTTTTATCCGGTATCCACCGGTTCCGGATGTCCGGCCGTTCCTGTACAGGTCTTTTTATGCATCGCCGCAATCTTCTGAAAGCTTCCATGGCCTTGGCGGCCTACACCGGCCTGTCGGCCAGCGGTCTGTTCGCGGCCCGGGCGCTTGCCGCCACCGCGGACGGCGACATCGAACACTTCGACTTCGAAACGTTGCAGGACCATGCGAAGAAACTCGCCGCGAAGGACTATGTCAGCACCCGCCAGGTGTTGCCGCCGGCCTTGGCGGACATGACACCCCAGCAGTTCAACGCCATTCAATACGATGCCCGGCACTCGCTGTGGAACGACCTCAAGGGCCAGTTGGACGTGCAGTTCTTCCACGTCGGCATGGGCTTCAAGCAACCGGTGCGCATGTACAGCGTCGACGCCCGCACGCGTCAGGCCCGGGAGGTGCATTTCCGCCCGGCGTTGTTCAACTATGCTCGCAGCCGCATCGATTCGTCCCGGCTCAAGGGCGACCTGGGGTTCGCCGGCTTCAAGCTGTTCAAGGCCCCGGAAATCGACCAGCACGACATTGTCTCGTTCCTCGGCGCCAGTTACTTCCGCGCGGTGGACAAGACCGGGCAATACGGCCTGTCGGCGCGCGGGCTGGCGATCGATACCTACGCCAAGAAGCGCGAGGAGTTTCCCGACTTCACCCATTTCTGGTTCGAAACCCCGGACAAGGACAGCACCCGCTTCGTGGTCTATGCCTTGCTCGATTCGCCGAGTGCCACCGGGGCCTACCGTTTCGACATCGATTGCCAGGCCGAGCAGGTGGTGATGGCGGTCGACGCCCATATCAACGCGCGTACCGCCATCGAGCAGTTGGGGATCGCGCCGATGACCAGCATGTTCAGTTGCGGCACCCATGAACGGCGGATGTGCGACACGATTCATCCGCAGGTACACGACTCCGACCGCCTGGCCATGTGGCGGGGCAATGGCGAGTGGATCTGTCGACCGCTGAACAACCCGGCGACCTTGCAGTTCAATGCCTTCGCCGACAAGGACCCCAAGGGCTTCGGCCTGGTGCAGACCGACCATGAGTTCGCCAGCTACCAGGACACCGTGGACTGGTACAGCCGGCGGCCGAGCCTGTGGGTCGAGCCGACCACGGCCTGGGGCGAGGGCTCCGTCGATCTGCTGGAAATCCCCACCACGGGCGAGACCCTGGACAATATCGTGGCGTTCTGGACACCCAAGGAGCCGGTGGCGGCGGGGGCCTCGCTGAACTACGGCTACAAGCTCTACTGGAGCGCGATGCCGCCGGTGGGCACTCCGTTGGCACGGGTGCACGCGACCCGTTCGGGCATGGGCGGGTTTGTCGAAGGTTGGGCGCCGGGCGAGCATTACCCCGAGGTCTGGGCCCGGCGGTTTGCCGTGGACTTTACCGGCGGTGGCCTGGAGCGCCTGTCCTTGGAGGCCGAGATCGAGCCGGTGGTGACGACGTCCCGCGGTCAGGTGAAGGATATCGATGTCCTCAAGCTGGACGAAATCAACGGCTATCGGGTGACGTTCGACTGGTACCCGAGCGACGACCGGGTCGACCCGGTGGAAATGCGCCTGTTCATTCGCACCCGTGACCGGACCTTGAGCGAAACCTGGTTGTACCAGTACTTCCCGCCGGCCCCGGACAAGCGGCGCTACACCTGACACCGCGCCCCCCTGTAGGAGCTGGCTTGCCGGCGATGGCGATGTAACATTCACCGCCGCCATCACCGGCAAGCCGGCTCCCACAGGTATCGTGGTGTTTTCAATATCCCATTTGGTATTGGAGTCCTATGCAGCTGTCAGTTGGCATCCGGCACCAGCACCGGCTCGGCCCGGTACAGCTCCGGCGCCAGGCGCTTGAGGTTTTCCACCTTCGGCAAATCATTGATAGCGATATACGGCGCGTACGGGTGCAGCGTCAGGTAGTTCTGGTGATAGCCCTCGGCCGGATAGAAGACCTTGCCGTCCTCGATCCGGGTGACGATCGCCGAGGGAAACGCCTTGGCGGCTTCCAACTGGGTGATATAGGCCTTGGCGATCTTTTCCTGCTCGGCATTGACCGGGAAAATCGCCGAACGATACTGCGTGCCACGGTCCGGCCCCTGGCGGTTGAGTTCCGTCGGGTTATGGGCCACCGAGAAAAACACCTGCAGCAGTTTTCCATAGCTGACCTGGCTCGGGTCATAGGTCACCTGCACCGATTCGGCGTGCCCGGTCGAACCTTCTCCGACCAATTCATAATGGGCGGTATCCGCCGCGCCGCCGGCATAGCCCGACACCGCGTTCTGAACCCCGCGCACATGCTGGAACACCCCCTGGACGCCCCAGAAACAGCCGCCGGCAAACACCGCCGTGGCCTTGCCGCTGGCGCCGGCCGCCTGATCCAGCGCCGGCGGGGCGATCTGCACCGCATCCTCCGCCGACCAGGCCAGGCGCTGGAACATCAGGACCGACAGGGCCAGCGTGGCGATCCCGGCGAGTATCGGCATGGCCGACCTGGTTTTTCGTTGTATCACTGGTGTGTTCATCGTGTTCATCCTCGTGGCGATCAACCGAAGGTAAAGGCGTAGGCCTGTACACCGGGGTCGAGAAATTCGATGGAAAAGGTGTGCTCGCCGACGTCCCCAGCCTGGCGGACCAGTTGGTACAGGCGCTGTTCGGTCACCCTGCCTTCGCCGTTGGCGTTGGTGTCGGTGCCGTGGTTGGCGCCCGGCAGCGCGCCGTCGATGCGCACCTTGAAGCGCACCGGCTTGCCGTCCGTGCCCGGGCCCAGCACCAGGTGCAGGTCACGGGCGTGGAAGCGGTAGACCACCTGGCCCGGGGCCTGGTTGAGCGTGACCTGCTCGGCATGGGCGGTCCATTGGCCATCCAGGCCCCACTGGTTCAAGGCCGGCTGTGTCGGCGCCGCATAGTTTTTCGAGTGGTCGGCCACCTGGTCGCCCGGCGAGGCGAAGTTCTCGGCGCGGTCATAACCCAGGTAGGTTTCCGGCGACTTCACTTCGGCCTCGTCGGCGGCCTGCATCACGCCCTGGGCCTGGGCGCTGACCATGCCGCCGGAGACGTTCTGGTGTCCGGCTTCTTTCAGCAATTGCTGGATCACCTGCTCGGACCCTTCGTAATCGCCTTCACCGAAGTGGTGATAGCGCACGCGGCCCTGGGCATCGATGAAGTAATGGGCCGGCCAGTACTGGTTATTGAAGCCGCGCCAGATCGCATAGTTGTTGTCGATCGCCACCGGGTACTGGATGCCCAGCTTGGCCACGGCCTGGCGGACGTTGTCGATGTCGCGCTCGAAGGCGAACTCCGGTGCATGCACGCCGATCACCACCAGCCCCTGGTCGTGGTACTTCTGTGCCCAGGCGTTGACGTAGGGCAGGCTGCGCAGGCAGTTGATGCAGGAGTAGGTCCAGAAGTCGATCAGCACGACCTTGCCCTTGAGGTCGGCGGCGCTCAGCGGCGCGGAGTTGAGCCACTGCACGGCACCCGACAGGTCCGGCAAGGTGCCTTCCACCGGCAGCGCACGTTCGGCGGCGCCGGTCTTGGCCGCCATCGCCATCATGCTGCCGGCCGGCTGGCCGGCTTCGCTGTTGACCGCCGCCATCATCGCGCCGTTCTGCTCCGGGGCGTTCTTCGCGGTCAGGCTATCGAGCAGCTTCTGTTCGATGCCTGAAGTGGCGACCGTGGACACCCGGGTCAGCACGCCGGTATCCAGGCCCAGGGCGATGGCGCCCACGCCGACCAGCATGGCCCCACCCAGGCCGCGTCGCAGCCATTGCCCGGTACCGAGGTTGCGCTTCATCGCGTTGAACAGCTTGCCGCCCACCAGCAGCGCCCCGGCCAGGGAGGTCGCGGCACCGGCGGCGTAAGCCAGCAGCAACAGGGTGGTGCCGATGTTCGCGCCCTGCAGGGCGGCACCGGTCAGGATCAGGCCGAGGATCGGCCCGGCACAGGGTGCCCACAACAGGCCGGTGGCGATGCCCAGCACGAAGGACGAGCGGACGCTGGGCGAGCCGTCGTGGCGTTGCGCCGAGCGCGACAGCCGATCACCGGCCGCCACCAGCGGCTGGGTCAGGCGCTCGGCCAGGTGCGGGAACAGCAGGGTAATGGCAAAAAAAGCCATCAGCGCCATGGCCAGCCAACGCCCGTACTGGTTGGCCTGCACCACCCAGCCGCCGCCGACCGCCGCCAGGGTGGCGACCAGGGCGAAGGTTAGGGCCATGCCGCAGAGCAACGGCAGGCCGCTGCGGCGAAACGGCTCGCCGGAGCGGGCGAAGACGAACGGCAGCACCGGCAGGATGCAGGGACTGAGGATGGTCAGGAGACCGCCGAGGTAGGCCAGGATAAGCAGGAACATGATGGAGTCCTTGTCGAAGCGTGGGAATCAGGCCGCGCCGGGGCTGAAGGTCATGGCGACACCGTTCATACAGTAGCGCAGGCCGGTGGGCGGTGGTCCGTCGGGGAACACATGACCCAGGTGGCCGCCGCAACGGTGGCAATGCACCTCGGTGCGCGAGACGCCGAAGGAGGTGTCGCGGCGGGTCGCCACGGCGTTTTCCAGCGGTGCGGTGAAGCTCGGCCAGCCGGTGTGGCTGTCGTACTTGCTGGCGGACGAAAACAGCGCCAGGTGACAGCCCGCGCAGGCGAACACGCCGTCGCGGTGCTCGTCGTTGAGGGCGCTGGAGTAGGGGCGTTCGGTCCCTTCGTGGCGCAGCACTTCGTACTGCTCGTCGCTGAGCATGGATTTCCACTCGGCGTCGCTGTGGTTCACTTCGAAGGTTTCGCCCGAATCGGCCGAACGGCTGCCGCTGCCGAAGGTCGCACCGACGGCGCGCCAGTCGAACAGGCTGGCGGCGAGCAGGGTGGCGGCACTGGAGACAAGAAAGCGTCTTCTGGAGGACATGGCGTCGCGTCCATGGTGATTGATCAGGCGTTCATTGTTGGACGGCAAGGGTCGCCAAATCCTCCCGCAAAGTTAAATTAATTGTGAACATTGCCGCGCAGCGATCCTGCACAATGATCCAGGCATCGTTGCCATCGATTACCAGCACGAAGGCTGCCCCATGGATTCCCCTAAGCGTATTCTGATCGTCGAAGATGACCTGCACCTGGCGGGGCTGCTGTGCCTGCACCTGCGGGACGAGGGTTACGAGGTCACCCACTGCGCCGACGGCAACCTGGGCCTGGCCCAGTTGAGCAAGGGCTCGTGGGATGCGCTGATCCTCGACCTGATGCTGCCGGGCGTCGACGGCCTGGAGATCTGCCGGCAGGCGCGGGCCATGGCGCGCTACACGCCGATCATCATCACCAGTGCCCGCTCCAGCGAGATGCACCGGGTGCTCGGCTTGGAGCTGGGCGCCGACGACTACCTGGCCAAGCCGTTCTCGATGCTGGAACTGGCGGCGCGGGTCAAGGCGCTGCTGCGCCGGGTGGACGCCCTGGCCAAGAGCCTGAAGATCGAGGCGGGCACCCTGGAGCAGGGCGGCCTGAGCCTCGATCCGCTGACCCGTGAGGCCCAGGTCGACGGCAAGCCCCTGGACCTGACCCCGCGGGAGTTCGACCTGCTGCATTTCTTCATGAAAAACCCCGGCACCGTGTATTCGCGCATGGACCTGCTGAACCAGGTCTGGGGCTACCAGCACGACGGCTATGAACACACGGTCAACACCCATATCAATCGCCTGCGGGCCAAGATCGAAGTCGACCCGGCGCAACCCGAGCGGATTCTCACGGTCTGGGGCCGCGGCTATCGTTTCTCGTCCGTGAGTCGCGCGCAATGAACCTGACCCTGTCCCAGCGCCTGTCCCTGGCCTTTTCCATCCTCCTGCTGGCCTGTTGTGGGGCGTCGGTGTGGTTGCAGGTGCGGGCCAGTGACATGCACGAAAAGGAAGTGGTCCAGGGCCTGTCCCGGGACCTGGCCCAGAGCATTGCGCTGGACAACAAGCTGGTGGGCACCGAGGGCCTGACCATGGAAGCGGTGCGCGCGCTGTTCGGGCAGTTGATGAACGTCAACCCGAGCGTGGAAGTCTATCTGCTTTCGCCCAGCGGCAAGATCACCGGCGATGCCGCCCCGCAAGGCCACCTGCACCGCGATCACGTGGACCTGGCGCCGATCCGCCGTCTGCTGGAGGGCCAGCCGTTGCCGATCCTAGGTGACGACCCGCGCAGCGAGGACGGGCGCAAGGTCTTCAGTGCCGCCGCCTTGCGCGGCAATGGCAAGGAGCTGGGTTATCTGTACGTGGTTCTCCAGGGCGAAGAACATGACCGCCTGGCCGCCCAGGTCTCGGCCAGCTCGGTGCTGCGCACCACCTTGTGGGCCATGACCCTGGTGGCCCTGCTGGGCCTGATCGCCGGCCTGATCGCGTTCCGCCTGATTACCCGGCCGCTGCGCCGATTGACCGAGACCATGCGCGATTTCGATACCGATGCCGCGCCGGCGCAGTTGCCGGTGTTGTCGAAGGCGGGGGCGGGGCGTCGCGATGAAATCGAGGTGCTGGAGGCCAGCTTTGCCCAGATGGCGACGCGCATCGGCGAACAGTGGCGGACCCTGACCCAGCTCGACCAGGACCGCCGGGAACTGGTGGCGAATATTTCCCATGACTTGCGCACGCCCCTGGCGTCGTTGCACGGTTACCTGGAAACCCTGTCCCTCAAGGACGCGGTGCTGACGCCGGACGAGCGCCGGCGTTACCTGGGGATCGCCCTGGCCCAGAGCAGCAAGGTCGGGCAACTGGCCCAGGGGCTGTTCGAGCTGGCGCGCCTGGAGCATGGCGCGGTGCGTTTGCAGGTCGAGGACTTTTCCCTCAGCGACCTGATCCAGGACGTGTTCCAGAAGTTCGAACTGATGGCCGAGACCCGCCAGTCGAAACTGCTGGCGGTGTTGCCCCGCGGGGCCTCGATGGTGAGCGCGGACCTGGGCATGATCGAACGGGTCCTGACCAACCTGATCGACAACGCCCTGCGCCACACCCCCGAAGGCGGCACCATCGAAGTGGCGTTGGTCCAGGGCGGCGGCAAGGTGGAGGTCACGGTCAGCGACACCGGCCCGGGGATCGCCGCTTCATTGCTGGAGAATCTGTTCCGCCGGCCGTTCAACCAGGACGGCGACCGGCGTTCCGGCGGCCTGGGGCTGTTGATTGTCCGGCGTATCCTGCAGTTGCACGACAGCCAGATTCGCCTGTTGTCGATTCCCGGCAAAGGCGCGGTGTTCCATTTCGAGTTGGCGTCGGCGGGTTAGGCGCGCGGCTCAGTCCACATCTTCTCTTCTTACTGTGTATTGGGCGACTTCCTTGTCATGAGTTTCGGGTAAGGCTAACAGCCCTCAGCGCGTGTTGAACACCTGCTCCAGGTGCCGTTTGTAGCGCTGCAGATCGTGTTCATATTCGGGGTTTTTCACCACGTCGAAGCAGGCGAAGGTCGGCAGTGCCTGCAGTCCGATCAACTCGTGTGCCTTGTGGAACGGGAAGTAGACGGCATCGATGCCCTTGCCTTCAAAGAAATCATCCTTGGCCTCGAAGGCGTGTCGGGGGGCATTCCAGGTTGACGAAATCATGTACTTGCGACCTTGCAGCAACCCTCCGGTGCCATAGCCAAGGGCGGGGTTGGCGGCGCTGCGACCGTCGTCGGCGAAGAGCTGGCCGTGGCCGACGGTGAAGACTTCGTCGATGTATTTCTTCAGTGGCCAGGGCGCGCCCATCCACCAGGCCGGCATCTGATAGATGATCGCGTCGGCCCAGAGGAACTTGGCGACTTCCTCTTCTTCCCGGTAACCCTCCGTCAGGTGGGTGGAGCGCACCTGGTACCCGGCGCCGGTCAACAGACTGAGCGCGGTGTCATGCAGGCTGCGGTTCAGGTCGCCTTTGGCGAAGGCGTAGGGGGTACCGGCGTTGATCACGAAAACCTTGTCCATCGGGGTGCTCCAGTTGAGTTGACTGGGAGCAGACGATAGCGGCGAACAGCGACTGGAAAAATGGCGCATCGATCCGTTTAGAATGGACTCCAGAGTCATCAATGGGCGGGATATGGACAGTCTGAGTGCAATCGGTGTGTTTGTGCAGGCCGCGGAGGCCCGCAGTTTCGTGGCAGCCGGACGCGTTCTGGGGATTTCGGCCTCGGCGGTCAGCAAGAGCATGGCGCGGCTGGAAGAGAAGCTGGGGGTTCGGCTGTTTCATCGCAGCACCCGCAGCATCGCGCTGACGGGCGGGGGGATGCTCTATTTGGAGCGCTGCAAGCGGGTGCTCGATGAGCTGGAAATGGCCAACGCGGAGCTGTCGCAATTGTCGTCGATGCCCCAGGGGCGCCTGCGTATCAGCCTGCCGCTGATCGGCAAGCCGTTCCTGCCGGTGCTGGCCGAATTCCAGCGCCGTTATCCGGATATCCAGCTCGACCTGGAGTTTACCGACCGGGTGGTGGACGTGATCGAGGAGGGCTTCGACGCGGTGATCCGGGCCGGGGAACCCAAGGACTCCGGGCTCAGTGCCAGGCCGCTGGGGGGCTTCCGGATGCTGGTCGCCGGCTCACCGGCCTATTTCGCCCGACGCGGGGTGCCACTGACCCCGGCGGATCTGTTGGCACATGCCTGCATCCATTTTCGTTACCCGCTGACCGGCAAGCTGCAGGGCTGGATGCTGTCGGGGGCTGGAGAGGGCAACGAGGCGGACTTGCCCTGTTCGATGATCTGCAACTCCCTGGAGGGCCGCAGTGCTTTTGCGCTTGAGGGCCTGGGACTGATCTACGTGGCGGATTTCCTGATCGCGCGGGAGCTGGAAAGCGGTGAGCTGGTCACGGTGCTGGACAGCTTCGCCCGGGAAACCGGCCAGTTCAATCTGCTGTGGCCGTCAGGTCGGCACGTGGTGCCCAAGCTGCGGGCGTTCATTGACTTTCTGCAAGGGCGCCTGCCGTTTCCGAAGTGAGGGGGCGCGGCATGATGATATTCAGCTCATCCGTGAGGAAGCTCTGCAGCGCCTGGACCGCGGCGGTCTGAGACTTGGGGACCGGGCGGACATAGAGGGCGAAATCCACGACGGGCGGCGGTGGCAGGCCATCGCTCGGCCCCAGCACCCGCATGCTTTCGTTGCGGATATTGCCTTCCATCAACACCGTGATGCCCAATCCGGCCTCGACCGCCGACTGCACCGCCGGCAGGCTGGTGCTGCTGCAGACGACGCGCCAGGGGATGTTCGCCCGTTTGAGAATGCCCACCACCTGGCCATGCCACAGGCAGGGTCCACCGAACGTCACCAGGGGCAGGCTCTGCGCACGCAGATCGCTGGGCAGGCTCAGGCCCCGGGCGCCGACCCAGAACAGCGACTGGGTCCAGCTCGCCTGGGGCTGGGCACTGATCGCCGAGGCGTCGCCGACGATCACATCCAGGGTGCCGTCCGCCAGCCTGGCGGACATCGCCGCGCTGCTGTCGATGACGATTTCCAGGGAAATGTGCGGATAGGCCGCTGAAAAGCGCCGTAGCGCCCGGGGCAGGCTGCCCACGGCGATGTCCTCGAGCAACCCCAGGCGCACGACGCCGGCGATCTGGCTGACGGACAACGCTCGCCGGGCATCGGCGCCGGCCCCGAGGATGCTGTGGGCGTAAGGCAGCAGCAGGTGGCCGGCTTCGGTCAGGCGCAAGCCCCGTGGCGAGCGGTCGAACAGGCGCCGCTCGAGGTCTTCTTCCAGCCGCCGCAACTGCATGCTGACCGCGGCCTGGGTCCGCGCCAGGCGCTGGGCGGCGGCCCCCACCGCACCGGTTTCGGCGACGGTGACGAAGGTTCGCAACAGACTGCTGTCGAGATCGCGCATTATCAATATTCGTGAAGTCCGGATAAGAAATATCAGCTTATTTGAAGTCTGCCTGACTGGCTAGGATGGCCCGACATTCACAGGAGACTTCGCCATGCAGGAAAACGCCACCGTCCTACCGCAGCCTGTCACCCGCGGGACACAGCGCAGCACGCTATGGTGGGCGGCGCTGCTCTGCGTGCTGTCCATGGTCTTTGTCCAGTTCGGCGCGGCGTTGTCGACGCCGACCATGGACACCTACGGCACGTTCAGCACCACCTGGCTGCGTTTGTGCTGGGCGGCGGCGATTCTCGCGCTGCTGGTGCGGCCGCGCCTGCACCGGTATTCGCTGTCGCGCTGGCTGGCCGCCGCCAGTCTCGGCCTGGCGATGGCGCTGATGACCACCTGTTTCTTCGCGGCGATCCAGCGTCTTCCCCTGGGATTGGTGATCGCCATCGAGTTTCTCGGACCGTTGCTGGTGGCCAGCCTTGGCGTACGCCAATGGCGGGCGTTGATCTGGCCACTGCTGGCCGTGACCGGGGTGCTGTTGTTGGCCCGCGGTGAGGGCGGCTGGATCGGCGAGCCGCTGGGTGTGCTGCTGGCGTTCGGTGCGGCGGCGGGGTGGGCGGCTTACATCCTGCTGATGAAAAAGGTCGGTCGGCTGTTCCAGGGCTTTGAAGGGCTGTCGGTATCGTTGTTGGCTGCGGCCCTGATTGTCACGCCCCTGGGGCTTTGGCAGAGCGGCGGCCACCTGCCGTTGTTGCAGGTCGCCAGTTGCGCGGGGTTGGCGCTGTTCGTGCCGCTGCTGCCCTATGGCCTGGAGATGGTGGCCCTGCGGCGGATGCCGGCCGCTTCGTTCGGCATCCTGATGAGCGCCGAACCGGCGGTGGGCGCCCTGGCCGGCTATCTGGTGCTGTCCCAGCCGATGATCCCGATGCAGTTTGCCGGCACCGCCCTGGTGGTCAGTGCCAGCTTGGGCGTGCTGGTGCTGCCCTGACTGTCGTGGGCTGTCGCGGGTTCACGTCGTCGCGAGGGGCTCGGGGATTTTCGCGCAACGGGCAGCAGTGGATATTGCCGGTCGGTCGCTTGTGCCACCGCATGACCGTGCCGGGCGATCCGGTCGAACACCTCGGGCTTCAGGCGATTCAGGGTCGTGGGGAAACCCGCGGCAAAGGCGGCGTCGCTGCCTTCGAGCGGTTCGATCAGGGAACTGGCGATGCCCAGGTAAGCGCCACGCCCCGGCGCTTTCTTCAGGTATTCGACAAAGGTCCGGCCGCGCAGCGCCCGGGTCTGGTCGGACATGATGTCGGCCAGGCGCTTGAGGCGCCAGGGGCTCAGCACCCCAGCGTCGAACCCCGGTTTCAGGGGCGCGCCGGCATCCGAGACGATGATCGGGTAGTCGTAGCGCTTGGTCTGTCCCGTCGCCGCGTCGAACAAGGGCTCCAGGCCGAGGTTGTCGTAGACGCCACCGTCGTAGAGCCGCAGCTTGCTGAAGGGCAGGCGCACCTCGACGGCGCTGTTCAGCGGCGCCTCCCACTGGCGTTGCAGCCACTTGAACCGGCGGGTCTTGAGCGACAGCGGGCCGATGCCGCCGGGGAACGCCGCCGAAACCGCCAGGGCCTGGGCCAGGGGGAAACCGCTGGTGGCGGCGTAACCGATGGAGTAGTCGCCCATGTTGTTGCGCTTGAAGCGAAAGCGCTTGCCGTTTTCCGCCGTGGTGCCGTTGATCGACCAGTCGGGTCTGGCAGGGAGCTGCGGCAGCAGGGCGGTCACGCCCCATTCGTTTTGCAGCGCCAGGGCCAGCAGGTTGGCCCGGGACAGCAGGAAGCGGAAATTCAGCGGGTTGCGCAACTGGCGCAAGGCACTCCAGAGCAGGCTGCGTGAGCACAGCTTGTCCCGCAGGGCGGGGTAGACACCTTGCAGGAAGGTGGCGGAGTCGGGCCATTGCCCGTGGTTCTCGTGCAGCATCAGGCCCACCAGCAGGCTGCCGCCGGACACCGTGGAAATTTGCGCGACCCGTTCCAGGGCCTGTTGTTCGGCGAGGTATTTGAGCACGCCGAGGTGAAACACCATGGCTCGGACGCCGCCGCCGGAAAGGGCGAGGGCATAGTCTGAACGTTGGCTGAGCGGGACAGCAGGAGACTCCATGTTTCCTCTCTGGTGGGCGGGGTGATAAGTGATGGCATTTCGATGTTAGTGCTTTGCGCAGGCGCGGCATAGCCTCGCGCGCTCCTTTGCAGGAGCGCTTGTTCGCGAGGGTGTGGCATCAGGTTTCACACGTTAGCGTTGACGTCCATCGCGAGCAAGCTCGCTCCTACAGCGGAGGGGGGATCTAGGCCTTGTCGGAGTGGGATCCGCAGCAGCTGTCGGCGGGTACCGCTTCATAACGATCATGGTGTTTGACCCAATCCATGGTCCCGCTTTCGTTACGGCCCTTGGGCATCAGGTCGAGGAAGTTATAGGTGCCCACCAGCATGTCCAGGCCCCGGGCATAGGTGGAGTACGTGTGGAAGAGGGTGCCCTCGGGGTCGCGATAGAACACGCTGAGCCCCGGCAGCTCGTCTTCGGCGTGATCGAGGAGCTGGTAGTTGTACTCGGCCTTGCCCGCCGCCCGCTCCTCGGGCGAAGCGCTGACATGGAAGTCCTCGTTGAAGTCGCTGCCGGCCGACGACAACCAGGGGAAATGCCAGCCCATGCGCTGCTTGAACGCCTGGAACTGCGGCCAGGGCGCGTGGGAGATCGCGACGAACGACACATCGTGGTGCGCCAGGTGCAGGTTCGCGCCGTCGAAGTGGTCGGCGAGGAAGGAGCAGCCGTGGCAGCCTTCCTTCCAGCCGTCGCCGAACATGAAGTGATAGACGATCAGCTGGCTGTTGTGACCGAACAGGTCGGCCAGGTGCTTGTGCCCGTGAGGCCCTTCGAAGCGGTAGTCCTTGTCGATCTTGACCCAGGGCAGGGCGCGCCGCTCGGCGCTGAGCTGGTCGCGTTGACGGGTGAAGGCCTTTTCGTGGATCAGGTGTTGCCGGCGCGCGGCCAGCCACTGCTCGCGCGATACCACGGGATGCTGTTCAACATTGTGTGCGTTCATGTCGATGACTCCTCGGGTCGGGGGCCGCCGGGCGGGTTTGCCGGGGCGCGAAAGGTATACTTCTATGCTTAGTCGAATGAGCAACGGCGATATCGACCGTCGATCTCCCCGGCGTCCGGAAACGGATCAACGGCGCTGAGGAAAAAAAGATTGCGTGGATTGTCGATTTCGCGGTCGCTCATTCGATTAGTCGACAGAGCCGCCAATTGGCTTGTCTACCCCCCTACCATCAGGAGATACGACTATGCGATTCATGGTGATCGTCAAAGCCACCCCGGAATCGGAAGCCGGCCAAATGCCCAGCCAGGAATTGCTGGCCGCCATGGGCGCCTACAATGAAGAACTGGCCAAGGCCGGTGTGATCCTTGCCGGGGAGGGACTGCACCCCAGTGTCAAAGGCGCTCGCGTGCAGTTCAGCGGCAAGCAGCGGACCGTGGTCGACGGGCCGTTCATGGAGACCAAGGAACTGATCGCCGGTTTCTGGATCTTCAAGGTGCAATCACTGCAAGAGGCCATCGATTGGGTCAAGCGGTGCCCGAACCCGATGGTCAGTGACTCCGAAATCGAAATCCGCCAGGTCTTCGAGCCCGAGGACTTCGGCGAGTGTTTTACCCCCGAGTTGCAAGAGCAGGAAGAACGCCTGCGCGCGCAGATGTCCGGTCAATCCTGAAACCCCGACAGAACAGGAGTTTTATCATGAGCATGAAAATCATTCCTTACCTGACCTTCAACGGTAACTGCAGGGAAGCCTTTGCCCTGTATAAACAGGTCCTCGGTGGCGAGCTGTTTTCCCTGACGTTTGCCGATGCGCCGGAGGAGGCCTGTGTGCCCAAGGATGCAACGTACAAGGACAAGATCCTGCACACCTGCCTGACGGTGGGCGACTTCAGCGTGATGGCGTCCGATTGTCCGCCCCACCAGCCGTTCAGCAAGATCCAGGGCGTTTCGATATCGCTCAATGTCGACAGCGTCGCCGAGGCCGAGCGCCTGTTCAAGGGCTTGAGCGCCGGCGGTAATGTCCATATGCCACTGGCCAAGACGTTCTGGGCAGAGAGTTTTGGAATGTTTGAAGACCGTTTTGGCGTGGGCTGGATGGTCAATTGCGAGGCCAAGAGGTAAGCGCCCGGCCTGATATCGATCGCGAGCAGGCTCGCTCCTAGAGAAAGGTGTAGGAGCGAGCTTGCTCGCGATCAGAGGGCACGCGCGACACCGGCCGTTCAGGCAATTGTCTCGAAGGAGTGAGACACTAGGCCCATTCGGTTCATGGGCGTGAAACAGCGATGACGATTTCAAACAGTGCCGCGCGGGAGGATGAAACCTGCGTGGCTTTCGACTTCGACGGGACCATCACCACCACCGACAGCCTGCGGGATTTCGTGCGCTACCAGGTCGGCAACCGATGCTTCCTGATCGCAACCCTGCTGGTCTTGCCATGGCTGGTCGGCATGTTCACCGGCCTGTGCAGTCGGGCCGAGGCCAAGGCGCGCTTCCTGGCGATCACCCTGCGCGGCAGGACCCAGGTCGAGCTTGAAGAGGCGGCGGCGCGCTACGCCAACGAACGGCTGCCGATGCTGGTCCGTCCGGAAATGATCGAGCGCATCGAGGAGCACAAGCGCCGGGGGCACCGCCTGGTGCTGGTCAGTGCCTCACCCACGCTCTACCTCGGGCACTGGGCCCGGGCCGCCGGTTTCGAGGCGGTACTGGCCACGCAACTGGAGTTTCGCGACGGGCGTTTTTCCGGGCGCCTGGCTTCGCCCAACTGCTGGGGGCCGGAAAAGGTCCGGCAGTTGCAGCAATGGCTGGGCGATGCGGGTGGGCGTGTGCGCTTTGCCTATGGCGACAGTCGCGGCGACCAGGAGATGCTGGCATTTGCCGAGCACGGCTGGCTGCGCGGACTGGGCGCCTTGCCTTCACTCGACGCCTGGCCTGAGCGCTTGCATCAGGGCTGAGGGTCTGCCGCTGTCGAGCAGTTGGCGTTCTTGCAGCACATTGCTCAGTGCCATGCGGGAGGACGGGTCCAACTGATGTTCCCGTTCCTTGAGTTCCAGCAGGATGGGGCTGGACCAACTGCGATAGGTACGCTCGGCAATACGAACTGGGGTCATTTCTCTCTCCTTGTCGAAGGGCCCGCTGAACACACGGGTAATTCCATAAGCAAGGAATCCTAGTCGAGAAACGGGCGGGCCGCTAATGCTCCTGCCGTGCGGTTGTCCGTTGACTTCGATCAAGGTATCGATGTCACGGCACTCTATTGTACGCCTTCCGGTCGGGCCATGGATTGCTCATTGCAGCAGGGGCCCGGCGCATTGCTCAAGGAGGAGTTCAGTCATGCGGTCATTGAAAATCATTCTGCTGGCATCGGCGTTCAACGGCTTGACCCAGCGCGCCTGGTTGGAGCTGCGCGAAGCGGGGCACGTGCCGAGCGTGGTGCTGTTCAGCGATGCCGAGGCGGTCTGCCAGCAGATCGAGGACAGCCCGGCGGCCCTGGTGATCTGCCCGTTCCTCAAGGACCGCGTGCCGGCCCGGTTGTGGCAGGACACCCGGCGTCCGGTGGTGATCATTCATCCGGGGATTGTCGGAGATCGCGGGGCCAGTGCGCTGGACTGGGCGATCACCCGGCAGGTGCCGGTCTGGGGCGTGACCGCCTTGCAGGCCGCCGAGGAAATGGACAGCGGGGCGATCTGGGCCAGCCACGAATTCGAGATGCCGACGAGCATTCGCAAGTCCGAGCTCTACAACGGTCCGGTGGCCGATGCGGCCATGGCCTGTATCCACGAAGTGGTCGCCCGGTTCGGCAGCGACTTTGTGCCCCAGCCCCTGGATTACTCGTTGCCGCAGGTCCGGGGCCGCCTGCAACCGAACATGAAACAGAGTGACCGCAGCTTCAGCTGGGAGGACGACGCCGAGCTGATCCAGCGACGTATCGACGCCGCCGACGGCCAGCCCGGTGTGCTGGCCGAACTGCTGGGCGAACCGTACTACCTCTATGACGCCCATCTCGACAATCGCCGTGGAACGCCGGGCCAACTGCTGGCGGTGCATGACGATGCGGTGCTGGTGGCGACGGGAGACCGCAGCCTGTGGATCGGCTCGTTGCGTTGCAAACCCCGGCCGGGGGAGGAGACCTTCAAGCGTCCGGCGCGCCATGTGCTGGCCGGTCGACTCGACAAGGTGCCGACCTTGAACTGGTCCGTCGCCAGTCAGCCGTATTGCAAGGAGCTCTACCAACCGATCCGTTATCGCGAGTTGGGCGGCGTGGGCGAGCTGACGTTCGAGTTCTACAACGGCGCCATGAGCACCGAGCAATGCCGACGCCTGGTCAGCGCGCTGCGCTGGGCCAAGGCGCAGGACACCGAGGTGCTGTTGTTTCGGGGCGGGCGTGGCAGTTTTTCCAATGGCGTGCACCTCAACGTGATCCAGGCGGCGAAGGTGCCCGGGCTTGAGGCCTGGGCCAATATCCGCGCGATCAACGACGTTTGCCGCGAGCTGTTGACCGCCCGCCAGCTGGTGGTCAGTGGCCTGACCGGCAGCGCCGGTGCCGGTGGGGTGATGCTGGCGTTGGCGGCCGACGGGGTGTTCGCCCGCAGCGGGGTGGTGCTCAACCCGCACTACAAGAGCATGGGCCTCTATGGCTCCGAATACTGGACCTACAGCCTGCCCCGTGCGGTCGGCTACGAGCGCGCGCTGCAGCTCAGCGAGGAATGCCTGCCGATCAGCGTCGTCGAGGCGCGGGAGATGGGGTTGGTCCAGGATGTCGGTCCGCGTTGCCCGCAGGCCTTTGGCGCCTGGTTGATGGCCCAGGCGCAGCGCGTGGCCCACGACCCGCTGCATGCGGCGATACGTGAGCGCCGACGCACCCGGGATGTGGCGGACATGGAGCGCTGCCGCGACGAAGAACTGGCCCAGATGCAACTGGACATGGTCCAGGACCGCAACCGCTTTTCTGAAAAGTGCCGGCACTTTGTGCTCAAGCACCCTGTCTGCGGGACACCTCGGCGACTGGTGGCACCCTGGGCGAACAGCGCCGAGGTGGTCAGCGGCTAGCCGGCGATCTGGCGGCCCAGCACATGGGCATGGCCGAGGGCCGAGACCAGGACCTCGCTGCCGACCCGCGGTGCCTGCATGCCGGAGCTGCGCACCAGCAACGAACGCTTCTGGCCGTCGGCGGCCAGGGCCTTGAGTTCCACCGTCAGGGTGCAGGTGTTGCCGCCGAAGTCGCATTCGGTGACCACCGCCGGGCTGCCGTGGCCGTCCGCTTGCCCCGGTACGCGGGTCGCCACTTGCAACTGCTCGGGGCGCAGCATGATCTGCGCCGGCCCGTGGCGGCCCTCGTCGTTGACCGCCAACTGACCCAGGTCGCAGCGCGCCCAGCCGTTTTCGACCTGGGCGGGCAGGATCACCGCATCGCCGAGGAACAGCGCGGTGTCTTCGTCATCCGGCCGCAGGTACAGGTCCATCGGGTGTCCGGCCTGGACCAGCCGGCCCTTGCGCATCACCGCCAACTGGTCGGCAAAGGACAGGGCTTCGGCCTGGTCATGGGTGACCAGGATGGTGGTCACCCCGGCCTCGGACAGCAACCGCGCGACCATCTTGCGCATCGATGCCCGCAGCCCGGTGTCGAGGGCCGAGAACGGTTCGTCCAGCAACATCAGCCGTGGGCGTTGCGCCAGGGCGCGGGCCAGCGCCACCCGCTGCTGCTGGCCACCGGACAGCTCATGGGGCCAGCGTTTGCCCATCTGCGGCTCCAGGGCAACGCTGTCCATCAACTCGGCGACCCGTTGTTGCCGGGTGGCCTTGTCGGCGATCCCGAAAGCGATGTTATCGGCCACCGTCATATGCGGAAACAGCGCGCCGTCCTGCGGCACGTAGCCGATCAGGCGCTGGTGCGCCGGGACCTGGGTCGTGGCATCCACCAGTGGCTGGCCGTTGAGGGTGATACGGCCGGCATCGGGAAATTCGAAACCGGCGATCATCCGCAGCAGGGTGGTCTTGCCCGATCCGGAAGGCCCGACGATGGCGGTGCGGCTGCCGGTTGCAATCGACAGGTGGATGTTTTCCAGGGCCGCTTGCGAACCGAAGGACTTGTACAGCGCATGGATTTCAAGAGCGTTCATCGGCCAGCCGTGCGTTTGGATTGATGATAGAGAAGCCCGGTCAGCGGCAGCGACAGCAGGATCATGAGCAGCGCATAGGGCGCGGCACCGGCATAGTCGATTTCGCTGGTCAGCGCCCAGAAGCCGGTCGCCAGGGTGCGGGTGCCGTTGGGCGCGAGCAGCAGGGTGGCGGTCAGTTCGTTGGTAATGGCCAGGAACACCAGCGCCGCGCCGGCGGCGGCTCCCGGTGCGGCGAGGCGCAGGGTGATCGACCAGAGGGCGCGGCCCGGTGAACGACCGAGGCTGCGGGCGATGTTTTCCAGTTCCACCGGCGCCTGGGCGATACCGGCGCGCAGGCTGACCAGGGCGCGGGGCATGAACATCAGCAGGTAAGCCAGCAGGACGGTGATCGAGGTCTGGTAGATCGGTTGGGCGAAGCTGATGGTGACGGTGACCAGGGCCAGGGCGACGACGATGCCGGGCAGGGAACTGGTGATGTAGTTGCAGCTTTCCAGCAGGCGATGCAGGCGCCCGGGCGAGCGGATCGACAACCAGGCCACGGGCACGGCCGCGCAGGTGGTCAGCAGGGCGCCGGCGGCTCCCAGCAGCAGCGTCTGTTCCAGGGCCGGCAGCAACTCGTCCAGTGGCCAGACTTCGCGGCCTCCGGCGATCAGCCAACTGCCCAGGGTGATCAACGGCACGCCGAGGGCGAGTGCGCTGCTGATGAGCGGAATGCTCAGCGCCAGCACGGTGGTGCTGCGGCTGAGGCGGACCGTGCGTTGCTGCCGCGCGCTGCCGGAGCCGACGCGGGCATAGCGGGCCTTGCCGCGGGCGGCCGACTCGACGGTCAACAGCGCCAGGCAGCACAGTGCCAGGATCCCGGCCAGGGTATGGGCTGCCGGGCCGCTGAAGGTGGATTTGAACTGGTCGAAGATCGCGGTGGTGAAGGTGTCGAAGCGGATCATCGCGTAGAGGCCGTATTCGGCCAGCAGGTGCAGGCCCACCAGCAGGGCGCCGCCGCAGATCGCCAGGCGCAGTTGTGGCAGCACAATGCGGAAAAACACCGCCCAGGGCTTGAGCCCCAGGGACTCGCCGACATCCTCGATGGCCGGGTCCAGGCGGCGCAGGGTCGCGGCAATCGGCAGGTAGAGAAACGGGAAGTAGGCGATCACCGAAACCAGCACCCCGGCGGACAATCCGTGGATCGACGGCACCAGGCTGACCCAGGCGTAGCTGTGGACGAACGCCGGCACGGCCAGGGGCGCGGTCGCCAGCAATGACCAGGTGCGCCGGCCGGGCAGGTCGCTGCGCTCGGTCAGCCAGGCCAGGGCCAGTCCCAGCGCCACGCACAGGGGAATGGTGATGACCATCAGCAACAGGGTGTTGGCCAGCAGCTCCGCCACCCGTGGGCGCCAGACCAGTGCTTCAAGGGTGGTCCAGCCGGTTTGCCAGGTGGAAAGGATCACGAAGGCGATCGGCAGCAGCGCCAGCAGGGACACCAGCAGCGACAGCCCGATGATCCAGGCATTGCCCTGGCGCCCGAAGATTTTTCTGGATCGCAGACGCGAAAGCGCCGCAGGCGCGTGAGCGACTGCGGCGGGGTCCAGAGGAGAAATGGACTCTGGTATCAATTACAGGATTCCGGCTTGGGTCATCAGCTCCACCGCTTTCTTGCTGTCGAGTTTCGAGGCATCCACTTTAGGTGCGTCGAGATCCTTGAGTGGCACCAGTTTCGCGTTGGAGTCGGCACCCACGCCAACGGCGTATTCGAACGATTTGCCATCCTTGAGGACCGCCTGGCCGCCTTTGCCGGTGACCCACTTGAGGAACGCCTGGGCTTCTTCCTGGTGTTTGCTGGACTTCAGTACACCGCCGCCGGAGAGGCTGACGAAGGCGCCCGGGTCCTGGTGCTTGAAGTAGTGCAGCGAAGTGTTCTTGCTGTTCTCGCCGGTCTTGGCCTGGTCGCCGAAGCTGTAGTAGTGGTAGATCACGCCGCTTTCGACTTGACCGGCATTGACCGCCTTGAGCACCGCGCTGTTGCCGCGATAGATCGTGGCGTTGGTTTTCATCGCCTTGAGCCAGTCCAGGGTCGCGGCTTCGCCTTTCAGTTCCAGTACGCCAGCGACGATGGCCTGGAAGTCGGCACCGGCCGGCGAAGCGGCCCAGCGGCCTTTCCACTCAGGGGAAGCGAGGTCGAGCAGGGACTTGGGCAGTTGGGCTTCGGTCAGCTTGCTCTTGTTGTAGACGAATACGGTGGAGCGTGCGGCGATGCCGACCCAGTTGCCATGGGCCGGACGGTAGGCGGCGCCGACCTGTTCCAGGGTGGTCGGTGCCACCGGGGCGAACAGCTTGGCATTGTCCACCAGGACCATGGCCGGGGAGTTTTCGGTCAGGAACACGTCCGCTGGAGACTTGTCGCCTTCCTGGACGATCTGGTTGCCCATCTCGGTGTCGTCGCCGTTACGCAGGGTGACCTTGATCCCGGTTTCCTTGGTGAAGCCTTCGACCCAGCCCTTGGTCAGGCTTTCGTGCTGGGCGTTGTAGACCACGATGCCGTCGGCGCTCGGGGCGGCGTAGGCGTGCCCGGCGTTCAGCAGGGCGGTGGCCACCAGGGCGGTTTTCAGAAACGAAGGAAGACGGGAAATCATTGCGTGGGTAGCTCCTGCGGTCTTTTGGTATTCGAGTTGGCTGGTGTTTTCCGGTGCCTGTGTGCCAGTGCCGCCGGTCCAGTTAAACAATAGGAATCATTCGCATGCTTTGTCTGGGCGGCAATGTAGTGGGTGAAATGTGAAAATAATGTGAAATTGATCGTTAATGTATGTCATTCGTATTTTGATTAGAGCCGACGCGGGCGATTCTGCCATGAATGTCGGGGCATCGGGGGGGCTTGTCGAGGCAGGGCCTGTTTTATCGGGCGAAGCGGATCACCAGGCGGGCGAAGAATGCGCCGGTGAAGATCACCGCCAGCAGCCGCAAGGTCTGCATGGCCAGGACCAGGCCGACATCGGAGTGGGTGTCGACTGCGATGATCGCCATGGTGTCGAGTCCGCCGGGGCTGGTGGCCAGGTAGACCGAGAGGAAGTCCTGGCCGAGCAGTTTGGCCAGGACCCAGGCCGAGGCGGCGCACAGGCTGATCAGGCTGACGGCGCCGAGGATCATCGTCGGCAGGCGTTTCCAGACGTAGAGTACGGTCGCGCGGTCGAAGCGCAGGCCGACGTAGCAGCCGATGGCGCCATAGGCGATCGCCAGCAGCCAGGCGGGCAGGGTGATGTGCAGCACGCCGGCGAGTTGCAGGCCGCCGCCGAGCAGCAGCGGCACCAGCAAGGCGCCCGCCGGTATGCGCGCACCGAGCACCACGCCGAGCACCGCGGTGGCCAGGGTCAGCCCGAGGTTGAGCAGGCTGAGGCCGTGCTGTGTCGCACCCGTGGCATGTAACTCGCCACCGTTGGCCGGGGCTTCGAGCAGATGGCTGACCAGCGCGCCGATCACCACCACGCACACCACCCGTACATATTGCATGGTCGCCACCACCCGGGCGTCGGCACCGAAATCGTCGGCCATCGAGACCATGGCCGACGCCGCGCCCGGCGACGAGCCCCAGGCCGCAGTGCTGGGATGGAGCCCGCCGAAGCGCACCATCGCCAGGCCCACCAGGGAACTGAGGCCGATGGTCAGTACAGTGGCGACCAGCATCAGGTGCCAGGACTCGGTCATCGAGGTCAGCACCGCCAGGGTCATCGAGTGCGCGGCCAGCAGGCCGATGCAGCCCTGGCTCAGGCGGAAGGCTTCCTTGTGCAGGCGGATACGGGCGCCGCCGACCCCGAAGGCGATCGCCACCAGCATCGGGCCGATGAATTGCCCGGCGGGCAGTTCGGCGTACTTGAGCAACTGCCCGCTGCCGCCGGCCAGCAACAACAGGGCCAGCCATTGCAGTGGGCGGGGCCAGGTGGTCAGGGAAAACCGTGATGATGCGGACAAGGACACTCTCCAAAGCGCTGGACGCGCCTGTTGCAGGGCGTTGAAAACGGCGCGATGGGCAAATTATTGATAGCGCAATTGATCAAGTCCAGTTTCTAATTGTGATGAAACGATAACTTTGGTTGATCAATATGGACCTGCGGGATCTCACCTATTTCGAAACCATCGCCGAGCTCGGTCATCTGGGCCGCGCGGCGCAGAAACTCAATCGCAGCCAGCCGGCACTGACCAAGAGCATCCAGCGGCTGGAGGCGTCGTTCGGGACCAAGCTGTTCGAGCGCGAGGGCCGGCGGATCAAGCTGACGCCGGTCGGCGAGTTGTTGCAGCAGCGCGGTCGGCAGTTGCAGCAGAGCATTGCCGAGACCCACCGTGAAGTCCGCGACTTCGCCAGCGGGGTGCTGGGCAATATCCGCCTGGGTTGTGCGGCGAGCATGGCCGAGTATCTGCTGCCGCAGTTGACTGCGGCCTTGCTGGAGCGGGCACCGGAGATCACCTTGAACCTGGCGATCGGCCAGGACGACATGTTGCGCGAGTCCCTGCGTTCCGGGCGACTGGACATGGTGATCTGCCCGCTGTTCGACGATGATCCGCAGTTGTTCTGCCATCCCTTGTTCGATGACGAGGCGGTGGTGGTTGCCAGCCGCAATCACCCGATCTTCGACGCGCCGATTCGCCTGAGCGAACTGGGGCGCTATCGCTGGGTACTGCCGGCGACCGGGGTGTCGTCCCGGCGCTGGATCGACAACGTGTTCCTCGCCCATGAGCTGCCGCTGCCCTCGGTGCAGATCGAGACCAACACGATTTCCCTGCTGCCGCGCCTGATCGACCAGACCCGCTTGCTGAGCTTTCTGGCGAGGGAAACGCTGGAGGACATCAAGGGCGCCACGCACCTGCGCGAAGTGCGGCTCAAGGAAACCACCATGAAACGCACCCTGGTGGTTTCCGTACGGGCCGGCGGCTATTTGTCCCCGGCGGCGCAGACCATGCTCGACCTGCTCAAGCGCGATGGCCGGGCGTTTTTCAGCGAGCGCTGAGCCTGTCGAGCGGATTCACAACGGTCGTACCGGAATGCACAGGTCGCAATCGAGGGTACCGGCCACCGGGTCGTAATGGGCGTCCTTCGGATAGCGTTCGAACGGCGCGCCACTGCCGAACTGCATCCCGCTGCGGGGCAGCCAGTCACCGCACAGTTCGGTCCAGGCATCCGGGAAATCGCGGGTGTGGCCGCTGAAACGGGCGACCGCATAGCATCCGCCCGGCATCGTGGTCACTGTGGCTTCGCCGCTGCCGGTGAAATCGTCCGGCACCTGCACGCAGGCGTCATAACGGCATTTCGCTGCCGGGGTGATCTGCGGGTCGTCGAGGCCGATGCCGAAACGCACTTCGCCCATCAGGCCGTTGCGCTCCATCCAGGGCGCGAATACCTCGCGCCAGAAGGTGCCGATGCCCGGGCCGTAGGGGCCGGTATAACGCATATAGGCGATACGGGTCGGCGGGATATCTTCAAGGGTGACGTCCATCGTCATGTCCTCTGGGGTTTGAGAGCCCTCATGGTCGGACAGGAGCAGGGCGCTTGCCTGATCAGGATTGCGAAATGACCGCAGGCGCCGTTCACGGATGTCGTTGAGGCGCTGCTCCCAGCGTGCCGGTTCGAGACGGCGCCAGGCACTGGGGGTGACCTCGAAGTGTTGCTTGAACGCCCGGGAGAAGGCTTCGCCGGAACCGAAGCCGACCTCCAGCGCGATCTCTAGCACCGTCGCCTCGGGACGCTCGGCCAATTGCAGGGCGGCACAGCCGAGCCGGCGGCGACGCAGGTAGTCGCCCAGGGTTTCGCCGACCCAGGCGCTGAACAGGCGATGGAAGTGGAAGGGCGAGAAGTGTGCGATGGCCGCCAGCTCGGCCAATTCCAGCGGTTGGTCCAGGTGCCGGTCGATGTACTCGAGCACCCGGTTCATGCGCCGGGTGTATTCCAGCAGGCTCTGGTAGGCGACGCTCATTGCCCCTCAACTCCCGTCTGCGGTGCGCCAAAGGCAATCAACTTTCTACGTGTGCCCAGGATAGCGAGGTCGTCGACAGGCCCTATTGGCGGCCTGAAGTAGGACCAATCTGTAAGTGCTGAAGGGCATTTTGTAAACGCTCTTCAAGGTCTTTATCACTGTAAAAACTTCCTTCATGTTTCGCCGTCACTCCAGACCATTGCGAAGGAACACCATGGGCTTGAAATGGGGCGACGACTTTTTCAAAAGAAACGATAAAAAAGATTGCCTCTTCTGTCGACCCGGCCAGTCATGTTCCTGGTGCAAGGCGCCTGGCTGGCGGACAGAAAGTTGGGGCTACTTCGGTGGCGTTGAACAGAAAGACCCCGCCCCGGCGCCTCCGGAGATCCCCCTCCAAAAGGAGCCATGGCCCCTGCCGAAACCGTCGCAAGGCGTGATCTTTGCCAAGTCCTGCAGCCCCGGAAATTGGTGTTGTACGGAGGCGGGCACGACCACCGAACCGGCTGCCCATTTCGGCAAGGTCATGGTGGCGAAAACCAAGGCGATCCCTGCAGGAGCCGCCGCGCTTGGCGCCACGCTGGGAGCCGATGCTGCACTGGGTCGAATAGCCGGCGGCGGCATCATCCAACAGGGCTTCCGATGGATGCTGCGCAGCGCCATGGTGGCCGGTGGTGGCGCTACGGTGTTTATCGCCGGCATGCTCCCGGCCCGCATGGGGGACGGCACCCTGTACAGCGATGACGAACTGCGCCAGATGACGGCGGCGGCCTCCCGCGTGCGCTTCCAGTTTCGTCACGATGCCGAGGGTGTGTTGCAGCTCTACGGTATTCACGCTTCCGGTTCCGGGGATGACAGCGTCCGCATTGTAAAAGCCCAGTGGCGGGCCGATGGCCGCACGCTTGAAGCCCACCTGGGCGACGGCATCACCCTGCTTTGGACGCCCAACAGTGGCCCGCTACTCACCCCCGAACTGACTTTCCCGGAACACACGGATGAGCCGATGGGCAGCATCCTGGTGCATCCCATTGAGGAGGGGGTGGACTCACAGATCGACGGTTATCCCGTCGCCGACGACGTTACCCTTGGCGACCGGATCATCACGTTCCCGCTCGACTCCGGGTTGAGGTCGATTTATGTAGTATTTTCGAAGCCGTTTGGAGGGGATCATTCGTACTATCCACCGCCCAAAGAGCTGGTGGCTTTTCCTGACGCTGTAAGGGATAAATTGAAAAGCAGTGTTCAGGGCGGAGGGAAAAAGCGTAGACGCTGGAAAGATCGTAAAGGACGTATTTACGAGTGGGACAGCCGGCATGGGGCAGTCGAAATGTACGACAGACAAGGCAATCACCTTGGGGAGTTCAACTCAGAGACAGGTGAACAAACCAAACCCGCCAAGCCTGGCCGAAAAATAGAAAAATAGGAGCATTTATGTATTTGTGTATCACTGGCTTTTTAGTGGACGACTCGGTAGACAGTTCGTTGAAATATGAGTTGGATGTGCCTCCCGAGTTTGAGCAAGCGGTCATGGATGTTTTGGGTTGGAAAAACCTTGCGGATGAATGTGATGGGGATTTGCCGCTAACCAGCGACCAGATCCAACAGATCGCTTCTGTTATCAAGGAGCCGCTACCCAGCGACTTGGACCTATTTATTGGCGTGGTGAGAGATTAAACGTCGAGGTGGAACTTTGAGGTACACCGTCGAAGCCTTTGATAGAGAAACCGAATTGTTAGCCTTTGAAATTGAGCTTCCTGACGACTGCGAGGAGCAATTATCAGCCGTCATGGCGTGGTCCGCTCCTCAACGTGGTGATGAAGGCTACGACCTTAGCGCCTCACAGTTGGATGCTATTGAAGCATTGGCGGGTAGAAGGTTTTACGACCAGCGCTATATTTTCCAACTGACCTGCAATGCCTATTGACCTGTCCTCCAAATCGCTCAGCCCTTGCCTTCTGTCCGCCCGCTGCTGACCTCCGCCGGCACATCATCCCCGGCCATGCGCTTGCGGAACAGCCCGGTGCGCGCCAGCAGCAGGGTGGTTACCGGTACGGTGATCGACAGCAGGATCGGGATCAGCCAGGCGTGCAGCACCGGCTCCGACTTGAGCGTCGAAAAATACAGGATCGAGGCCAGCGCTACGCACCAGGCGCCGAGGGTCGAGGCCAGCGCCGGTGGGTGCATGCGCTGGAAGAAGTCCTTCATGCGCAGCAGGCCGATAGCGCCGCACAGGGCGAGCAGGCTGGCGGCCACCAGCAACAGGGCCACCGGGATTTCGATCCACAGCGATAACGCATTCATTCGATCACCTCGCCGCGCAGGAGGAATTTGGCCAGGGCAAAGGAACCGACGAAGCCGAACAGGGCAATCAGCAGCGCCGCTTCGAAATAGGTGTCGCTGGCGTAGCGGATGCCCAGCACCAGCATCATCAGCATGGCAATCAGGTAAAGGTAGTCCAGGGCCAGGACCCGGTCCTGGGCCGAGGGGCCCTTGAACAGCCGGACCACGGTCAGCACCAGCGCCAGGCTGAAGATGAACAGGCTCAGCAGGATCGCGTTGGCGAGCAGTGCGCTCATTCGAAAATCTCCATCAAGGGGCGTTCGTAGGTCGCCTTGAAGTGCTGGATAAACGGCGCTTCCTCGTCCAGGTCGAACACGTGCAGCAACAGGACGCTGCGGTCCAGCGCCAGCTCCGACCAGACGGTGCCGGGAATCACCGTGCAGATCATCGACAGCGCCGCCAGGCCGTTGGCGTCGCGCAGGTCCAGCGGCACCTTGACGAAGGCCGAGCGCGGCGCCCGGCGTCCGGCATTCAGCACGCCCCAGGCGACGGCGAGGTTGGACAGCACCATGTCGGCCCCGACCCGCAGCAGCAGGCGCAGGATCACCCCGGGGCGACGGATGCGGATCGGCCGCGGGCGCAAGGGCGCCATCAGCACCGGGGCGAAGAACCCGAGGGCCGCCCCCAGCAGCAGGTTGCCGGGGCTGATCGACAGGTTCAGCAGCAGCCACAACAGCCAGAGCGCCAGGGACAGCCAGGGCGCGGGGAACAGGCGCTTCATGGCTGCACCTCCACGGCGGCGGACGGATTCGGCACCGGGCGGGTGGCCTGCACCGCGCTGATATAGCGCCCGGGGCTGTCGAGGGAGTCGGCCGCGGCCTGGGTGTAGCGCAGCAGCGGCTCGGCTTTGACCGTCAGCAGGATGCACAGGCCCAGCAGGGCGACGATGGGCAGGCATTCCAGACGTCGCAGCGTCGGCGACGGGCGCTCCTGGGGTGTCCAGAAACGCGAGATGCCCATGCGCGAGAAGGCCAGCAGCGAGGCGAGTCCGGACAGCACCAGCAACGCTAGCAGGGCCCAGGCTGCCGGGGCGATCGGGGCGTCGATGCCCAGTCCCCGTGGATTGAGCAGGGCGCTGAGCAGGGTCAGCTTGCCGATGAAACCGGACAGTGGCGGCATGCCGATGATCAGCAGGGCGCAGGCGATGAAGCTCAGGCCGAGGAAGGCCATGGTCCAGGGGATGACTTGGCCGACCAGGGCCTTCTGCTCATCGTCGAGGTTGGTGCCGGGGCGCGGCTGCGAGGACTCCGGCGAGCGTGGAAGCGGGTAGATGTCCTCCTCCAGTGGCAGTTCGTTGGCCGAGCGCGAGCGTTCGATCAGTTCGGCCAGCAGGAACAGCGCACTCAGGGCCAGGGTCGAGCTGACCAGGTAGAACAGCGCGCCGGCGGTGAGGTTCGGCTGGGCGAAACCGATGGCCGAGAGCAGGATCCCGGCCGAGACCAGGATACTCAGGCTGGCCATGCGCTCCAGGCGCCGGGCGGCGAGGATCGCCACGGCAGCGCAGGCGATGGTCGCCATGCCGCCGTAGATCAGCCAGTCGCCACCGAAATGCGCCGAGGCGCCGGCCTCGCCGGAGAACAGCAGGGTCCACAGGCGCAGCAGGGTGTAGACCCCGACCTTGGTCATGATCGCGAACATCGCCGCCACCGGGGCGCTGGCCGAGGAGTAGGCGGGCACCAGCCAGAAGTTCAGCGGCCACATCCCGGCCTTGGCCAGGAAAGCCACCGCGAGAATCGCCGCGCCGGCATGCAGCAGGCCGCGATCGGCTTCCGGCACCAGCGGGATCTTCAGGGCCAGGTCGGCCATGTTCAGGGTGCCGGTGACGCCATAGATCAGCGCCGCGCCGATCAGGAACAGCGACGAGGCCAGCAGGTTGATCGCGATGTAGTGCAGCCCCGCCGACACCCTCGGGCGCCCCGAACCGTGCAGGACCAGGCCATAGGAAGCAGCCAGCAGGACCTCGAAGAACACGAACAGGTTGAACAGGTCGGCGGTCAGGAAAGCGCCGTACAGGCCCATCAACTGGATCTGGAACAGCGCGTGGAAGCTGGCCCCGGCGCGGTCCCAGCGGGCCATGGCGAACAGCAGCGCGCTGACGCCGATGATGCCGGTCAGTACCAGCATCAGTGCCGAAAGGCGGTCGACCACCAGCACGATGCCGAACGGCACCTGCCAGTTGCTCGGCAGGTAGACGCCGATGGAGCCGGTTTCACCCGACTGGGTGAAGAGCAGCAACAGCACCGAGATGCCCAGGCCGATCAGGCTCGACACCAGGTTGAGGCGGGCCTTGAGCGGCCGGTGTTTCTCGCCGAGCATCAGCATCAGTGCCGCCGTGAGCAGCGGCAGCAGGATCGGGGCGATGATCAGGTGCGACATCGGGTTCATTCCTTGGGCTCCCGGCCATCGACATGGTCGGTGCCGGTCAGGCCCCGAGAGGCCAGCAGCACCACCAGGAACAGCGCGGTCATGGCGAAGCTGATGACGATGGCCGTGAGCACCAGGGCCTGGGGCAAGGGATCGGTGTAGTGGAGCAGGTCCTGGGGCACGCCGTCCTTGATGATCGGCTCGTTGCCGATGAACAGGCTGCCCATGCTGAAGATGAACAGGTTGACCCCGTAGGACAGCAGGCACAGGCCCATCACCACCTGGAAGGTCCGTGGACGCAGCACCAGCCAGACGCCGGAGGCCGCGAGCACGCCGATGGCAATTGCAATGACTTCTTCCATCAGGCGGCTCCTGGCTTGGCTTGGGCGGTGAGTGGCTGGCTCGGCCGGTGGGCACGGACCGACTGGTGCGCGAGGGCGGTGAGGATCAACAGGGTCGAGCCGACCACCACCGCATACACGCCGATATCGAAGAACAGCGCGCTGGCGACATGGATATCCCCCAGCAGCGGCAGGTGCAGGTGGGCGGTGTGGGTGGTCAGGAACGGATAGCCGAAGGCCATTGCCCCGAGGCCGGTGACCGTGGCGAACAGCAGGCCGGTGCCCATCCAGCGCAACGGCCGCAGGCTCATCTGCGCCTCGACCCATTGGGTACCGGCGACCATGTATTGCAGGATAAAGGCCACCGACATCACCAGGCCGGCGACAAAGCCGCCGCCCGGTTCGTTGTGGCCACGCATGAACAGGTACATCGAGACCACGAAGGCGATCGGCAGCAGCAGGCGCACCAGCACTGCCGGCACCATCATGAAGCCCAGGGCGGTGTCGCTGGCGCTGCGCGGGTTGACCAGGTCGGTGACCACGTCCGGGGCCAGCAGGCGCTGCTGGTTGGGCAGTTCGAGGCTTTCCTTCGGCGGGCGGAAGCGTCGCAGCAGGGCGAACACGGTGAGGGCGGTAGCCATCAGCACGGTGATTTCACCGAGGGTATCGAAGCCGCGGAAGTCCACCAGCATCACGTTCACCACGTTGCTGCCGCCGCCCCCGGGCAGGGCGTGGCTCAGGTAGAACGAGGAGATATGGTTGGGCGTCTGGCGGGTCAGCATGGCATAGGACAACAGCGCCATGCCGCCGCCCACGCCCACCGACAGCAGCAGGTCGCGCAGGCGGCGAATGCGCGCTTTGGGCAGGCTGCTGGGCAACGGCGAGACGTCTTCGATACGCCGTGGCAGCCAGCGCAGGCCCAGCAGGATCAGCACCGTGGTCACCACTTCCACCACCAACTGGGTCAGGGCCAGGTCCGGCGCGGAGAACCAGACAAAGGTGATGCAGGTCATCAGGCCGCAGACGCCAACCATGATCAGGGCCGCCAGCCGGTGGTACTTGGCCTGCCAGGCGGCGCCCAGGGCGCAGGCGATGGCTAGCAACCAGAGGGTGACGAAGACGATGGAGCCGGGGATCTTCGGCCGGTCACCCCAGGACAGGCTGCCGTGCAGCATCGGGATCAGCCCGGCGACCACCGCCGCCAGCACCAGCAGGAACAACTGGGTTTGCAGGCGCTGGGTGCTGACCCGGCGCTCGATGCGTCGGGCGTAGCGCATGACGATCACCAGACTGCACTCGAACAGGCGCTTGCCGTTGAGGCGGCCGATCAGCGGCGGGCGGTTGAAACGGCCACGCTTGAGCTGCTTGCGCAGCAGCAGATAGAGCAGCACGCCGGCGGACAGGGCGATCAGGCTCATGATCATGGGTGCGTTCAGGCCGTGCCAGATCGCCAGGCTGTATTCCGGCAGGGTCCCGCCGACCACCGGCAGCGCCGCGGCGGCGAGGATCGCGCCGACCACCTGGGCCGGGAAGATCCCCACCAGCAGGCAGGTGAACACCAGCAGTTCCACCGGTGCGCGCATCCAGCGCGGCGGCTCGTGGGGCGTGTGGGGCAGATCGGTGGCCTTGGGGCCGAAGAACACATCGACAGTAAAGCGCAACGAGTAGGCGACGCTGAAGGTGCCGGCGACGGTGGCGATCACCGGCAGCGCGGCTTCGACCCAGGCCGTGGAGTTGATGAACACCGTTTCGGCGAAGAACATTTCCTTGGACAGGAAGCCGTTGAGCAGCGGCACCCCGGCCATGGCGGCGCTGGCGACCATCGCCAGGGTGGCGGTGAACGGAATCAGCTTGACCAGGCCGCTGAGCTTGCGGATATCACGGGTGCCGCTTTCGTGGTCGATGATGCCGGCGGCCATGAACAGCGAGGCCTTGAAGGTCGCATGGTTGAGAATATGGAACACCGCGGCCACGGCGGCCAGCGGACTGTTCAGGCCCAGCAGCAGGGTGATCAGGCCCAGGTGGCTGATGGTGGAGTAGGCCAGCAGGCCCTTGAGGTCGTTCTGGAACATGGCGCAGTAGGCGCCGAGCATCAGGGTCGCGGCCCCGGCACCGCTGACGATCCAGAACCATTCATCGCTGCCGGAGAGCGACGGCCACAGCCGCGCCAGGAGAAACACCCCGGCCTTGACCATGGTCGCCGAGTGCAGGTAGGCCGAGACCGGTGTCGGCGCGGCCATGGCGTGGGGCAGCCAGAAGTGGAAGGGGAACTGCGCGCTCTTGCTCAGGGCGCCGATCAGGATCAGGGGCAGCAGGACCGGATACAGGGCGTGGGCGCGGATCCGCTCGCCCGCCGCCAGCACGCTGTCCAGGTCATAGCTGCCGACCACATGGCCGAGGATCAGCACCCCCGCCAGCAGGCACAGGCCGCCGGCCCCGGTTACCGTCAGCGCCATATAGGCACCGCGGCGGGCGTCGCTGCGGTGATGCCAGTAGCCGATCAGCAGGAAGGAGAACAGGCTGGTCAGTTCCCAGAAGAACACCATCTGGATCAGGTTGCCCGACAGCACCAGGCCGAGCATGGCGCCCATGAAGGCCAGAAAAAACGCGAAAAAGCGTGGCACCGGGTCTTCCGGCGACATGTAGTAGCGGGCGTACAGCGACACCAGCGTGCCGATGCCCAGCACCAGCATGGAGAACAGCCAGGCAAAGCCGTCCAGGCGCAGGACGAAGTTCAGGCCCAGGCTGGGCAGCCAGTTGACGGTCTCGTGAATCACGCCGCCATGGGCGATCTGCGGGTAGAGCAGGGCCATCTGCAGGGTGCCGGCCAGGGCGATGACACCGGCCAGGATGGATTCGCTATTGCGCGCGTTATGCGGCAGCACGGCTGCCAGACAGCTGCCGATAAAAGGCAGAAGCAGTAGAACTATCAGGGACATAGGCTTCTAATCTGCAGGAGTTTGCGAAGGATCATACGTGGCGCACCGGGGATCACCAACCAAGAACCTGTGGCAGAATCCTACAAGGTAGGTGGTAAACGGCTGATGTGCCTGTTCGGAGTGGTGTGTCAGGGAGGGGATGTGTCGTCTGAGAGGGCGCCTTCGCGAGCAAGCTTGCTCGCGAAGAACGATAACGCGGTCTACGGGTTGTTCGGGTCCAGCACCTCGGTTTCTACGTCGTCCTCGACCGGCTCGACATGTTTCCCCTTGGTCTTCAACTCACTGACGATCACTGCCGTCACGATCAACGCCGCCCCCAGCAGCGCGATCCCCGGCAGACGCTCGCCGGCCACGCGCCCGGCAATTCCCGCCCAGACCGGCTCCCCGGCATAGATCAAGGTCGCGCGGGTCGGCGACACACTCTTCTGCGCCCAGTTCATCGCCACCTGGATCGCCGCGCTGGCGGCGCCGAGGCCGACCGCACTGGCCACCAGCAGCCAGGAAAACTCCGGCAACGCCTCCTGGGTCGGGACGATCATCAGAAACGCCAGGATCGACGCCGTGCCCAACTGCACCACCGTCACCCGCCGTACGTCGACCTTGCCGGCATAGTTGCTGATCAGGATGATCTCGGCGGCAATCGCAATGGCGCTGATCACCGTGACGATCTCACCGGAGCTGAAATTCAGCTGCGCGCCATTGGGACCGGACAACAGCATCAAGCCGGTGAACGCCAGCATGATCCCGATACTCGGCATCAACCCCGGGCGCTTGCCCAGCACCAGCCATTGCAGCAGCGGCACGAAGGGCACGTACAACGCGGTAATGAACGCCACCTGGCTGCTGGGAAGGCTTTGCAGGCCCACGGTCTGCAACCCGTAGCCGAGCATGATCGCGGTGCCGATGAAGATCCCCGCCTTCACTTCGAAGGCGGTGATGTCACGCAGGCTGCGGGCCGAGAACAGGGCGACGATGGACGCCGCGGCGGCGAAACGCAGGCCGACGAAGAACATCGGGCCGCTGACGGTCATGGCGTTTTGCACCAGCAGGAAGGTGATGCCCCAGACCATGGTGATCAGGATCAGCACGCACTCGGCCTTGCTGAACCGCAGGGTCGAGGCAAACGAGGTATTGGAGTTCGCCGCAGTCATGGTCTTGCACACTCTCCAGGTGGGACGCACAATGCGCCGGAGGTGGGCAGTATACTGCGCAAACCAATCAAGTGAGCAATATAGTGCACAAAGAAAATTCGCAACGGGCTTCGGTGCTGCAGCATGTCAGCTTGAACGTGCGCCGCCTGCGTCATGAAGCTCAGCTGAGCCAGAGCGCACTGTCGGAAAAGTCCGGGGTCAGCCGGCGTATGCTGGTGGCGATCGAGGCGGGGGAAAAGAATGTCAGCCTGAGCACCCTGGACCGGGTCGCCGAGGCCCTGGACGTGGCCTTCAGCGACCTGATCCAGGCGCCGGACGCCCGCGACCCGAGTCGGATCAACGAGGTGGCCTGGGCCGGGGCGATTGCGGGGAGCAAGGCGGTGCTGCTGGCCAAGGCGGTGGCGAGCCGGGAAGTCGAACTCTGGGAGTGGCGTCTGGAACCGGGCGAGCGTTATGACTCGGAAGCGGATTGCGAGGGTTGGAGTGAACAGCTCTATGTCTTCGAAGGCTGCCTGACGGTGTTGCTGGGGGAACAGCAGCGGTCGCTCGCAGCGGGCGAGTTCTTCATGTTCCCCAGTAACCAGCCTCACAGTTATCGCAATGATGGCGAAAGCGCGGTGCGTTTTATTCGCAATGTGGTGCTGTAGGTGCAGTCGGTCGACGTTCGATCGCTTGCGATGAGGCCGGGAAGTCTTGCAGGCTTGCACGGCGGTGTGGCGGATGAACGGCTGGCCGGGGGCGACCGACACGACTTCTATCTGGGCAAGCCCTGACAAGGGAGCAAACAATGAGTGAGACCCTGAGCGGACAGGCGACATCAACCATTTCGGCGGTTGTTGGCCGCGCCGATGTGTTGATCGTCGGTGGTGGCCTGAGCGGTGCGATGCTGGCGGCGCAGTTGCTGCGCCTGCCTGGCCGGCGGCGGATCCTGATTGTCGAACCGCGTGCCGAGTTGGGGAGGGGGGAGGCCTACAGCGCCACGGAGCTGGGGCATACGTTGAACGGCAACGCGGCGCGGATGAGCGTCGACCCCGATAACGCTGATGACCTGACCCAGTGGCTTGAGGCGTTTATTGCCAAAGGCGGTTGGCCGGAATCGGATCAGCAGCACGTGCCGGTGAGTGAGCTTTTTCCTCCCCGGGGGATCTTCGGTCTCTATGTTCAGCAACGCCTGGCCGAAGCTCGGGAGCAGGGGGCGGTGTCGGGATCGACGGCTGAGCATGTGTGTGGCGAAGCGGTCGATCTGCACATCGACAGCAGCGGTGCGCGGCTAACACTGGCCGACGGTCAGTGCCTGGAAGGGGCTTACGCGGTGCTGGCCACCGGTATGTTCCCGGCGGCACGCACCCGGCAGAAACACTCCAGCGGCTTGAATGCGGCGGCGATAGATCCTTGGGATGTCGCCGCCATGTCGCGACTCGATCCGCAAGGGACGGTGCTGATCATCGGTTCCGGCCTGACCATGGTCGATGCCGTGGTCTCCCTGGAGCAGGCCGGGCATCGCGGGCCGATCCGGGTGTTTTCCCGGCATGGGCTGTTGCCCCATGTGCGCCGCCAGCCACCGGCCTGGGAGGATTTCCTGGCCGCCGATCAGAGCATTCGCAGCCCTCGGCAGTTGCTGCGCGAGGTGCGTCGCCAATGCGCCGCTGCGTTGGCGTCCGGGATCGACTGGCAGGCTCCGTTGGACACGGTGCGGGCGCATATCGGTCGACTCTGGAGCCAGGCCAGCGATGTCCAGCGTCGGCAGTTCGTGCGGCATGTGCGGCCCTGGTGGGAGAGCCATCATCACCGTTCGCCGCCTTTGAGCGCCGAGTTGGTGGAGCGTCTTTATAAGGAAGGGCGGCTGACCATCGAGGCGGCGTCACTCAAGGGTCTGGACGAGCCACGGGACGGGAGGGTGAGTATTTCCATCCGGCCACGGGGGGAGTCGCGGGCGCGTACGGTCACGGGAGAGGCCTTGATCAACTCCACGGGTATTGAGTACGACTGGCGGCGGGTGGATCGGCCATTGCCGCAACAACTGCTGGCACGCGGGTTGATTCGTCCGGGACCGTTGGCGCTGGGTATTGCGGCTGATCCGGGTGGGGCGGTGGTGGATGCCGAAGGTGATGTCTCCACGCGCTTGTTCGCCATGGGCCCGCCGTTGCGTGGCATGTGGTGGGAGAGCACGGCGGTGACCGACGTGGCCAGCCAGGCGAAGGCGCTGGCGGTGCGTCTGGCACAGCTGATGGACTCGCAGAAAGGCCGGGGCTGACCTAAAAATTATTAGAATTCAGGGGGTTGCCAGTGTCATCCAACTAGGACATAATGCGCGCCATCAGCTCGGGCGGTAACGTCGCGAACACTGAAGAATCAAGGAGTTGCGGCAAGCCAGTCTTGCAAGGGCGCTCGATTCGACCTGAGGCCGAGTAGCAAAATGGTTATGCAGTGGATTGCAAATCCATCTACGCCGGTTCGATTCCGACCTCGGCCTCCACTCTTCAAAAGCCCCGTAGATTAGCGTCTACGGGGCTTTTTATTTGGGCTTGGAAAAGTGCTGTTGTTATATCCTTCCTGAAGCAATCATCGGACAATTCGCTTTCAATTGCCTGAAACTTCCTAGAAAATCCTTTCGCCTTGCGCTTGCCGAAACCGGTCACTAGTCTTCGCCCATCGCTGCCAAATCAGCGGTCTGGCGTGAGAACCCGTGTTCAGTAAGCGCGTTAGTGCCAGCCATCCTTACGAATATCTTTTCGTTTGCGATCGTTCCATGGTGGCTGTGCGCAGGCAGACTTCGGTCTGGCCGGTTGCCTACTGTCCGGTATTCTCACCCTGCGTACAGCTGCCACCCTTTGCCGCGTGAGAACGGCAAAAGATGGCTCCTCAATCATGTACATGTAGGAGCTGGACCATGGATAAAAGACTTACACCGGACCCGCCTGTAGGCCTGTCTGCTTCGCGTATTGACAAAAGACTGGACCCTGCCGTCGAGCGCGCCTTTGCCCATTATGGGCTTCCGATGAGCGATGACCCGCTCAAACACGACAGCCGTCCGAGGCTGCCTCGCAAACCAGCGTCTCTCAGCGTCGAGGACAAACTGGTCAATGCCAGTTCGGTTCTGCAATCGGCAGCGGCCACCGCCTATGAGTCCGCAGACCAACTTGATGGATCAAATCGCAAGTTGGCAATGGGCACGGTGCATTTGATCGAGTTGGCACAGTCGTGGGTGGATTCGGTTTTAGATGAGGATGCCGTTGTACGTTGAGGCGGGCTCAGCCTGGTGCAGGTGAGTTCTACATCGGGCTGATACCCATCACTATGGGAGGTTCTCAATCGCCTGCCGACTCAGCGCGCAAGTGAGATTGCGCGATTGCTGCCGCATAACTGGCAACCGCCTAGACTGGGTTAACTCACTAACCGAAGGACATGGAATGCTCATTGTCTTCAGCGGTCTTCCGGGCACCGGAAAGACGACCATCGCAAGTGACCTTGCCGCCAGAGTAAGTGCCGTGTATCTGCGAATCGATACGATTGAGCAGGCTATCCGAAATTCCGGTGCTCTGGCACAAGACGTGGGGCGGAGCGGTTACATGGTCGCTAATGAGCTTGCCTTGAGTAATCTTCGTTTTGGCAGCACGGTCATAGTCGACTGTGTTAACCCAGTAATCGAAAGCCGAAAGGCGTGGAGCGAAATCGCCACACGCTCCGGTGCTCCATTAGTGAATATCCAGGTGGTTTGCTCGGATAAACATGAACACCAGCGACGGGTAGAAACCAGGAAAATCGATATTCCTGGACTGACTCCACCAACCTGGCGGTCTGTGTTGGATCATGAGTATGAGGCGTGGGATGACACTACGTTTAATATAGACACAGCCCTGATGTCTCCGGCAGAGGCGGTGGCAATGATCACTAAGCGATTTTTATCCGAGGGGTAGCACCAGCGAAAAGCGCAACGTAGCAAGGCATTCCCAAGAGCGTAAAAGGAGACGAGCGTAAAAGGAGACAGATTTATTTTTTGCCGTTGCGATAAGACTGTGAAAATAAATCTGAGAATCATCTGGCCGGCCTCCCCACCTCACGGAGGTGGCGCAAAATTCAAGGTGCG
>NZ_JXDG01000030.1 GCF_000820515.1 Pseudomonas batumici | reverse complement strand
TCGAACAAGGCCGGCTGCTCCGGACAACGTAGCCCGGTATCTTCCAACCAGTTGGCGATATTCATGCTCAGCTCCTGCGTGCCTACATCCCTGTGGGTGGAGCAGGAAGGCTAACGGAAGGTTTTTTTTTGTGTTGCAATGCCACGTTGTGAAAAGTGCAATGAGGTGATCAATGGCGCTGGATATGTTGGGGGAGTTGGAGGCTTTCGCGACGGTAGCTCGCAAGCGTAGTTTCATCGCCGCGGCACGTACCCTGGGACGCTCCCCCAGCGCGTTGACCCGTGCCGTTCAGGCCCTGGAGGAAAGTGCCGGGGTCAAGCTGTTCAATCGCTCGTCCAATGCCGTGAGCCTGACCGAGGCGGGTGAGCGCTTCTTGCCCCACGCTTATAAAATGCTGGATCTGCAACGTGAGGCGGATGAGGACCTGGCCGGTCTCAGTGGCCTGGCCCACGGCTGGATTCGCTTTTCCGCCCCCGAGTCGCTCGGTCATGGGGTCTTGCCCCGGTTGATCGCGCAGTACTGCGAGCGTTATCTGGATGTGAACGTCGATGTGATTTTCACCGATGAGACCATCGATCCGGCCAAGAGCAAGCTGGACTTCTCGATTCGCGGCGCGTTTCCGCAATCCAGTGACCTGATCGGCTTTCCGCTCTGGAGTTACTCCCGTTACCTGTATGCCAGTCCCGGCTACCTGGAGCGGCGCGGGACGCCGGACTCTCTCGAGGCGCTGGAGGCGCATGCGTTGATCCTGCATACGGCACCGCGGATCCTCAAGGAGTGGAATTTTCGCAGCGAGGAACACACCACCAGCTTTCGAGTGCATCCGAAGTTTCGTTTCAGCTCCGGCGCGGCGGTGTTCCACGCGGTCCTGGCCGGTGTCGGGATCGCCCGGCTGGCGGACTGGCTGGCCGAGCCGGAGGCGGCGGCGGGGCGTCTGGTCCGGGTCTGTCCCGAGTACAGGCTCACCTCCAGCAGCGGCGAAAACCCGCAGATGCATGCGGTGTACCCGGCCGGGAATCTGCCGCTGCGGGTGAAGTCGCTGCTGGAGGTGATCCGTGGCTTTGGCGAAAGCCTCGATCGCAAGCATTCACTGACGTTCTAGGCCATTGCCAAAGCGCTGTCAGTTCTTGAAGTCTGAGTGCTTTTTGCCCTGGTCGCACAAGGCGAAGACCACGACACAGACCGCCGCGATCGCGAGGATCAGCGCCACGCCGTCAGTGGAATGGGTCGCCGAGGCCGACACCAGCGACAGGGCACCCAGGGGGGCCAGGCCACCGGCGACCGCCGTGCCGATTTCCCGTCCGGTACCAAAGCCCGAGGAGCGGGTCTGGGTCGGGAACTGACGACTCAGGAAGGAGCCCTGCGGCGCGAACATCATCGGCGCCAGGACCCCGGTGCCGATACCGATCGCCAGGTAGATCCGCCAGTTTTCAGCGCTGCCCAGCAGCGTCAGGAAGGGGTAGGCGAACAGCAGCGATAACACCCCGCCGAGAACCAGGACCGCCTTGCTGCTCCAGCGATCGCACAACCAGCCGAAAAACGGCACGGCGACGATGGCCACCAGGCTGGCGAGGGTCACCGAGAGGGAGGTGACGTGCACGTCCACGCCCTTGTATTGGGTTAGGTAGGCGAGGGAAAAGGTCTTGAAGATGTAGCTCAGGGCGTTGTAGCCGATGGCGACGAAAAACACCACGGCCAAACCCTTGAGATCGTTCTTCAGCAACGCTTTCAATGGCGAGACCTTGGGGCGTGCGCGTTTCTGCTGGTTCAGCTCGTTGAACTCCGGGGTTTCCGGAATGCTGTTGCGCACCCACAAGCCGATACCGACCAGGGCGATGCTGCAGATGAAGGGGATCCGCCAACCGCCTTCGAGCAGGAACGCATTGCCATTGAGGGTCAGCAGGTAAATGGTCAGCGACGACAGCAGCAGGCCGAGGTTCAGGCCCAATGCCGGCCAGGCACCCTGGCTGCCGCGCTTGCCCTGGGCGGCGTGCTCGTAGGAGGTCACGGCCGCTCCGGACAGCTCGGCCCCTGCACCCAGGCCCTGGATGATGCGGATCGCGACCAGCAGGGCGGGCGCCCAGAGACCGATGGAGGCGTAGCTGGGAATCAGTCCGATGAGCGTGGTGCAGACACCCATCATGCAGAAGGTCAGGACCAGCACCTGCTTGCGGCCGAACCTGTCGCCCAGGTAGCCGAACAGGATGCCGCCGAACGGACGGGCGATAAAGCCGATGGCAAAGGTCGAGAAGGCCAGCAGCGAGGCGGTCTGCGGGTTGCTGGCGTCGAAGAAGATCTTCGAGAAGACAATCGCCGCCATGGTTGCATAGAGGTAGAAGTCATACCACTCCAGCATCGAGCCGAAGATGGTGGCGGCGGCGATTTTGCGCAGGCGCTTGCGGGTCTGTTGGGGTGTTTCGACGGGGGATCCGGACTCTTCGTATACCGACATCAGTGGGTTCCTTGCAGGTCTTTATAGTTATTTTAAAGTGATCGCTGGTGCGCCCCGTTTGCCTTTCCCGGGCAAACGGAGAGGGCGTACTCCTGTACGCGGGGGGTGTTTTCCTGGTTAACGGGAGGCGAACAGTCGGTCGGCGATCATTTCGCCGATCGGCATGGCGGAGGTGGCGGCCGGTGACGGTGCATTGCAGACATGGACCATGCGCGACGTTTCGGCGAACAGGAAGTCATGCACCAGGGTGCCGTCGCGCATCACCGCTTGGGCGCGGATGCCGGCTTCGTAGGGCAGCAGGTCTTCGACGACCAGGGACGGGCAGTACTTGCGGCACTGTTCCAGGTAGCCGCGCTTGAACAATGAGTTCTTCATTTCCTGGCTGCCGGAGCCCAGGTTCTGCCACAGGGTTTTCCAGAACCCGGGGAAGGCGGCGTATTGCGCGACGTCCTGCCAGTTGACGGAGAACTTGCGGTAGTTCTCCCGGCCCAGCCCCAGTACGGCATTCGGTCCGACCGTGACGCTGCCGTCGATCATGCGGGTCAGGTGCACGCCAAGGAACGGCAGGTCCGGATCCGGAATGGGGTAGATCAGGTGATTGACGATGTCGTTCTTCGACGCCGGCAGGCGGAAGTATTCGCCGCGGAAGGGGATGATCTGGTGGTCGATGCGAATGCCGGCCAGGGTGGCCAGGCGGTCGGACTGCAGGCCGGCACAGGCCACCAGTTTGCGCGCCCGCCAGACGTGGTCGTGACTGCTGATGGTGACCTTGTCGCTGTCTTCCTGGATGGCCGTGACCCGGGTGTCGAGGCGGATCTCGCCGCCACTGGCGGTGATGACTCGGGCCATGGCTTGGCAGATTTCGCGGTAGTCGACGATGCCCGTGGCGTCGAGGAACAGGCCCCCGAGGCCGACGATGTTCGGTTCGCGCCGCCGCAGTTCCTCGGCATCGAGACGCTCGACCCGCATGCCATTGAGTTGCGAGCGCTCGTACAGGGCTTGCATGCGCTGCACTTCGAGGGCAGTGGAGGCCACCAGCAACTTGCCGCAGACCTCGAAGCGGATCCCGTGTTCGCGGCAGAAGTCTTTCGTGGCCTGAGCCCCGCGCTTGCACAGGTCGGCCTTGAGGCTGCCCGGCGCGTAGTAGATGCCGGCATGGATCACGCCGCTGTTATGACCGGTCTGGTGGCGGGCCAGGGTGGCTTCCTTTTCCAGGATCACTAGCGAGGCGCCGGGCTGGCGCTTGAGCAACGCCATGGCGGTGGCCAGGCCGACGATGCCGCCGCCAATGATGCAGAAGTCATAAGTCATGGAGGGGGTCTACCTTGTTATTGTTCATGTCTAGTTATCAGGTTGTCAGACTAATGAGGTCGAGCAAAGGGGCTTGTCCTTGCTCGGGCGCTGCTTGCGCCGCGTGAACCGGCTCAATTCATGGGAGGCAGTTCCAATTGCAAGCGTTTGGCCGAGGCGCGCAGATGCGCCTCGGCACAAGCGGCGGCAGCCTGGCGATTGCTCTCGGCGATGGCCTGGTACAGCGCCTGGTGTTCGCGCCCGGCATCCGCCGAGCCACCGACGGAGCGGGTGGCGGAGTTTTCCCAGGCGGTACGGCGTGCTTCGGCCAGTTGGCCGCGCAGGAAGTCATGGAAGGCGACGAAATAATCGTTCTTGCTGGCCTCGGCAATGGCCCGGTGAAAGGCCACGTCGGCGGCGGCTGCGGCGTCGAAGTCGGTACGTTTGTCGTGCATTTCCTGCAAGGCTTCGCGCATGCGTTGCAGGTCCGCCTCGTCACGGCGCTGGGCGGCAATGGAGGCGGCCTGGGTCTCGATCCACAGGCGCATTTCGAACATCTGCGCCAGGTCCGCCTTGCGCCCCTCGCTCCTGGGAAAGCGAAACACCGTGCCGGTCGGCGTCTGGGAAATGTATGAGCCGAGCCCGCGGCGGGCGATCAGCACACCGTCGGCCTTGAGCTGGGCAATGGCTTCGCGGACTACCGAGCGGCTGACATTCAACTGTTCCGCCAACTGCTGTTCGGTGGGCAGGCGCGATTCGGCCGCCAGGCGCCCGGCATCGATTTCCGCACGAATGGCGCTGACCACTCGTTCAACCAGGGAGTCGGGGCGTTGGAGTTCCAGCATGAAGGACAGGCTCGGTAGTCAGGTTGTCAGACAATGCCCGAGTGATTCAGGGGTTGTCAAGAAAGCGGGCGGCATCAGGTCGGGGCCAAACGTTCCCGGAGCAAGGCCACGAACCGCGTCGCGGCTGGGGACAGGGGCTGGCCGCTGCGGCTGATCAGGCCGATTTCGCGGCTGACGCCGGGGTGTGCCACCGGGCGTTTTTGCAGGCCGCCCAGGCCGTCATCCGCTGACTCCGGCAGCAGCGCCATGCCCAGTCCCTGGCGCACCAGTGCCAGGACCGTGGACATGTAGTTGGCTTCCAGTCCCGGTACCAGCGTCAGGCCTTGTTCGTCGAACAGTTGCTCGACCCGTTCGCGCACGCTGCTGTCGCGTCCGGTGAGGATCATCGGCTGGCCGCTCAAGTCCGCCAGGTCGAGCGTGGTCTTGCGCGTCAGCGGGTGTTCGTCAGGGAGGAACAGGCACAGGCGATCGACCATGACCACCTCGAAGTCCAGACCATGGCTGAGCCGGGCCCGTACCCCCAGTCCGAAGTCCACCTCGTTCTCCCGCACCAGGCTGTCGATGCGCTGCGCGACCACGTCGCGCAGGCGGATTTCGATACCGGGGTAGGCCTGGCGAAACTGCTTCAGTACCGGCGGCAGGGCCCCGGAGCAGATCGACGGCAAGGCGGCCAGGGTCACCACGCCCCGTTGCAGGCTGGCCAGGTCGCGGGAGCCGCTGACGATATTGTCCAGGTCCAGCAACAGTTTCTCCATGGGACCGCGGGCCTGCTGGCCGGCGCCGGTCAGGCTGACCTGGCGCGGGCTGCGCTCCAGCAGGGTGACGCCGAGCCATTCTTCCAACTGTTGGACCTGCACCGTCAGCGCCGAAGGTGAAAGGTGCAGCAGGGCGGCGGCACGGGCGAAGCTGCCGGTCTGGGCGACGGTGAGGAAGGCGCGGATATGCTGGACGGCGTTCTTCATTCTGTTTTTCCGAATGCATGGCGGTGAACATTCCAATTTACAAAGCTTAACCGCGTTCCAATACTCGGGGGAAAACAATAACTGTCCGCCGTTGAGCGGCCCCGGAGTCTTCCCATGCTCGCCACGCTGGGTGTCATCACCATCGTCTGTCTGCTTGCGGCTGTCATGAGCAAGCGTCTCTCGCCCCTGGTCGCGTTGATCGCCTTGCCGATCCTGGCTGCGCTGCTCGGTGGTTTCGGCCTGCAAACCAGTGCCTTTATCATCACCGGTATCAAGAACGTTGCCCCGGTGGTGGGCATGTTCGTGTTCGCCATCCTGTTCTTCGGGGTGATGACCGATGCCGGCATGCTCGACCCGATCATCGACCGCATCCTGCGCACGGTGGGCACGCGGCCCACGCGGATTGTCATGGGCACGACCTTGCTGGCGCTGCTGGTGCACCTTGACGGTTCCGGGGCGGTGACCTTTCTGGTGACGGTCCCGGCGATGCTGCCGCTGTATACGCGGTTGGGCATCGACCGGCGGATCCTCGCCTGTGTCGCGGCGATGGCCGCCGGGGTGAATTTCCTGCCCTGGACCGGCCCGGTGCTGCGCTCGTCGGCGGCCTTGCACGTGCCGGTGGCGGACCTGTTCCAGCCGCTGATTCCGGTGCAGATCGTCGGCCTGCTGTTTGTCTTCGCCAGTGCCTGGTGGTTGGGTCGGCGTGAAGAGCGGCGCCTGGGTCTGGGCGCCGATCTGGCCGTGGGCCACGTGCCGACCCGGGTGATCAGCGAGCAGGAACAAGCCCTGCGCCGCCCACGGCTGTTCCGGGCCAACCTGCTGATGACGGTGCTGGTGATGGCGGTGATGATCGCCGGCTGGGTCGATCCGGTGGTGATGTTCATGCTCGGCACCGTGGTTGCGCTGTGCCTCAACTACCCGAACGTCGACGCCCAGCGCGCCCGTATCGACGCTCACGCCAAGACCGCCCTGACCATGGCCAGCATTCTCCTGGCCGCCGGGGTCTTTACCGGCATCATGCAGGGCAGCGGCATGCTCAAGGCCATGGCCGAAGTGGCGGTGGCGCAGATCCCGGCCGGCCACGGCAAGCTGATTCCGGCGCTGGTGGGTTTCCTGTCGATGCCGCTGAGCCTGTTGTTTGATCCGGATTCCTTTTACTTCGGGGTGATGCCGGTGATCGCCGAGGTCGGCAAGGCCCTCGGCGTGGAGCCGTTGCAGGTGGCCCAGGCGTCCTTGCTGGGGGTGCACACCACCGGTTTCCCGGTCAGTCCGCTGACGCCGGCGACCTTTTTGCTGGTGGGCCTGTGCAAGATCGAACTGGCCGATCACCAGCGTTTCACTATTCCTTTCCTGCTCGCCGCCTCGGTGCTGATGACCTTGACGGCGTTGCTCCTGGGCGTCTTTTGAAATGAGGGACCTTGCGATGAAAACCTTGCGTATCGGCTCCGGTGCCGGCTATTCGGGCGACCGCATCGAACCGGCGGTGGAACTGGCGGCCAAGGGCGAGCTGGATTACCTGGTGTTCGAATGCCTGGCCGAACGGACCATCGCCCTGGCGCAACAGGCCCGGCTCAGTGATCCGGAGGCCGGTTATGACCCCTTGCTGCGTGAGCGGATGGAGCGGGTATTGCCCTTCGTCGCCGGTGCCGGACGGCGCCTGCGGATCATCACCAATATGGGCGCGGCCAATCCCCTGGCTGCCGCGCGCGAGGTGCGCCGGATCGCTGTCGAGCTGGGCCTGCACGGACTCAGGATTGCCGCGGTGACCGGCGACGATGTGCTTGAGGCGCTGCGTGCCGAGCCGAGCCGGGTGCTGGACAACGGTTTGCGGGTGGAGCAATTGGGCGATCGGCTGGTCTCCGCCAATGCCTACCTCGGCGCGGAAGGTATTGTCCAGGCGCTGGCAGCCGATGCCGATGTGGTGATCACCGGCCGGGTGGCCGATCCGTCGCTGTTCCTCGCGCCGCAGTGCTTCGAGTTCGGCTGGGCGGCGGACGATTGGCAACGCCTGGGGCGCGGCACCCTGGTCGGCCATCTGCTGGAGTGCGCGGGACAGATCACCGGCGGTTACTTTGCCGATCCGAGCGTCAAGGAGGTGCCGGACCTGGCGCACCTGGGCTTTCCCCTGGCCGAAGTGGATGCCGAGGGCCGGGCGACCATCACCAAGGTCGCCGGCAGTGGCGGGCGGGTGGACGCCGCCACCTGCACGGAGCAGTTGCTCTATGAGGTGCATGACCCGACGGCCTACCTGACGCCGGATGTGACGGCGGATTTCCAGGGGGTGAGTTTTATCGAGGAAGGTACGGACCGGGTGGGCGTGCGGGGCGCGGACGGACGGCAGCGTCCGAACAGCTTGAAGGTCTCGGTCGGTTACCTGGATGGCTGGATCGGTGAGGGGCAGATGTCCTACGGTGGTCCGGGCGCCCTGGCACGGGCGCGGCTGGCGCGGGAGATCGTCTTGCAGCGCCTGGAAATCATCGGGGTGAAGGCCGAGGAGGTCCGCGCGGAGCTGATGGGCGTGGACGCCCTGTATGGTGAAGCGCTGAGTGCGCGAGGGCAGGGCGAACCCTGGGAGGTGCGCTTGCGGGTGGCCGCGCGTTGTGCGGATCGGGCTGACGCGCTGCGCGTCGGCAATGAAGTGGAGACGTTGTACACCAACGGCCCGTCAGGCGGTGGTGGCGCGAGCAAGAGCGTGCGGCAGGTGGTGGCGGTGGCGTCGCTGCTGCTGCCACGGGAAAACCTGAGCGCAACCGTTCACCTGGAGGATCAGCCATGAATCGTCTTCAATTGCGCCACTTTGCCCATTCGCGCACGGGCGACAAGGGCGACACCTCGAATATCTCGGTGATCGCCTACCGTGCCGAGGACTACCCCAGGTTATGCGAATGGCTGACCGCTGAGCGGGTGGCGGACTACTTTGCGCCCTTGCTCGAGCCGACGGCCGGACCGGTGCGGCGTTATGCGTTGCCGGGTGTGCGGGCCTTGAATTTCGTATTGCCGGGCATCCTGCGGGGCGGGGTGACCCGTTCCCTGGCGCTGGATGCCCATGGCAAGAGCCTCGGCTCGGCGTTGCTGGATATGCCGTGGGAGCGCGATTAACCCACTTGTTTCAAGCGTTGCGCGACACGCTCGACGATCAGTCCTCGCTGCTTGCGCGACTCTGCGGCCCGTTGCAGGGCTATCTCCCGTACGTCTGCGGGCGCCGTCTCCGGGCTGCCGGCGTTGAACGGTGGCGCCGGCGCGTACTCCAGTTGCAACTGGATCAGCTGGGCCTCTTGCGCGCCCACCAGTTCAGCGGCCAGGGTCAGGGCAAAGTCGATCCCGGCGGTGATGCCGCCGCCGGTCAACAGGTTGCCGTCACGGACCACGCGGTCCTTCACGGGGATGGCCCCGAGACCTGCCAGCAGGTGGTGATAGGCCCAGTGGGTCGTGGCCTTGCGACCTTGCAGCAGCCCGGCGGCCCCCAGCACCAGGGCGCCGGTGCAGACCGAGGTGACATAACGCGCCTGGGCGGCTTGCCGGGCGATGAACGCGAGGGTCTCGGGATCTTCCATCAACGGCCCGACTCCGGCACCGCCTGGAATGCAGATCACATCCAGCGCTGGGCAGTCCTCGAAAGTGGTGGTGGGTGTAAAGACCAGGCCGCTGCTGGAGGTGATCGGCGCCAGGTCCTTCCAGATCAAGTGGAGCCGGGCGTCGGGCAACGAGGCAAGGACGTCGTAGGGACCGGTGAGGTCCAGCTGTTGGACTTTGGGGAACAACAGAAAGCCGATATGCAGCGTCATGGCGATAGCTCCTTGGGAGTGAATAGGCGGGTCCTGCGAGGCTGGACGGGTCCACTGTAGTTCCGTAGGCTTTGGCGTATCTGCCATTGACCCCACTTTTCACGCCAATGCCCATGAACGCCCCCAGAACGATCCGGATCCTGGCTTTTCCCAATGTGCAGGTGCTCGATGTCACAGGGCCGCTGCAGGTCTTCGCCTCGGCCAACGACCTGGCACGTGCCCAGGGTCTGCCGCTGCCCTATGCCGTGAGTGTGATTGCCGCCCAGCGCGAACCGGTGATGAGTTCGGCGGGGCTGGCCCTGGTGGCGGAGCCGTTGCCGGCGCCAGGCACGCCCTGCGATACCCTGCTCATCGCCGGTGGCTGGGGCACCTATGCCGCTTCCGAGGACCCGACGCTGGTGGCCTGGGTGCGTCAGCAGGCCGGTTGCGCCCGCCGGGTCGCCTCGGTCTGCACCGGGGCGTTCCTGCTGGCGGCCAGTGGCTGGCTGGACGGGCGGCGGGTGGCAACCCACTGGACCCGTTGCGAACAATTGGCGGCGCAGTACCCGCGGGTGCAGGTCGAGCCCAATCCGATCTTTATCAACGACGGCCCGGTCTGGACCTCGGCGGGGGTGACGGCGGGCATCGACCTGTCCCTGGCATTGGTTGAAGCGGACCTGGGACGGCCCGTGGCCTTGGAGGTCGCGCGGCATCTGGTGGTGTTTCTGAAACGCCCTGGTGGGCAATCGCAATTCAGCGCCACCCTGTCCCTGCAGAAGTCCGGCAGCCGCTTTGGCGACCTGCACGCCTGGATCGCCGAGCACCTGGCGCAGGACCTGTCGATCCCGATCCTGGCGCAGCAGACGGGCATGAGCGAGCGCAGTTTCGTGCGTCACTACCGGGCGGAAACCGGGCAGACGCCGGCCCGGGCCATCGAGCAGATCCGTGTGGAAAGCGCCCGCCGCCTGCTCGGCGACACCGCGATGCCGATCAAGCGCATTGCCGCCCGTTGCGGTTTCGGCAGCGAGGAAACCCTGCGCCGCAGCTTTTTGCGGGCCCTGAGCGTCACGCCGCAGGCCTACCGTGAGCGCTTTTCGGCGCAGCCATGAAATGCCCACGGGGAGACCGTCGATCCACTTCGTTGACCTAAGCCATCCCCTGAGCTCCGATGACGTTTAAGCTATTGGAATATCGGACGTAGTTCGCAATAAAACCTACGCCTCAAGCATGTTCTGCAAGAGTTATGGCATCATGCCATTAATGCTTTCCCTGATAGCTAAAATAAGATGAGCACCGGTCAGTGTCAGTGATTCCCCTACTTGTGTGTGACGACTCCAACATGGCCCGTAAGCAGGTATTACGGGCACTGCCGGCGGATTGGCAGGTTTCGATCACCGAGGCCGGCGATGGTCGACAGGGGTTGGATGCCATTCGCCGGGGATTGGGGCAGGTGGTGCTGCTCGACCTGACCATGCCGGAAATGGATGGCTACCAGGTGCTCTCGGCGATACGCGCCGAAGGGTTGCAGGCGCAGGTGATCGTGATTTCCGGGGACGTCCAGGAAGAGGCGCTGCGCCGGGTGCGCGAGCTGGGCGCGCTGGCGTTCCTGAAAAAGCCCTTCGACCAGGATGAGTTGCGCCAGACCCTTGACCAGTTGGGGCTCCTGAATGCCTCAGGCCAGGCGCAGGTAGCCGTTCGCCCTGAACCGACGACTGAAATCAGCTTTCGCGATGCCTTTCGCGAAACGGTCAACGTGGCCATTGGTCGTGCGGCGGCGCTGATCGCCAAGGTCCTGGGGGTGTTCGTGCAGTTGCCGGTGCCGAACGTGAATATCCTCGAAGTGGGCGAGTTGCACATGGCGCTGATGGATGCTGGAAACTGCAACCAGCTCACGGCCATTTGCCAGGGCTTTATCGGCAGCGGCATTGCCGGCGAAGCCTTGCTGATGTTCCACGATTCGGAAATCGCCGACATGGCGCAGCTGATGCAGCGCCAAGGCGCCGAGTATTCGGACCTGGAAATGTTGCTGGATCTCTCCAGTGTGCTGATCGGTGCGTGCCTGAGCAGTATTGCTGATCAGATCGACGTGGTGTTTTCCCAGGGCCACCCGCAGATACTCGGGCAACACGCGGCCATCGATGAACTGATTCGGGTCAACCGGCAGCGCTGGAAAAAGACCCTGGCGGTGGAGATCAGCTACAGCCTGGAAGGACACGACATTCATTTCGACTTGCTGTTGTTGTTCACGGAGGACTCCATCGAGCGGTTGACCCACAAACTCGCCTACCTGATGAGCTGAGCCATGAACGACCCTCTCGATCTGAACGAGTTTCATTGGTTACTGACGATTGTCCAGAGCATCGACGTCGGCGTGGTGGTGCTGGACCGCGACTACCGCGTGCAGGTCTGGAACACCTTCATGGAAAACCGTTCCGGGGTGCAGCCCAAGGACGCCAACAGTCGGTCCTTCTTCAGCCTGTTTCCCGAGGTGGATCGCGAATGGTTCAGCCGCAAGGTGGAGAGCGTCGCGACCCTCGGTACGCCGGCGTTCACCATCTGGGAGCAGCGGCCTTATCTGGTGCGGTTCAAGAACTACCAGCCGATCACCGGCCAGGAAGACTTCATGTACCAGAACACCACCTTGTTGCCGTTGCGCTCCACCAACAGTGAAATCTCCCACATCTGCCTGGTGATCTACGACGTCACCGACGTGGCCACCAACCGGCACCAGCTCCAGGCGGCCAATGCCAAGTTGCAGAAACTCTCCAGCACCGACCGGCTGACCGGCTTGTACAACCGTGGGCACTGGGAGGAAAGCCTGAAGGTGGCTTATGCCCGCAACCAGCGTTATGGCAATGCCACGAGCCTGGTGATGTTCGACATCGACCACTTCAAACGGGTCAATGACACCTATGGTCACCAGGCGGGCGACAAGGTCATCGAGCGGGTGGCCGAGGTGGTCCGCGAGCATGTGCGCGACAGCGATGTGGCCGGGCGCTATGGCGGCGAAGAGTTTGGCGTGGTGCTGTCGGACACCGACAAGGCGGGGGGGCGTTTTTTTGCCGAGCGCCTGCGCAAGGCGATCGAAGGCCTGGAAGTGTTGCACGAAGGACAGGGAATCCGCTTCACCATCAGCCTCGGGGTGGCGGATCTGAGTCGGCCTTCGATCAGTCACGCCGATCTGATCGCCTGGGCGGACCACGCGTTGTACGCGTCGAAGAAGGGCGGGCGTAATCGGGTGACGGTGTACGAATAAAGGATGGGCCGCAGGCTCAGGCCCGCCGCGCCATCAGCAACATCGAAGCCGCCCCGGACAACAGCAGGGCACAACCGCGATTGAACAGGCGCTTGCCCCGAGGTTCGGCGAACCAGCGGCGCATGTGCACGCCCATGTAGGCGTAGGCGCTGATGGCGATCCATTCCAGGATCAGGAACAGGCTGCCCAATACGGCGAACTGGGCGGATACGCCCTGGGCCGGGTCGACGAACTGGGGGAGGAAGGCGGTGAAGATCAGGATGGCTTTCGGATTTCCCGCAGCGACCAGGAACTCCTGGCGGGCGAGGGCGGGCAAGCTGGCCGTTGCTCGTTCCGTGGTGGCTTCGGTGTCGGGGTTGGCGCGCCAGAGCTGGATGGCGAGATAGATCAGGTAGGCCGCGCCGAGCATCTTGATGCCGTAGAACAGCAGCTCCGAGGCTTGCAGCACCACCGCCAGGCCCGCCGAGGCCAGGGCGATCATTCCGGAGAAAGCCAGCAACCGCCCCAGGCCTGCCAGGCACGAGGTGCGAAAGCCATAGCGCGTCGAGTTGCTGACCGACAGCAGGTTGTTCGGGCCGGGGGCCATGTTCAGGGCGAAGCACGCCGGGATGAAGAGGATCAGGGTCGATACATCCATGGCAGGCTCCGGGATCGAGGGGCGGAAAACTCGACGATAACGTCAAGTCCTGGCCATGCGCCAGAGTGCCTGAGGCTTTGCGCATCTGTACCTGAAACTTGTCGCGCAGGTGTACCGTATCGGGTCACTGAGCGTAGGGCGATACCCGATTTACAGGGGGCGCTGGCGGCTCAAAAGCCCCCGAGAGGAGGGAAGTGGGCCGTGATCAAGAATAAGTAGCTGTTTTCAAACAAATTTGTGCGTTTGGGGGCTTCCCAGGCGAAGCGAAAATTGATAAATTTCCGCCCACTCTTGCAGCGACCCTCTTCGGGTCGGCACGCTGCAAAATCAACAAGCGGGTGTCCAGCACTCGTCGCAACAGATACAGGGGCGTCGCCAAGCGGTAAGGCAGCAGGTTTTGATCCTGCCATGCGTTGGTTCGAATCCAGCCGCCCCTGCCATTTTCCTTATCTCTCGATACTCAGTCGCTGACGCATCTGCTCACTGGCTACAGGCCCGGCCTGTACGGTACTGCGGTCCAACGGTACCTGACGACCATCGGCGATATCCGCCATCATCAATTGCAGCGGTCGCCCGCTCTCGCGTTCGACGATCTGCACGCTTTCGCCTTCCGGCGCGTAGTGACGATTGCCCCACTCCACGAACGCCATGAGCACCACGCGAAAATCCTCGCCCTTGGCGGTCGGCACATACTGATAGCGCAGCGGGCGCTGGCTGTAGGGCTCACGTTCGAGCAGGCCCGCCTCCACCAGCGCATTCAGGCGCCGGGTCAGCATGTTCGGGGCAATCTCCAGGCTGCGGGAGAATTCGTCGAAGCGCTTCAGGCCATGCAGGGCATCGCGCATGATCAGGATGCTCCACCACTCGCCAACCCGCTCGAGGCTGCGGGCAACCGGGCATTCGGCATGGATCAGGGTCTTGCGCTGCATGGCGGCTCCTGTCGGTCACTCGGACATTTGTGAGGTGGGTATGTTACTTTCATGTTGATAGTAACGTCCATAAGCCATTACCTCGTTCAATAACCTGAAGGAGCTGGACCGTCATGAACAAACGCATCGTCGTCACGGGCATGGGCGCGCTGACCCCGCTGGGCTGTGGAGTCGAACCGAGCTGGCAACGCCTGCTGGCCGGACAGTCCGGTATCCGGCAGTTGCCGGAGGAGTTGATCGGTGATCTGTCGATCAGCATCGGTGGCCAGGTCCCGGACCGTGCGCAGGACCCGGAAGCCGGCTTCGATCCGGATCAACTGCTGGCCGCCAAGGAGCAGCGCAAGATGGACCGCTTCATCCTGTTCGCCCTGGCGGCGGCGGATGAGGCCCTGGCCCAGGCCGGCTGGGCCCCCGACTCCCCAGAGGCGCAGGAGCGCACGGCAACCATCATCGCTTCCGGGGTCGGCGGTTTTCCCGCCATCGCCGAGGCGGTGCGTACCACCGACAGCAAGGGACCCAAGCGTCTGTCGCCGTTCACCATTCCCTCGTTTCTCAGCAATATGGCGGCCGGTCACGTCTCGATCCGCTACGGTTTCAAGGGGCCGCTTGGTTCCCCGGTAACTGCCTGCGCCGCGGGTGTCCAGGCCATTGGTGACGCCGCCCGGATGATCCGCGCGGGGGAAATCGATGTCGCCATCTGCGGTGGCGCGGAAGCCTGCATCCACAGGGTCAGCCTGGCAGGCTTCGCGGCCGCCCGGGCGCTGTCGAGTGACCACAACGACACTCCGCAGCTCGCCTCCCGGCCCTTCGACCAGGCGCGTGATGGCTTCGTCATGGGCGAGGGCGCCGGTCTGCTGGTGATCGAAGAGTTGGAGCATGCCCTGGCGCGCGGCGCCAAACCGCTCGCCGAGCTGGTGGGTTATGGCACCAGTGCCGATGCCTACCACATGACAGCAGGGCCCGAAGATGGCGACGGTGCCCGTCGGGCCATGCAGCAGGCATTGCGCCAGGCCGGCGTCGAGCCGTCCCAGGTCCAGCACCTGAATGCCCACGCCACCTCGACGCCGGTGGGCGACAAGGGCGAGTTGGCGGCCATCAAGGCGCTGTTCGGGACCACGGGTGGCCCGGCCATCAGTTCGACCAAATCCGCCACGGGGCATCTGTTGGGCGCTGCGGGAGGGGTCGAGGCGATCTTCACGGTTCTGGCGTTGCGCGACCAGGTGGCGCCGGCGACGCTCAATCTGGACACCCCCGATGTCGCCGCCGAAGGCCTTGACCTGATTCGCGGCCAGGCCCGGCCGTTGCCCATGGAGTATGCGCTGTCCAATGGCTTCGGTTTCGGTGGGGTCAATGCCAGTGTGCTGTTCAAGCGCTGGGTGTAGACCGGGGTGTACATGGCCCTTGTAGGAGCCGGCTTGCTGCGGGCGGCGTTCCGACGATGAGGCCGGTGAGTCTTGCGTCGATCTTGCGGACGTCATCGCCGGCAAGCCGGCTCCTACACTGATCGCGTGTGAGCCTTGGGACGCGGGGGTATTTAAAGCGGCCGGGGTCTACCTGGAGAATTTTCTCGCGCCCGCCACGCAAAGGATCACGGCCACCGTGACCCCCAGCATGCCCAGGCTGACCTGCTCGTGGAGCAGGGTCGCCGCCAGCGCCAAGCCGAAAAACGGCTGCAGCAGCTGCAACTGTCCCACGGCGGCAATGCCGCCCTGGGCCAACCCGCGATACCAGAACACGAAACCGATCAACATGCTGAACAGCGACACATACGCCAGGCTCAACCAGGCGGGTGTGCCGATGCCCGTGAACGAGGAGGGGGCCAGCAACCCGGTCAGCGCGAGCATCACCGGCAGCGACAGGACCAGCGCCCAGGAAATCACCTGCCAGCCGCCCAGCGTCCTGGAAAGCCTTGCCCCTTCGGCATAACCCAGGCCGCAGACCAGCACGGCCAGCAGCATCAGGATATCGCCCCTGGGAGAGGCACTCAGGCCCTGGGATACGGCGAACCCCACCACCAGCAGGCTGCCCAGCACGGAAAAGAACCAGAACACAGGACGCGGCCGCTCGCCACCGCGCAGGACACCGAAGACGGCGGTCGCCAGCGGCAACAGGCCGAGGAACACAATGGAGTGCGCGGAGGTCACGTACTGCAACGCCAACGCCGTCAACAGCGGGAAGCCGAGCACTACGCCGATGGCCACCACCACCAGCGACAGCAACTGGCTACGGGCCGGGCGTTTTTCCCTGAACAGCAACAGCAGGCACAGGGCAAGAACCCCGGCGATGCTCGCCCGGGCCACGGTCAGGAAGACCGGGTTGAACGACAGGACCGCCACCCGTGTCGCGGGCAGCGAGCCGCTGAAGATCAAGACACCGATAAAGCCATTGATCCAGCCGCTGGTGCTTTTGGCGATCGCCGGGGTGTTCAGGGGCGAGGTACGTTCCATTTTCGATTCACGCTCAAGGTTCGGGTTGCTTGAGGCGCATGCTATGACCGACTATTGATACAATCAAAAAATTGTCATGGATACATCTCGTCATGCCTCGTTCCCGGTACAAGTCGCTGGTTGACGTTTTTGCCGCCGATATCCGCTCGGGACGGCTGCCGCCCGGCGCCCGCTTGCCGACCCATCGCCAGTTGGCCGCCCGCCATGGCCTGGCCCTGGTGACGGCCAGCCGGGTCTATGCGGAGCTTGAGGCCATGGGGCTGGTCAGTGGGGAGACCGGTCGCGGCACGTTTGTCCGGGAGACGGCCTTGCCTTCCGGCCTGGGTATCGACCAGCCCGACGTTGCCCAGGGGATGATCGATCTCAACTTCAACTATCCCTCGTCGCCGGGACAGGCCGAACAACTGCGTACGGCCTTGCGCCAGCTGGCATTGTCCGGTGACCTGGAGTCCCTGTTGCGCTACCACCCCCATGCCGGGCGCCTGCATGAGCGGGCGGCGGTCGCGCGTCACCTGGGGGCTCGCGGGTTGAGCGTGTCGGCCGAGCAGGTGCTGATCGTCAGCGGGGCCCAGCATGGATTGACGGTGATCCTGATGGCGTTCCTGCAGCCCGGGGACGTGATCGCCGCGGACGCCTTGACCTACCCGGGCTTCAAGGTGCTGGCGCAGGCGCTGCACCTTGAGGTCGTGCCCATCCCCATCACGGACCAGGGGCCTGATCTCAATGCCCTGGAACAGCTCTGCCGCAGCCGTCCGGTGCGGGCCGTCTACAGCATGCCGACCCTGCATAATCCGATGGGCTGGGTGATGGCGGCTGATGCGCGGGAGCAACTGGTGTCGATCGCACGCCGGCATGATCTGTTGATCATCGAGGATGCGGCCTACGCGTACCTGGCGGAGAAAGCGCCGCCGCCATTAGCCGAGTTGGCACCGGAAAGAACCCTCTACGTTTCCGGCCTGTCCAAGAACGTGGCCGCCGGGTTGCGGGTCGGATTCGTTGCCGCGCCGCTGCAGCGGGTGGCGGCGCTGGAGCGAATCATCCGGGCGACCACCTGGAACACCCCGGGTGTGCTGACGGCCATCGCCACCGCCTGGATCGAGGATGGCACTGTCGCCCGGCTGGAGGCGCAAAAGCGCAAGGACGCGCAGGCCAGGCAGGCCATGGCCGATGAGTTGCTGGCCGGGCTGCGCACGGTTCGCCACCCGTCTTCCTACTTTCTCTGGCTGCCCCTACCGGAGGAGGCGAGGGCGGATCAGATCGCCATGGCGCTGATGCGCGAGCAGATTTCGGTCTCCACTGCCCAGCCTTTTGCCACCTCTGTGCAGGTGCCGCATGCGATCCGCCTGGCGCTGGGCTCCGTGGACATGGACACCCTTCGCGCCGCGCTGGTGAAAGTGCAGCGGGTGCTGGGGTCGCTGTTCTGATCCGTATTTTTTGTCGCCATCTGCCTCTGTAATGAATTCGGCCCGCAACGGACAATAACCCCACGGATCAGTCTTCGGCAGGTGTCGAGGGCTACGGCCCGTGATGTTCGGTCACCGTCTGTTTGCTCTGCTCCGTAAACTCATTGCGCAACCCGCGTTATGCCCTGACCTTATAGTTGAGGAGGCCTTATGGCCAAGATGGCGATGTTCCTGGGTGGATTTCTCATACTGACGATTGCGATTGGCCTCCTGGCCACGATTTCTCCGACCTAGCGCTAGACCAGATAGCGCCGGAACCAGCCCAGCGTCCTGTCCCAGGCCAGCTTGGCGGCGGCCTCGTCGTAGCGGGGTGTGGAGTCGTTGTGAAAGCCGTGGTTAACCCCGGCGTAGATATGTGCTTCATAGATCTTGCCGGCCGCCTTCAAGGCCTGTTCATAGGCGGGCCAGCCATCGGTGATGGGCTTGTCCAGTTCGGCGTAGTGCAGTAGTAGCGGCGCCTTGATCCGGACCACGTCCTCGGTCTTTGGTTGACGACCATAGAAGGGCACGGCGGCACTGAGCTCCGGATAGGCCACGGCCGCGGCATTGGCGACTCCACCGCCATAGCAGAAGCCGGTGATGCCGACTTTCCCGGTGGTCGTGTCGTGGTTCATCAGCCACTCGATGGCGGCGAAGAAGTCGTTCATGAGCTTTTCCGGATCGACCGTCTGCTGCAGCTCCCGGCCCTTGTCGTCATTGCCGGGATAGCCACCAACCGATGACAGGCCGTCCGGGGCCAGGGCGATGAATCCCGCCTTGGCCACGCGTCGGGCAACGTCCTCTATGTAGGGGTTGAGCCCGCGGTTTTCATGGGCGACCACCACCGCGGGTACCTTGCCGTTGGCCTTGGCGGGGCGTACCCGATAACCGCGCACCTGTCCGTGGCCCTTGGGGGAGGGGTAGGTGATGTACTCGGCGATGATGTCCGGGTCGGTAAACGACACCTGCTCGGCCAGCGCATAGTTCGGGCTCAGCGCCGCCAGGAGGCTGCTGGCGGCGAGCCCTCCCAAGGTGAACTTCGCCGCGCGATCGAGAAATTCCCGGCGGTTGATCCTGCCGTGGACATAGTAGTCGTACAGCTCAAGCAGTTCGGGGGCAAAGTCTTTCGCGGTGAGACGTTCCATCTGTGCGCTACCTTTGGAAGGGGGCGAATTCAGGCCTAGTGTAGAACCTAGACACGATGTCCCAGGTCAGGCTGGAGCCAGCAACCGTGCATACCGATCCAGATCAATATTCCCGCCGCTCACAATCACACCGACACGCTTATCTTCCAGCGCCTTGCCCATTTCACGTATGGCGGCCAATCCCAGGCACCCGGTAGGCTCCACGACCATCTTCATGCGTTCAGCAAAAAAACGCATACCCTCGACCAACTGTGCATCGGTGACAGTCAGAATGTCGTCAACGTCGCGGCGAATGATAGGGAATGTATAGTGCCCCAGATGCTGGGTCTGGGCGCCATCGGCCAGGGTATCCGGTGTGTCGATATGGACGATTTCTCCACGGCGAAACGACTGCTGGCCGTCATTCCCGGCCTGCGGCTCGACACCGTAAAGTGTGCAGTCAGGCGACAGTGCACGGGTTGCCAAGGCAGCGCCTGCCAACAGTCCGCCGCCACCGAGGCAAACGAATAGTGCGTCCAGTGGCCCGGTCTCTTGCAATAATTCCAGGGTCGCCGTCCCTTGTCCGGCGATGACATCCGGGTGGTCATAGGATGGAATCAAGGTGTAGCCATGCTCCTGCGCCAGTTTTCGGCCAATGGCTTCGCGGTCCTCGCTGAAACGATCATAGAGCACCACGCTGGCTCCATATTCGCGTGTCGCCGCCATTTTCGAGGTCGGAGCGTCATGGGGCATCACGATGGTCGCGGGAATGCCCAGGATACGTGCAGACAATGCGATGCCTTGAGCGTGGTTGCCGGAAGAAAAGGCCACGACGCCGGCCTTGCGTTGGCGCTCGTCGAAGCGAGCCAATGCGTTGAACGCGCCGCGGAACTTGAAAGCGCCCATGCGTTGATAGTTCTCACACTTGAAGAACACCTCGGCGCCCAACTGTCCGTTCAGCGTGCGGGAGGTGAACACTGGCGTGCGGTGAGCGTGGCCCAGGATCCGTTCGGCAGCGTCCAGGACGTCTTGGTAGGTGGGAAGCGTCACTTGAGTCGTGGTCATGGAGCCCTCGCTTTTTGATATGAAAACTTTAAGAAATGTGCGCAATCAACACGCTCAGGCCGTCGCTGCAAGTGCCATGGCTTCAACTTCGATGGCTGAGCCAAAATGCAATTGAGCCACGCCAGCAACGGCTCGGGCGGGCCGGTGATCGCCCAGCCATTGTGCGTAGATACGATTGAAAACCGGCCATTGATCCATGTCGGTGACATAGACACGCACTTGCACCAGGCTGTATTTGTCGACGCCTGCCCGGGCGAGACAATGCTCAAGGTTGCTCAGAACCTGCTGGGTTTGCTCCTCGAAACTCTTGTCTGCCAATGCCCGTCCCTCGGCGTTGATAGGCAACTGGCCGGAAATCATTACAAAACCGCCGGCACTGCAGATGTGAGAATAGTGCCCGCCAGGAGGACTGATAGAGCTGCTGTTGGAGCACTGGATGGCTTCGATGAGCATTGCGATACCTTTATTCAGGGGGAGGAGAACCCACCTCTCACGTGGGAAAAGTTTTACGGATGTATTTGCCGGTACGAGACCGGCCAGGGTTATTTCACGTAGCTATAGACAGCCGCACGGGACACGCCCAGATGCTGTGCGATGACCTCCATTGACTTTCGAACCTCCAGATACCCGGCGTCCTTCAGCTCGCGAAGCAGCATGCGTTTGTCATCGGCCTTCAGTGCCCGTGGCGTCGTGGCCTGACGTGCAGAGAACTCGTCGATGTGCTGGCGAATGGTGTCGGCATTACGGGTATTCAGATTCTCCGTAATACCGTTCTTCACGATTGCGGTGAATTGTCCCATCGCGCTTTGTAGGCTCTGGAACAAACTCAAGTCCAGATTCATGCACAGTGCCGCGACGTATCGTCCGTTCGAGTCCTTGATACCGATGGAGGTGCTCTTGGCCTGTCGGCCATCCGGAAAGCGGTTGGCGTAGTTGGCGATCACTTCTGGATACTGCGGATCAGCAATGCGAGCCAAGCCGAGTTCGGTTGCGGGATCGCCAACCTGACGCCCTGACAGATTGTTGTGAATGGCATGAATGGCGTGGTTGGGGTCTTGTAGGTCATGCACCACCACTTCGCAAAAAGGTGCGAATGTTTCACCCAGCCCTCGTGCAATCTGCTCCAACTGGTCAAGGAGGTTAGTGGCTTCGTCTTTTTTTTTGCTCATGGTGCAAGCTCGTGCATTAGGGTGGCAGAAGTCAGGAATGCGTCGATACGGTGCTGTTTATTGTGATGGGCGTCGCTCGTGAGAATCTTATGACAAAGTATCTAAAATATTTCAAAGTGTCCAGATTGTGAATTGTAGTGGCTTGATGATCATGAATTAAACTTGTGATCATCTGGATTTAAATGAGTTTGTCTCAGCATGCCCTGAGTGTCGACAATGGCTCCCATCGAATACAAAGGAGTTTTTTGTCATGGCACTGGCCCATTCCCTGGGATTTCCGCGCATTGGTCGCGACCGCGAACTGAAGAAAGCCCAGGAAGCTTTCTGGAAGGGCGAATTGAGTGAGATGGATCTGCGTGCCGTTGGCAGCGAGTTGCGCAAGGCCCATTGGGACCTGCAGAAGAGCGCCGGCATCGAGCTGTTGCCGGTCGGTGACTTTGCCTGGTACGACCAGGTCCTGACCCATTCATTGATGTTCGGCGTGATCCCCGAGCGCTTCCGTCCACAACAAGGCCCGGCCACCCTGCAGACCCTGTTCGGCATGGCTCGCGGCGTCAGCGACAGTTGCTGCGGCGGTGCCCACGCCCAGGAAATGACCAAGTGGTTTGACACCAACTACCACTACCTGGTGCCGGAGTTCAGCGTCGACCAGCAGTTCCAGATCGGCTGGGATCAACTCTTCGAAGAAGTCGAGGAAGCGCGCGCACTGGGCCACAGTGTCAAGCCGGTGGTCATTGGTCCACTGACCTACCTGTGGCTGGGCAAGGCCAAAGGCGGTGACTTCGACAAGCTCGATCTGCTCGATCGCCTGCTGCCGCTGTACGGCCAGATCTTCCAGCGCCTGGCTGCCCAAGGTGTCGAGTGGGTCCAGATCGATGAGCCAATCCTGGTCCTGGATCTGCCACAGGATTGGAAAAACGCCTTTGAGCGCGCTTACAACCTGATCCAGCGCGATCCCTTGAAGAAACTGGTCGCCACCTACTTTGGCGGCCTGGAAGAGAACCTCGGCCTGGCGGCCAACCTGCCGGTTGACGGTCTGCACATCGACCTGGTCCGTGCGCCTGAGCAATACCCGACCATTCTCGATCGCCTGCCGGCCTACAAAGTGCTGTCGCTGGGACTGGTCAATGGTCGTAACGTCTGGCGCTGCGACCTGGAAAAAGCCCTGGCGGTCTTGCAGCACGCCCATGAGCGCCTGGGCGAGCGCCTGTGGGTGGCGCCTTCCTGCTCGTTGCTGCACAGCCCGGTAGACCTGGGACGTGAAGACCAGCTGGACGCCGAACTCAAGAGCTGGCTGGCCTTTGCGCTGCAGAAGTGTGAAGAGGTCGCTGTTCTGGCCCGTGCCGTCAATGAGCCGGAAGCCGCTGCGGTACTGGAAGCCTTGACCCACAGCCGTGCAGTGCAGGCCAGCCGTGCCGCCTCGGCGCGTATCCACAAACCGGCTGTCCAGGCTCGCGTTGCCGCGATTAGCGCCAAGGACAGCCAGCGCCACTCTGCATTTGCCAGCCGTATCGACAAGCAGCGCGTCGGCCTGAATCTGCCGCTGTTCCCGACCACCACCATCGGTTCGTTCCCGCAAACGGCGGCGATCCGCCTGGCGCGCCAGTCGTTCAAGCAAGGCAAGTTGAGCGAAGCCGAATACACCGAGGCGATGCAGAGCGAGATTCGCCATGCCGTGCAAGTGCAGGAGCGCCTGGGCCTGGACGTGCTGGTGCACGGTGAGGCCGAGCGTAACGACATGGTCGAGTATTTCGCCGAACAGCTCGACGGTTATGTCTTCACCCGCTTTGGCTGGGTGCAGAGCTACGGTTCCCGTTGCGTGAAACCGGCGGTGATCTTCGGCGACCTGAGCCGTCCGAAGGCCATGACCGTGGAGTGGATCCGCTACGCCCAGGGGCTCACCGACAAAGTGATGAAGGGCATGTTGACCGGCCCGGTGACCCTGCTGATGTGGTCCTTCCCGCGTGAAGACGTGTCGCGTGAAGTGCAGGCCCGCCAACTGGCCCTGGCGATTCGTGATGAAGTGGTGGACCTGGAAGCCGCCGGTATCAAGGTCGTACAAATCGACGAAGCGGCCTTTCGCGAAGGTTTGCCGCTACGTCAGGCGCAATGGCAGCACTACCTGGACTGGGCCACCGAGGCCTTCCGTTTGTGCGCCTCCGGTGTGCGCGATGAAACCCAGATCCACACCCACATGTGCTACAGCGAGTTCAACGATGTGATCGAGTCGATTGCGGCAATGGATGCCGACGTCATCACCATTGAAACCTCGCGTTCGGACATGGAGCTGCTGGATGCGTTCGAGGCCTTCGCCTACCCGAATGAAATCGGGCCTGGCGTCTACGACATCCACTCGCCCCGCGTGCCGGATGCGTCGGAGATGGCCAATCTGCTGCGCAAGGCCGCCCAGCGTATTCCCGCCGAGCGCCTGTGGGTCAACCCGGACTGTGGCCTGAAAACCCGCGGCTGGGCGGAAACCGAAGCGGCCTTGGTGCATATGGTCAGTGCCGCTCGCCAACTGCGTAAGGAGCGGGCGTGACACGGTAAGCGCCTGCTCTGAACCACCAGCCGGAGCACGTCAGCGTGCTCCGGCTTTTTTATGGCTGCTGTCCGTCCGAACGCGTAGACTGCCGAGGTTGTATCATTTTGTTACTAGAAAATTTTACAACTCGTTCCGAAACAGGAAGCCGGTTGAAATCCGGCGCGGTCGCGCCACTGTATTCGGCTGTTTGTCAGCCGTAAGCCAGACCCTGTTTCTCCAACTCGCAATCCGTACTGGGACGCGTCTTCCCTGGAGGTTCACATGGCTTATAGCGCTGCTACGCAAACCGATGTTTCCCTGCCCACCATCCCACTGGGCGAAATTCTTCCCTGGGCCATTTTTGGCGGCCTGCTGTTGATGCTGGCGATCTATTTCGTCGGTGCGGAGCAGGGGGCCACGGCCTTGTTCAAGGGCATGTATGTCCATGAGTTCGTGCACGACGGACGCCACTTGCTGGGCTTCCCCTGCCACTGACTCAAGGAACACGAGATGACGGGTCAATTATTGGTTCGCGGCATGCTGGTGGGCTTGCTCGCCGGGGTGCTTGCCTTTGGTTTCGCCAAGGTGTTTGGCGAGCCGCAAATCGACAAGGCGATTGCCTTCGAAGAACACATGGCGCAGGTGCACGGTGATGCGCCGGAAGAGGAGCTGGTGAGCCGCGAGGTGCAGAGCACCTTCGGTCTCTTCACCGGTATCGTGACCTATAGCGTTTCGCTGGGCGGGATCTTCGCCCTGGTGTTTGCCTACTCCCTCGGGCGTGTCGGCAAGATCGGGCCGCGTGGCCTGGCCGCGCTGCTGGCGTTGGCGGCCTTCGTCACGCTGATTCTGGTACCAGGGCTGAAATACCCGGCCAATCCACCGTCCATTGGTGATCCGGAAACCATCAAGCAGCGCACCAAGCTGTTCTTCCTGATGTTGCTGGTGTCGGTCATTGCCGGGGTGATTGCGATCAACGCTGCTCGCAAACTGATTCCCGCCCTCGGTAGCTGGAATGGTTCGATCCTGGCGGCGGCGCTGTACATCCTGATCATGGCGGTGGCCGGTTCCCTGTTCCCGACCGTCAACGAGGTGCCGCACACCTTCTCGGCGGTGCTGTTGTGGAAGTTCCGCGTGGCCTCCCTGGGCATCCAGCTGGTGCTCTGGACGACCGTGGGCCTGACGTTCGGCTGGTTGGCCGAGCGAGCGCTGAGTCTGCCCGGATTCTCCACCCGCGCCTGAAGTTGAAGAGCAGTGCCGTGCAAGCGGCACTGTTTGAACCGCGTCCTTATCCTGTTCTGTCCTCTCCAGAGTCTCGCCAACCGCTGTGCGAGCGGCCTTCGTTTGTCTGACATCGCTTTGTGTCAGGATTGAAATAAATTGAAACATTTTGTTGACGTCATGGTTTCACCTCTCTAGCATCGCGCCATTATTTTGATATCAAGCTTTGCTTCGAGGGATCGAACATGTCTCAACTCGTCTTCAGGACGAGGCTGTGTCTTGCGTTGTTGTGCATCTGCGCTCTGAATACCGCTCACGCTGCCCCCCCAACCCCCGGTGACACCGACCTGATCCGTGATCGCCAGGATCGCCTGCTCGAAGAGCAGCGTCGTCGTCTCGAAGAACTCAAGGAACTGCCCGGCAAAGCGGCGGCTCCCGTGGCGCCGACGGCCCCGGCCGAGAATCGTTGTTTCCTCATCAAGAGCATCGACCTGCAAGGTGCCGATTCCCTGTCCGCGGGCGAGCGCGAACGCCTGCTCAAGCCTTACATCGGTCAGTGCCTGGGCGTTCCGCAGCTCAATGAGCTGCTCAAGGTCATCACCGATCGCTACATCGAAAAGGGCCTGGTCACCAGCCGCGCCTATTTGCCGCAGCAGGACCTGTCCAGCGGCAACCTGAAGGTGCTGGTGGTCGAAGGCAAGCTTGAAGGCCTGAAGGGCGCCGACGGCAGCGGCCTGTCCGATCGCGAACTGTTCATGAGTTTTCCGGGCAAGCCGGGCGAGTTGCTCAACCTGCGCGAGATCGAGCAGATGGTCGACCAGTTGAACCGTCTGCCATCGAATCAGGCGCAGATGGAACTGGCGCCGGGCAAGGCCGTGGGCGGTAGCGAGGTGTTGGTCAAGAACACCCCGCAGAAACCTTGGCGAGCCGGGCTGTCGCGCAGCAACGACGGACAGAGAAGCACCGGCGAGCAACAGCTGGGCGCGACCTTCGATTGGGACAATCCGTTGGGGCTGGCCGATCAGTTTTCGTTGCGCGGTGGGCATGACATCGTGAGCAACCAGGAGCAGAACTCGCGTAACGCCATGCTCTATTACAACCTGCCATTTGGCTGGTGGAACCTGAGCTACACCTACAGCGAAAGCGATTACCGTTCCCTGGCCCAGGCCAACGGTTTCAACTTCCAGCAGACCGGCGACAGCCAGAACCACCAGTTGAAACTGGAGCGGGTGATCTACCGCGACGCCGTGAGCAAGACCTCGCTCAATACCGGCGTGACGTACCTGCGCACCAACAACTTCATCGAAGGCAGCAAGCTGGCCGCGAGCAGCAACCGCCTGAGCGAAGCGCAGTTCGGCATCAACCACGGTCGGCGGGTCGGCAGCGCCTTCGTCAACCTCGACCTGGGGATGCAGGACGGCATCAGTGCCTTCGATGCCCAGGACAATGGTCCGAATTTCACCCGGGGATTACCCGACGCCCGGTATCGCAAATACACCGCGACGCTCAGCTACCTACAGCCGTTCAAGCTGTGGGGCGAGTCGTTCAGCTTCAGCAGCGTGATGACTGGCCAGCGCAGCCAGGACGTGCTGTTCAGTTCGCAGCGCATGAGCCTGGGTGGGCTGTCGTCCATTCGTGGCTACAAGGATCAGACGCTGTCGGGCGACAGCGGCGGTTACTGGCGCAATGACCTGCGCTGGAGCCGGCCGGTGACCTGGGACTGGTTGCAGCCGGTGCTCTCCGAGTACGGCACCAGCATCGGTTACGACCAGGGCGTGATCCGTCATGACCGCTACAACGCCGAACAGCATGGGCGCATGACCAGCGATTCGATCGAGCTGTTTGCCCGGGGCAAGCATCTTGCCGCTACCGTGACGTTCGCCAATTCCCTGGAACGACCGACACCGATTGCCGAGCGCGAAGCGCCGATCTATTTCCGTTTGGATTTGTTCCTCTAATTCCCTTTACCGCACCCGTTGCATCGAGATTCCGACATGGATGTTCGTCAGTTTGCCTTCCTCGCGGGCCAGCCTTCTGCTGCCCTGAAAAACCGTGAGCACTTCTGCGGGCTGCCCAAGCGCGGACTGGCCTTCATCCTGGCGAACGCGATGTTCTGGCAACCGTTGCTGGCCCAGGCGGACGGGATCGTGGTCAGCGCGCCGGGTACCACGCTGGGCCAGGCGGGCAATGGTGTACCCATCGTCAACATCGCCGCACCGAATGCCCAGGGGCTGTCGCACAACCAGTTCCATGACTACAACGTCGGGACTAACGGGGTCATCCTCAACAACGCCACCGCGCGGACCCAGTCGACGCAACTGGGCGGCATCGTCGTCGGCAACCCGAATTTCAGCGGTGCCGCGGCCAACGTCATCCTCAACGA